>CAVUHX010000001.1:0-240754 GCA_963741405.1 uncultured Alphaproteobacteria bacterium
CTCGGTGTCGAAGACCTGCCTCGTCCGCTTCGACAACAACAAATACTCGGTGAGCGCCAGCGCGGTCGGCCGCCCGGTCGAAGTCCACGCCTACGCCGATCGCGTCGTGATCCGCCAGGACGGGCGCATCGTGGCGGAACACCCACGCCGCTATGGGCGTGGCGCGACGGTCTATGATCCTTGGCATTACGTTCCGGTCCTGGCGCGCAAGCCGGGAGCCTTGCGCAACGGGGCGCCGTTCAAGGACTGGGTGCTGCCGACGGCGCTCGATCGCGTGCGGCGCAAGCTTGCCGGCTCCGACGACGGCGACCGGCAGATGGTCAAAATCCTCGCCGCCGTGCTCACCGATGGATTGCTTGCGGTGGAGGCCGCCTGCCTTCAGGCGCTGTCCGAGGGCGTCCATTCGGCCGACGTCGTCATCAACATCCTCGCGCGTCAGCGCGATCCCGGACCGGCGGCGACGATCATGACGCCCGACGCGTTGCAGCTCCGTCACGCGCCGATCGCCGACTGCGCCCGATACGACCAACTCAGGAGCGTGTAACCCATGGAAAGAACCGAAGTCCTCGACATGATGAGCAGCCTCAAGCTCTACGGGATGAGGAGCGCCTACGACGAGACGCTGACCACGGCGCTCAAGCGCAAGCATGAGCCGCAGCGTTTCGTCGGCGATCTCCTGAAAGCCGAGATCTCGGAGAAGCAGGCGCGCTCGATCAAATACCAGCTCACAGTCGCCAAGCTGCCGCTGGCCAAGGACGTCGACGACTTCGCGTTCAAGAACTCGCCGATCAACGAGGCTCTCGTGCGCGACCTCGCCGCCGGCGGCTTCCTTGCCCAGCAGCGCAACCTCGTCCTGGTCGGGGGAACCGAGCCCGAGTCATAATGCTCACCTCACCATCTCATTGAAAGTTCAGGGGTAGCGCCGGCTCATCTTCAGACGGCGGACTGATCCGAGAGCGCTTTCTCCGTCGTTCCGCCTCGTTAGCGACCTCGGCGCGCCGAAGATCGGAGGCGCGAATGGTCCAGGGCGCCCCTTTGCAGGACTGGTTTGCAGGCAGCGCGCCTTCGACGATCAGGCGACGGACGGTCGCTTGGCTGACGATCAAGGCTTCGGCCGCCTCTTCGAGAGTCACCTCGCCACGCTCGGCGCGTTCGCCCTCTCTGTAGACGGCGATGCTGTGGATGTTACGCAGGGCGGCCACCCGCGTTCGCGTCCACGAATGCCCCTTGGCCGTCGTCTTCCCGGTCCGATTGAGAGCAGCCGCAATCCCCATGTCCGGCATCTGCCGGGCCATCGCCCGGACCAGATCGACGACGTCGGCGTCGACACGCCAGCGGTGCTCCCCCGTGCGGTTCTTGCGCACGCGGAGAGCCGTGTGATCCTCGCCCGCCCAGCGGATGACGAGATCGAGACCGTCATCCTCCACGCGCACGACGATCTCCTCGATCAGCATGCGGACGATCCGTTTGCGCGTGGCGATGGTCGCCCCTTCCGCATGCCAGGCGCGCTCGACGTCGGCGCCGAGCCTCATGAGCGCCTCCCGCTCATCCGGGGTTACGCCATGCGAAGGCGCGGCGCTGACCGCATCGAGCTCGTCCTGAAGCCGTCGCTCCTCCTTCAAGCGTTCGTTCCAGCGCCGCTCGAGCTCGCCCGCGACCAGCCGATTGTCGGGGTCGACGGCGTCATATTGCCGTCGAGCATGCGCAGCCTCGAAACGCGCCTGCTTGAGCGCCAGCTCGACCTGTCGGCGCTTCTCGGCGTCCTCGCGTCCACGTTCCTGAAGAGCCGCCAGAGCCGCTTCGACGCCGAGAGGCTGGATGCGCTCGATGACCTCGGCGGCGACCGCGGCGTCGACGCGCAGACTGCCGAAGGAGATGCAGCGCTTCGTCCCGTGGTTGAGGAAAGCGCCCTGGCAGTGATAGCGCGCGACATCGCCCTTCGCCCCGCCGTAGGCGACATGCAGCTTGCGCCCGCAATGGCCGCAGCGGAACAGGCCGGCGAGCAAGGCTTCTCCGCGCCGCACGGCGCCCCGGCTCGCCCAGCTCTTGCCGTTGGCGTTGTCCTTGATCAGGCGCTGATTCCTCTCGAAGGCGTCCCAGCCGATATACCCCTCATGGTGGTCGCGGATCAAAACGTCCCATTCCGCCTGCTCGACCGGAAGACCGCGCGTGACGCGCTTTCGGCCATTCTCGATTCTCGTCCTGCTGATCGACCGGCCGTACGCATAGGCGCCAGCGTAGATCGGGTTTCTGAGGATGTGATGGATCGTGTTGTACACCGGCAGCTTCCACTCCAGGCGCCGGCCTTCCGCGCCGTAGCCGACGGCGGGGAGCACGATCCTCTCCTGCCGGTACCAGAGATGGACCTGCCGCACGCTCTGCAGTTCGGCGAACTTCCGAAAGACCAAGGCGAGCGCCTCGCGCACGCGAAGGTCCGGATCCTTCGCGATCCGATCGGCCCCGGGCCCGCTGCGCACGTAGCCGACGGCGACCGAGGTGAACAGCTCGCCGCGTCGCGCCTTCTGTTTGAGCGCTTCATGGGCGCGCTGACGCAGAATGGTCAGCTCCATCTCGCTCATCGTACCTTTCATGCCCAAAAGGAGTTTGTCGTTGGGAAGACGGGGATCGTAGATGCCGTCCTCGTCGGCGATCAGCGTCCCGACGAGCCCGCAGAATTCGAGCAGCGTGTGCCAGTCGCGTCCGTTGCGAGCCAGGCGCGAAGCTTCGATCGACACCACCGCGCCGACCCGGCCTTCGCAGATCGCAGCCAAGAGCTTCTCGAACCCGGGGCGGCTGACGCCCGAGCCCGAGCGACCGAGATCATCGTCGATGACGCTGACGTCGGCCCAGCCGAGCTGCCGGGCCCGCTCGACCAGCCCGTATTGGCGTCGACGGCTCTCGACGTTGTTGTTCACCTGATCGACCGTCGACTGGCGGACGTAGACGATCGCCTCCCGGGCGAGATGGTCAGCCTCGATCCGGCTCATGGCGCGCCTCCTTCCGAGTCGGAGCCGAGACCTTCTGCGAAAGCGCCTCCGCCAGAAGCGCTCGCAAACTCTCCACCATCGCCCGGCGGCGTTCGTTCGGGATCGGTCGCAAGCGTGGCGGCTCTTCGAACAGATCTGGTTGTCGACGATTGAGGCGCATCATCAGCTCCGTCGGTCAGGGGCGATTCCCCGTCTTTGGAGCCTAGAACCGCATCGAGATGGGCGCGCAGATCGCGCAGGCGCGCCACAGAGAGCCGCGGGTCCAAGCGAACCTCGTAGCCGGCAGCTGAAGGCCGAAGCATCCACTCCGGCGTCAACGTGAGCGTGCCGTCCGCGAGACGGATCGTCAGATGCACAACTCCGCCATACACGACCCGCCGGCTGCTCGACGCCACCGCTCTGCCGGCCAGCGGATGAAAAGGGTAGTGGATCGTCTCTTCGCTCGCCAGAATCCCGGCGCCATGTCGCTGCCTCGACCGGCACCGGCAAGACGCACCTGGCCATCGCGATCGCGCGAAGCTGCATCCGCGCCGGATCGCGCGGGCGCTTCTTCACCACCGTCGATCTCGTCAATCAGCTCGAGGCTCAGGCGCGCGCCGGCCGCCAGGGACGGCTTGCTGATTATCTCACCCGCCTCGACTTCGTGATCCTCGACGAACTCGGCTATCTCCCCTTCGCCCAGGCCGGCGGGCAATTGCTGTTCCACCTGATCAGCCGTCTCTATGAGCGCACCTCGATCATCGTCACCACCAACCTCGCCTTCGGCGAATGGCCGAGCGTGTTCGGCGATCCAAAAATGACCACCGCGCTGCTCGACCGCCTCACCCATCACTGCGACATCGTCGAGACCGGCAACGAAAGCTGGCGCTTCAAGAACCGCGCCTGACGCGAGACAATCTCAGGTCAACCAAACCGCGCTCGCCCCGGCTGCGCAACCCCGACCAGCTACGCCGGGCCGAGCGCTGCCGTCCGCGCCCTGGCACCAACAGGGGTCAATTTTGGACGCCGATCGGGGGTCAATTTTGGACGCCGATTGACAATTTGCTCGTCGGAGATGTTGATGCCCTTGGGATAGGGGTTGGGATCGAGTTCGCAGCGGATTTTGAGACCGGTTTTCGTCGTGGTGTTTGCGATCAGTTCGATGGCCACGAGGAGGCTGACGAGAGGCATGGCGCGCCAGTTCTGGGTAATGCGGCAGAACATGCGGTGCTCGATCTTGTTCCACTGTGTGCCTTGCCAAGGTGCACAGGTGTCGTGGGTGCAAATCCCACCCGGCAACTCTCGCTCCAGCCGGAAGCGCCCGGAGCGGATCAGGAGGCAACGAATGGTCTCTGAAGCACTTTGGGAAAAAGGTCCCTTTTGGGGATCAGCGGGCCATACGGGCCGCAGCACAAGCGAACATCGTCGAGGCCTCGAAAGGATCAATGTGAGAGCCAACCCACCAGTGGAATGGGCAGGCCGCCGTCGTCAGTCAAGCGAGCGAGAAACGCCCCTGACGGTCTCACCGGGGTAAAGATGGCAGCACGTATGGCAGAACATCTGTGTGCAACAAGGGAAGTCTGTCTTGGCGACCACGGCGGGCAATCCGGCTGGTCAACGGCGAGCCCGCGAGGGACAGCGTCGGCCGGGGCAGATGGCGGATGGGTCCGTATTACCGTTGAGGTCGGGTAATGCCGGCGGAGGAAAGGGGCCCTGACCTGCGACAGGCGATCAAAGTGACGAGACCCCGGAGCTTGGCCGAAGGCCCAGCAACTCCGCTGGAAAGGGTTCAGAAGTTACAGAGCTCGCTGCATGCGAAAGCTAAGGCTGAACCAGCTTTCCGTTTCTATACCCTATGGAGCCTCTTGCAAATTCCCTGACGCGAGATTTTTTTTTGTAGCGGGGCGGCGGCTCAGGCCGGCGCGGGCCTGACACTGGCGAGCGGAGGATTTGATCGGCGGCGAGGGCGAGGACGCCGAACATGAGGTGGCATTTGACCTTGATCGCGCCGCGCACGCGCAGGACCCTGGCGGAATTCGTCCTTCAGCCGGGCGTTGACCGTTCGACATGGTGCGGAATTAGATCAATCTCGGGGTCGCATGTGTGAATTCATCCTCTCTCCCCCTTGACCTCTGCTGGGCGCGAAAGTTGGGGTCGATGATCGGCTCATGGCCGATGCGTGCGGCTGTGGTCATTAAGGGCGGCGGCGTCGTAGGCGGCGTCCATGAGATCGTAGAGATAGGAAACCCGCGCGCCGGTCATGGTCATCAAGGGAATGGCGACCTGACTGTCGTGAACGGAAGCCGAGGTCAGCACGCAGGCGACGGGGAACTGGCCGCAGGCGACATCGATATGCAGCTTGTAGCCGATCCAGGTCTCCTTGTAGCCCTTGCTGTTTTTCTTGGAGCCGAGGTCGCAGGCGTGGGCAGCTCGGCGAGCATCTGGTCGACGGTCTGCGAGGTTTGCCGCTCCAGCCGCGTCGGCTCGGGCTTTGGCCGTTGCTCGTCCTTGCGCGGGCGTCCGCGCTTGCGCGGCGGCTGAGCGCCATCGGACGGCGGATCGTCCTTCTTGTCGTTGGCCTCGTTCGCCGCCGGCTTCTCGCGCGCCTCGATCTCGGTGGCGTCTCGGGCGATCACGCCGATGATGCGCCCGCCCAGCGAGCGCTCGATCAGCGCTGCGTGCATTTTGTCGGGCAGATCGCCATGCGCGAACTCCGCGAAGGCGCGAGAGAACGTGGCTTCCGAGGGCACTTGCGAGCGTCGCTCCCAACCGAGGATACGCCGCAGCGACTTGTCGACGGCGAGGCGTTCGATCAAAGCGGACGTGGTGGGAACGGGCCGGCAGCACTGGCGACGATGCGGGGGTTGATGACGCGGCTTGGGCTAACGGTGAACGAGACCAAGACCCGATTGGCGCGTCTACCCGAGGAGAACTTCGACTTCCTCGACTATACCATCGGTCGGTTCTACGGCAAGGACGGGGCGCCTTACATCGGCACGCGCCCGTCCCGGAAAGCCGTTCGGCGCTTGCTCCAACGGGTTCACGACGCGACGACGCCGTACAAACATGCCGAAAGCCCAAAATTGCGGGTGGCCGCTATCAGTCGGCTGCTCCGGGGATGGGCTGCGTACTTCAACCAAGGGCCGGTTCTGCCGACCTACAAAGTCGTGCGTTGGTATGTGCAACGGCGTCTTCAACGTTGGTTGGTGAGACGAAGTGGACAAGCGGGCACTGGATACCGCCAATATCCGGACGAGTATCTCTACGAGACGCTCGGCCTGTATGCCTTGCCATTGCGTCGCGCTGACTTGCCGAGCGCGAAGGCTTGATGACGCGGGTGAAAGCCGGATGCGGGCGATCTGCATGTCCGGTTGTGTGTCCAGCGAAGGCTGGCGTGTTCAGCAAGGGATAGACCTGCCGGGGCAAGAGTCAGAGGCCCCGTAGTTTGGATAGCAGAGGCGAAGGAAACCGAAACTCTGAAGCCTACGTGCCCGCCTTATCTTTGATGTACGGCCAGAACACATCGAGCGTCCGACACGTTCGCACAAAGTCGGGCAGAAGCGGCTTGGTCACCGGATCACGCATGAACTCAAGTCTGAGCGACTCATAGACGCGGCTGCTCGCCTTCAGGTCACCCGTCGCCCGAGCGGTCATGAGGTTCTCTAGCGTGGCCGCTCTTTCCGTCGGCGACGAGGGCAACTCATCTTCATCTTCAGGCATGGTGATTTCGGAGCATGTTGCACGACCTTACGTGGCGTTCTCTAGCGCGACCGGCACCTCAGGCATGTGCGTAATTTCACCGTCGACGTGATACTCGTACCAGCTCACCCGCTTCGCTTGTATTGCGTCACGCAACTTCCGTTCGTTGGTACTCAGTTGGGAATGTCCCGACTTCACCTCAACAAAAACCACCTCTGAGATGTCCTGCTCGTCCATTCCCCTGAAGATAATGAAGTCGATCGGCTTGCCGATAAAGCGCGCCTCCGAGGCCTTCAGGTCTTTGCGAAAATTGGGGAGAAACGGTGCGACCTGCTCCGAGAACATACCGCCGAGAACCGACCTCGTTCGCTTTCGTGAGCTCTTCCACAAGACGAACTCATTGCTCTTCCCTGCCATGAATCCGACCAGAAATATCAGGGCACTAGCTGCCAACAGAATGAAGAGGGCGATGAATGCCCAGAGAGTTGCAGAGACTGGCGCGAGGGTCACCATACAATCATTGTAATAAGAATATCACGAACGCGGCGCTTATCGCCGGACATGAAAAGGGCGCAGCCACCATCCGCGCTCGCGTCTCTACGGGAAACAATTCACTACTTGCCCACCCGCTGTGCGGCAGCGTCAATCCACGCACCTATATTGTTGTGCCCGTCCTGCGCTGCGTAGTCATATTCAGCCGTTCCCCCCGAAAGAAATGACACGTAGCCGGGCTGAGGGTCTTGCAGATAAGGCGGGAGCTTAACGGGACTCGTATAGTCTTTGTATCGAACCCAGCCCTGCACTGTGTATTCGAAAAGGTAATACTCAGGCAGGTAAAGGAAATTCGCCTGCACCTTTCCGACCGCCATGCTTCCGAGAGGATTGGACCCTCGTGGATGGGCACATTTTGTTACATGGTGATTAAGACCATTTATATGAACAGCGAGGAGACCGCGCTCGTCGATGACTGCTCGGGCTATCTCATATCTAACCCAACGCCGCAAAGCAGTCTCCGCACCGACAAGAACGCAAACCGCAGAAGTGTTTTGGACCCCCTCGCGGATAAGTTGTTTCAGAAAATCGTCACCGGTACGCTTGCGGCTCTCCCAAAGGCTTTGATCATAAAATCCAAGGCTCGCCGTTGTGTCTTTTTCAATGAATTCCCAAGATTTTCTAACATTGTTGACGCGCATTATGTCCGCGTAGTGAAAGGAGAAAAACGCCTTGCGTTTCTTCACCTGCAACATGCCACCGAGCATCCCCGAACTTGTCCCCAGAGGATTTCACGAAGCCTTTGCGGTAAAGCGGATTCGAGGGATCAAATAAGCCGGCCATATACAACTCCAAGCATAAAAGTGATCAGACAGACCGCCACCGCGAGCGTGACGTAAAATCCACATATTGACCAACTCCGGATGAGCTTCCAATAAGATACGTCAGGAGCAATTTTTGAATTGATTTCGAATGTTGGCATCAACGTCCAATCTTCTGATCGGACACGGTCGAAAAGAAGCCGAAATGATCTTTCAACAGACAAGTATCGCGCATCGATCAGGCCAAAAACTATAACTGGCAGTAGGCTCAGAATCGAAATGATTGGATGCTGTGTTGTGACTGCAAGACCGCACACTGCCGTGGTGACTGTGATGCAGTAATTCTTGACCGCCGCCGCTTGATTGGACATGCGTGCGATTACCGCCTGGATCAACTCCAGGTGCTTGAGCCTTATATCGACAATTTTATCCGGTGCTATTCCCATACGGCTGATTCCTTTGGGGGGATCATAGCGCATCCGCCCCAAAGAACAAATCGCAAACATACGATGCTGGGTTCGCGGCAACCGCTCGCCGCGTCGTGCTTCTACTCGAATTGCAGCTGCGGCCGATGGTGGAACGGACCTGATTGGATTCCGTGCCAAATCCGTGCCAAGAAAGTCAGTCGATTGAGCTAAGTGTTGGAGCGGGCGAAGGGAATCGAACCCTCGTATGAAGCTTGGGAAGCTTCCGTTCTACCATTGAACTACGCCCGCTTACCGCCTCCCCTCCGCCGCGCCGCTTCCCCCGCCAGGACGCGCGCGCCCTCGCACATGAAGCGGCCATCGACCGGCGATGGCAGGAGAGGAGGGACTCGAACCCCCAACCCCCGGTTTTGGAGACCGGTGCTCTACCAATTGAGCTACACTCCTAGCTCGCCTGTTCATGCCGTATCGCGCGCCCCGATGCAAGCTTGACGTGGAGCGGGTCGGGGCCCGGACCGCTTCCGCCGCGGTCCGCGGGGAGCGGCCGTCAGGTCTGTCCGTTCATGCCGCGGGAGAGGCATTTCCGTTCCCGACAGGTGGCCGCACGGCGGACGCTTCCGTTTCCAGCCATGGTAAACCATCGTTATCGTCTGGCGGAACATCGTGGAGACGCCCGTCGCGCGCAAGGCGCAGCTGGCGATCGGGGAACTGTGGCGAGAGAACAAGTGTTGAACCTATACCGGCGTCACGCGAGGATCCGAAATTCCTTCGGGTCGATGACGCGGAAATTATCGGTGATGGTTGACGAGAACTCGTCGAACCGCTGTGGCACGGTTTCACGCAGGAAACCGAGCATGGCCTCGGCGAAGTCGCGGAATTTGGCGTAGCATCTGTTGTGGGTGACGTTTTCGTGCATCACCTTCCAGAGCCGCTCGATCGGGTTGAGATGGGGACAGTATGACGGCACGAAGTGCAGGACGATGCGCCTCCCTGGCTGTTGCAGCCAGCCCTGGACGACTTTGGCGTGGTGGTAGCGGGCGTTGTCGAGGAAAACATGGATGCGGCTCATCGTCGAATAGGAGCGCTCCAGCGCCTCGAACAAGGCGATCGTGCTTGCCGCGTCGACGGTCTGGACATCCCTCATCCTGAGCTTGTCGAAGGATGATGCGGGTCTGTCCGGTCTCCAGGTCGATCGCGCCGTGCAGGTTCAGCCGGTCGCGCCCGGACGCCGCGGGAAGCGCGCAGCGCTGTCCGCGCGGCAGCCAGAGTCCAGCGGGCTTGGCTTGGTGGGTCGGATGGACGGCGTCGACGTAGACGACCGTCTCGTCCGGGCTGAGCGAGTTGCGCAAGTCCTCATGCGCGTCGATGAACTTTTGCTGGGTTTCCGCGTCGATCTTGCCGGGCACGGATTCCGGCTTCTTCCAGTCGAAGCCGATGCGGTTCATCAGCTTGATCAGTCCGGAGCGGCCATAGTCGAACTCGAACCGATCCAGGATGAATTGCCCGATTTCGGTGGTCGACGTCGGCAGAACCTCCGTCGCCCAGGCGCGCAATTCGTCGATCCGGAGGGGCGACAGCCGTCCGGTTCCGCCCTTCAGGTCGAACAGGACGATCGCCTCGACGCCGCCTTCCTGGAATTCCTTGAGCCAGATGCGGATGGTCGAGTCGTCGAGGAACAGCGCTTCGGCGACCTCGGCGTAGGACCAGCCCTTGTCGAGCAGAAGGATGGCATTCGCCCGGCGGACGATGCGATGCTCCTCCAGCCCGTCCCCTGACGATCTTCACCAGGTCGGCCCGATCCGCTGCGCTCAGGAAATAGCAATTCGACTTCACCAGGCGACTGGAATCGATCCCGCTGATTCGGTCAAACGATTTTCGGATGGGCGCGGAATCCCGCTCGGAGCGTAACGACGCCATCCGATCGACACGGACCGGAGGCATGATGAGGCGGAAACCGGGAGAAGCGCATTGTTCGCCCGTGGTCTTTAGCCGCCTTTCCGGCCGATCCCCTGCTCGGCCCTTCACCGCCCTGAACCGGACGGCGCGCCGGCTCGGCGGCGGAGGCCTTGGTCTTCTCGCGGCGGCGCTGTCGGGGGCGACGCTCTCGCGCAGGTGTGCGGATGCGCGCGCTGCGGGGCCGCGCCGCCTCCCGCGATCATCGAGCCCCAGACCTCGTTCGGCGCAAGAACGTTCAGCCGCCCGCAAGGGTCGAGGCGGGAAGAGCGCACCGAGTCGAGCGGCCGAAGCGAATGGCGCGGCGGCGGGTCGTACACGGTCTGCGTCCGGACATGCGACGGCGGGTTCTTTCCCGTCACCTATTCTGGAGCCGGCAGCCGCGCCGACAGCCTGGAGGAGGTCTGCCGGTCGTTGTGCCCGAACGCGGAGGTGGAGCTCTACGCGTTTCCGCTCGGCGGCACGATCGATCAGGCCGTCTCCTCGACCGGCCATCCCTACGCCAATATGGTCAATGCGCATAAATTCGAGCAGTCGTACGACGCTGCCTGCTCGTGCCGTCGGCCGGGGCGGAGCTGGGCCGAGACGCTCGCCGATGCTGAGGCGAAATACGGCCATGCCGCGCGCGACATCCTGGTGACACCGGCGAAATCCGCCCAGATGTCCCGGCCGATCGAGGATCCCAAGGCCCTGGTCGCCCGAGCCAGCCTGACGAAGGCCGACGCGGCGGCGACCGCCGCTGGCTCAGGCGGGCCCCCGCTTGATCTCGACGTCAACGGCGTGGACACGCGCCTCAGCGCGGCCGCCGCCTCGATCGGCCGGGAGACGTCGGGCATTCGCGACGACAGCGCGCGAGGCCGCGCGACAATTCGCCTGAACCAGGGGCGGACCGTCGAGGAGAAGGATCCGGAAGGGGCGACGTGGCGGGTGCGGATCGTCGGGCCGACGTCCTAAGCCCTATTGAGATGAGCAGGCTTGCCGCTCGCGCCGTAGGCGCCCGGCCCGCGTCCTCTCCTCCTCCCCTCCGCCGACTGTCCGTAGCTCGTCAACCTGTCGTGTTTTTGTAGCGCATGATGTGGCGTCTTCGGGTTGATGTTCGAAGCGGGTCGGAAGCCGCGGACGGCCCGGCTCGAGAGGAGGATGCTGCGTCGATCATCTCCGGGTTGGGTTTGGGCTGTTTCCTTGTTCGGCTGGGCGGCCGTTTCCTCGTCCCGGCCTGCGCAGCGGAATTGGCGTCGCGCGCAGGGGCGGTCAAGGATGCGCGCAAGCGCGCCCGACAGGGCTTGTCCTTGACGGCCCCGAGCACGACGCCAGACTTGGGCGCAGTCGGGACGCGGAGGACTCCCTCGGCGTCGTAGTCGGCGAGCCGATGCGGGCCGAGGAACACAGCGCAGGCTCCGTCGGGGTACTCGTGCACCCGCACCTGCGCCCTGACGAAATGCGGGCGCAGGCGGCTCTCCGGCAGTTGCAGGCGCCTTGCGTTCCAGGCGACGGTGTTGTCGCCGGCGACCGTGCGCTCCTCGACGACGCAGAGGATCTCGCGCCACATCTCCTTGGCGTCGGGGACGAAGGCCGAGCCCTCCTGCTCGGGGTCGACGGCGAAGCGGGCGTTGTGCTCGGCGATGTAATGGCTCTTCAGCCAGGCGTTGGCCGCCTCGACGGTCTCGATCCCGGCCAGCCGCAGCTCCTTGGGGAGCCGGTCCTGCAGGGTGGCGAACAGCCGCTCGGAGCGTCCCCGCGCCTGTGGCGAATAGGCGGCGATGTGCTCGATCCCCAGATGCGCCAGAGCCCGCCCGACCTGCGTCTGGACCGTGCCCGAGACTTTCCCGCCGGCCTCCGGGGTATGAAAGTAATGGCTGCCGCGGTCGGTGTAGAGCGCACAGAACAGGCCGCGCTCGCCGATCACCTCGCGCAAGGCCTCAAAGGTCGAGGCCGTTCCCTCCTCTTCGACGAGGATCATCGAGTAGATCTCGCTCGTGGCGTCGTCCATGGTGACGATCAGGTCCATCGAGGGCCTGCCCTCGACCCACACGTGCCGCGACCCGTCCTGATGCAGCATCATGCCGCGCATCGGCCGGCGCGGCCGCTTCTTGCGGTGCGCCGAGCGCTTGGGCGCCGGCCTGACCAGCCCGGCCCTGTGCAGGCAAAGCTTCGTCACGGTGTAGCCAAGCGTGTAATTGTGGCGCTTGGTCAGCTGCTCGTGGAAATGCCTGACCGTGAAGTCGGCGTACTTGTCCCGGTAGAGCCCGAGCATCCGCTCGACCTCCTCCTCCGGCGCACGCCGCGGCGACGGCGCGCCGCGCCGATCGACCAGCCCAGCCTCGCCGTCCGCCTCGTAGCGCTCTCTCCATCGCTGGAAAGAGCGAACGCTCATCCCCAACAGCTCCGCCGCCGTCTCCTGTGTCATCTCTCCCGAGTCCCAGCGGTCCAAAAGCGTCGAAAACCGCATCTTCCGTATTCCCTCGCGAATGTGCGCCGTGTCCATCAAGGCCCTCCAGGGCCTCCAAAAAACACGACACTTCACGAGCTACGAAATCACGTCACTCCATCTGCTAGCGACACTCCCCTCCGCCGAACTTGACTTCATTCCCGCCTGCGGCCAGTTTCCCGCGCCTTTCCGGGCCCCGTCCGGCAGGCAGCAAGGGTGCAATGCGGACTTATCTCAGCTTCGAGACGCCGGTCGCCGAGATCGACGCCCGCATCGACGAGTTGCGAGCGGTGGCGGAGAAGGGCGATTCCCCAGCGATCGTCGAGGAAATCGCCAAGCTCGAGGCAAAATCCGAGAAGGCGCTGGCCGAGCTCTACGCGAGCCTCAATCCGTGGCAGAAGACCATGGTCGCCCGGGCGCAGGAAAGGCCGCGCTTCGCCGACTATCTCAAGGGCCTCGTCACCGAATTCACGCCCCTCGCCGGCGACCGCTATTTCGGCGAGGACGAGGCGATCGTCGGTGGCCTTGGGCGGTTCGAGGGCGAAGCGGTCTGCGTCATCGGCCAGGAGAAGGGCGCCGACACGGAGAGCCGGCTCCGGCACAATTTCGGCATGGCGCGGCCGGAGGGGTACCGCAAGGCGACGCGGCTCATGGAGCTCGCCGACCGCTTCGGCCTGCCGGTGATCGCGCTCGTCGACACCGCCGGCGCCTTTCCCGGCGTCGACGCCGAGGAGCGCGGCCAGGCCGAGGCGATCGCCCGCTCGACCGACGCGTGTCTCTCGCTCGGCGTGCCCAATGTGGCGGTGGTGATCGGCGAGGGCGGATCGGGCGGGGCGATCGCCATCGCAACCGCCAACAAGGTCTTGATGCTCGAGCACGCGATCTACACGGTCGCCTCTCCCGAAGCCGCCGCCTCGATCCTCTGGCGCGATTCGTCGCGCGCCCAGGACGCGGCGACCAGCATGAAGATCACCGCCCAAGACCTGCTCAAGTTCGGCATCATCGACGCAATCGTCGCCGAACCGATCGGCGGGGCGCACCGCGATCCGGCGGCGGCGATCGCCGCGACCGGCCGGGCGATCGGGGAAGCGCTGAAGTCGCTCGAGAATATGAGCGGCGAGCAGTTGCGCGATGCGCGGGCGGAGAAGTTTCTGGCAATAGGCCGGAAGCTATAGGCGCTCGGACGTCATGGCCGGGCTTGTCACGGCCATCCACGCGGAAGGGCAATGAAACCTTTTGATCGTCGCGCACGACGTTGGTGCGAGCGTCCTCTCCTTTCACGACCGCCGAACCGCGTGAATGGCCGGGACAAGCTCGGCCATGACGACTATAGACGCAGAAGGGAGGGTTTCGATGCTGCAAACCTGGCGCTGGTTCGGGCCGGACGATCCGGTGAGCCTCGCGAATGTCGCTCAGGCCGGCGCGGCCGGCGTTGTCACCGCGCTCCACCACATGAACCGGGGCGAGACGTGGAGCGAGGACGAAATCCTCAAGCGTCGCTCCACAATCGAGCGCGAAGGCCTCGTCTGGCCGGTCGTCGAGAGCATCGGCGTCGGCGAGGAGATCAAGACGCGCTCGGGCGGCTTCCGGCAGAAAATCGACAACTACAAGCGGTCGATCCGCAACGCCGCCCGCGCCGGGGTCAAGGTGTTCTGCTACAATTTCATGGCGATCACCGACTGGAGCCGCACGGATCTCAACTGGCGGTTGCCGAACGGCGGCACTGCGCTCCGGTTCGACGCCGTCGACTTCGCCGCCTACGATCTGTTCATTCTCGAGCGCAAAGGGGCGGAGACCGATCATGGGCCCGAAAGGATCGCCGCAGCGCAGGCGCGTTTCGAGGCGATGTCGCCCGAAGCCAGGGCTGCGCTCGAGCGCAACCTGATCGACTGGCTGCCCGCCCGCGATTTCGCCTACGATCGGGCGAGCTTCAAGGAAATGCTCGAACGTTACGCCGTTGTGGGCGTCGAGGAGATGCGCGCCAACCTGATCGCCTTCGCGGCTGAGATCACCGAGGCCGCGGAAGAAGTGGGCGCGCGCCTCGCCATCCATCCGGACGACCCGGCCTTCCCGATCTTCGGCCTGCCGCGCGTGCTCTCGACCGCCGAGGACGTGCGAAAACTGTTCGCCGCCGTGCCGTCTCGCGCCTGCGGCGTTACGCTCTGCGCCGGCTCGTTCGGCTCGAATCCGAAAAACGATCTCGTCGCCATGGCGCGCGAATTCGGGCCGCGGTGCATTTCGTCCATCTGCGCAGCGTGAAGCGCGAGCCCGACGGCTCATTCACTGAGGCCGACCACCTCGGCGGCGACGCCGACCTCGTCGCGCTCGTCGCCGAACTGATGCACGAGGAGCGCCGCCGCCGGGACGAGGGCCGCGCCGACGCCGAAATCCCGATGCGCCCCGACCACGGCCACTTGCTCGGCGAGGACGGAAAGAAGCGGGTGAACCCGGGCTATTCCTTTATCGGCCGGCTGAAGGGGCTCGCCGAATTGCGCGGCGTCATGCAGACGGTCGAGGCGTTCCGGGCGGGGCGGGTGGCGTAAGGTCAGCGCTCTCAGCGGCTCCTCGCATGTCGGACGAACGAATGGCTGCGAGTGTAGCCCCGAATCTAGGGCCTGTCTTCAGTTGAGGAGGATGGCGGCGCAGACGAGCTGAACGCCGGCGAGGAAAATCTTGGCGAGCTTGTCGTAACGCGTGGCGATGGCGCGGAAATGCTTGAGCTTGTTGAAGAAGCGCTCGATATCCCATTCACGACGCCGCTCATAAATTGACGAACACCGACGAATCGCCGAGAATCGGGTTTGAAGCGCTGTCCGCCCTGGCGCGTTGGCTTGGATCCCGCGATGAGCGATCTGCCGGCGTCGATCTGGACCCTGTTGTCCCCGGAACGACGGGAACGCATAGCGACGCTGCTGGGACAGATGGCCTTGCACCGGATGCGCAGCGCCACGGTCGCCACGGAGGCGCCTCATGACGAATGTGGGCCTTGTCCAGCGTCGCAGCGGCTCGTCCTGCGACAAGATTCTCCGGCGCCATCAGGATCGTCTGGCGATCGTCTATGTCCGCCAATCCACGGCGCAGCAGGTTGAGCGCCATCAGGAGTTGACCAGGCTGCAATATGCGCTTGCGGACCGGGCGGCGCAGTTTGGCTGGCTGCGCGAGGAGATCGTCGTCATCGACGACGATCTCGGACGCTCCGGCGCGAGCGTCGAAGGACGGCTGGGCTTTCAGCGGCTGGTCGCCGAAGTCGGTCTCGGCAAGGTCGGCCTCGTGCTCGGCGTGGAGATGTCGCGGCTGGCGCGCTCCTGCCGGGACTGGCATCAGCTCTTGGAGATCTGTGCGCTGTTCGACACGCTGATCGCCGACGCCGACGGGGTGTATGATCCGGCAAACTACAACGATCGCCTGCTCTTGGGTCTGAACAGGACGGCGACATAATGCAGTACCTCATGATCTCATTGAAAAGGCAGGCTTTCTTGTCGCGGATCGGATGATACTGGACGTCCCCTTGCGATTGCCTGCCCGACGGCTGGCCGGGCCAGGTCACTCTCGCGGATGACATAGGGGGCGCGAGGGCAAACCTGTCTTGCCGGCAACAGTCCATCTCGGATCAAGCGAACAACGGTCATGTTGCTGACGCCGAGGCGGTTTGCGGCCTCGGTCAGAATAAGCTCATGGCGCTCTTCACGTTCGCCCTCGCGGTAGACCGGTATCCGATGCGTGCCGCGGAAATTGCGCACGCGCAGCTGGGTCCAGGTCTGGCCTCTGGCAGAGCGGACGCCCAGCCGATTGAGAACCGGTGCGATGCTGTGGTCCGGCAACAGGCGGGCAAGTTCGCACACCAGCTGCTCGGTCGCCGCATCGGTCTTGAAGCGGTTTTGGCCCGAGCGGTTCTTCAGCACCTCGAGCCGCGTGTGATCCCCACCCTGCCAGTGCAGCACGAGGTGTAGGCGACCGGTCTCGACGGTCACGACGATCTCCTTCAGCACGGTGCGCAAGATCCGCTTGCGCGTCTCGACGGACGCAGCGGCGTCGTTCCAGAGCCCTGGCAGGTCTCCGGCGAGCGCCATAAGCGCCACGCGCTCGTCGTCGCCGACAGCGCACGGCTCCTCGTTGCGCAAGCTCCGGATCTGCTCTTCGAGCCGCGCGGCCGTCGCAAGACAGTCGTTCCATCGCCGTTCGAGTTCGCCGGCGACCAGCCGGTTGTCGGGATCGACGGCGTCGTATTGCCGGCGCGCATGCTTCGCCTCGTAGCGGGCCTGCTCCAGCGCGGACTCTCTGTGCCGTAGCTGTTCGCTGCTGGCCTCTTTGCGCTCAGCGATCAGCTTCAGCGCCGCCTCGACGGCCAGCGGCGAGATCGCACGCAACACTTCCGCCGACACCGCCGCGTCGATGCGCATGTTGTTGAATGCGGTGCACCCCTTTTCGCGAGACGGGTCGACATGGCTGGCGCAGACATAGCGCGCATCGCGCCTCGAATGATGCAGCACCTTGAATTTGCGTCCGCAGCGTCCGCAGCGCAGCAGGCCGACGAGCAGCGCACCGCCGTTCCGCACCGCGCCCGCCACCATCGACCCCTTCATGTTCGCATTCCCGGCGATGATCGCCAGGTTGCGATCATACTCTTCCCAGGTGATGTAGCCATCATGGTGGTCCTGGATCAGAACCGTCCAGTCCTCGCGCCGGCGCGCCACGCCGTGGATAATGACTTTGCGTCCGCCTTCGACGCGGGTGCGGGACAGGGTCCGTCCGAAGACATAGGCCCCGGCATAGACCGGGTTGGTCAACAGCCGGTGGACGGCATGGTAGCGCGGCGGGTCCCATCGCACCGTCCGCCCGTGCCGACTATGCACGGCGGTCGGCACGTCGATTCCTTCCTGGCGCAGCCACAGGACAAGCTGGCGCACGCTGCCGATCTCACGAAACTTTCGGAACACCAACGACAGGGCCTCGCGGATGCGCCGGTCGGGGTCTTGTTCCAGGCGATCATCGGCGCTGCGCCGATAGCCGATGGCGACGGTCGTGTGCAGATCGCCGCGCGCCGCCTTCAGGCGCAAGGCCTCCTGCGAGCGCTGCCGTAACGTCGAAAGCTCGAGCTCGCTGAAAGCGCCTTTCATGCCCAGCAGCAAGCGATCGTTGACGAGTCGCGGATCGTACACTCCGTCCTCATCGATGATCAGGCTGCCGACCAGGGCGCAGAACTCCAGGAGGGTGTGCCAATCGCGGCCGTTGCGGGCCAGGCGCGACGCCTCGAGAGCGAAGACCGCGCCGGCCTCGCCGCCGCAGATCCCCACGAGCAGGCGCTCGAAGCCGGGGCGCGCCGTCCCGCCTCCTGAGCGGCCGAGATCGTCGTCGATGACAATCACGTCCTGCCAGCCAAGGTCGCGGGCGCGCGTCGTCAGCGCGTACTGGCGTCGTCGGCTCTCCGGATTGTGCAGGAGTTGATCCATGCTGGATTGCCGCACATAGACATAGGCGCTGCGCGCCAGGTGGTCGCCGGTGATCTTAGTCATCGTCCGTCTCCGCCGGCGTTCTGACCTGGCTGAGGCGATCGCTCAGGAGGGCTTTGAGCAGGTTTACGATCTCCGTGCGTGTCGTCGCATCGAACAGCCGTGGCGTAGCCTCGCCGGCCGTCAACATGAGAAGTTCGAGTTGCTGTTCCTGGGCACGCTGCTCCATCGTCGCCTCCACCGCCGCGAATCGCGTCATTCGCCGGTGACGAGGATATGTCCCGCTGATCCGCCAGCCGGCGCAGCTCTCTCAAGCAGGCAAGGGAGAGCCGCGGCGCAGCCATCATCGGCAGCGTCGCCGCGTACGCTTCGGTCATCCATGCCGGCAGCATCAGCCTGACGCCATCCGGCAGCTCGACGACGAAATGCGCATCGCCGGCGTAAGCGAGACGTCGAACGACCGTAAGTCGTTCGCCGGCATTCGGATGATGCGGATACCGGAGGATGACCTCAAACGGCTGTTGCTGGGGAGTATGTCGTGTGTTCGAAAGGGACGATGTCGGAAGCCGAGCTTCATATCCTCAAGGCACGGATGCTGGCGGGCCGGAAAGCCAAGGCGCGACGAGGCGAACTCGGCAAGCCCGTGCCGATCGGCTATGTGCGCCGTCCCTCGGGCGAGGTCGTCCTCGATCCCGACGAGCAGGCGCAGGCGACGGTCCGCCTGGTCTTCGACCTGTTCGATCGCTTCAGGACGGTCGGCAAGGTGATGACCTACCTGGTCGAGCACGACATCCGCATGCCGGTGCGCCGGCGCGGCGGCGCGGGCAAGGGCGAGCTGGAATGGCGGCGCGTCAGTCGCCCCACCCTGCTCAATCTCTTCGCCAATCCGATCTACGCGGGCGTCTACGCTTACGGCGTGCGTGCGGTCGAGAAGCGCAGACAAAAGCTCGGCCGCCCGGGAACGGGACGCCGATCGCCGCGCTCCGAAGAGGCCGAAGTCTTCTTGCCCGATAGGTTGCCCGGCTACATCAGTCTCGATCGCTATGAGCGCAACCAGGCGCAACTGAAGGCCAACAAGGCGGCAGGCGGCGGGACGGTGCGGGCCGGAAGCGCACTTCTCTCGGGCGTGCTGATCTGCGGCCGCTGCGGTCTGCGCATGCTGGCGCAATACAACAACAACGGCCACGCCGCCCGCTACGTCTGCTCGCAGATGCAGAGCTGCTACGGCGAGGCGTTCTGTCAATCGCTGACGGCTGCGCCGCTCGACGCGCTGGTCTCGGGTCTGGTCTTGAAGGCGCTCGAGCCGGCGGCGATCGACGCGAGCCTGGCGCTCGCCGGGACCCTCGAGGCCGAGAGCGCGGCGCTCGATCGCCATTGGAGACAGCGGCTGGAGCGCGCCGCCTACGAGGTCGAGCGTGCGCGCCGGCAATACGCCGCCGTCGAGCCCGAGAACCGGCTGGTGGCGCGCACGCTCGAGCGCGACTGGGAGAAGGCCCTGACCGAGCAGGCCCGTCTTGAGGCGGAGCACGAGCGCGTCCGGCGCGCGCGCAAGGAGGCTCCCTCTGCGGCTGAACTGGCCGCGATCCGCGATCTGTCGCAGGATCTGCCGGCGCTCTGGCGCGCCGAGACCACGACGCAAGCCGAGCGCCAGACCATCGTGCGCCTGCTCGTCGAACGGGTTCTGGTCGAGGTCGTCGGCGCAACGGAAAAGGTCCGCGTCGAGTGTCATTGGCACGGCGGCGTCCGCACGACACACGAGCTGACGCGCCCGGTCGCCCGGGTCGCGTCGCTGAGCACGTACGCGGCGTTGACGGGGCGCGCTGCGGAGTTGCGCCGCGAAGGCCTCGAATGCGCGCGGATCGCCGAGATCCTCAACGCCGAGGGATGGCGCCCGGCCAAGCGCCGCAACACCTTCAATGCGCCAATGGTTCATCATCTCCTGCTCAGATCGGGCGCGGAGACGATCAAGTATCGCCGGCGACCGCCACAAATCGGGCGCCTGGAGAACGAATGGACGATCCGCGAACTCGCCGAAGAGATCGGCATGCCGCAGCCGACCCTCTATACCTGGGTCCAGAAGGGACGCCTATCCTGCCGCAAAGCCGGCTCCGGCTCGAAACGCGCCGTGCTCGTGCGCGCCGATCCTGAGACGGTCGCGGCGTTGAAGGCGATCCGCGCCATGCCGCCGCCCTGGCGCCGCCTGCCGCCGAGGCCCGCCGACAGCGCCGCCGCCCCCGCCACAGAATCTTGAGAGTCGCCATGCCTGGTCGATATCAATGAGATTGCGTTCGCAGTAGAGGGCGAAATCGCACGGGCGCGGGGTTTTTCGATTGGATCTGGATGGGATGACTGGCGTGATCGCTCGTGCGTTGAGGGCGCCGATGAAGGGGTCGGCGTCGAAGGCCTTGTCGGCGATCAGAGCGCCGGGATCGACGGCTTCGATGAGAGATTCAGCGCAAGTCAGATCGTGATCCTGGCCCGGGCTGAGCATCACCTCGACAGGATTGCCGAGGGCATCGACGAGCGCGTGTATCTTGGTGGTCAATCCGCCGCGGGATCGGCCGATGGCTTGCGCACCGTCTTTTTTCTTGGCGCCGGCGCTATGCTGGCGAGCGCGCACGATGGTGGCGTCGATCATCATGTATTCGTTGTCGTGATCGCTGGCCAAGAGCCTGAAAACCCGCTCGAAAACGCCGCTCTTGGCCCATCGGTTGAAGCGCTGATAGACGATCTTCCAGCCGCCAAAACGCTCGGGCAGATCACGCCAAGGGACGCCGGCGCGAAACCTGAAGAGAACGGCTTCGACGAACAGGTGATTGTCCGCCGCCGTGCCGCCCACATGGCCTTCACGGCCCGGCAGAATGTCTTTGATCCGATCCCACTGGTCGTCGCGCAGTGCATATCGTCGCATCGGTCAGCCCCTCCTCGGGCCGACCACTCACGAGTCAGACTTTTGCTGATTCGGGAATCCCTCGCGTATCCGAAACACCAAACGTTCTGCGTCCAATTCCAATCCGTTCTCGCCTCAACTGAAGACAGGCCCTAGTTCATCGAATTGTTGAAACCAATCATATGCGCGCGGGATTCATTTTTCCTGACGTGGTTTGTAGCCTTGCTGCTTTGATTCGGAAGCGAGGTGTGAGGTGATGGCGGGTCGACGGCGGGCGATTGAATTGGCGATTGGCGAGGAGGATGTGGCGGCGTTGGGCGCGATTGCCCGCTCGCGTACGGAATCGGCGAGCCGGGTTGATCGAGCGCGGATGCTGCTGGCCTACCGGGAAGACGGATCGTTTTTTGCGGTGGGGCGAGCCTTGGGCGCGCACCATCAGACCGTCCAGCGCTGTGTCGAGCGGGCGTTGGTCTATGGCCCGATGGCGGCGCTCGACGATCGACCGCGGCCCGGCAGGGAGGCGACGATCACCGCCGAGGCCAAGGCATGGGTTGTCGACCTCGCCTGCCGCAAGGCCAAGGACCTCGGCTATCCCCACGAATTGTGGACAACGCGGCTTCTCGCCTGCCATGCGCGTGAGCATGGGCCGGCGGAGGGCCACGCTTGCCTTGCCAAGTTGGCTCAGGGGACGGTGTGCAATATCCTCAACGAGCAGGAGATCAAGCCGCACAAGGTCCGCTATTACCTGGAACGCCGCGATCCGGAGTTCAAGCAGAAGATGGCGGAGGTTCTGTGCGTCTATGGCGAGGTGAAGCTTATTCGGGAGAGCGCGGCCGCCGCGAAGCAAAAGCCGGGCGATGCGGTGGCGATTGTCTCCTACGATGAAAAGCCCGGCATTCAGGCAATCGCCACGACGGCCCCGGACCTGCCGCCCGAGCCCGGCAGACATGCGACCTTCGGGCGCGACTACGAGTACAGGCGCCACGGCACGGTCAGCTTGCTGGCCGGCATTGATCTGCTCACCGGCCAGGTCCACGCTCTCGTCAAGGACCGCCACCGCAGCCGCGAATTCATTGAATTCCTCCAGCTCCTCGACGCCGCCTATCCGAGCCATACGGCGATCAAGCTGATCCTCGACAATCATTCGGCGCACATCTCCAAGGAGACCAAGGCTTGGCTCGCCGCCCAACCGGAAGGCCGCTTCACCTTTGTCTTCACCCCCAAGCATGGCTCCTGGCTCAATCTCGTCGAGGGTTTCTTCTCCAAGCTCGCCCGCTCGGTGCTGCACATCCGCGTCGCATCCAAACAGGAACTCAAGGACCGCATCATGGCCGCCATGGATCACTTCAATCGACACCCCGTCGTCCACTCTTGGTCCTATAAGCTCGACCACGCAGCCTGATATGATTCGAATCTCAAAATCGATGAACTAGGTTCAAGGGATGCCGGGCGCATGGAGTCCGGCACGCCTCGATGTCGTGCTCCGGTTCGACCGGAGCGCGCCCTGGTCGTTCCGGCAGCTCTTCCCGCGGCTTCTGTCCGGCGATTCCGACGCGCCGATGCATGAGGCTTGCCGGACCGGATGACCGGGTGAGACAGCGGCGACGATTGCCGGCGCAGCGCCAACGGCGGAACCTGACGGGGCTGAAGGTCGACATCAGCGCCGACGGGTTCCTCCAGGGCGGTCCTCGCCGGCCCTTACGCGGCGAGCCGCAGGACGGCCGCGACGCCCGGACGATCGAGCTTGACGAAGTTGCCGACCGTGCGCCCGCCGCCGTCAGTGCACTTGTCGGCCATTTCATCGATGCGATCAACGCCGACGCCGAGGCCGCCCAGGGTGGTGGCGAGGCCGAGCGACCGGTAGAACGCCTCCATCCGGGCGATGCCCTGGCGCGCCGCCGCCTCGCGATCGAAGAGGTCGAGCTCGACGTTCCACACCCTGACCGCCCATTGCACGAAGCGGTCGAGGTCGTGGTCGAGCACATGCTTCATCCAGGCCGGGAACACCACCGCAAGGCCCGCGCCGTGCGCGACGTCATAGATGCCGCTGAGTTCGTGCTCGATCATATGCGAGGCCCAGTCGCCGATCCGTCCCGTGTTGAGCAGGTTGTTGTGGGCTAGCGTGCTCGCCCACATGAATTCCGCCCACGCGTCGTAGTCCTTCAAGTTCTTCTGGATCTTGGGCGCCTGAGCGATGATCGTCTTCATCGTCGCCTCCAGCAGCCGGTCGGTGAAACCGACGTAAGTCACGTTGGTGAAGTAGCGCTCCATCAGGTGCGACATGACATCCATGGCGCCGCAGGCGAGCTGGAACGGCGGCAGGCTGAAGCACAGCTCCGGGTCCAGGATCGAGAAGCACGGATAGATCACTTCCGAATCGACGGCGCGCTTCAGCGCCCCTTCCTCTTTGGTGATGACCGAGCTGATGCTGGCCTCGCTGCCTGCGGCGGGCAGGGTCAGCACCGTGCCGACCGGCAGCGTCGCTGTGGGGGCCCCGCGGCCGACGTAAAAGTCCCAGACGTCGTGGTCGATCACCGCGCCCATCGCGATCGCCTTGGCCGAGTCGATCACGCTGCCGCCGCCGACCGCGAGGACGAGGCCGAGCTTCTCCTGTTTGCACAGCCGAACGCCCTCGTGGACGAGGCTGAGCCGTGGGTTCGGCTTGACCCCGCCGAGTTCGACCCACTCCACCCCGGCGGCGGCGAGCGAGGCTTTCACCCGGTCCAGCAGGCCGGACGCGCGCACGCTGCCGCCGCCAAAATGCAGGAGGATACGTCTGGAATAGGCGGCGGCTTCGGCGCCGACCTGGTTCTCCTTGCCGCGACCGAACACGATCCTGGTCGGATTGCGGAATTCAAAGTTCTGCATGGCTTGCTCCTGATTGGACCCGTCGTTCCGAACCGGAGGCGGGTCCGCAAGGCCCGATCGGCGCCGCAACGCTTCGAGAGAGGCGAACGGGTCGGACGCCGAAAACCGGCTTCCATCCTGCTCGCGCAAGATCGCGAGATCTGCTTTTTCCCGTGAACCTCGATCGCTTCGTCGCCAGGACTTTCCTTGAGGACGGAGTCGAGCTTCACCTGGGGCATCACTCGACCCCGCGCGGATTCGCGCCCGTCCCGGTCGGGCGTTCAATTCATATTGGAACGAATATCTGGTACGTGGGCAAATATTTGCTGTGGCGGATTGGCGCACAGGACCCAGGGAGAGAGCGGCTCATGGACACAATCGGCGTCGGACTGATCGGCACGGGCTACATGGGCAAATGTCACGCCCTCGCCTGGATGGCGGTTCGCGCAGCGTTCGAGGACGGGCCGGTCGTGCGGCGCGTTTCGCTGTGCGAAGTCGAGGAGGGCCTCGCCCGCCGGCGCGCCGAGGAGTTCGGATTCGAAAAATCGACGGCGGACTGGCGGGCGCTGGTCTCCGACCCGGCGGTCGACGTCATTTCGATCACCACACCGACCAGCCTGCACGCGCCGATGGCGATCGCCGCGCTCGAGGCCGGTAAGCATGTCTGGTGCGAGAAGCCGATGTCGCCGTCGCTTGCCGACGCCGAGCGCATGGCCGCCGCTGCACGCGCCAGCGGCAAAGTCGCGATTCTCGGATACAATTACATCCAGAGTCCTGCGGTCCGCTATATCGCGAAGCTCTTAAATCGCGGCGCGATCGGCCGCGTCACGCAATTCCGCGTCGAAATGGACGAGGACTTCATGGCCGATCCAGAGGCGCCGTTCAGCTGGCGGAGCGAGGCGAGTTCGGGCCTCGGCGCGCCGGACGATTTCGCTGTGCATCCGATGAGCCTGATCTCGACGCTGATCGGAATGCCGAGCGAAGCGTTCGGCGAACTGGTCAAGCCCTTCCCCGATCGGCCGGAAGGTTCGGGGCGCCGCGCGGTCGAGACGTTCGACGTCGCGACGGCGCTGTTGCGCATGAACGGCGGCGCGACCGGAGCGATCCAGGTCAGCCGCACGGCCTGGGGCCGCAAGGGCCGCATTGCGCTCCAGATTTTCGGCGAGCGCGGCGCGATCTTTTTCGATCAGGAGCGGTTCAACGAAGTCGGAATCTATCTGGCGGAGGGATCGGTCGAGGACCAGGGGATCAAGACCGTGCTGATGGGCCCGGCCCACCCGCCCTACGACCGCTTCATCCCCGCCGCTGGCCACCAGCTCGGGTTCAACGACCTCAAGATCGTCGAGGCGCACGAGCTTCTGAACCGAATTGCCGACAAGCCGTCGCTGACCATCGACTTCGACCAGGGCGTCGCCATCGAGCGCGTGATCAACGCCATTGGGCGATCGCATCGGGAGGGGCGGTGGCAGGCCGTCTGAAGGTGAGGGGCGCGGCCGCTGGCGGCCCGCTGAAGGTGTTGCTACGGCGACATCCGCTTCGCCAAACCCGTCGATCCTGATCCGTTCCAATCAGACCGCGCTGGCGTCCGTCGGGTTTTGTCTGCGCCGAGAGCAAGCCCTTCGTGGCTTCCGGCAGCGTTGAGCTGTTATTCGCCCTTGTCGATCACCGACCAGACCTGCACGATTTTGCGCTCCGCAATCGGATAAAAGACGTTCTCGTGGAACACGACTCGGCCGTCCATCGATCTGGAGGCTGAGAAACTCGGCGGCGGGTTGGCAGTCGAAGCGCAGCCTGCTCGCCACGGTGGAGGCGTCGACCTGAATTCTTGTCGCCTTTCTTGCAACAGGCGCCACCGATCGGACAAAGCCGGTACCGCTCCCGATATGCCGATTGACTTGCAATTTGAGGCCACTAGCGTATCACGCCCTTCCGCCCGTCCTTTGCGTGAGGCGGGTCGTACTCAGGTAACGGGAAAAGTATGTCGTCGCCATCCTTGCGCGAGGCCGCGAGCATATCCAAAGCGTGGCCGTTCGAGGAAGCGCGCAAGTTGATCGAGCGCCTCGAGCGCTCGGGCAAATCCGAAGTGATCTTCGAGACCGGTTACGGTCCGTCCGGCCTGCCGCACATCGGCACCTTTGGCGAGGTGGCGCGCACCACCATGGTGCGCAACGCCTTCCGCATGCTGACAGGGGATGCCGTAAAGACCCGGCTGATCGCTTTCTCCGACGACATGGACGGTCTGCGAAAGACGCCGGACAACATCCCAAACCGCGAAATCGTCGAACGTCATCTCGGCAAGCCGCTGACCAATATTCCAGATCCGTTCGGTGAATACGAGAGTTTCGCCGCGCACAACAACGCGCGCCTCCGCCGCTTTCTCGATCAGTTCGGCTTCGAATATGAATTCATGTCGTCCACCGAGGCCTACACGTCGGGCCGTTTCGACGCGGCGCTTTTGCGGATGCTCGAGCGTTTGGACGAGGTGCAGGCGATCATGCTGCCTTCGCTCAGGGAAGAGCGGGCCGCGACCTATTCGCCGTTCCTGCCCATCCATCCGCGCTCGGGCGTCGTGATGCAGGCGCCTGTTCTCAGTCATGATCTGAAAACCGGGACCATAAGCTGGCGCGACCCGGAAACCGGAGAAGTGTTCGAAACGCCGGTGACCGGAGGACGCTGCAAGCTGCAGTGGAAGCCGGACTGGGCGATGCGCTGGCACGCGCTCGGCGTCGACTACGAGATGGCCGGCAAGGACCTGATCGATTCGGTCAAGCTGTCATCGCGCATCGTTCGGGTTCTCGGCGCGGAGCCGCCGGCCGGCTTCAACTACGAACTGTTTCTGGACGAGAACGGCCAGAAGATATCCAAGTCGAAGGGCAACGGGCTGACGATCGAGCAGTGGCTGACCTACGCCAGCCCGGAAAGCCTGTCGCTGTTCATGTTTCAGAAGCCGATGGCGGCGAAACGGCTGTACTTCGACGTCATTCCCCGCACGGTCGACGATTATCTGTCCTTCCTGGAGACCTATCCGCGACAGGAATGGAAGGAACGTCTCGGAAACCCGGCCTGGCACATCCACTCCGGCGCCCCGCCGGAGCCGGAGACGCTCGTCCACGGCGGAGAGGCGCAAACCAGTCTTTCCTTCGCGATGCTGCTCAATCTGGCGGCGGTGGCCAACAGCGACAATCCCGCGGTGCTATGGGGATTTTTGCGTCGCTACGCGACCTCCGTATCGCCGGAGAACCACCCCCGCCTTGACAGCCTCATCCGTTACGCAGTCGCCTATTTCCGGGATTTCGTGGCTCCGAAGAAGCGCTACCGCGAAGCCGACGCCGTGGAGCGCGCCGCGCTGCTCCAGGTGTCGGCCAAGCTCGCGGAGATGCCGGCGAACGCGACGGCGGAAGGGATACAACATGCTCTCTACGACATTGCACGGCCGATCCCGCGCTACCAGGATCTGAAAGTGAAAGGCGCGACGCCCGAGCGGCCGGGCGTCTCCAACGACTTCTTCAACATGGTCTACGCGATCCTTCTCGGCGAGGAGCGCGGTCCGCGTCTCGGCTCGTTCATCGCGCTTTACGGCGTTGAGGAAACTCGGGCGCTGATCGACAAGGCGCTGGCGGGAGAGCTTCTCCGCCTAAGCGCTACGACTGGCAGATAGTTGACGCCTCGCTCTACCCGCTTTCGCTTCCTTTCAACCACGTCGTCAGACCCCTGTGATACAGTGCATTTATCGGTGCACTCAGTCGCGCAGAGTCTGGCGATCGATGCCGCCGATCTTGTCCGGCTATCCATGCCGCCGCGGGCCGCCGCCCGCGACAATAGCACTTGCTCTGGTCGGCGTACCTTTGAGTGCCTGGCCAGCGCCGAGGCCCCTCAACCGAAAGTCGTCCCCCAATTCCACCGCTGCTGGCATGGCGCGATTCTCCCTCGGGCCTAAAACGTCAGATAATCAGCAGCAGGGGAATCCGACGTGAGTCACCCGCCGCGGCTGGTATCAGAGGAGGGCGCGAGCGAATTTCTGGAACGCTCTTGCCCGATGCGACAGGGCGCGCGACCCGTCGCGCGGAACGCCGTGCTTCTCCTCGGCGGTCATTTCCCCAAAGGTCCGCGCATGACCGTCGGGCTTGAAGATAGGATCATAGCCGAAACCCGCCGCGCCGCGCGGCGGAAAGACAAGCTCGCCGTCGACCCGGCCCTCGAAACAGTCGATTTTCCCGTCCGGCCACGCCAGCGCCAGCGCGCTGATGAAATGCGCCCGCCATGGCTTTGCCGCGCTGATGGTGCCCAACTCCGCCTCAACTCGGCGCATTGCCGCGCGGAAGTCTTTGCTCTCGCCCGCCCAGCGGGCGGAATAAATTCCAGGGGCGCCGCAAAGCGCCTCCACGCACAACCCCGAATCGTCGGCGAGCGCCGGCAAACCTGATGCGCCGGCTGCCGCAGCCGCCTTGAGCGCGGCGTTCTCGCCGAACGAGACGCCTGTCTCTTCCGGCTCGGCGAGATTCAGCTCCGCTGCTCCGATGGCGACAATGTGGTGGGGCGCGAGAAGTTCCCGGATTTCGCGCAGCTTTCCGGTATTGTGGGTCGCCGCGACGATCCGCGCCGGCAACCGACGATCCAATTCGGCGGCTCGCTCGAAGATCATTCAGTCACCACCTTGTATCGCTGTCCGGCGACGAGAGGAACGCCACGTTCGAGGCCGTTGAGAATCAAAAACTGGTCGAGCGCCCGCGGCAGGAAAGCCATACGCGCCGCCATCGTCTCCGGCGTGTCTACGCTACCTGCCGCCACGATCTTGATGAATCGCGCTGCCGCGACCGCCGAATCCCGAGCGTTGACGAGGTGGAACGATTTGAGCGACTCTAGAAAACGCTCGTCAACGACCGGAGACAGAGCGTGTGCGGCGAAGATTAGACGGTAGAGCCTACCGTTGAGGCGGACGGCGCCGAGTCGGAAGCTCCACTGTTCCCCTTGCGCCGTGGCCGTGGCGGCTTCGAGGCCCCCGATCTGCAAGGTTTCGACTTGGGTCGTCTTGAGACCATCGATCCAACCTGAAGTGATTGCGCTCGCTATAGGCGTCGAATCGGCGATCGGGATGCTATCGAGGCGCAGCGCTTGGCCGCCCGCTTCGCCAACTCCGATGAGAGCGGACGGCTTGTTCTCCAGCGTGAAACCTTCGGGGGCTTCGAACGCGAACCCGAGCTTCGGATGGATGAACGCAGTCCCGCGCACGACCCCTTGAGTAGGATCGTCACCGAACGCGAGACCGTCGATCACGGCCAGATAGGCATCTCGACCCGTTACTCCCATGTCCGGCGGCCCAATCAGACGAGCTTCGGTCTCGGCCTGGGCGACGCGCTCCGGTGTCGACGGATGGGTCGCCGCCATATCCGGGCGGTCGGCCGATCCCGCACCCGAGACCGACGCCTTGAGACCGCTCCATTCGCCGAGCACGGTGAGAAACCGCGCCGCACCATACTGGTCGTAGCCAGCACCTGCTAGGTCCTTGATGCCCATCTGATCGGCCTCGAATTCCTGCTCGCGCGAGAAGCTGGCGATCGACAGTTTCGAGCGCGCTTGCACCTCGTCATCGGCTTGGGAATGCTCCAACACCTGGGCGTTCACGCGAGAGAACAAGGCAGCTGTTTTCTCGAGTTCCGCCCTCTGGGCCGCGTGGCGAGCGGTGACGTGCGCAATCTCATGCGCCATGACCGCGGCGATTTCGGATGTGTCTTCGGCCAGCGCGAGAAGCCCCCGGGTAACGAATATATCCCCGGAAGGGAGGGCGAAAGCATTAACGACAGGCGAATTTAGCAAGACGATGCGATAGGATTGAGCGGATCCGTTCGGTGCCGGCGCTAGCTTGAGCAGGACGGCGTTAAGGTAAGCCCGGGTGGTTGGGGCGCTGTACTCGCCGCCGAAAGCCTCTATTAACCGCTTGCGCTCCGGATTTGGAGTAGCATTTGGCGTATGCTCGGCAGCGATCTGTGATGCGACACCCCCTATGGCGGGCGGATCGACCGAAGCGCAGGCGGCGACCCCGAGGCTTAGCGCGCCCGCCGCGAGTGTGAGGACGCATCGCCAAATCACTGCACCGTGGGACGATGGCCTCGGGTTTTCAAAAGGGCCCTTGCTCATGGTCGCGGCTTGTCTAGACCTTGCATGTCGGGGCGATGAATAGTCTCGATCATTGCAGGCTCGCGAACCTCGAGTGTCAGTCCAGACCGATAGTCAAGGACGCCACGAGCCCGAATAAACTGCCCCGCGAACGCGCCCAACGGATGGCCCGTCTTCGCGAACGCATTCTCCAGCCTGCGTGCGATGACGATCGTCGGGCCATCATGAGGAGCGAAATCAAGATAAATGTGCGAACTTCCAAAGCCAACCCTTCGTACTCTTCCCTCAATCACAACAAACTCACCCTTGCGACGACGAAGCGAAGAGGTCTCAAGGGCCGAGTTCACGGTGAGTTCAGGATCGCGCCAAATCCCGAGGGCTGCGCGTCGGGCAATGCCCTCGATCGCGAGGCGACCAAGCGTGCAGTTGCGCGTCTCGAACTCAGGCTTGACGCGCGCATAACCCGCTTGGAGCATGGCCGCCGCAATCGACCCCGATGCATCGGCCGAGTCACTCATCGCTTCGGACACCGAAATATCCGCGATCATGCGATCCCAGCGGTCGGTTCCATTGACCAAAAGGTCGAGTTCCGCTTCGCGTCCAACGAGTCGAGCAGCAAGATAATCGCGCGCCGCCTTCACCGTTCCAGGGTCGCCAAGCCCCGGCCGTGGCAAGTCCAGGCCGCCGAGCCTGACGAGCCTCCCATCAGCCAGCTTGATGTCGAGTCGCTCGTCGACCCCGATCACATTGACGCTTCCGGCTGGCGCACCACAGTTTCCGAAGGCGGGAGCAGCAAACCCAATCGCCATACCAACGATCCCGAGGCAGATGCCGGCCCAATCACGAAAACGCCGCGATTGGTCCCGAAATCGGTGCGCGAGGCGGAAATTCATGCTATGGCCGTTCGTGCGATGAGAGCGCGCGTTCCGTTAAGAAATGCGGCGCGTTTGGTCCCGGTAGCTCAGCAGGATAGAGCACAGGTTTCCTAAACCTGGGGTCAGGGGTTCGATTCCCTTCCGGGACGCCACATTCAAAACGGCAGGGAGCAGCGGGAGCTCCAGTATTGCACACAACAATGGCATGGAACAAGCGCTTTTGCTCGGTTGAGCAAGTACCAAACGCTGAGGTGCGACGAGCGAATGAGGTGCTGCGTTCATGACGACCTTCTTCGCATGCCACATTGCGTCTGAATCTGATGCGGAGGGAATTATGGGGGCGAAAGTGCCTTCGGTGACGCGTTACGTGGTGCGGCGGAGCACGGAGCAGCGTGTTGCGCTTCAAGCGATAATCCTGCAAGGGTAAGAGCCTGGCGCAGTCCACCATGCGCGACAAACGACAGCCACCATTGCCTGTTCGAACGCCAGGTCGGTTTCCGCCGCCAAAGGCGCCCCGTCCAGTCGCCGGTGTTTCTCCGCGCCCTATTTCATCGATTTTGAGATTCGAATCATATCAGGCTGCCTGGTCGAGCTTATAGGACCAAGAGTGGACGGCGGGGTGTCGATTGAAGTGATCCATGGCGGCCATGATGCGGTCCTTGAGTTCCTGTTTGGATGCGACGCGGATGTGGCGCAGCACCGAGCGGGCGAGCTTGGAGAAGAAACCCTCGACGAGATTGAGCCAGGAGCCATGCTTGGGGGTGAAGACAAAGGTGAAGCGGCCTTCCGGTTGGGCGGCGAGCCAAGCCTTGGTCTCCTTGGAGATGTGCGCCGAATGATTGTCGAGGATCAGCTTGATCGCCGTATGGCTCGGATAGGCGGCGTCGAGGAGCTGGAGGAATTCAATGAATTCGCGGCTGCGGTGGCGGTCCTTGACGAGAGCGTGGACCTGGCCGGTGAGCAGATCAATGCCGGCCAGCAAGCTGACCGTGCCGTGGCGCTTGTACTCGTAGTCGCGCCCGAAGGTCGCATGTCTGCCGGGCTCGGGCGGCAGGTCCGGGGCCGTCGTGGCGATTGCCTGAATGCCGGGCTTTTCATCGTAGGAGACAATCGCCACCGCATCGCTCGGCTTTTGCTTCGCGGCGGCCGCGCTCTCCCGAATAAGCTTCACCTCGCCATAGACGCACAGAACCTCCGCCATCTTCTGCTTGAACTCCGGATCGCGGCGTTCCAGGTAATAGCGGACCTTGTGCGGCTTGATCTCCTGCTCGTTGAGGATATTGCACACCGTCCCCTGAGCCAACTTGGCAAGGCAAGCGTGGCCCTCCGCCGGCCCATGCTCACGCGCATGGCAGGCGAGAAGCCGCGTTGTCCACAATTCGTGGGGATAGCCGAGGTCCTTGGCCTTGCGGCAGGCGAGGTCGACAACCCATGCCTTGGCCTCGGCGGTGATCGTCGCCTCCCTGCCGGGCCGCGGTCGATCGTCGAGCGCCGCCATCGGGCCATAGACCAACGCCCGCTCGACACAGCGCTGGACGGTCTGATGGTGCGCGCCCAAGGCTCGCCCCACCGCAAAAAACGATCCGTCTTCCCGGTAGGCCAGCAGCATCCGCGCTCGATCAACCCGGCTCGCCGATTCCGTACGCGAGCGGGCAATCGCGCCCAACGCCGCCACATCCTCCTCGCCAATCGCCAATTCAATCGCCCGCCGTCGACCCGCCATCACCTCACACCTCGCTTCCGAATCAAAGCAGCAAGGCTACAAACCACGTCAGGAAAAATGAATCCCGCGCGCATATGATTGGTTTCAACGATTCGATGAACTAGCCGCCGTCTCGCACTGAGCCGCCGCATCCATCGGCGAGCAATAGATAGAATAGAGTGTCTCGAGCATCCGGGTCGCGCCGTCGTCGGCCAGCGAATAGAAAATCGTCTGCGATTCGCGGCGAGTCGCGACGAGTTCGTCCCCCCGCAGCCGGGCGAGGTGCTGCGACATCGCGGACATACTCAATCCGACCAATTCGTGCAAGGCCGTTACGGTGCGCTCGCCCTTCAAAAGCTCGCACAAAATCATCAGCCGGGGCCGGCTCGCCATTGCCTTCAGAAGTCTCTCCGCCTCCCCGGCCTTTAGTTGCAGGTTCTCTAATTTCATACTTGCTTATTTAGCATTCTCTCATATATGCGTCAAGCCCTAGGTTGGAACCGGATCATGCGCTTTATTTTACCCCTGCTCCTAGCTCTATTTGCGTCCGGCGTCGCGGTCGCTGCGGACGATTACGTTGTTCATGCGACCGACGTCTCCGATCGGAAGGCCGTTATCGCGACCGTCGAACCCGCACATCAGTTGGTCGCGCGCGCCCGCATCGGCGGAACAGTGGCTTCGCTCGCCGTCAAGGAGGGGGTCACGATCGGCGCCGGCGCGCAGATCGCCCTGGTCGCCGACGAGAAGCTCGCTCTCCAGATGCAGGCGCTGGACGCCCGCATCGCCTCGCAGCAATCGCAGCGCGACCAGGCCAGGACGGACTACGATCGCGTATCCGAACTGGCGAAGCGCGGCGTCAGCACCCAGACCCAGCTCGACCAGGCCAAGACCAATCTCGATGTCGCCGAGCGCAACCTGTCGGCGATCCGCAGCGACCGCGACGTCGTTGCGCAGCAGGCAAGCGAAGGCGCCGTCCTCGCGCCGGGCGCCGGCCGCGTGCTGACCGTGCCTGTTTCGGTCGGGCGGGTCGTCCTGCCCGGCGAGACGATCGCGACCCTCGCGGAGGACCAGTTCATCCTGCGCGTCGAATTGCCGGAGCGCCACGCCCGCTTCCTGCGGGCCGGCGACACAGTGCGCATCGGTTCTCGCGGGCTGCAGGACGAGAGTCAGGCCAACACGCGCGAAGGGCGCGTCCGGATCGTCTATCCCGAAATCCAGGGCGGGCGGGTGATCGCGGACGTCGACGTCTCCGGCCTCGGCGACTATTTCGTCGGCGAGCGGACCCGCGCCTACATCGACACCGGGACGCGGCGGACGATCATCGTGCCGGCGTCCTACGTCTACCGGCGGGCCGGCGTGAACTATGTTCGTCTCGCGAGCGGCGACGAGGTGGTCGTTCAGCCTGGCGAAACGCGCGAAGAGGGCGACAACAAGGGCGTCGAGATCCTGACCGGCCTCAAGGACGGCGACCGGCTGGTGGCGCCATGAAGCTCGGTCTTTCCGGGGTTCTGACGCGGACGTTCATCAACTCGCCGCTGACGCCGCTTCTGCTTCTGGCCGCCGTGATCGCCGGAGCGATCGCCGTCGCTTCGCTGCCGCGAGAGGAAGAGCCGCAGATCAGCGTGCCGATGGTCGACATCATCGTCGCCGCCAACGGCTACAAGGCGGACGAGGCGGTCGAGCTCGTCACCCGGCCGCTCGAGGACATCGTCAAGGCGATCGACGGCGTGGAGCACGTCTATTCGCAGACGCAGGACGACCGCGTCGTGGTGACCGCCCGGTTTCTCGTCGGAACCGACCAGGATGTCGCGGTCTTGCGCGTGCACGAGAAAATTCGCGCCGAGATCACGCATATTCCGAAGGGAATCCCCGAGCCGCTGATCGTCGGACGGGGCATCAACGACGTCGCGATCCTTGTCCTGACGCTGTCCGCCAATGCCGACAAGGCGGGCCAATGGACGGACAACGGACTCGAGCAGGTCGCTGAAGAGCTTCAGCACGAATTGACCAAGGTCAATGGAGTCGGATCCACCTACATTGTCGGCGGGGCGCCGAGCGAGATCCGCGTCGAGCCCGATCCCGAACGCCTCGCGCTTTACGGCATTACGCTCGGCCAGCTGACGGACAAGCTCGCCAACGCCAACCGCTCGTTCCTTGCCGGGGCGTTCCGGGAGAACAACAAGTCGATTCCGGTGGTGGCGGGGCAGACGCTACAGGGTGTCCCGGACATCGGCCTTCTGCTGCTGACGTCGCGCGACGGCCGACCCGTCTATGTCAAGGACGTCGCGGACGTCGTGGTCGGTTCGTCCGAGGTCGACCAGCGCGCCTGGACCATGACGCGCGACGCAACAGGACAGCTCGAACGTCGGCCTGCCGTAAGCCTCGCCGTCGCCAAGCGCAAAGGCGAGAACGCCGTCAGGGTCGCCGAAGAGGTGATGAAGCGCCTCGAGACGATCAAGGGACGCCTCGTTCCGGCCGGGCTCGAAGTCACGGTCACGCGCAACTATGGCGAGACGGCCAACGAGAAGGCGAACGAACTCCTGTTCCACCTGGCGCTCGCCACTGTCTCGATCGTCATTCTCATTACGGCGACGATCGGCTGGCGGGAGGGAGTGGTCGTGCTGATCATCATCCCGACGACCATCCTGCTCACTCTCTTCGCCTCGTGGATGATGGGCTACACCATCAATCGGGTGAGCCTGTTCGCGCTCATCTTCTCGATCGGCATTCTCGTCGACGACGCGATTGTCGTCGTCGAAAATATCGTGCGGCACTGGCGCATGCGCGGCTCGCGCGGGCTTGCCGAGACGGCGGTCGAGGCGGTGGCCGAGGTTGGCAATCCGACCATCGTCGCCACGCTCGCCATCGTCGCCGCGCTGCTGCCGATGATGTTCGTCAGCGGCCTGATGGGCCCTTACATGAGCCCGATTCCGGCCAACGCGTCGACCGCGATGCTGTTCTCATTCTTCGTCGCGGTGACGGTGACGCCCTGGCTCCTCATGCGCATCTCCGCGACGCACTTCGAGAGGATGGAACACGGCGCGCAACATAGCCACGACATCGGCGCGACGGGGCGGTTCTATGTCCGCATTGCGAAGCCGCTTCTGAAAGGGCGGGTCCGTTCGAAAATCTTCCTGATCTCCGTCGGCGTCGCTACGCTCGCAGTGTGCTCGCTGTTCGTGACCAAGGACGTCGTGGTGAAGCTCTTGCCGTTCGACAACAAGTCCGAGATTCAGGTCGTCGTCGATCTGCCCAAGGGCTCCTCGATCGAGGAGACGGACCGTGTGCTCAAGGCCGCCGCGGACAGGCTGAAGGACTTGCCCGAACTCACCTCGATCCAGGCCTATGCCGGGACCGCGGCGCCCTTCAACTTCAACGGCCTCGTGCGTCATTATTATCTGCGCTCGGAGCCGCAGATGGGCGATCTCTCGGTCAATCTGACGCCGAAGGGCGAACGGTCTCGCGCCAGCCACGCGATCGCTCTCGAGATCCGCAAACGGCTGGCCGACGTGTCGTTGCCGCCGCACGGCTCGATCAAGGTCGTCGAGGTCCCGCCCGGGCCCCCGGTGCTCTCGACCTTGCTGGCCGAGGTGTACGGCCCGGACGCCGCGAGCCGCAGGGCCATGGCTTCGAAAGTGCGCCAGGCGTTCGAGTCGGTCGACTTCATCGTCGACGACGACGACAGTTTCGGCGTGCCGTCCGGGCGCCAGCGCTTCGCCATCGACCAGGAGGCGCTCGAATTCCACGGTGTTCAGGAACAGGCGGTCTACGACACCATCGCCGCGCTCGTCGGCGGGACGGAGGTCGGCTACTCGCAACGCGGAAGCGGTCTCAAGCCGATCCTGATCAAGGTGGCGTTGCCGCGCAATCGCCTGACGCTCGACGAGCGAATCCTGTCGACGCCGCTCCCTGCGGGCGGCACGGCGCGGCAAGGCGCAAACGTCGAACTCGGCGACGTCGTTACGCTCAAACGCGAAGTGTCCTCGTACCCGATCTATCGCCACAACGGACGTTTCGCTGAAATGGTGACGGGCGAGCTTGCGGGGCGGTTCGAAGCGCCGATCTACGGCATGCTCGCGGTCGACGACAAGATTTCGGGCATGGACTGGGACGGCCTCGGCAAACCGCAGATCGTATTCCACGGCCAGCCGCTGGACGAGTCGAAGCCGACGGTGCTCTGGGACGGCGAGTGGGAAGTCACCTATGTCACGTTCCGCGACATGGGCGCGGCCTTCGGCGTCGCGATCCTTGCCATCTACCTCCTGGTGGTCGCGCAATTCGGATCGTTCGTGCTGCCGCTGGTGGTGTTGACGCCGGTGCCTCTGACGCTGATCGGCATCGTCCTCGGCCACTGGGCGCTGGGCGCGCCGTTCACCGCGACCTCGATGATCGGCTTCATCGCCCTCGCCGGCATCATCGTGCGCAACTCGATCCTGCTGGTGGATTTCATCAGGACGAGGCGCGCCCAGGGCATACCGTTGCGTCCGGCGTTGATCGAGGCTGGCGCGACCCGGTTCAAGCCGATCGTCCTGACGGCGGCGGCGGCGATGATCGGCGCAGCCTTCATCCTGACCGATCCGATCTTCCAGGGGCTGGCGATCTCGCTGGTGTTCGGCCTGGCGTCCTCGACCGCGCTCACTTTACTCGTCATCCCGGCGATCTACATCTGGCTCAGGGACGACGAGCGGCCGGAAAAGGCGGCCGCCTGAGGCGAAAGGCCGCAACGGGCGCGTCGGAACGCCGCGATGGCAAGCCGGGCCTTGCGCCTATATGATCAGCGGGGGCGAGCGTCCTCGGGCAGGCCAGCGCAAGGCCTCGGGGAACGGAGATTCGACGTATCGATGCTCGCCGCCGTCGTCGGCGACGAAGCGAAGGTGTAAAGAAGCGGAGTTCGCCGATGTGCGGCGTTTGCGGATGCGGTCAGGCCGAGGTGGTGCTCGAAAAAGGCAAGGCCGGCGAGACCGACCGCGGCGCTGATGTCCACGAGCACGTGCACGACCATGGCGATGGCCACGGACCGCACAGCCATCCGCATGATCATCCCGACGGCGACAGCGCTGATCACCAGCATTCGCGCGGGCGCGATCATGCGCATGGTCACGATCATGGCGCGCACGCGCCGGGCGTCAGCCAGGAGCGAATGATCCGGATCGAACAGGATATTCTGTCGAAGAATGACGCCTACGCACGGGAGAACCGGCGGGCCTTCGCCGCCCGGCGGCTGTTCGCCCTCAACGTCGTCTCCAGCCCCGGGTCCGGCAAGACGAGCCTGCTCGTCAGAGCGATCGTAGCCCTCAAGGATCGTCTACCGGTCTCGGTGATCGAAGGCGACCAGCAGACGTCGAACGACGCCGATCGCATCCGGTCGACCGGCGCGCCGGCGATCCAGATCAATACGGGGAAGGGCTGCCACCTCGATGCGCATATGGTCGGCCATGCGCTGGAGACGCTCGATCCCGCGCCGGGCTCCGCGCTGTTCATCGAGAATGTCGGCAATCTGGTGTGCCCGGCCGCCTTCGACCTCGGGGAGGCGCGCCGCGTCGTCGTGCTGTCGGTGACCGAGGGTGAGGACAAGCCGCTCAAATATCCGGACATGTTCGCCACCGCCGACCTGATGCTGCTCAACAAGTCGGACCTGCTGCCGCACCTCGATTTCGACGTCGGGCAGTGCCTGGCCAACGCCTTGCGGGTCAATCCGAACCTGCAGACGCTGACCGTGTCCGCGCGGACCGGGGAGGGCGTCGCCGCCTTCGCCGCCTGGATCGAGGCTTCCGCTGCGCGGCAGGCCGCGGCCGTGGCGAAGGGATAGGCAAAAGGTGGGAGCGCCGGCGCCCTTACAGAAAAGTGGAGAGCGTCTGCGTCTGCGGGTGCGCGGAGTGGTGCAGGGAGTCGGCTTTCGACCCTTCGCGTATGGCCTCGCGTCGCGTCTGGAATTGAGCGGCTTCGTGCGCAACGACGCCGACGGCGTGCTAATCGAGGTCGAGGGAGCCCGCGCCGGATCCTTCCTCGCCGAGCTCAGGCAGGCGCCGCCGCCGCTCGCGCGCATCGACTCGGTCGAGGTCGCGCCGGTCGCGCCGGTTGGCGGAGAGGGCTTTGTCATCGACGCGACGCGGGCGGGCCGGACGACCACCCGCATCGGCGCCGACGCCGCCGTTTGCGACGTCTGCCTCGAGGAGCTGTTCGATCCGGCAAGCCGCTTCTTCGGCTATCCGCTGATCAACTGCACCCATTGCGGCCCGCGCTATACGCTGACGCGCGCGCTCCCCTACGACCGCGCGCAGACGTCGATGGCGTCGTTCCCGATGTGCGCCGACTGCGACCGCGACTACCGCGATCCGACCAACCGCCGCTTCCACGCCGAGCCGATCGCCTGTCCGCGCTGCGGCCCGAAGCTCAGTGCGCCGATCGCGGATGTCGCATCGCTGTTGAACCAGGGAGGAATCGTCGCGCTCAAGGGCCTCGGCGGCTTCCACCTCCTCTGTGACGCCCATGACGAGGCGGCGGTGGCGCGCCTGCGCGCGCGCAAGGCCCGCGACGCCAAGCCCTTCGCCGTGATGGTCGCCAATATCGCCAGCGCCGCGCGCCTGGCGGAAATCGGCCCTATCGAGCGCGCGCTGCTCGAGGGCCGGTCCCGTCCGATCGTGCTCGTCCGAAGCCGGGGCGTGGTCGCGCCCAGCGTCGCGCCGAGGCTGCGCGACGTCGGCCTGATGCTCGCCTATACGCCCCTGCACTGGCTCGTCCTGCACGAGCTTGCGGGCTCGCCGGAATTTCGCTCCTGGCGCGACGCGCCGTCCGATCTGGCGCTCGTCGCCACGAGCGCCAACGTGGGCGGGGAGCCGCTGGTCGCCTCCGACGACGACGCATCGCGCCGGCTGACCGGAATCGCCGACCTGATTGTGACGCATGCCCGTGAGATCGTCGTCAGAGTCGACGATTCCGTCGTGCGCGCGCTCGACGGCGCGCCCGCCTATCTGCGGCGCGCGAGAGGCTTTGTCCCCGACCCGATCGACCTCGGCGCCGACGGGCCGAGCGTCATCGCCGCGGGCGGCGACCTCAAGAACACGATCACGGTCACGCGCGGCCGGGAGGCTTTCGTCTCGCAGCACATCGGCGAACTCGACGACCGCGAGACCATCCGCTTCCGCGACGAGACCATCCGGCATCTGATATCGATCCTCGAGGTCGAGCCCCAGGTCGCGGTCTGCGACCTTCATCCCGACTTCGTTTCGACGCGCTCGGCGGAGTCGTCCGGCTTGCCGGTGATCGCCGTCCAGCACCACGTCGCCCATGTCGCCGCGGTCGTCGCGGAGAAGCAATGGTGCGGAGAAACGCTCGGAGTCGCGCTCGACGGGCATGGCTACGGCGCGGACGGCGCGCCCTGGGGCGGCGAACTGATCGTCCTCGACGGCGCGCGGTGGACGCGCGTCGGCTCCCTCGAGCCGCTCGCCCTGCCGGGCGGCGACCGGGCGGCGCGCGAACCCTGGCGCATGGGCGTCGCGATGCTGCACAAGCTCGGAAGACTGGAAGACGCTTCGCGCATCTTCCCTGGACCCGAGGCGGGACGGCTTGCGGATTCTTTCGCGCGCGGCGCCCGCTTCGCTGGGACAACGAGCCTGGGACGCCTCTTCGACGCCGTCGCCGCGCTTGCCGGCGTTTGTCTTCGCCAGCAATACGAGGGACAGGCGGCGATGGAGCTCGAGGCGCTGGTCGCGACGCCGCGGGTCGTTCCCGGCGGCTGGACGATCGCGGATGGCCGCCTCAATCTCGCCCCGATGGTGGAGGCGATACTGGGCGAACGGCTCGCGGGCCGCGACGCGGCCGAAGCGTTCCATGGGACGCTGATCGCCGGCCTCGCCGAATGGATCGGAGCCGAGGCGTCCGCGAGAGGCCTTCAGCGCATCGCGCTCGGCGGCGGGTGCATGATGAATCTTGTGCTCGCCGAAGGCTTGATGGGCGCGCTTCGGGCGCGCGGGCTCGACCCGGCGACGCCGCGCGACGTCCCGGCGAACGACGGCGGCCTTTCGTTCGGACAGGCGGCGTTCGCGCATGCCCTCGCCCGCGGCGGCGGCAATTGGATGGAGGAATGAGCGATGTGCCTGGCGATTCCAGTGGAGGTGCGCGAAGTGTTGCCGGACGACATGGCCAAGGTCAGCCTCGACGGCGTGGTCAAGGTCATCTCCACCGCCCTCATCGATGACGTGAAAGTCGGCGACTACGTCGTGCTGCACGTCGGCTATGCGCTGGCCAAGATCGATCCAGAAGAAGCGCTGAAGACAATCGAGATGCTGAACGCCGTGGGAGTGGCGGCGTGAAGGAGCCTCTGTCATGAAATACGTCGACGAGTTTCGCGACGGCGCGCTCGCCCGTTCGCTCGCCGGCGGGATCGCGCGCGAGGCGAGGCCCGATCGGACTTACCGGCTGATGGAGTTTTGCGGCGGACACACGCACGCGATCTCTCGCTACGGCATCGAGGATCTGCTGCCGCCGAACGTGCGGATGATCCACGGGCCCGGGTGCCCCGTCTGCGTGCTGCCGATGGCGCGGGTCGACATGGCGATCGCCTGCGCGCGCGACCTCCGCGTCACGCTCTGCGCCTACGGCGACCTGATGCGCGTTCCCGGATCGAACGGCTCGAGCCTGCTCAAGGCCAAGGCGGAAGGCGCCGACATCCGCATGGTCTATTCGACGCTCGACGCGATCCGCATCGCCGAGGCCGAGCCGGACCGCGAGGTCGTATTCCTCGCCATCGGCTTCGAGACGACGACGCCGCCGACTGCGCTGGCGATCCGCGCCGCCGGGAAGAAGGGGCTGAAGAATTTCTCGATTCTCTGCAACCACGTGATGACGCCGCCGGCGATGCGGGCGATCCTCGAAGGCGCCACCGACGGCGACAAAGCGCAGGTCCTGATCGAGGGCTTCGTCGGCCCGGCGCATGTCAGCACCGTGATCGGCACGCGACCCTACGAACCCTTCGCACGCGACTACGGGAAGCCCGTCGTGATCGCCGGCTTCGAACCGCTTGACGTGGCTCAGGCGATTCTCATGCTGGTCAGGCAGATCAACGAGGGCCGGGCCGAGGTCGAGAACCAGTACATCCGGGCCGTCACTCGCGAGGGAAACGTCAAGGCCCAGGGCGAAGTCGCGGCCATATTCGAGACCCGCGAAACGTTCGAGTGGCGGGGGCTCGGCTGGCTGCCGTCGAGCGCCTTGCGCCTTCGCCCGGCCTTCGCCTTCTATGACGCAGAGCAGCGCTTCGGACTGACGGCGAAGCCGGCGCGAGACAATCCGGCCTGCGAATGCGGCGCGATCCTGCGCGGGGCGAAGGCGCCGCGCGAATGCAAACTGTTCGGCACGCTCTGCACTCCGGATACGCCGATGGGTTCGTGCATGGTCTCGCCCGAGGGCGCCTGTGCCGCACACTGGAGCTACGGCCGGTTTCGCGAGAACGCGCGAGACCGGCGAGAGAAGGAAGTCGCGTGAGCGAGGCCAAGCCGATCCGCCGCAAGCTCGACCTGAAGAACGGCCGGGTGGACATGTCCCACGGCGCGGGCGGGCGCGCCATGGGCCAACTGATCGAGGACATTTTCCACGCGGCTTTCGACAATGACTGGCTGCGCGCCGGCAACGACCAGTCGGCTTTCGATGTCGCGGCCGGCCGGATGGTGATGACGACCGACGCCTACGTCGTCTCGCCGATTTTTTTCCCGGGCGGAGACATCGGTTCGCTCGCGGTCAACGGGACGATCAACGACATTGCGATGGCGGGCGCCCGCCCGCTGTATCTTTCGGCGAGCTTCGTCATCGAGGAGGGGTTTCCGCTCGCCGACCTCAATCGCGTGGCGGCGAGCATGGGCGAGGCGGCGCGCGCCGCCGGGACGCCGATCATCACCGGCGATACGAAAGTCGTCGAGCGCGGCAAGGCCGACAAGGTGTTTGTTTCGACTGCGGGGGTGGGCGTAGCGCCGCCGGGACTGAACCTGTCGAGCGACGCCGTCCGACCGGGAGACGTCGTGATCGTTTCGGGAACCATGGGCGATCATGGCGTCGCCGTGATGTCGAAGCGCGAGAATCTCGAATTCGAGACCCAGATCCTGTCTGATACGGCGGCCTTGCACGGGATTGTCGAGGACATGGTGAAGGCGGCCGGCCCAGGCCTGCGCGCCATGCGCGATCCGACCCGCGGCGGCCTTGCCGCGACGCTCAATGAATTCGCCCATCAGTCTGGCGTCGGTTTCACCATCGAGGAGGCGGCGATTCCGATCCGCCCCGAGGTGGCCGCGGCCTGCGAGTTTCTTGAACTCGACCCGCTCAACGTCGCCAACGAGGGCAAGCTCGTCGCGGTCGTCGCGCCCGAATTCGCTGGGGCCCTGCTTTCCGCGATGAAGGCCCATCCGCTCGGGACGCGTTCGGCGATCATCGGCTCTGCGGTCGACGATCCCAACCGCTTCGTCGAAATGCGCACCGCCTTCGGGGGCGGGCGCATCGTCGATTGGCTTTCGGGCGAGCAGCTTCCTCGTATCTGTTGAGGCGTCTCGAGGGAGGCGCACCGGGAGCAGGCCGCAGGTTCAGCCCTTCGGCGGCGCTCCGCGTGTCCGCCGTCAGTTCTTCGGCGCTTCCTTCTGCTCTTCGGCGGGCTTGGGCGCCTCTGCGGAAGGCGCGGCCTCGTCCGCCGGTTTCTCGGCATTCTGTGTTTCGCCCGCGGGCGCCTCGCCCCCCGCCGCCGGCGCCGCTGGCACCGCGGCCGTCATGATCCGCCCATAGTCGCCTTCATATTTGGCTTCGGCGAGAGCGGCGGCGGATGTGTCCTGCGCTTCTTTCTTGGCCAGTTCGGAGGCGATCTCCCGCTTGGCGAACTGGTTCGCCTGATCGCCGGTCAGCGGCGTGACGTCCGCCGAAAGCACCTTGAAGAAGCTGGCGCTGTTCCTCGACCGAATGAAGAAGATGTCGTCAGGCTTCCTCGCGTCGAGCGGCTTGAGCATCTCCGCCGGCAGGGTGGCGCCGTCGAGCGTGGCGGGACCCCGGCTGTACTTGATCCCCAAGTCCTTCAGCTTCGCCTCGACCTGATCCATCGTCTTGAAGTCTTTCGTCGCGGCCGCGAGCGCCTCCATGTCCTTCTGCGGAGGGAACGTGGCCTGTTCGATCTGGAAAACCTGACGCTTGGCGAACCTTTCAGGATGGGCCTGAATATAGCCGTCAATCTCGTTGTTCGAGATGCTGGTGACCTTCGTGCGAAGGTCTCGCTGCACATACGCCCCGGCCAGGATCTGTTCCCGCGACCGCAGGAGATCGAGGTGAACGGTCGGCTCCCGGTCGAGCTTGGCCGCGACCGCCTGCTGGACGAGATATTTGCGCTCGATGATGCGGGACAGCAACGCCTTCACCACGGCGTCGCTCCGCTTGTCCGCAGGGATGTTCGCCAGCCGGAGTTCGTTGTCGAGCTCCTGCTGCGTCACATCGTCCGAGCCGACATGCGCGATGACCTGCCCAACCGCGGCCTGCGTCTCCTGCTTCTTGCCGCATCCCGCCAGCGCAATCGCGCCGGCGAGCGCTAGGGCCGTAGCGGCGATGCGCAGGCCTCCTGCCGAAAATCCAGAAATATGCAGCAACGTACTTCTCCCAGGTTGTCGGGCCGCGATCTATCCCCGCGTCGTCCGGATCGGGCTTCGCTATACGGCGATTTCGACGGTTTTGCTAACTAGGTATATTGCTCAATGAAAGAGTGATTAAACCTGTCCGATTCGTTTCGCAACCTCGGAGATGGCCCCCGTCGGCGGCGCATCGGCCTTACGAAATCCTTATGCCGGCGGGGACGAATCGCAATCGAAAACTTACAATCCCCGGGGGTACCAAACCGGCGCGCAAGGAGGCGTTCATGCTCGATCTCGCGTTCGTCGTGCTTGGTTTTGCGGTCATCGCGGTGATGGCCCTCTATGCCGTCGCCTTGCGGCAGCTTTAGGGGGTCGCCAATGAGCGAACCGATCATCGGGCTGGTCGTCGCCGTCCTGCTGGGCCTCTACCTTCTCTACACGTTGATTCGTCCGGAAAAATTCTGAAACTCGAGGAATTCTCGATGACCTTCGTCGGTTGGTCGCAGATTGTGCTGGTGCTCGCCCTCGTTGTAGCGTGCGCCATCCCGCTCAGCGCGCATGTCGCCCGCATTTACGCGGGCGAAAGGACATTCCTGAGCCCCGTGCTCGGGCCGGTCGAGCGAGGACTCTACCGCCTCGCCGGTGTGAATCCGGCCCGGGAGCAGGACTGGTTCGCCTACACGATCGCCATGGTCGTCTTCTCGGTCGCGGGTTTCCTGTCGCTGTACGCTCTGCAGCGGCTGCAAAATCTTCTGCCGCTCAATCCGCGCGGGTTCGACGGCGTCGCGCCCGATCTCGCCTTCAACACCTCGAGCAGCTTCATCACCAACACCAATTGGCAGAACTACAGCGGCGAAACCACGATGAGCCATCTGACCCAGATGCTCGGCCTCACCGTGCACAATTTCGTATCCGCCGCGACCGGCCTCGCGATGGCTTTCGCGTTGGTGCGCGGATTCGCCCGCTCGAGCGCGACAACCGTTGGCAATTTCTGGGTCGATATGACCCGCGTCACGCTCTACATCCTGTTGCCGATCGCGTTCGTCGGCGCACTAGTCTTCGTCGCCCTGGGCATGCCACAGACGCTGGCCGGAGCGGTCGACGCCACAACCCTGGAAGGGGCGAAGCAGACCATCTCCATCGGGCCGGTGGCAAGCCAGGAGATCATCAAGGAGTTCGGCACCAACGGCGGCGGCTTCTTCAACGCCAATGCTGCGCATCCGTTCGAGAACCCCAACGCCTGGACCAACCTGCTGGAGATCTGGGCTCTCCTTTTGATCCCCGTCGCCTCCGTTCTCGCGTTTGGCCGCGTGGTTGGCGACATTCGCCAGGGACGCGCGATCCTCGCAGCGATGGCCGTCTTCTTCATCGTCGGCGTCGGCGTCGCCTACTGGGCGGAGGCTGCGGGAAATCCGATCCTGACAGCCCAAGGAGTGGACCCGTCCGCAGGCAATCTCGAAGGCAAGGAGGTTCGCAACGGCCAAGCGATGTCCGTCCTCTACGCGACCGCCACGTCCGGCACCAGCACGGGTTCCGTCAACACGATGCACGATTCGCTGACCCCGCTGGCCGGCATGGTCCCTATGTTCAACGTTCTCGCCGGCTGCATCTGGCCGGGCGGCGTCGGCGCCGGGCTCTATGGCTTTCTCGTGGTCGCGATCATCGCGGTCTTCATCGCCGGGCTGATGGTCGGGCGGACGCCCGAATATCTCGGCAAGAAGATCGAGGTGCGCGAGATGAAGCTCGCAATGCTGGCGGTGCTGATCTATCCGCTGATCGTGCTTGGCTTCACAGGCGCCTCCGTGCTGCTTCAGACCGCGCTCGACAGCCTCAACAACAGCGGCCCGCACGGCCTCTCCGAGATCATCTACGCCTTCGCCTCGGCCAACGCCAACAACGGCTCGGCATTCGCCGGCCTCACCGGCAACACGCTGTGGTTCAACACGACGCTGGGATTGGCGATGCTGCTCGGCCGCCTCGCCTATGTCGTGCCCGTGCTGGCGCTGGCGGGCTCGCTGGCGGCGAAGAAGAAGGTCCCGACCTCGGCAGGAACCTTTCCGACCGACGGCCCGCTGTTCGTCGGGCTGCTCGTCGGCGTGATCGTCATTCTCTACCTGCTGCAGTATTTCCCGGCCCTGTCGCTCGGGCCCGTGGTCGAGCACTTCCTGATGCTCGACGGCAAGACCTTCTGATTGGAGTTGCGACAGATGTCGTCCAAGAAGACACAACCGCAGAGCCTGTTCGACACCAAGATCATCGGCCCGGCCGCCGTCGACGCCGTGCGCAAGCTCGATCCGCGCGCACTGGCGAAGAACCCCGTCATCTTCGTCACCGAAGCGGTGTCGTTGCTGGTGACGCTGTTCTTCGTCCGGGATCTCATCGTCCACAATGGCTTGGCTTCATTCTCCGGCCAGATCACCGCGTGGCTCTGGTTCACGGTGCTGTTCGCCAATTTCGCCGAAGCTGTGGCGGAGGGCCGCGGCAAGGCGCAGGCCGAGACGCTTCGCCGCACCCGCAGCGACACGCTCGCAAGACGCTACGTCGATCCCAAGAAACTGAATGGTCCCGTCGAAAGCGTGAACGCCCTTGATCTTCGCCTGGATGACATCGTTATCGTCGAAGCGGGGGAGCTCATCCCGGGCGACGGCGAGATCGTCGAAGGCGTGGCCTCGGTCAACGAATCCGCGATCACCGGCGAATCCGCGCCGGTCATCCGCGAGGCGGGCGGCGACCGCTCGGCCGTGACCGGCGGTACGACCGTGCTGTCCGACTTCATCAAGGTCAGGATTACCGCGGCGCAGGGATCGACCTTCCTCGATCGCATGATCGCGCTTGTGGAGGGCGCCGAACGCCAGAAGACGCCGAACGAGATGGCGCTTTCGATCCTGCTGTCGGGGTTGACGATCATCTTCCTGATCGTCTGCGTCACGCTCTGGCCGATCGCCCGATATTCGGGCGCCGACCTGTCGGCGACGGTGCTGATCGCCCTTCTCGTATGCCTCATTCCGACCACTATCGGCGGCCTCTTGTCGGCGATCGGCATCGCCGGCATGGATCGGCTGATCCGCTTCAACGTGGTGGCGACCTCCGGCCGCGCGGTCGAGGCGGCCGGCGACGTCGATACGCTGCTGCTCGACAAGACCGGCACGATCACCTTCGGCAACCGAATGGCGACCGAGTTCCTGCCGGTGACCGGAGTCCTTCCCCGGGACCTCGCGGAGGCGGCGCTCGTCTCGAGTCTCGCCGACGAGACGCCGGAAGGCCGCTCGATCGTCGCTCTCGCCAGGAGCGAATACCGCCTCGCCGGGCCTGAGCTCGATCCGGCCGAGACGACAATCGTCCCCTTCGCCGCGCAGACCCGCCTCTCGGGCATCGACATCGGCCGGCGTTCGGTGCGCAAGGGCGCCATCAACTCGATCCTGCGCTACCTCAAGCTCGCACTCGACAAGGCGCCTCCGGAGCTCCGGCATCAAGTTGAGCGGGTCGCGATGTCAGGCGGCACGCCGCTCGCCGTCGCTGACGGCGGCAAGCTGCTCGGCGTCATTCATCTGAAGGACGTCGTGAAACCCGGCATCAAGGAGCGCTTCGCCGCGCTGCGCGCGATGGGCATCCGCACCGTGATGGTGACGGGCGACAATCCCGTCACCGCCGCCTCGATCGCGTCGGAAGCCGGAGTCGACGACTTCCTTGCCGAGGCGACACCGGAGGACAAGCTCACCTACATCCGCAAGGAGCAGTTTGGCGGCCGGCTCATCGCCATGTGCGGCGACGGCACCAATGACGCGCCGGCGCTCGCCCAGGCCGACGTCGGCGTCGCCATGCAGACCGGCACCCAGGCTGCGCGCGAGGCGGGCAACATGGTCGACCTCGACTCCAATCCGACCAAGCTCATCGAGATCGTCGAAATCGGCAAGCAGCTTCTCATGACGCGCGGCTCGCTGACGACCTTCTCCATCGCCAACGACGTGGCGAAATATTTCGCGATCCTGCCGGCGCTGTTCCTCGCCACTTATCCGGCGCTCGGCGCCCTGAACGTGATGCGGCTCGCCTCGCCGCAGTCCGCGATCCTGTCGGCGGTCATCTTCAACGCGCTGATCATCATCGCGTTGATCCCGCTGGCGCTGAAGGGCGTCGCCTACCGCCCGGTCGGCGCGGCGGCGCTGCTCAGGCGCAATCTGCTGGTCTACGGGCTCGGCGGGCTGATCCTGCCGTTCATCGGAATCAAGGCGATCGACCTCGTCGTCGCCGCTCTCCATCTGGCCTGACTCCAAAGGGAGCGTCCCATGCTTCAACACATCCGTCCGGCCGTCGTACTGCTCGTGCTTCTGTCCGCGCTGACCGGCCTCCTTTATCCACTCGCAGTCACGGGAATCGCCCAGGTCGCCCTGCCGCGCCAGGCCAACGGCAGCCTGATCGAAAGGGACGGCGCGGTCGTGGGCTCGGCGCTGATCGGCCAGGATTTCAAGAGCGACCGCTACTTCCACGCGCGCCCGTCGGCGACGACTGATACGGACCCCAACAATTCGTCGAAGACGATCGACGCGCCCTACAACGCCGCCAATTCGTCGGGCTCCAACCTCGGGCCGACGTCGCAGAAGCTGGTTGACCGGGTGAGGGCGAGCGTCGCGGCGTGGCGGGCGAAGACGGGGCCCGGCCCCGTCCCTGCCGACGCGGTGACGACCTCGGCCTCCGGGCTCGACCCGGACGTTTCGCCCGAAACTGCGCTCGCGCAAGTCGCCTCCGTGTCCAAGGCGCGCGGCCTCGACGAGGGTCAGGTGCGCGCGCTGGTCGAATCCTCGATCGAAGGGCGCTCTCTTGGACTGATCGGCGAGCCCCGGGTCAATATCCTGCGGCTGAATCTGGCTCTGGATCAGCTGAAGTCGCCTTAGCCGCCGACGAGCACGACGCGCGCCCCTCGCTGATGAGCGCGCACCGTCGCCGACGAGCGCGTCCGTGCCGCCATTTTTCCCACGGCGGCCTGCGCGTCGCTGAGGAACGCGATGCGGAGATGGAGCCGCGAAACCCCGCCTTGTCTTCGTGACCAGCGGCGCCGCCTTGGCCCTTATGGAATTCTTGCGCGGAAAGGTGAATTCCACATCGATCGCTTACGCGGCCAGGGTTTAGGCGCAAGCACGCGGAAAATACGGAGTGGTTGCATGCGAAGGTTCCTGCCTGACGGAGCCGTCACCGGACTGATTGTTCGAACTCTGGATCACGGGTTCGACGGCGAGCCGCGGTCGCCCGCGAACGTTCTTGCCCGTTTCGGGGTGCTGCTGTTGGTCACGCTCTGCTTTGGATTGGCCGCGCAGCTTCTGGCCGGCGCGCGCTAGTTCATGATTGACACGAACTCTCGTGTAGGCGCTGCGGGACCCCTGCGGCTTTCGAGGTCGGCGCGCCCAGGTACAACAGCCGAAGCTTCGCCATGAAATTCCTTTCAGTCCTGTTTTGGGGCCTCGTTCTCGTCACGGCGGGCATCAGCTACCGGCGGGGCAGCATGGTCGGCCTGATCTTCTTCGTCTTCACGCTGATGATGGGCGTGCTCGCCGCTTCTCATTGGGAATTGCAATGACTGGCCGTGATCGGCTAATGACATCGATTGCCGGATTGTCCCGTCTGGGTTCCAGTATTGCGAAGGCACGAGCGAAGCTTGTCCACGATGTGAAGCGGAGTTTGTCGCGTATCGCGCTTCCGGCCGACCGGACGTGGACCTTGGATCTGGTGCTTGTCGCAGAGACGGGGAGAAACTCGCGGTTGATAGATCGTCCTGTTTCACACTGCTGCTGCCGTGGGACTTCGGGCGAATTTCGCTTCCCGGCCCAGAGCCGGGGCCAGCTGACGACCGCTACGGTTCAGCGGGATGATTTTCGTGAAGGCTCAGGACCGCCACCGGTGATCTTGTCTGCCAGTGCGCCGCCATTGGGCGGACTTTCGCTTTCCGGAGGCCCGCTCGGGCGCCAAACGGCCCTTTTCAGCCAGACGATTTCCTGCCTGGGGACCAAAAAATGCCCAGCCTCTCCGCTCAGGGAATTTCGCTGCAAGAGCCTGAAATCAAAGGGGGTTCAGACGCGGATTCCCCGCAAAACGCCGAGTTCCCGGCGAAGTCGCTGCGCGCAGGGAATTTTCTCCTTACGCCGCCTCGAAAAGCCGCCGCGCCGAGGCGAGCTCGACCGATCCGATCTGGGCTCCCCGCGCCAAGGTCAGGCATCCTCCCTGTCGACTTCTGTGAATGCGATCGCCAGCGCGCCGCGCCAACGTTTTGCAGCTGAACTTGGCGCTGGATCAGCTAAAAGCGTCGTAACAAGCGACGAGAGCTGATGGCCCAATCGAGCCGAACCGACGACGGACGCCCAGACCCGGACGCGCTCCTGGCGGCAGCGCGGCGGGAAACCGTTGGCCGACTGAAGGTGTTCCTGGGCGCCGCCCCCGGCGTCGGCAAGACCTACGCCATGTTGCAGGGCGCGCGTCGCCTGAAGGAGGAAGGTGTCGACGTCGTCGTCGGCCTCGTCGAAACCCACGGGCGCTCCGAGACCGGCGCTCTCCTCGAGGGGCTCGAGGTTCTGCCGCGCCGCATGGTCGACTACCGCGGCCACACCATCGGCGAGTTCGACATCGACGCAGCGCTCGAGCGCAAGCCCAGGCTGATCGTCGTCGACGAGCTCGCTCACACCAACGCTCCCGAGAGTCGCCACCCCAAGCGCTGGCAGGACGTGCAGGAGCTGCTCGACGCCGGCATCAACGTATGGACGGCGCTCAACATCCAGCATCTCGAAAGCCTGGCCGACGTCGTCTCGCGCATCGCCGGGGTCGTCGTGCGCGAGACTGTTCCGGACCGCGTGCTTCAGGAGGCGACCGACGTCGTCCTGGTCGATATCACGCCGGACGAGCTCATTCAGCGCCTGAACGAGGGCAAGGTCTACGTGCCAGAGACGGCGCGGCGCGCGACCCAGAATTTCTTCACGTCTGGCACCCTGACCGCGCTGCGCGAACTCGCGCTCCGCCGCACGGCCGACCGGGTCGATGACCAGATGGTCGACTATCTGCGCCAGAAGGCGATCGAGGGCCCCTGGGCCGCCTCGGAGCGCCTGCTTGCCTGCGTCGACGCCGATGAAGTGTCCGAGCGCGTGGTGCGGCGCGCCGCCCAACTTGCGACCTCTCTCAACGCCGCTTGGACCGCGGTGACCATCGAGCCGGTCGTTCAGGAGCCGGACGCCAGGAAGGCGACCCAGATCGCCAAGACGTTCTCGCTCGTGGAGCGGCTCGGCGGCGACACGATTCGGCTGCAGGGCAGCGACTATCCGGCCGAAGTCCTCCGCCTCGCCCGCCGCGAAAATGTGACTCAGATCGTCCTCGGCCAGTCGCGCCAGGGGTTCTGGAGGCGGCTGCTCAGGCGTTCGTTTCCCGAAGAGCTCATCCGCCAGGCGGGTCCGATCGAGGTTCATGTCATCTCCAGCGAGGAGACCAAGCCCCCCGTCTGGCGGCGGTTTGCGCTGAAGTTCAGCCCCGAGGGGATCAACGCGGAGATCCTGACCGCCCTCGCCTCCGTAACCGGCGCCGTCCTGGTCGGCGAAGCGCTGACCGCCGAGCTCAAGCTTCCCAACCTCTCGATGATCTTCCTGGCCGCCGTGCTGTTCAGCGGCGTCCGCGTCGGCACCCGGGCTGCGGTGATCGCCTCGTTCGCCTCGTTCGTAGCCTACAATTTCTTTTTCATCGAACCCATCTACACTTTCACGATCGCCCAGCCGCAGGAGTTGCTCGCGCTCCTGATCTTTCTCGGCGTCGCCGTGCTGACCGGCTCGCTGACGGGGCGGGTGCGCGACCAGCGCGAAAGCGTGATCAAGAACGCCCAGATCATGGGGTCGCTCTACGACTATTCCCGCAAGCTCTCTGGCGCCTCCAGCGCCGACGACGTCCTGTGGGCGGCGGCGGCCCACTTGCATGCGACCTTCGGCGGCAGAATCGCGCTTCTCGTGGCCGATGGCGACGAACTTCAGGTGCGGGCGGCTTGGCCGCCCAACTCGCAGCTCGACGCGGCCGCGATGACCGCCGCCCGCTGGGCCCAGCAGAAGAACGAGCCGGCCGGGTGGGGGACGGGCACCCTGCCGGCTGTCGAATATCAGTTTCGACCCCTGATCGCGGCGCGCGGGCCGATCGCCGTCTGCGGCTTCGAGCCCCATTCGCCGGAACGGCCGATCACGGCCGAAGACGAGCGCGCGCTGACCGCGATCCTCGATCAGACTGCGATCGCACTCGACCGGGCGCTGCTGGCGCGCGAGGCGGTGAAGACTGCGTCGATGCAGGAGAACGAAAAAGTGCGCGACGCGCTGCTCGCCTCGCTCTCGCACGATTTGCGGACGCCGCTCTCCGCGATCGCCGGGGCGGCGACGTCGCTGCGCTCGCTCGGCGACAAGATGAGCCCCGAGGAACGGCTGGAGCTTCTCGCCTCCATCGAGGACGAGACGGCGCGGCTGTCGCGTTTCGTCGCCAACCTTCTCGACATGTCGCGTATCGAAGCGGGCAATCTCAAGGTCAATCGCGATCTCGTCGACGTCGCCGACGTCGTGCAGGGTGCGGCCGAACGAAGCCGCAAGGCCTTTCCGAAGCAGCCGGTGCGCACCAATCTGGCGCCGGACCTGCCGTTCGTGCGCGCCGACGACAGGCTTCTCGAGCAGGTGGTGTTCAACCTGCTCGACAATGCCCACAAATACGCCGGCGACAGCGGAGCGACCATTCACGGCCGCAAGGACGGCGACGATGTGGTGCTCAGCGTCACCGACGAGGGCCCGGGGGTGAAGCCGGCCGACCTCGAGCGGGTGTTCGAGAAATTCTACCGTGGCGGCAAGTCCGACGGTCGCAAGCCGGGCACGGGGCTCGGCCTGTCGATCTGCCGCGGGCTCATCGAAGCCATGGGCGGCACGATCGTCGCCCAGAGCCCCGCGGTGCGCAGGAGGGGAACGCGCATCGTCATCCGCCTGCCCGGCGCCGAACCGACGGCGGCCGAGACAAGGTCGGCGCAATGAAGGGCAGCCGCGTTCTGGTGGTCGACGACGAACCGCAGATCCAGCGCTTCCTTCACGTCGCGCTGACCGCCGCCGGCTTCGAGGTCCTGACGGCCGAATCGGGCGCGCAGGCTCTTCGCCATGTCGCCACAGGAGCGCCCGATCTCATCGTGCTCGATCTCGGGCTGCCGGACCGCGACGGCAAGGAAGTGCTGCGCGAAATCCGCGCCTTCTCGCAGACGCCGGTGATCGTCCTCTCCGCGCGGGACCGCGAGGCGGAGAAGATCGAGGCGCTCGACCTCGGGGCCGACGATTACGTCGAAAAGCCGTTCGGGATCGGCGAACTGACGGCAAGGCTGCGCGCAGCGCTTCGTCATCGGGCGAGCGTGGCCCAGCCGGCCGAACGGATCGAGATCGAAGGCGTCGTCGTGGACTTCGACCGGCGCCTCGTCACGCGCGACGGCGTTGCGATCCGGCTGACGCCGAAGGAGTACGATCTGCTCGCGGTCCTTTTCCGCAACGCCGGCCGGGTCGTCACCCACCGCCAGATTCTCTCGGCCGTATGGGGGCCTGCGCATGTCGAGGACACGCAATATCTGCGCGTGTTCATCGGCCAGTTGCGCCACAAGATCGAGATCGATCCGACGACCCCGAAAGTTGTCAAGACCGAGCCGGGGGTCGGCTACCGTGCTGCCGAGGCTTGAGGCGCCGCGACGCTCTGACGCAGCCGGCTGATCAATTTATCGGCGCCGGCGCAACTCGAAAGGGCGCCAGCCTCCGAGACTCCTCAAAAATTTCGCTGGCATGCTCGTTGCGTGAAGGCCCAAGGCTCTTAGGGCCCGGACTCATGGCCCCGCATGAGGGGCGCACTCGACGAGGTCTTCCATGTTATTGACGAAACGCATTCTTTCGCGTGCGGCGGGCGCGCTTGCGCTCGGCGCCTTGGCCGTCGGCGCCACCGCCGCCCGGGCGGATGACACGATCAAGATCGGCATCCTCCACTCGCTCTCGGGCACGATGGCGATCAGCGAAACGACGCTCAAAGACGTGATGCTCATGTTGATCGACGAGCAGAACAAGAAGGGCGGCGTGCTCGGCAAGAAACTGGAAGCGGTCGTGGTCGACCCTGCCTCAAACTGGCCGCTGTTCGCGGAAAAGGCCAAGGAGCTCATCCAGAAGGACAAGGTCTCCGCGGTGTTCGGCTGCTGGACCTCGGTGTCGCGCAAGTCGGTGCTGCCGGTGTTCAAGGAGCTCGAACTCGATCCTGTTCTATCCCGTGCAATACGAGGGCGAAGAGTCTGAACGAAACGTCTTCTACACCGGCGCCGCGCCCAACCAGCAGGCGATCCCGGCGGTCGACTACCTGATGAGCGCCGACGGCGGCTCGGTGAAGCGCTGGGTGCTGGAAGGCACCGACTACGTCTATCCGCGCACCACCAACAAGATCCTCGAGGCCTATCTGAAGCTCAAGGGCGTCCCCGCCGAGGACATCATGATCAACTACACGCCGTTCGGCTTCTCCGACTGGCAGACCGAAGTGTCGAAGATCAAGGCGTTCGGCTCGGCCGGCAGGAAGACGGCGGTCGTCTCCACCATCAACGGCGACGCCAACGTGCCGTTCTACAAGGAGCTCGGCAACCAGGGCATCAAGGCGACCGAGATTCCCGTGGTCGCGTTCTCGGTCGGCGAAGAAGAGCTCGCCGGCCTCGACACCAAGCCGCTGGTCGGCCACCTCGCCGCCTGGAACTACTTCGAGTCGATCGACAGCCCGGCGAACAAGGCGTTCATCGACGAGTGGCACAAGTTCACCAACAAGCCGAGCCGCACCACCAACGACCCGATGGAGGCGCATGTCATCGGCTTCAACATGTGGGTGAAGGCGGTCGAGAAAGCGCAGAGCTTCGATCCCGACAAGGTGATCGATGCGATGATCGGCGTCGCCGTGCCGAACCTGACCGGCGGCCTTTCGACGATGATGCCGAACCACCACATCACCAAGCCCGTCTACATCGGCGAGATCCAGGCCGACGGCCAGCTCAACACCGTCTGGCAAACTCCCGGAACCGTGGTCGCCCAGGAATGGTCGCCCTATCTCGAAGGCTCGCGCGACCTGATCGCCGATTGGCGCAAGCCGATGTCCTGCGGCAACTTCAACGTCAAGACCGGCAAGTGCGGCGGCTGACGCACTGACTGGCGCCCGTGTCTCCTTCCCCAGCTTTGCTGAGGAAGGAGACCGAAGGCCATTATGTCATAGCGAACCTGCATCGCCCATTCCTGCTTTCCACGCCCCATCCGTCGGGCTTCGCCCGACAGCTTCCCCGCTACGCGGAGAAGGGCGCGCGCGACCTCACGAGACCCGAAGATAAAGCCCATGCTTCTGTCTGGTAGCCGGCAAAGGGAATGTGAGCGCGCTCCGCGCCCTGGAGCGCGAAGACAGGGGCGATTCTTTAGCGGGCGCCTTGCGCTCGCCCTGGCGCTGAGCGTCCTTGCGTTGTTCGCGTCCGGCGCCGCGCGCGCCGACGCGCTCGACGACACGCTGGCCAAGTTCCTCGACGACAAGTTTCCGCAGACCGAAAAGGCGATCGCCGAACTGGCGGCCGAAGCGCCGCCGCAGGCCGCGGCCATCCTGGAGGCGCTCGGCGACAATCGCCTGCTGTTCGACAAGGCAGACCGCATCGTGGCCTACAAGACCACGGCCGGCGCGATCGTCAACGCGAAGACCGGCGAAACCATCGCCAGCGCCGACGCCTTCCGGAAGGTGCGCGTCAACAACGCCATCCGCAACGCCATCGCAGGCTCGGTCGGTTCGCTGACGCTCGCCAATCCCGATCCCGAGAAGCGCCTCGCTGCGGCCGGGGACGTGTTCAAGAGCCGGGACGCCAAGGCGCTTTCGGCGGTGCAGGCGCAACTCGCCAAGGAGAGCGATCCGCGCGTCGCCGACGCTCTCAGGCTCGCCATGGCGGCGATTGTCGCAACGACCGGCGGCGGATCGAAAGAGGATCGCCTCGGCGCGGTCGAGACCCTGAAGGCGCGCGGCGACCGCGACGCGCAAAACCTGATCGACCAGATGCTGCAGAAGGCGACCGACCCCGACGTCAGGAGCGCGGCGCAGTCGGCCCTCTCCTCGATCCAGACCCGGCTCGCCCTGTGGGGCGCGGCGCAGGACCTCTGGTACGGACTCTCCGCCTCGTCGGTTCTCCTGCTCGCGGCGATCGGCCTCGCCATCACTTTCGGGGTCATGGGCGTCATCAACATGGCGCACGGCGAGATGGTGATGCTCGGCGCCTACGCGACCTATGTCGTGCAGCTCGTTCTGCCCCCGTCTCTGCAGAGCTGGTCGCTCGCCTTCGCCATTCCCTTCGCCTTCATCGTCGCGGCGATCGTCGGCGTCGCCATCGAGCGGCTGATCATCCGCTATCTCTACACCCGCCCGCTCGAGACGCTGCTTGCGACCTGGGGGGTCTCGCTGATCCTGCAGCAAGTTGTGCGCAGTCTGTTCGGCGCCAACAACCGGCTGGTCACCAACCCGCCCTTCATGTCCGGCGCCTTCCATCTCGGCGGCCTCGAGATCACGACCAATCGTCTGTGGATCATTGTGCTGGCGATCGTCGTCTTCCTCGCGCTGCAGCTCGTCCTGCGCGCCACGCCATTCGGCCTGCAGATGCGGGCGGTGACGCAGAACCGCCGCATGGCGGCGGCGATGGGCATATCGACCGCCAAGGTCGACATGCTTGCTTTCGCACTCGGCTCCGGCGTCGCCGGCGTCGCCGGCGTCGCCCTGTCGCAGATCGACAACGTCTCGCCCAACCTCGGCCAGGGCTACATCATCGACAGCTTCATGGTGGTCGTGTTCGGCGGCGTCGGAAACCTGTGGGGAACCGCGCTGGGCGCGCTGACGCTCGGGATCGCCAACAAGATTCTGGAGCCGGTGATCGGCGCGGTCCAGGGCCAGATCGTGCTCTTGATCGTCATCATCCTGTTCATCCAGAAACGGCCGCGCGGATTGTTCGCGCTCAAGGGCCGGGCGGTGGAGGCATGATGAGCCGGCTCGATCGCCTCGGCCTCGTCTTCGTCGCCGCCCTCGCGCTGGCGGCGATCCTAGTTCCCGTTCTGTCGCTGGCGACGCCGGCCGCTTCGCCGTTCAACATCCCGCCCTATCTGGTGCAGCTGTTCGGAAAGTATCTCTGCTACGCCATCCTCGCCGTCGCGCTCGACCTCGTCTGGGGCTATTGCGGCATCCTGTCGCTCGGGCATGGCGCCTTCTTCGCCCTCGGCGGCTACGCCATGGGCATGTATCTGATGCGCCAGATCGGAACGCGCGGCGTCTACGCCAACCCCATCCTGCCCGATTTCATGGTGTTCCTGAACTGGAAGGAGCTGCCGGTCGCGTGGTGGGGATTCAACTGGTTCCCCTACGCCATGCTGATGGTCGTGCTCGTCCCCGGGCTCCTGGCGCTCGGCTTCGGCTGGTTCGCCTTTCGCTCGCGCGTGACGGGCGTGTATCTCTCGATCATCACCCAGGCGATGACCTTTGCGCTGTTCAAGGAGTTCTTCCGCAACGATTTCGGCTTCGGCGGCAACAACGGCCTGACCGACTTCAAGGATCTCCTCGGCTTCTCGCTGCAATCGGCCTCGGCCAAGGCCGCCCTGTTCTCGGCGAGCGCGATTGCGCTGATCGCCGCCTATTGGGTCGCCCGCGCGGTGATCGGCTCCAAATACGGCAAGGCGCTGACGGCGGTGCGCGACGCCGAGAGCCGCATGCGCTTCCTCGGCTACCGGGTCGAGAACTACAAGCTGTTCGCCTTCGTCGTCTCGGCGGTGATGGCGGGCGTCGCCGGCGCGCTCTACGTGCCGCAGGTCGGCATCATCAACCCGAGCGAATTCGCGCCGGCCAATTCGATCGAAGCGGCGATCTGGGTCGCGGTCGGCGGGCGCGGGACTCTGGTCGGCGCGGCGATCGGCGCGATCGCGGTCAATTTCGCCAAGACCTGGTTCACTGGCGCCTTCCCCGAATACTGGCTCTACGGTCTCGGCCTGCTGTTCGTCCTCACGACCCTGTTCCTGCCCAGGGGGCTGCTCGGACTTGCGCTGACCAAGCGAGAGCGAAAGCCGCGCGTCGAGACGCCGGCGCTCGCGGTCGAGGAGGGGGCCGATCCATGATCGAATCCGACGATCCGAACCTCACCTCGTCGCTGCTCTACCTCGACGCGATCAGCGTCTCGTTCGACGGCTACAAGGCCTTGCGCGGCCTGTCACTGGTGCTTGCGCCCGGCGAGATGCGCGCTATCATCGGCCCGAACGGCGCGGGCAAGACGACCATGATGGACGTGATCACCGGCAAGACCCGCCCCGACGAGGGTGACGTCCTGTTCGACGGCCGCCACGACCTCACCAGGCTCGACGAAGCCGAAATCGCCTCGCTCGGCATCGGGCGCAAGTTCCAGAAGCCGACAGTGTTCGAGAACCACACCGTCGAGGACAATCTCTTGCTCGCGACCAAGGCGCCGCGTAGCGTGCTGACGACGCTGTTCGGCCGCGAGGACAAGGCCGTGCGGCAGACGATCGACCGGATTCTCGCGACGACCCGGCTCGGCGACCAGCGCGCCCGGGTCGCGGGCTCGCTGTCGCACGGGCAGAAGCAGTGGCTCGAGATCGGCATGCTGCTGGCGCAGGACCCGAAGCTCCTCCTGGTCGACGAGCCGGTCGCCGGCATGACCGACGCCGAGACGTTCGCGACCGCCGAGCTCCTGCGGGAGATCGCGCGCGACCATTCGGTGGTGGTGGTCGAGCACGACATGGCGTTCGTGCGCGAGCTCGGCGTCAAGGTGACGGTGCTGCACGAGGGCTCGGTGCTGGCCGACGGCTCGCTCGACACGGTGAGCGCCGACCCGCGGGTGATTGAAGTTTATCTGGGGCGGTAGAGAGCGCGACCCCCTCTCCCCGCTTGCGGGGAGAGGGCCGGGGTGAGGGGCTGCGCCAACCTCAGCGCCGCCCCTCATCCGGCCCTTCGGGCCACCTTCTCCCCGCGAGCGGGGAGAAGGGAGATTGCAGGAGCGAAGGCCTTCCATGCTGAGCGTCGACCGCATCGATCTGTTCTACGGCGCGGCGCAGGCCCTGCGCTCGGTGTCGCTCAAGGCCGCAACCGGGCGGATCCTGACCGTGCTGGGCCGCAACGGCGTCGGCAAGTCGTCGCTCTTGCGCGCCATCGTCGGCCAGCACATGACGGCTTCGGGCTCGATCCGCTGGAACGACGAGGACATGACCCGCCTGCCGAGCCACTTTCGCGCTCGAGCGGGCTTCGGCTACGTGCCGCAGGGCCGCGAGATTTTCCCGCTGCTCACCGTGCGCGAGAACCTGATGACCGGCTTCGCCGGCCTGCCGCGCGCCGAGCGCGTCCTCGACGACGAGCTCTTCTCGCTCTTTCCCGTCCTCTCCGACATGCTCTCCCGGCGCGGCGGCGATCTCTCCGGCGGCCAGCAGCAGCAGCTCGCCATCGCCCGCGCGCTGGTGACCAGGCCGAAGCTCCTCATTCTCGACGAGCCGACCGAGGGCATCCAGCCTTCGATCATCAAGGACATCGGCCGCGCCCTCGTCCACCTGCGGCAGAAGGGCGGCATGGCGATCCTGGTGGTCGAGCAATATTTCGAATGGGCCCGCGATATCGCCGACGATTATGCGGTGATGGACCGCGGCGCGATCGTGCTCGCCGGAACCCGGGCCGAGATGGACGAGACGGCGGTCAGGGGGCGGATGACGGTGTGACGGCGAGAAGGCTGTTTATCCCTTCGCAATCATCTGAGGCTTGGCTTCAATCAACCCGCATTGACGGCCAAGGAATGCGTTTCAGCTCAGCCTCCCTGCGCGCGATGTTGGCGTGCGATTCAGACGGCTCGGCGTCGAGCGCAGTCATTTTCTGCACGAGGGCGGGATTGTCGGCGCGCGATCGTGCTGTCTGGCGCACGGGCCGAGATGGACGAGACCGCGATCAGGGGCCGGGTCACAGTGTGAGGCGCGGGTCGTGAGCCCTCTCAAACGGCAAGCAGCTTGAAAAATGTCGCTCCCGCTGCTAGACTAGTCAGCATGACCAGATCGGCAAAAACAACTCCGCCGGGGCCTCGTGGATTGGCAAACCGCTGGCTTCTCCAGGACGCCAAAGCGCGCTTTTCCGAGCTGGTGCGGCGGGTCCGCAGCGAAGGTCCGCAACACGTGACCGTACGCGGCCGCGACGAAGTGGTCGTCGTGTCAGCGGATGAGTTTCGCCGCCTCAAGGGCGACCGGACCGGGGCAGACCTTATCGATGCGCTCCAGGCGTCGCCCCATCCCGACGTCGACATCGAGCCCCAACGGACTGTAATGCCCGTCCGCGAGGTCGGTCTGTGACGGGGTGGCTGCTCGACACGAATGTATTGTCGGAACTGCGCCGTCCCAGACCCGAGCCCAACGTGGAGGCCTTTGTCTCCGCCCAGGCGCTCGATCTCCTCTACGTCAGCGTTGTCACCCTCGCCGAAATCCGCTTCGGGATCGAACTCATCTCCGAGCCTTCGCGCCGCGCGGAATTGAACGACTGGCTGGCGCAAAGGGTGCGGCCGATGTTCGAACAGCGCATTCTGCCGGTGAGCGAAGACGTGATGTTCAAATGGCGACTGCTCGTCGAGGACGGCCGTAGGGCCGGGCACACCTTTTCCCAACCCGACCTCATCATCGCCGCGACCGCGCTCTGTCACGGCCTGTCCGTCGTCACCCGCGACACCGCGGAATTTGAAAGGGCGCGCGCGCCTGTGCTCAATCCATGGCGGGCGCAGCTATGACCGGAGGGCGCGGCTTCTCGGCGAGCGGCAGAAGGGCGCCATTCTCGATGATTGTCCAGCCCATTTGACGAGCCGCCCCGTCGTCGTATCCGACGATATCGCGCCCCAGACGCCAGTCGACGCACTCGTCGAGGAGACCCTCATGAAGCCGCTTCAATCATGCGCGCCTTCGCTTCTTCGGAGGAACGCTATGATCTGACCGCGGGTCACCGATGGAAACCCTTGGAGGAAATCGTCGATCGACTCGCCCGCCTCAAGGTAGTCGAGCAGCGTCTGCACGGGAACGCGCGTCCCATGGAACACAACAGTACCGCCCATCACTTCGGCGTTTCGAGACACAATTGGGTGCTCTTCCATAGGGGAAGATTACACCTCCGCCGAACTGCGCGACAGTCGGAAGCGTGTCTCGCAAGCGGACGAAAAACTCGCGCGACATCGCCGACGACTATGCTGTGATGGACCGTGGCGCGATCGTGCTCGCCAGACCCGACCCAAGATGGACGAGGCCGCGGTGCGCGGCTGGATTGATTTTGCGAGGGGACACGACGCATGCGCCCGACGGCCGCAGATGCCTCGTGGCCCGATCCGTCCGCCCTACGGCAGGAACCGATAGACTCCGTAGACGAGCAGCGCGACGACGACCGCATAGCCGGCCAGCGTGACATACATGCCCTTGATGACGCCCCGGATCGTTTTCTTGATCGCCGCCCGGTCGTTCAGGTTGGGAAACTCGGTGTCTGGCTGTGGCGCGCCAAGAAACGCGCAGAGCGGCGCCCAGCTCTGGTCAACCTTGAAGATCAACAGTCTGTCGGCCGGAACCGCGGCTTTGACTTCGTCGACATGGGCGTTGTAGCGGGCGATCGCCTTCGCCCTGTCGGTCATCGTTCCCTGCAAGGACCTCTGCCAGACCAGCTTGTGCGACATGTCGCCGAACTTGCGCCCGAACGGCGTCAACCACTCGAGAACCTTGAACTGCCACATGTTCTCGGTGAAGTAGATCGTATCGATCGTGGTGTCGTACCAGGCTTCGGGGCCGCGCGGATGCAGGGTCAGGACAACCTTGGCGTCGGGATAGGCGGCGAGCAGTTCGCGCCATACGCAACATCCGGGATTGTCGACGGTGGCGGTATATTTGGCGAAAACCTGATTCCAGTCCTGCTGCGCGCCGGGCGGGGCATTGGCGACCTTGCGCCAGAAATCGAGATGCGCCTTGTTTTCCTTGTTTATTATCACTTCCGCCATGTGGTAGCAGGGAAAGCCCAATTGATCGAGCGCCGCCTTGGTCGACATCGTCCCGGTTCGACCAAATCCCGCCCCGATGACCTTTAGCGCCATGATCCGCCCCTCGCGCTCGCTCGCGCTCTGTTAGCCGATTGTCGCCGCAGGATCGCCCGGAAAGCGTCAGGGTCGAACGTCGCGGCCCGCTACTCTGGCAGCCCAAGGAGGCGCCAGCCCGCCGCGATCTTATCGGTAATCTCGCTGATGACCCCGATCTGGACGAACGCATGAAGGGAAAGGCCCGGCCTTTCCTCCGTTGCACGCTTCGCGATTGTCCCGGCTTCCTCCATGCGGCCGGCAAGCGCCAATGCGACGGCCTGGAAATAGAGGAAATTCGAACGACCGGGCGCGGCGCGCGCGAAGGATGACGCGGCCGCGTCATGGCGCCCCTCATGCAGCGCAACGAGCCCGAGCGAGAAATCGGCTATAAAGGCCAGGGAGTCGAGCGGGCTCAGCCGCAACGCGCGTTCGGCGTGGGCGGTCGCCGCCGCCGGGTCGCCGCAATAAGCGTTGATCTGCGCGCCGAAAAAGTGCGCCGTGGCGCAGCGCTCGCAAATAAAGATCGTAGGCGACGAACAGCCATTTGATGCGCGACAGGCCGGTGATGATGTCCTCGACCATGCCGTCGACGAAATATTCCTGTTCCGCATCCCCGCTCATGTTCTGGAACGGCAGCACCGCGATCGAAGGTTTTTCAGGCAGGGGGAGGGGCGCAGGCGCTTTTTCCGCCGCCGCCGGCCCGACAGGCGGCGGGAGCTTTGCCTCGGCGGGAGCGCCGACTTCCAGCGCATAGGCGCGAATCGGCTCGGCGATGTTCTTGAGTTGAGTCGGACCGAGATCGCTGACCGCGAGATTGAGCCGCGACCGCACCTGGCGGTAGGCGTCCTCCGAGAGACAGATTGCGCCCGGCCTGGCGACGCCTTCCAACCGCGCGGCGATATTGACGCCGTCGCCCATCAGATCGCCGTCGCTCTCCTCGACGACGTCGCCCAGATGAATGCCGATACGGAAATCGATCCGGCGATCCTCCGGCACGCCGGCGTTTCGCTCGACCATCGCATTCTGGACTTCGATCGCGCAGCGAACGGCGTCGACAACGCGGCGAAACTCGACCAGAGCGCCGTCGCCGGTCCGCTTGACGACGCGCCCGTTATGCACCGCGATGGTCGGATCGATCAGATCGCTGCGCAGCGCCCGAAGCCGGGCCAGGGTTCGATCCTCGTCGACGCCGGCGAGGCGGCTGAAGCCGACAACGTCGGCGGCGAGGATCGCCGCAAGCTTTCGGGTTTCGGTCATTTTGTCCCTGTCGCAGGCGCAGAATAGCACAAAGTTATGGCGATAACCGCCCGAGGTTGACGGCGCTCGGGTCTGGCGAAACACGGCCCGCGATCGATTGATGCCTTGACATCAAAAATCGACATATCAATGATGTCAACCATGCGTACGACCCTGACGCTCGACGACGATCTGGCCGGTCTGCTCAAGCAGCGCGCGCGGGAGCTCGGCATCCCGTTCAAGGAGGCCGTCAACCGAACAATTCGCGCCGGTTTGGGCGAGGCCGCCGCGGCGCGCCGCCATCCCGCGCCGAAGACGATCCCGCATTCCTTCGGATTCCGGCCGGGCGTCGATGTCGACAAGCTCGGGCAACTCGCCGATGAGCTGGAGGCCGAGGCCTTCGCGGACAAAGTTCATGATTCTGCCCGACGTCAACGTTCTCGTTCACGCGCATAACGCCAATTCGCTCGTTCACGAGCGGGCCCGGCGGTGGTGGGACGCGAGTCTGGCGGGAGCCGAAGGCGTCGGGTTGGCCTGGGCGGTCATCCTCGGATTCGTCCGCATTACGACAAACCTCAAGATCGTCGCTCGCCCGATTGCCGTTCGCGATGCGATGGAGCGGCTTCAGGCATGGCTGGCTCTGCCGCACGTCCACATAGCGCATCCCGCGGATACGCACTTCACGCGGCTGCGCGCCGAACTCGAACGCCTTGGGGCCGGCGCCAACCTCACGACGGACGCCCATCTCGCCGTTCTCGCGATGGAGCGCGGATATGTCCTCTATTCAACGGATGCTGATTTCGCTCGGTTTCCTTCCCTTCGCTGGGTAAATCCCTGCAAATGAACCAGCACTTGCGGTGACGCGCCGCCCTCCCGTACAGCTGCGTCCGGCAGCCAGAACGGAAGGGACAAGGAGACCAGGCGATGCGGCTCACATCGAGCGACTTTTCCGACGAAGGCCGGATCCCGCGTGTCTGCGCCTGCGATGACGAGGATGCCTCGCCGGCGCTCGCCTGGAGCGACGCGCCGCCGGCCGCCCGAAGCTTTGTCCTCCTCTGCAACGATCCGGACGCGCCGGACGGCGTGTTCCGCCACTGGGCGGCCTACGACATTCCGCACGCCTGGTCGCATCTCGCCCGCGGCGCCGGACGGCCGACCGGGCGCGAGCATCCGAAGCAGGCGATCAACGATTTCGGGCGGCCGGGCTACGGCGGCCCCTGTCCGCCGCCCGGGCACGGCTCGCATCACTATCGCTTCACGCTGCTTGCGCTCTCGGTCGACAGGCTCGCCGTCCACGCCGATCCCCACTGCCGCGACGTCGAGCGCGAGGCGCGCAGGCACGTCATCGCCGAAACGACGCTCGTCGGAATCTACGAGCGGTGAACCGGCGCTCGGCTCAAGCGCGCCGGCGGGGTCGGCGACCCCGCCCTGCAGAGCGGCGCCCCGCTATCGCTGGCCGCCGGAGACGGTGATGCGCTCGCCGGTGAGCCAGGCGGACTTGTCGGACGCGAGAAACAGCGCGACGCGCGCGATGTCCGCGGTGCCGAAGCGCCCCATTGGCAGGACGGCGCCCATCGCCTTCGCCGCCTGCATGTTGAGCCCGATCGCGGCGGTTCCTTCCGTCTCCGTCATGCCGGGCGCGATCGCGTTGACCCGGATTTTTCTGCCTGCCAGTTCGAGCGCGAGAGCGCGCGTGATCGTGTCGATCGCCGCTTTCGAGGCCGAGTAGACGGCCGAATTCGGCGCCGGATTCGTGCTCGAAATGGTGCTGAGGTTGATCACGCTTCCGCCCGATCCGGGAAAAGCTCCGGCCGCCTGCTGAGTGGCGAGCAGCGCACCGAGCACGTTGGTGTTGAACTGGCGGTGAAAGTCGTCCTCGGTCAGGGCTTCGAGGGGGCCGAAGGAGAAGACGCCCGCGTTGTTGACCAGGATTGACGGGCGGCCGGGCTTCGCCTGCGTCTGCTCGAACAGACGCATGACGTCGCCGCGCTGGCTTACGTCCGCCCTGATCGCCTCAGCCTTGCCCCCGGCCTGGACAATGCCCTCCATCACCCGATTCGCGTCCGCCTTGCTCGACGCGTAATTGACCGCCACCGCCGCCCCTTCGGCGGCGAAGGCTCTGGCGATCGCCGCGCCGATCCCCTTCGACGCCCCGGTGACGATCGCGACTTTTCCCGAAAGCTCGCCCATGTGATCCTCCTGCCTCGCCGCCTGAGATCGGCGGCCACGGGGCACAGGTAGGGCATGCCGAAATCGTCGCGTAGCTGGCTTTCCTGCATTTGATATATTCGGAATTGCTATGAATGATCGGCTGCAGCAACTCGCCCTGTTCGTCCGGACCGTCGAGGCCGGAAATTTCACGAAGGCGGCGCGCGCGTTCGGCCTGTCGCAGCCGTCCGCCTCGCGCGCCATCGCGGCGCTCGAGAGGCGTCTCAGCGTCAAGCTCATCGCCCGGACGACGCGGCAGATTTCGCTGACCGCTGCAGGCGAGGCGCTGCTCGAACGGGCCCGCGAAGCTCTGGCGGCGATCGACGACGCCGAGAACGCGGCGCGCGGCGCCGACCGCCTTTCCGGCGTCCTGCGCGTCGCCTTGCCGCCTGGATACGGCGCGTGGCGGATCGTTCCCCTGCTTCCCGCCTTCCTCGACCGCGTCGCGCGCTCAGCCGCCGGCATCGCCGCCTGCGCGGCCGCCGGCCTGGGCGTCGCGCTCGGTTCGGCATGGATGCGCGCCGACGGGCTGGCCTCGGGCGCGCTCATTGAACTGCTGCCCGATTACGCGCTCGATCCCGTCGCCGCCTATATCGTGTTTCCATCCGGGCGCCGGACCTCGCGACGATCCCGGGCGTTCGCCGACCATCTTGAGCGCGTCATAAACGCGGGGCGCCAATATAAACATATTTGATATGTTATAACCAGATCGGGGGTCGACGCTAAGCGGCCTGGCAAGCCGTTGAAATCGCTCAGGCCCGCCACTAAGCCGGCGCTAAACGAAGCTCAAGGACAGGCCTCGGACGCGATTGTCCCGAGGGAATCATGGACGCCCAGATCGAACGTCGCCGACGGCTGCGGCGGCTCACCCTCCGCCAGCGCGCCCTCCGGGGCCGCGACGAGCGTCCCCCCGCGCGCAAGGGCGCAGAAAAGCCCGCGCGGGATCAGCGCCTCGGCCTGCGACCGGCCGCCCGCGCTCCAATGCTCTGGTTCGCCGGCCTTGGGCGTCAGGGTCAGCGCCCAGCCGTCGGGCGACGAATCGGCGACGGTTTTCCCATTCCCGTCGCGCCCCGCGACCGAGGCTCCGACCACGCCGCCGCCGCGCCGATAGACGAAGGTCGCCTCGAGCGTGATGGCGCCGGCGCGGGTCGGGACGGCGAGGGGTTCGGAGACCCGCTGGGTGATGATGTCGGGCGCGGCCGGATCGCCCGCCCGGCTGTTCAGGCCGTTCAGGCCGCTGGTCAGGATCGGCTGGGCGGCGTCGATCGCGCCCGTCGCCAGCCGCGATTGGCGCAATTCCGCCGGGCTCAGCCAGCGGATGCTGGCGGCCGGGGTTTTGCGCAGGATGTCCATGACCGGATCGCCGACGCCCATCACGCTAAGGTACTCGTGCACCGCCCGGTCGACTGGCGGCTGCTCGTAGATCTTCCTGACGGTTGTGAGGTGCTCGGCGCCTTCGGTCTCCTTCTCCACCGTGGTGATCTGGTGGACCCCGACCTCAGGCCTCGGACCGACCAGTCGCTCGACTCCGCCGGCGAGGATCAGCGGGCAGGCCGAGGCGCAAAAAGCGCCGTCGACGATCGCCCGGCCGCGCGCGCCGGGGCAGTCGCGCGCCCGCTCGGGGCAATTGGCGATCATCGTCCGCGCCACCGCCACGACCAGATCCTTCGAACGGATCAGCGCTCCCATCGCCAGCGCGTCGCGGACAGAGCCGCCATGCGAGGAGATGAGCACGGGCAGGCGTCGCCCGCCGAGAGCCTCAATGATCCTGGCGAAATCCCGAGCCTTGCCGGGCGTGATGATCCCTTCCGCCGAAATCCATTCGGGGCAGTTCGGCTGGCACGCCGGGTCGACGCTGGTCACCTGCAGGATGCGCATCGGCGGGTCACGCGGCGCGCGCCTAGAGTCGGCGAGGGAGGAATCCTCGAAGACAATGGCGATCAGAACAACAATGGCCGCGGCGGCTCGCGCGAGAAAACGCGCCGCGCGCAAGGCCGCCAGCGGACAAGGGCCGGACATGCGACAATCATCCCGATTTGCGTCGGGCTGTCCAGACGCGGCCGTGGGCCTCAGGCGGCTGCCGCCGTTTCCCGCTTGAGCCGCTGGTATTCGAAGGCGACCAGATTCGGCCCATGCAGGCGCTCGAGCCGGCGCACGATGAAATGGCCGCGCGCCAGCGTCTGGAAATGCTCGGCGAAGACCGCGTTGACCGCCGCGCCGCCGATCGCGCCCAGCACCGGCGCCGCCTGCGCCGCGATCTTCTCGCTGACGATCACCCCAAATCGCGCCGCGACCTGGGAAATCAGCCGCACCACCGCCGGGGCCGTCTGCGCCCCGAGCCCCTGCGCGGCGACGAAACGCGCGCTATCGCTGACCGACTTGGCGAGCGCGGCGCGGACCGCAAAATAGCCGCTGTCCAGCAGCGCTTCCTCCTCCTTGCCGCCGAGCGCGAACACCTCGACGCAGGCGAGCGCCGACTGAGGCGCGCTCAGGTCCTCGCCCTCCTCGCGCGCGATCTCCGCGATCGAACGCAGGAGGATCGCGGTCGACAGCGGCAGTTCGACCGGCAGCGCTGCGAGCCCGAACGCGCCGCCGACTGCGCCCGAAGCCGCGGCAGCCAGCTTGTGGGCGCGATGCGCGGGGTTCGGCGCGCGCTTCATGTCGATCGTGCGAAGCGCTAGTTTGAGCGCCGCGCGCAGCGCGCTCTCGCTCGCATGGATGACGAAGCGTCGCGCCGGGAGGGGCACGCCCCGGCTCAGCGCGCCGATTGGCCGTCCGATCGTATCGGTCAGGCGCTGCGCGAAGCTCGCTCCCTCAAGGCAGGCGATCGCACGCCTCAAGTCCTGTGTCTCTTCGCCCGTCAGCCGTGCAGGCATGACCTCGATCGTCGACATGACGTCCTCGCATCAGGCGCATTTCCGCACCCGCCCCGCGCAATATAGGGCGCGTCCGCTAGCGGCCAAGGCCCCATGAGCACGACTTCAAGCGAGCGTGATGAACGCAAAGTAGAGCGCGCCCGCCGCCCAGCAGTAATAGGCGAACGGGCTCAGCGCCTCGAACTCGTTCCTGTGGAAATACCGCATGAGGAATGCCAGGCTTGCGTAGGCGACAAGACCGGCGACCGCCCCGGACAGGATCGCCATCGGCCCGAGCGTCGCGCCTTCCTTAAGGAGTTTGGGCGCCTCGTAGACATTGGCCGCAAGAATGATCGGCGTGCCCATCAGGAACGAGAAGCGCGCCAACTCGGCGTGTTTGAGACCAGCGACGACGCCCGCCACAATGGTCGAGCCGGAGCGCGATATGCCGGGAATAAGGGCCAGGCATTGGGCGAATCCGACCGCCAGCGCGCCCTTCCAATTGAGCTGATCGAGTTTTCCCACTGTTTCGCCGGCGATCAGGTCCCCGATATACAGGAGAAACCCATTGATGATCAGGAAGACCGCCGCAATCCACGGGACGCCGAACGCCTGTGCGAGCGGCTTGTGCAGCGCCGCCCCGATCAAGACCGCGGGGATCGTCGCCAGAACGATCAGCCCCAACAGGCGACGGTCTGCCGACGAACGCGCTCCTGTAAGCCCGGCGAGGGAGAGGGCGAAATTGAGCCAGTCGCGCCAGAAGAAGATGAAAAGCGCAATCGCCGTGCCGAGATGCATCACGGTCAGATAGGCGAGCCAGTCGGGCGCCTTGAGGTCGACCTGCCATTTGAGAAGCCGCGGCAGAATCACCGCGTGACCGAGACTGCTGATCGGGAAAAGTTCCGTCACGCCCTGCAGCACGGCCATGACGATTGCCTGGATTGCATTCAATTGGAAACTCGCCTGTCACGACGGAACGCTCCGGGCGGCCGCGGCCTGCCGCGGAAAGGGCCTGCTCAGCAGGAGACGCGGCCACATTTGTGCACGGAATCGATTTTGTCCTTGAGCTGATCGTAACCGACCGCGCCGACCACGACGTCCTGGCCGACGACGAACGTCGGCGTTCCGTTGATTTGCAGGGCGTCGGCGAGTTGCATGGTCTCGTCGAGCCCCGTCTTGATTTCGGGGCTCTCCATATCCTTGCCGAGCTTGTCCATGTCCAGCCCGAGGTCCTTGGCGACGGCCAGCGCCTCCGCCTTGCCGACCGGTCCGTGGGTGGCCAGAAGCTTCGTATGAAACGCCCAGAACTTGTCGCCCGGCAGCTGATTTCGGGCGGCGCTCGCGACCTTCGCTGCTTCGACTGACCCCGGCCCGAGCACCGGAAAGTCCTTGAGCACCAGCTTCAGGTTTGGATCGTCCTTCATCAGCTTGGTGATGTCGGGAAGCGCGCCTTTGCAGTAGTGACAATTGTAGTCGAAGAACTCGACCAGTGTCGCCGATGCCTTCGGGTTGCCGATGGTCGCCTGGTATTTCGAACTGAATAGCGGTCCCGATTGGCTCGTCACCGTCTTCTGCCGATCGGCCTCGGCCGTCGCCTTGTCGTGCTTGTCGAGCGCCTCGATCGCCTCGCGCAGGACCTCCGGATTGTTGACTAGATAGTCGCGGACGAACGTGCCGAGTTCCTGCTTCTGCGCGGGGGTGAACTCGCCAGCGCAGGCGGGGAGTGCGGCCGAGAAGGCCGCGCCGGCGAAAGCGACGGCGAAGCCGAGGGTGGCAATGAGCTTCATGCAGGTCTCCAGATTTCGGCCCGGCTCAACGGCGAGTCGCCCGATCCGATCGCCGCCCATGAGAGGGCGAATTGCGGCGTTTTTGTATCCCTCGTCGCGCTTCTAGCGGATTTCCGCGATCGTGTCTTCCCGCGCCAATGAAGTGAACCGCGTCACTTCGGCGTCGAACTGCAGTTCGATCGTTCCGGTGGGACCATGCCGCTGCTTGCCGATGATCACCTCTGCCCGGCCGTGTGCGCTCTCCATCTGTCCCATCCAGGCGATGTGCTCCTCGGTGCCCGGCCGCGGCTCCTTGTTCTTGAGGTAGTATTCCTCGCGGAAGACGAACAGCACCACGTCGGCGTCCTGTTCGATCGAGCCAGACTCGCGCAGGTCCGAAAGCTGCGGCCGTTTGTCGTCGCGCTGCTCGACCTGGCGCGAGAGCTGCGACAGGGCGAGGATCGGCACCGCGAGCTCCTTGGCGAGCGCTTTCAGTCCGGTGGTGATCTCGGTCAGTTCCTGCACGCGATTGTCTCCCCGCGTCTTCGAACCGGAAAGCAGCTGGATATAATCGATGACCAGAAGGTCGAGGCCCCGCTGGCGTTTCAGGCGTCGGGCGCGGGCCGTGAGCTGGGCGATCGAAATTCCGCCTGTCTGGTCGATGTAGAACGGAATCTGCTGCATTTCGGCAACCGCGTCGGCGACTCGGTGGAAGTCGCTTTCGGTAATGTCGCCGCGCCGGATCTTGTAGGACGGGACGGCGGATTGCTCGGCGATGATGCGGGTCGCGAGCTGCTCGGCCGACATTTCGAGCGAGAAAAAGCCGACGACGCCGCCGTTGGCAGTTTCGACCATCCCGTCGGCCCGGGTCCGGCCTTCGTAGGCTTTGGCGATGTTGAAGGCGATGTTGGTCGCGAGCGCCGTCTTGCCCATGCCCGGGCGACCGGCGAGGATGACGAGGTCGGAAGCCTGGAGGCCGCCCATGTAGCGGTCGAGGTCGGTCAGTCCGGTCGCGATGCCGGAGAGCGACCCTTCGCGCTCGTAGGCTTTCGCGGCCATGTCGACCGCCACTTTCAGCGCGTCGGAGAAACGCTGGAACCCGCCGTCGTAACGGCCGGTCTCGGCGATCTGGTAGAGGCGCCGCTCCGCCTCCTCGATCTGCTCGCGCGGACTCGAATCGACCGGTGCGTCGTAGGCGACGTTGACCACGTCCTCGCCGATCGAAATGAGTTCGCGCCGGATGGCCAGATCGTAGATGCTGCGCCCGTAGTCGTAGGCGTTGATGATGGTTGTCGCTTCGGTCGCGAGGCGGGCCAGATATTGCGGGACGGAAACGCCGCCGAGATCGTGTTCGCCGAGGAAGGTCTTGAGCGTGATCGGCGTCGCGAGCTTTCCCATCCGAATCATCGAGCCCGCGATCTCATAGATGCGGCGATAAATCTCCTCGACGAAATGTTCACTCTTGAGAAAATCCGAGACGCGGTCGAAGGCGTCGTTGTTGATCAGGATCGCCCCGAGCAGCGCCTGTTCGGCCTCGAGATTGTTGGGCGGGGTGCGATAGGATCGTTCCGGCGCCGCGGCCTGTCGCTGCGCGAACTGCTCGATTGTCGCCATGGGCTTGCGGGCGTCTTTCTTGGGTTGAGATTCAATCGAACGCGGAGCCGAGCGAATCGGAGCCGCGATGATACGCCCGTGGCCATGCGCGACAAGGCCGCGTCGATTCCGAAAGCGGACATATCGCCGGCCTCCGTCCGAGCCAATGCGCCTCACATGAATTTGCGCCGCTTGTCCCCGTTATTCACCTCGACCCGACGAAGACGCTTGACTGTGACCGTCCGTTGCGTCGGTGGCGCTAACCGCAGATGCGTTTTTTCGCCTCGACGTACTCGCGCTCGAGCCGCGCGACGAGATCGGCGACCGGCTGAACGGCCTTGATCGCGCCGATGCCCTGTCCGCTGCCCCAGATGTCCCGCCAGGCCTTCGCCTCCGAGGCTCCGCTGGAAGCGAAGTTCATCGACTTCGCTTCGCCCTGGGGCAGGTTGTCCGGATCGAGGCCGGCCTTCGCGATCGAAGGTCTCAGGTAGTTGCCGAATATGCCGGTGAAGTGGGTCGAGCCGACGATGTGCGACGAATCGCCCTCGACGATCGCCTGTTTGTAGGCGTCGATCGCGCGTGCTTCTTCGGTCGCGATGAACGCCGAGCCGATATAGGCGAGGTCGGCGCCCATGGCCTGGGCCGCCAGAACGGCGTGGCCGGTCGCGATCGCCCCCGACAGGAGAAGCGGGCCGTCGAACCACGCGCGGATGTCCTGGATGAGCGCGAAGGGCGAGATCGACCCCGCGTGGCCGCCGGCGCCGGCCGCGACGGCGATGAGGCCGTCCGCGCCCTTCTCGACCGCCTTGCGGGCGAACCGGTCGCTGATGATGTCGTGCAGCGTGGTCGCGCCGTAGGCATGCACCGCCGTGTTGACCTCCTCGCGCGCGCCGAGCGAGGTGATGACGATCGGCGCCTTCCATTTGACCGTCAGTTCCAGGTCCTGCTCGAGACGCGCGTTCGACTTGTGCACGATCTGGTTGACTGCGAAGGGCGCCGCCGGCCGATCGGGGTTGGCGCGGTCATGCGCCGCCAGCGCCTCGGTGATCTCGTGCAGCCATTCGTCGAGCTGCGAGATGGGGCGCGCGTTGAGCGCCGGAAAGGAACCGACGATCCCGGCCTTGCACTGCGCGATGACCAGCGCCGGATGCGAAATGATGAACAGCGGCGCTCCGACGACTGGCAGGCGCAGCTTAACTTTGATCGTGTGCGGCAACGCCATCGAGGGCCCCGGGTTCTTGATTGTTCGCAAATAAGCCGATCGGCGTAGCCTGGGCAAGCGGCCGTTCGTGGCGCGACTCTCACCCCCTGTCCCCGCGGCCGGTGCTTGTCGCGGTAGGGACGCTTATTGCTGAGCGCCCCCGAACAGAACCGTACGGGCGGCATTCCCGCATACGGCTTCCAACGCGGATGTCAGCGCTGCTCGGGCCAGGAGGTGGAGGATGCGCGGTTTGGGGAGGAAGCCTTCGGCGAGCTTCGTGATCCGCGACCCTGTCATCCGGTCCTTCTGGCCGCGCCGCCGGAGCGAGCGCAACCAGACGGCGGTGACGTGGTGGCGGAAGTCCGCGAGCGCCGGAAAGTTGGTCGGCACTGCGTGGTCGTCGAAGAAGCCGGTGACCACCTGCTTCAGCCAGCGCCCCTGCTCGGGGATCGGCTGGTGCATTTGCCCGGGGCCGGTGTGATGCGCGTAACCTTCACCGTAGAGGACTTTCGCCTCATACTCCTCGCCGGTCTCCCGGCGCACCCCTGTTGGCAGGGAATCCGGCCGGGCTCGCTGCTTCCCCGGATCCTCCTCTTCGCCGCGCGGCGAACTCCAACGGTTCGCGCGATCCAGCGGGATCGGAGCGTCAGCGTCGCGACATTGAAGACTCCGACGCCGCGCTAAATGTCCGGCGCCCCGCTGGGGTCGGCGAGCCGGTGCAGCCGGTCCGCCGCGGCCTGCGCGAAGCGTAGGAGCACGGCGCGGCGGCTCGCGGAGGCCATGCGCCTGAGATCGGCTTCGCGCAGGATCTCCGCCCCGAATGCGTCGGCGACGATGAGGCCGGCCTCGGCCGGCACGATCTCGACCGACGTCTCCCCGGAAATGGCGAAGTAGAGACGATCGCAGCAGGCGGCGTAGTCGCGCCATTTGCGGTCGGCGCGGAGATCCGCGGCCGACGACTTGATCTCGACGATCAGCACCTCGCCCTCGCCATTGACCGCGACGACGTCGGCGCGCCGCCCGTCGATCAGCGGCAGCTCCGTCACTGTGGAAAAGCCGCGCGCCCTCAAGAGCCGGCGCACGCCCCGCGCGATCCTCGAGGCTGTCTCTGACTGCCGGCCGTCCGGCGGGAGGACGAGACGCTCGCCGCTCATCTCAGGCCTCGACGGCGAAACAGGCGACGTCCCGCCCCTGTTTCTTCTCGACCGACGGCTTTTCGCGATGGCAACGGTCGAAGGCGAGCGGACAGCGCGGGTTGAAGGGACAACCGGGCGGGGGCGCGATCGGCGACGGCGGCTCGCCGGTCAGCATGATGCGTTCGCGCTCCGTGCCGGGGTTCGCCGCCGGCGTCGCCGAGAGGAGCGCGCGGGTGTAGGGATGCCGGGCGCCGGCGAAGATCGCATCGCGCGAGCCCATCTCGACCACATGGCCGAGATAGATGACCATGACGTCGTCGGCGATGTGGCGGACGACCGAAAGATCGTGCGACACGAACACATAGGCGAGGCTGAACTCCTCCTGCAGGCCGGCCAGGAGGTTGAGCACCTGGGCGCGAATCGACACGTCGAGCGCCGATACCGGCTCGTCGAGCACCAGGATCTCGGGGCGCAGGACAAGGGCGCGGGCGATGGCGATGCGCTGCCGCTGGCCTCCAGAAAACATATGTGGATAGCGATGATAGTACTCCTCGCGAAGGCCGACCTTCTCCATGATCGCCAGCGCCGCCGCCTTCCGCTCGGACGCGCTCATCTTCGTGTTGACCAGCAAGGGCTCCTCCAGCGCCTTGCCGATCGTCTGGCGCGGATTGAGCGAACCGAACGGGTTCTGGAACACCATCTGGATTTCACGGCGCATGCGCCTGCGCCGTTTCCCATCCGCATGCGCGACATCCTCGCCGTCGATCAGAAGCGTCCCGGCGGTCGGTTGTTCGATGAGGGTCAGAAGCCGGGCGAGCGTCGATTTTCCGGAACCCGATTCGCCGACGACCGCCAGCGTCCGGCCCACATCGAGCGAAAAGGAGACGCCAGCCAACGCCTTCAGCGTCGCAGGCGGACGGAAGGCGCCCCGCGAGACGGAGTAATGGCGGACGAGGTCCCTGGCTTCGAGCGCCGCAGTCACGGCCGGGTCTCCTGGAGGGCGTTGGCTTGCGGAACTCCGCGCGCGAGCGGCGTATGGCAGAGCGCCAGACCGAAGTCGGACGAAGCGGGGCGAGGCGCGAGTCGACGGCATGCTTCGAATGCGAACCCGCAGCGGGGTGAGAACAGGCAGCCCCTCGGCCGGTCGAATTGCCCCGGCACAACGCCGGGGATCGCCGGAAGCCTGCGTTCGGTCGCCCGCTCCGGCAGCGCGGCGAGGAGGGCCGCGGTATAGGGGTGGTGCGGATCGTCGAACAGCTCCCGCGTTGTGTTGGCCTCGACCTGCTGGCCCGCATACTGGACGACGACGCGGTCAGCGGTTTCCGCGACGACGCCCATGTCATGGGTGATCAACACGAGCCCCATGCCGTTGTCGCGCCTGAGCGCGAGGAGAAGTTCGAGGATCTGCGCCTGAATCGTGACGTCGAGCGCCGTCGTCGGCTCGTCGGCGATGAGGAGCTTCGGCCGGCAGGCGAGCGCCATGGCGATCATCACCCGTTGGCTCATGCCGCCGGAAAGCTGGTGGGGAAAGGAACGAACCCTGCGGACGGGATCGGGAATCCCGACCTCCGCCAGAAGCTCCAGAATGCGCTTTTCGCGCGTCTTGCGGTCGAGCCCGAGATGGGCCTTCAGCGCCTCGCCAATCTGGAAGCCGACGGTATAGCAGGGATTCAGCGAGGACATCGGCTCCTGGAAGATCATCGCCAGGTCCTTGCCGGCGAGCCGGCGACGCTGGCTCGGCGACATCGCCATGAGGTCGGCGCCGTCGAAGGCCATGCGGTCGGTGGTGACGGTCGCGGTCGGCGGCAGGAGGCCCATCACCGCGAGCATCGCCACCGACTTGCCCGACCCCGATTCGCCGACGATGGCGAGCACCTCGTTGCGATCCACGGCGACGTCGACGCCGTCGACAGCCATGAACGCGCCGCGGCGGGTGGCGAAGGAGACGGACAGGTTGCGGATTTCGAGAAGCGGCATCCTCAGCTCCGCCGCATCTTCGGATCGAGCGCGTCGCGAAGCCCGTCGCCGGCGAGGTTGATCGCGACGACGGTGATCAGGATTGCGAGGCCCGGCAGGGTGACGATCCAGGGATCGGAACGGATGAATTCGCGCGAGTCCGCCAGCATCGAGCCCCATTCCGGCGTTGGCGGCTGGGCTCCGAGGCCGAGGAACCCAAGCCCCGCCGCCTCGAGGATGGCGTCGGAGACGCCAAGGGCAGCCATCACGATGAGCGGGGCGAGGCAATTGGGCAGCACCGTCGACCAGGCGAGCCTGAACGGACCGACTCCGGCGACCCGCGCCGCGGTCACATAATCCTTGTTGAGCTCGCCGAGCGCGGAAGCGCGCACGAGGCGCACGTAGCGCGGCAAATAGACGATCGTCACCGCGACGATGGTGTTCATGAGACTCGGCCCCAGCACCGCGACGACGAGAATGGCCAGCACCAGGCTCGGCACCGCCATGATGAGGTCCATAAGCCGCGTCACGGCGACGTCGACGACCGGTCCGGTCATCGCGGCAAGCAGACCGACCACGGTCCCGATGACGAACGAGACGCACATCACCGAAAAGCCGATGAACAGCGAAACCCGCGCTCCGAAGATGAGGCGTGAGAGCATGTCATGGCCGTCGCCGTCGGTGCCGAGGACGAAGCGCCACGAGCCGCCGGATTCCCAGACCGGCGGCGCCCGCACGGCGTCGCGGAATTGTTCGATTGGCGAATCGGGCGCAACGACATTGGCGGCCAGCGCCAGCACGAGGACTAGGCCAAACACCGCGAGCCCGAAAACCGCGCCCTTGTTCTCCCCGAATGCGGCCCAGAAGGCCGCCAGCGGAGAGGGCTGCGCCAGAACCTCCGCCGCGCTCTCGTCAACGGCGGGCGGAACGCCGGCGGCGGGGAGTTCAGCGTCCATGACTGATCCGCGGGTCGATCGCGCCGTAAATGAGGTCGACGATCAGGTTCACCAGAATGACCACCGCGGAAACCAGCATCACGCCGCCCTGCAGGGCCGGATAGTCGCGGCGGCCGATCAACTCGATCAGCCACTTGCCTACGCCCGGCCAGGAAAAAATCGTCTCCGTCAGCACGGCGCCGGCCATCAGGCCGGACACCGAGAGGCCGATCACCGTCACCACCGGCAGGAGCGCGTTGCGCAGTGCGTGCACGCCGATGACGCGGCCCGGCGACAGACCCTTGGCGCGGGCGGTGCGCACATAGTCCTCGTTCAGGACCTCCAGCATGGAGGAACGCGTCATGCGCGCGATCACGCCGAGCGGCACGGTGCCGAGCACGACCGCCGGCAGAACGAGATGGCGAAGCGCATCGAGAAAAGCGCCCGGCTGATCGGACATCAGCGCGTCGATCGTCATGAAGCCGGTAGGCTGGTCGAAGTAATAGTTGATCAGGTCGATGCGGCCGGACACCGGCAGGAGCCCGAGCTTGACCGAGACGAACATGATGAGCAGCAGGCCCCACCAGAAGATCGGCATCGAATAGCCAAACAGCGACACGGTCATCAACGCTTGGTCGAACACGCTGCCCCGCTTGACGGCTGCAATCGCGCCGGCCGGTACCCCGACGAGAACCGCGAACATCATGGCGAAGAACGACAACTCCAGCGTCGCCGGAAATAGCGTCAGGAACTCGGTCAGCACTTTCTGCTGGGTCGACAGCGACACGCCGAAGTCGCCGTGCGCGAGCTTCCACACATAGTCGAAAAACTGCTTCCACAGCGGCTGGTCGAGCCCGAGCTGATGACGGAAGAAAGCGAGCCTTTCCGGCGAAATCCCATGCTCGCCGACTCTGACCTCGACGGGGTCGCCGGGGACAAGGCGGATCGCGACGAAGGTGAGAAACATCAGCGCCAGAAACGTCGGGATCGTCAGCGCGACGCGGCGGAGAAAGTAAGCAAGCATTGCCTGTCCGAGGACGCCCGGCTCCGTCCTTCAGGGGACAGAGCCGGCCCTATTGGATATCAACACCTTCAAACGCATGTGTGCCGAGCGGGCTCTGCTTGTAGCCCGTCACATTGGACCGCGTCGCTTCGAACACGATCGAATGAGCGAGGAGCAACTCGGGCGCCTCGTCATGTTCGATTTCCTGCATCCGCTGATAGAGCTTGGAGCGCTCGGCCTGATCCGAAACAACCCGGGCCTTGACGAGCAGGTCATTGAACTCGGCGTTGCACCATTTCGGAATATTGTTCCCGGCCGGCTTGCCATCGGGGCAGCCCAACAGGAAAAAGAAATTGTCGGGGTCGCCGTTGTCGCCGGTCCAGCCCATCTGTCCGGTCATGTCCTCGCCGCTTTCCAGGCGCTTGCGGTACTCGCCCCATTCGTAAGTGACGAGCTTGGCGTTGACGCCAATCTTGGCGAGATCGGCCTGCATCATCTCGCCGATGCGCTTGCCGTTGGGGTTGTAGGGGCGCTGCACGGGCTGGTACCAAAGGTCGATGTCGAGCGGGGTCTGGACGCCGGCGGCGGCGAGCATCGCCTTCGCCTTCTCCGGGTCGTACGGGTAGTCGACGATCTTGTCGTCGTAGGACCACATGGTCGGCGGGATCAGCGTCTTGGCCTTCTCGCCGGCGCCGAGATAGACGTCCTTGACGATGGCGTCGCGGTCAATCGCCATCGAAAGCGCCTGCCGCACCTCCTTCTTGTCGAACGGGGGCTTCTGGTTGTTGAACGCCCAGTAGGCGACGTTGAGTCCCGGGGCGTGGATCACCTTGAGGGACGTATCCTTCTCCATTTCCGCGAGGTCGGCCGGGCGCGGATAGGCATTGACGTGGCACTCGCCGGCTTTCAGCTTGGCGTAGCGGGCGGTCGCGTCGGGCGTGATGGCGAAGATGAGGTCGTCAACCAGCGGCTTCTCGCCGTAGAAGTCCTTGTTCGCCTTGTACCGGATCACCGAGTCCTTCTGGTAGGCGACGAACGAGAACGGGCCGGTGCCGACCGGCGCCTGATCGAACTGCTCCGGCGTTCCCTTCTTGAGCAGGAAGTCGGCGTATTCCTTCGACCCGATCGCCATGAAGTCCATCGCCAGATTGGCGAGAATGGCGACGTTCGGCGTCTTCAGCTTCATGACGACGGTTTGGTCGTCGGTCTTCTCGACCGACTTGAGAAGGGTCGGCATGTCCATGTCGTTGAAGTAGTCGTACTTGCCGCCTGAAACCTTGAAATAGGGATGGTCCGGCTTCCATTGGCGGTCGATCGACCAGAGGACGTCGTCGGCGTTGAATTCGCGCGTCGGCTTGAAGTCCTTCAGCGAATGGAACTTCACGCCCTTGCGCAGATGGAACGTGATCGTCTTTCCGCCATCGGTCACCTCCCAGCTCTCGGCCAGGCCCGGCACGACCTCGGTCGTGCCGCGCTTGAACTCCGTCAAGCGATTGTAGACAGGACGCGCCGCGTCGAAACTGGTGCCGGTCGTGTTGATCGCGGGAGTGAAATTCTCGGGGCTGCCCTCCGAGCAGTAGACGAGCGTCTTGGCCGAGGCCGCGCCGGCGACGGCGACCAGCGCCGCCACCCCGAGGCTGGCCAACGTGATGGCTTTCATAGATTTCCTCCTGACAAGCCCGCGCTTGCGCACCGGCCCGCAGCTTCTACCGCAAGGCCATGCTCCCGCGCCAGAAAACGCAAGCCATCAAAACCTTTTTCGGGTCAAACGCAATGGCTCCGCCGTCGGAGGGCGCCTGCCGAGGGGAAAGCTACAGCGCCTTCAGCCGTTCGATCAGCGCGCCCGGTTCACCGGTCACGGCAATCTGCTTCACCCTGCTTCTTGCGCCGGCCGCCAGACGAACGCGCGAGAGAGGCGTGTCCAGTTTCGCCGCGAGGAGCGCGCGGAGCGCCTCGTTGGCCCGGCCGTCCTCCGGGACGCTGCGCACGCGCGCAAGCAGCACGCTCGTACCGTCGGAAAGCCTCGCGACGCCGTCGATGGCGTCACGACCTCCCTTGGGCGTCAGCCGGCAGACGACGACGACGCCGTCGAGAGTCGGCCGCCACGGCTCGTCGCTCACGTCCCGTCCTCGTCGTTCATCGGATGCAGGTCCCGCACCATCGCCCTGGCGCGTTCGTCGAGCACGTGGGTGTAGATCTGCGTGGTCGAAATGTCGGCGTGGCCGAGCAGGTCCTGCACGACCCTGAGGTCGGCGCCGTTCTGCAGGAGGTGGCTCGCGAAGGCGTGGCGCAGCACGTGCGGGCTCACGCGCGCAGGCGAAAGACCGGCCGCCGACGCGACGACCTTCAGATCGCGGGCAAAGCCCTGCCGCGTCATGTGTCCGCTCGCGCTGTCGGCCGGAAAAAGCCACGGCGAGGCTGCCATCCCCGGCGCCGCGTCGTTCAGGAGTGCGCGGTAAGCGGCGATTGCGGCGCGAGAGGGACCCGACAGCGGCGCCAGCCTCTCCTTGCCGCCCTTGCCGCGCACGGCGATGAGCGGTTCTTTCGTCCGCGCCGCGGACTTGGGCAGCGCCAGCGCTTCAGATATTCTCAAACCAGAGCCGTAGATCAATTCGATAAGGCAGGCCATGCGGCCGGCGGCGAGCCGCTCGCGCAGCGGCCGCTCTGGAGCGTCGAGACCCTCGCGGGCGGTCCGGATCAGCCGATCGACGTCCTCGACCGTCAGAACCTTGGGCAGGGGCCGCGCGCGGCGCGGCCCCTCGACCGACAGCGTCGGATCATCACGCCGAAGGCCCTCTGCGTACAGGTGCTTGTGAAACTGCCGGATGGCGGACAGGCGGCGCGCAAGGGAGGCGGCGCTCAGGCCATCCGCGCCTCGCGAGGAAAGGTAGGCCTGCACATGGGCGACGCCGGCCTTCAGGGCGTCCAACCCGCGCGCCGCGAGCTGAGCTTGATAGTCGGAAAGATCGCGGCGGTAGGCTTCGAGCGTATTGGCGCTGGCTCCCCGGTCCGAGGCGAGGGCGTCGAGAAACCCGTCGAGAAGGCGACCCGCCGGCGCCGTCATTTGCTTGCCTTCGGCAACTGGATCGTCTGGGTGATTTCGCGCGGCGTCACCTTGACGAAGTTCGCGAGCGCGTAGAGGCCGCCGTAGACGAGGCCGGCCAGCACGGTGACGGCGACGAGAAAGCGGATAAGGCTCGGCAAGGCGCTGTCCCAGGCTTCAATCTGCGGCTCGTTACCGTCTTATTCGTCGTCGAACAAGCTGGTCTGCGGCGTCTCGCGTTTCGGTTCGGCAAGACCGAGATGCCGGAAGGCGTGCGAGGTCAGGAGGCGTCCGCGCGGGGTGCGCTGCACGAAACCCTGCTGGATGAGATAAGGCTCGATGATGTCCTCGATCGCATCGCGAGGCTCGGAGAGAGCGGCCGCGATGGTTTCGACCCCGACCGGGCCGCCCCCGAATTTGATGGCGATGGCGTCGAGGTAGCGGCGGTCCATCTGGTCGAGGCCGATCGGATCGACGTCGAGGAGCCTCAACGCGCCGTCCGCCAGCGCCCGCGTCACAACTTTCGCGCCCTCGACGGTGGCGAAGTCCCTTACGCGGCGCAGAAGACGGGTGGCCACGCGCGGGGTCCCGCGCGACCGTTTGGCAATTTCGTTCGCGCCGTCCTCGGCAAGCGCGAGGCCGATCACCCGGGCTCCGCGCCCGACGATGCTTTGAAGCTCTTCGGTCGTATAGAAATTGAGCCGCACGGGAATGCCGAAACGATCTCGCAGCGGCGTGGTCAAGAGCCCGGCGCGCGTCGTTGCTCCTACGAGAGTGAATTTCGCGAGGTCGATCTTCACCGATCGCGCCGCCGGCCCCGCGCCAATGATCAGATCGAGCTGGAAGTCCTCCATCGCGGGATAAAGGATTTCCTCGACGGCTGGATTGAGGCGATGAATCTCGTCGATAAACAGGACGTCCCTCGGCTCGAGATTGGTTAGCTGCGCGGCGAGGTCGCCCGCTTTGGCGATGACCGGCCCGGAGGTCGACCGGAAGTTGACGCCGAGTTCCCGGGCGACGATCTGGGCGAGCGTCGTCTTGCCGAGACCCGGAGGGCCGACGAACAGAACGTGGTCGAGCGCCTCGCCCCGCGCCTTCGCCGATTCGATGAAGATCTTCAGATTGTTGCGCACCGCCTCCTGGCCGGTGAAGTCGGCCAGGACCTGGGGGCGCAGGGCGGCGTCGTCTTCCGGACGCTTTTCTGCCGAAACGAGCCGGCGCGGCGCGTCGGCCATCAGGCGGCTCCCATATTCGCCGCCCGCTGCGGCGGAGGCTGCATGGTCAGCCCGAGCAGGCTTGCAGCCATCGCGCAGGCGAGGCCGGCGATCGCGCCGCTGAAGACGAAGGCATGTGTCAGCGCGCCTCCAATCCCGCCCGAGAACGCAAAGTCGATCCAGTCCGCCGTGGGAGCGTCGAAATTGCCTTGAATCGTGAAATCGGCCGAGGCGCCGAGCGAGGCGATCCTGAGCGCAACCGCGTATGTCACCGCCCCGCCGATGATCGCGGCGGCAAGAGCCCGCGGCCAGCGTTCGGGCGCAGCCGCGTCCCAGAGCGCGTACATGAGGCCGGTCGCTGCAGCGGGGCCGACACCGAGGACATAGGCGGCGATCAGCATGATCGTGTGGCCGAGCAGGGCGGCGATCAGGGCGGCGCTGGTCAGCGCGCCAGCCGCCAGGGGCGGCTTCAGAATGACGGCAAGCGGGACGAAGAGTGCTCCCCCGACCGGCGGGCCGAGCGCGGCGAACAGCACCATGAGGCCGAAGAGCGGTGCGAAGAAGCGTCTAGGCGCGGCGGCCATCATGCGGCTCCGCAAGGCTCGCGCCGGACCGGCGTCGGCTGCAGGAAGCTCTGGCGCCCAGGGTTCATCGCGGATCCTTGGCCAAGTACACAACGCGCGGCAGTTCGGCGAAATGCGCGTCGCAGGTCAGCAGATCCGCCCCTGCATCCATGGCGGTGGCGTAAATGATCGAGTTCGGCCATGGCGAGCTTATGATCCCGTGAATAGTCGGCGGCCTTGGTCGAAAGAGCGGTGTCCAGGGGCTTGACCACCAACTGGGTCGAGAAGGCGATCGTCGCCGCCGCCACAGCATCCGGAAGCTCGCGGGCCATCCATCGCGCCAGTTCGTACTGAACGATGGTCGGAACGATCCAATCGCCGTTCGATGGCAATTCCGCCTCGACGTTCCGCCCGAGCGACGAGCCCAGCATCCATTCGATCCACGCCGACGTGTCGACGACGCGCATCAGTAGCGATCGCCGCGATCCCGATAGCCTTCGGGATTCGCGCCGCGGGCGATTCCCGCCAGGTCCCCGCGCTCAGGGATCGCCGCCATGAGGACGCCGTCCGCCCTGGCGATGAAGGCGATCTTCTGGCCTGGCTTCCAAGCCATGCGCTCGCGGATCGCCTTGGGGATCGACACCTGGAACTTGGAAGAAAGCGTGGCGGCTGCGGTCATTTTCTTACCCATTGGCCATCGACGCTAATATAGTAAGACTGGCTCATTGCGCCAGCTCCTTCAGTCCCGCCCGGATGAGCGCGGCCGTCTGCGCCTCCACTCCGAGCTCGGCCGAACATCGCGCAATCGCCGCCGTCGCCTGCGCGCGGGGATAGCCGAGGCCGACCAGCGCGAGGATGGCGTCCGCGGCGGCCTTCGGCAGCCCGGGCGCGCTTTCGGCGCTCGCGCTGCGTCCGCTAAAATCCGCCGGCCCAAGGGCGGGCGCCTTGTCCCTGAGCTCCAGCACCAGGCGCGCGGCAAGCTTGGGGCCGACCCCGGGCGCGCGGGCCATCATCGTCTTGTCCTGCCGCCCGATCGCCGTCGACAACTCGTCCGGCTTCAGGGCGCCCAGAACCCCCAGTGCGACCTTCGCACCGACCCCCTGCACGCTTTGCAGCAGGCGGAACCAGTCGCGCTCGGAGGCCGTGAGAAAGCCGTAAAGCCTGATCGCGTCCTCGCGGACATGGGTTTCGATCAGCAGTTCCGCGGGCTCGCCAACTCGCGGTAGGGCGCGCAACGTATGGGCGGAGGCCGCGACGAGATAGCCGACGCCGTTCACGTCGAGGACCAGTCCCTCGTCGTCGAGGCTGTCGACGACGCCTCGCAGTTTCCCGATCACGCGAAGCCCCTCGCCCGCATCCGCCGGTGCTGGGCGTGACAGATGGCGACCGCAAGCGCGTCAGCGGCGTCAGGCGCCGAGGCGTTGGAGGCGGGCAGCAGCATTTTCACCATCATCGCCACCTGGTTCTTCTCCGCATGCCCCACGCCGACCACGGTCTTCTTGATCAGATTTGCGGCGTATTCGGACACAGGCAAGTCTTTCAGCGCGAGCGCGGCGAGCGCGACGCCCCGAGCCTGACCGAGCTTCAATGTCGACTGGGCGTCGCGGTTGACGAAGGTCTCCTCGACCGCCGCTTCGTTCGGCGCGTTCTGTTCGACGAGCGCGGTCAGGGCGCAGTGGATCGCGGCGAGCCGGTCCGCCAGCGACACCCCCGAATCGGTATGGATCGACCCGCAGCCGAGAAAGCTCAGGCGCGAGCCCACAGCCTCGATCAGGCCCCACCCCGTGTTGCGGAGGCCCGGGTCGACGCCAAGGATGCGAATCAGGCCCGCGTTCATGGAATGTCTCTTATACGAAAATTCGGCGAATGCGACTTGTGCGCTCGGCCGAGTTCGACTTCGGCCGCCCATGATCGACGCCGACGCCGTGATCGACGAACTGAAGCGTATAGGCCGCCTTCAAATCGAGTCCGGCCGGAACGACGCCCGCCTCGACCATCGTGGCGAGCCTTCAACCGGGCGTGGCCGTGGCAGGCGATCTGCCCGGGACATTTCGCCATGCGGAAGGACGGCCGCAGCCCCGCTGGCGCCGACGGCGGCGGTGCGCTAAGCCGATTTCGGCGCACGGATAGAGGGAGTCGGGCGATGCTGCCGACGAAATTCTGGGCCGACATGACCTGGCCCGATTTCCAGCGCGTCGACATGAGTGAGGTGATCGCGGTCATGCCCGTTGCGGCGATCGAGCAGCACGGGCCGCATCTGTCGGTGGGCGTCGACGCGGTGATCAACGAGGGTTACGTCAGGCGGGCGGCAAGAAAAATTCCCGACGAGTGTCCGGTCCTGTTTCTGCCGCTGCAGCCGGTCGGAGTCTCCGGCGAACACGGCGAATATCCGGGCACCCTGTCGCTCTCGATCGAGAGCGCGATCCGCGCCTGGACGGACATCGGCGACGGCGTCGCCCGCGCCGGGTGCCGGAAGCTCGTCGTGATGAATTCGCATGGCGGCAACAGCGCGGCGATCGAGGCGGTGACGCAAAATCTGAGGCTGCGATGGGGCATGCTCGCCGTTCACGCGTCATGGCGCCGGCTCGGCTATCCCGAGGGCCTGTTCTCGGCGCGCGAGATCGCGCACGGCGTCCACGGCGGCGACGCCGAGACCTCGCTGATGCTGGCGCTTCGCCCCGCGAGCGTCAGGCTGGAGCAGGCGCGCGATTTCGCCAGCGCCGCGGAATCGATGGAGCGCGACTTCGCCCTCCTGCGGACGAAGCCGCCGCTCGGCTTCGCCTGGACGGCGAGCGATCTCAATCCCGACGGCGCCGTCGGAGAGGCCGACAGGGCGAGCGCCGCCAAGGGCGAGGCGGCGCTCGATCACGGCGTCGAGCGTTTCGTCGCGCTCCTGCGCGACATGCGCGATTTTGATCTCTCGCGCCTCGCCGCCGGTCCGCTCGGGCGCCACCGATGAGCGAGCCTCACTTCGACTTCGAGCGCAGCGCGTTCGACGACGCGAGGAGAAATGCCGCCATGGTCAACGATCACCACGCGCCTTCGTGCGAAATGAGCCGCAATATTTTTGCCGACGCCGCTCGCGGCGCCGGTGACCCCGGAGACCTTGCTGCAGTCTAAAGCGTTCAACTCAAATAGTCGTAGATGACCTTGCCGAGACCGAGGGTCAGGTCGGCGACGATGTGCGTAGCCGAGATCACCTCGAGCACCGGCAGCTCGGCGACCGGCGCCAGGGCGTGGGCATGGAGATCGAGCGCACCGGGTCCGGTCCAGGCGCCTTTGAGCTCGATGTCCTGCAGATGATATTCGACCAGCTCGCAAATGCGCGGGCTGCCGTCCACATGGGGGATGATCTTGAGCAGGAAGTTGGGCGCCGCGAGCGAAGCCAGCACCGCCGCGGGATCGGCCGCCTTGTGCTTGTAGCCCATGCTTCCCGTCGCGATCCGCACCGGCCCATAGTCGAGAGTGCCCACCAGCGTGTCGATCTCGGCGCGCAGCGTCGGCTGGGCGAGTTTCTTCGGGAAGCCCCAAAGCTCGCGCCCGCCGGCGATCGGCGGATCGTCATTCAGGAACATGCAGTGGGTGTAGCCGCCCTGCTTGCCGCGGAAGGACACCGGGATCACTTGACCGCTTTCGGTATAGTCGCCGAATCCCGTCGAGTCCGGCATGCGGATGAACTCGTATTTGACGATCGACTCGTTCACCTCGAGCGGCTCTGGCACCAGTGCGCGCAACTTTTCGCGATCGGTGCGGTAGGTGATGATGAGATATTCGCGCTGGCAAAAGCGATAAGGGCCGGGCGGGTAGGCGGGGCTGGTGAGCGGCATGGAGAAGGCGCGCTCGCGCACGTCGGTTACCTTCATGAGAGACTCCTCGGTTGGGGGACAGGAATCGGCCGGGAAGCTATTCGCGGCCCTGTTCGTCGACGTCGAACATGAAGACGCCGTCGAGGCTGGCCGGGCGCTCGAGCACTTCCGGACGCCTCAGGGTGCGGACGGTGTCGTGATAACCCGCCCGCCAGTGATCCTCCATGCTACGGCGTGAAAACTCGTAGTCTCTGGAGTCGCGCTCGTATTCCTTCGATCGATAGACGAGTTGGATGAGATTCCAGGCCTTGGGCTCGGTCGCGGGCCGCAACATGGCGACTTCGGGGCTCGCAGCCAGTTCTTCCGGCAGCTTTTCGATCAGGCGCGACAGGGCGTTGCGCAGAAATTGCACCTCCCGGAAGCGATCAAATTCGGCGCGGGTGCGGCTCGAGAATTGGATCTCCTTCTGCCGCGTCGGCACGTGCGCCATATGTCGCGGCAGCGCGCCTCGGGACGGCCAGAGGTCAACCTGGAATGCGAGCGTATCGCGGTGCGGCAGGTTTTCGACCACCCAATTCAGCGGCGTATTCGAGATCAGGCCGCCGTCCCAATAGGCTTCGCCATCGATCTCGATTGCGGGAAATCCCGGCGGCAGCGCGCCGCTCGCCATCACATGCTCCGGGCGAATTCGTTGAGTCGTGGAGTCGAAATAGACGAAGTTGCCTGTGCGGACATTGACCGCGCCGACGCTGAAGCGCATGGCGCCGCTGTTGATGCGGTCGAAATCGACGAGTTGCTCCAACGTCGCTCTGAGCGGTCGGGTGTCGTAATAGCTTGTCGCCTCGATCGTGCCGTGCGGCCAGAGCCAGGGTGTCAGCGGGCGCGGCGCGAAGAAACCTGGCGCGCCCAGGGACAGGGCTCGGCCCGCGCTCCACTGGTTGTGCAGAATGCGAGCGGCGTCGCCCATGAGCAGAGACAGGAAATCGTCGCGATATTCCAGCGGCTCGAATTGAGGCGGCAACGTCGCAATATCCCGTCTCTCGTCGTTCGGTGTGAGCCTGCCTGTGGACGTGTTTGAGAAACGCCATTGAGGATCGGGCGTGGTGACAAGCTCCCAGAATTGCCGAAGCTTCTCAGCTCGGGCTTCAGGCGAATTGCCGGCAATAATGGCCGCGTTGATGGCGCCGATCGAAATCCCGGCGGTCCAGTCGGGATGAAGGCCGGCCTCGGCCAGACCCTCATAGACGCCTCCCTGGTAGGCGCCGAGCGCGCCGCCGCCTTGCAGCAGCAGGGCGATGCGTTCGAAGGGCGGACGGCCGCAAGGCCGATGATGCGGCGCGCCGGCCGGTCGTCGATCCGCGAGCTGAACATTGTCGTGCAAAATGACCTCCTGTCTTCGTCTCGGCCGGCAACAGTCCGAACTGTCGTTGGATTCTTCCTCCCCCGCCCGATGCGCGTCGGTCTCGGGCCACGCTAGCCTCACAGCGCGCTTCTCCGTACGCTATCGAGGTCGGCCCGGCAGATTTCGCTGAACGCCAGAAGCGGATCGGGAACGGGACTCTTGGACAACGCTTCTTTCGCGAGTTGCCGGAGCTCGATGCTCGGATTCAGCGCGATCTCGACGATGGCTCGGAGCACCGCCTCCGCTCCACTCACGACATTCGTTGGGGCGAACAGCCTCATCCGGTTGACAAGCCCGATCAAGCGCTGCTCATCGCCGTTCGGCGAGAACTCGTCGTGTATGAAGGCGTCGAGCAGAAAATTCGACGCGCTCATGACGAAATCGGCGTACACGGCCTCCCTCTTCGTCACCTCGCCCGCGATCCGCTGGAGGCGATTTTGGTAGCGCTGGGTGTAGATGGCGGCGGATAGCGAGGCGCCGCCTCCGATGAGCGCCCCCAGCAGTGCTGAAACGGGGCTCAGGATGGCTGCATCGATGGTCATGCGTCCTCCAGTTGGCGGTCATGTTTCATCGCCTCGCTGTGTCCGAGGGGCTCATATTGCCCGGGATCCGTGTTCGGATCGGCGTCGGGATCAGGCCTCTTGATCCGGAACCAGGCGACATAGAGCGCCGGAAGGAAGACGAGGGTGAGAGCCGTCGCGCCCGCCAGGCCTCCCATGATCGCGTAGGCCATAGGACCCCAGAAGATGGTCGGCGCAATCGGGATCATGCCCAGGATCGCCGCAGAAGCGGTGAGCAGGATCGGGCGGACTCGGTGACTGGTGGCCTCGACGACTGCATCCCAGGGATGGAGTCCCTTCGCCTTGTCCGTCTCAATCTGGTTTATGAGGATCACCGAGTTGCGGGCGATCATGCCGGTGAGCGCAAGTACGCCGAGGATCGCCACGAAACCAAGGGGCTTGTTCGCGAGGAGAAGCGCCGCGACGACGCCGATGACACCCATCGGAGCGACGCTCATGACGAGGATCATGCTGCTGAAGCTCTGAAGCTGGACCATCAGCACCGTCAACATGATGACGAGCATCAAAGGCAGGACGGCGATGACCGAAGCCTGCGCCTTGTCGCTCTCCTCCACGCTTCCGCCGACGCTGACGTGGTACCCGCTCGGCAGTCTGGCGTTCAACGCCGCGATCTGCGGCTGGAGCGACTGCACGACCGTTGCGGCCTGCGTGCCCGGCGCGAGGTCGGCCTGCACCGTCACGGTGGGCAGTCGGTCCCTGCGCCAGACGATGGGATATTCCTGGCCGTACTCGACCGAGGCGATCTGGGTCAGCGGAACGGTTTTCCCGTTCGGCAGCGGGACCTGAAGCGTCCGGATTGCCGACAGCGACATGCGCTGCCCGGCAGAGGACCGGACGAGCACGTCGTCCAGCCAGATCCCGCTGCGCATCTCGGTGGCCGTGACGCCGGAGACGACCGCATTCACGGCCAGAGCCAATTCCTGCGAGCTTAGGCCGAGAAGTCGGGCCTGATCCTGGTCGACCCGTATCCTGATTGTTCGGCCAGGCTCCATCCAGTTGTAGTTGACGTTCGCGGCGCCGGGGGCCGAGCCGACAAGCTCAGCCACCCGGGAGGCGATCTTGCGCACCTCATCCGGCTCCCGCCCGCTCACCCGGTATTGGAGCGGCCATCCGACCGGCGGCCCGAGCTCCAGAGGGTAGACCCGACCGACAGCGTTCGGGAAATCAGCCGCAAGCGCTCGCTCGAGCTTTGATTTCACGCGTTCGCGCTGCTCGAGTCCTTTAGTGACGACTACGACCTGCGCGAAATAGTCGTTCGGGAGCTGCACGTTCAAGGGCAAGTAAAACCGGACGGCGCCCTGTCCGACATATGTGCTCGAATGATCGACGTCCTGATCGTCCTTCAAGAGCTTGTCCAGGCGTGCCGAGGCCTCCCTTGTCGCGTATATGGACGCGTTCTCGGGCAGCTGCAGGTCCACCAGGAGCTCGGGTCGGTCAGACGCTGGAAAGAATTGCTGCGGAACAACGCGCATTCCAAAGAGCGCCGCCGCGAACAGGGCGAGCGTCGCGGCGATGGTGACCCAGCGGGCTCGCATCGCGAGCGCGAGGAACGAGCGGAAGGCGCGCATGATCGGGCCGATCTCCTCGGCATGCGCCATCTTGGGCTTCTTGAGCACCCAGACGCCGAGCATGGGCGTGAACAGGGCCGCGACGCACCACGACGCGATCAGCGCGATGGCGACGACGGCGAAAATCGAGAAAGTGTATTCGCCCGCGGCGCTGTGCGCGAAACCGATGGGGACGAACGCCGCGATCGTAACCAGCGTGCCAGCGAGCCTCGGAAAGGCGGTCGAGCCATAGGCGAAAGTGGCGGCCTGCTCCTTCTCGTCGCCCCGTTCGAGCCGCGTGACCATCGACTCGATGGTGATCATGGCGTCGTCGACTAGGAGACCGAGGGCGATGATAAGGGCGCCGAGAGAAATTCTCTGGAGGTCGATTCCGAACGCCGACATGGTCACGAACACGACGGCGAGAACGAGCGGGATCGAGAGCGCCACGACAGCGCCGGCGCGCAGCCCGAGGGCGATGAGGCTGACGCCCAGGACGATGGCGATGGCTTCCCACAGCGCCTCCATGAAGTCGGCGACTGCGTGCTCCACGGTGGCGGGCTGGTCGGCGACGAGCGTCGGCTCGATGCCGACGGGCAGGTTCGCCTTGACCTCGGTCATGGCGTGCTCGACGTTACGCCCGAGCGCGAGGACATCACCGCCCTTCCGCATGGCGATGGCGAGCCCGATGCCTTGCTTTCCGTTGACGCGGAACATCGGTTGCGCCGGGTCCGCAGGGCCGCGCGTGACGCGCGCGATGTCGCCGAGACGGATCATCCGGCCGTTCGCGGCGAAGTTGACGGCCAGGATGTCCTTCTCCGACCGGAACGCCCCTGAGACGCGGACGAGTATTTTTTCGTCGCTGGTCTGCACCACGCCCTGTGGCGTTACGGCGTTCTGGGCGTTGAGGGCGGCGATCAGCGCGGCGCGGTCGATCCCGAGGCCAGCGAGCTGCTCGGTCGAGAACTCCACATAGACGCGCTCGTCCTGGGCCCCGAGGACGTCGATTTTCGAGATGTCCGGCAGCTCGAGGAGCTGCTTTCGGACGTCGTCCACAGTGTCCCTCAGCTCCCGATGGGTGAACCCGTCGGCGGTGAAGCCGTAGACGATGCCGTAAGTGTCGCCGAACTCGTCGTTGAAGCCGGGCCCGACGACGCCTTGCGGCAGGGCGCTGCGGATGTCGCCGACCTTCTTGCGCACCTGATACCAGATGTCCGGCACCTGAGCTGCAGGCGTCGAATCCTTCAGATTGACGAAGACCGTGGCCTGGCCGGGGGTCGTGTAGCTCTTCAGGTAATCCAGGTTCGGCGTCTCCTCGAGCTTGCGCTCGAGGCGGTCCGTGATCTGCTGAAGCGTGTCGCTAACCGTGGCCCCGGGCCACCCGACCTGCACGACCATGGTCTTGACTGTGAAGTCCGGATCCTCGCTGCGCCCGAGACGCAGGTACGATCCGATTCCCGCGACCACGATGACGAGCATAAAATAGATCACGAGCGAACGATGCCGGATCGCCCATTCGGTGAGGTTGAAGCGGTTCATGAGGCTGCTCCCAGGAGACGGACCATCTGGCCGGGGCGCAGCGTCTGCACGCCGGCGGTGACCACGATCTGGCCTGTCTCCAGGCCCCGGGAGATCGCGACAGAGGCCGGATCGTAACGCAGGATCTCCACTTTGCGCATGGACACGGTGTGGCTCTGCGGATCGACCACCCACACCGCAGGGCGCCCATCCGTCTCGGTGAGCGCGCTAGCAGGGACCTCGACGCCGGGCGGCGCCGACAGCCGGATGCGGCCGGTGACCGTGGCGCCGAGCCGCATGGCCTCCGGCGGATCCGATATGCCGACCTTGACCTTAAACGTGCGGGTCGCGGCGTCGGCTTGCGGCGCAATCTCCCGCAGCCGGCCGGTCGCCTTCACCTGCGGATCGCTGCTAAGGGCGATCTCGACCTCCGGGTCGCGCGGACCGGATTGGATGAGCTGCTCCGGAACGTCGAAGACGGCGTCGCGTCCGCCCTCACGCGCGAGTTGCACGACCATCTGCCCCGCGTGGACCACTTCGCCCGGCTCCGCGCCGACCGCGGTCACGGCGCTCGAGGCGTCCGCTGACAATGTCGAATAGCTCTGCTGTTCTCGCGCGGTCCGCAGCTGCGCCCGTGCAGAGTCGACCTGCGCCTCTGCGGTCAGGAGCTTCTGCTGGGCCTCGTCGAAATTGGCGCGAGGGGTCCAGCCGTCCTTCAGGAGTTGCTGCTGCCGCGAGAAGGTGAGGCGCGCCTGCGTCAGCGCCGCTTCGAGCGCCGCGAGATTGGCTTCCGCCGATCGCGCCGCATTGTCTTGGATCTGAGGATCGAGCCGGGCGACGACCTGGCCTGCCTTCAGCACGTCGCCCACATGGACCAGCCGCTCGATCATCCGTCCGTCGAGGCGAAAAGCGAGACTGACCTCGTCTTTCGCGCGAACCTGACCGGTGAGCGAGACGACCTCGCCTTCCACGCCACGCTCGACGGTGACCGTCCGAACGGGACGCGCCTCTGAAACAGGCGGAGACGCTTTGTCGCAGCCTGCGACAGTTGCGGCCATCAAGACCGCTGCTAGGATTCGAGACTTGAGCATAGTCGGGCCCTCCGTGGGCGAGAGGTGACGGTTTGCCTGCAAGAGCGGGTCGGCGGGAGCGAGGTTGCCTGCGCGGCCGTATTGCATTACATCGTGCAGGATACTACGATGCACTAATAGGTGCAAAAGGAATTTTGAGATGGAGCTGCACAAGAATTCGAACGGAGTCCTGACAAAGGTCGCCCGCGGAGGGTCGAGAGACGCTATCGTCGAGGCCGCCGCTAGGCTGTTTCTGGAGCGCGGCTTCGGCGCCGTGAGCATGGACGAGCTGGCCGAGACCGCCGGCGTGGCCAGGCGGACCCTCTACAACCAGTTCGCAAGCAAGGAGGAAATCTTCCGGGAGATGCTCCTGAGGGTGTCACGCGACCTCGAAAACGCGTTTCCGCCGGGCATCGAAACCCAGGGCAATGTCGAAGATGTGCTTCGCCTGGTCGCCCGCATGATTCTCGATCTCCACAAGAACCCGGAATACCTCGGGTTCCTCCGCATGGTCGTGGGTGACTCCCGGCAATTTCCATGGATCGCCGGAGAACTGGCGGCGGTCATGGACCCTTTAAATGATCGCCTTGCTCGATACCTCGCTCATCTGACCGCCATGGGCGTCCTGAACTGCCGAAACTCATTACTCGCGGCTCACCAGTTCATGGGAGCGCTCAACGAGTTCTCCCTGTGGCCCTGGATGATCGGTCGTGAAAGCCTTCCTGTGCCGGCTGAGGAAATCGTCGATGAGACAGTCCGAATGTTCTTGCGGCACTATCGGCGTCCGCAGCCGGGCGAGCGTGGTCCTGGGGGAGAAGTATGACGTAGCAAATCTGTCTGTGCGGTCACACGTGCGACCCCTGGAAGGCGCCGTGAGCAAGGTCATAACGGCGAGTTCCTCCAAGGACGAGGCGGCGATCGATCACGGCGTCGAGCGTTTCGTCGCGCTCCTGCGCGACGTCCAGGCCATCGATGTCTCGCAGCTTGCGCCGGGTCCGCTGGGGCCGGCGCGATGAGCGGCGCAGACGCCGGCTTCGCCGGTCCATTTTTTACTTAATTATACCGATTTTCTTGCGGTCGATCGTGACGAACACGGACAGAATTAACACCAAGCCCTTCACGATGTTCTGGAAATACGGGTCGAGGCCGATGATGTTCATGCCGTTGGAAAGGATGGTGATGATGAGGGCGCCGAGAATCGTTCCCTGAATGCTGCCGACGCCGCCCGTGAGCGGCGTGCCCCCGACCACCACCGCCGCGATCGCATCGAGCTCGAGGCCTTCGCCGAGCTGGGCCGTGGCGGCCATGGAGCGTGCGGCCTGCAACAGACCGGCCATGCCGCAAAGAAGCCCGACAAGACCGAAGACGACAATTTTCACCCGCTCGACCTTGATGCCGGTGAGAAAGGCGATGCGCTCGCCGCCGCCAATGGCGCGGACCTCGCGACCGAATACGGTCAGGTTCAGCGCGACAGCCGCAATCGCGATGAGGGCGATAGCGATCAAAGCGGAATGAGGGATGGAGTAGCTTCGGCCGGAATAGACGTCGAGGAAGGCCTCGTTCTCGATCGAGACCGGGGCGCCGCGTGTGAAATAGAGAACAATGCCGCGATAGACCACCATCGTTCCCAAGGTGACGATGAAGGATGGCACCTTGCCCTTGGCGACAATGGCTCCGTTCACCAGGCCAGCCAGCAGGCCCATGACGCAAGCCGGAACGATTGCAAGGACGCCGAGGCTTCCCGATGTTTGAGCGGCCACGAGCGCGGAGAGGGCGACGATGGCTCCCACCGACAAGTCGATCGAGCCCGCGATGATCACGAAGGTCATGCCCAGAGCGGCGACCAACAGCACCACCGCCTGCTGGGCGACGATCATCAGATTATTGAATTGAAGGAACCTCGACGAGGTGAATGAGAAGGCCGCCGCCAGAACCACGAGCAGCAGGATCGGAAAGAGCCGCCTCGCGTCTTCGCGAGTGAAGCGCCGGCCCGCCTCATCCGAAGGGGGAACGTGAACTTCCGCAGGCGTCATCGCAGGGACCTCATGTCATGTGCCGTATCAGAGCGTCTTCAGACGCTGCGGACGGGTCATCGATCCGGGCGGTGACAACCCCCGCTCGCATCACCAGAATGCGGTCGCTCAGGCCGATGAGTTCGTTAAGGTCTTCGCTGACGAGGACTATAGCAAGTCCCTTCCCGGCGGATTCGCGTAGCGAGCGATAAATTTCCAGCCGCGCCCCTACGTCGACGCCGCGCGTCGGATTGTTGAGTAGCAGAATACGTGGATTGGCGGCTAGACATTTGCCCAGCAACAGTTTCTGAAGATTGCCGCCGCTGAGTGTGTTCGCAGGCGCATAGACCGACGACGTCCTGATATGGAGCCGGTCGATCAACTCCATCGCCTGCTCGCGGGCGCGGCGCCGGTCGAACCAAAGGCCACGGCGCGGCGGGCGCGCCATCACGAGGTTGTCGAGGACGCTCGCGCTGACGATAAGCCCCTCCGCGGAGCGGTCGGCGGGCAGATAGGCGACACCCTTGGCCCAGGCGTCGGACGGCGAGCGGACGGCGCCAAGCTCGGAGCCGATGCTGATCTCGCCGCCACTCGGCCGTTCGACCCCCGCAACCGTCTCAAGCAGCCGCTCGCCGCCGGCTCCTTTGAGACCGGCGACGCCCACGACCTCGCCCTGGCGCACCGTGACTGACAGAGGCGCCAGGCGACTTCCCGCGCTGACATTGGTGAGGGTGAGAGCCGGAGGGCCGTCCACAATTTGGACGCGCGGAGGGTAGATGCCCTTGGACATGTCGCGGCCGACCATTCGGCTCTGAATTTGTTCGCGATCCAGTTCGTCGGAGTCGAAGTCGCCGACCTTGTGGCCATCCTTGAGGATCGTGAGACGGTCCGCGACCACGCCCACTTCGGCGAGGTGGTGCGACACGAAGGCGACAGCCAGACCCTGCGCCTTCAGCGCCCGCATCGCCTTCAGCACCATATCGACCTCTCGATGATTGAGAAATGCGGTCAATTCGTCGAAGAAGATGGCCTGTGGACGGGTGGACAAAGCGCGGGCGATCTCGATGCATTTCCATTGTCCGAGATCGAGGGAGGACAACGTTTGCCGCACGGAGATGTTCGCATCGAAACTGTCGAGAAGGTCCTGCGCCTCGCGCGCGAGCATCGTCCCGGTCAACAGGCCGCCTCGGCGGAAGCGTCGGAGTTGTCCCGCAAAAATGTTCTCCGCCACTGTCAGCGACGGGTTGATTGTGAGTTCCTGGAAGACGAGGCCGACGCCGCGCGCCACCGCCTCGCTGAGCGACTGCGGCCTGTAGGGCTCGCCGTCGATCGTGATGGCGCCGGCGTCCAGCCGTTCCACGCCGCCGAGAATCTTGAGCAAGGTCGATTTGCCGGCGCCGTTCTCGCCGACCAGCGCGTGAATTTCGCCTCCGCGGAGTGTGATGGACACGTCCACCAGCGCCTTCGTGCTGCCGAAGGCGCGCGAAATGTTCGATGCGACTATCTCCACGGCGAAGCCTGAGGAACCGTGCGGCTCTGCGCCCGCAGCTTGGCCGCGGGCGCAGGAGCAGGTCCTACTTGCTATACTTCAGCTCGAACGAGGCAGGCAGCGCGGCTGGCGTATAGAAGCGGGAATGCGCCTTGAAATCATAGGGAGGCACGCCGCCGGGGAAATCCGCCTCGAACTGCGCGACCTTGTCCTGGGTAAGGGGCAGCAGCTTCAGCTTGACGTTGTCCTGATCCTTCGGGACGGGCTTGCCCTTGATGGCGTCGAAGAGCAACACCTCCGCGAAGCCTCCCTGCAGCCAATGCCCGCCGATGTCGAACAGCAGATCGCCGTTCTTCACCGCTTGCACGTTCTCCTGGTTCAAGTCCATGGCGACGACGACCACGTCTTTGCCCGGCTTTTTTCCCGCCGTCTTCAGCGCGGTCATCACGCCTGTCGCCGTGCCGCCGTTGGCCGCCCAGACGCCCTTGATGTCGGGATGCCCCTGATAGAGAGATTCGAACACCGTCTGCGATGTGTCGCGGACGAAGTTGCCATCGACCTCTCCAGCCACCACGACTTCCGGATGCTCCTTCAGCGCGTCCTGGAGGCCCTTGCGACGGTCGATCGCCACCGACGTGCCCGCGGTGCCGTTGACCACGCCGATCACCTTCTTGCCGCTGGCGTCCGGCGTCATGGCGGCAAACAGCGCCTCGGCCATCTGCTTGCCCGCATCCTCGTCGCTCGGACCGACGAAGGCCAGGTAGTTCGGGAAGCGCGACGACTGGGGCGGGAAGTCCGCGTAGACGTCGGTGAGGATCACCGGGATGTCGGCGTCCTTCGCGAGAGTCAGCCCGCGCGCCGCGGTCGCCCAGTAGGGCGTGAAGACGATGCCGTCGGCCCGACGGGCGACGAGGTCCTCGAGCGACTTCACCATTTGATCCGGCTTGTTGTCGGCGTTCAGCACGATGAGCTCGACGCCAAGATCGGCGGCGCCTTTCTTCATGAAGTCGACGTAGTTATTCCAGAATTGCGCGCTCAGCGTCGGCACGACAACACCGATCACCGGCTTGTCCTTGGACGCCATTGCGGGCGCCGCGCCCAGCAGGAGCGGCGCCGCCAGAGCCGCGAGAGTGATACCAAGACGTCGGGAAAACATGATTCTTCCTCCATGGCCGGTTGTCGTTGAGGCCGTGATCGGTCCGGCGCGCCGATCGGCCATGACTCCATTCACCTGTGACCTCTCATCGGGGGTTCAGCGCGACGGCGGGAATGATCGCTCCCTCGACGCCCTCCCAGGATGGAGGCCAGAGCCCAGGCGCCGATGAGGATTGCGCCGGGGGCCGACCGAGGGCGTCGCCAAACAAAACGGGCCCCCCTGTCCTGTCGCTCGGGGCTGGTGCGCAGCCCGGTCCTCACTCCATATGTGAGCTTGCAATTTCATATGTGAAACTATGGCTTCTCAGGCCGATTGTCAACTCCAGTCGCTTTCGACAGTGCGGGGTGACGAGCGAGCAGGCAGACATGAGGTCCGCGAATCCGTCCTTCGGACAAACAGTCAGGGAAACCTGTTGGTGCAACCTTCATCGCGTCACTGCGCAACGCCCATGAGGAAACTTCCGGTTCAATCGGGGACCTCGGCGTGACATCCCTCCTCAAAGAGCGAGACGTCTCGCTCGGGATTTCCTCGTCTGACGGGCGGCGGTCAGTCTTCGACGGTCGCCCGATATCCGAACCGGATCGCAGCAAAATCGCAAGCCCGATCATCCCAACGCACCGTCTCGGCGGCATTTTGCCGCACTGCATGCAAGTCGTGACGAGATTCCGCCGCCGTGGCGAACAAATCAGAGCGACAAAACGGATCTTCAGGGACGGGGATAGGAGCCGGCATAGCCCATGAGACGCGACACGTCTTCGGCCAGTTCCAGCACCGAACGGACGATATGATCGAGCGCCGCCTTGTTCTGATACTGGTCGATGTGTCCGGTGACGCCCAGTGCGCCGACGCAATGATTGTGGCTGTCCCAGATGGCGCCGGCCACGCAACCAATTCCGCGGGCGAATTCCTCGATGTCGGTCGCGTATCCCTGTTTCCGCGACCGACGGATTTCCTTCAAAAGAGCATCAGGATCAGAAATTGTGTTCTTCGCCTTCTTCTGAAGGTTATCCGGCATAATGAAGGCCTTCAGTTCGTCGTCACTCAGATTGGAGCAAAGCATCTTTCCGGCGGCGCTCACGTTAATCGGAATGAAACTATGCAACGGCGCCACGATCGACACCGGCTCCTTGGGGATCGCCTGCTCGATGTACATCACCGACGTGCCCGACAGGACGGCGAGCTGGGCCGTTTGCCCCGTCCGCTCCGCCAAATCCCGTAACGCCGTGCGCGCCACCGAATGAAGCGAATGGTTCAGTTGATAGAACTGAACCATTTTGAACAGTTTATTGCCAGGCAGATAGGATTGCTGAGAAATGTTGATCTCCTCCAGATATTCTCGCTGCACGAGCGTCTTGACCAAGCGGAACGCCGAGGCTGGAGGGATCGACATGGCCTTGGATATTTCCTTCATCCCGACCGGGTGGTCGGCCGCCATGACGTACTCCAGTATAGTCAGTCCACGATCCAATGCAGGGGCATCAGAAGCGCTTTCTGTATTGGCCATAAACTGATTCTCCTCAGCCGCTGATCGCCGCAAATCGATTGAGAAACGGCTCAATACGCAAACGATGGTTTCCTTGTTCGGTCAATCGGTCCTTACTCACGCCGCGACAGTCGAGGTGGAATTTCAGGCCCACAAGTCCGACTCACTGCAATCCCGGCCAACCGGCGAGCCGGTTTCGCCTTCCCGATAACCGTTGGTTCCGCGATCGACAACACGCTGCCGCATTGGTAAAAACCCGTCCGCACCGGCGCCTCCGGCGCACAAGCATGTTGACAAGACCGAGTCGCTCTATCATAAATGAAATAGTTCCTCCATTAGCGAAGATACGCAATGGAGAAAAGAATGGCGGGCAGGCGGAAAATTGGCGGCTTCTCAAACGGAAAGCCGGCGGTCCGTGGTCGGCTGCGGGGATTACCTAGGCGCAGCTGGACTCCATCGTTGTCTGAGCCTCGGGCGGTCTCTAAAAAATGGGCGGCGGTCGGCCGAGGCGTCGCGTTGAGATGCACACGACATCTGGCGGCTCTGGCCAATGAACGCGATCGATGGACAGTATCTGCCCGTGGCGCCGCGGACAGGATAACTTCTTCGTCAAGTCCACCGTCGAAGCTGTGTGGTTCCGACGGACGACCAAGCCGCACGTCCGGTTGCGGATGCACTGCGACCCGTAGGTGAACAGTCATGAAATTCGATGTCAGCGTTGTCGGGCTCTATATTCTCGATATCCTCGGCCGTCCCGTCGACGCCATCCCGCCCGGCGGCGAGGTGCGCTTCATCGACGAGATCCGTCTGACCGTAGCCGGCACCGCGGGCGGCACAGTAATCGATTGCGCCAAGCTCGGCCTCGCGCGCGCGCCGTCGGGGCGGTCGGCGATGACGAAATGGCGGATTTCGTCCTGAGCACGCTGTCGCGCTTCGGCGTCGACGTGTCCGCCATGCAGCACCATGCCGCAACGCCGACATCGGCGACCATCCTCAACGTACGGCCGAACGGCGAGCGCCCTGCGCTGCACCGCCGTGGCGCGTCCGATGCGTTCACCCTCGACGCGGCCGACTTTCCCACAGTGCTCGACGCCGCTTTCGTGCATGTCGGCGGCATGCCGCTGTTGGCGAAGTTCGACGGTGCGCCGACCTCCGCTCTCTTGAAGGCGGCCAAAGCGGCCGGATGCACGACCACGTTCGACCTGCTTTCGGCGACGCCGGAGACGGTGGACGTCCTGCGCCCGTCCCTGCCCTATGTGGACTATTTCGTACCCAGCATCGAGGACGCGACGGCGATGAGCGGTCTGGCGAAAGCCGAGGAGTCCGCCCGTTTTTTCCGCGACCTCGGCGCCAGGACCTGCATCCTGACGATGGGCGGCGATGGCTGCTTGGTGGCTACGCCAGACGCGATGTTCCGCCTGCCGGCTCTCGAAATCGATGTGAAGGACACGACAGGCTGCGGCGACGCCTTCACGGCTGGCCTGATCGCCGGGTTGCACCGCGGCTGGGATGTTGAGAAGTCGGCGCGCTTCGCCACTGCCGCCGGGGCGCTGGTGGCGACCGGGCTCGGGTCGGACGCCGGTATCGAGAGTTTCGCCGGCGCCGAGCAGTTGATGAACACAGCGCGCCCGCGATCGCTGTCTGCGTGACTGCGCCCCCGCGCCGCAATGGTAAAGCGACCCGCCGCGAAGGACGCCGGAACCTCAGCCTCGAACGGCGACAATGAACAGGCGCGGATAGGCCAGCAGAACTTTGCCGTCGGGCTGCGCCGGATAGGCGTCGCGCAGTCCCTCACTGTAGCGGCCGAGAAACGCGCAACGCTCGTCGTCGGAGAGAAGCTCCAAGAAGGGATGGAGCGCGGAACCCGCGAACCAGTCGGCGATCTCTTCCGGTCCGTCGAAGGTAAGGACGTAGGTCGTCATCCACATGTCGATCCGGGAAGCGACCGGCCGCAGCCATGTGTAATAGTCCTCGAACTCGGCGATCACGGGCTGCGTTTTGGCGACCGGCACCAGCCGCGACGCCCAAGGCCCCTCCGCCGCGACCATCCGCATGAGCGCGTGCGAGGATTCGCGCGCCGTCGAGGGCATCTGCGCGGCGAAAACACCGCCAGGCGCGAGCGTCGCAGCAAGGCGGGGGAAGAGCGCATGGTGGTCCGAGAGGAAGTCCAATGCGGCGTTGGCGAAGATTAGATTCGGCGGCTCCGTGGGCGCCCAGTCAACGATATCCTGCTTTTCGAACCGTGCGCGCGGCGCGCGCGTCCGCGCGTGGTCCAACATAGCCTCGGACGTGTCGAGGCCGACAATGTCCGCGTCCGGGAAGCGTCGCGCCAAGAGTTCGGCGCTGTTGCCGGGTCCACAGCCCAGATCGTAAACGAGCCGCGCCGAGGCCAGCGGAACGCGCGTCAGAAGGTCACGCGCTGCGAGCATTCGCTCGTCCGCGAATTTCATGTACAGACTTGGGTTCCAGTCGATTGTGGGCTGGACCTCAACGGGAACGGGCGGATTCATGATGGCGGGAACGGTCACGGGAAGAGGGCGGGTAGATTAGTCTACTAATTATGTCAAGAAAGGTGGGACTAGACGCGCCGGGCGCAGGGGACATCGGTCATCGGGGGTCATCTTGGCGGCCTCCAGCTTTGCTGAAGACCGGTCTCTCGCCGTTGCGGGGACGCCAGCATCCAGACAGCGGTCCGCCCGGTATTCAGCTCCGTGCAGCAAGCGCAATCGAACCCGACGGTCCCTCGCGCAACTGGCGCAGAAACACTTGTGCGACCTCCGAGGCAGGGATGCCGGGCGCCGGATCGCGTCCCATCGCCTGAAGGGTCTCCGTCACCCAGCCCGGCGACACTGCGTTGATCCGAACGCTTTAGGGGTTCGACGGCGGCAGCGCGCACGAAGGCTTCCACCGCCGCGTTGACCGTCGTCACCATCGCCCCGCCGGGCATTGGATGCTGCGCAAGCACCCCGGTCGTCAGGGTGATCGCGCCGCCAACGCGGACTTTCGATGCCCCGAAGCGCACGACATTGACCTGACCCATCAACTTGTTGGCCAAGCAGAAGGCCCAGTCCTCGTCGGTTGTCTGATCCCATGGCTGGAACCGCGCGGCTCCGCCCGTGCATACGATTCCGTCCAGAACATCGACGCGGTCGAACAAAGCGGCGAGCGACTTGGGATCCTAGTTCATCGAATCGTTGAAACGAATCATATGCGCGCGGGATTTATTTTTCCTGACGTGGTTTGTAGCCTTGCTGCTTTGATTTGGAAGCGAGGTGTGAGGTGATGGCGGGTCGACGGCGGGCGATTGAATTGGCGATTGGCGAGGAGGATGTGGCGGCGTTGGGCGCGATTGCCCGCTCGCGAACGGAATTGGCGAGCCGGGTTGATCGAGCGCGGATGCTGCTGGCCTACCGGGAAGACGGATCGTTTTTTGCGGTGGGGCGAGCCTTGGGCGCGCACCATCAGACCGTCCAGCGCTGTGTCGAGCGGGCGTTGGTCTATGGCCCGATGGCGGCGCTCGACGATCGACCGCGGCCCGGCAGGGAGGCGACGATCACCGCCGAGGCCAAGGCATGGGTTGTCGACCTCGCCTGCCGCAAGGCCAAGGACCTCGGCTATCCCCACGAATTGTGGACAACGCGGCTTCTCGCCTGCCATGCGCGTGAGCATGGGCCGGCGGAGGGCCACGCTTGCCTTGCCAAGTTGGCTCAGGGGACGGTGTGCAATATCCTCAACGAGCAGGAGATCAAGCCGCACAAGGTCCGCTATTACCTGGAACGCCGCGATCCGGAGTTCAAGCAGAAGATGGCGGAGGTTCTGTGCGTCTATGGCGAGGTGAAGCTTATTCGGGAGAGCGCGGCCGCCGCGAAGCAAAAGCCGAGCGATGCGGTGGCGATTGTCTCCTACGATGAAAAGCCCGGCATTCAGGCAATCGCCACGACGGCCCCGGACCTGCCGCCCGAGCCCGGCAGACATGCGACCTTCGGGCGCGACTACGAGTACAAGCGCCACGGCACGGTCAGCTTGCTGGCCGGCATGGATCTGCTCACCGGCCAGGTCCACGCTCTCGTCAAGGACCGCCACCGCAGCCGCGAATTCATTGAATTCCTCCAGCCCTCGACGCCGCCTATCCGAGCCATACGGCGATCAAGCTGATCCTCGACAATCATTCGGCGCACATCTCCAAGGAGACCAAGGCTTGGCTCGCCGCCCAACCGGAAGGCCGCTTCACCTTTGTCTTCACCCCCAAGCATGGCTCCTGGCTCAATCTCGTCGAGGGTTTCTTCTCCAAGCTCGCCCGCTCGGTGCTGCGCCACATCCGCGTCGCATCCAAACAGGAACTCAAGGACCGCATCATGGCCGCCATGGATCACTTCAATCGACACCCCGCCGTCCACTCTTGGTCCTATAAGCTCGACCAGGCAGCCTGATATGAATGAATTAAAATGATGAACTAGATGTCGACCCGCTCGCTCGAACTGCGCGAGGCCGGGATGCATTGGTCTTTTCCGAGCGCGCTGACGACATGCGACCCGAGAAGCCCTTTTGCGCCGATAACGAGAATTTTGCTCATGGTTTTTCCTCCGCGTCTTGAGACATCCGGGCTCCAGCCTCGGCGTCAGCGCAACCGGCGTCAAGGACCCACGTCGTGGGGTGGTTCGCACGCCGGAAAGCGGTTGCCACGAGGGGGGCAATCACGGCGGGAAGGGGCCAGAGGGAAATTGCGGAACGCTTGGCGCAGTGACGCGGGTCCTGTCGTGCGACAGCCATCGTGTGAAGGTCCTCGAATCCGACCTACATGGCTGGCCGCAATGGCCGGGGTCGCCAAGGCGAGGACCGCCAGGGGGGCAGCCTTGAATCATGGCGTCTGGCGATTCGTCGCGCTGCCGCGCGAACCGCAGGCTTTCGATCTCGCAAGGCACGCGCCGGCGCTTCCCCGATGAGCGGGCCGCACTTCGACTTCGAACGCGAAGCCATGGCGCAGGGTTTGCGTTGGGTCGCCGGCGTCGACGAGGTCGGTCGCGGGCCGCTCGCCGGCCCGGTCGGCGTGGCGGCCGTCATCCTCGATCCCGAAGACCTGCCGGAAGGGCTCGACGATTCGAATGCGCTGTGCGAAGCGAAACGCGACGCGCTACGGCCGGCCATTTTCGCCAAGGCGATCAGCGTCTCGATCGTGTTCACGAGCGCCGAGGAGATCGACCTCTACAACATCAGGGGCGCCGTCTTGCGCGCCATGGCGCAGGCCGTGCGCGCGCTCAGCCTCAGGCCGCATCTGGCGCTGTTCGACGGCCGCGACATTCCCGATGGGCTCGGCTGCCCGGCGCGCGCGATCATCCGCGGCGACGCTCTCTCGCTGTCGATCGCCGCCGCCTCGATCGTCGCCAAGACGACGCGCGATGCGCTGATGCGCAATCTGGCCCGCGAATCTCCCCGATATGGTTTTGCCGACCATGTCGGCTATGCGACGGCGTTCCACCGGCGGGCGCTCGCGGCCGCCGGCCTCTGCCCCTAACGATCGGCGCTCGTTCCGGCTGGCGGAGGATTTGATCTGAGATTGCCGGGCCGCCAAAAGTTGCGAAAGCGTTTAAAGAAGAGAAACGCCCGGCGATGCTCTTCCCGTACGAAAACGACACAGCGTCAGCCCCTGCCGGATAACCAGACCTTTACTACAAACGCCGATAAACGACGCGCCGAATCAAAGTGTCCGGCCGTAGCGTCGAGTGTTTGCGTTCATGCGTATGTTGCGTGCCGGAGCGTTGCGCCTCCCCGCCCAGATTCAGGTTTCGCGTACTGGCGCCGGCGAAACGAAACGCCCGGCCGCAACCGTCCCTGCCCGGGGCGACGCCGTCCTGGTCGGCGACTGCGTCGCCGAGATGAACAGGATGCCGGCGGCTTCGGTCGACCTCGTCTTTGCCGATCCGCCCTACAACCTCCAGCTCGAAGGAGCCTTGTCGCGTCCCGACCAGAGCCTGGTCGACGCCGTCGACGATGACTGGGACAAATTCGCCAATTTCGCCGAATATGACGCCTTCACCCGGGCCTGGCTGGGCGCCGCGCGCCGGGTGATGAAGCCGAACGCCACGATCGTCGTGATCGGCTCCTATCACAACATCTTCCGCGTCGGCGCGATCCTGCAGGACCTCGGCTTCTGGATCCTGAACGACATCATCTGGCGCAAAGCCAACCCGATGCCGAATTTCCGCGGCCGCCGCTTCACCAACGCCCATGAGACCATGATCTGGGCGGCGCGCGGATCGGAGGCCAAGGCCTATACCTTCAACTATGAGACGTTGAAGGCGGGCAACGAGGATTGTCAGGCGCGCTCCGACTGGTTTCTGCCGATCTGCACGGGAGCCGAACGGCTGAAGGACGACAGGGGCCGCAAGACCCACCCGACGCAGAAGCCGGAGGCGCTGCTGGCGCGGGTGCTGATGGCGGCCTCCAACGCCGGCGACCTGGTGCTCGATCCGTTCCTGGGATCCGGCACCACGGGCGCGGTCGCGCGAAAGCTGCGCCGCTCGTTCATCGGCATCGAGCGCGACCCGGCCTACGCCTCTGCGGCGCTTGAACAAATCAAGGCCGTCGAGCCGCTTCCCTCCGACACGGTTTCGATCGCGCCGACGAGGCGCAGCGAGCCGCGGGTCGCTTTCGCCGCCGTCGTCGAGGCGGGACTGGTCAGGCCGGGGGAACAGGTGTTCGGCCTCGACCGGCGCCATGCCGCTCTGGTGCGGGCGGACGGAACCCTGGCGGCCGGTCCGGCCGTCGGCTCGATCCACAAGATCGGCGCGCTGGTGCAGGGACTGCCGGCGTGCAACGGCTGGACGTTCTGGCACCTCGAGCGGGCCGGGCGCCTCGCGCCGCTCGACGACCTGCGGGCCGACATCCGCGCCTCGATGCGCGCGGCGGCGGAATAGCGCATAATATACTTATGTAAAATGGTATAATTATTGGCCCGGCGGCGGTTTTTCGGGCCGACGCTAACCCGGGTCGCAAGCCTTTGTAATGATTGGCGACCGCCGCTAAGTTGGCGGCAAAACGGCGAGAGACGCTCGTCGCCTACGACGCCCGGCGCCGCCGGCGCCTCGGCGGTGAAAAGTCCCCCGCCCGCAGCAGGAACACTTCGCCGGAACTCTCCTCGGTGTCGAGCCAGACGAAAGGCAGTCGGGGATAGTCCCTGACGAGTCGGTCCCGGCCGCGGCCGATCTCGCAGATCAGCCTGCCGTCCGGCGTCAGATGGTCCGGCGCCTCGCCCAGGATCCTTCGGACGATGTCGAGCCCGTCCCAACCGCCTGCATGCGCCATGCGGGGCTCGGCGGCAAATTCCGGTGGAAACGCCGCAAGCGCCTCGGCGTCGACATACGGGGGGTTGGTTAAAATGAGATCGTAGCGCTCGTCCCCGAGCGGCGCGAAAAGGTCGCCCTGTTTCAGCCTTATCCGGTCGGACAAGGAATGCTCCTCAAGGTTCCGGCGCGCCACCGCGAGCGCGTCGGGCGAGAGATCCGCCGCATCGACCGCGGCGTTGGGAAAAACGAGCGCGGCGAGAATGGCCAGTGAACCGCCGCCGGCGCAGAGATCGAGAACCTGCGAAACTTTCTCCGGGTCGCCGGTGAGTTCGTTTGTTTCCGCGAAGGCCGTCATCAGCAACTCGCCGATGAAGCTCCTCGGCACGATGACCCGCTCGTCCACGTAGAACGGCACTCCCTGAATGTAGGCGCGATTGAGAAGGTAGGCGGCCGGCTTGCGCCCGGTGACCCGCGTCTCGATCAACGCGTCGAGGCGCTCGCGCTCGCGCCGAAGAAGCTTCACGTCGAGAAACGAATCAAGCGCGTCGACCGGAAGGTTCAGGCCTTCAAGGATCATGAAGGCGGCTTCGTCGAGCGCGGTCGTCACGCCATGGCCAAAGGCGAGACCGGCCGCCCGGAATCGCCCGATGGCGTAGCGCAACCAATCGCGCGGCGTCGAAAAGAGCTCGAGGCGCTCGTCGGTTTCGCTCAAAGCCATCCCCAGGAAATCGAGACAGCGGAAACGTCAGGCCCCGTGTTTGCAGTCGCGCATGAAGTGCTTGCGCGGTTTGCCGTGCAGGTTCTGGGCGTCAGCCTTCTGCGAGCATTCGATCGACCTTGCCGAACGGGCGCCGGCGTCTTCCCCCCTGCGACGGCATGCGGCTTGACCGTGGCAGCTCCGTTCAACTCGTCGGTGGCGGCGTCGAAGGCAAAGGCGGCTTGGGAGGCGAACACGGAAAGCGCCGCCGCGCAGAACAAAGCGTCAATTCGCATGTTTCAAGTCGTCCTCTGGGGGTCGATCGTATACCCAAACTCGGTGCCGCTTATAAGTTGCGAGCAAAAAATTCAAGCCGGGCGAGACTTGCCCGACCGGCGCAAACCGCACAGAGAGTGCAAAAATCTTCACCTGTCGGAATGAAGCGTATGTCGAGACTGTCCATCGAAGAACTAACCGAACGCTTTCCTTTCTTCCGTTCAGCGTTCGTCTTCGCCGACCCGCTGTCGATCGCGCTTCACCGCTCGAACGCCCTGGCGAAAGAGATTGCGGCGGCGGAAGGCGGAGTGCCGCCGGCGCTGGATCGGTGTCAAACTTTCCGCCATTCCCGACGTGGCCGCCTGCCGGGCCGCCTACGAAGATTTCGGCATCAAACGGACCAGCTATCGGTCATCGGTCGAGCGTCTGATCAAACGGGTCATCGCCGGCCATCCCGTGCCTTCGATCACCGCGCTGGTCGATCTCCACAGCATGGTGTCGCTCGATACCGGGCTCTGCCTCGGCTGCGACGACCTCGACCGCACTTCGGGTGGTCTCGTATTCCGATTCTCCCGAGCTTTCGGCAGCTCTCGACATGGGGGCGGAAGCAGGCGATCCGAACGATCCACCGAAGGAAGGCGAGGTCGTTTACGCCGACGCCCGCCACGTTCTTTGCCGCCGCTGGAACTGGCGCCAGGACTTGCGGCACCACCGCAAGCCTTGAACCAGCCGCGCGGCGCCCACCGTCCAGTCGCACGGCGTCGGCGACGTCCAGGCCGCAGCGGCTAAACCGAACTTCCGAGACTCTTGGGGACGACGCCTACCTCACCCGACTGCTGACCCTCTTTTGAAATGCGATCGACCTGCACTTCAGCCAGCCACAGACTGGGCTCCCTCACGCGTTCGCCCATGCTATCGATGCGGCAACGGAACCTGGTTGGAAAGAGGTGGCGAATGGGTCTTGCCGGCGAAGTCGAGAAAGCGGACCGGACCATCAAACAGCCGCGCCGCCACAGGATCGACATCCTCGGCGTCCCAGTTGAGGCGGGAGCCGGCGTCGCCGGCTGCGCGATGGGTCCGGCGATGCTGCGCACCGCGGGCATCGTGCGGATGCTGAAGGAACTCGGCCAGGACGCCGTCGACCGAGGCGATCTGGCGCTTCCTCACCCGCTCGTCCACCCGACGCCGCCGGACGGCAAGGCGCGGCATTTCGGCGAAATCTCCGCCTGGGCGCGGCTTCTGGCGCGTGAAACCTACGCTGATATGCGCGCCGGGCGGCTTCCCGTCGTCCTCGGTGGCGACCATTCGCTGGCCATGGGCTCGATCGCCGGGGTGGCGCGTTACGCCGGCGAGACCGGGCGGAAGCTGTTCGTCCTTTGGCTCGACGCTCATTCGGACTACAACACGCCGTGGACGTCGCCCTCCGGCAATATGCACGGTATGCCGGTTGCGATGCTGAGCGGAGAGCCGGGATTCGACGATCTTTTCGGCGGCGAACCCCACGGCTTGGTCAACCCGTCCCATGTTCATCTGTTCGGCATCCGATCGATCGACGCCGACGAACGAAGGCTTCTTCAGACGCGCGGCATCGATGTGGTCGACATGCGACGGCTGGACGAGGACGGCTTTGCAGTGTCGATCCGGCGGATCATCGATCGCGTTCGCGCAGCAGACGGGCTATTGCATGTCAGCTTCGACGTTGATTTCCTCGACCCGACGATCGCTCCCGGGGTCGGGACGGCGGTTCCCGGCGGCGCGACATATCGCGAAGCGCATCTGGTGATGGAGTTATTATACGAGTCAGGCCTGGTGCCATCGCTCGACATCGTCGAACTCAATCCATTCCTCGACGAACGTGGAAGAAGCGCTTTGCTGCTGGTCGATTTGACCGCAAGCCTTTTCGGGCGGCAGGTCTATTAGGAGAACGCTCTTACAGGTTTCATCAAATGAAATTTGAAATGACCGTTTTCGCCTACCTCCTCGGCTGCTCAATCGGACGCTAAGTATCTGAAGTCCCTGCTCTAATCATATTCAATCCACGCTCCCGGAGCGCCTTCATTCAGTCTGCGCCAAAAGTTCGACTTGATCGCGTCCGGGGATCAGTGAATAGCACAAGCTGAAATTCCGGGCCCCCGTGCGGCGTTGTGAACGCACCGGGGCTTCAACCGAAAACGAGAGAACGGAAGAAATCCAATGGCGCGCAAGAAAATTGCTTTGATCGGGGCCGGCCAAATCGGCGGTACATTGGCTCACTTGGCCGCCCATAAGGAATTGGGCGACATTATACTCTTCGACATCGTTGACGGCGTTCCCCAGGGCAAGTCGCTCGATCTCGCCCAGTCGGGCGCTGTGGACGGATTCAATGCGAAATTCGCCGGTGCGAGCGACTATTCGGCGATCGCGGGCGCCGACGTCGTCATTGTCACGGCCGGCGTGCCCAGAAAGCCCGGCATGAGCCGCGACGACCTGCTCGGCATCAACCTGAAGGTGATGGAGGCGGTCGCGGCCGGCCTCAGCGCGCATGCTCCCGACGCGTTCGTCGTCTGCATCACCAATCCGCTCGATGCGATGGTCTGGGCGCTCCAGAAGTTCTCTGGGCTGCCGCCGCACAAGGTGGTGGGAATGGCCGGCGTGCTCAACTCGGCCAGATTCCGATATTTCCTTTCCGAGGAGTTCAACGTTTCGGTCGAGGACGTTACCGCCTTCGTGCTCGGCGGGCATGGTGATGACATGGTGCCGTCGGTGCGCTACTCGACCGTCGCTGGCGTGCCGTTGCCGGACCTCGTCAAGATGGGCTGGACGACGCAGGCGAGGATCGATGCGATGGTTGAGCGCACCCGCAAGGGCGGTGGAGAGATTGTCAATTTCCTCAAGACGGGTTCGGCTTTCTATGCCCCGGCCGCCTCTGGCATTGCGATGGCCGAGGCCTATCTCAAGGACCAACGGCGAGTCTTTCCCTGTGCGGCGCATCTGACCGGCCAATATGGCGTTAGGGACACCTACGTCGGGGTGCCGGTGGTGATCGGCGCGAACGGGGTCGAGCGCATCATGGAGATCGCTTTCGATGAGGCGGAGAAAGCGATGTTCGCCAAGTCCGTCGGCGCGGTCCACGCGCTTATGGAAGCTTGCAAGGCGATCAACCCCTCCTTGGCCTGAATTTCCGCTCGCGCCCGCCTCGCGCGGCGCCGCCCTTTTTGAGGTTGTCGCCACATGAACATCCACGAATATCAGGCGAAGGCTGTGCTTCGCGCTTTCGGCGCGCCTGTCGCTGACGGGTTTCCGGCCTTCACGCCCGAAGAGGCGGTCGAGGCCGCCAGGAAGCTGAGCGGACCGCTCTGGGTGGTAAAGAGCCAGATTCACGCGGGCGGGCGCGGCAAGGGGAAGTTCAAGGAGCCGTCTGCTGGCGATAAAGGCGGCGTCCGGCTTGCGCGCTCGATCGAGGAAGTCGAGACCTTCGCCAAGGAAATGCTGGGCGCGACCCTGGTCACAGTGCAGACCGGCCCCGCGGGCAAACAGGTCAATCGGCTCTACGTAGAGGACGGCGCCAACATCGACAAGGAGCTTTATGTCTCCGCGCTCGTCGATCGCCAGACGAGCCGCGTTTCCTTCGTCATCTCGACAGAGGGCGGCGTCAATATCGAGGACGTCGCGCACGACAGGCCCGAGAAGATCCATACGTTCTCGGTCGATCCGGCGACAGGCATCATGCCCCATCATGGGCGGACAGCGGCGCGCGCGCTGGGACTCGCCGGCGATCTCGCCAAGCAGGTCGAGAACCTCGTGACTCGACTGTACGCGGCGTTCCTCAGCAAGGACATGTCGATGCTGGAGATCAATCCGCTGATCGTCACGACCAGCGGGCAACTGCGGGTGCTCGACGCCAAGGTGTCGCTCGACGACAACGCCCTCTTCCGGCATCCCGACATCGTCGCGCTGCGGGACGAGACGGAGGAGGACCCCAAGGAAATCGAGGCTTCGAAACACGATCTCAACTACGTCACTCTCGACGGCACGATCGGCTGCATGGTCAATGGCGCCGGCCTCGCCATGGCGACCATGGACATCATCAAGCTTTATGGCGCGAGCCCGGCGAACTTTCTTGACGTAGGCGGCGGCGCTTCCAAGGAGCGAGTGACGGCGGCGTTCAAGATCATCACCGCCGACCCAAACGTGAAGGGCATTCTGATCAATATTTTTGGCGGCATCATGCGCTGCGACGTCATTGCCGAAGGTGTGATCGCCGCTGTAAAGGATGTCGGCCTCAAAGTTCCTCTGGTCGTGCGGCTCGAAGGCACCAACGTCGATCTTGGCAAGAAGATCATCCGCGAATTTGGGCTCAACGTCATCCCCGCCGACGACCTCGACGACGCGGCACAAAAGATCGTCAACGCGGTGAGAAAAGCCGCCTGACCGGCCGCCCTTTTCAGCCTTGCAAGCCGTAGTATTGCGAAAGTCCGACATGTCGATTCTCGTCAACGCAAACACCAAGGTCATCACCCAAGGCTTTACTGGCAAGAATGGCACGTTTCATTCTGAACAGGCGATGGCCTATGGCACCAGGCTCGTCGGCGGTACGAGCCCTGGCAAGGGAGGCTCTGTCCACCTGGGCCTGCCCGTGTTTGATACGGTCGCGGAGGCGCGAGACAAGACAGGTGCGGACGCAAGCGTGATTTATGTGCCTCCGTCGGGCGCGGCCGACGCCATCTGCGAGGCGATCGACGCGGAGACTCCGCTCATCGTCTGCATCACCGAGGGTATTCCCGTGCTCGACATGATGCGGGTCAAGCGATCGCTGCAGGGGTCGAAATCGGTCCTTGTCGGTCCAAACTGCCCAGGCGTGATGACGTCGGGGGAATGCAAAATCGGCATCATGCCGGGCAACATTTTCTCCAAGGGCAGCGTCGGCGTCGTCTCGCGCTCGGGCACGCTCACCTATGAGGCGGTTTTCCAGACAACCCGCGAAGGACTCGGCCAGACAACGGCAATCGGCATCGGCGGCGACCCGATCAAGGGAATGGAGTTCGTCGACGTTATCGAAATGTTCCTCTCCGATTCAGCGACAGGGTCCATCGTAATGATCGGTGAGATCGGCGGCCACGCCGAAGAGGACGCCGCACAGTTCCTGAAGGATGAGGCCAAACGCGGCCGGTCGAAGCCGGTTGTCGGTTTTATCGCGGGTCGTACTGCGCCTCCCGGACGGCGAATGGGCCATGCTGGCGCGATCATCGCTGGCGGCAAAGGCGGCGCGGAGGACAAAATCGCCGCGATGGAATCGGCCGGCGTCCGGGTGTCGCCTTCGCCTGCACGACTCGGCAAGTCGCTCGTCGACCTTTTGCACGGCAAGTAGGGAACCGTCGCCATGACCCGCCAGGACGTCAACCAGGCGCAGCTGCAGACCGCATTTCTTTATGGCACGAACAGTGCCTACATCGAGGCCCTGCAGGCGGAATACGAGAAGGATCCGCTGTCGGTAGAACCCGGCTGGCGGGAGTTTTTCGCCGCGCTTGGTGACGACCCGGCAAGCGTCGACAAGGCGGCCAAGGGAGCGTCGTGGAGCAAGCCGAACTGGCCGCAGACGCCCAAGGGCGACCTGATCAACGCTCTCGACGGGGACTGGCCGACCATCGAGAAGGCGGTCGCCGAGAAACTGCGCGCCAAGGCCGTCGAGGTTGCGCCGTCCGCCCCGGTCAGCGATGACGAGATTCGCCGCGCGACCCGCGATTCAGTGCGCGCGCTGATGATGATCCGCGCCTACCGGATGCGCGGCCATCTGCACGCCAATCTCGATCCGCTCGGCCTCGAGCCTCAGAAAGATCACGAGGAACTCCATCCGGCGACTTACGGATTTCGCGAATCTGATTACGACCGCACGATCTTCATCGATCACGTGCTCGGCCTGGAATACGCGACCGTGCGCGAGATGCTGGCGATCCTGCGCCGCACCTATTGCGGTACGATCGGCTTCGAATTCATCCATATCTCCGATCCGGCGGAGAAATCCTGGATCCAGGAGCGCGTCGAAGGCCCCCACAAGGAGATCCAGTTCACGAAGGAAGGCAAGCGCGCCATTCTGTCGAAACTGGTCGAATCGGAGGGATTCGAAAGCTTCTTCGATATCAAGTACACCGGCGCGAAGCGGTTCGGCCTCGACGGAGGCGAGGCAATGATCCCGGCGCTGGAGCAGATCATCAAGCGCGGCGGGCAACTGGGCTTGCGCGAGATCGCCCTGGGTATGGCCCATCGCGGCCGGCTTAACGTTCTGAGCCAGGTGATGGGCAAACCCCACCGCGTCATCTTTCACGAATTCAAAGGCGGCTCCGCCTCGCCCGACGAGGTGGAGGGCTCCGGCGACGTCAAATACCATCTGGGCGCCTCGTCCGACCGCGAGTTCGATGGTAACAATGTGCACCTGTCGCTGAGCGCCAATCCGTCACATCTCGAGATCGTCGACCCCGTCGTGCTCGGCAAGGCGCGCGCCAAGCAGGATCAGCTCAAAGACATCATCGAGCGCTCGAAAGTGCTGCCACTGCTGATCCACGGCGATGCGGCCTTCGCCGGCCAGGGGGTCGTCGCCGAATGTTTCGGCCTTTCGGGACTTCGCGGCCACCGCACCGGCGGGTCGCTTCATTTCATCATCAACAACCAGATCGGGTTCACCACCTATCCGCGCTATTCCCGCTCCTCGCCCTACCCTTCGGACGTCGCCAAGCTGGTCGAGGCGCCGATCTTCCATGTGAACGGAGACGACCCGGAGGCGGTCGTCTTTTGCGCCAAGGTGGCGATCGAATACCGGCAGAAGTTCCACAAGCCTGTCGTCATCGACATGTTCTGCTATCGGCGGTTCGGGCACAACGAAGGCGATGAGCCGTCGTTTACTCAACCAATCATGTATAGGCTGATCCGGTCGCATCCGACGACCTTGCAGATCTACGCGCAGAAGCTGATCGGAGAGGGCATTGTCACTCAGGGCGAGGTCGACAAGATGAGGGCCGACTGGCGCCATCGGCTCGAAGCGGAGTACGAGGCGGGGCAGGCCTACTCCCCGAACAAGGCCGATTGGCTCGACGGAAAATGGGCGGGCGTCAAGGCCGAGCAGGATGTCGCCGACGACGATCGCCGCGGCCGTACGGGCGTCAGTATCGAACGGCTAAAGCAGATCGGCGAACGCGTCACCACAGCTCCGAATGGCTTCAACATTCACAAGACGATCCTCCGGTTCCTAGAGAATTGGCGGAGCGCCATCGCGAGCGGCGAAGGGATCGACTGGGCGACTGCCGAGACGCTAGCCGTCGCCTCCTTGCTCGACGAAGGCTTTCCGGTTCGGTTGTCGGGCCAGGACAGTGAACGCGGAACATTTTCGCAGCGTCATTCGGTTTTGATCGATCAGGACACTGAGGCGCGCTACATCCCGCTCAACCATATCCGCGACGGCCAGGCGCGGTACGAAGTCATCAACTCGATGCTTTCGGAAGAGGCGGTTCTTGGCTTCGAATACGGCTATTCGCTCGCCGAACCCAATGCGCTCGTCATGTGGGAGGCGCAATTCGGTGATTTTGCCAACGGCGCGCAGGTCGTCTTCGACCAGTTCATTTCTTCCGGAGAACGGAAGTGGCTGCGCATGTCGGGACTCGTCTGCCTGTTGCCGCACGGTTACGAAGGACAGGGGCCGGAGCACTCCTCGGCCCGCCTCGAGCGCTACCTGCAGCTTTGCGCCGAGGACAACATGCAGGTCGTCACTTGTACGACTCCGGCCAATTTATTCCACGTGCTGCGGCGGCAGCTCAAGCGGCCGTTCCGCAAGCCGCTGATTGTGATGACGCCGAAGTCGATGCTGCGCAATAAGCGCGCGGTTTCGACACTCGACCGATTCGGCGCCGACTCGTCGTTCCACCGCATCCTGCTCGACCACGCCGAGAGCGGCCAGAACGAGAAGATCAAGCTCGTTCGCGACGACAAGGTTCGCAGGGTCGTGGTCTCGTCGGGCAAAGTCTACTGGGATCTGTACGACGAGCGCGAGAAGCGCAGCGTCGACGACGTTTATCTCCTGCGCGTTGAGCAACTCTACCCGTTCCCGTTAAAGGGCCTGGTGCGACACCTGTCCCGCTTCAAGAAGGCGGAGATCGTATGGTGTCAGGAGGAGCCGAAGAACATGGGCGCCTGGTTCTTCGTCGAGCCGTATCTCGAGTGGGTGCTTGGCCAGGTCGGAGGCAAGTCGAGGCGCGCGCGTTACGCCGGTCGCCCGGCCGCGGCGTCGCCGGCGACCGGCCTGATGTCGAAGCACCTTGCTCAGCTCAAGGCCTTTCTCGACGAGTGTCTTTCGTAAGGTCGAGACGAGCCGGACCAATGCCGCATTATCTTTGCAAACTGAAGCCGCCACGGCCGTCGTTCCTGACGGACATGACGCCTGACGAAGCCCTGGTGATGCGCGGCCACCGCGAGTATTGGATGCCTCGGGTCGAGATCGGCGTGGTGATTGCGATGGGGCCGGTCGCCGACCCTTCAGGCGCTTACGGCGTCGCAATTATCGAAGCGGCGTCACTTATGACGCTCGAGGCTATGCAGGCCTCCGATCCGGCCATCATGTCCCGCAGCGGCTTCGCCTACGAGAATTTCCCAATGCCGACGATTGCGGTTCGGCCGAGTATGCCGCTGGCCCCGATCACTTCCGTGACTCCATAGGACAAGAAGGGCGCCTGACGGCGCAATGTGCATGGCGATTGAAATCCGTGTCCCGACCCTCGGCGAATTGATCAGCGAGGCGACTGTCGGCAAGTGGTTCAAGAAGGCGGGCGAAGCGGTGCGGGCCGATGAACCTTTGGTCGAACTCGAGACCGACAAGGTGACGCTCGAAGTCAACGCGCCGGGCGCCGGGGTGCTCAGCGAGATCATGGCCGAGACCGGCCAGACGGTGATGATTGGCGCCTTGCTCGGCCAATTGTCGGGCGGAACTCCTGCACCGGCCGCCGCGCCCTCTCTTGTCGCTCAGAAGTCCGCGTCTCCGACCGCAATGCCGGCGGCCCCGTCGGCGGCCAAAATCGCTGCGGAAAACAAGATCGAGCTTTCGGGCGTCGCGGGAAGCGGCAAGCGCGGACAGGTGCTGAAGGGCGACGTGCTCGGCGCCATTGCGGTAGCCGCGCCTCCTGCATCAGGCCCCGTCGTTGCGCCCCCACCGATGCCTGTGGCCTCTCCGCCGCCGACGGCCCGCGCCACCACGCCGGACGACAGCGGCCGCGAGGAGCGGGTGCGGATGACGAAGCTCCGCCAGACAATCGCGCGTCGCCTCAAGGACGCCCAGAACACCGCCGCGATGCTGACGACCTTCAACGAGGTCGATATGGGCGAGGTGATGGCGATGCGCGCCCGCTACAAGGACGCGTTCGAGAAGAAGCACGGCGCCAAGCTCGGCTTCATGGGCTTCTTCGTGAAGGCCTGCGTCCAGGCACTGAAGGAGATCCCCGCGGTCAACGCCGAAATCGACGGCGCCGACCTCGTCTACAAGAATTACTACCACCTCGGCATCGCGGTCGGCACCGACAAGGGCCTGATCGTACCGGTGGTGCGCGACTGCGACAAGCTCTCGATCGCGGGAATCGAGAAGGCGATCGCCGATCTGGGAAAGCGGGCGCGCGATGGCCAGCTCAAGCTCGAGGAGTTGCAGGGCGGCACCTTCACCATCACCAATGGCGGCATCTACGGTTCGCTGATGTCGACGCCGATCCTGAATGCGCCGCAGTCGGGCATTCTTGGCATGCACAAGATCCAGGACCGCCCGGTCGCCATCGCCGGCAAGATCGAAATCCGCCCGATGATGTATCTGGCGGTGAGCTACGACCACCGCGTCGTCGACGGCAAGGAAGCCGTGACGTTCCTCGTGCGTGTCAAGGAGGCGCTCGAAGACCCGGCGCGGCTCGTGCTAGACCTTTGATCGGCGTCGCCGGTCGGCCGCGCCGACCGGGAGGGGTCTCGTGAGCGAATTGGCATCTCTGGAACTCAGCGTTCTTTTGTGGCTTGCCCACCTGTTTTGTCAGGCTGGCATCGGGACGAAGGAGCTTTCGGCCCGATATCTGTTCTCCTCACGCGACAGGCCCGCAATTCCGTCCGGGTTCATGGCCGGCCGGGCGACCCGGGCGCTCGCCAACTATGTTGAGAACCTCGTGCCGTTCGTTGCGCTGGATCTGGCGCTGATTGTCACTCACACTTCCGGAGGGATCTGGCCGACCGTCTGGATTCTGGCGCGGATCGTCTATCTGCCGCTCTATCTGTTCAACGTCATCTATGTCCGCTCGATCGCGTGGGGCGTCGGTCTCCTCGCGATGCTGATGATGCTGGCGCGGCTGTCAGGTGTGTGAGGCGCGACTACCGCCCGGCGCTTAATGCGCGCGGGCGGAACTGGATCGGCGCTCCAAGCAAGAGAGTCCATAAATGAGCTATGATCTCGTCGTCATCGGCGCCGGCCCCGGCGGATATGTCTGCGCCATCCGCGCGGCCCAGCTTGGCATGAAGGTGGCCGTGGTCGAAAAGCGCAAGACGCTGGGGGGCACATGCCTCAACGTCGGCTGCATCCCGTCGAAGGCGCTGCTTTACGCTTCGGAGATGTTCGAGGACGCGGGCCACGGAATGGCGCCGTTCGGCGTCGTCGTTGGAGCGCCGAAGCTCGACCTCGCCGCGATGATGAAACACAAGGACGACACTGTCGCCGCCAATGTCAACGGCGTCGCCTTCCTGTTCAAGAAGAACAAGATCGACAGCGTGACTGGCGAGGGCCGCATTGCGGCGCCCGGAAAGGTCGTCGTCAGGGGCGAGGACGGCGCCGACAGGACGCTCGAGGCTAAGGCGATCGTCATCGCAACCGGCTCGGATGTCGCCCGACTGCCAGGCGTCGAGATCGATGAGAAGTCGGTCCTTTCCTCAACCGGGGCGCTGAGCCTTCCGAGGGCGCCGAAGAAGCTGATCGTCGTCGGGGCCGGTGTCATCGGGCTCGAACTGGGCTCGGTCTGGCGGCGCCTGGGCGCCGAGGTCACTGTGGTCGAGTTCCTCGACCGGATTCTGCCCGGAATGGACAGCGAGGTTGGCAAGCAGTTCCAGCGAATGCTCGAGAAGCAGGGCTTCGCCTTCCACCTCGCTCACAGGGTTTCCAAGGTCGAAAAGGCTGGCGCAGGCGTGAAGGCGACGATCGAGCCGGCAGCAGGCGGGGACGCCAAGGTCCTCGACGCCGAGGTCGTGCTCGTTGCGATCGGCCGGCGCCCGTACACGCAGAACCTCGGTCTCGAGGCGCTGGGCGTCGCGATGGACCGCGGAATGGTCGGCGTCGATTCGCATTTCGCCACCAATGTGCCCGGCGTCTATGCGATCGGCGATGCGATTCGCGGACCGATGCTCGCCCACAAGGCGGAAGACGAGGGCGTCGCGCTGGCGGAGATCCTTGCGGGGCAGGCGGGGCATGTGAACTACGCCGCGATCCCCAGCGTGGTTTACACCAGCCCGGAAATCGCCTCTGTCGGCAAGTCCGAGGACGATCTCAAGGCCGAGGGCGTCGCCTACAAGGTCGGCAAGTTCCCGTTCATCGCCAATGGCCGGGCGCGCGCCATGCGCCACACCGACGGATTTGTGAAGATCCTCGCGGACGCCGCGACCGACCGGGTTCTCGGCGCCCATATCGTAGGCTTTGGGGCGGGAGAGTTGATTGCCGAGGCGGTCGTGCTGATGGAGTTCGGCGGATCAGCCGAAGACCTCGCCCGCACCTGTCACGCCCATCCGACCATGTCGGAGGCGGTGAAGGAAGCGGCGATGGCGGTCGACAAACGCGCGATCCACATCTAGCCGCCCGCAGGCGGCCAAGGGGCGGCGCCATTGCCTGAAAAGCGCAATGATGTCTTTCGGTCCGCGTGGCTCGCGCCGCTCGTCGTGGTCGGCCTCGCCGCCGCGCCCTCTGCAGCGCGCGCCGACGCCTCGGCGCTATGGAGGATCGTGCATGATTCCTGCGTCCCCCACGTAGAGGCGGGACGAGGGCCCCGACCTTGCGAGACCGTCGACCTCGCTGGGGGCGTGGCGGAGGGAGTGGCGATCCTCAAGGACCGGGTCGGCATCGCGCAGATGCTCGCCATTCCGACGCGCAGGGTCAGTGGGATCGAGGATCCCCAGATGCTGCAACCCGGCGCGCCGCCCGTGTTCGCCGACGGATGGAAAGCCAGGGCCCTGGTCGAGGCAAAACTTGGAGGAAGGGTGCTCCCGCGGGAGGCGATCGCAATGGCGATCAACTCGCAATACGCGCGAAGCCAGGACCAGTTGCACGTTCATGTCGACTGCGCGGCTGAGGACGTCATCAAGGCGCTGGCCGAGTACCGTCCGGCCTTGGATGATCAGTGGCGCGCCATGACGGTCCCGCTCAACGGCCGGGTCTATTTCGCGCGGTGGCTCGATTCTGCCAATCTCCTGGAGCGCGAGCCGCTCCTCCGCTTGCTCGCCGACGGCCTTCCGGGCGCGAAGGACCACATGGGCGCGATGACTGTCGCCGCCGTCGGCGCCGATTTCGGCGGAAAACCCGGATTCGTGCTGCTGGCCGACACGTTTTCGCTCGAGGGCGAAGGGCACGCCGAGGATATCCAGGACCACGATTGCAGGATCGCCCATTTTCCGCCATGATTGAGTGTGGGCCCTCCGGTCGGGGCTCAGAAGGTCAGTCTGTCAAACAGCTTTCGGGGCGGTCCTTGCAACATCGCCCCGGGAGGCGGAGTCGGGTGCGGCGCGTCTCGAATGCGCTGAGTTCGAAGGCGGGGGAACCGGCGATGCGGTTCTTTGTCAAACTCGTCGCGGCAGTCTGTCTCGTTCTTGCCGCGCAGGGTCACGCGCTTGGCATGGTCCGCATCGACGTCGATCTGTCGTCCCAGACGATGCACGTGCGCTCGGACAGCGGCGCAGATTACATCTGGCCGATCTCTTCGGGCCGTGATGGCCACGCCACTCCGCGCGGCGTCTTCCATCCGCGGGCGCTCTATCTGATGGTGCATTCGGCGAAATACGGCAACGCGCCGATGCCCCATTCGATCTTCTTCTACGGACAATACGCGATCCACGGCACCAACGCGGTTGGCGCACTGGGCAGGCCGGCCTCGCACGGCTGCATCCGGCTCTCGCCCGGGAATGCCACGGCGCTCTTCGCCATGGTTCAGTCTCAGGGCGCCCGGATCCGCATCGCAGGCTCGTCCGGCGTCGTTGCGCATGCCCGCCACCATCGAGACGCGGATCACGCTCTCGCCTACGCGCCCGTCGCTCATGTGAAGTCGCTTAACGAATGGGCGCGCCATCCTGTCAGCCATTAGGCCTGCGGGAACTGCGGACGAACCGGTCACTGCCAGCGGCCGATCGCCTGACCGAGACCGGGCGCGCACGTCGCGCCGCGCTGGAGGGGACGGTCCCCTATCCCCTGTCAGACGACTCGGCTAAGAGACGCCGTCGACCCCGCCGCCCTGCCGAGTTCCCCTTGCCTTTGGTCTTTCGTTTCGTCGTCGGCCTCGCCGCCCTGGCAGGTCTCGCCGCCTCCGCCTTCGCCTCGGACTGTGCTTACAGGCCCGCGCCGCAGACGGCTCTGGCCGGCGTCTCGGTCGTCGCCGCCTATACGCCGGCGCTCAAGGCCTGCATCGGGCCCAACGGACGCAAGGCGTTCGCCGTCCGCACGATGACGATCGCGGGCGACAGCCTGGCGCTGATCGCCGATCCGGACAGCCTGATGACGACGCTCGAACGCCTCGCCTGCTGGACCTGCCGCGAGGCCAGCGAGGACGAACTCGCCGCGACCCGCATGGGTCGGGCGATTGCGGTCTCGGCGGAAGCGCCGGGAATCGAGCATCGCGGTTTTCTCGAGAACGCCGGGCTGACACGCGGGGCGAAACCCGGCGCCTTCCTCACCGGCGATCTCTGCCCAAGCAGGCGGCCACTCGATCGCGGCTTCTTCACGCCGCTCGAGGCGACGGAAAAACACGCCCCGGTCGCCCTGGCGATCTCGGGCCTGTGGCTCGTCCGCCACTTAGCCGACTTTCGCTGGCTCGTCGGCCAGCGCGACCGCGGCGCGCTCGATATTGTATGGGTCGACCACACTTACACCCATCCCTACCGGCGAAAGCTTCCCGCCGCGAAAAACTATCTCTCACGAGGGGCGTCGACGCGGAGAAAGAGATCCTCGACACCGAGCGGCTGCTGATCGCCAACGGTGAGACACCTTCGCTGTTCTTCCGCTTCCCCGGCCTCGTCTCGAACGATCCGCTGATGCAGGCGGTCGGGCGCTTCCATCTCGTTACCCTCGGAGCCGACGCTTGGCTCGCGATCGGGCAGAAACCCCGGCCGGGTTCGATCGTCCTGGTCCATCCGAACGGCAACGAGCCCGAGGGACTGAGACGCTTTTCGGCCGACCTGTCGCGGGGCGCGATTTCGAAGCCGTTCGAGGCGCTCACGACCGCGCCCGAATAGCGCCGCGGCCGCTTGGCGGCGGCGGCGGCGCGGGGTAAGGCCGGACCCACTGCCATCAACGGAACCGGGGATATCGAAATGGGGCGCGAGTTTTCGTTCTTCGTCGGCACGTTCACCACGCTGCTGGCGATCATCAACCCCCTCGAGGTGTTGCCGGTCTATCTCAAGCTGCTCGCCGGCCAGGACGAAGCCGCGCATCGGGCAGTGGCGTGGAAGTCGTGCCTTTATGCCCTGCTGCTCTGCTTTTTCTTCCTGATCTTCGGATCTTTGCTACTGCGTCTGTTCGGTGTGCCGCTGAGCATGGTGCGCATCGTCGGCGGGATCATCCTGATGAAGATCGGCTTCGAACTCTTCTCGCCCCAACCGGAGACGAGCAAGATCGGGGCGGCCGGGGCCAATCCCGACGACAACATCGCCTTCGTGCCGCTCGCCATGCCGCTCATGTTCGGTCCCGGCGCGATCGCCACCGTTCTCGGCATCACCTCCTCCATCCGGCAGTCGGGTGAGGAAATCGGCTCGTTCGTCGCCATCGCCGCGGCGATCGTCGCCACGATGCTCGTGACTTATGTCTGCCTCGCCTATGCCGATGCGCTCACCCGCAAGATCGGGCCGCTCGGCATCGACGCGGCGACGCGGATCGTCGGCTTCTTCGTCTCGGCGATCGGGGTGGGTCTCATCTTCGATGGCGTGATCGAGGCGTTGGAGACACACGGCCTGAAGTGGCTGCACTGACCGGCGCTTCGGCGACCCGCTTCCGCTCTGGGGGAGGTCTCCGGGAGTACCGAAAGGTGAAGAACCGTTTCCGGACGCGGCGCTGTCAGAACTCGCGCGATCGAGCAGGCAAAGTTTCCTGCTTTCAGGGGACTTTCCAGCGAAAACCGGCCCGAAGGGCTGCCATTGACGGCAAATCGTCGCGGATTTTCGGCCGCTTGCGGACAAATTCGACAACAGGGGCAAAAGTCGTGGCAATTATGGGGGTCTTGGGGCGCGCGCGCTGACGATTTCGGCGAGGGCGGGGAAGTCGTTGCAGCCTGGAACGGCGAGGCGTGCGCCGAGATAGTCCCAGAAGGCGATGCCGAGCTTGTCGCAGGTCTTGTTGAGGCCGAGAAAGGCGTCGCGGCAGTCGCGACCGGGGTTGCTGCGAGTTCCGCCGCTGATCTTGCGCTTGGTGACCTGGCAACGGATGTCGTTCTCGGAGTTCTCGGATCCGTTGGTGTTGAGCGGGATCTCGGGCCGTTCGAGGACCCTGAGCAATTCGCTCTTGTTGGCCCGCAGGCGGGCGAGCAACCGGTCGAGGGTGGCGAAGCCGGTCCTGCAGCCGAAGATGCGATCGAACCGCGCCGACAAGGTGGCCTTGCGCGCCGGGGATGGATGGCGGCGCCAAGCTTTGAGACTGCGGTAGAACGGCCAGATGAGGGCGCGGATGCGGCTCTGGGCGGCGCGTTGCGCGTCGGTGAAGGTGTCGAGTTTGTGGACCAGACGTTCGGCATGGACCCAGCACAGGCCATGCGGGCCGACATTGAACTGGCCGGCGTCGTCGCTGACGATCACAGTGTCGGCGAGCAAGCCATGCGCCTTGACGCTGCCCCACAGAGCGCCTTCGGTGGCGATCAGCACGGGATCGGGATGGACCTTCAGGGCGGCGACGCCGAGCCGCTCCAGATGAGCGTTCCAGGCCGCCCGATCGGCGAAGACGCGATTCTCCTGCTCGCTCAGGCGGGCGATGACGGGTCCGGCGAGCGCGCGGGCGCGCATATAGGCCAAGGCTTCGTCATTGATGACGTAATCGCCGTGCCCGGCGCGCAACAGTTCGAGGAAGTTGAGACGGCTCTTTGAACCCGTGGTCCCGAACCAGGCGAACTGCGCGTTGCCGATCTGGGTGCAGAAGCCGTTCTTGGCCTTGTGGCGCGCCCCGGTGTCGTCGACCGTGATCCATGCCGCGTTGGTCAAGCCGGCTCGCAGCACGGCGCGGGCTTCATCCAGGAAGCTCTGCTTGCCGGCGATCAGCAGGCGAACGACCTGCCGCTTGGAGATCACGATGCCGAATCCGCGCAACAGCGTGACCAGCCGCGCCGCCGTGACTTGTCCCTGATGATATTGGGCGAGCACGAAGCGGCGCAGGTCAGGTCCGAAATGACCATCGACGCCCGGCGGCAAGGGGGCCGTCACCATCTTGCCGTCCGGGGTCTGCCAGCGCTCCCGGCGAAAGTCGGTGACAAATGGGCGGATCATCAGATCCTGAACCAGGAAGCTCGCGTAGCCCTTGAAACGCGAGCGCGGCGGCGCGTCAACCTCGAGCTTGCGCTCCTCATCAATGGTCAGCTTCGCGCGCGTGCCGCCGCGCCGCCGGCGCTCGCCAGACGGGTCCGACGGTTGCGCCTCGCTCGCCTTTTCCATGCCGCTCGGCTTGACGTTCGCCTTGATGTCCGGACGTCCAGGCCCGCCTTTCAGTCGCGCGATCTCGTCACGCAGCGCACCAATCGTTCGCCGAAATTCCGCCTGCTCCTCCAAAAGCTTGAACACCAAGCTCTTGAGCTCGGTCGGCGAAAGCGCGTCGATGTCCGGCGGCGACATTCCCCCATCGAGCCAGAAAACCGCCGATTCGTGAATCCTTGACAGCCCCCATGAGTCAATTCGCCGCACCTACGGCCAAACCCCAATCCACCGCTCGCCGCGACTTTTGCCCCTATTACTAAAGGGGGTCGCAAGCGCCTGAAATCATTGGGGCTCGCCGCTAAACTGGCGCCAAACGGCGGGCTCCGTGCTCGGGCCGGATGAAGCCATCGGCGCGCTGCGGCGTCTCGCGGATCGGCGGAACCGGGAACGGCTCGCGGTTGCCGGGCAGCGGGCGCTGGCGCGCTCGGTTCATGCCTTCGCCAGCGCCCTGAGATCGAAGGCTGGATCGGCCGCCTGCTCGGGCGTCAGGGTCTTGAGCGTGCCGATGATCCGCTTGGCTGCTGCGTGGTCCCCGGCCCGGTTGACCAATTCGACGACCGCGAGCCTCCCCTTGCGGAAGCCGAAGGTGGAGAACGCGCGCGACGTGGGGTCGCCGCGCACCACCCATGCGTCCACCCCGTGCGGGAGGCCAGCGGTCATCAACTTGAGGTCACCCTGGTCGCTCCAGAACCAGGCGAGCGCGTCGTAGGGCTTCGGCTTGCCGACGAGCCGCGCCGCCACGCATTTGGCCTGGTCGACGGCGTTCTGGACCGACTCGAGCCGCGTCCGAAGCCCGAGCGCGGCGTGCGGAAAATCGGCGCAGTCGCCGATCGCCGAGATCGCGGGGTCGGAGGTCGTGAGATGGGCGTCGACGAGGACGCCGTTCTTGCATTCGAGGCCGCAATCGCGCGCCAGCCGATCCTCCGCCACGACGCCGATGCCGACGATCACGAGGTCCGCCGGCAGGACCTCGCCGTCGGTCAGTACGACCGCCTCGGCCGTGTCGCGCCCCCGAATCTCGGTGACGCCGCGCCCGAGGCGGAACTTCACGCCGAAGGCGCCATGCGCCTTGAGGTAGAAGTCTGACAGAATGGCCGACACTGCCCGGCCCATGGGCCGAGCGATCTCGACGACCGTCACGTCGGCCCCAACTCCCGCTGCGGTCGCGGCTATCTCAAGCCCGATGAACCCTGCGCCGATGACGACGATCTTGCCTCCGGGGCCGAGGCGCTCGCGGATCCCGGTCGCGTCGGCGATGGTTCGGAGGTTGAAGACGCCGGGCAGTTCGACGCCCGGCGCGTCGAGGATGCGTCGCCGCGCTCCGCTCGCCAGGATGAGATGCCCGTAGCCAATCAGCTTTCCGTCGCTCGTATCCACGGTTTGCGCCGTCCGGTCGACCCGGTCCGCGCGAACGCCGAGTTGGAGATCGATGCGCTGGTCGCGGAAATAGGCCTCGGCTCGCAGAGGCAGGCCGTGGATGTCCATCTCGCCCTTGAGAAAAGCTTTCGACAGCGGCGGGCGCTGGTAGGGCAGGTCCTTCTCGTCGGAGAGCAGGATGATTTCGCCGTCGTAGCCATCATCGCGCAGGCTGGCGGCGGCCTGGACGCCGGCGTGGCCGGCGCCGGCGATGACGATCGGGGAAAACGACACTGGTCGGTCCATGTTCGAGAACTCCGCCTCGAGTTCACGCGCCTGCGGAGAGGCGGTAGTCGCGTGGCTCTGCTGCCGCTTCCCCCGGCCCGGGATCGTCCGGCGACATCGTCGTCGGATCGATGATGAATCCGGCACGGGGCGGGGGAACCGCCGCGCCCGACGGCGTCGCGGCGCGCGGCGGCTCGGGCGCGGGTTCGGGCTCAACGGGCGGAGGAGCCGACGCAGCAGCGGGCGGCAGAGACGGCGGGACCGCCGGCGCCCGCGCCGGATCCCCTTCGATCGGCGCGGGCTCTGCGAGCGCCGCTATGCGTTCGTCAGGGGTGCGCCAGACAAAGGCGTCGAGCGCACCCGAGGGCGAGACGGGCGCCCAGCGGTCGCTGATGAAGCCGTCCGCCACCCACGCCTTGTCGTGGGGCGCGCGCGCCGCGCGGCCGAGCCACTCGCGCACCGCGCCCTGATGGCCCTCCGCCTCCTCGATATCGGCCATCAGCAGGCAGACGCGACGGGTCGGCCGTCCATAAGGCGAATCGGACGCGAGCAGGGGCGCGATAGCGACCCTGGCGGCGTCACGATCGTGCGCCTCGAGCGCCGCGCGGCCGATCGTCAGCATCGTTTCGGGATCGTTCGGCGCGACGCGGGCGAGGGCGCGGGCGCGGGCGAGCCGATCCTCGGTCGAATCGCCATGCCGCACCCTCAGATACGCCGCCGCCAGGTCGGGGTGGGGTGTCTGGGCATAGGCGCTTTCGAGCGCTTTCGTCGCACGGCGGTAGTCCCCGGACGCCGCCGCGAGCCGGCCGTAAATCGTAGCGGCGGGGACGAGGGTCGGGGCGAGGCGGCACGCCTCATAGGCGAGTGCCATGGCTCCCTTCGGGTCGCGCTCCATCTGCTCTTCCGCCATCGCGGTTTTGATGACGGCGCGCCAGCGGGTCGCGGTCGGCTTGTCGATCAGTCGGGCGGCGGCGTTCGAATCGACGGTCGCCAAGGTGCCGATCCAGTCGCTGCGCCGCGCCCGATCGTCAAGAACCGCCTGCCCCGCCCAAGCGGCCGGGGCATGCGCGTTGGCGCGCATGGCGTATTGAAGGGCGGCCTCGTGATCCCCGCCGCGCCGCGCTTCGACATGCAGTCCCCTCAAGGCAAGAGCGTGCGTGTCGTCATGCTCGAGCATCTCGTTGTAGGCGGCGACGGACGCCTCGCGGTCGCCGGCGAGCTGCGCCGCCTGCGCGCGAAGCAGCTTGGTCATCGGATGACGTTCGAGCAGACGGCTCGCATCGGCGGCGTGTCTGGCCGCTGCCCGGGCGTCGCCTGCGCCGACCGCGATCAGCCCGCGTGAAACAGCGGCAAGGCCCCTCTCTTGCCTGCGCGCCCGGGCCGCGATCGACAGGAGGGAGGGAATGCGAAAAACGAAGCGGAGAAACCCCCACACGACTGACCACAAGACCGCGATCGCAGCGACCGCTCCAAGGGCCAGCATCAGCGAGAATTTGTATTCGATCCCGCCCCAGGTCACCGTCGCCACGCCCGGATGCTCGGCGAGCCACATCAGGCCCCAGGCCGCCAGGGCCACAGCAGCAAGGAGGATCAGGAGGCGAAACATCATCTCTCCGCGTATACAAACGTCCGGCCGGCCGGCCGGGCGGGGCGACCCTGTCAGGGCTTGCCGGGCTCCGCCAGTTGCGCGACCGCCGTCTCGCGGATCGACTGAATGGCATTATCGGCCGCCACCCTCGATCCGGCGGCGGCGGCCCAGGCCGAGGCCGCCTGACGCGACGCCTCCGGAAGCTTGGCGAAGGCGGCGAGCGCGCCGTTCACGTCGCCGCGTTTGCAGCCAGCCTCGATGCGGGACGCGAGCGCCTGCGGATCGTCGCCCGCCGTCTCGTTCAGGTTGCTGATCTGAACGAGGCTTCGCAGATGAGAGAGAAAGCGGTCGACAATCCCGCCGTTTTCCTCCGACGGCGCGGCCGCCGCCAGAACCTTCGATCGCGCGCCTGCGAAGGCGGCGGCGAGCGCGCCGTCCGTCGGCGCGCCATCGACCACGACTTTCAGCGGCGCAAGCTTCGCCGGCTCGACGCCGAGACGCACCAGCCCCGCAAATTCCGTAGGGAAGGGCGCGCCACGTACGAGCTTGTCGCGCAGCGCGGCCGCGACGATCGCGACCGCGGTCGGATTGTCGCCGGCCATGGGGTTCTCCGGCGCAACCCGGGACTCGCTCTTCGGCGCTGAGAGCTGAGCTTCAATCTTGTCGAGGCGGGAGGTGACGGCAGACAGATCGGGCCCAGGCGCTTGCGGAACGCCCGATTCCAGTTTCGCCACCCGGGCGCTCAGAGCAGGGATTTCGCCCCTCGTTGCATCGACATCGGCGCGCAGATCCTTCACTTCCCCGGACACGGCCTGCGCGGCCTGGACCGAGGAGGCGATCTCGGACGCATTGCCGGCGTTGGCCGCCTTGAGCGCATCGAGGCGCTTGTCGATCGCAGCCACCGCCGCTGCGGAGCCCGATCCCTCGAGGGCCGCGATTCGCTTGTCTAGGCCCGAGATTGCCGTATCGTCGCAACTCGCCTGCAACTCTATCGCCGCAAGGCGGCTCGCGTCGGCCTCAGCGAGATCGGCTTTCGGGGCGAAAAGATAATAGCCGGCGCCGCCGGCGATCGCCGCGACGATCAGGCCGCCGAGCGCTCCGGCCAGAAAGGCCCCGGAGGCGCCCGGCCCGCTCCGACCGTGCGAAACCGCGTGCGCAGCCTGAATCCGAGCCTCAGCCCTGGGTTCCCCGGCCGGAGGCGCCGCATTACCGGCGCGGATCGATGAGCCTTCGCCCTCGATTCCGCCGAGTCCGCCGGATTTGTCTCGGTTAGCCGGGGCGTCGCCGGCGATTTCGGGCTCGACGTCCCGGCTCTCTTCGTCAACCATTGGCTCGTGCGCTCTCGGGAAATTTGGCGCCTTATATACGGGAGCCCCCATCGGAAGGAAATACAGCCGAACCGCTGCTCAATGCGGCAAATAGCGCGGCTTCGTCGGGTCGTTCGGCGACGACGACAACAGTAGCCCCGATCTCGCGGAGAGGCTCGGCGACGTCGTCTGACAGGCAATAGTGACGCAGGGCGAGAAATCCGTTCATCAAGCCGGCCGCTTCCGCCAGCCTCGCCGCCAGGGCGGCAGAGCGCCGCGAATAATGTAGAGCCGCATCGCAGGAGGCGAGGGCGCGGATCTCCGTCGGACGCCATGAGGCTCGGGCTTCGGCCGCATAAGCCTCGACGATTTCCAGCGCGCAAAATCCGCCCAGCGCGGCTTCGAGGGCAGGTTTGCGGTCGCGGCCGGCGAGATAGAGGACGCTTGATCCTGGCGGCAACTCGCGCCTCAGCGTTTCGGTGAGCCGCGCGGCGTCCGGCGCCGGCGGCGCCGCCAGTCGCCAGCCGCAGGCTTCGGCCGCGCGGGCCGTCCGTGCGCCGACGACATAGAGCGGCGAAGCCGCCTCGCGGATCGCGCCGCCGCCGAACGCTCGGGCGCTGCTGGATACGACAGCATCGTAGCGCTCGCGCCCCGTTTCCACCGGAGTGGCCGCAATCGATATGACCGGCAGCGAAGCCACTCGGAACCCGAGTTTCCGCAACCGGGCGCCGCTCAGCGCGGCGTCGTCGCGAGCGCGAAATAGAGCAACCCTAGTTGCTGACCCCCGCGTTTTCATGGCCAGCATTATGGGGACGGCGGCCGGCCCGGCAAGGCGGCGCTTGCCGATTGGCGCGCGGAGCTTTACCCCGTCGGCCTTTCCCGCGCCTCCCACGACAGGATTTTTGTTGGACAGAGCCCTCGACACTCCCGACCTCGCCGCGGCGGTCGCCTGGCGCGAGCTCGACTTTCGGAACGACATCAACGGACTGCGCGCAGTCGCGGTGCTCGGCGTGGTCGCCTTCCACGCCGATCGGTCGCTCGTTCCGGGCGGCTTTGCCGGCGTAGACGTCTTCTTCGTCATTTCCGGCTTTCTTATTTCGCGCATCGTTGTTTCCGAATGCGCCGTTGGTCATTTTTCGCTCCCCGCCTTCTATGCCAAGCGGGCAAAGCGAATCCTGCCCGCCCTCCTCGTCGTCGTGAGCGCCGTCTGGATCATCGGCTGGTTCCGCGCGGCGCCCGTCCAGTTCCGCGACATTGGGGGCGGTCTGCTCGGCAATTCGTATTTCACCGTTAATTTATGGCTTATGCGGCTCGCCGGAGTCGGCGGCTATTTCGGCGCGGATTCTGCCGCCAAGCCGCTGCTCCATCTCTGGTCGCTCAGCATCGAGGAGCAGTTCTATCTCGTCTGGTCAGTTCTGCTATTGGCGATCTTCAAGCTGAACGGCCGGCTGCTGCCTTTCTTCATTCTCGGCATATTTCTCGCCTCATTCGTCTATTGCGTCGTTCTGACGCCGATCGATCCGATCGGCGCCTTCTATCTGCCATGGACGCGGGCCTGGGAACTCGCGCTCGGCGCGTTCCTCGCCTGGCGCGAGGTCTTCCTGCTCCGCCGGTGGCCCTATCCACCGCGTCGTGTAGCCGACATCGGCGCGGGGCTGGGCGTCGCGCTCATTGTCGGCGGCTATCTTTATCTCAGCGAGGTCGCGCTTTTCCCCGGATGGCGCGCGGTAATTCCCACGTTGGGCTGCGCTCTCGTCATCGCTCATCCCCGTTCCTTCATTGGCGACGTCGCGCTCGGCAACCCGGTCGCGGCTTACATCGGCCTGATTTCCTATCCGCTCTATCTCTGGCATTGGCCTCTGTTCGCCTTCGCTCACACATGGCCGGGCGTCATTCCGACGAGCGGAGTGATGTTTGCGCTCGGCGGCGTGGCGATCGTGCTTGCAGCGGCGACCTACCGCCTGATCGAGACGCCGATTGCCGGACCGTTCCGCCGTCGTCCCCGCACGGTCGCGCTCGTCCTCGTCGCCGGCCTGGCGCTGACCGGCGTCGTCGGCCGCTTCACTTACGACGCCAAGGGGTTTCCGGGCCGGTTTCCGCCGCTGGTGACGCGCGTGTTCGACTACGACGTCAACGGCGCTCAAGGCGCGCGGCTCATGCAATGCTTCTACCAGCGGGATGACCGGGCATACTCGCTCGCCGAGGAGCGCGAAAGGGCGGCGCGCTTCTTCGAGGCCGGCCGCTGCGCCGTCGCCGACGATCCGGCGAAGCCGACCATCCTCGTCGTCGGCGACTCACACGCAGCGCACCTGTTCGCCGGTCTCACGGAAGCCTTTGGCCACAGGGCCAATATCCTGACGCTGTCGTCAGTGTTCTGCGTTCCTTTGGTCGAACATGTCGAGATGAACGCGGGGGTCGCAGGGACGCCACGCTGCCGGGCCATCAACGACTACGTTTTCGAGCAGATCCGCAAGATCAATCCGGACATCCTTTTGGTCGCGGGCTACTTCTCCCAGTACGACCATGAGGCGAACTGGCGTTATCCGGGCTTTCTCGACGCGCTCGTCGAGGGCGCCAGGTCGCTGCATCGGGACGGCGTCCGCTCGATCGTCGTCGCCGGCGAGGTGCCGACCTGGGCGCCCTGGCTGCCAATCCTGGTCGGACGCGACCTGCTCGAAACGGGCGAGGCGCCGGTGTTTTCCCGCGTGGGAGTCCGACCGGACTCGCTCGCGACGGACAAGGCGCTTGCGGCCAAGGACTGGGGCAACGGCGTAGCCTATATCTCCCAGGCGACGAAGCTCTGCGGGCCGGACGGTTGCCGGCGACTCGTCGGCCCGAACCTGCCCGACGACATGCTGGCCGTCGACTATGGGCATTACAGCGTCAATGGCTCGATATTCGCGGTGGAAACGATCCTCGCACCCGTCATCGAGCAGGCGCTGGCAAAGGCTCGATGACGCGACGCCTCACCCGGCCGGCGCCCATTGCCGCGGCTCGTGTTGGAGAACCGGTTCTGCGCGTGCGAGCCGGATTGCGGCCATGCCGTCGGAATCGATCGCGTCGGTGTAATCCTGGAGACGAAGCGGGGACAGGCTTCCGCTCGATTTCGGCATCGTCCCCGATGCGATCGTCGAAGGCGATGAATTCGAGGTTGGCGACGCCGGCCGTTTCCTTCACCCACAGAGCGGATGAAAGCTGGATGGCGTCGACCATCGACAGGAAGCGGGGAATTTCTCCGGGCAGCCGAAAGGCCGCCGGCCGCTGCCATTTTACGTCCCGAAGCCGGCCCGCACGCAGCATGGTGCTGGGATCGGGCGTCACGAAGATCGCGATCGACCGAAGGTAGCGGACGAATTCGCTCAACGTCGGGAAGCGGGAGGGGACGAAAGCCGAAGGCCTCAGCTCCGCAAACAGGAGGCTCGACGCCCACAGCCGGCGTTTGCCCACCGCCGCCTCGGTCAGTATCGTTTCGAGGTCGCGTTCGGACTCGCCGGATTCACCGCGCGCGTGGCGCAGCAGGACGTTCAAGTGCAGGAAGTGCCTGTCGCTAGTGGACGTGATCAAACCCGCCATCCCAATCGCCGGCCGAAGCCGGAGCCAGCGAACCCTCGATACTGATCGCCGCAGCGGCCGTCGCCTTATCCTCGATTGTGAGGACCTCCAGCCGCTCGGGGAGTTGACTGTCTCCCGTGTAGATCGCCCGGCCGGTAACGCACACGGTCTTGTTGCCAAACGGGTTCAGGACGTCTTCCCCCCTGCACTTGTCGAACACGCATTCGATCCGGGTTTCTCCACCCGAAAGCGTCAGCCGGCCCTTCCATACCGGGCCCTGGTAGTCGATCGAACTCAAGGCGCCCCTCAAACGAGGTGATCGCGATCCCCGAGAACCAGACATCGGCTATCGAGGGCGCGCCATTCAGGCGTCCGACGCGGTCGACCTGCCGGCAAAAGAACGCGTCCAGCGGCAACTCCGTGTCGGTGTACCGGAGGAGAACGGCGTAGCCGGGGTCGATTGCTTTGACGATACGATCGAAGGCGCGCATCAGCCTCGGATATCGCAGAAGGAATTGATAGTCGCTGCGATAGACGCGACCGGCGCAGCGGCGAATAAATTCGACAGCGGAGCCGCCGCTCGCGCTGCCGGACCTCTGCTTTTCGATGATGCCGAACTCGCAGGATCCGCAGACCAAATGAGAAACGAGGAACTGGCTTGACACGGGTTTCGTATGAAGTTCCCGGTCAGCCGCGACGAGCGCTGCGAGAATGGCGTCATATATCTTCTTGAACAACTGAGCTGGAATCAACTCAGGCTCGAGACCCGGAGCCTCGAGAGGCCGGATCAAGACGCGGATTTCACTTGGACCGACTGGGCTGCTCATCGCTGGCCTCTCGCCCTGATCTCAAATACCACTTCGGCGACAGTTGTGACAGGCGACGTATCGCCGCGTCTCTTTTCCTTGGCCCCTGGTTCACGCTATGGGCGTGTGGCTGGCGAGCGCGCAGGCGCTTCGATAGAAAGGAAGCGCATGCGCGTTCTGGGCATCGAGACGACCTGCGACGAGACGGCGGCCGCGGTCGTGCGTCTGAGACCGGACGGATCAGGGGAGATCCTGGCCGATGAAGTGATGAGCCAGATCGCGGCGCACGCAGCCTTTGGCGGCGTCGTGCCGGAAATCGCGGCGCGCGCCCATGTCGAGATCGTCGACTCACTGATCGCGCGGGCGCTTTCGCACGCGCGGACGCCCGTCGGGGACCTTGATGGCGTCGCAGCCGCCGCGGGGCCCGGCCTCATCGGAGGGGTCATTGTCGGACTGATGGCGGCTAAGGGAATCGCGCTCGCGATCGGCAAGCCGCTCATCGCCGTCAACCATCTCGAAGCGCATGCGCTGACGGCGCGCCTGACCGCCGGGATCGCGTTCCCATATCTGATCCTCCTGGCGTCGGGCGGGCATACGCAGATCCTCGCGGTCAAGGGCGTCGGCGATTACGACAGGTTGGGGACGACCCTGGACGACGCCATCGGCGAGGCCTTCGACAAGACGGCCAAGCTGCTCGGCCTTCCCTATCCGGGGGGCCCGGCGGTCGAAGCGACCGCAAAAGACGGCGACCCGGAGCGCTTCCCGCTGCCTCGGCCGATGATCGGCCGGCCGAATGCCGACTTTTCGCTCTCGGGGCTCAAGACCGCGGTCCGTCACGCGGCCGAGGCCGCTGCGCCTCTGCGACCGCGCGACGTCGCCGACATCTGCGCCTCGTTTCAGACGGCGGTCGTCGACGTGGTGGACGATCGCATGCGGATGGGCGTCAAGCTCTTCCGCGACCGCCTCGGGCGATCGCCGGAGGCGGTCGTGATCGCCGGCGGCGTTGGGGCCAACCAGGCGCTACGGCAGGCGCTCGAGCGTTTTTGTGCCGAAGCGGGTCTGCCGATGGCGGCGCCGCCCCAGAACCTGTGCACGGACAACGGCGCGATGATCGCATGGGCGGGCGTCGAGCGCCTCAGGCTCGGCCTGACCGACCCGCTCGACGCGGCGGCGCGCCCGCGCTGGCCGCTGGACGCCAAATCGCGGCGGGCGCTGAACAACAAGGCGTGACCGTTCCTCAATAGCCGTTCGGCTGGTTTGCGGGATGCTGCGTCTGGGCCGCTGCGTCCGGCTTTTGCCTGTTCTTTTCGCTGGCCATGTGATGGCCGACGATGCAACCGCCGATAGCGCCGAGGACGCCATGGTGTCCGGCGTAATGACCCGCCACTCCGCCGACCAGCGCGCCCTTGATACAGCCCTTCGCTTCGGCTGACGTCGACGCGGCGAGTGGAGCCAGGGCGAGCGACAGTGCGGCGGCGAGAATGGCGGCTTTCATATTCGGGATTCCTTTCCTGCGGACTTATCCTTAATCTCTCCGGGACCGAAGAGTTCCGCCGACCTGCGGTCGGGATCAAACCAGGCCCGGCCCCGGGCGAAACCGTGATCTTGCGCGACACGGCGTCTCCGCGCTGATTGCAATTCGCCCGGATCGCGCCTATAATTGCGCATCCCCCTAGAGTATTGTTTTTCGAGGCTGCGCCTCCTCCGGGCCGAAACCGGAGCCCGCGCGGCCGAGCGATTGCAAGGAGCACGTCAAGATGAGCGAAGCCCCGTTGATGCCCAAGGCTACGGCGGTATGGCTGGTAGAGAACACCTCGCTGAGCTTCGACCAGATCGCCGAGTTCTGCAAACTGCATCCGCTCGAGGTCAAGGGAATTGCCGACGGCGAGGTGGCGACCGGCATCAAGGGCTACGACCCGATTTCGACCGGGCAGCTGACGCGCGAGGAAATTGCCGCGGCCGAGCAGGACCCGAACCGGCGCCTGCATCTCTCGGTGTCGAAGGTGCGGACGCCCGAGTTCAAGAAGCCGCGCGGGGCGCGCTACACGCCGCTGTCGCGCCGGCAGGACCGGCCGAACGCCGTGCTGTGGCTGTTGCGCAACCATCCCGAACTCAAGGACGCGCAGATCATGCGGCTCGTCGGCACGACGAAGCATACCCTGCAGGCGATCCGCGACCGGACCCATTGGAACTCGACCAACCTTCAGCCGATGGATCCGGTGACGCTCGGCCTCTGTTCGCAGATCGACCTCGATTTCGAGGTCAACCGGGCAGCCAAGGACAAGCCGAAGGTCGAGGAGGACCGGACCCAGACCCTGGTCCCGGCCGAGATCACCACCGCGAAGCCGTCGCCGTCGAGCCAGCTCGAGGTGTTCGGCGTGCCGAAGCCCAAGCCGGCGCCGGTCGAAGAGAAGATCGACATCAATTCGGTGTTCGGCAAGCTGAAGGAGCCGCGCGGCCAGGAATAGTCCGCGAGACCCCGCTCGAGGACGGCTCGCCGCCGCTACTCGGCCGCGCCGGCGACGCTCGGATTGTTGGGATGGGTCGTCCAGTTCGCGGCCGGGCGGTCGTAGGGCAGGCCGGTCCGCGGATCGACGCCGCTCACGCGGTGGACGAGCGTGATGCATCCCTCGACCGGGCAGACGAGCGCGCAGAGATTGCAGCCGACGCATTCGGCCTCGTTGATCGTGAACTGCCGCTTGCCGTCGAGGCTGGCGAAGATCGCCTGGTGCGAGGTGTCCTCGCAGACGATGTGACAGCGGCCGCATTTGATGCAGAGGGTCTGGTCGATCTCGGCCTTCGCCACGTAGTTGAGATTGAGGTGCTGCCAGTCGGAGATCGAGGGAACCGCGCGGCCGCGGAAGTCTTCGATTTCCCCGTAGCTCTTGCGGTCCATGTAGGCCGCGAGGCCCGAGATCATCTCCTCGACGATCTTGAATCCGTAGGTCATCGCCGCCGTGCAGACCTGCACCGCGCCGGCCCCGAGTGCGATAAATTCGGCGGCGTCCCGCCAGGTCGTGACGCCGCCGATCGCGGAGATCGGCAGGCCGGCGCAGGCCGGGTCGCGGGCGATCTCGGCCACCATGGCGAGCGCGATCGGTTTCACCGCCGGGCCGCACATGCCGCCGTGGGTGTACTTGCCGTCGATCGCGTCGGTCGGGGCCATTGCGTCGAGATCGATCCCCATGATCGAATTGATCGTGTTGATGAGGGAAACGGCGTCGGCGCCGCCCTTCTTCGCCGCCCGCGCCGGGTTTCGGATGTCGGCGATGTTCGGGGTGAGCTTGACGATCACCGGCATGCTTGTGTGCGCCTTGCACCAGCGCGCGACCATCTCGACATATTCGGGGACCTGCCCGACGGCCGAGCCCATGCCGCGCTCCGACATGCCGTGCGGACAGCCGAAATTGAGCTCGACGCCGTCGCATTCCGTCTCCTCGACCCGGCCGAGGATGTTCTTCCAGGAGTCTTCGTCGCAGGGCACCATCAGCGAAACGACCAGCGCCCGTTCGGGCCAGGCGCGCTTGACCTCCTTGATCTCCTGCAAGTTGATCTCGAGGTCGCGGTCGGTGATGAGCTCGATGTTGTTCAGCGCGATCAGCCGGCGGTCCGGCCCGTGGATTGCGCCGTAGCGCGCGCCGGACACGTTGACGATCGGCGGTCCGGCTTCGCCGAGCGTCTTCCACACCACGCCGCCCCAGCCGGCGCGGAAGGCGCGCTCGACGTTCACCTTTCGGTCGGTCGGCGGAGCCGAGGCGAGCCAGAACGGGTTCGGCGACTTGATCCCGAGGAAGTTGGTGCTGAGATCGGCCATGGGAGCCTCGCTTTTGTGTTCAGGCGCTGGCGACGCCGAGCGCGGAAAGGATCGAGCGTGCGGCCTGTTTGCCGTCCTCCACGGCCCGGACGGTGAGATCCTCGCCGCCGAGCACGCAGTCGCCTCCGGCCCACACGCCCTCGAGGCTGGTGCGCCGCTCGCCGTCGACGACGATCCGCTCGTCCTTGAGTTCGATCGCCGCGTCCCCCAGCGCGTCCGGCGCGCCGCGCTGTCCGATGGCGGCGAAAAGCATGTCGGCCTCGATCCGGAAGACGGAGCCGTACGAGGCGAGTTCGCCTTCGTGCTCGTGGGTGTCCTCGAACAGCGCGCCGCTGAACACCCCCGCATGGCCCTCGAGCGCGACCGGGCGCGCCCAGGAGCGGATGACGACGCCGCTCGTCTGGGCGAGCTCGCGCTCGAACAGGCTCGCCTTCATCTTCTGGGAGCTCCGGCGATAGACGATGGTCACGTTCTGCGCCCCGAGCCGCTTCGACTGCACCGCGATGTCGATCGCCGTCATGCCGCCGCCGATGACGATGACGCGGCGGCCGACCGGCAGCGTGGTCAGGTCGCCCGCCTGCCGCAGCGCCGCGATGTAGGTGACCGCGTCGACCACGTTTTCCAGCTCGCCCTCGTTCGGCAGGCCGAGCTTGTTGGTCGACCCGAGGCCGATCGCGAGGAAGACGGCGTCATGGTCACGGCGCAGGTCCGCAAGCGTCACCTCCTTGCCGAGAGAGACTCCATGCTGCACCTCGATGCCGCCGATCGACAGGATGAACGCAGCCTCCCTGGCGGCGAAATCGTCGACCGTCTTGTAGGCGGCGATGCCGTATTCGTTCAGGCCGCCGGGCTTGGCCCGCGCCTCGAAAATCGTCGACTCGACACCGGCGACGGCGAGCGCATGCCCGCAGGCGAGCCCGGCCGGGCCGGCGCCGACGATCGCAACGCGCTTGCCGGTCGGCGCGCCGCGTTTGTAGGGCGACCGCCCGCTTTCGATCGCCGCGTCGGTCGCGTAGCGCTGCAAAAGCCCGATCGTGACGGGCTTGCCCTCGGCGGCCTCGCGCACGCAGGCCTCCTCGCACAAGGTCTCGGTCGGGCAGACGCGCGCGCACATGCCGCCCATGATGTTGGAATCGAAAATGGTCTTCGCCGCGCCCTCGCGGTTGCCGGCGGCGATCTGCCGGATGAACAGCGGAATGTCGATCGACGTCGGACAGGCCTTCTGGCAGGGGGCGTCGAAGCAGAAATAGCAGCGCTCCGACTCGACCCTGGCCTCGTGCGGCGTCAGCGGCGGGTGGAGATCGGCGAAATTCGCCTTGATCGTCGCCTCATCGAGGCGCCCGGCGGCGACGTCGGAAAGCCCTTGCGGGTGCGCAGCGATCGTCATGGCTTCTCCCCAAGGCCTTGGCGGCATGCCGGGATGTCTTGCCGGGATTTCTTGACCGATCGGTCAATCTTTCGCGGCCCGGGGGCGGTGTCAAGCCCGGCCCTCCGAATGCGTGACTCCAAGCAGCTGTGGCCCCCTCCACCGGCCTCCGGCCGGTTCCCCGCGCCCGCTCCGCTGCGCTGCGCTGCCGCAGGGGAGCAGAGCGCGGCGGCGCCGGTCATGTCCTCCCCCCGTGGAGCGTTAGCGCAACGGGGGAGGGGGGACCACGCGAAGCGTGGTGGAGGGGGCACAGACGACAAAGGGTTGCCCTAGTCGCACTCGGACAGCGGCGCAATGCGAATTCGGCTCCCGGACCCGCCGCTGCCGTCCCATACTGGCGCCGGCAACGGACAGACTGCGGCAGCTGGGCGGACTCCGCCAGACAAAGAGCGATCCCAGGGCAGCAGATGTCCGCCCCAAAACGGAAACTCAAACCGAGGCGCTACCGACCTCCGCGGCCTTCAGCCAACCGGGAAGGCGCGACCGGCAGGCTCGATCTTTTGTGACCCGTCATCGCCCGGATCGCCGCCTTGAGCGCCGCCGCGGCGTCGGCGGTCGCGAGCCTGCGTCTGTTCGCTCCGCGAGGGCTGTGCTCCGGCGTCGCCGGAAGATGGACGAAGACCGCCGGCGTCGCCGGCGCCCTCACGCGCAGGAAATTCAGTGCCCCGTAGTAGAGGTGGTTGCAGACATAGCCGCCCGCGTCGGTCGAAACGCGCGCTGCGAGACCCGCGTCGCGGATCGCGCGCGCCACGGCGCGGGCGGCAGCGCTCGCCTCGATCTCGGCCGGACCGTCCGGGGCGGCCGAGCCGCAGACCACGCCGCGATTGTCGGGCGCCGCCGCGTTCGACCTTTTGCGGGCGACGCTCTCGACGGAGACGACGGCCCGTCGCGCCGCCTGCCCGGTCATCAGCACGGCCTCCGGCCTCAGCCGCTCGAAGGCCTCGACGAATTCGGCGACGCAGGCGTCGTAGGCGCAGGACAGCTGAAGCGCCACGACGACCGCCTCGCCGCAGCGCCAGCCGTCGACCGCCCGCGCCGCCTCCCATGAGGCGTTGAGAGTCTCGCCGCCGAACGGCTCGAAACCGGAGACGAGGACCGTTTTGCCTCTCATGTTCTGCAACCCAGCCAAGTCCGGATCACCCGAATGCCGCGTCTCGGCGACGAGGCGCGGTCTGCCTAGTCTTTCGCTATACCCTGACTTATTGAGAAAGCGGGGCAAGGGGGGTTGCCGTGGATCAAAATCCAGATTCTTGTTTGGTTGATGATTCGCGGGGGTTACCTTTCTGCTGACGACCGGGCCGATCTGATCGCGTTGGCGCGAGACGGTTCGGCGGCGCATCGTCTGGCGCGGCGGGCGAACGCGTTGGTCCTTCTCGACGACGGCTGGAGCTGTGAGCGTGTCGCCGCAGCGCTGTTCGTCGATGACGAAACCGTCCGGCGCTGGCATCAGCTGTTCCTGGAGGACGGGCTCGAGGGATTGACGCGCTTTGACGGCGGCGGCTCCTGCCCGCGCCTGGCGGAAGATCAAGAAGCGAAGTTGCAGTCGTGGATCGCTGCGACCTTGCCGCGTTCGACACGCGACGTCGGCGCGTATATCGAGAGGGAATTCGGCGTCGTTTATGAGAGCCGTTCTGGGCTGGTGGCGATGCTGCATCGGCTCGGGCTCGAATACCACAAGCCCGAGACGATCGGACGCAAGCTCGACCCGGAAAAACAGCAGGCGTTCATCGAAACCTACGAGAACGTGCTGAATTCGCTGGGGCCGGACGAGGCTGTGCTGTTCGTGGACGCCGTGCATCCGACCCATGCGGCGCGCCCCGTCGGCTGTTGGGCGCCGGCGAAGGAGCATCTGGCGATCGAGCAGACCAGCGGACGCCAGCGCCTGAACATTCACGGGGCCATCGATCTCGAAACCGGCAAGACGGCGATGATCGACGTCGAAACCGTCGACGCCGCCTCAACCATCCGGCTGCTGCAAGCGATCGAGGCGATGTATCCACTGCTGGCGCTGATCCACGTGTTTCTGGACAATGCGCGCTATCATCATGCCGCTCTTGTGCGAGAGTGGCTGGCGCAGCCCGGCAGACGCATCAAGCTGCATTTCATCCCCGCCTACTGCCCGCATCTGAACCCGATCGAGCGGTTGTGGGGCGTGATGCACAAGTCTCTGACCCACAACAGGACCTATCCCACATATCGTGAATTCGCCGACGCGATGCTCCACTTCCTGCGCGCCGAAGTCCCCAGTCGATGGGGAGAAATCGCCGAATTCGATCACAGATAATTTCCGCATAATCCGCCCCGCCAATTTTCGCATCTTGGCGTGAGCGGAGTATACTTTTCTGGAAGAATCCAGTTCGGCAGGGACGCTCTCATTACAAGCAGCATCAGCAATCGGCCAATGCTGTTCCCCGTCTCCCCGTTTGCGCTACCGGATGCACACAACTCGAACGCCTGGCTCCGCCAGCTCTTGCTGTACTGCGATGCACACATCTGCGCGGCCCCACGAGTGCCGCAAGAGCGGAAGTCTTTCTTTTCGCTCGAATATCGGGCGTTGCGCCCCCTTCTCCGCGAAGCGCACAAGGTGTCGGGCGGAGCCCGACGGATGGGGTGTGGAAAGCAGGACTGCGTCGTCGAAAGCTCGCTCTTAGGGTCGTGCAAGCCTGCCGGCTTCGAAGCAGCGGGCCATACCCCATCCGGCCCTCCGGGCCACCTTGCCCCAGCAGAGCTGGGGAAGGGCGCGCTCCTCGAAGCGTGATGTGTGCATCCCGTAGCCGCAAGCGGGGAGAAGGGATGGGCGGCGCCCTAGAAGAACGCCTGCAGGCCAGTCTGCGCGCGGCCGAGGATCAGCGCGTGCACGTCATGCGTGCCTTCATAGGTGTTGACCGTCTCCAGATTGGCCAGGTGGCGCATCACCTGATACTCGATCTGGATCCCGTTGCCGCCGTGCATGTCGCGCGCGAGACGTGCGATTTCGAGGGCGTCGCCGCAATTGTTGCGCTTCATCATCGAGATCATCTCCGGCGCGGCGCGGCCCTCGTCCATCAGGCGGCCGACGCGCAGCGCTCCCTGCAGCCCGAGCGCGATCTTGGTCTGCATGTCGGCAAGCTTCTTCTGAAAGAGCTGGGTCGCGGCGAGCGGCCGGCCGAACTGCTTGCGCTCGAGCCCATACTGGCGTGCGCGCATCCAGCAGTCCTCCGCCGCGCCCATCGCTCCCCAGGCGATGCCGTAGCGGGCGCGGTTGAGGCAGCCGAAAGGCCCCTTCAGTCCGGAAACATTCGGCAATAGCGCCTCCTCGGGCGCATCGACGCCGTCGAGCACGATCTCGCCGGTGATCGAGGCGCGAAGGCTCAGCTTGCCCTCGATCTTCGGCGCCGAGAGCCCCTTCATGCCCTTCTCGAGGATGAAGCCGCGGATCTGTCCGTCGTGCGGCGCCGACTTCGCCCAGACGACGAAGACGTCGGCGATCGGCGCGTTGCTGATCCAGGTCTTCGCGCCTGTCAGGCGATAGCCTTTCGCCGTTTTCTCGGCCCGCGTCTTCATCCCGCCGGGATCGGAGCCGGCGTCCGGTTCGGTCAGGCCGAAGCAGCCGATGAGCTCCCCGCGCCCGAGCCCCGGCAGGTATTTGCGCTTCTGCGCGTCATCGCCATAGGCAAAGATCGGATACATGACGAGCGAACTCTGCACGCTCATCATCGAGCGAAAGCCCGAGTCGACGCGCTCGACCTCTCGTGCGACGAGACCGTAGGCGACGTATCCGGCGTTGGCGCAGCCGTAGTCCTCCGGCAGCGTCACGCCAAGGAGGCCCGCGCTCCCCATCAGGCCGAACAACGCCGGGTCGGTCTTCTCCTCCAGATAGGCGCGCTCGACGCGAGGCCTCAATTCCTTGGCTGCGAACTCGCGCGCCGCGTCGCGGATCAGCCGCTCGTCCTCGGTCAGCTGGCTTTCGAGGAGCAGCGGATCGTCCCACTGGAAGGGACCGAGGCTGGGGCCGTGGAAGCCGGTCATTATCCGTCTCTCGTGAGAATTGGCGCCCGATCTTTAGTCCGGCTTTCCGCGGGCGTCGAGGTCTGCGCCTTTGGGTGGAAAGGCTGGGCCTGCGAGCCTATCATCAACCCGGGACAGGATTCGCGGCGTGATGCAGAACGACCCTCTTTCGCACGGACTTTGGGAAGCAACCGCGCCGCCGGCCCCGACGACGACGCCGCTCGCAGGCCATGTGAAAGCCGACGTCGCCGTCGTCGGCTGCGGCTACACCGGCCTTTCCGCCGCGCTGCGGCTTGCCGAAGCCGGCGCGAAGGTGGTGGCGCTCGAGGCGGTCGAGGTCGGCTTCGGCGGCGCAGGCCGCAATGTCGGCTATGTCAACGCCGGAATGTGGGTGATGCCGAGCGAACTTCCCAAGGCGCTCGGCGCCGATTACGGCGAACGGGCGCTGAAGCTTCTCGGTGACTGTCCAGCCGCCGTCTGGGAGACGATCGAGAAGCACCGGATCGACTGCGATCCTGTCCGCAACGGCACTTTGCATTGCGCCGTCGGCGCCGCGGGCCTTGAGACGCTCGAGGAGCGGGCCCGGCAATGGGGGGCGCGCGGCGCGCCGGTGCGCGTCCTGTCGAGCGAGGAGACTGCGAAACGCACCGGCGCCACGGGTTATGCAGGCTCGCTCCTCGACATGCGCGCGGGCACCATCGAGCCGCTCGCCTATGCGCGGGGCCTGGCGCAGGCTGCGATCGGCGCCGGGGCCGCCGTCCATACGCAGAGTCCTGTTTACGCGGCGGAGCGGACCGGCGGAAAGTGGACGCTGACGGCAGGCAAGGGAAGCGTCGTCGCTGACTGGGTCGCGGTCGCGACCGACGCCTATGGCGGCGCGCCCTGGCCCCAGGTGCGGCGCGAGCAGATCTGCCTGCCCTACTTCAATTTCGCCACCGGACCGCTCGGAGCGGAGCAGCAGGCGTCCATTCTTCCCGGCCGGGAAGGCTGCTGGGACACCAAGGACATCATGAGCTACTTCCGCTTCGATCGCGCGGGGCGGCTGGTATTCGGCAGCGTCGGGGCCCTGCGCGGAACCGGGCTTGCGGTCCATCGCGCCTGGGCGCGACGTGCGCTTGGGAAGCTCTTTCCCCACCTCGGACCCGTACGGTTCGAGCATCAATGGTACGGCATGATCGGCATGACCGCAGACAACCTGCCGCGCTTCCATCGCCTCGCCGACAACGTCGTCACTTTCTGCGGCTACAACGGGCGGGGCATCGGCCCGGGCACCGTGTTCGGTCGCGTGCTGGCCGATCACATTCTTGGCCGTGTGTCGGAAAGGGACTTGCCGCTGCCGGTCACTGCGCCCGATACGCCGGCCCTGCCGGCGCTGCGGGAGGCCTATTATGAGGCCGGCGCCCAGATTGCCCATGCGGCCGCCGGATGGGTGTGAATGGCGTTCCTGCGACGAAAGTCGTAGAGTCATATATTCACCATCATCACCCGTTACCCGGGATCATCGATGTCGGCCGAAGACGGTGCATCGCGGTTCTCCACGTGCGCCGACGAAAGCTTCCCCACCGATAACGGGAGCGACGATTTTGCGCTTTCGCTGGACTCAACTGCACTATGGGAAGATTCCATGGCTACGGGAACCGTGAAATGGTTCAACGCAACGAAGGGGTTTGGTTTCATACAGCCTGACGACGGCGGGAAGGACGTCTTCGTTCACATCAGCGCCGTCGAGCGGGCGGGCATGCGCGAACTCAACGAGGGCCAGAAACTGGCCTACGACATCGTGCCGGACAAGCGCACCGGCCGCTCATCGGCCGGCAATCTGAAGGTCGCCTGAGCCTTTTCGCCCACGACCAGACGCAATCGGAAGCCCCCGCCGTCGGCCGGGGCTTTTTGTTGCCGGGCCAGTCTAGGCGCAGCCTTCGAGATCAATTTCCGCCAGCGTAGCGGTCCCGGGATTGTCCGCGGGCCTGACGACGCCCGCCCGCGTCGGTTCGCCCCAGCGACAATGGCCGGGCTTTGAAGCTATGCTCGCCTCCAGATCGCAGGGAGGCCGCAATGGCGGGACAGGCAGCAGCAACATATCTCGGACTCGATATCGGAACATCGTCGGTGAAGGCGCTTCTGGTCGACGCCGGTCAGCGCATCGTCGCCGAAGCCTCCGTCCCGCTCACCGTCTCTCGGCCCCACCCCCTGTGGAGCGAGCAGAACCCCGACGACTGGGTCGACGGCGTCGAGGCGGCCGTGCGAGCGATCCGCAGCCAGGCGCCTGCCGCCTTCGCTTCGCTCGCGGGCGTTGGCCTCTCGGGGCAGATGCACGGCGCGACGTTGCTCGGCGCGAACGACCGGCCGCTCCGCCCGGCCATCCTCTGGAACGACGTCCGCTCCTTCGCCGAATGCGACGAACTCAAGCGACGCGTGCCGGACGTCGAGAAACGCATCGGCAATCTCGTCATGCCCGGCTTCACCGCGCCGAAGATGCTGTGGGTCGCGGCGCACGAGCCCAAGCTCGCGAAAGCGACAAGGCGTGTCCTTCTGCCAAAGGACTATGTTCGCCTGCGCCTCTCGGGGGAAGCGGTGTCCGACATGTCGGACGCCTCGGGGACGTGCTGGCTCGATGTCGGCAAGCGGCGCTGGGACGAGGATCTGCTCGCGGCGACCGGGCTTTCGCTGGCCGCCATGCCGCGCCTGGTCGAGGGCTCGGAGGTCTCGGCGCATCTGTCGCCGGCGATCGCCGCGGCCTGGGGCCTCGAGGGGCGCAAGATTCCAATCGCGGGCGGGGGCGGCGACAACGCGGCTTCGGCGATCGGCGTCGGCGCGACCGCGCCGGGTTCAGGTTTTGTCTCCCTTGGCACGTCGGGCGTCGTCTTCTCGGTGACCGACCGGTTCATAAGCCTCCCGGAACGAACGCTGCATGCGTTCTGCCACGCGCTGCCCAACCGATGGCATGGCATGTCGGTGATGCTGTCGGCCGCCGCTTCGCTGTCATGGATCGCAGCTGTCCTCGGTCGCGAGCGCGATGTCGGGGAACTCGTTGCGAGCGCGGAAGCGTTTGTCGGCTCGAACAGCGCCGTCGTTGCCGCGCCGGTCTTCCTGCCCTACCTCAGCGGCGAGCGGACTCCGCACAATGACGCCGAGGCGACCGGAATGTTTGCCGGCCTGCGCGCCAGCCACGGCGCCGATGCGCTCGTCTACGCCGTGATGGAAGGCGTCGCCTTCTCCTTCGCCGACGCCGTCGATGTTCTCGACGCCGCCGGCGCCCGGCCGGTCCGGCCGCTCCTCGTCGGCGGCGGCGCGCGCTCCGACTTCTGGGGGCAGATGATCGCCGATGTGACCGGGCTGACCATTGATCTCGCGCAGGGAGCCGAGGCGGGCGCGGCGCTCGGCGCCGCCCGGCTCGGCATGCTCGCGGCGGGCGCGGGAAGCGTCGAGGCGATCTGCGTGCGTCCGCCCATTCAGCGCGCCTTCGAACCCGATGCGGCGCGCGCCGCCCTCTACGCCCCGCGACTGAGGCGCTATCGCGCGCTCTACAAGGCGGAGAAAGCGGCCCGGATCTCCTGAGACGGTCTCGCAGGCGCGCCGCTCATGCGACGCGCCATTTCACGACCAGGTCTCCGATCGCGGTCACCAAAATCTGCACGCCGATCGCCATGAGAAGGAAGGCCGACAGCCGCACGACCACGAGACGCGCGGTCGCGCCGATGAGCGCGGTCACGCGATCAGCGAAACGATAGGCTATCCAGATGATCGCCGCATTGGCGACGGCGGCGAGGCTCACCCCGATGAAGAAGGGCACGAGGCCGAAGCCGAACGGCGGACGAACCGCGCCGACAGTGATCGCGACGGCGATCGTGCCCGGCCCGGTCGTGAAGGGCAGGGTCAGGGGAAAGAACGCAAGCTGCATCGGATCGCCCTCGGCGTCCTCTTTCGCCACCTGCTTTTCGCGGCTTCGTCGGTCGGCGTGCTGGTCGCCGAGGGTCAGAAGCCGCCATCCGCTCGTCGCCACCACCAGACCCCCGGCGATGCGCAGCGCGTCCAGCGAGACGCCGAAGAAGTTCAGGACGTAGGCTCCGGCCCACAGGGCGCCGAACATGATGAGAAGGGAGTAGAGGCCGACCCAGGCGGCGAGCCGCTGTCGATCCGCCTGGGTGAAACGCCTCGTGAGACCGTCGAAGATCAGCGCTCCGCCGACCGGGTTGATGATCGAGAACAGCGACGAGAACGCGAACAGGAAGGCGTTGTTCTCTGTCGCGGCGACCCCCAGCCCGTCCGCCAGCGTCATCGGCGCGCTCTCCAATCAACTCGTGGCCGAAGCATACAGGCGAACGGCGCGGCGCCCAATTGCCGGATCCGACTCACCTTTTGCAAAGGCTTGGGCGCTAGCGTCGCGTTCGCCATCGAAATCCCCTGCAGGAAGCGGAGCCATGCTCGCCTTCGCCGCGATCTGGACCTGGTTTTGCGGGCGCTCTCACGGGAGCTTTCGGTCCGTCGTCGGCCTATGGCGCGCCAGCCCTGCTCGGTGCGCTCGCCTTCGCCGGGCTCTACTACGTAGGGGAAAGACGCGCGCGCGGCCGGTCTGCGAGCATCCGCGGCTTCGTCCGGTCGATCTTCCCGGGGCGCGTCGTTCTCCATCCGTCCGCGCGCGTCGAATTGCGCCTGTGGCTGCTCAACGGGGTCGTGCTCGCATCCGCCTACGGCATGCTGAGCGGGGGCCTGTTTTTCTGGCGCGACGCGGTGGACGCGGGGCTCGTCCACACGTTCGGGCCGCGCCCGCCCGCGCCCTGGCCGACCACGGCCGTGCTCGCTCTGGCGACGGTTCTGCAAGTGCTGGCTTACGAGCTCGCCTACTGGCTCTCCCACTATGCCCTGCACAAAATCCCGGCATTGTGGGAGTTCCACAAGGTTCATCATTCCGCCGAGGCGATGACCCTTTTCACCGAGCTTCGGCAGCACCCGGTCGAGATCCTCCTCGTCGTCAATCTGATCGGCCTTTCGACCGGCGTCGTCTTTGGCGCGATGACCTATGCCTTTGGTCCGGGCGTGCGTCCCTTCACGTTCCTCAACGGCAACGTCCTCATGATGACCTTCCTGCTGACGTGGGGGCACCTGCGCCACAGCCGGATGTGGATCGCCTTCACCGGGCCCGCGGGCAAGATCCTGCACAGTCCGGCGCATCACCAGCTTCAAAATTCGATCGATCCGATCCACCACGACAGGAATTTCGGCTTCGCCCTCTCGGTCTTCGACTGGGCGTTCGGCACGCTCGTCGTTCCGACAAAATCGCGCGAGCCGATCGCGATCGGCGTCGGTGCGGAGGCCTCGCGCTACCGCACGGTCCCCGGCAACCTCGTTGGTCCCGTCGCCCGCCTCATCAGGCGCCAGGATTTGGCCCCAACTGTCCGTCAGACCGTCAAACGCCAGATACGGACCTTAAGACGCTTGCAAGGGGCCTCAGCGCGCGACGATCGCACCACGAGTCTGTCAGGCTTCGAAGGCGCGCAAAGAACACTGCGTTGCTGTCGATGGCTTCCATGAGATTGCGATTCCGAACCCGATGGCGGGGCGGGACAGTTTGGGCGACGAATCGAAGCGCGGGAAGCGGCTATTCGTTCGAAACCGTAAGCCGTCCTGCCCCCTGTTCCTGCCCGGAACAGGGAGGGATATTCTCCCTGTTATTTTCACGCTTAGTGTGCGTTTTATAGCTTCATGATTTTGTTGCAAGCCTAAGGAATAACTGTTCTTTTATCGTCGAAACCAGAGTGAAGGGCGAGCGGTTTTTCGTGTTTCTCCCTGATAGCAGGGAGAAACAGGCGAGAGGTCCGGCGAACCGATTGGCTCTGCGATGAGGGCATCGCGCGTTGGAAGCCTCTAGCCGGCCGGCTCGCCTGTCCGATCCGCGCGGTTTGGCATGAGGGCCGCGAGCCCCTATCATCCGCTGAGGAATCCCACCTGAACGAGGAGCTCCCCCGTGCCGGGCGAAAGGTCCGCGCGCCGGCGCGGCGTCATGCTCGTGCTGACGGCGACCGGGCTGTGGAGCCTGGCCGGCCTGTTCGCCCGCATGCTCGCCCACCTCGACGTGTGGACGGTGCTCGGCTGGCGCGCCCTGCTCGGCTCGGCCTCGATCGCGATTGTCGGGCTCGTCGAGCGGCGGCGCGGGCGGCTGGACAATCCGTTTGGATTCGGCCCGCTGTCGCCCGTGGTGGCGCTCCTCGCCATGATCGCCATCTCCGCCTACACCGCTTCGGTGATGACGACGACCATCGCGGACGTGATGGTCATCTATGCGACGCTTCCCTTCGTCGCCGCGGCGATCGGCTGGCTGGTCAACCGCGAGCCCGTCGCGCCGCGCACCCTCGCCGCCGCCGCCGTCGCGCTCGCCGGCATCGTTGTGATTTTCGCCAATGGTCTCGGATCGGGACGGCTCGCCGGCCAGGGACTGAGCGCCGTGATGACGCTCGCCTTCGCCGGAATGGTGGTCCTGCAGCGCCGCCAGCCCAAGGCGTCGATGATCGCCGTCAATGCGCTGGGCGCTTTCGGCTCCGGGGTGTTCGGCCTGATGAACTCGTCCCACCCGCCGCTCGGCTTCTACGACCTTGGCGTCCTGTTCGTGTTCGGCCTGACGACGATCGGCCTCGCTTTCGTCCTGTTCATGGAAGGCGCCAAGCTGATTCCGTCCGCCGAGGCGGGCCTCATCAGCCTGCTCGACGTTGTGCTCGGGCCGATGTGGGTGTTTGTCGCCTTCGGCGAGAACCCCGGCCTGGCGACCGTCATCGGCGGGGCGATCGTGCTCGGCGCGGCGCTGTGGCGCATCGCCCCGGACCTGAGGCGGGAACTGATTACCTGAAACGGAGGAATGCATGGCGAGCGAGCGATTTGCCCTGGTCACCGGGGCCGGAGCCGGGATCGGACGGGCCACGGCGATCGCGCTCGCGCGCACGGGCTGGCATGTCGCGCTCGCGGGGCGGCGGCGCGAGAAGCTGCTCGAGGTCGCGCGCGAGATCGGCCATGTCGGCCGGCGGGCGATCGCGGCGGCTTGCGACATCGGCGATCCGGAGGCCGTAAAAGGCCTGTTTGCGACCATCGAACAGGGCTTCGGCCGCCTGGATCTGCTGTTCAACAACGCGGGCCAGGGCGCGCCCGCCGTGCCGCTCGACGAACTGACCTTTGCGCAATGGAAGACGGTGGTCGACGTCAATCTCAACGGCGCCTTTCTTTGCGCCCAGGGGGCGTTCGGCCTGATGAAGCGGCAGGAGCCGCGTGGCGGGCGGATCATCAACAACGGCTCGATCTCGGCTCACGCGCCGCGCCCGTTCTCCGCCCCCTATACGGCGACGAAGCACGCGATTACCGGGCTCACGAAGTGTATTGCTCTCGATGGGCGGGCCCACGACATTGCCTGCGGACAGATCGACATCGGCAACGCGCTGACCGAGATGGCGTACAAGATGACGCAAGGCGTGCCGCAGGCGGACGGGCGAATCGCTGTCGAGCCGACGATGGACGTCGAGGAAGTCGCCGCCGCGGTCGTCCACATGGCGAATCTCCCGCTCTCGACCAATGTCCTGTCGATGACGATCATGGCGACCAAGATGCCGTTCGTCGGGCGGGGATGACGACGCGGGTTCCGTCTTTGCGAGCCCGTTGGCGGACCCCGATGTCGGCGATGAGGCCCCGACCCGTCGAGTCTTCGCTTCGCGCTTCGTGAGCGGGCTCACATCGCTTGCGCTCCCGCCGTGCAACAAATCGTCATGTCGTTGCGTTCATAAGCGAACGTCCGGTTCCTCAGGCGACACGGACGGGGAGATGGTGGGAGGCGGGGTTGCGGATATTGCTGGTGCTGCTGGTGGCCGTCACGATGGGATGCGGGGTCGCTGCGGGCGTGACCGTTTCGCTCGCCCCGGCTTACGCCGACGCCACCGGCGGTTACTAGAACAGATCGGGAAGGCGGCTGGCCGGTGGCTAATTCCTGGGACGCCGAGGGCGCCCAGAGCCGCGGGAGTCGGTTCTTCAGAACTCTTGCCGACTGCCCGGACGCGCGAGGCGACCCTGGCGGCGTACGCGGCTGGCGCCGCCGGCGCAGGGAAGCTATACCCTGCTCCAGCCGAAATTTTCCCTGCGCGATCCCTGCTTGCCGCGGAAGAATTCCCTGCTCGCCGGCCTAGCCCGACTTTCTCAACTGGGGATGCAAACGAGTAGAAAGGGTCGTGGAATCAAGGCTGGGCGGTCAAAGGTCTCCACTACATCGCATGTTGCGGGTGCTGAGCCGCCGGAGCAGGAGCGGCGATTCGGGGCGGCGGTTGCGGCGGCAGGGCGAGGCCGAGGCGCTGCAGGATGAGCTTCTGGTCGACGTTCGGCTCGGTGTATCGGCTCAGGATCAGGGTTCGGCCGTCAGTGGTGGGGAAGTGGACGTCGAGCATCTGGATGGCGGCAAGCTTGTCGAGCACGGCGCGCGGGGTGAGGCCGGGGGCCATCGGCCTGAGTGTGGCGCGCAGCGTGACGTGCAGGCAGTAGGCGAGGAAGGCCACGAAGATGTGCGCCTCGACGCGGTTCTCCAGCTGGTGGTAGATCGGCCCTAGTTGCAGGTCGTCCTTGAGGTTCTTGAAGGCCGCCTCGACTTCGACGAATGTACCGCGACAGCTCGGCGGGATCGCGCCCGCACAGGTTGGTGCGCAACAGGTAGCGGCCCTCGCACAAGGCCGCCGCCTTCGCCTACGCACTCAACCGCAACAAGCTGCGCCAAGCGGGTCGACCGTTATGTCGAGGAGGCGCCATGCCGAAGGCGCCTTGGCGCGGGCGGCGCCGAGCTTCATCAGCAGGCTCTCGCGGGCGAGGTCCATTTGCGCCAGCTTCGCCAGGCGCGCCCACAGCTGCTTCAGCCGCCGCTTTCGCATGGCGCGCTCCTTGTCGATGCGCGCCCGGCTCTGGGCGAGGACATCCGGCTCTGGGCGAGGACATAAAGCTCGCCGTCCTGGGCCATCAGCTTCACCTCGACGCCCGGCCGCACCCCATGCCGTGGCAGGCCGACGAGAGGCTTTTCCAGCTTGCCGAGGCGTCCCTTCGGAGTTCCCACCAGATAGGCGACCGGCGGATCCGATCCCATGGCGCTTTGCTCGAACCACAGCCGGTGCAGACGCCATTCGCTGCCCGGGTCGATGAGCCGGTAGCACACCAGCGTCTCGAGGATGTGCCGCCAGCAGGTCCCCTCGCGCGAATTGGGCAGACGAGCCGCCCAGAAGCGGTCGAGTTCCAGTTGCTCATAGAGCTGGCAGGCGAGCCAGCACGCGCCCCATTGCCGCGGCCGATGCAGTTGCATGGCGCCGAGCCGGATCTGCACGCCGTGGCCCTCGGCGTATTCGGGTATCGGCCGATCGGCGGGGAACAGGGCCAATTGGGTGGTTTGTTCCGTCTCCTCGTCGAAAGTCTCGATCACCCGGCACCAGGCTTCCCGCTGGCTGTCGTTGATTTCGCCGAGATAAAACACCTGGCGCTGCACCACCTTGCCGCCCGCGCAGCGCTTGCTCTCGACAATGCTCCAGTAGCGGTGCTCCTTGCCGTCCTTGAAGCGTCAATTCGGGCGCAAATACATGACGACCCCAATCTACGCCAAACCGGTCTTCTGAAAAGATACTTGGTCTCCACTACACGCGAATTTCTACCCCCAGTCATTGAACTGACTCGCCTTTTCCTCCTTCCCAGGCCCAAAATTCGCCGCCTGCCTGCTCCAGTTGAGAAAGTCGGGCTAGGGTCGTCGCCGCGCTCCCGGGCATGCGGCGACTGGATCGGCGAAAAAACAACGTGTTCAACACGCTATTTTTCTTCGGCCGTCGAGCAGGCCGGGACGGTGGCGGGCTCAGCCGTTCCGCTCCGCCTCCCGCCGCTGGCGCGCTTTGGCGGTCGTCGCAGCGGCGAGCGCGGCCGCCGTATCGACGACGACGGCGCCGGCCTGCCTCAACGCGGCGATTGCGGCGTCGGCCGGATGGGCCGCCGACCCGCAGGCGTCGATCGGGATGAAGACGTGATAGCCGAGGGATTCCGCGTCGCGCGCCGTCGGCTCGACCCCGGCGAGCGCGCCGCAGAGAACCAGCGTCGTCGCGCCGGAATCGTCCAAAAGGCGCTCGAGGCCTGCTTCCGCGAAAGCGCTCGCCGCGCCGGCCACACGCGCGGAGACGACCGGCAGCCCCTCTTTGCGCCAGGCGGCGACGAGCGAGGCGATATTCGCTTCGTGCGGTTCGTCGCGCGGGGCTTCCATCGCCTCCCCGGCGCCGACCACGATCAGCGTCGCGTCCGCCGGGAGCCGCAAGATCAGGCCCGGCGCGGGATCAGCGCCCAGTAGTCGAGGTCGAGGACGACGTTCGGTTCGTAGCCCTCGCCCTCGCTGAGCGGAAAGTCGGCGCAGGGGCGGTTCTTGGTCGCAATCGTGCGGATGCGCAGCGCGCCGACGTCGTCGCGCCCGGGCAGCGCCGCCGCCTCGACGATGTCGCTCCAGGCAAACACAGTGTCGCCGGCGAACAAGGGCGCGACATGCCGGCCGCCATTGATCGCCGCGACATGGAAGGCGTTGGAGAGGCCGTTGAAGCTCAGCGCGCGGGCGAGCGAGATGACATGGCCGCCGTAAATCAGCCGCCGCCCGAACCGCCCCTGCCCCTCGCTGTGCTGGTTGAAATGCACTTTCGCGGTATTCTGGTAGAGCCGCGTCGCGATCATGTGCTCGGCCTCTTCGACCGTGACCCCGTCGACATGATCGATCTTCTCGCCCGGCTCATAGTCCTCGAAACGGTGGGGCGAGCCGCTCAGCGCATCGTCGAAGGCGGCGCGGTCGATGGACGGACAGGCCGAGCCGAGCGCCGCGACGCCGACCGCCTCGGGGAGCTTCGGAACTTTCGCCTCAGGGCTCGGGGCGCCATGGTCGCGCTTGCGCACCATCACCCAGCGCACGTAATCGACGACGGTCTCGCCGCGCTGGTTCATGCCCCGCGAGCGCACGTAGACGACGCCGCTCTGGCGGTTCGAGTTCTCCCTGAGCCCGATCACCTCGGAAACCGCCGACAAGGTATCGCCCGGATAGACGGCTTGCAGGAACCGCCCGTCGGCGTAGCCCAGATTGGCGACCGCGTTGAGGGAGATGTCCGGCACCGTCTTGCCGAACACGACGTGGAAGGCGAGCAGATCGTCGATCGGGCTCGCCGGATAACCGATTGTCCTGGCGAAGGTCTCGGCGCTCTGCGGGGCGAAGCGCGTGCCGTACAACGCCGAATAGAGCGAGGCGTCGCCGGCGGTGACCGTGCGCGGCGTCGCGTGCCGGATCGTGTCGCCAGTGCGGAAATCTTCGAAGAACCGGCCGGTGGCGGTCTTGGAGGCGGAAGTCTTCATCATGGCAAATCCCAAACGGGGCTAAGGTTGCGCGCGTCCCTTCTCCCTCCGGGAGAAGGTGGCCCCATAGCCCGTCGATAGACGCGGCCCCCAAAGTCTTTCATCGGTCGGGCTTCTGCTTGGGCATGACGTTGGGAATAACGGATCATGTGCGCGCCCTGGGACATCAATAGAACAGCGGCGCGATGTCGTCCTGGATGACCCACTGGATGAACATGATCGCGAGCAGGAGGATGATCGGGGAGATGTCGATGCCGCCGGTATTGGGCAGAAAGTTGCGGATCGGCCTGAGGAACGGTTCGGTCAGCGCGAGGAACAGGTTCCACACCGAGCGAACGAAGTCATTGCGGATGTTGACTACGCCGAAGGCGATCAGCCAGGACAGGATCGCGCCCGCGATGATGACGACCTTGTAGAGATCGAGGATCGTGAGCACGAGTTTGATCAGCGGAAGCATGGATACTCCTGCGCTCCGGCGCATTGACAGGGCAAAGGCGCGCACGGTAAGAGCCGCGCGACGGGGCTGTAGCTCAGATGGGAGAGCGCTGCAATCGCACTGCAGAGGTCAGGGGTTCGAATCCCCTCAGCTCCACCAAGCCATTGTGTTTTTCAAATTTGATTAGCGCCAAAGCGATTTTCCATTCCTGAGTGATCTCTCCCTCGCGCGTTGGCGGGGAAAGGTCCGCTACGCCATGGTGCTGAAGGCGCCGCGGCGGGCGTCCTCGAGGCGGTCCTTGGCGGCGGTCACGACCATCAACGGAAACGCATCGGCAAACTTGATCACGAGCGCCTCCCCGCTGATGTCCAGCTTGTCGACCTTGACCATCGCCAGGAAACCGGCGGTGGGTTTTGGATCGAGCGCCCATTTTGTCAGGGACTCGATGATGGCGTCTCGGCGCCTGACGCCGGCTTTCACGCGGCTTTCGACCAGGCGGCGGGCAAAGTTGTGCCGATGGCCGAGAGCGCGTTCGCTGGTCTCGATCATGTCGTCCCAGGCGGGCACGATCGGATCGCCGGCGTCTGCGGCGACAAGCTCGTCGAATTTGGCTCTGGCCCCATCGGCGACGCTTGCGACGCCCTGCTTGTCCGCGTTTGCGGCGATGTCGAGCAGTTTCCTGCGATCGGTCGTTCTGGCGATCAGGGCGAATGCGTCGGCGATTTTCTTGTTCATTTCCCTGCTATGGCGCCATTCGCCCGAATATGCGAATTTCCGCCTGCTTATAGCAGCTGACCCTCGTATTTACGCGTTTTTCCTTGGGGCTCGAGAATTGTCCGCCCGACCGCTCTCCCGTTGATCCAGATCAAAGTGCCAACGTCGCTTTTGACGATGCTGGGCGACGTCGGAGCAGTCCACGGGCACAGCCTTCTGAGCAAAAGCATCCGAAAAGGCCAGCCGCGATCACTCTCTGAAGAAGGGCCGGAGTTTCCTCTGGCCCTTTCTTCGTTGCGCTGGTCGAATGACGAAAAATCCGCCCGATTCTCCTGATGCGTCCTCACCCACCTGCACGGCAGTCCGAGTTCGATGGCGATTGATCCGCGCATGAGAGAGACGAAGGGCTGGGGACGATGGACGGCTCTTGGCCTTGGCCTCGTCGCCGCGCTGGTCGCGCAAGTCCCGGCGCTGGCGGCGTATTTCTGGTGGTTCGGTTTCGACGCCGCCCATTGGGCCGATATTGCCCACGACGGCGTCGCCGTGACCATCCTCATCTGCGTTTCGACCCCGGTCCAGATCGCGCTGCTCGCCTTCCTTGCGCGGCGCGCCGGCGTGACGGCGACAGAATACCTCGGGCTCACTGTTCCGCGCGGCCGCGACTTCGCTCTCGCCTTCGTCGCGGTCGTGGTTCTTATCGCGGTCGGCGACGGATTCAACCGGCTGCGCGGCGAGGATATCGTCACCCCGTTTCAGTTCGACATCTATCGCACGGCGAGCGCCGCGGATTGGCTGCCGTTTCTTTGGATCACGGTCGTCGTGGTCGCGCCGATCGGAGAAGAAACACTCTTCCGGGGCTTCCTGTTTCGCAGCTGGAACCGGTCGCCCCGCGACGCCTGGGTCGCGATCGCGGTGACGGCGCTGCTGTGGGCCGCCGTTCATGTTCAATATGAACTCACCGTCATGGGAGAGGTGTTCGTCATCGGGCTCGCCTTCGGATGGGTGCGCTGGAGAACCGGCTCGACCCTTCCCACGATCCTCATGCACTGCCTGCTCAACGGCGCGGGCATGCTCGAAACCTTCCTGGCGTTGCGCGCCTGAATCGCCGATGTGATGAAAGGGTCGGATGCCCCCGACAACGCGCGTCCGACCTTCGATTCAGGTCCCGCAGTATGTCCGGAGAACGCGTTCGTTCTCCTGCGGCGGGAGGGCGTAGCTCTCGAGACCCTCCTGATCCTCGTAAGGCCGGGAGAGGACCTCGAGAAGCGTCGCGAACGGCGCGAAATCCCCTCGCTCGATCGCGGCCTCGAGCGCCTGCTCGACGCGATGGTTGCGCGGGATGAAGGCGGGGTTGACGCTTCGCATCGCCTCCGCGCGTTCGCGCGCGTCGCCTCCCTGGCGAATGAGGCGCGACCGCCAGGCCTCGGCCCAAGAATCATAGGTTTCGGGTCTGGCGAACAGAGCGCGCACGTCGGCGTTCGCCTGCTCGTCTTCGGCGGCGGCGCAGAGTTTGCGGAACGTCAGGGTGAAGTCGGCTCCGGCGCCATGCATCGCTTCGAGGAGCCCGACGATGAGGTCGCGATCGCCGTCCTCGGCGCGTCCGAGACCCAGCTTGCCGCGCATGCCGTCGAGCCAGTGGGTCTCGAAGCTGCCGGAGAATGCCGACACCGCCTCGCTGGCAAGCTCGACCGCCCGCTCGATGTCCGGGTCGATCAGGGGGAGCAGGGTCTCCGCGAACCGCGCCAGATTCCAGGCCGCGATCGCCGGCTGGTTGGCGTAGGCATAGCGCCCATGCTGATCGATCGCGCTGAAGACGGTTGCGGGATCGTAGGCGTCCATGAACGCGCAGGGCCCGAAGTCGATCGTCTCGCCGGAGAGCGCGGTATTGTCCGTGTTCATAACGCCATGGATGAAGCCGAGCTGCATCCAGCGCGCGATCAGCCGCGCCTGGCGTTCCACGACCCCCCGCAGCAGAGCGAGATACGGGCGCTCTTCCTCTCCTGTCGCCGGATCGAGGCGATCGATCGTGTAGTCGGCAAGACGCTTGAGCCCGTCGATGTCGCCGCGGGCGGCAAAATACTGGAAGGTCCCGACCCGCAGGTGGCTCTGGGCGACGCGGGTGACGATTGCGCCGGGAAGGCGCCCTTCGCGGTAGACGGGCTCACCGGTCGAGACGGCCGCAAGGGCGCGCGTCGTCGGGACCCCGAGCGCATGCATCGCCTCGCTGACGAGATATTCGCGCAGGACCGGCCCGAGCGCGGCGCGTCCGTCGCCGCGCCGGGAGAACGGCGTCAGCCCCGAGCCTTTCAGCTGGATGTCGCGACGCTGGCCTGCGCGATCGACCACCTCGCCGACGAGGATCGCGCGCCCGTCGCCGAGCTGGGGAACGAAATTGGCGAACTGATGCCCGGCATAGGCGAGAGCGATCGGCTCGGCGCCGGGCGGCGTGACATTGCCGGAAAAGATCCCCGCCAGATCGTCGGGGCCGAGAGCCGCGGTCTCGAGTCCAAGCTCCACGGCGAGCGGATGATTGAACTCAATCAGACGCGGCGCGGCGACCGGCGTCGGGCCGACGCGAGCGAAGAAGCGCTCGGGCAGGCGGGCAAAGCTGTTGTCGAAATGGGCGATCCGGCCATGCTCTTGTTGAGAAACGGCGTCCCTTGCGACTTGGTCGGCACGCAGCATCGGGCGGATTTCCTTTCGCGTCAAAAGGTCGGCACGGGAGGGCCTCCTGGGAGTAGTCCTATCAGATCAGGCAAGAATGGCCATTGTCGGCTTCGAATTCGGCGGAGTCCGACACGCCCTGCGGCTCCTCGCGATGGCGCCACCCGATTGCATCATGCTTTAGTTGCTGAGACGATCGCTTATCCCGGAGCGCCCCGTGACGCCTCTCTCCATCCTCGAACTCGCCCGCGTCACCGAGGGCGCCGACGCCCGTGCGGCGCTCGACAACGCCCGCGATCTCGCGGCCCACGCCGAACGTTGGGGCTACCGCCGGATCTGGGTGGCCGAGCATCACAACATGCCGGGGATCGCCAGCGCCGCGACGTCGGTCGTGATCGCCCACATCGCCGCGGGCACGCGCACGATCCGGGTCGGCGCCGGCGGGATCATGCTGCCGAACCATGCGCCCTATGTCATCGCCGAACAGTTCGGGACGCTGGCGCGGCTGTTCCCGGGCCGCATCGACCTCGGGCTCGGCCGCGCCCCCGGCACCGACCAGCTGACGTTGCGCGCGCTGCGGCGCGCGCCGGAGGCGGCGGAGAGCTTCCCGCAGGACGTTCTGGAATTGCAGGCCTATCTCGCGCCGGTCGTTCCCGGCCAGCGGATCCAGGCGGTGCCGGCGGCTGGAACGGAATTGCCGATCTGGATTCTCGGATCGAGCAATTTCGGCGCGATGCTCGCCGCCGAATTCGGCCTGCCCTATTCCTTCGCCTCGCATTTCGCCCCGGACCTGCTGCTTCCGGCGCTCGAGATCTATCGCAGCCGCTTCAAGCCGTCGAAGCAGCTCGACCGCGCTTACGCGATGGTCGGCGTCAATATCGTCGCGGCCCCGACCGACGCGGAGGCGCGCCGTCTCGCGACGACCCAGCAGATGTCATTCACCAATATCTTCCGCGGCGCACGGGGCCTGAGCCAGCCGCCGATCGACGACATCGAGAGTTACTGGACGCCCATGGAAAAGGCGCAGGCGATGCGCATGCTCGCCCGCTCGATCGTCGGCTCGCCCGACACGGTCCGGGCGGGGATGGAAGCGCTCGTCGCCGAAACCGGCGCCGACGAACTGATCGTCGTCTCCGACATTTACGACCATGCGGCGCGACTGCGGTCGTTTGAGATCATCGCCGGCGCTGCGGCGATCGGCTGAAATGCAGCCGCCTCCATGATGCTTGTGCGAAACACGCCATGCGGGCTCGTTCCAACTCCTATTCCGCCGCACCCGCTGTTCTTGCGCCGCGCGACAGGTCGTTGACCGGCTTGCGCAGGCCCTGCAGCATCGGGCCGTCCGAGACGACGTTGGCCGAACGCTGCACCGCCTTGTAGGTCGTGTTCCCGGTATTGAGGTTGGGGAACACGAACACATTCGCGTGACCAGCCAGCGGACTGCCCGGCGCCTTCTGCCTGCCGACGCTCTCGACGGTGGCGGCGTCGTACTGGATCGGCCCCTCCACCACGAGATCGGGACGACGCGCCCGCACGAGGGCGGTCGCCTTGCGGACTTTGGCCACGTCTTCGCCGGACCCGGAAGCGCCGGTCAAATAGGAAATCATGGCGACGCGCGGCTCGATACGGAAAGCCAAAGCCGTTTCGGCCGATTGAACCGCGATCTCGGCCAGCTCCTCGGCGCTCGGATTGGGATTGATCGCGCAATCGCCGTAGACCAGCACCTAGTCGGGCATCAGCATGAAGAAGATGCTCGACACGATGCTGTTCCCGGGCGCGGTCTTGATCAGCTGCATCGCCGGACGAACGGTGCTGGCGGTTGTGTGCACGGCCCCCGACACGAGGCCGTCCACGTCGCCCTGCGCCAGCATCATCGTGCCGAGCGTGACCGTGTCCTCGATGCCGATCTCGGCCTGAAGCGGGTAAGGCCCCTGTTCCTGCGGATGTCGACCATGGGCGCGACGTAGTCGTGGCGGATCGGTCGGCGGGATGTCGCACGCCTTGCCGCTCGATTCGCCGTCGCTGGCCTGTGTTCTTTCACAGAGGTTGAGGGCCTTCGATCATGCGGGGCTGAGGCGCGCCCGTCCGTCGCCGCCAGAAGAGCCAGCTGACGATGGCGAAATTGAACGCGTTCCACAGGACGCCGTTCAGGAACGCCGTGCGGTAGGAGCTCGTCAGGTCGAAGATCACGCCGGAAAAGTAGCCGCCGAACGCCATGCCGAAGATCGTCGCGGCGACGACCAGCCCGATCCTGGCGCCGGCCTCGCGCGGCGGCAGCAGCTCGCGGCAGATCACGGCGTACATTGGAACGATTCCACCCTGAAACAGGCCGAATATTCCCGAGACGACGTAGAGCGATGCAAGTCCGTTGAAATAGAGATAGAGCAGCAGCGCGACGCCCTGCATGAAGGAGCCGATCATGAGGGTCGCGGAGCCGCCGATCCGGTCCGCGACGATTCCGGAGCCGATGCGCGAGACGATGCCGACGAACAGCATCAGCGACAGCATTTCCGCCCCGCGCGCGACGCCGTAGCCGAGGTCGCCGCAATAGGCGACGATATGGACCTGCGGCATCGACATCGCCACGCAGCAGGAAAATCCGGCGAGGACCAGGAGGACCATCAACAGGCGCGGCGATATGCCGGCTTCGGCGCGCGCCACCGTCGTCGCCCGTTCGGCCGCGGCCATCACCGTGGCGGAGGGGCGGCGGCGCATGAGCAAGGCGAGCGGCAGGACGGCCGCCGCGACGCCGACGCCGATGCCGGCGTAGGTCGCGCGCCAGCCGATCAGCGGCATCGTCAGGTTCATTACGAGGGGCCAGATGCCGCCGGCAAGGTAATTACCCGACGCCACGATGACTACCGCCAGCCCCCGCCGCCTGACGAACCAGTGGGACACGTCGGCCATCAGCGGCCCGAAGCCGGTCCCCGTCCCGACGCCGATCAGCACGTGGGCCGCGCTGAACACGGCGAGGTTCGGCGCAAAGCCGGCGACGACGAAACCGATTGCCTGGATCGAAGCGGCGACGGCCAGGGGAGCGGCAATGCCGCTGCGATCCGCCATCCGCCCGAGCGCGATCGTCCCGAAGGCGAGACCGCACATCATCATCGTATAGGGCAGCGAAGCCGCCGCGCGGTCGACCCCGAACTCGGCCTGCGCCTCGGGCAGGACGACGATGACCGCCCACATGCCGGCTCCGACCAGCGAGGCGACCAACAGCGAAACCCCGAGGCGGGTGAGTGCGTAGGGGCCGTCGGGCGCGTGGCGCCGGGCGTCGTTACGCGAAAGGGCTTGAGACGGGAGCATCCCGCAAGCTAGCGATAGGCGCCCGCCGGTGACAAGCCAAGGCGAATTCGTCCCCTTTTCGCCGCGATTGTTCCGGACAAGAAAGCGAAACGGAAGCTGGTCATGGTTCGTGCTCGCGCGTTTCTCGTCGCGTTCCTGGTCGGCGCAACGCTGACTGCGCCTCGGGCGGCCGCCGCCCAGGGCGGGTGGCCTGCGCCGTTCGGCCCGGCTTCGGGCCAGCCCCAATCGCTCGCGCCTCCCGTCGCCTTGCCGCCGGACGCCGATCCCGCCTATTCGACGCCGGTCGACCTCGACGGCGGGGTCGACATGGGGCTGACGACCCGGCGCGTGGTCGCGGATCCGACCGGACAGCCGCCGGGAACGCTCACCATCAACACGAAGCTGCGCAAGCTCTATCTGTCGCTGGGCGATGGGCGCGCGTTCGAGTACGGCATCGGCGTCGGCCGGCAGGGGTTCACCTGGAAGGGAATCGCCGAGATTGGCCGGAAAGCCTATTGGCCGGGCTGGACGCCCCCGCCCGAGATGCTGCAACGTCAACCCGGATTGCCCCGCCACATGGACGGCAGCATCGAAAACCCGCTCGGAGCGCGCGCTCTCTATCTCTTCGAGGGGAACAAGGACACGCTGTTTCGCATTCACGGCACCAACGAGCCGGACACGATCGGGCACGCCGTCTCTTCGGGATGCATCCGCATGCTGAACGCCGACGTGATCGACCTTTACGGGCGGGTCGCGAAGGGCACGCGTGTGGTCGTCCTCTGAACTGGAGCGGATGCCCGCCGGGATCGCCGCCTCGCCCGGCAATCCCTGGAGCCTTCGACGCCGACGTCGCGATGATCGAGAATCAGGCGAAGGTCGAACCGGCCTTTTGCACCGGCAAAGGAGTCGGCCGGGGCGATCAGGCGCCGTCGCCTCTTCTGCACCGTCGGCGCAAAGCTATCATCCGCGATTAAAGACGGCGGCTTCACCAGCGCGCGAAACCCAGTCCAACAGATGCTAGAGGCGCGCTGACGGAGCGAGGCCCAGCGGGACCGCCGTTGGTAGGGTCTGTTCTGCGTCGTCGGCCCCCATTGGCCGCGGAAGCGCGTGCGAAACGTCAGCCCTCAGGCAGCGGACGGGTCAGGACCACGGCATCCGGTCGGTTCCTCGAGCCACGGCTCCGCGCCGTCACAGCATGCTCGGCAGCACGCGGTCCGGCGGGCGATGGCCGTCGGCGAAAGTGCGGATGTTGATGATGACTTTCTCGCCCATGTCCGCGCGGCCCTCGTGCGTCGACGAGCCCATGTGCGGCAGCAGCGTCACCTTGCCGCTCCTGGCGAGCGCGACCAGCTTTTCGTTGACGGCGGGTGCGTGCTCGAACACGTCGAGACCCGCGCTCGCGAGTTCGTCGGCTTCAAGCATCCGGACGAGCGCGTTCTCGTCCACGATCTCGCCGCGCGCCGTATTGATGAGAATGGCGTCGGGGCGCAGATATTTCAGCCGCCGAGCGGACAGAAGATGATAGGTTCCCGGCGTGTGCGGGCAGTTGACCGAGACGAAGTCCATCCGGGCGAGCATCTGGTCGAGCGAATCCCAGTAGGTCGCCTCGAGCGATTCCTCGACCTGCGCGGCGACCCGCCGGCGATTGTGATAATGGATCGACATGCCGAAGGCGCGGGCGCGCCGCGCCAGCGCCTGACCGATGCGGCCCATGCCGACAATGCCGAGCCGCTTGCCGGTGATTCGTCGGCCCAACATCCAAGTGGGAGACCAGCCGGCCCAATGCCCGTCCGGAATGACGTGAGAGCCTTCCACCAGCCGGCGCGCGGTCGAAAGAATGAGCGCCATCGTCATGTCGGCGGTGTCCTCCGTCATCACCCCCGGCGTGTTGGTAACCGTGATTCCGCGGCGCAACGCGCTCGTGACGTCGATGTGGTCGACGCCGTTGCCGAAATTGGCGATGAGCTTCATCTGCTCGCCTGCCTGGGCGATCATGGCGGCGTTGATGTGGTCGGTGATCGTCGGCACGAGGACGTCCGCCTCGCGCATCGCTTCGACGATCTCGGCCTGAGACAGCGGCTTGTCGTCGAGATTGAGGCGGGCGTCGAACAGCTCGCGCATGCGGGTCTCGACAAGCTCGGGCAGCTGGCGCGTCACCACCACCAGGGGTCTTTTTTTGGTCATGAGCGTCGCCCTCTCCGCCCTCGCGGCGCTTTCGCCGCCGTTGCCCCGGTCTCAGACATTTGCGTCCACGCGTGCAAGCAGTTTACGCCTCATTAACGTTGCGGGACGCAAATGTTTCGCGTCAGGCCGGGCCGGCGGCTCGCGGATCGCCGGCTCGCCGGCCTCTCTACCAGATGGCCGGGCAAAGACAAGGATCGCCTGGCCGTCGTCGAGGAAGCAAATGAGTCGAGCCCATCCGGTCTACGCCGGTTTTGTTGTCCTTTCGACCCTGTGCGCGTTCGCGCTAGCGGCGGCGTCCGCGGCCACCGAACCGGTCGGTTCGGTCACCAAGCTGCCGTTGCCCCGATTCGCCAGCCTGAAGACCGACCGCGTGAACCTGCGCGAGGGCCCCTCGAAGGAGCATGCTACAAAATGGGTCTACCAGCGCGCTGGACTTCCGGTCGAGATCACCGCCGAATTCGAAGTCTGGCGCCGCGTGCGCGATTCGGAAGGCGTCGAAGGCTGGGTCCTGCACTCGCTGCTTTCCGGGCGTCGCACCGCTCTCGTCACGCCGAGCAAGAAGGGCGAGAGCGCGAAGATCTTCGTGCGCCCATCTGAGAGCGCCGACCTTGCGGCGACTCTTCAGTCCGGGGTGATCGTCAATATCCGCAAATGTGACGGCGCTTGGTGTCTGGTCGACGGCGACCAATTCAAGGGCTATATCCAGCAGCTGAAGCTTTGGGGCGTCTACCCGAACGAAAAGATCGAGTGAGGGCGCAGCGGCCGTCGAAACGAAAGCAGTCTTAAACGTCGTGGTTCCGGTTGAAGACGTAAGCTTGGGGCGCGAGGCGCGGAGACTGCGCCTCAACACGCTTGTCGGGCTTCGCTGGCTCGCGGTGGCCGGGCAGTCGACGGCGATCATGGCCGGCGTCCTGGTGTTCGGCCTGAAGTTTCCTGTGCTGGCCTGTTTCACGCTCGTTGCAGCTTCGGCCGCCCTCAACCTTGCGCTCCGGTGGCGGTTTCCGGTCAGCACGCAGCTCAGCGAGCGCGCCGCCGCGATCCTGCTGGCCTATGACATCCTTCAGCTTTCCGGGCTCCTTTTCCTCACGGGGGGAATCGCAAATCCCTTCTCCATCCTGTTGCTTGCGCCGGTGACGATCGCGGCGACATCGCTGTCGCTGCGCGACGCCCTTGGCCTGCTCGTCATCGCCCTCGTCTGTGCGACGGCCTTGCTGAGAGCGAGCCTGCCACTGCCTTGGATCGGCGGCGAAAACCTGAACCTGCCGCCGATGTATGTCGTGGCGGGATGGGTGGCGCTCGCAGTCTGCGCCGCATTCGTGACGCTATACGCCTACCGGGTCGCGGCCGAGGCGCGGCAGACTGCGAGCGCGCTCGCGGCGGCCGAGCTGGTTCTTGCACGCGCACAGCATCTTTCCCAGATCGACGGGCTTGCCGCGGCCGCCGCGCATGAGCTTGGCACCCCGTTGGCGACGGTCGCACTCGTGGTGCGCGAAATGGCGTCGGAGCCCGACGCCGACGAAGCTTTCAAGGAGGATCTCCATCTCCTCGAGCAGTCGGTCGAACGATGCCGCTCCATTCTCGGCAAGATGTCCGCGCCGTCGGGCCTTTCAGGCCAGCAGATGGACCTTTCGAGCCCGGTCGAACTGGCCGAGATCGCCGCTTCTCCCCATCGCCTGCATGGCGTGGAGATCTCGGTTGAAGGCGATGGGCAGGATCCCCCGCCCAAATGCCAGCGCAGCCCCGGGATCCTCTATGGACTCGGTAACCTGATCGAAAATGCCGTCAGCTTTGCCGAAAAGGCGGTGGTGATCCGGACGAATTGGACCAAATCGACGGTGACGATCACGATCGCGGACGATGGACGCGGTTTTTCGCCGAACGTGCTCGCCAGGATCGGCCAGCCCTACCTATCTGAGCGCGACAAGGCGCGCCGGAAACAGGAGGCTGGCGGCGGCCTTGGCTTGGGCCTTTTCATCGCAAGGTCCCTGCTGGAGCGATCCCGCGCCAGCCTTCAGTTCGGCAACGCCGATCCGCCGAAGAAAGGAGCGGTCGTGACGGTCCGTTGGCCGCGCGCCGCATACGAGCAGGGTCGACGGCCGGAACAATAGTAGTCTATAAGTTGCGTAAGGGGGCCGGTTTCTGGTTAAGTTGGCGGCAATGGACAAAGACGCATCGCATCAGTCGACTAACCAGGGTCAAATCGGCGCGGAAGCGCTCGACAAGTCGCTGCTCGTCGTCGACGACGACAAGCTGTTTTGCGACCGGCTTGCGCGCGCTCTATCCACGCGCGGCTTCACCGCGCGAACTGCCACCAGCGTCGCTGAGGCGCTCGCGGCGATCGAGACCGCGCCTCCGGCGTTCGCGGTGATCGACCTCCGACTGGGCGACGGGAGCGGGCTCGACGTGATGCGCGCCCTGAAGGCGAAGCGCGCCGACGCGCGAGGCGTCATTCTGACCGGTTACGGCGCGATCGCCACCGCGGTCATCGCGGTCAAGCTCGGCGCCTTCGACTATCTCGCCAAACCCGCCAATGCGGACGACGTCGTTTCGGCGCTCATGGCCGGACGGCTCGACAGCCCGCCCGAACACGACCCGCCGATGTCGGCCGACCGCGTTCGCTGGGAGCACATCCAGCGTATCTACGAAGCTTGCGAGAGAAATGTGTCGGAGACGGCGCGCCAGCTCAACATGCATCGCCGCACCCTGCAGCGTATCCTGGCCAAGCGCGCACCGAGATGACTATCCGGCCAATTCTAAATCGAGTCATCGGCCCATTGATTCATCGGCGGTTTTCGATTTCAGGCAAACGGCGATCCAAACCAGGACCGAGATCAGAATCCCCACTCTCCTTCGACGCAGCGCGATCACCCCGCCGGCTCCGGCTCCAGCCCCTCAGGCGAACCGCGCTCTCCTTCTCGAAGCCTTGACCGGCGCAAACCCATTTTCGCATCAAACTTGGCTGTCCGAACATTTCAGCACGAAAGCGCTTTCGGGTGGAAAGACCAAGGTTCGAGGTTGCTGGCCCAAATCATCGCGAGCGTCTTCGAACGGGCCTCGCCACGACGACTTGGGATTGGCCGAGATGCCTTGTCGCGCCGTGATGACCCCTGTCCCTCAGCCACCCGTTTCCTTGAATCGACCTGATTGTAACCGGACCGCGGATGGCGCGGTGAGCCAAATCTCCGCTGTATTCTCTGTCGTTCAGAGGGGAAATCGATGCTGGCTGCAAAAGTGTCGCTTGTGTATTTCAGCGACGAGGAAGATTGGGAAGGCCAAGTCGCCTCTGGCGCGCTGAAGCACTGGCATATCCTCAATATCAAGGTTTCACGGATTGGGACCATCCGAGCGTCTCGCGTGAGAATGTGACCGGCTTGCTCACCTCCGGAAAATTGATTTGCGAACCAGAAGCGTTCCTGTTGACCATCGTCGCGGGAACTCGATCACGCAAATTTCTTCTTATTGAGGGGCGCAACGGGCCAGGGGTGGCGCGAAATCTTGGAATAACCGCCTTATGGCGAACGCAACGCGGGTCGGCAGCATCGATTTCTGGCGCGGAGGCGTGCTGATCGCGATCCTCGTCGATCACATTCCAGGCAATGTGCTCGAATTTTTCACCCCGAGGAACTTCGGACTTTCGGAAAGTTCGGAGGCCTTTGTCTTCCTCTCCGGGATTTCGGTCGGAATGGTCTACCTGCCGCGCGCCCGCCGGCACGGTCTGGCCGCCGTCGCACGCGGCTGCCTCCAGCGCGCGCTAAAACTTTACGAAGTGCACATCGGGCTGACCGCTGCAGCGCTGGCGATTTTCGCCTGCGCCTTCTGGATGAGCGGCGTCGAGGATCTGATCGAAGCGCACGGACGCTCATTTGCCAAGGCAATCGAAAAAGCGGGCGGGACAACCTCTCTCGCCCCGCTTGCGGGAAAAGGGCCGGGCTGAACGGCTGGACCGCGGCCCGCGGCTTCGTCAGAAGGGTGGCCGATCAATCACATTTCGAGGGACAAGCGATGCAGCGGCGCAGCTTCGGGCGGGGGACGGTCTCTGCAATCGGCTTCGGCTGCATGAGTTTCGGCGGCTTCTACGGACCGACCACCGAGCGCGACACGATGCGGGCGCTCGCGCGGGCCCTCGAGCTCGGCGTCGACTTCTGGGACACCGCCAATGTCTACGGCGAGGGCCTCAGCGAGACGATGATCGGCAAGTTCCTGGCCGAGGACGGGAGCCGCCGGTCGAAAATCACGCTGGCGACCAAGTTCGCCATCCGTCGCGAGCCCGACGGTCGGCGCGTGTTCGACAACAGCCCTGAACACATCCGCGACAGCCTCGACGGGTCGCTACGGCGGCTCGGGGTGGACTGCGTTGACCTCTATTACGTTCACCGGGTCGATCGGCGGATCCCGATCGAGGACACCATCGCCGAGCTCGCCCGACACGTTGAAGCCGGAAAGATCGGCGCGATCGGCCTCAGCGAGGTCGCGCCCGACACCCTGCGCCGCGCCAGCGTCGTGCATCCGATCGCGGCGGTGCAGTCGGAATATTCGCTGTGGACGCGCAGTCCCGAACTCGGGCTCGTTCAGGCCTGCGCCGAGACCGAAGCGGTCCTGGTCGCCTTCTCGCCGGTCGGACGCGGCTATTTCAGCGGCAGTCTGCAGGAGGTCGACAGGTTCGACGAGCGGGATTTCCGGCACGGGAATCCGCGCTTCCAGGGCCTCGACTGGCGGCGCAACCGCAACCGCCTGACCCCCTATCTGGAGCTCGCCCGCTCCTGGGGCGTGAAACCCGCGACGCTCGCGGTCGCCTGGACGCTGGCCAAGGTGCCGCATGTCGTGGCGATTCCGGGCACCCGCAGCGCGGACCATCTCGAGGAGTGCGCCGCGGCCGCCGACTTCGCGCTCGACGCGGCGCGCGTTGCTGAACTCGAGCGCGTCCTGCCGGCCGGCTTCGCCGCCGGCGAGCGCTACTCGGAGCAGCAGTGGGTCGGCATCCAGAAGTACTGAGGCTCAGCGCTGCACAAAAGGCGTCTGCTCGGGCGCGGGCTTGAACAGCGAACGGATCCCGCCAAGGAGGCTGCGCTGCACCGGCCCGTCGATCAGCGTCGCGAGGTAGGTTTTCGCCCACTTGTCAATGTCGTTTTTCAAGAGATGGGCGATCATTGGCGCATGGCGTTCGCGCCGCTCCTCGAGCGGCATGGATAAGGCCCGCTTCAGCGCGGCCGCGACCGCGTCCGTCTCGTGGGGATTGACGATTAGGGCGCGATCGAGCTCTTTGGCGGCGCCGGCGAATTGGGACAGCATCAGCACGCCCGGATCTTCGGGATCCTGCGCGGCGATATATTCCTTGGCGACCAGATTCATACCGTCGCGCAGGGGCGTAACCATGGCGACGTTCGCCGCGCGGTAGAGGCCAGAGAGAACGGTGCGCGAATAGGAACGGTTGACGTAGCGGATCGGCGTCCAGGCAGCGTCGCCGAAGCGTCCATTGACCTTGCCGATCAGGCCCGTCACCTCGGCCTCGATGTCGCCGTACTGTTTGATGTCGGAACGGCTCTTCGGCGTCAGCTGGAGCAGCGTCACCTTGCCGCGCCATTCGGGATTGAGGTCGAGGAAGCGCTCAAACCCCTTGATCCGATCCGGAATGCCCTTTGTATAGTCGAGCCGGTCGACGCCGAGCACAAGCTTGTTATCACCGAGGCTCTCGCGCACCAGCTGGATCATGGCGGAACGTCCCGCGTTGCGCGCCAGCCGCATGTAGGCCTTGGTCTCGATGCTGACCGGAAAGGCGCCAAGCCGCACGAAACGGCCGTCGAATTCATAGCCGCCGCGTGTCTGCATTGCGCCCTGGGTCGACAGGTAATGGGCGAAATTGTCGCGGTCGTTGTCGGTCTGGAAGCCGATGAGATCGCAATAGGTCAGGCCGCCGAGGATCTCCCGATGGTGCGGCAGGGTCTGCAGGATGTCCGGCGGCGCGCAGGGCGTATGGAGAAAAAAGCCGATCTTGTTGCGGTGACCGCGCGAGCGCAGCTCGCGGGCAAGCAGCATCAAATGATAATCGTGGATCCAGACGACGTCGCCCTCTCGCACAAGCGCGCTCAGGCGGTCGGCGAACAGGCGGTTGACTCGCATGTAGCCGCTCGCATCAGCGCGCGAATATTCCTGGAGGTCGACCCGATAGTGAAGAATCGGCCAGAGCACGCTGTTCGCGAGCCCGTTATAATACTCCTGAATGTCGGTTTTCGACAGATCGATCAGGACGTAGGTGACCTTGTTGAGTTCGACAATCCGCGGCTCCCCGGTCGGCTCGTCGGTTACGGCGCCGCTCCACCCGAACCACATGCCGGTGCGATTCTTGAGCGCCGCCTTGACCGCCACCGCCATGCCGCCGGCGAGCGGGGCGCCTGGCGGGTCGGGGACCGCGACTCGGTTCGAGACTATGATGAGCCGAGGGCCCATGCGTCCTCCCAACTCGACGACAAGCGCGTCGCGGTATTGATGATACCCGCCATGGAATAGGTCTGAGGCAGATTGCCCCAGAGCTCCCCCGTCTCCGGATGAATATCCTCTGACAGGAGCCCGTAAGCATTGCGGCTGGCGAGGATCGATTCGAACAGGCGGCGCGCCTCCGCCGTCCGCCCGATCCGGTGCAGCGCGTCAATGTACCAGAAGTTGCACGCCAGAAAGGCCGTCTCCGGCGTGCCGAAATCGTCGGGCGCGACGTAGCGCATGATCCGGCCCTTGCGCATGAGGTCGCGGCCGATCGCTTCGCAGGTCCCGACGAAACGGGGGTCGTTGGAAGGAAGAAGGCCGAGCTCCGAAACCAGGAGCACGCTCGCGTCGAGGTCGGGCGCCCCGAACGCGCCGGTCAGAGCCCCCTGTTTCTCGTCCCAGGCTTCGTTCAGGATACGAACGCGCAGGCCGTTCGCGTGAGCCTGCCAGTATTTTGCGCGGTCGGCGATTCCGAGCCGGCGCGCGATCCGGCCGAGCCGGTCGCAGGCGGCCCAGCAAAGTGTAGCCGAATAGGTGTGGGCTCGCGCCCGTCCCCGATATTCCCATAGGCCCGCGTCGGGCTCGAACGCCAGCGACAGCGCCCGCTCGCCCAGCCTTTCAAGCAGCCGAAAGAGGGGCTCGTCGCCCGCGATCGGCAGGCGCTCGTCGACGAACATCTGGGTCGCTGCAAGAACGACGCTGCCGTACACGTCGTTCTGGATTTGGAGCGCTGCCTGGTTGCCCATCCTGACAGGCCCATGCCCGAGAAACCCTTTCAGGTCCGGCGCGACGCTTTCCTCGAGCGAGGAGAACGGCACGATCCCGTGCACCGGCTGGATCCGGCTGGGATCGGTGGCGATCGTCATGATGTAATTGATGTAGGATTCCATGATCTGGGTCGCGCCGAGCCGGTTCAGCGCATCGACGACGAAATAGGCGTCCCTCAACCAGCAGAATCGGTAGTCCCAGTTGCGCGTCGACTGCGGCGCCTCGGGGATCGAGGTCGTGTGCGCGGCGACGATCGCGCCGGTTTCGCTAAAGCTCGTCAGCTTGAGAGTGATGGCGGCTCGAATGACCGCGGACTGCCATTCGAACGGAACCGCGAGGTTGCGCGACCAGTCGAGCCAGTGCTCCCGTGTCCGCTCGAGGAAGTCCCTGCAGGTCGGATCGATGCCCGTCAGGAACGGTTCGTCCTGACCAAAGATCAGCGTGAGCGGGCGGGTCAGCGGAAACGTGATCTCGTTGACGATATAGGACAGCGGCGCATTGGTCGTCAGCCGCATTACTTCGTCGCCGCCGACGTAGCGGATGTGATTGGAGCCGACGACGATATTGGTCGTGGGCCGGCCATAAGCGTGGGTCGGGCGAACGCGGATGGCGATGCGGGGAAGGCCGGCGATCGGCTCGATGCGCCGGATAATCTGGGGCGGCCGGTAACTGCGCTCGAACCGGTCGAAACGCGGCGCGAAATCGATGACGCGCAGCTTCGCCCCCTTGTCGTCGGTGAGGATGGTCTCGACGATCGCAGTGTTGCGTTCGTAATCCGACTCGGTCTCGACGAGGCCGGCGAGTGCGACATCGCAGAAGCCCTTCTCTTCGTCTCCGGCCAGAAGACGCGAAAAGACCGGGTCGGAGTCGAAGTGCGGAAAGCACCACCAGACGATCCGCGCGGTCCGGTCGACAAGCGCCGCGGCGCAGCTGTTGCCGACCAGCGCGAGATCGAGGTTCTGCTTGCGCGTCTGCCGTTCCGCCCTCGTCACGCGCCCCTCCTGCCGGCGAGTTTCGCAAGCCATGCGCGAACGTCGCCCGGGCTCGCGAACACGCCGCTCGCCCCTGCTCGCGGCCGGCCGACGGAATAGGCGAAGCCACCGCGCGCCGAGACGGCGGCGAAGCCGGCCTCGTCGGTCGTGTCGTCGCCAACGTAGATCGAGGTGCGGCCAAGAAACGGAGGAACCGCGAGAAAAGACGCAACAGCACGGCCCTTGTCGTAGCCGGGCGCCTTCAATTCGATCGCACGGCGGGCGTTCATCACCTCCACTGCGCTCTCCGGTTCAGCCTGCACGACACGCATCACAGCCTTGCGCAAGGATTCCTTCACCGCCGGCGCGAGACGGTAATGAATCGCGAAGCTGTAACGTTTGTTTTCGGCGAACGTTCCGGGGAACTCGCGCAGCGCCTCCGTGATCCCACTCCACAGCGAGGCCGGCAGCTCGGCCGTGCCGGGCGCCGGCTCGGGCGACGCATCCGGATCGAAGCGCATCTCGGCGCCGTGAACCGCTGCCGCTCGTAGCTTCAGAGGCCGAAAAAGGCGGTCGATTTCCTCGATCTCACGCCCGGTGATGACGGCAAGCGCGCCGTCGAGCTTGCGTTCCGCGCCGGCAAGCGCGTCGATGAGCCCGGAGGGAACAGACACCCGATCGGGCCGGTCCGCGATATCGAGGAGCGTTCCGTCGACGTCGAGAAACAACGCGATTCGACCGCCGACCGCCGTCAGAATTTCGTCCGCACTCGCAGGAGCCGCGAGATTCGAATGGATCACCGGCAACTCCGTGCGCCCCCAGTCTTCCGCCTAGTCGAGGTTTGAGGCGATTGCGTGATGCCGCCGCATTCGTTCACACCGCAATTTCCGCAGAAATGTGGCGTTTGTTTCCCGATATCGGGGCGACTGGACGAGACGCGGCCCTGCTCCCATATGCCCCGATGAACTGCATCGCCAGCGAAAGGCGACGCCTCACCGCGTGCGAAGAGGGCGCAGTTGTACACCAGCGTTCTGATTACCGTTCTCGACATCCTGCTGATCATCCACACGGCGAGGACCGGACGCTTCATGCCGTGGGGCTTCGTGATCCTGTTTCTGCCTGGAGTGGGCGCGCTCGTCTACGTCGCATTCGCGCTTGCGCCCGAGTGGTTCGGTTCCTACGGCGCGCAAAGGGCGCGCCGGTCGATCGCGGCCACGCTCGATCCGACCGGGCGATATCGCGCGCTCAGAGACCAACTCGACCTCGTCGACACGATCGCCAACCGACGCGCTCTCGCCGAGGAGTGCCTGAACATCGGCAGGCCGCAACAGGCGCTCGAGCAATACGAGGCAATCCTGGCGCGGCCGCTCGGCGACGAACCCGCTTTCCTGATCGGGAAGGCGCGCGCGCTGCTCGAGCTCGGGCGCGCCGACGAAGCAGTCACGACGCTCGAGGAAGTCCGGACCCGAGCCTCGGACTTCCATTCGCCTGACGGGCATCTTCTTTTCGCCCGCGCGCTTGAGTCCGCTGGCCGGTCAGATGAGGCGCTCGACGCTTACGCCCGCGTTTCGCGCACCTTCCCGGGTCCGGAGCCGCGCGTCCGCGAGGCGCGGCTTCTGGAGCGGCTCGGCCGACGCGACCAGGCGCGATCGATCGCGGAAGACGTCGTGCGCTCGCTCAGGCGCGCGCCGCGCCACGTTCAGGCGAACGAGCGCGAATGGTTCGCCCTGGCCAGGGATATCGCCCGCTGACGCCTGCGCCGGGTGTGTCGGGGAGAGAAAAGCCAGGTCCCAGAATTCTGCCGATTATCCGGACCTCCGCCATGACCAGAAAGACCGCCGTCGCGTCACCGCCAGCCCTGCCGACGGGTTGGCTTTCGACGTCGCGGTCCGCGAGGCAAGCGGCGAACCCCGGCATCGGGTGACGGACTCGCCCGACGACGCCGCCCGGTTCTCGAAAGTCGGGGCCGACCCGGTCCGGGTGGTCGAAGCGGCGATGGCGTTTGTTCTCGACTGCGAGCCGAAAGAATCGATCCCAGGCGGGTTCGACATCAGCGTCATTCGACGCTACTTTCCTGAAATCGACACAGCGTTCCTTGCTTATCTGGTCCGGCCTGGCGGCGAGACGGGAAACGCATTTGAGAGGAACCGCGTGGCGCGGGAGGACGCTTGCATGACCGTTGCGCTCGCCCGCTCGGAGACTGACCTCGAGGACCGCTGGTCCGTTCCCGATGGCTGGTTCTACATGACGGGGATGCAGGCGCTCGTGCGGCTGCCGATCCAGCAGCGCCTTCGCGACGCGGCGGCCGGCCTCAACACCGGCGGCTACATTTCCGGCTACCGCGGTTCCCCGATGGGCCGCTACGACATCGAATTGTGGCGTGCGGGCGCAATCCTCGCCCGGCACAATATCGTCTTCCGCCCGGGCCTGAACGAGGATCTGGCTGCGACCGCCATATGGGGTGCGCAGCACGTTTCGAGCTTTCCCGGCGCGACGGTCGATGGAGTTTTCGGGATCTGGTACGGCAAGGGCCCGGGCGTCGACCGCTCTGGCGACGCGCTGCGGCACGCCAACTTCACCGGAGCCGCGCCCAAGGGCGGCGCGGTGGCGCTCGCGGGCGACGACCACGGGGCGAAATCGTCGACGGCGGTCAATTATTCCGACACCTCATTCGTTGCGGTCGGCATGCCGGTCCTCTATCCGTCGAACACCCAGGAACTGATCGACTACGGCCTGCACGGCATCGCGATGTCGCGTTTCTCCGGCTGCTGGGTCGGAATGAAAGTCGTCACCGACGTCGCCGAAGGCGGCGGGACGGTCTATGTCGGTCCCGACTCGCCTTCGATCGTCATCCCTGAGCGCCCGAGCAAGCCGTCGGGCGGTTTCGGCGCCCGCGTGATCGACATGCCGCTCATGCAGGAGGAGCGGCTCTACAACCACAAACTCCCGGCCGCGCTCGCCTACGCCCGCGCCAATGAGCTGAACCGCATCGCCCTCGACAGTCCGAACGCCCGCGTCGGGGTCGTCGCCGCCGGCAAGGCGTGGCAGGATGTTCTGCAGGCGCTCGGCAATCTCGGCTTTCCCGACAAGGGCGCCGCGCTCGGCCTGCGCCTCTTCAAGGTCGGGATGGTATGGCCGCTCGACCCCGTCGCGGTGCGCGACTTCGCCCGCGGACTCGATCTCATCATCGTCATCGAAGAGAAGCGTCCGCTGCTCGAAGATCAGATCCGCTCGATCCTTTACGGAACGATGAACGCGCCGCGCATCGTCGGAAAGTATTTCGACGGATCGGCCTTCGATCCAGCCCACGGGGCGCAGGCGATCCCGAATTACGGCGAGACGACGCCGGAACTCGTCGCGCAGGTGCTGGCGCGGGCGCTGCGTGAGCGCGACCCGGCTTGCGCCCTCAGCGCTCCCGCCCCGTCGGCGAAAACCCTTGCCAACAGACCCCCGCCCGTACGAAGCCCCGGTTTCTGCGCCGGCTGTCCGCACAACCGCTCGACCCGCGTACCCGAGGGCAGTCGGGCGCTCGCCGGCATCGGCTGCCACACCATGGCGATGCTCGTGAGCCCGATGCAGACGACGACCGTCTCGCACATGGGCGGCGAAGGCGCGATGTGGCTCGGCCAGCAGCCGTTCACTCGACAGAGCCATGTCTTCGCCAATATCGGAGACGGCACCTACGCCCATTCCGGCGTGCTCGCCGTGCGTCAGGCGATCGCCGCCGGCGTGCCGATCACCTACAAGATTCTCTACAACGGCTTCGTCTCGATGACGGGCGGTCAGCCGATCGAGGGCGGCATGACGCCGGTCCAGATCCTGGCCGAGCTCGCCGCCGAAGGCGTCAGAAAGATGGCGCTGGTGGCAGACGATCCGGATCGCTATCTCGGCGTGCCGCTGCCGGCCGGCGTGAGCCTGCGCCACCGCGACGCGATGGACGAGGTCCAGCGAGAGTTCCGCGAGTTCAAGGGCGTTTCGGTCATCCTCTACGACCAGCCCTGCGCAACCGAGCGCCGGCGCCTGCGTAAGCGCGGCAAGTGGGCCGACCCGGCGATCCGCACGTTCATCCATCCGGAGGTCTGCGAAGGCTGCGGCGATTGCGGGCGCGTCTCCAACTGCATGGCGATCGAACCGCTCGAGACGGAATGGGGCCGGAAGCGGCGCGTCAATCAGTCGAGCTGCAACAAGGACTTCACCTGCGTCGAAGGCTTCTGCCCGAGCTTTGTCACTGTCCATGGCGGGCGGCCGCGCAAGCCTGACGCAGCGGCGCCGCGCGCTCTGCCGCCTGTTCCCGAGCCGGTCCTGCCGGAGATAGGCGAGCGGTGGAGCGTGCTCGTCGCGGGCATCGGCGGCTCGGGTGTCGTCACTGTGAGCCAGACGCTGGCCGTCGCGGCCTATCTGGACGGGCTCTTCAGCTCCAATCTCGACCTCACCGGCTTGAGCCAGAAGTACGGCGCCGTCACCTCGCATGTGCGTCTGGCGCGCAGCGCAGAGGCGCTGCACGCCACGCGGATCGCCGCGGGAGAGGCGGACGCGCTGATCGGCTGCGACCTCATCGTCGCCGCGGGCGACGAGTGCCTGTCGAAGCTGAAGCCGGACTCGCTCGCCGTCGTCGACGCGGACCTCATCCCGACATCCGAGTTCGCGCGCAACCCGGACTGGAGCGTCGACGGTGAGGGGCTGATCGAGCGGCTGACTTCGCTCCTTGGCGAGAAAGCGTTCGTCGTCGAAGGTCAGCGGCTCGCGAGGGCGCTTCTCGGCGATGCGATCGCCTCGAACATGTTCATGCTGGGCGTCGCCTGGCAGCGAGGCCTCGCGCCGGTCCGGCGCGAGGCGATCGAGCGGGCGATCGAGCTCAACGGCGTCGCAATCGAGGCCAACAAGCAGGCGTTCGAGTGGGGCCGGCGGGCGGCGCACGACCTCGCCGCAGTCGAGAGGCTTGTCGGCGACGGCCAGCCCGAGCGCGAGGCCGAGCCGTCGCTCGATGCGCTGATCGAGAAGCGCGCCGGTTCTCTCGGGGAGTCGCACGGCGAAGCTGCAGCGAGGCGTTATCGCGCGCTCGTGGGCAAGGTGCGGTCGGCGGAAGCAAAAGCGGGTCTCGGCGAAGCGCTGACCACCGCGGTGGCGCGGTCCTACCACCGGCTGCTGGCGGCCAAGGACGAATGGGAAGTGGCCCGACTGTTCTCGGCTCCCGAATTCGCGAATGCGCTGGCGGCCGAGTTCGAGGGTCCGTTCAAGCTTCATTTTCATCTGGGGGGCTGGCCAGTCGGCCGGGCTGATCCCCGTACCGGGATCATGGGCAAAGGCGAGGCGGGGCCCTGGGTCATGACCGCTTTCCGCCTGATGGCGCGCCTCAGGTTCCTGCGCGGAACGATCCTCGATCCGTTCCGCAACAGCGACGAGCGCAAGCTCGAGCGCAGGCTGCTCGCCGAGTACGAGGCGGACATCGACGATCTTCTGCAGCGCCTGACGCCGGGGACTCACGCGCTCGCCGTCCGCATTGCCGCGCTGCCTGAGACGATCAAGGGCTACGGAAGGGTGAAAGAGGCGAGCGCCGCGGAGGCCACCAAGGCCCGCGCGAAAATGCTGCAGCAATTACGGGCAGTTGGGGCGCCGATGGAGCTGGCCGCATGAGCATGGAAGGCAAGACGATCGTGGTGACCGGGGCGTTCGGCGCTCTGGGGAGCGCCGTCGCGGAAGCGGCCGCGCAGCGCGGCGCATCCGTGGCTGCGCTCGACTACGCGACCACCGCGCCGCCGGGTCTTGCCGCGCGGCTCGGCCCGAGAGCGCTGCTCGTCGTCGGGATCGACCTCTCCTTGCCGCATGCTGCGCAGCGGGCGATGACCGAGGTGACGGCGCGGTTCGGACGGATCGACGCTCTCCTCAACATCGCTGGCGGATTCCGGTGGGAAAAGATCGCCGATACGACCGACACGGAAAGCTGGGACCGGATGTTCGCCATCAATCTGAAGACGGCGCTGAACGCGTCGCGCGCGGCGCTCCCTTACCTTCTCGAGAGCGGAGCGGGCCGCATCGTCAACGTCGGCGCCCAGGCGGCGGTCCACGCGCCCGAAGGCATGGGCGCCTACGCGTCGAGCAAGGCCGCCGTCCACCGCCTGACGGAAAGCCTCGCGGACGAACTGAAACTCAAGGGCGTGACCGTGAATGCGGTGCTGCCCTCGATCATCGACACGCCGGCCAACCGCGCCGACATGCCGAAGGCGGATTTCAGCCGCTGGGTTTCTCCAGCGGACCTCGCCGCCGTCCTCCTGTTCCTCGCCTCCGACGAAGCGAGAGTCGTCACCGGGGCGCTGATTCCCGTTTCGGGCCGAACCTGAGCGGAAAGAGCCGTGGTCGACTCGTCGGTGTGCGATTTGCTGTGCGTCCCGTTCAACCGGTTCGGCGCCCGGCCTTCTGAAGGAACTGGTGCACGAAGGCGATCGCCATGCTGCCCTCGCCGACGGCGGAGGCGACGCGCTTGACGGGACTGAGCCGGACGTCGCCGCAGGCGAACAGGCCCGGCACGCTGGTCTCCAGCAGGAACGGATCGCGGTCGAGCTTCCATCGGCCCGCCCTGACGACATTGTCTCCCGTCAGGACGTAGCCGCGGGCATCCCGGACGATCGAGGCCGGCAGCCACTCCGTCTGCGCGTCGGCCCCGATGAAGATGAATAGGCCGCCGCAATCGACGCGGCGAAGCTGACCGCTGAGGCAGTCGCGCAGATCGATCGCCGCCAGATGGCCGTCGCCGTGGACGGCGGCGACTTCCGAATTGAGCAGGACTTCCACGTTGGACTGACGATGAAGCTGATCGATCAGATAGTGGGACATGCTCTTTTCGAGCGCGTCTCCGCGCACCACCAGCGTCACGGATCGTGCGTGGCTGGCGAAGTAGATCGCCGCCTGTCCGGCGGAATTGCCCGCGCCGATCAGATGAATGTCGAGCCCGTGGGTCGCGCCGGCTTCGCTGCGGGCCGCGCCGTAGGAAACGCCCTTGCCGATCAGGCGGTCGGCGCCCTCGATCGCGACCCGCCGCCAGGCGACCCCGGTCGCCAGGATCAGCGTCTGCGTGCGAAGTTTTTCGTCGCCATCCAGAACGACCTCCATGGATTCGGTGTCGATCCGTTCCACGGTTCGCGTGACCAGGATTTCGGCGCCGAGCCGTCTCGCCTGCTGCAGCGCGCGGCTTGCAAGCTCGTCGCCGGAGACGCCATTCGGGAATCCGAGGTAGTTCTCGATCCGCGACGACGTGCCCGCCTGGCCTCCCGGCGCCTCACGTTCGACCACGATCGTGCGCAGGCCTTCCGACGCGCCGTAGACGGCCGCGGCGAGGCCGGCCGGCCCGCCGCCGATGACCATTGTGTCATAGTCGGTCGAATGCGGCGCCGTCTGCAGCCCGACCCTCCGAGCGACCTCGCGCGCATTCGGCGAATGGAGAACCGCGCCGTCGGAGAAGCGCACGGCGGGGCACTGCTCCGGCGTCGGCGGCGCGTCGGGCCATTGAGACGGGACCTGCGCGCCCTCGATGGTCAGCCATTCGAAGCTGACCTGGTTGCGCTCGAGGAAACGGCGCAAGTCCGCGCAGACAGCGTCCCAGCGCGGCGCGACGATCGTCAGGCGCGGCCGGTGCGGCTCCGCCGCCAGCGCCTGCAGCCCGCCCAGCCGCTCGCGCGCCAGCGCGCCCATTTTTTCCGCAAAATCGCGCGACGAGGCGACGAGCGCATAATATTGCGCCGCCTCGACGCGCATCACGCGCGAGGGTTCGGTCGCGCGGAAACTGCCGGCGAAGGGCATCCCGAGCGCAAGCGGAACCTCGCCGATGATCGAGCCCGGCAAGCGCCAGCCGAGCCGCCGCTCGATTCCGTCGACCGTCTTGACGACTTCGATCTTGCCCGAGAGGACTGCGAAAAGCGCCCCCTCGCCGCCCTCGGCGACTGCAAATTCGCCGGCCGCAAGATGAACGTCGGCCGCGGACTGTTCGAGCTGGTCCAGTTGTTCGCGCGGCAATGACGCGAAAAGCGGAACGGCTCGGATATCGTCGGCCGTCAGCATGGCGCACCCGAAGTTGTGGTCGCAAAGGCGGAAGCTTCGCAACTCTTGGTCGTTTCCGCAATGGAGGCGGGCGCCAGGAACGCATGATCGTCGCACATGGATTTCGGGGGATTAACCCCTGTTTACCTGGATGTCCGCGCCGGCGCCTGCGGCTTGCAACCGCGGGGCTTCCCGTCGTCATGGTCGAGAGCCAGCGCTAAATCGATCGAAAATCTCGCACCAAACCGTATTCTACACCATGACGGCGCTCGCCAACGCCGGTGGGCCGGGATCGCCCGCGATCGAGAACGGACTCCACTGACTGCTCGAATGCTCTTTCGCCGGCGTGCGAGCTGAAAACGCCCCCCCAACAACATCTTTCGAGCCGAAAATGACACGCGTTCGTCGCGAGCGTCATGGGTAGCGGCCAGCCCCGTGATTCACTCGGGACAACGACGGCGGGAAGACCGGCTGTGCTGGGAAAAGATCCACCGCCTCCCGGCGGCGCAACAGCCTGACGCAACCCGGTAGCGGAAATGGCGTATAGTGTGCTTCGGTGCGGACGGTGATGATTCGAGGCGAGGCGCGTTTGGCTCGACAACAGCGGGGATTTCAGGTCGGTCGGTCCCGCCCTCCCGAGCCCTCGCCGCCCGGCATGGTTGCGCGCGTAGCAGCGGCGCGGGCGATCATGGAGGCCGTGAGGGAGGCGCGACCGCTTGACGAGCGCCTCGCCGCTGACCTGTCTCTGCGCGACGCCCGCCTCGATCCGCGTGATCTGGCGCTCGCCCGCTCGATCGCCACCGTCGCCCTCCGCCGCCTCGGCACGATCCGCAAGGCATTGGCGCAGAAGCTGGACAAAGGCATCCCAAAGCGTAGCGGCATGCTTGAGTGGACCCTCGTCGCCGGCGCCGCGCAGATCCTCTTCCTCGATGCGCCGGACCACGCGGCGGTCGACATCGCGGTGCGGGCGACGCGGGCGGACGGGGCGAGCGCGCCGTTCGCCGGCCTCGTCAACGCGGTCCTGCGTGGCGTCGCGCGCGACCGGGAGACGGTCCTTTCCGTCTCCGATCCTCTCGACGACGACACGCCCCCCTGGCTCGCCGCCCGATGGCGCGACACGTTCGGAGAATCGACGGCGCGGGCAATCGCCGCGGCGCATAGATGCGAGCCAACGCTCGATGTCAGCGTCAAGAGCGACCCGGAAGCCTGGGCGGAAAAGCTCGGCGGAATTGTGCTGCCGACCGGTTCGGTCCGCCTCGACACCCACAAACCCATCGTCGAACTCGACGGATACGCCGAGGGCGAATGGTGGGTGCAGGACGCCGCCGCCGCGCTTCCGGCCCGCCTGATCGAGGTGCAGGCCGGCACACGCGTCGTCGATCTCTGCGCTGCACCCGGCGGAAAGAGCGCCGAACTCGCAGCGGCTGGCGCTAAGGTGACGACCGTTGACCGTTCGGCCGAACGGTTGAAAGTGCTCGCGCAGAACTTTGAGCGCCTCCGGCTCCGCTCCGAGATCGTCGTCGCCGACGCACTCGCCTTCGAGGCGCCGGTGTTCGACGCGGCGCTTATCGATGCGCCCTGTAGCGCCACCGGCACCATCCGGCGCCACCCCGACGTCGCATGGACCAAGCGTGCGAGCGATCTCGCGGTCCTCGTTAAGCTGCAGGCCAAGCTTCTGGACAAGGCGATCACTCTGACCAGGCCGGGCGGCGTCATCGTCTACTGCACCTGCTCACTCGAGCCCGAAGAGGGGGAGGCGCAGGTGGCGTCCGTCCTTAGACGAAATCCCGATGTGCGCCGCTCGCCAATCGATCCGCATGAAATCGGCGGCCTCACGGAGTGTCTGACATCAGCCGGCGAACTCCGGACTTTGCCATGCCATTTCTGGGGCGACGACCCCAGGCGGTCCGGACTCGACGGCTTCTTTGCGGCGAGACTGGTCAAGTCGGGACAGGGATGATGACCACCCGCAGGCCAAGATTTTCCGCCAATCCGACGTTCCCACCGGACGGCCGTTCCTCGACGGGTTCGCCGCGGCAGCTAAGTTAGACCGCTCAAGAGTTCCTGTCTTTTTGGCCGGACTGGCGCAGGAACTCCCCATGGGTCAGGCGCCGCGCGCCTCGCCGTGCGCCGCGCCCAGCGCTCCGGAGTCGAGTTCGCAGTAAAGCAGACGGGCGGGATCGACAGGGCCGGGCAGCACAATTTGGCCCGTTGGAACCGGTCGAAATCCCATGCGAGCGTAGTAGGGCTCGTCGCCGACGAGGATCACGAGCTTCCAGCCGGCCGCTTTGGCGGTTTCGAGCGTCTGCTTCACCAGGGCTTCGCCGATGCCCTGGCTGCGAAAGACGGGCTCGACGATGAGCGGACCGAGGAGGAGCGCCGGCATTCCTCCGATCTCGATCGGCGTCATCGAATTGGCCCCGACCAGCAGGGTCCCCACGCGGGCGACGAAGCTCAGCGACGGATCGGGATCCGCTCTCTCGCGAATCCGATAGGCCGTGCGGGCGAACCGGCCGGGGCCGAACACACGCTCGTTCAGCCGCTCGATATCGTCGGCGTCGTCGCTGGTTTCGGGTTCGATGACAAGGACAAGGTCTGGCATCGCCTGCGGTTTAGCATAGGGGCAGGCGAGCGGAAACCGCTCAGCCGCCCGTCAGGTCCGGTTCGCGCCAGGCCCGCTCGAACGGCAGGCGCCAGGAATGGGGCGCGATGAGCTGATAGATCGACTGCGGCCCCCAGGAGCTCGGAGCGTAGATGCGGACTGGCGGCGGGTTGTCGAGCACCCGGGTCGAGATCTCCCACAGGCGCTCGATGCCGTCGGCGGTGCAGAACAGCGTGTGGTCGCCCTTCATGGCGTCGAGGATCAGCCGCTCGTAGGCCTCGAGCACGTCGCCGCCGAGGCCGGTGTCGTGCAAGTGGAATTGCAGGCTCTGCTTGGAAAGGCGCATCCCCGGCCCCGGCTTCTTGCCGTAAAAGGACAGCGACACGCGCGACTGGTCGGCGAGATCGAAGGTCAGGTGATCGGGGCCCTGCTGGCCGATCCCCGAGTCCTCCGGGAACATGCTGCGCGGCGGCTCCTTAAAGGCGATCGAGATGATCCGCTGGCCCTGCGCCATGCGCTTGCCAGTGCGCAGATAGAACGGCACGCCCGCCCAGCGCCAGTTGTCGACCCGACACTTGAGGGCGATGAAGGTCTCCGTATCCGATTCCGGATCGACGCCCTTTTCGTTGCGGTAGCCGATGTACTGCCCGCGCACGACGTTGGCGGGGTCGATAGGCATCAGCGAACGGAACACCTTGTTCTTCTCCTCGCTGATCGGGTTCGGCGCCAGCGAGGTCGGCGGCTCCATCGCCACGAAGCCGAGGATTTGGAAGAGGTGGGTCACGACCATGTCGCGAAAGGCGCCGGTGTGCTCATAGAAGCCGATGCGGCTGCCGATATCCAGCGTCTCAGGCACGTCGATCTGGACGTGATCGATGAAGTTGCGGTTCCAGATCGGCTCGAAAAGGCCGTTGCCGAAGCGGAAGGCCAGAATGTTCTGCGCCGGCTCCTTGCCGAGGAAATGGTCGATGCGGAAGATCTGGTCTTCGTCGAACACCTTGTGCAGTTCGACGTTGAGCGCCATCGCGCTCTCGAGGTCGGTCCCGAACGGCTTCTCCATGATCACCCGCGACCCCTTGGCGAGACCCGCCTCGTCAAGCATCCGGACCGCGGACAGCGCCGCGCTTGGCGGCACGCTGAGATAGTTGACGAGCTGGAAGCTTTCGCCGAGCGCTTCCTCGGCCCGATGGACGGCCTCGGCCAGAGCCTTGGGGCCCTGCTTGATCGGGACGTAATCGAGCGCCGCGTCGAGCGCCGGCCAGTCGCCCGAAGCGGGCGGGTGATCGTGATGCATCTCGGCCGCCTTGCGGGCGAGCGCCCGGAAGTCGTCCGTCGTGATGTCGTCGAGCGAAACGCCGATGATCCGGCACTTCGGAATGAAGCGCGCAGTCATGAGGTGGAAAAGCCCAGGCAGCAGCTTGCGCTGCGACAGGTCCCCCGTCGCACCGAACAGAACCACGATCTGCGGCAGCTTCGGGCCGACCCCGGCCGGTATCTTCGCCATCGCGCCTCTCCCATCGCAAAGCCTCGACTCGATCAGATGGTTTCAACGCGGCACTATTGCGACAGGAAAGGCACGCCGGCGAGGCGGAGCGGGGCGCAATCGCAACCTGCGCTACTCGCCTTCGAGCAGGGCAAGCTTTAAAAGGCTCTCAAGGCAGCGATCGGTCGCGGACGCGAGACGGGCGGCGATGGCCTCGCGCCCCGAGACGGCGCCGTCCGGTCCCGAAATCTGCAGATCGCCCCGTTCCGCCAGATCGAGCGCGTGGGCGATGAGATCGTCGCGGGTGCGGGTTCCGTCGAGCAACGGCAGATAGAGACGCTGAAGCGGCTCGAGCCGCACATGCGAATGGCGCAGACTCGCCGTGTCGCGGCCGACGCGCGCATCGCTCGCCGCCACCCGCCAGGCCTGGGGCCTCTCGGCGAGATGCGTGGCGCAGATGACCGGCTCGGTCGAAATGCCGCAGAGCGCGAACGCGACAAGGCTGGCGAGAGCGTCGGCGACGCGCTCGCGCAATCGGGGCTCGGTCGATGCCGCAGGCGCGATGTCCTCCAGCCGCGACGAACGCGGGTACCGGACAATCAGCCGCGCGACCGCACGCGCCACCGGTTCTTCGTCGATTTGAATACCGTCGTCGCCCTCGGCAATTCGCCAGTCCCCCAGGTCGTCTGAAGGCGGAATGACTGTCAACTCCCGCGGGGCGACGAAGTGCAGCGCCTCGATTGCGTCACGCCGGATGTCCCGCCGGATCAAGCCCGCCCGGGGCTCGTGCGTGATCACGGCTTCGCGGAAACCGCGGCCGCTGAAGATGTCGAGATATTGTTCGCGGGCGCGATCGTCGCCGCGCGCCAGCGCCCTTATGGTCTCCGCGCCCGCCGGCGCCATGCCGTCTTCGCGGTTCGCCGCGACGTTGCATTCACCGACATAGGTCAGGCCATGCCGGTCGAGCGCGGCGCAGAAGTCGGTGAAGGTCAGCGGCTCGTTGTCGTCCTCGAACATCTCATGCGCGATATAGGCGTCGCCGCCCTCCGCGACGCGCCGCGCGTCGTCGCGCCAGAACTGGCCATAGGTGTAGCGGTTGTTGCTTTCGGCCGAGAGCCGCTCAAGGAGCTCGCGCGCCTGCCTGCCGCGTGCGGCGGGATCGTTCTGCAGGCGCGCGTGCACGAGCAGGCTGTCGCGGGCGATCTGAAACAGCCGCCAGCCCGGGAGCACGTTGAAGCTGACGTAGGCGATGCCATCGGGTGCAAGCCGTTCGGCGACGACACGCAAGAGAGATTCGCGCAGCGCCTGCGGAATCCAGCTGTACACGCCGTGGCAGACGATGAAGTCGAAAACGCCGTCGGACGGTCCGATTTCGTCGAAGCTGCGCGCGCTGAGGACAATGTTGGCGAGGCCGAGACGTTCGATTCGGGCGTCGCCGGCCGCGACTTGGACAGGCGAGAGGTCGACGCCGACGAACCGCGCCTCCGGCCAGAGGGCTGCGAGCGGAATGATGTGTCCGCCCGAGGCGCAGCCGATTTCCAAAACCCGCGCCGTGCGCGCCGAGGGCGCCGTCAGGCCGAACCACAGCGCCGCCGCAGCAAGCCGCGCCGGCTGCTGCCGGGAGAGGGGATGGGAGGCATAGGGGGTCTCGTCGTAGCTGGCGCGTGTTCTGGCGAGCGCTTCGCTCATGTCGGGAGAGGAGGGGGACACGGTCATCGAGCTTCAATTCCCCGGCAATCAGCGGCGCATCCGCAGGCTCGCCCAGCCCTCGAGATCGATCCGGTCAGCGAGATAGAACCCCTGCGCCCGCCAGGACGCGAGCACCCCGGCGACATCCGCAAGCAGGAGGCCAGAGACGATGGCGTCCCCGTCGGGCGCGGTGACGGCGGCGAGCGTGGGCGCGAGCAGCCGCAACGGCTTCGCCAGAATGTTTGCGAAAACGACATCGTAAGGCGCACTCTCCCGCATGACGCGGTTCTCGACGCCGCGCGAGACGGCCGCCTTGCAAAGCTGGCCGACGCCGTTCAGTCGGGCGTTGGCGTTGGCGACCTCGACCGCCACCGGGTCGATGTCGCCGAGCGCGACCCTCCGCCTGAGGACCTTCGCCGCTGCGATCGCCAGCACGCCGGCCCCGCAACCGACGTCGAGAACCTGCTGCGGCCGGCGGCGCTTGAGGAGCCGGTCGAAATGGAGGAGGCAGCCGCGCGTCGTTCCGTGATGCCCGGTGCCGAAGGCGAGCCCCGCCTCGATCTCGATCCCGATGTCGCTTGCGCCGACCTTTTCCCGGTCGTGCGCGCCATGAACGAGAAAGCGCCCGGCCCGCACCGGCTGAAGGCCAGCGAGTGAATTGGCGACCCAGTCGCGCTTTTCCGTCACGCCAAAGGCCGCGGCCTGCGCCGTCTCCTCGTCGGCGGCGGCGGCGATGAGCGCCCGCATCTCGTCCTCGTCCGGCGGCAAACCGAAATAGGCCTCGACCACCCACGCCTTGCCGCCGCCCGGCCAGGACTCCTCGGTTTCGAACGCGGTCGACGCCGCTTCGGCCGGTTCGAAGCTTTCGACGATCAGGTCGGCGACCGCGCGGGCCCGCCGTTCGTCGGTGACCAGCGTCAGGCGATGGGCGGCGTTGTTGGGGGGCAGGCCTTCGAGCATGCGCGAGTTTAGATAGCGGCGAGGGTGGGAAAGCAAGGGCAAGACCCGCATTCGTGGTCCGCCCAAGCGATGGATGCGTCGGCGTAGCCGATCTCGCGTTTTCCGCGCAAAAGTTCGCTGCTCTCCCAGAAAAGTTCCCTGCTCCTCGAGTCGGATTTCCCTGTTTCCCGGTTCGGAGCGCCTCTCCGCGACCTCCTTAAGCCGCCGACAGTATCGAAGTGAGTTCTCGAGTTCCGCGAACCCATTGAAAACGCTGGAAACGGCAATGGACGGGTCTTGTAAGAAGTTGGCATGGATGCGCGGCCGGCGCCGCCTCCCGTCGGCGTTGGCGCCCCGGCCGGTTGCGGAAGTCCTCACCCCCGGCCAGCCTCGTGGAAAAAGTCGTACACCGCCTTCGCCGTTGCGGCGTTGAGACCGGGCGTCTTTTCCAGGTCCGCGAGGCCCGCCCGCGCGACGGCCTTGGCCGACCCGAAAGCGTGCAGGAGGGCGCGCTTGCGCGCCGGCCCGATGCCCGGGACCTCGTCGAGCGGGTTCTTGACGAATTCCTTCTTGCGCCGCGCCCTGTGGGTCCCGATGGCGAATCGATGCGCCTCGTCCCGCAGCCGCTGCACGAAGAAGAGGGCCGGATCGCGAGGCGAGAGGCGGAACGGATCGCGGCCTTCGACGAAGAAGGTCTCGCGGCCCGCGTTGCGGTCGGGCCCCTTGGCGATCGAGGCGAGCGCCACTCCGGTCACGCCGAGCGTGGTCAGGACCTCGCGCGCGGCCTCGAACTGCCCCTTGCCGCCGTCGACGACGACGAGGTCGGGCGTATCGGGAAAAGCCCCCTCGTCCGCCGTCTCGCCCTGGCGCAGAAGTCTGGCGAAGCGGCGGGTCAGCACCTCGCGCATCATCGCGTAGTCGTCGCCCGGGGTGAGGTCGGCGCTGCGGATGTTGAAGGTGCGGTACTGGTTCTTGACGAAGCCTTCCGGCCCCGCAACCACCATGGCCCCGATCGCATTTGTCCCCATGATGTGGGAATTGTCGTAGATCTCGATCCGGCGGATCGGACGTTCGACGCCGAAAGCCGCGCCGAGCGCGACGATGAGCTTCTCCTGGCTCGCGGCCTCGGCGAGCCGTCGCGACAGGGCCTCGCGCGCGTTGCGCATGGCGGCGTCGACGAGATCCTTCTTCTCGCCGCGCCGCGGAACGCCGATGCCGATGCGATGGCCGGCGCGGGCGCTCAGGACTTCACAGAGCATGCCGGCGCTCGGAGCGGCGTGGCTGAGCAGCACGAGCCGCGGGGCGGGGCGTTCGAGATAGAATTGCGCGAGGAACGCGTCGAGCACCTCTTCGGCCGTGAGCGCGCGATCGGCGCGCGGGAAATAGGCGCGGTTGCCCCAATTCTGATAGGTGCGGAAGAAAAACGCCTCGACGCAATACTGACCCGCCTCCTCGCAGATGGCGAACACATCCGCCTCCGGAATCGAACGGGGATTGACCGCCTGTTCGCCCTGGATCGCGGAAAGCGCGGAAATGCGGTCGCGCAGACGCGCCGCCGTCTCGAATTCCAGAGCGGCCGAAGCCACGGTCATCTCGTCCGCGAGCCTCTGGCGGATCGCTCGACTGCGGCCGGAAAGAAAGTCGCGCGCCTGCCCCACCAGCCCGGCATAGGCGTCAAGCGCGATCTCCCCGGTGCAAGGCCCCGAACAGCGCTTGATCTGGTAGAGGAGACAGGGCCGGGTCCGGTGCGCGAAATAGCTGTCGGAGCAGGTGCGCAGCAGAAACGCGCGTTGCATCGCGTTCATGGTGCGGAACACAGCGCCCGCGCTGGCGAACGGACCGAAATAGTCGCCCTGGATCGAGCGGGCGCCGCGGTGCTTGACGAGCCGGGCTGCGGAGTGGTCGGTGCAGATCAGGATGTAGGGGAAGCTCTTGTCGTCCCGCAGCACGACGTTGTACCGGGGTTTCAGCTGCTTGATGAGGTTGGCCTCGAGCAGCAGCGCCTCGGCTTCCGATTCGGTGGTGACGAAAACCATCGATCGCGTCTGGGAGACCATCCGCGCGATGCGGGCCGGCTGGCGGTCCGGCGTCGTATAGGCGGCGATTCGCTTCCGGATCGATCGGGCCTTGCCGACGTAGAGCACCTCGCCCTCGGCGCCGATCATGCGATAGACGCCGGGCCCGAGCGGGGCGTGGCGCCAGAATTCCCTGATCGCTTCGGCTCCGCGCGCGAGATTCGGCGGGTCGGCCGGGGCCTCGTCGTCGAGGGCGATGTCGAGGGGAGAGGCGTCCGGCGCCAGCTCCCGCTCCAGCGCCGCCTCGGCCCGGGCTTCGGCCTCCGGCGCCTCGCCCGGAGGATAGCTTTTCGGCGCGGCGATCATCCCGCCTATCTAGGCCGGGGCGGCAGCCTTGGGAATACCAAGGCGCGTTAACCGCCCGAGGGTCCGGGGCTGGACCTCGCGCCGGAATGGCGCTAGCAATCCGCCCGCGTTAAGGTTTTGTTAATGGACGGTCTTCCGGGGCGGGGACGCGATGGGGAGCGGGAGGATTTCTCCGTGGGCGACAATCTGGGCGGCGCGGCCGGACCGCGCAAAGCTTTGGCGGGGGGCCTCCTCGCGCTGCTGACCGCCCTTTCGGGAAGCGGCTGCGTCGAAACCGCGGGCGACGTGGCTGCCGGCGTCGAAGGCAGTCAGCAGTTCGCGCGACGTCCGGACGCCAGCATGGCCGGCGCGACGATGGCGATCGTTTCGATCGAGGGCGCGCCCGCCGAGTTGACCGCCCGTTTCGACCAGAGCCTCGACGAAGCCGCGGCGCAGCGCCAGATTGCGCTCGCTCCGCCGATCTCCGCCCGATATCTCGTGCGCGGCTATCTCACCGCGGCGCCGGCGCGCGACGGGGCGACGGTCGATTTCGTCTGGGACGTGTTCACGCCGGACAAGCAGCGGGCCCAGCGGCTCAGCGACTCGATCGTCGTTCGCGGGTCGGGAGACGACCCCTGGGCGATGGTCAGCGGCGCGGCGCTCGACAGCATCGCGGCGAAATGCGCCGACGATCTTGCGGCCTACCTGTCGAATACTCCGGAGGCCGCCCCGGGATCGGCCTTGAGTTACGCCGAGTAGGATTCCCGTCGCCTGCGGATCGGGACCCGGCCCGGGCTGCCTGTATTCTGATTGTCATATTGTTTGCGACGGGGACGGCTGCTATGAGCCGCCGCGTCCGCTTGTTCGAAAGAGCGCGACGGGTATGCGGAGAATGGCCGTGCTCGGCAAGATGAAGCTTCTGGCGGGCAACTCCAATGGCCCGCTCGCCGAGGCGATTGCCGCCTATCTGGGCGAGCCGATGACGGGCTGCCATGTGCGGCGCTTCGCCGACATGGAGATTTTCGTCGAAATTCTCGAGAATGTGCGCGGCCGGGACGCCTTCATCATCCAGTCGACGTCCTATCCGGCCAACGACAATCTGATGGAGCTTCTCATCATGATCGACGCGCTGCGGCGCGCGTCCGCGCATCGCATCACGGCGGTCATCCCCTATTTCGGCTATGCCCGGCAGGATCGGAAACCGGGCCCGCGCTCGCCGATCTCGGCCAAGCTCGTCGCCAACCTGATCACGCGCGCCGGCGCCGACCGCGTCCTGACGGTCGATCTTCACGCCGGCCAGATCCAGGGCTTTTTCGATATCCCGACGGATAATCTGTTCGCCGCGCCGACCATGGTGCGCGACATTCAGTCGCGCAAGGAGGCGAGCAAGAACGTCATGGTCGTCTCGCCCGACGTCGGAGGGGTGGTGCGCGCGCGGGCGCTCGCCAAGCGGCTCGACGCGCCGCTTGCGATCGTCGACAAGCGGCGCGAGCGGGCGGGCGAATCCGAAGTGATGAACATCATCGGCGACGTCAAGGGCCGCAACTGCGTGCTGCTCGATGACATCGTCGATTCCGGCGGGACTCTCTGCAACGCGGCCGACGCGCTGCTCGCCGCGGGCGCGGAAAGTGTCTCCGCCTACATCACCCACGGCGTTTTGTCGGGCGGCGCCGTCGCCCGCGTCGCCGCCTCGAAGCTCAGGGAGCTCGTCCTGACCGACACGATCGCCCCGACGGAGGCGGTGCGTGTGGCGCGCAACATCCGCGTCATCTCGATCGCGCCGCTGATCGGCGAGGCGATTGCGCGCATCGCCAAGGAAGAAAGCGTTTCCTCGCTCTTCAACTGACGCTTTCCCGCCGCGCTCGTCCGGTCAGCGAGAAATCCCGCGCGAAAACTCCGCGTTCGTCTTGCCCTCTGGAAATGGCCCGCATAGTCTCCGTTCGTTCGATGGCGAGCGGTCGCTCCCGGGCCTGCGGCGTTGACAGGGCCGGTGTGAGTGGACTTGTCTTGACCATTCGGTCAGTTTCTTGGTTTCAGGGCGCGCGCCGGAACTTCGGCTCTCGCCGTTTCGGGAGGTCACGGATGTTCGGTCGCAGATCCAGTCTCATGACGACGGCGCTCGCCGGCGCGCTCTTCGCCTCCGCCGCGGCGTTCGCGGCGGACGTCAAACCGGCCGTGGTCTATGACCTCGGCGGCAAGATGGACAGATCCTTCAACGAAGGCGTCTTCAACGGCGCGACCAAGTTCTCGAAGGAGACCGGCATCGCGTTCCGCGACCTCGAGATCCAGAATGAGGCGCAACGCGAGCAGGTCCTGCGAAAATTCGCCAAGGACGGCTTCTCGCCAATCATCATGCCGGGATTCGCATGGGCCACGGCGCTCGGCAAGGTCGCCGACGAGTTCCCCAACACCAAGTTCGCCATTATTGACGCCTTTGTCGACAAGCCCAACGTGCAATCGATGAATTTCAGGGCCGATGAAGGCTCGTTTCTGGTGGGCGTCATCGCGGCCGAGACCTCGAAGACGGGCAAAGTCGGCTTCGTCGGCGGCATGGATATTCCGCTCATCTCGGCCTTCGAGTGCGGCTACGCCCAGGGGGTCAAATACGCCTCCGGCGGCAAGGATGAAGTCATCGCCAACATGACCGGCACGACGCCGGCCGCCTGGAACGACCCGGTCAAGGGTGGGGAGCTGGCCAAGTCGCAGTTCGACCGCGGCGCCGACATCGTCTACGCCGCGGCGGGCTCGACCGGACAAGGCGTGCTGAAAGCCGCGGCGGACGCGGGCAAGTTCGGCATCGGCGTCGATTCGAACCAGAACGGGCTTTTCCCAGGACACGTTCTGACGTCGATGCTGAAACGGGTCGACGTCGCCACCTATGATTCCTTCATGGCGGCCAAGAACGGAACCTGGAAAGCCGGAAATGAAATATTCGGCCTGAAGAATGACGGCGTGGGCTATGCAGTCGACGACAATAACAAGACCATCCTGACCGCCGAAGCGAAAGCCAAGGCGGAGCAGGCGAAGGCCGACATCATTTCGGGCAAGATCCAGGTCCACGACTATCAGTCCGACAACAAGTGCCCGGTGTGAGGCGCGCTTCCTCATCCTTTGAGACACGATGCCTCGCATCCCCCCTCAGGATGAAGACTCGAGGCAATGGAACCAACCTAAGCCTCTCATGCTGAGGGGCGCCGCGAGAGCGGCGCGTCTCGAGGCACGAGGGGCGCAGTGGATGCTAGACTCCGGGGGAAGGGCGTGACCATCGAGGCCGGCAGAGCCCCTCCCGCTATCGAGCTGATCGGCATCGACAAGAGCTTCGGCCCCGTTCGCGCCAACCAGGACGTCAATCTCGTGGTCGAGCGTGGCGTCATCCATGGCATCGTCGGCGAGAACGGGGCCGGCAAATCGACGCTGATGTCGATCCTCTACGGCTTCTACGAAGCCGACGCGGGCGAGATCCGCATCAACGGGGAGCCGGTCCGGATCCGCTCCCCGAGGGAGGCGATCAGCCATGGCATCGGCATGGTGCATCAGCATTTCATGCTGGTGCCGCCGCTGAGCGTGCTGGAAAACGTGATGCTCGGCGCCGAGGGCGGTCCGCTCCTCGCCCGGGGCGCGAGCGCAATCCGCAAGCGGCTTGCCGAACTCGCGAAGGAATACGGACTCGAAGTCGATCCTGACGCCATCGTCGGCGAACTGTCGGTCGGGCTGCAGCAGCGGGTCGAGATCCTGAAAGCGCTGATCCGCGGCGCGGAAATCCTGGTGCTCGACGAGCCGACCGCGGTCCTGACGCCGGCCGAGGCCGACCAGCTCTTCGAGATGCTCAGGGTGCTCAAGGGCGAGAACAAGACCATCGTCTTCATCACCCACAAGCTGCGCGAGATCATGAGCCTCACCGACCGCGTCTCGGTGATGCGGCGCGGCGAAATGGTCGCGACCCTCGACACGGCGAAGACCTCGCCGCCGGAGCTCGCCGACGCCATGGTCGGCCGCAAGGTGATCCTCAAGATCGACAAGGGCGAGGCGCATCCGGGCAAGGTCGCGCTCGAGGCGCGCGACCTCGTCGTGCGCGACGACCGCGGCGTCGTGCGGATCGACGGCGTCTCCTTCGTTCTGAGAGAGGGGGAGATCCTCGGCGTAGCGGGCGTCGCCGGCAACGGCCAGTCTGAGCTGCTCGAAGCGCTCGCCGGCATCCGGCCCCTGAGCGGCGGCGAAATCCTGGTTGATGGACAGCCGCTGCCGCCGGCTCAACACAACCCGCATTCCGAGCGCGTCATCGGCATCGGCCACGTTCCGGAGGACCGCCATCGCGTCGGCCTCGTCATGCCGTTCGAGGCCTGCGAGAGCGCCATGCTCGGCTTCCAATACGAGCCGGTCTACGGCGCGGGCCTTCTCTATAGCCGCAAGGCGATCATCGCCGACGCGGACCGCAAGATGGAGGCCTTCGACGTGAGGCCGCGCGCGCCGCTGCTCAAGACCGCCAATTTCTCCGGCGGCAACCAGCAGAAGCTGGTGCTCGCGCGAGAGATCGAGCGCAACCCGAAGATCCTGCTGGTCGGCCAGCCGACCCGCGGCGTCGACATCGGGGCGATCGAGTTCATTCACACGCGCATCGTCGCCCAGCGCGACGCCGGCAAGGCGCTCCTGCTCGTTTCCGTCGAGCTCGACGAGATCTTCGCCCTCAGCGATCGCATCATCGTGCTCTGCGGCGGGCGCGTGACCGGCGAGCGCAGGCCCGAGGAAACCAACCCCCAGGACCTCGGCCTGCTGATGGCCGGGGTCAGCGAGCGCGCCGCATGAGTTCGCCTCTCAAGCCGCTGCCGGCCTGGGCCGACGTCGCGCTGATCCCGCTCGTCAATGTCGCCGCCGCCTTCGTCATTTCCGGATTCGTCGTGCTGGCGATCGGCGAAAACCCGCTCGAGGCGGTGCAGATCCTGATCACCGGCTCGCTCGGCGATCTCGAGGGCCTCGGCTACACGCTGTTTTTCGCGACGAGCTTCATCTTCGCCGGCCTTTCGGTGGCGATCTGTTTCCACGCCGGACTGTTCAACATCGGCACGGAAGGCCAAGCCTATATCGGGGGGCTCGGCGCGGCGCTCGTCGCGCTGCATTTCGGCTTCCTGCCCGGCTACTCGCTCGTCGTCGTCGCGATCCTCGCCGCAGCCGCTGTTCGGCGCCGCGTTCGCGGCGATCCCGGGCTATCTTCAGGCCTACCGCGACAGCCATATCGTCATCACGACGATCATGTTCAATTACATCGCCTCCGCCATCATGGGCTATCTCCTGGTCAACGTCATGCGCGTCCCCGGCCAGATGAACGCGGAAACCTATCCGTTCCCGGAGACCGGCCGGGTTCCGCAGTTCCATGAAATCCTCGCGCATTTCGGCGTCCATTGGCCGGTGACGCCCTTCAACCTGTCGTTCCTCCTGGCGCTTCTCTGCTGCGTCGCGTTCTGGCTCCTCATTTGGCGCACACGGCTCGGGTACGAGATCCGCACCGTCGGCGCAAACCCGACCGCCGCCGTCTACGGCGGCATCTCGCCCGCGCGCGTCACCGTCATCACCACACTCCTGTCGGGCGCGCTCGCCGGCGGCCTCGCGGTCAACGTCATCCTCGGCGACCAGCACCGGCTCATCCTCGAATTCGTCGGCGGCTTCGGCTTCGTCGGCATCGCGGTCGCGCTGATGGGCCGCGCGCATCCGGTCGGCATCATTCTGGCCGCGATCCTGTTCGGCATGCTGTATCAGGGCGGCGCGGAGCTCGCGTTCGAAAAGCCGAAGATCAGCCGCGACATGATCGTCGTCATCCAGGGCCTCGTCGTGCTGTTCGCCGGCGCGCTCGAGCACATGTTCCGCCGCCCGGTCGCGACCCTGCTCGCGCGTCGCACGACGCAACCGCCGATCTGAGAGGCGGAAGCGATGGACCTGTTCAATTCGTTCATCGTCGTCTTCGCCTCCGGGATCCGGCTCGGCATTCCGCTCATCCTCGGCTGCCTCGCCGGACTGTGGTCGGAGCGCTCGGGCGTCGTCGACATTGGCCTCGAAGGCAAGATGCTGGTCGGCGCCTTCGCCTCCGCCGCCGGCGCGACCGCGTCGGGCAGCGTCTGGATCGGCCTCCTCAGCGGCGTCGCCGCGTCGATCGCCGTCTCGCTCGTTCATGGCTACGCCTCGATCGACCAGCGGGCCAACCAGATCGTGTCCGGAACGGCGATCAACATGGTCGCGGCCGGCTTGACCGCACTGATCGGCAACGCGATCTGGTCGCAGGGCGGGCGCACCCCTCAGCTGCCGGACAGCGCCCAGTTTGGCTCGATCGACTGGCCCTTCGTCAAGGAGATCGGAACCGTGCCGATCGTCGGCCCGATCTACCAGCATCTGATCTCGGGCCACGACCTCGTCACCTATCTCGCATTTCTCCTCGTGCCGCTGACCTACTGGGCGCTCTACAGCACCCGCTTCGGGCTCAGACTGCGCGCGGTCGGCGAAAATCCCGCCGCCGTCGACACCGCCGGGATTTCGGTGAGAGGGCTCCGCTACAGCGCGGTCGTCATCTGCGGCGTGCTGGTCGGTCTGGCGGGCGTCTATCTGGTGCTGTCGCAGGCGGCCTATTTCCAGCCGAACATGAGCGCCGGCAAAGGGTTCATCGCGCTCGCCGCGCTGGTCTTCGCCAAATGGCGGCCGTGGCCGGCGCTCGCCACCTGCCTCCTGTTCGGCTTCCTCGACGCGCTCGCGATCCGACTGCAGGGGGTGGAGCTGCCGATCATCGGCCCGGTCCCGGTGCAGGCGATCGAGGCTTTGCCCTATGTCCTGACGGTCGTGCTGCTCGCCGGCTTCATCGGCAAGGCGATCCCGCCCAAGGCGTCGGGGATTCCCTATGTCAAAGAGCGCTGACCCGCTCGCCGAACTGTTCGCCGCAGCCAAGGCGGCCCAGGCGAACGCCTATGCGCCCTATTCGCGCTTCAGGGTCGGCGCGGCGCTGAGAACGCCCTCGGGCGCGATCTATTCGGGCGGCAATGTCGAGAACGCCGCGTACCCCGAAGGCTGGTGCGCCGAGGCGAGCGCCATTTCCGCCATGGCGCGGGCCGGCGAACGGCGGATCGCCGAGATTTGCGTCGTCGGCGACGGCGAGGCGCTCTGCACGCCCTGCGGCGGCTGCCGCCAGCGCATCCGCGAATTCGCCGACGCGGGGACCGTCGTCCACGTCGCGGGACCGACAGGCGTGCGTGCGACGTTCCGCTTGAGCGCGCTCCTGCCCGAGTCTTTCGGGCCGGGGCATCTGCCGAGTTGAGGAGGACGTCGGGCCGATGTCCGTGAAATTTGTCGTCACGCCGGGCGGCGAGAGGCTGGCGATTCTGCCAGCTCAGGAATACGAAGACATGCGTGACGCTCTGATCCACCAACAGGCGATGGCCGACTATCGCGCTGGCCGTGTCGGCGCGTTGAGCCTCGACGAGGTCAAGGCGCTGCGGGCGGCGCCGACGCCGCTCGCCTTCTGTCGCGCCAAGCGCGGCATGACCCAGGCCGCGCTGGCGAAGGCCGCGCGCACGACTCAACCCCATGTCGCCGATCTCGAATCCGGCAAGCACGGCGGATCGCTTGACGGGATGGCGCGCATCGCCAAGGCTCTGAACATTTCGGTCGACAGTCTGGCCCCGGCAGACGGAACGGAGACCAAATCGTCTCGGTCGCGGTCGACGCGCACAGCGGAGGATTCATGGCCACGGATAGCGACGCCGCCGTTGCGGCCCTGCGGACGAAAGGGCTGGTGCGTCTGCCACCGCTCGCCATCGTGCTCGGCTCGGGCCTCGGCCCCTTCGCCGACGAAGCGAGCGACTCGGTGGCGCTCTCCTATGTCGACATCCCCGGCTTTCCTGTGCCGAGCGTCGAAGGCCACGCCGGACGCCTGGTCGTGGGCGGGATCGAGGGGAAGCGGGTCGCGCTCTTTCAGGGCCGCGGCCATTATTACGAGCGCGGCGACGCCAGCGCGATGCGGGTCGCCATCGAGACGTTTCGCCGCCTCGGCGGCGAAACGCTGCTGCTGACCAACGCCGCCGGCGGGCTCAACAAGGAATGGCGGCCGCCGGCGCTGGTGGCGATCAGCGACCACATCAATTTCGCCGGCGTCAATCCGCTTGTCGGCGCTTCCGGGGCCGACCGGTTCGTGCCGCTGACCCACGCCTACGACCCGAGCCTGATCGCGACCCTTCACGAGGCGGCGCGCGCGACCGATGTCGAACTGCACGAAGGCATCTACATGTGGTTCTCCGGGCCCAGTTTCGAGACGCCGGCGGAGATCCGGGCGGCGCGCGTGCTCGGCGCCGATCTCGTCGGCATGTCGACCGTGCCGGAAGTCATTCTGGCGCGCCATTGCGGGCTCCGCTGCGCCGCCGTCTCGGTCGTCACCAACTACGCCGCGGGCCTCGCCGGCGGTGACCCGAGCCACGACGAGACGCAGGAATACGCCCGTCTCGCCGCCGACCGGTTCAAGCGCCTCTTGCGCGGGTTCATCCGGCGGGTCGCGTGAGGCGGCCGATCCGCAATTTCCTTGCTGTCGTACCCTATTTGTTCTATAGTTGGTCGTGAAAGCGGAGGTCTCCAAGTGCCCGCAATAGCGACCATACTTCCGAAGTCTGCGCACAGTCGTTATCGCGAAGTGCGGAGCGCGGCGATCCAGAAGCCGGTCGAGATGGTCCCGCCTTCGGCTCGCCATCACAGCGTCGCGGCGACTGCTCCGGCAGTTGCAAGCGCCCGCAAATCGCACTGCAACCCATTGAAAAGCCCCAATTCGCGCTCGGAAATGGCAGGTCGCGGCATTCGCCGTCGTTGCGAGGAGTCCCGCAGGGGCGACGTGGCGATCCAAAAGCCGCCCCCGGTGTCCGACAACTCCTGGATCGCCTCGCCCTCGGCTCCCGATGACGGGGTTTGGCGTGTGGGACGGGTGCGCGCCCGCAAATCGCACTGCAACCCGTTGAAAAGGCCCAATTCGCGCCCGGAAATGGCAGGTCTCGCGGGATCTCTGGGTCGGGGCCGGAGGAGGTCGCGCGCATGACCCTTCCGCAGGAAATCATCCGCGCCAAGCGCGACGGGCGCGACCTGAGCGAGGCCGAGATCGGCGAGTTCATCGCGGGTCTGACCAGCGGCGCGGTCACCGAAGGGCAGGCCGCCGCCTTCGCCATGGCGGTCTTCTTCAACGGCATGACGCTCGACGAGCGCATCGCGCTGACCCGCGCCATGACGCTCTCCGGCGAAACGATCGACTGGCGCGCGCCCGACCTGCCGGGCCCCATCCTCGACAAGCACTCGACCGGAGGCGTCGGCGACAATGTGTCGCTGATGCTCGCGCCGATGCTGGCGGCCTGCGGCGCCTTCGTTCCGATGATTTCGGGCCGCGGCCTCGGCCACACCGGCGGCACGCTCGACAAGCTCGATTCGATCCCGGGCTATGTCACCCAGCCCGATCTCCTCACCTTCAAGCGCGTCGTGCGCGAGGCGGGCTGCGCCATCATCGGCCAGACGGACGCGCTCGCCCCGGCCGACAAGCGCCTCTATGCGATCCGCGACGTGACCGCGACCGTCGAATCGGTCGCGCTGATCACGGCGTCGATCCTGTCGAAGAAGCTTGCCGCCGGCCTCGAAGGCCTGGTCATGGACGTGAAGACCGGCTCGGGCGCCTTCATGGCCACGCTCGAGGGCGCGCGCGAACTGGCCGAGAGCATCGCGACGGTCGCGACCGGCGCCGGCCTGCCGACCGTTTCCCTGATCACCGACATGAACGAGCCGCTCGCCAGCGCCGCCGGCAACGCCGTCGAAGTCCTCAACGCCGTCGATTTTCTCGTCGGGCGTCGCCGCGACGCGCGGCTCGAGCAAGTGACGCTCGCGCTGGGCGGCGAGCTTCTGGCGCTCTCCGGCCTGGCCAAGATCCGCGGACGAGGGCAACGCGCTGATGCGACGCACGCTCGAATCGGGCGCCGCGGCCGAGCGCTTCGAACGCATGGTCGCGGCGCTCGGCGGCCCCGCCGATTTTCTCACCCGCGCCGAAGCCGCGCTGCCCCGCGCCGGCGTTGTCGTCGAAGCGGTCCCGGAGCGGCGCGGCGCGGTCACGGGCATCGACGTGCGCGCGATCGGACTCGCGGTGGTCGAGCTCGGCGGCGGCCGGGCGCGCGCTTCCAATTCCATCGATCCGTCGGTCGGCTTCACCGAGCTTCAGCCGCTCGGCGCCGACGTCGGGCCGGATACGCCTCTCGCCCGGGTCCACGCCCGCAGCGCCGACGACGCCGAAGCCGCGACGCGGCGTCTCCGCGCGGCTTACCGGCTGGGCGACGTCGCGGCCGAACGCACGGCGGCGGTCGTCGCGCGCATCGCGGCCGGCAATTGAGCGTCACGTGAGCATTCTCCTTGCGGTCGGCGGCCGGGACGTCGCGCCCTGGCGCGCGCAAGTCGCACGGCTTCCGCCGTCTCATCCGGTCGACCGCAAAGACCCAAGGTCGGCGCTACACCCTCAAAGACGCCTCGTCCTCCCTCTAACTACTTGAACACACCCACGTCACCTTGAGCAAAAAGGAAAAACACCCCCCAAACTGCGCAAGTTGGGTAACAGAACACTCGCGGACGGCCGGACCTTTCCCTTCGCCAGCCGTATACGCTACGCCCCACCGCGCGCGGCGTTAAGCGTCTCGCGTCTCGACCGCGCTCTTGACAAGCAGGTCGATCGTGTCCGGGTCGGCGGGAAACCCGGCCTCGAGCCAAAGCTGCCGAAAGGCACGAAGAACGTCTCCGATTCGAGGGCCTTCCGCAACACCGCGTGCAATGAGATCGCCTCCGCTAATGGGAAGCTCGGGCGTCGGCATCTCGGCGAGAAAGCGGTCGGCGCCTGAGAAAGACGGATCATCAGGACTCGCTCCCGAGTTCGGCCTCGGAGAGAAAGAGCGCGTCGCGTGCGCCCTGTCGCCCGGCCGAAAACAGGAGGACGCGCAACTGTTCCGGCCGCGGTGGCCGCCGGAGCTTGTGCAGGGCGGCCAGGGCCTGAACCACGCAGGCGATGCGGCGGCATTCCGCGTTGGAAAGGCGAAGCCGCTTGCGGAGGCGCTCCGCATCTTCCGGAATCGAGGTGGCGAGCGCTGCAAGCCGAACGAGAGCGTCGGGCTTCGCGCCGCGCACAGCTTCGATCGCGATGGCGCGCTCGAAGCGTCCGCTCCAAGCGAAACCTATTGCATGCTGTAAAATGCCGCACTCGCTCATTGTCCGGGCAATCACGCCCGCATAAGGCGCGACGACGAGCTTAAGCATTTCCGCGCGCACCCTTTCCCGGGAGAGCCTAGTGATCGCGAGCCGCTGGCGGATCGAAGCGCTCAGCCCTTCCGCATCGACAGCGCCTTCGCCGTACCGTGCGGAAAAACGGAAGAAGCGCAGAATCCGCAAGTAGTCCTCGCGAATGCGGGCGTCCGCGTCACCGATGAACCGCACGCGTCCAGCGGCGAGATCGTCAAGTCCGCCGACAGGGTCGTGCACTATGCCATCTGGACCCACCGACAAACCGTTGATGGTAAAGTCGCGCCGACGCGCATCCGTCGGGAAGTCTCGACCGAAGGCGACCTTCGCATGCCGTCCGTCCGTCTCGACATCCTGACGCAAGGTCGTCGTCTCGATCGTCTGCCCGTCCAGGATCAGGGTGACTGTGCCATGCGAAAGCCCCGGAGTCGCGACACGGAATCCCGCGGCGTCGGCGCGACGGATTACCTCGTCCGGCTGCGCCGTCGTGGCGAGATCGAGGTCTTCGGCTATGACGCCAAGCATGAGATCCCGCACTGCGCCGCCGACGAGCCGGGTTTCCTCTCCTTCCCCGTTTAGCGCCTGAAGCGCACGCGCCAGCGGGCCGCGGGTCAGGAGCCGGAGATCCCGAATCCTTCCTCGCTCCAGCCCCGGCAGGCAGCTCATTCGATCCGTCCCGGCACAAGCACACCGTTCTCCACATGCGCCGGCACATAGGTTCCGTGTCCGCGCGGCGCGAAGAGGTCGAGCGTGATGAGTCCGAGGACCGCGGCGGCGAGACCGAGAAGAGTAAGAATGGACACCCGGCCGCTCGTCCAATGCTCGATCTGGAGCGGGTAGCGCGCGCGCAGGATCAAATAAAGAGTATAGGCCGCGAAAGGACTCAGGAGGAGCGCCAGCGGCTCGATGACGGCCCGTCCCATCAGGAAATCAATTTCTCGTACAAGTTGCGCAACATGCCGGCGGTGGCGCCCCAGATATACCGTCCCCCGTGTGGCATGGCGTAGAATTTTCTCGTCTCGCCGCGCCACTCGCGCTGGTCGAGGCGGTGGTTCGCGGGATCCATAAGGAAAGCGAACGGCGCCTCGAAGACCTCGTCGACCTCGTGCCTGTTGATACTCAGGGTGAACGACGGATCGACCAGCCCGACGAGGGGCGCGACACGGAAGCCGGTTCCGGTGAGATAGGGATCGAGCCAGCCGAGGGGCTCGATGAACCGCTCATCGAGTCCGATCTCCTCCCACACTTCGCGCAATGCCGCCGCCTGAGGCGTCTCGCCCGGGTCGATCTGGCCGCCAGGAAAAGCGATCTGGCCGGAATGCGCGCGCAAATGCGAAGCGCGAAGGGTGAGCAGAATGGTCAACCCATCGGGGCGCGCGACGATCGGCGCGAGCACCGCCGCCGGCCTCGCTTCCGCGATGGCGGCAGTCGGCGCCAGACCGTTCAGGGCGAAGTCGCCGGCTTTCGGAGCCCGGACGCCTGTCAGGTCGTCGGCCTCAAGCGCGGGGGCGAGCTTTCGCCGCGCCAGCGCGCGTATGGCGTCGGGAGTGAGACGAAGAATCTCGTGGTCGCTCAAAGCCCCTCGATCTCGCTTGCCGGACACATCGGAAAGAAGAGGCCGCTGGAGCGGACGCCGAACCATGACCCGTCGCCCCAGCGCTCGATCGTCCCGAGATCGACCAGGTCATAGAAAAGCGCGCGCTTTACCAGCGCCCACAAATCTCCGCGCACCCGGACATAGGGCTTCAGACCTGCCGCCGCGCCCCTGTCGAACCGAAGCGGGTGTTGCTCATCGACAGTCACGGTTTCCTCGACGTTCGTGCGGAAGGTCAGGCGCGAATCGCAGCCGTCTCCTCCGATGCGCATCTCGACTGCCAGAAAGGGCGCGTCGTCAACCCTGATCCCGACCTTCTCCACGGGTGTCACGAGGACATAGCGATCGTCCTCCCTGCGAAGAACCGACGCGAAGAGCTGGACCAGCGGCTGCCGCCCGATCGGCGAGCCGCAGTAGAACCAAGTCCCGTCGGCGGCGATGCGCATATCGATGTCGCCGCAGTCGGGCGGGTTCCACAGGTGAACCGGAGCCGGACCGAGCCCCCTGCGCGCTTCGGCCTGGCCGAGCCCCTTTAGCGCTGCGTCCGGGGGAGGCGCGGCCTTCGCCTTATTCTGGCGCCTGTTTGTGGGCGATTCTGTCGTGGGCATGAATACGGGGCCTAACCTGACTGACGCCCACACAATCTAGTACGCCGTGCGCCAATGCGAAACGACGATCGGTTTTGTGACGACAGGGACGATGCGATGAGCGCCATCAACGCCGCCGAGACCAGCTTGCTGACCAGGGAAGTCGATGCGACTCTCGAGCGCGTTGCGGCGGCCAGGGCTGAGATCGGCTCCGTCATCTTCGGGCAGGAGCGCGTCATCGGTCTCACGCTGACGGTCCTCCTCGCCGGGGGGCACGGCCTGCTGATCGGGGTACCAGGGCTCGCCAAGACAAAGCTGGTCGAGACCCTGGGCGTCGTCGTCGGCCTTGACGCCCTGCGCGTGCAGTTCACTCCCGACCTGATGCCATCCGACATCCTCGGCTCCGAAGTCATGGAGGAAGGGCTCGACGGCCGACGGGCCTTCCGCTTTATCCGCGGACCGATCTTTGCGCAGCTGCTGATGGCCGACGAAATCAACCGGGCGAGCCCCCGCACGCAGTCGGCGCTTCTACAGGCGATGCAGGAGCATCATGTGACTGTGGCCGGCGTTCGGCACGATCTGCCTGCTCCTTTTCATGTTCTGGCGACGCAGAATCCGCTCGAACAGGAGGGCGCCTATCCGCTGCCGGAGGCCCAGTTGGACAGGTTTCTGCTGCAGATTGACGTCGACTACCCGGACCGCATGGCCGAGCGCCGCATCCTGATCGAGACGACCGGGGAGCGCGAGGCGAAGCCTGGATCCGTCATGACCGCCGGCGATCTTTCGGACGCCCAGCGCCTCGTGCGACGCGCGCCGATCGGCGAGCGCATCGTCGAGGCGATCCTCGATCTCGTGCGGGCCGCCAGGCCCGGCGAGGGCGACCCCGAACTGTCGAAGGGCGTCGGCTGGGGACCCGGCCCCCGCGCCGCCCAGGCGCTTATGCTGGCCGCCCGCGCTCGCGCGTTGGTAGATGGTCGCCTTTCCCCGTCGCTCAGGGACATTGAGGCGCTGGCTGAGCCGACCCTCAAGCATCGGATGGCGCTGACCTTCGCAGCCCGCGCCGACGGAGAGACGGTTTCGGGCGTGATAGAGAGGCTGGTGGCAAAGATCTTGCGGTGAGGCTCGGACCGGAACCGAACAGCGCTTGACAGACCGCCCCGCCCCAGCAGGTCAGCATAACATGGCCCTTTCCCCTTCGATACGGCACGAGGCCGCCTCCCTCTCAGCGCGCCTGCCGAGTCTAGTCGTCACCGCGCGCGACGTGGCGCAGACGGTGCGGCATGGCGTTCACGGACGGCGCCGCGCCGGATCCGGCGAGACCTTCTGGCAGTTCCGGCCGTTCATCTCCGGCGAGCCTTCCTCGACAGTCGACTGGCGGCGGTCGGCCCGGGAAGAACACGCTTACGTGCGCGAGCGGGAGTGGGAGGCGGCGCATACCGTCTGGATCTGGTTCGACCGGTCGGCGTCGATGCGCTTCGGATCGAGCCTCGCCCAGACGACGAAAATCGATCGTGCTGCGGTGATCGCGCTCGCCTTCGCCGACCTCTGTGTCCGCGGCGGCGAACGGGCTGGGCTCCTCGGACTGACGCGTCCGCTTGCCGACGCGGGCGTCGTCGAACGGTTTGCCGAGGCGATCGCGACCGACGAGCGGCTGCATGGCCCATCTGAATCCGGGCTGCCGCCGGCCGTTCCCGCACCTTCCCGCTCGATGGCGCTGCTGATCGGCGATTTTCTCGGCGTGCCCGAACAGACCGAGCAGGCGATTCGGTCGATCAGCGCAGAGGGAGCGGTCGGTGAACTCGTGGTCGTCGTCGATCCGATCGAGGAAGCCTACCCATTCTCGGGCAATGTTGAGTTTCTCCATCCGGACGGCAGCCTTCGGCTCCTGCGTCGCAAGGCTCAAAACATTCGCGAGGACTATCTCGCCAAGCTCGCGGCGCACCGGGAGGCGCTGCGGCGGGTCTGCGCGAGTCGGGGCTGGAGCATCAGCCTGAGTCGCACCGACAGCTCGGCGGCGGAGACCCTGCTGGCGTTACGCATGCGCCTTTCCGCTCCCGACCTCGGCGTCGCCTACGGGGTCGCTTGACGCGTGTTCGGCATCCCGCTCATCTTTGCCGCCCCCGCCGTCCTGGCCACGCTCGTCGGGCTCGGGGCGCTCTATTTTCTCCTGCGCGTGACGCCGCCGGCTCCGCGCCGAGTCGTCTTCCCGCCACTCCGCCTGCTCATCGGGCTCACTTCGAACGAGACGGAGCCGGCGCGCACGCCCTGGCCGATCCTCGCTTTGCGCATGGCCGTGGCGGCGCTGATCATTCTCGCCATGGCGCAGCCGTTGTGGAAGAGCCCTGCCAGCCTCGCCGGCTCCGGACCGCTGCTCGTCGTGATCGACGACGGCTGGGCGGCTGCGCCCACCTTCGACAAACGCCTCGCCTTTGCCCGGGAGCGCATGGATGCCGCCGCGCGATCCGGGCGGATCGTCGCAGTCAAACCAATCTCGGAGGGAGCGAGGGACATCGCGCCGCTCGACGCCGCTGGGATCGAAGGCCGGCTGCGCTCTCTGTCGCCCGTCCCCTATGCGCCCGCCCGTGCGGCTTCGATCCCGGCGATCGAGCAGTTTCTCGCAGGCGAGCCGAAGACCGAAGTGCTGTGGATCGCCGACGGCGTCGAACTCGGCGAAGCAGTCAGCTTTGCCGCGCGGCTTGCGGCTCTGAGCCAATCTCTCGAGGTCGTGACCGACGGAACCGGCGTACGCGCGGTCGCTGGAATCGAGAACGAAGCCGGGGCCCTGACGGCGCGCCTCGTCCGCTCCGACAATCGTGCGCCGGCGAAAGGTTCGGTGCGTGCGCTCGACGCCCGCGGCCGCGAAATCGCGCGCGCCGCGTTCGATTTCGGTTCGAGCCTTGTCGCCACGACTCGCTTCGAACTGCCGGTCGAATTGCGCAACGAAGCGGCGGAAGTTGTGATCGAAGGCGAGCGGTCGGCGGGGGCGACCTGGCTCATCGACGATCAGTCGCGCCGACGGCGCGTCGCTGTCGCCTCCGGCGCGAGCGCAGACATCTCCCAGCCGCTGCTCGCCCCAGGCTACTATCTCCGGCGGGCGCTCGAGCCCTTCGCGGATGTCAGCGAATCGCACGATTCGGCAGTCGACCCGATTTTGTCGCTCCTGGCGGACGGGCCCTCTGTCCTCGCGCTCGCCGACATGAGCGTGTCGCCCGGGCCCCAACATGACGCGATCGAGAAGTTTCTCGACAAGGGCGGCGTCCTTTTGCGGTTCGCCGGCAGCCGGCTGGCCGCCGGAGACGACGACCTGATCCCGACCGACCTCCGGCGCGGCGGGCGCCAGCTCGGCGGCGCGTTATCTTGGGAGACCCCGAAGCATATTGCCCCATTCCCGCCGGACAGCCCGTTCGTCGGGCTCGCCGCGCCTGATGAAGTGACCGTGACGCGACAGGTGCTGGCCGAGCCGACGGCAGGTCTCGACGAGAAGACATGGGCGCGGCTCGCAGACGGCACGCCGCTGGTCACGGCAGCCGGGCGCAGGAAAGGCCTGATCGTTCTTTTCCATGTAACTGCGGATACGACTTGGTCGAACCTGCCCTTGTCGGGGCTGTTTGTCGACATGCTGCGCCGGGTCGTCGCCAAGGCCGGCCCATCGGTTCAGGCCGCTGGAAATTCCGCCGCCGTCGACCGCAGCGCGACATCGCCGCCCTGGCGTACGTTGAACGGCTTCGGCGAACTCGGACCCCCACCTGTTGAGGCAGGGCCGATCGCCGCCAATTTTTCCGGACTTGGCGACTCGACCCATCCGCCCGGTTTCTATGGCTCACCGGAATCTCCGAGAGCCGTCAACGCGGTCTCACCGTCGGAGTCGCTCGTAAGGGCGGACTACGGCGCGCTCAAATTGCGCGAGGGGGGGCTCGATGTTTCGCCCCCGGTCGATCTTCGCCAGTGGCTGCTGCCCACCGCCCTCTTCGGCCTGACGATCGACGCCTTTATTTCGCTATGGCTCGCCGGCGGCGGACTACGCCGCCGGGGCGCGGTTGCGGCGCTCGCCTTCGCGACGATGTGCGGCGGCCTCCTTGCGCCGAATTCGAACCATGCAGCGGAAACCGGCGTGAGCGCCCGCGATATGGACTCGGCGCTTTCTGCCCGGCTCGCCTACGTCGCAACAGGCGACGCTGCCGTGGACCAGACGTCCAGGCAGGGACTGATCGCCCTGACGCGCGTGCTGTCCGCCCGGACCTCGGCTGACCTCGGCGAGCCGATCGAGCTCGATCCCGCCCGCGACGAACTCGCCTTCTATCCGCTCATCTACTGGCCGATCGTCGCCGGCCGGCCTCAACCCCCGCCGGAGGCGCGCACCCGCCTTGCCGCATACATGAAATATGGCGGAACGATCGTATTCGACACCCGTGACGCTTTGACGTCCCGCCCGGGGGGCACGTCAAGCGCGGAGTCGATATGGCTGCGTGGTCTGCTCAATGGGGTTGACGTGCCCGAGCTCGAGCCGCTGCCGCCGGACCACGTCCTGACCAAGACGTTCTACCTGCTCGACCGCATCGTCGGCCGAACCGAGATCGGCCAAACATGGGTCGAGGCGCTGCCCGCGCCCGATCCTCGTGATCGAGTTCGCAGGCCGGTGCGTGCCGGCGACGGCGTCTCCCCTATCATCATCGTATCCGACGATCTCGCCGCCGCCTGGGCGAGCGATTCGGACGGACGTCCGCTGTTTCCGCTCATGCCCGGAGGGCCTCGCCAGCGCGAGCTCGCGCTGCGAAGCGGCGTCAACCTCGTCATGTACACGCTGACCGGCAACTATAAAGCCGACCAGGTCCACGCCAAGGACATTATCGAAAGGCTGACGCGGTGACCGTCTGGTCGATCGCCTTTGCTCCGCTTCTTCCCTTTTGGGCGCTAGTCCCTCTGGGGACATTGGCGCTCGTCGCCTCGATCGCGCTCATCCTGCGCCGGGTGCGCGGCGCATGGCTCCGGTCGCTCGCGGTCGCCCTCCTGTTCGCTGGCCTGTGCGATCCGAACCTGGTCCATGAGAACCGTCGCCCGCTCAAGGACATCGTGGCGGTGGTGGTCGACCGGTCCGCGAGCCAGACCATCGGCGAACGGCCGCGCCAGACGGACTTGGCGCTCGATCAGCTCGAGGCGAGCCTCAATGAACTGGGCGGCGCAGATGTCCGGGTGACGGAAACGTCCCGCGAGGAATCGGAAACCGAGGGCACGAGACTCTTTTCCGCGCTACGCGGAGCGCTTGCCGACGCGCCGCCCGAACGCGTCGGCGCCGCAATTATTATTACGGACGGACAAGCGCACGACATACCAGCGTCGGCGACGGCGCTGGGCTTCAGTGCCCCATTGCATGTGCTGGTGACCGGCCACGAGGGCGAGAGGCAACGGCGCATCAAGTTGATCGAAGCGCCGCGTTTCGGGATCGTCGGCAAGGATCAGGTCATTGCCGCCCGCGTGCTCGACAGCGCGAACAGGGACGAGCCGGTCAGGATGACGGTCCGCCACGACGGGCAACCGATCGCAAACATCAAGGCGGCTGTCGGCGAGCGGATCGACGTCAAGGTTCGGATCGATCATGCCGGTCCCAACGTCATCGAACTCGAGGTCGCCCGGGTCGAGGGCGAACTGGTGACTGACGGCAATCGCGCAGTGGTCAACATCGACGGCGTGCGGGACAAGCTGCGCGTCCTTCTCGTATCCGGAAAGCCGCATCCAGGCGAGCGCATGTGGCGCAATCTGCTGAAATCCGACGCCAACGTCGACCTGGTTCATTTCACGATCTTGCGGCCTCCGGAGAAGGGCGGAGACGGCACCCCGATCAACGAGCTGTCGCTGATCGCTTTCCCCGTCGCCGATCTGTTCGGTCCCAAGATCAAGGATTTCGATCTGATCATACTCGACCGCTACGCACAGCAATCGATCCTGCCCTACGTCTATCTTGAAAACATCGCCAATTACGTGAGGGAAGGCGGCGCGTTGCTGATGGCCGAGGGACCGGAGTTTTCGACTCCGGAAGGTCTTTTCTATTCACCCCTGGGCGCGATTGCGCCAGCGGAGCCGTCAGGCGACGACGTCGAGACCCCATTTCGACCAGGCGAGTCGCAGGTTGGCTTACGTCACCCGGTGACCAGGGGCCTCGCTGGACTGCGGCCCGAAGGCGGACAGCCGATCTGGGGCCGTTGGTTCCGGGTCATCGGTGCGAGGAAGACCGACGGCCAGACCCTGATGAACGGTCCCGATGAAAGACCCCTCCTGGTCCTCTCCCGGGTCGGCAAGGGACGCGTGGGCTTGCTCCTCAGCGATCAGATGTGGCTGTGGGCTCGTGATTACGACGGCGGCGGACCCTACCTCGACCTTCTGCGGCGCTTGGCGCATTGGCTGATGAAGGAGCCGGAACTGGAGGAAGAGGCGCTGCGCGCGAGTGCGAAAGGCCGCGAGATCACCGTGGAGCGGCAGAGCGTGAGCGATCAGGAGCACGAGACCGATCTCGTCTCTCCGTCAGGGATGAAGACGAGACTTACCTTCGCGCCCGTCGCCCCCGGCCTGAGCCAGGCGCATGCGACCGTCGACCGGTACGGGCTCTATCGCGCGGAAGACGGCAAGCATGTCGCTCTCGTTAATGTCGGACCGGGCAATCCAATCGAAATGCAGGACGTTGTTTCAACGACCGAAAAGCTTCGTCCGCTGGCGGAGGCGGTTGGCGGAACCGTTCGTCGCATTGCCGCCGGACCCGGCGGCAACTCAGTTTCGATGCCCCGCGTCGTCTCCCTGAATCCTGCGCCGAATTACGGCGGAAGCAACTACATCGGCATTAAGCGTACCGGTTCGACCGAACTGATCGGCGCCAGTTCCAACTCCCTAGCTACCGGCTTTCTGGGACTTGCGGCGCTCCTCGGCGCGATAATAGCGGCGTGGCTTAGGGAAAGTGGTCATCTCTCAAAGGGTTCCGGCAGACGGATATGATCTCGGGTTCCTTTGTTTTCAAAATGGCTGCCGCGCTTCGACAAATGAACCCAGAAACCATGGAGACCTTCGATCGCCGGGTCTCGATTCCACGACCCCTTCAACTCGCTCGCATCCCCAGTAGAGACGACGGGTTAGCTTGGGCGAGGCCCGGCGGTAGGCGCAAGGGACGATTGTTGAGGAAATGCCTTAGTTTTACTGAGTCACAAGCCGATTTTGCGGATTCGCCGAGTGTAAGGCTTTGATATTCTGCCGATTCGTTTTGTTGGCGGAGGCGGCGAAGGTGGACGGGGCGAGGCGGGAGAGCGAGGCGCGGTTTGCGGCTTACGTGGACAGTCTGGCGGACGTGCTCGGGCACGCGGACCGAGCGGGGCCTTTGATGGATTATTGCACCGGTTTGCTGATGCCCTGCGAGCGCAAGAGCGTCGAGCCGATCGCGTCGATGGTGTCTCCGGCGCGCGCTGCGGCGACGCATCAGTCTTTGTTGCACTTCGTTGGGCAGTCGGGGTGGTCGGACGAGGCGATGCTGGCGAAGGTTCGCGAACTTGCGGCGCCGGCATTTGCGGCGCAAGGAGGCGTCGAAGCCTGGATCGTCGACGATACGGGGTTTCAGAAGAAGGGTTTGCACTCGGTTGGCGTGGCGCGGCAATATTGCGGGCGGCTGGGCAAGACGGACAACTGTCAGATCTCGGTGACGCTCTCGATCGCCAATCATCATGCGAGCCTGCCGATCGCCTATCGGCTCTATCTGCCCGAAATCTGGGCGAACGACGCCGAACGTCGAGAAAAGGCGCATGTTCCCGAGGACGTGGAGTTCAGGACCAAGCCGCAAATCGCGCTCGCCCAGATCGAGGCCGCCCTGAAGGGCGGCGTGGCCAGGGGCGTCGTGCTGACCGACGCCGCCTACGGCTGCGACGGAGACTTCCGCGCCGGCGTCACCGCGCTGGGACTGCCCTATGCGGTGGGCGTGCAATCGACGCTGTCGGTCTGGCCTCCCGGAGAAGAGCCATTGCCGCCCAAACCCTGGAGCGGCCGGGGGCGCAAGCCTTCGCGCCTACGACACGATGCCGATCATCGGCCGGTCTCGGCCAAAGAGCTTGCGATGCGCCTGCCCGCCGAGGCCTGGAAGGACGTCGAGTGGCGCGAAGGCTCCAACCAGCCCTTGTCTTCGCGCTTCGCCGCCGCGCGGGTCAGGCCGGCCTCGCGCGACCACAAACTCGTGGCGCCGCACCCCGTCGAATGGCTCGTCATCGAATGGCCGGAGGGCGAGGCGGAGCCGACCAAATACTGGCTCTCGACCTTGCCCGAGGACATTCCGCTCGCGGCTCTCGTCGACGTCATCAAGCTGCGCTGGCGCATCGAACGCGACTATGAGGAATTGAAGAGCGAACTCGGCCTGGCTCACTTCGAGGGGCGAGGCTGGCGGGGATTCCATCATCACGCCAGCCTCTGCATCGCAGCCTACGGGTTCCTGATCCTCGAGAGATCGGCTTTTCCCCCCTCAGCCCGCTGGCGCCGCGAAAAACCTGCCCTTTCCGGCCGTTGTCGATCCCCACGCGCCCCCGATCCGTCCCGAACGCCACGCGCCCAACTCGATCGCGACAATGCGCAAGCAATTGACGATCGCCTTGGCAAAATCCCTCCATCAATGCCCATGCTGCCAAACCGTCTCAACGCGGCGGAACTTCAGCCAACGCTTGTGACACAGTAGAAATAGAGGCTTTCCCGGTATTCGTCCGTAGTCATCCCTATCGGTTCGATGCGTCACTTTGCCGAGTTGTGAACCAATATTAACTCCCTAGTGTGACCGCGGCCGGAACTGAAGTAAGTATTCTACTCAGATTACTTTAGGAATTACTATAGTCATAGGGACTTATTACTAATTTTTATTACTATATCGATTGTCCAGCCTCAGACAAGCCGCCCGTCCGAACCTACTGGTCAGAACACTTGCCTGGCAAGCGGCTAAACCGGGCTGCACGGAAAGCTCCATCATGCGCCACTTTGTCTCGACAGTTGCCGTCCTGGAATTGCGCAACGAATCTCTGGACACGAAGGGCGGGAGAGTGCTTGCACGAACGGGTTCGGCGACGCGGCGTTGTCTATGCGATGCCGCTCTTCTCGGCAGCGTGTCGAAATCGACGCTGGCTGCGCTGTCTATTGGCCTGGCGCTGGGCGTCGCGGCGCCGCGTGAGGCGCGCGCAGGCGCTGGCACGGTGAATCCGGTTCAAACGTCGACGTATAGCCTCGGGGCGCACAACCCGACCACCTTCGGCGCCGGGACCAATATCAACACCGTCAGCCCATCATACGCTGGGGTCTACGGTGGCTCAAGCGCGCCCTGGAACGTCACCAACTATGGCGCCATCCAGGGACAGTTCCTGGGCATCGATCTCGCCTCATTGGGCAGCACGGTGACCAACGGGGGCACGATCGGCGGAACCGGGCCGATCGGCGCGGGCGTCCTGCTCCAGAACGGCGGCGCGGTCACCAATCGGAGCGGCGGGTCCATCAGCGGCTACATCGGGGTCGAGATCGCAGGCGGCGCCGGCACGGTTACGAATGCGGGCTCGATTACCGGGCAAGCGAACGCGATTTATGTCACCTCCGGTTCGGTCAACAACCAATCGGGTGGGACCCTCAGCATGATCTCGGGGCTTTCCGCGGTCACCGTGTATGCTGGAAACGGCGCCTCCGTGACAAACGCAGGCACGATCACAAACTCAGGCTACAATACCGCGGCCATCGTCACCGGGGGCGGCGGCCCGGTGACGAATTCCGGGAGGATTACCGCCACAGGCGTGCTGGACTTAGGCGTCTACACGCTCAACGGCGGCACGGTGACCAACTCCGGGACGATCGTCGTTACGGCTGCCCGGGATGCAGGAGTGCTCTTCATCAACGGCGGCGCGCTCAACAATTCAGGAACCATCACCGCCTCGGGAAGCGATAGCATGGGCGTCTACACGCTCAACGGCGGCACGGTGACCAACTCGGGGACAATTACCGGCACGGCGACTAACGGGGTGGGCGTCGGCGCCGAATCCGGCGGCATAGTCGACAACCAGAGCGGGGGGACGATCCGCGGCGCCAACGCTGGCGTCCTGATGGTTAGGGGAACGGGCTCGGTGACCAACGCGGGCGGAATCTACGCCACGAAGGCCTCCTTCAACGCCGTCACCCTCTTGAGCGGTGGCACTGTCAACAACACGAAAACGATCAGCGGCGGCAGCCTCGGCGTCTACATCGGCGGCGGGAGCGGGGCGACAAACTCGGTGACCAACTCGGGAGGGATCTACGGGACGGGGACGAACAGCGCAGGCGTCAAACTCGGCTCGGGCGGAGCGGTGACCAACCAGAGTGGCGGGACGATCAGCGGCGTTGCAAGCGGCGTCGTCATCAATGGCGGGACCGGCTCCGTGATCAACGGGGGCAATATCCGCGGCACAGCCGCTTCAGGGAATGGAGTCGTTCTTCTGGCAGGCGGCACGGCGACCAATACGGGCACGATTGCCGCCGCCTACCTCGGCGTCCATTTGGGCGGCGGCGGTGCACTGACGAACTCGGGCGCGATATCGGGGGCAACCCAAGGGGGCGTGGCCTTCGTCGGCGGCGGTACCGTCAACAACAAGAGCGGCGGGTCGATCAGTGGCGCGAACTTCGGCGTCTATATCGGCGGCGGCAGTGCAGCGACGAACTCGGTCACCAACACGGGAGGGATCAGCGGCGCGGGGACGAACGGTTCGGGCGTCAATCTCGGCTCAGGCGGCGCTGTGACCAACCAAACCGGGGGAACGATCGACGGCGCTGCCGCCGGCGTCTTCGTCAGGGGCGGAACCGGCCGGGTGATCAACGGGGGTCATATCTACGGCACGGCGGCTTCGGGTAGCGGAGCCGTTCTCCTGGGGGGCGGCACGGTGACCAATACCGGCACGATTACCGGCGGCAACGTTGGCGTCTACGTCGGCGGAGGCGGTACGGTCGACAATGAGAGCGGCGGGTCGATCAGCGGCGCGACTTTCGGCGTCTACATCGGCGGTGGGAGCACGGTGACGAACTCGCTGACGAACGCGGGAGAGATCAGGAATGGAGCCGTTCTCAAGAGTGGGGGCACAGTGACCAATACGGACAGGATCACCGGCGGCCAATTTGGCCTCTACATTGGCGGCGGGGGCACGGTGACAAACTCGGGAACGATCAGCGGCGGCGCATCGGTCGTATTCGCGGGGTCGGGCACGAACACGCTGACCCTGCAAACCGGCTCCACGCTCGTCGGCGCAGCCTATGGCAGCACGGCTTCCGGCGCGGCCAACTCCTTGATCCTGGAGGGCCAAGGAACGGCCAACAACAATTTTGGCAATTTCCAAACGCTCAACGCTGAAGGCGGCGGCGTGTGGACGCTCGGCGGCAATTCGACCTTCGGCGATACGATGGTCTCGAGCGGCACGCTGAGCGTCACTGGCGCGCTGACGTCGGCGACACTCGAGATCGCTGCACAGGCCGAGTTGAACGACGGCGGCTCCGTCACCGTGACTGGCGCCGTCACAAACAGGGGAAACCTCACAATCAACGGGGTGACGATGCATGTCGTTGGCGCGGGCGGCACGTTCACCCAAGTGGCCGGCGGAACCACGACCCTTCTGAACGGCGGCGTGCTCGATCCGTCAAATATCGTCATCGACCAGGGCGTCCTCGGCGGCAGCGGCTCCACGGTCGGTGACGTCTCCGTGGCCGGCGGCACGGTGAAGCCTGGCGGACCTGGCGGTTCGCTCACATTCGTCGGCGCCTATTCGCAGACTGGCGGCGAGATCGTCTTCGATATCGATCCGAACGGGGTTGGCGGCTTCCTGGAGACGAGCCTGAATTTCGATCCGAACCTGGCGATCGGCGTCTCCGATACTACGCTCGTGTTCAATTTCCTCAACGGCGCCAATGCCCAGCAGTTCATCGCCGACGGCCTCCTCAACCTCAATACGTTCTTCGGCTTAACCGACGGCGGCGCATTCTGCACCGAAATCAATTGCGGAACGGTCCTGCAGAACATCAGCTTCGCGGACAACGTTCCTGGGCTGACGTTCACAGTATTTGATCCCGCGACTGGCGCCATGTCCTCGCGAGCAGCCGCGCCGGAGCCCGGAACATGGGCGCTCATGATGACCGGAATATTCGGCCTCGGAGGCCTCGGGATGCGAAGGCGCAAGCGATCCCCTCGCTGCCTGGCCGATGGAGAGAACACGCCGAGGGCGACGAGCCAAGCGCGGCGCGCGAAAAACCGTCGCAAAGCCGGCGGCGCCGAGATGTCGGAAGCATCGATGAATTCGCCAAGTACAGCGGCTGTCGAGACAAAGGGCGCATGATGGAGCTTTCTGTGCCGCCTGGTTAGTTCTACTGAGTCACAACCCGATTTTGCGGATTCGCCGAGTGTAAGGCTTTGATATTCTGCCGATTTGTTTTGTTGGCGGAGGCGGCGAAGGTGGACGGGGCGAGGCGGGAGAGCGAGGCGCGGTTTGCGGCTTACGTGGACAGTCTGGCGGACGTGCTCGGGCACGCGGACCGAGCGGGGCCTTTGATGGATTATTGCACCGGTTTGCTGATGCCCTGCGAGCGCAAGAGCGTCGAGCCGATTGCGTCGATGGTGTCTCCGGCGCGCGCTGCGGCGACGCATCAGTCTTTGTTGCACTTCGTTGGGCAGTCGGGGTGGTCGGACGAGGCGATGCTGGCGAAGGTTCGCGAACTTGCGGCGCCGGCATTTGCGGCGCAAGGAGGCGTCGAAGCCTGGATCGTCGACGATACGGGGTTTCAGAAGAAGGGTTTGCACTCGGTTGGCGTGGCGCGGCAATATTGCGGGCGGCTGGGCAAGACGGACAACTGTCAGATCGCGGTGACGCTCTCGATCGCCAATCATCATGCGAGCCTGCCGATCGCCTATCGGCTCTATCTGCCCGAAATCTGGGCGAACGACGCCGAACGTCAAGAAAAGGCGCATGTTCCCGAGGACGTGGAGTTCAGGACCAAGCCGCAGATCGCGCTCGCCCAGATCGAGGCCGCCCTGAAGGGCGGCGTGGCCAGGGGCGTCGTGCTGACCGACGCCGCCTACGGCTGCGACGGAGACTTCCGCGCCGGCGTCACCGCGCTGGGACTGCCCTATGCGGTGGGCGTGCAATCGACGCTGTCGGTCTGGCCTCCCGGAGAAGAGCCATTGCCGCCCAAACCCTGGAGCGGCCGGGGGCGCAAGCCTTCGCGCCTACGACACGATGCCGATCATCGGCCGGTCTCGGCCAAAGAGCTTGCGATGCGCCTGCCCGCCGAGGCCTGGAAGGACGTCGAGTGGCGCGAAGGCTCCAACCAGCCCTTGTCTTCGCGCTTCGCCGCCGCGCGGGTCAGGCCGGCCTCGCGCGACCACAAACTCGTGGCGCCGCACCCCGTCGAATGGCTCGTCATCGAATGGCCGGAGGGCGAGGCGGAGCCGACCAAATACTGGCTCTCGACCTTGCCCGAGGACATTCCGCTCGCGGCTCCCGTCGACGTCATCAAGCTGCGCTGGCGCATCGAACGCGACTATGAGGAACTGAAGAGCGAACTCGGCCTGGCTCACTTCGAGGGGCGAGGCTGGCGGGGATTCCATCATCACGCCAGCCTCTGCATCGCAGCCTACGGGTTCCTGATCCTCGAGAGATCGGCTTTTCCCCCCTCAGCCCGCTGGCGCCGCGAAAAACCTGCCCTTTCCGGCCGTTGTCGATCCCCACGCGCCCCCGATCCGTCCCGAACGCCACGTGCCCAACTCGATCGCGACAATGCGCAAGCAATTGAGCGCAAGCAATTGACGATCGCCCTGGCAAAATCCCTCCATCGATGCCCATGCTGTCAAGCCGTCGCAACGCGGCGGAACTTCAGCAAACGCTTGTGACACAGTAGAACTAGCTGTGAGAAATCGATTCGTCTCGGGGCATGATTCGCGCTGGCTTCCTTTCTCCACCAGACCGGGCCGCCCTTGTCGCTCTGATGCGAAACGGGTCGGCTGCGCATCGGCTGACGCGCCGCGCGAACGCCATGCTGCTTTTGGACGACGGCTTGAGCTGCGAAGAGGTCGGCAAGGTTCTCTATCTCGACGACGACACGGTGCGTGGTTGGGCCAAGCTCTACGGCGAAGGCGGCCTCAATAGTCTGATGCGCTTTGACAGCGGCGGCAGCGCCAGCCATCTTTCGCAAGCGCAGGAAGAAGCGCTGAAAGCCTGGATCGCCGCGACATTGCCGCGTTCGACGCGTCAAGTCGGCGCCTATATCGACAGCAATTCTAGAACTAGTACAGCGATTCCTTGAAACTTCACGCTCGCGGCTTGGGCCCTCGCATGCGAATTGTTGGAGTTCCATCGGCAAGATATGATTCGAATTTCGAAATCGATGAACTAGTTCATCGATTTTGAGATTCGAATCATATCAGGCTGCCTGGTCGAGCTTATAGGACCAAGAGTGGACGACGGGGTGTCGATTGAAGTGATCCATGGCGGCCATGATGCGGTCCTTGAGTTCCTGTTTGGATGCGACGCGGATGTGGCGCAGCACCGAGCGGGCGAGCTTGGAGAAGAAACCCTCGACGAGATTGAGCCAGGAGCCATGCTTGGGGGTGAAGACAAAGGTGAAGCGGCCTTCCGGTTGGGCGGCGAGCCAAGCCTTGGTCTCCTTGGAGATGTGCGCCGAATGATTGTCGAGGATCAGCTTGATCGCCGTATGGCTCGGATAGGCGGCGTCGAGGAGCTGGAGGAATTCAATGAATTCGCGGCTGCGGTGGCGGTCCTTGACGAGAGCGTGGACCTGGCCGGTGAGCAGATCGATGCCGGCCAGCAAGCTGACCGTGCCGTGGCGCTTGTACTCGTAGTCGCGCCCGAAGGTCGCATGTCTGCCGGGCTCGGGCGGCAGGTCCGGGGCCGTCGTGGCGATTGCCTGAATGCCGGGCTTTTCATCGTAGGAGACAATCGCCACCGCATCGCTCGGCTTTTGCTTCGCGGCGGCCGCGCTCTCCCGAATAAGCTTCACCTCGCCATAGACGCACAGAACCTCCGCCATCTTCTGCTTGAACTCCGGATCGCGGCGTTCCAGGTAATAGCGGACCTTGTGCGGCTTGATCTCCTGCCCGTTGAGGATATTGCACACCGTCCCCTGAGCCAACTTGGCAAGGCAAGCGTGGCCCTCCGCCGGCCCATGCTCACGCGCATGGCAGGCGAGAAGCCGCGTTGTCCACAATTCGTGGGGATAGCCGAGGTCCTTGGCCTTGCGGCAGGCGAGGTCGACAACCCATGCCTTGGCCTCGGCGGTGATCGTCGCCTCCCTGCCGGGCCGCGGTCGATCGTCGAGCGCCGCCATCGGGCCATAGACCAACGCCCGCTCGACACAGCGCTGGACGGTCTGATGGTGCGCGCCCAAGGCTCGCCCCACCGCAAAAAACGATCCGTCTTCCCGGTAGGCCAGCAGCATCCGCGCTCGATCAACCCGGCTCGCCGATTCCGTTCGCGAGCGGGCAATCGCGCCCAACGCCGCCACATCCTCCTCGCCAATCGCCAATTCAATCGCCCGCCGTCGACCCGCCATCACCTCACACCTCGCTTCCGAATCAAAGCAGCAAGGCTACAAACCACGTCAGGAAAAATGAATCCCGCGCGCATATGATTGGTTTCAACGATTCGATGAACTAGGGCCTGTCTTCAGTTGAGGAGGATGGCGGCACAGGCGAGTTGAACGCCGGCGAGGAAAATCTTGGCGAGCTTGTCGTAACGCGTGGCGATGGCCCGGAAATGCTTGAGCTTGTTGAAGAAACGCTCAATGAGATTGCGTTCGCAGTAGAGGGCGAAGTCGCACGGGCGCGGGGTCTTTCGGTTGGATTTGGATGGGATGACTGGGACGACCGCTCGTGCGTTGAGGGCGCCGATGAAGGCATCGGCGTCGAAAGCCTTGTCGGCGATCAGAGCGCCGGGATCGACGGCTTCGATGAGAGATTCAGCGCAAGTCAGATCGTGATCCTGGCCCGGGCTGAGCATCACCTCGACAGGATTGCCGAGGGCATCGACGAGCGCGTGTATCTTGGTGGTCAATCCGCCGCGGGATCGGCCGATGGCTTGCGCACCGTCTTTTTTCTTGGCGCCGGCGCTATGCTGGTGAGCGCGCACGATGGTGGCGTCGATCATCATGTATTCGTTGTCGTGATCGCTGGCCAAGAGCCTGAAAACCCGCTCGAAAACGCCGCTCTTGGCCCATCGGTTGAAACGCTGATAGACGATCCTCCAGTCGCCAAAGCGCTCGGGCAGATCACGCCACGGGACTCCGGCGCGAAACCTGAAGAGAACGGCTTCGACGAACTGACGATTGTCCGCCGCCGTGCCGCCCACATGGCCTTCACGGCCCGGCAGAATGTCTTTGATCCGATCCCACTGGTCGTCGCGCAGTGCATATCGTCGCATCGGTCAGCCCCTCCTCGGGCCGACCACTCACGAGTCAGACATTTGCTGATTCGGGAATCCCTTGCGTATCCGAAACACCAAACGTTCTGCGTCCAATTCCACTCCGTTCTCACGTCAACTGAAGACAGGCCCTAGAAGTCAATCGCCGCTAAAGGAGCGAAACCGGTCAAACTGCGCTTATCGAGGCAATGCATGGCGTCAATCAGGGGGCGGAGCCTTGACTGGCTCGTCTGCGCCCGCGAGAGTCGTCAGGCGGAGGCAGCTCGCAGCAGCGGCTTGGCTGACGCCCCGTCGGGAAGCAGACGCGTGGGAGGATTCCGCTGAAGACTTGGGCGCAGCCGGCGCCAGGGTCACGCAGGAGAGAGTGGTAGGATCGACGTGTTGAAACCAGCGCACCTCCGCTTGCTGGGCCGTTTTGGGCTCCTCGTCCCCGCCTTTCGTGTTAAGGAGCATATGCGCTCCCACGGCGTCAAGGGGGGCGGCGTCGGGCCGGACGGTTTGCCGTTGCCGCCGCCGAAACTGCTAATCCGCGTCACGGGCAACACGGACGTGGCCTGGTTCGTCGAGGGCGGCCGGCTGACGGAGGAGTCGATCCGGGCCGCTCTCGTGCGCGCCGGCGCACCGCTTGAATCGCTGGAGGCGATCCTCGACTTCGGCTGCGGATGCGGACGCGTGCTGCGCCGCTGGCACAGCCTCGACGCACGGATCTGCGGCACTGACCTGAGCAAGTCCGCTATAAAGTGGTGTCGCGCGCACCTTCCGTTCGTCGAGGTCGATGTCAACGGGTTGGAGCCCCCGCTGGCATACGGCGACGCAAGCTTCGACCTTGTCTACGCGATGTCGGTGCTGACCCACCTTCCAGTTAGGACGCAATTCGCCTGGCGTGATGAGCTGGGCCGCGTGCTGCGTCCCGGCGGCCACCTTCTTCTGACCGTCCACGGTGAAGCCTACGTGCAACAGCTGACCGACGCGGAGCGCCTCATCTACGCGGAGGGGGGTTGCGTGGTGCGGTGGGGGGAGGCTGCAGGTTCGAACTTCTGCATGACGATCCACTCCCCCGAGTTCGTGCGCGAACGCCTTGCGGACGGATGGGAGTTCGTCGAACATGTGCCACGCGGCGCACTCGGCAGTCCGGAGCAGGACCTCGTCGTTTTGCGAAAACCGGCTCCGGAGAAGGCCCCCCGCGCCACGAGGCTTTTCACAATGCCTCGCCGTCTTAGCCGTGGAAACAAGTCCGCCAGAAAGCACCTGGCGTCTTAGGGTTCTGTGTCCATGGACGAAACGTCAAGTGATCGTGAGGGAAGCCGACCGGCTCTGCTCATGTTGGAGCCCGGTCTGCAAGCCGGAATTGGTAAACAAGTAAAGGATCTGGCGGCACTGTCGGCGGCGCGCAGACATTTTTCGAACTCGCGCCAAACGGAGGCGGCCTGTTGCATTTATCCAGGCCGGTGGTGTGGTAGGTCTTGTATGCCAACAAAGACGCGGATAGCGTCTTAAAAGTCTCTTCGGGCGTCCGGGAAGGCAAATGATCCAGGGATTCCTGTCGAAGGGGATTTAGGTTCCTACCTCTGGTGAACGCGGGGTTCTTGTGCGCCAGCGCTTGCAACGCGATGCTCGCTGTGAGGACTAGCGAGATATTGATGACCAGAGCCGTCGCTAGCGTGCGCCAGCGCGAGGTACGTGTCCACCAGGCGGCGCACGCACATCTCCATGTCAACCAGCTGCCTCGGTGGGAGTCGGCCGGGCCGCCACTGAAGTCGATCAAGGATGCTACGGTCGTCATATGGGTCGCAGAGTGGAGTATCGGGCGGCAGGAGCTGATGGTGCATGGCGTACAGCGTCGTCGAGACCGGGCAACCCAGTGCTAGGGCTTCCACGTCGACCAACGGACTTACCTCGACGAAGCTCGCGTTCAAGAGAAAACTGCTGTGGCGATAGAATGCGGCCAGCATCGATCTCGGGACGCCGGCAATCCACGTGGAGTACCGGCTCCGCTGCACTGCCGCGTGAAAGGCCCGGGCGTGCGCGCTGCCGCCATTCAGCGGCCGCCCGACAAAGACCACATGACGACGCGCACTCTCCGCCAGCCGAGATATGCGCAGGCTTGCCTTCCGGGGCTCGATCCGACCAACGACCAGCACGGGCGGCTCCGGAAGGCGGGCAAACGCGTCCGGTTTCCCAGCCGAAGCGTCCCCCAGCCCTTCCGACCAGTTGGGCACGATCACCTGTTGATGGCGCGGAATCTCGTAGGCGAAGTCCGTCTGGAGATAGGTCGCCTCGGAAGCAGTCAAGAGCATGATCCGGTCTGCGTTCCTGAGGAGCCAGCGCGCGCGCTGCCGCCAGCTGGGCGCCAGGGCGAGGAGGCGAGCGATGCGCCGATCCCGTGCGACCGTGACGATTTCCCTGATCGCCTCCCGAACGGGCATCGAGCGCCCCAGCGCGGAGCGGTACAGCAAGCTCCCAAGAGCGCCCGCTGACGGCTGAGACGTGTAGTATTTCGTCATCCACTCGTGTGGGTGATGGATCGTGCTGAGGATGAACGGCCGACCGCGGCGTTTGACCTCCGCGAGCTTCGGATACAGCTCGAGGGGGCGGTCGACGTTGAACGCATGGTAGACGTCCGCAGGCGGGATATACAAATCGTCGAACCACGTGATGGGCCTCAGGCCCGCCTCGCGCACCACCCGCTCATACATCCGCCACTGAATGGTGTCGCCGCCGGGCGTCGATTCGAAATCGCCTCTTGCCACGAAGCAGACCGTGCGAATGCAGCCGTCTGCCTTGAGGCTCCCGCGGTTCACCGGGAGTACGACGTCGGCGCTGATCGCGTTCCCTTCCGGAACACGCTGTAGTCGTCGTGCGCGAGGAACTGCCGGGTCTTGTTCGTCTTGTACAGGCGTTCGGGGTCGCGCGTCACGAGGAAGAGCGCATAGTGGATGGCGCCACGGAGGCGGAGGCCCAGCCGCATGCCGGCGATCCCAATCGCAGCCTGCACGGGACCACCGTGTTCTCGGAGGTGCCGAGCGATGTTCGACGGCGTCCCAATCCACGTGCCGGGCTTCGCCAGCGTGAAACTTCGGCCGCCGAAATGGATGACGCGCGCGTCGCCGGTCACCGACACTCGCCAGCCACCCCGACCGATGCGCAGACAATAGTCGAGATCGTCCCCCGACCCAAATTCCCCCCAGCTGAAGTTGTCCGCAACCTCCCGCCGCACCATCAAGCAGGCCCCGCATGCCCAGTCGCAATCCGCGAGTCCCTTCACATCCTTGGTCCGGAGTATCCCCGGAAAAAGATCGTGAGAGAGTCGGCTGAGGAGGAGGAACGCATTGATCACGGTCCATGCGGTCGGAGCCCGGTCTCCCATGATCCCCGAGCTGAACCGCTCCATCTCGTCAACGAGCCGAGGAGCGAGAACGCCGATGTCCGGACGGCGCTCCATGATTCCCAGCATGGTCTGGAACGTACCGTCGGGAACGATCGTGTCGGGGTTGAGAAACACCACGTAACGTCCCCTCGCTAGCTCGGCTCCCTGATTGTTCGCCGCGGTCAATCCGCGGTTCAGGGTATTCTCCACCAGCATCACGTCGGGGAACTCGGCTCGTACCAAAGCGCCGGTGCCGTCCCGAGAGGCGTTGTCGATTACGATGTGCTCGATTGGCATCGCCCCCACGCTTCTCGACACAGACGCGACGCACCCGCGGATATGCTCCGCCGAGTTGAACGTCACGGTGACTATCGACACGAGCGTCGCGTAGCCGATCTTCTCGTCGAGCATCGATGGGTACCGTCGTTCGCCTGTTTCAACTGGAGTAGGTGAATTCAATCTTCGTGGGCCGACGAATTGCGCCGGGGTCCTCGACCCAATGCGGTATGAGACGACCAGCCTGGAACATGCATGGAGTTCCCCGACGATATAGCGCCCCCCTGGAGGTTTGCGAACGATTATACGTCCGTTCAGATTTACACAATGGGGCTCATCGTGCTGATCGTGCTGCAGCAATTCTAAAAGTACGGAATTTTCAGGATTCGCAAATCAGCAAAAGTCCAATTCACGGTTGGGATGCAGCTTTTGCCCTGCCTTCTGTCCGAGTTGAAGTCCGTATGCGCGACTTTTCCTGACACGCGAAAAGGGCGTGGCGGCAACATTGAGATCGCCGACTTCGGCCTCTCGGCTTTCGCGATGTTTTTCATGCAGGGCGCGTCGTTTCTCCGTTTTCAGCGCGCGCTGGAGAAGGGCCATGGCCGCTCCAACTGCCAGACGCTGTTCGGGATCGGTCGAATCCCTTCGGACAATTATATCCGCGACAGGCTGGACGAGGCCGACCCCGCGCTTTTGCAGCCTTGTTTCGAGCGCATGGAAACGCTGCTGACCGAGCCCCCGATCCGACAGGCCTTCAGTCGGCTGGACGGCAGAACCTTGGTTGCATGGGATGGAACCGAGTATTTCTGCTCGCAAAAGCTCGGCTGTCCGAACTGTCTCACCCGCAAGCGGTCCAACGGCAGGACGGAGAACTATACTCCGCTCACGCCAAGATGCGAAAATTGGCGGGGCGGATTATGCGGAAATTATCTGTGATCGAATCGGCGATTTCTCCCCATCGACTGGGGACTTCGGCGCGCAGGAAGTGGAGCATCGCGTCGGCGAATTCACGATATGTGGGATAGGTCCTGTTGTGGGTCAGAGACTTGTGCATCACGCCCCACAACCGCTCGATCGGGTTCAGATGCGGGCAGTAGGCGGGGATGAAATGCAGCTTGATGCGTCTGCCGGGCTGCGCCAGCCACTCTCGCACAAGAGCGGCATGATGATAGCGCGCATTGTCCAGAAACACGTGGATCAGCGCCAGCAGTGGATACATCGCCTCGATCGCTTGCAGCAGCCGGATGGTTGAGGCGGCGTCGACGGTTTCGACGTCGATCATCGCCGTCTTGCCGGTTTCGAGATCGATGGCCCCGTGAATGTTCAGGCGCTGGCGTCCGCTGGTCTGCTCGATCGCCAGATGCTTCTTCGCCGGCGCCCAACAGCCGACGGGGCGCGCCGCATGGGTCGGATGCACGGCGTCCACGAACAGCACAGCCTCGTCCGGCCCCAGCGAATTCAGCACGTTCTCGTAGGTTTCGATGAACGCCTGCTGTTTTTCCGGGTCGAGCTTGCGTCCGATCGTCTCGGGCTTGTGGTATTCGAGCCCGAGCCGATGCAGCATCGCCACCAGCCCAGAACGGCTCTCATAAACGACGCCGAATTCCCTCTCGATATACGCGCCGACGTCGCGTGTCGAACGCGGCAAGGTCGCAGCGATCCACGACTGCAACTTCGCTTCTTGATCTTCCGCCAGGCGCGGGCAGGAGCCGCCGCCGTCAAAGCGCGTCAATCCCTCGAGCCCGTCCTCCAGGAACAGCTGATGCCAGCGCCGGACGGTTTCGTCATCGACCGAACAGCGCTGCGGCGACACGCTCACAGCTCCAGCCGTCGTCGAGAAGGACCAACGCGTTCGCCCGCCGCGCCAGACGATGCGCCGCCGAACCGTCTCGCGCCAACGCGATCAGATCGGCCCGGTCGTCAGCAGAAAGGTAACCCCCGCGAATCATCAACCAAACAAGAATCTGGATTTTGATCCACGGCAACCCCCCTTGCCCCGCTTTCTCAATGAGTCAGGGTATATCATAACCTGTTGTCCGCGACGGTCGTGGCGCCCGGCCATTCCAAGGTCGTGCCCTTGATGCCGGAATTCATCGCGACCCGAGACGGCGCCGAGAAACAGGACTGCGAGCGTAATGCCGTCAAGCGCTGGTTCGGCAAGCATGGCGCGCGGCTCGCCCCGCTGCGGCCGATTTATCTGGGCGACGATTTGTTCGCCTGCCATCCCGTCGCCAAGATGGTCACGGACGCCGGCGATGATTTCATCTTCACAGCCAAGGAAACCTCGCACAAGGCGCTCTACGACTTCATCGCCGGGGCCGAGCTTTCGAGCCACGAGGAGAAAGCGCGCCGCCGCACCTCGAAAGAGACGTTCCGTTATCGCTGGATCGAGGCGGTTCCGATCCGCGAGGCCAAGGACGCCATCCTCGTCAACTGGATCGGCTTCGAGATCGTCGACGCCAAGGGAAAGATCAAATATTCCATGGCCTGGGTGACCAGCCTTCCCGTTTCCAAGGCCAACGTCGCCGAAATCGTCGCCTGTGGCCGCGCGAGATGGAAAATCGAGAACGAGAGCTTCAACGTCATGAAAAACCATGGCTACGAGCTCGAACACAACTTCGGGCACGGCCGGGACTTTCTCGCCATGACGCTAGCGGCCCTCAATCTGCTCGCCTTCGCCTGGCATACCGTGCTCGAATTGCTGGACCCGCCCTGGCAAGCCGCCCGCCAAGCCGCTGCAAAGCGAACCAGCTTCTTCGCCCACATCCTCATGCCGACCGCCTACGTCTTTCCCTCTTGGCCCGTCCTGCTCGAAGTCCTGACCAATTTCACCATCCCGCCAGAACTCACACATATCCGAGATGGCTCATGAATGGACCCCAATTCGCTAGTTTTAGAATTGCTGATCGTGCTGCTTTGAGTTTAGGGCGCGGACGCGGATCGCGGCCTATAATGGCGGCGGCGGGCACGTTGCATGAATCTCTTGCGTCAACCCGTCTCGTTCCGCCGCGGAGCGATGATCGCGATCGGCGCGCCCGCCTCCTCCAGAGTCTTGGCGAGAGCTGGCGCCGTGAGCGGCCACCGCCCCGAGGAGGTCGCCAGATATCGGGACTTCTTCTGCATGAGCAGGCGGCAATCGCTGTGGGGCTGCGCCGCAAGACCGCCCGAACCGCTGACCCGTTCGACCAGTATCGCAGCCGCCATCTGCGGTTCGCGGCGCAATCTGTCCAGAAGCCTGGCGATTGCATCCGCATCGACAATGTATCCGGGGGCAACGAGTGCGACAAACTCTCCCGTCGACTGCTCCACGGTCCATTGCGCAGCTGTCGCATCGTCGACGGATCCGTCCGCCGACACAACGCAAATCCACGGCCTTGCTCCGCGGAGACGCGACAGCGCACGCTCGAGTTCCCGTCCCATTGCAGGGCGCCCGGACACGCAAACCTCCCAGTCGGAACCGCCCCGCTCAGCGATAACGTGGACAACCGCTTCCAGTGTCGCGGCGTCTTGCTCGGTGGCTGCAATGAGAATGCTCAGCTCTCGAGGCGCATGGTGGTAGACAGGGGCGTCAGGCAGGGCCATGGCAGGAAGCAGCCGGCCGCGGACCTTTGAGTACGCCACTCTGATTGCAGCGCTAAGTCCAAAGCGACGAGCGACCGCGGCGAAGCGGCGCAATGGCGAGAGATCGTTCCAGCGGCTTTCCAACCGGCGCGCCCTTTAGCCCGACGCGATGGCGGCGAGCCGTTCGCCAATTCGTCGTCCCACTGCGGCTGCGGAGTAATCCTGGAGCATGCGCACCCGCGCCCGCCGGCCCTTCTCGGTCGCTGTGTGCGGCTGCGCGACAACCATTCGTAGCAATTCCTGCAGGTGTTCGCGTGACGGATCCGCCCATATCGCCCCTTTGGCGTACGGGCCATGATTGCGATCGACTTCCACCAAACGATAGCGGAGGGGAAATCCGACGGCCTCGGTCACAAAGTCGGCCGTGCCGCCGTAATCGGTCGCAATCACTGGCAACCCGAGGACCATCGCCTCGGCCACTGTCAGCCCGAATCCTTCCGAGCGATGCGTCGAGACATAGCAATTGCACGCGCGGACCAATCTCGAGAGCTCATCTGCCTCCATTCTCTGACGCAACACGACACAGCGGGAATTGCGTTCGGCAAGCGCATCCAGATACCCCGACAGCTCCGGGTCGTCTTGGACGTTCGATACTTTGAGTATGAGGCGGACCCGGTCATGCTCCGAGAATTCCGCCTCGAAGGCGTCGACGAGACATTGGGGGTTCTTCCGTTCAACGATGCTCGAGGCGTCGAACGCATAAAGAAACACGAACTCGTCGTGGCCGATTCGCCACTCGTCGCGCGGCGCGGGCTCCGGCAATTCATCAGCCGACACGACGTGCGGCATCACTACCACCGGCTTGGCGGTCATCGCCTGGACCGCGCGCTGACAGAAGGTCGACGGAACCCATATTTCGTCAAAGTGGCGAAACTCGCTCCACCACTCGTCGCGTAGCGCTGGCAGCTCCCACACCCAGAGTCCTATCTTGTACCGCGCACGCGAAAAGCTTCGCGCGTGATAGTGCAGGAAGCGGTAGACGGAATCGGCGTTGATATGGACGAGCGAAATTGGATGGCGAGGCCGTTGCGGAGGCTCGGGACGTCCGACGCTCGGCTTATGCACGAACACTTCATGAATCGGCACAACGGATACTGGAACGGCGGCGGCCCGCAGTGCAGCGAGATATCCTCGAACTCGCCGATCCGACGCCGCTGACAATGCCAACCGGACCGTAGAAGTTGACGCCAGAATAACCGCGCGAGGTGACCACGTGTTTCCCCGATCTCAGGCTCGGCCTAATAGGCCATAGCGTGGGATCGTGGGCAGCCGGCTCAATCTGCGAAGTCTGCGCCATCCGAAAGAGGTTCAGACTGATCCCGGCATAGAGCCACAGCAGCGTGAGAACGGGAGTCTCGCCGAGGGGGTCCATCATGCTGTTTAGCGCGGCGCTGCAAAACGCAACGACAAGCGCATTTGCCGCCAACCTCGTCTCGGGGTCGGGCGATCCGCGCGACTGGCGCCAGGCGACGACCGTCGCCTTCCCGAAGAAGGCGACAAACAATAGTGTAGCCAAGACTCCAATCTCAGACGCCATACTCAGATACAAGTTATGAGTCGATTCTACAAAAAACTGCGTGTTTGGATCACCTGGAAAGTATGTAATATTCAAGTAATCCCTCTTCTGATCCATGGTGTTGTTCAGTCCAACGCCGAGGAAAGGATGAGCGAGGATCATGTTCGCTGCCGCCTCATACTGAAGCAAGCGAACAGTCCGAGAATCCTGGCGAACTTTGAACTGATCGTAAAGCTTTGGACTCACCGCAACGACTATGATGAGACCGGTCAGAAGAATGGCGATCGCCTCGTCGCGCTTAACCATGCGGTCCCGAAGCATGATAAAAAACACAAGGACCAGCTGAAACGCCGTTGTGATGAAGTAGACCCTGTCGAACGTGAACACCAAACCCACGAGCGAGAAGACTGTAAAGGCCACAAACCACAACCGCTTCTTGAACATCGCGTTCGGGACACAGAGAAAAAGCGCAAACGGGATCATCAGCATGCACAAACGCACGGTTCCACCCGGGGAACCCAGTGTGCCATAGCCCCGTACGATCGAGTCCGAATCGGACCGGTCCACCATTAAGTAATGCTTGATCTCATCAATGTCCTGGGAAAAGTCGCCGAAGACAATCGGAGTGTAATAGCCCGTCTTTACTCGTATAACCGTCATTCCCGCCTGCGCCACTAGGGTTATCACGCACGTGAGCGCAAGCACCCGAACAACGCTTTTCGAATCCAGACAGTTCACCGCGAACAAGAAAACGATAAAAAACTTGAGTTGACGCGACGTCTCGACAAAACCGAGATAGGGAGAACGAGAGCCTATAATGGACAGCAAAGCCAGGCACAGATACCCCACAGCGAGCCAACCAACAGGGGGGAAGATGAGCGGTTTCTTGTGGAACAGCCTGTCATTGATCCAAATGATGCACAGCATCAGCAGCGCCAAGTCGGTCGCGGTTATCTCAAACGTAAATTGATGTATAGTATAGTCGATCTTTAGAAATTCCCTGACTGCGAGGCCGTCATTCAGATTTTTGCTGGCGACGAACTGCAGCGACAGCAGAAAAACGGCAAGCCAGTACAAGCGCAAATTCTTGAGAAACAACGTCGGCAATAGCAGTGCGCCGCCTATCGGAAGCAGGGAGACGTAGAGCGGCGTCGTCGAATACAAGAGAAGTGAAATCAACGCGCCTATGCCGCTCCCGGCGAAGAGCACGAACAGGATCCCCGGGCCTGGAGGTCCTTTGCGCCCCGCCAGAATGTTCGTTCGACCGGCCGCTGGCGCTGAGTTTGTCAAGGTTCTCTCCGCCTGATCTGGCCAGCCTTTTTCCCGCGCTCGTTCCGGGTCCGCCTCTTCTGCCCGGAGCGGCGAGGGCCTTCGGGAGGCTCCGCCGGAACGGTTTGTCGCAGGTGCGGCGCACGGTAACAAGCTCGATATTTGGGCGCGTTGGGAGCCCGCTGCCGGACAAAGACGCGTTTGATTGCGTCAGCCGGCGGTATCGCGAACGGCTCCGTTTCTCGCAACACCAGACTGGCGGTCAAAGTGCAGCAATTCTAAAAGAGGGTCGGGATGATTTTTTCGCTGGGGGATTCCCAAATCAGCGGAAACATGATTCACGCTGGGGATGGAGATCTTGGCGTCGCTTTTGTCTGGCCTGAAGGCGGTTTGCAAGGCGTTTCCGGACCCTCGCAAGGGGCGGAGCGGCAATATTGCGATGGCGGATTTCGGTCTGTCGGCCTTCGCGATGTTTTTCATGCAGAGCGCGTCTTTTCTGTCCTTTCAGCGTAGGCTGGAGAAAGGTCAGGGACGGTCGAACTGCCAAACCCTTTTTGGCATCGAGAAGATCCCTTCCGACAATTATATCAGGGACATGCTCGACGGCGCGGATCCTGCTCTTCTTTCGCCCTGCTTCGAGGACACGGAGCGTCTGCTGCTCGAACCGGCGATGCGCGAGGCTTTCGGCCGGCTGGGCGGCCGAGCGCTCGTGGCCCTCGACGGGACCGAGTATTTTTGCAGCCAGAGGATCGCCTGCCCGCATTGCCAGACGCGCAAGCGCAGCAACGGCAAGGTCGAAAGCTATCATTCCATGCTGTGCGCGACGGTTGTCGCGCCGGGACATTCCAAGGTGGTCCCGCTCGCGCCGGAGTTCATCGTCAAACAGGACGGCGCCGAGAAGCAGGACTGCGAGCGCAACGCGGTCAAACGCTGGCTCATGCAGCACGGCGCGCGCCTGAAGCCCCTGCGACCGGTGTATCTGGGCGACGATCTGTTCGCCTGCCAGAGCGTGGTCGAGAGGCTCGCGGACAACGGCGACGATTTCATCTTCACCTGCAAGGAGACCTCGCACAAGGCGCTCTACGACTTCATCGATGGAGCCGAACTCACGCGTCATGAGGTCCAAGTCCGCAAAGGCAAGACGCGCCAGACGCATCGCTACCGGTTCGTCGAGAAGGTTCCGCTGCGCGACGGCAAGGACGCCGTGCTGGTCAACTGGATCGGCTTCGACAGCCTCAACGCCAAGGGCGCAGTCACATACAAGATGGCCTTCGTTACCTCGCTGCCGGTCGCCAAGAGCAACGTCGCCGAGATCGCCGCTTGCGGCCGCGCAAGGTGGAAGATCGAGAACGAAGGCTTCAACGTCCTGAAAAACAACGGCTACGAGCTTGAACACAATTTCGGGCACGGCGAGACCAATCTGGCCATGACGCTCGCCGCGCTCAACTTGCTCGCCTTCGCCTGGCATACGGTTCTCGACCTTCTCGAACCGCCCTGGCGAAAAGCGAGAGAGGCGGCGGAAAAGCGAACGAGCTTCTTTGCTCATCTTGCAACCCTGACCACCCTGGCGGTCTTCCCCGCCTGGTCCGATCTCCTCGAAGCCCTCGCCACCTTCATAATCCCACCCCACCTCCTCACAACCCAAAAAATCGAATAGGACCCTCGCCACGGCCGACTTCTAGAATTGCTGAATCGCAAATGATCCCGCTTGTATTTCGCTCAGTTCTCGTTCGTCCACATGGCGGCCCCCGAATCAGTCCGCCTACGGAATCACAACCGACTCATGGGACTCAACAACTTTCGGGCCAGACCCTAAGCAATCTCGTGCTTGACGACCTCGACAAAGAATTGGCCCGACGCGGTCACCGTTTTTGCAGGTACGCCGACGACTGCAACATCTATTTCGCAGCCGTCGCGCTGGCGAGCGGGTCATGGCCTCTGTGAGCCGGTTCCTGACCAACAAGCTGCGGCTCAAGGTCAACGAGGCGAAGAGCGCGGTGGCGCGACCGGAACAGCGGAAGTTTCTTGGGTTCAGCATCTCGAATGACGGGAGTGAGCGGCGCGTCGCGCCAAAGGCTCTCGACAAATTCAAAGGGCGGATCCGAGACATGACGCGCCGGACGCGGCGGTTCAGTCTGAAACAGTTGATCAAAGAGCTGAAGCCATACATCGTTGGATGGCGCGGCTACTTCGGCTTCTGCCAGACTCCGCGAGTCCTCACAAACCTCGAAGCGTGGATCCGTCGAAGATTGCGTTTGTAGCTTTGGCGGCAGTGGCGAACCGGGCAACACCGCTTCAAAGAACTATCCCGTCGTGGCATATCGAAGTTCAATGCGGCGGTGGCGGCCGGCTCGCCCACGGGCATCTGGCGAATGTCAGGACACCCGTCAGTCCAACAGGCGCTGCGCAACCGCTATTTCGATTCGCTCGGTCTTCCCCGAATCTATGTGCCCGCCCAAGCTTAACTCGGTCGAACCGCCCCGGTACGGATCCGTATGCCAGGTGGTGTGGGAGGGGCGGTGCCGCGAGGCATCCCCCTATCCCGATCAATCCGCCTCATTTCGGCTGCGTGCGAACTCAGGGAGATTCAAGGATCGGTTCGAGGTCCTCAATCTCATTCAACGCATTTACCAGTTCGCCTGCGGCGATATGCCTTTGAATGCTTTCTAGCCGGGTCTTTATCCGGTTGATATTGCCGTTGCGCTGCTGAAAACTGGCGATCTTCTGGGGCAGCGCTCGCATCTTTTGCTGGAGGGCGGCGACGACGTCAAACCCGGCGCTTGCCGTCGCGGCGCCTCCAAGCTGCGCGTTGATTGTCGCCTCGATCTGACCAATATCGCGTTTGATCGCGTCGAATTGACCAGCCTTCAGGTTTCGGTCAAGCTCACCCAGCATGGGCTGGACGACGCCCATCTTGCCGCCCGCGCGAAGGTAACTCTGGATTCGGTCCGGCAGCGTCTTTATAAACCTCTTCAACCGGAAAACCTCGCGGCTGGAGGATTGGTCCAGCGGGCTCTCGTCGAGGTTGGCGCCGCGAAGAAACTTTCGGTACGCGTCGATCGCTGCAGGATTCTCCGCTGCCTGTCGAAAGACAAATGCACTGTCGCCAATGTCCCAGCCGAACACATTCGTGAGCGCTGCGCCGTGGTTGAACATACGTGCGAGGTAATTCTCCATAGTTTGTTCTGGAATACTAGGAGGGGAGCTTTGAATGTCGACATTCGCGCCCTCGGATGAGGCCCAATGCGGATTCCCATGAGATGTCAGCGTATCGTAGATTTGGCGGAATTTGTCGCCGTCAGGATAGGTGCTAAACCCCGCGCGGTGGGTTTCACCGAAAGCGACCCGCAGCGGCGTGTAGAGCACGCTGCGTGCGTAGGAACCGCTGGCGGACCCGTGCGCGTCGTCAAACTTAGGAACAAATGCGATATGCGAGTAGATTCTGTCGCTAGGCACGCCGGCGTCGGCCAGACTGCTTGACCAGGTTTCGATCCAGTTTTGAACCACGGATTCGAGCGCGCCGTCGACGTCCGTAGGTGGAGAGTTCGCAGTGAATCCGAGATTCGTCAGCGCACAATAGCCAAGGTCCCGCCCCGTATCGAAATCCCGCCCAATCGCGGTCTCCCAGCCGACAATCACCCCGGCAAAAAGCGCCTCGTTTCCAGTCATGCGCAAGTTTGCCAGGCCTTCCGCTATGGCGGGGCCGATGACGCTGCCAGCGAGGCGTCGCGCCTCTTTGACCATGGCGGGACTGTTCAAGCAGGCCTGAGGCGCGAGTTTCCATGGGCCGCCGCCCCAATTCAGGTACTGGCCGGTGTTGGGCGTTCCGCTCCAGTTCAGCCATTCCACGTTGGCGTGATCCGTCCACAGATCACGACGGTTCATCCAGAACTTGGAATCGTCAATGTGAAGACCGACTGCGATCTTATATTTCGATGCGACTGCAAACGTTCGCTTAACGAGCGTACGCAATTGCACATCGGTGTGGTCAAGCGTGAGCGGCCCGACCATGATTCCCAACCGGTGGCGCTCGTCGCCGCGTTCCCCGATGGCGTCCAGTAGCTGCTTGGCCTCGTCGTCGAAAAATGTGGGGCCGGGGAGCTGCGAGAAGACATGCTTTCCGGCCTCGGTGGTCATTCCCGGACCGGCGGTGAAAATTTGAAACGTCAGGTATTGGGAATCATTCATCGTCTGGGTCTGGGTGCGTCCCGTGTTTGTGCTTGAGATCACCAGGACGGCGAACGCCAGGCCCCCGACCACGCGCATCGAAAACGTGCGCATCCCCTACTCCTCACGCGGCGCCGAGACGGCGTGGATAGCTGGGATTGTATCGGCGTCGCGCTTCGCCCGGTCGAGGGCCCTCGCCGAGCTGTGTCGGGGGGACGCTGTGTCGAATGGGATTGATTTCGGCATTTGAATCGGCAGGGCTGACCTTAAAAAAGTGGAGTTTATGCACCGCCTGCACGACCAAAGCGATGGCCGACACCTGCAAGGAGTGGTGGCCGCTGGAGCCCTCGACCTCACCGGTGGACGCGCGCCCTACGGTCGTCTTTAGGTGAGATCGTGACCAGCGATCCGTCCCTGAAGGAACGCCAAGGCGGCGCCAAGACCCGGGCCTACTTTCTCACCATTCGACACGGTCCTTGATCACCTCGGCCTGAGCGAGTTTGAACGAAACCGCTTTGAAAGCAATGTCTGCGGCAGGATGGAAAAAGGAGCAACTCGCCGACCGAGGGTTGCACAGAAGAAGGTCGGCGCGCCAAGTCGGCGGCGAACGATCAAATTCGACTTTGATCTCGACATCGTACGCTCTCTAGGGCAATCTTTGGAAGCCCTATGATGAAACCCTCGAGCGGCGCGCGGAATTTGTCGGCGCCAAAGTTTGGTCAGGATGGGGTCGGGTCCACCGTTCGATCATCGCGATAGGGAGCAGGGAATGGACGCAACAAGCGCTCTACCGATAATGCAGCAATCTCTTCGCAAGATGAAGCGGCATGGGCGACATGTTCCGAAAATCCTTCGTTACGGTACACCCAAAAAGATAGCGAATATCATGCTGGCGGAATGGGAACTTCGACAGCAAAAGACGATTTTGCGATGCCTGCCTTACTACTTCATTATCGACATTTGCAACGTCTGTAACCTTCGCTGTCCGTTGTGTCCGACTGGTAATACGACGATTGCGCGAAAACAAGCGATGCTCTCGCTTGATCAGTACAAGGACGTGTTCGACAGCATTAAAGAATACGCATTGGTTGTTTCGTTTTACAATCACGGCGAACCATTGCTAAATCCCGATGTTTTTTCGATCATCGAGCATACCCACAGCAGCCGAGTTGGCACGAACATCAGCTCCAACTTCAACTGGCCTCAGCCGGTTGATATCAACGACTTCATACGAAGCGGCCTGGACTACATCACGGTCTCGCTCGACGGCGTGACGCAAGAGGCCTACCAAAAGTACCGCGTACGCGGCGACATCGCCGAAGTCTTCGACAATCTGAGGCGGCTTATTTCGGCCAAGAAAGCCTTGAAGTCAAAGACGCCGTTTGTCGAGTGGCAATTTATCGTTTTCAAACACAACGAACACGAGATCGCCAAAGCGAGGAAGATGGCTTCGGAGATCGGGGTGGATCTTTTGCGTTTCATATCTCCCGGAATCCCTCCAGAGGATATGCACAAACCCGAGCTGCAAGAAAAATGGATGCCCGACAATCCTCTTTATTGGGAGAGAAATCCAAGACTGGTCGAAGAGCGCGGATACGTGTTCGACCAGGCGTGCTTCTATCTCTATCGATCGATGTTCATCTATCCAGAGGGTGGCGTCACTCCGTGTTGTTTCGCTCATGATGACAAGCAGGATTTTGGCAACATCTATAAGAATTCCATTTCGGAGATTTGGAACAACAAGATGTATCGATCGGCGCGAATGCTTTTTTCAAAGACAGCTCCGGGCGGGGATCGAGTTCGAAACGACTTGCGACAAGTGCACCGTCTTCAGGCAAGACGGGGCGCACCTGTGCGGCGTGCGCTCGGCTCGCGACGTCTTCCTCGAAGGACGAAAGCAGGCGGCGCATTCTGTGGCGGCTTATTAGTTCTACTGAGTCACAACCCGATTTTGCGGGTTCGCCGAGTGTAAGGCTTTGATATTCTGCCGATTCGTTTTGTTGGCGGAGGCGGCGAAGGCGGACGGGGCGGGGCGGGAGAGCGAGGCGCGGTTTGCGGCTTACGTGGACAGTCTGGCGGACGCGCTCGGGCACGCGGACCGAGCGGGCCCTTTGATGGATTATTGCACCGGTTTGCTGATGCCCTGCGAGCGCAAGAGCGTCGAGCCGATCGCGTCGATGGTGTCTCCGGCGCGCGCTGCGGCGACGCATCAGTCTTTGTTGCACTTCGTTGGGCAGTCGGGGTGGTCGGACGAGGCGATGCTGGCGAAGGTTCGCGAACTTGCGGCGCCGGCATTTGCGGCGCAAGGAGGCGTCGAAGCCTGGATCGTCGACGATACGGGGTTTCAGAAGAAGGGTTTGCACTCGGTTGGCGTGGCGCGGCAATATTGCGGGCGGCTGGGCAAGACGGACAACTGTCAGATCGCGGTGACGCTCTCGATCGCCAATCATCATGCGAGCCTGCCGATCGCCTATCGGCTCTATCTGCCCGAAATCTGGGCGAACGACGCCGAACGTCAAGAAAAGGCGCATGTTCCCGAGGACGTGGAGTTCAGGACCAAGCCGCAGATCGCGCTCGCCCAGATCGAGGCCGCCCTGAAGGGCGGCGTGGCCAGGGGCGTCGTGCTGACCGACGCCGCCTACGGCTGCGACGGAGACTTCCGCGCCGGCGTCACCGCGCTGGGACTGCCCTATGCGGTGGGCGTGCAATCGACGCTGTCGGTCTGGCCTCCCGGAGAAGAGCCATTGCCGCCCAAACCCTGGAGCGGCCGGGGGCGCAAGCCTTCGCGCCTACGACACGATGCCGATCATCGGCCGGTCTCGGCCAAAGAGCTTGCGATGCGCCTGCCCGCCGAGGCCTGGAAGGACGTCGAGTGGCGCGAAGGCTCCAACCAGCCCTTGTCTTCGCGCTTCGCCGCCGCGCGGGTCAGGCCGGCCTCGCGCGACCACAAACTCGTGGCGCCGCACCCCGTCGAATGGCTCGTCATCGAATGGCCGGAGGGCGAGGCGGAGCCGACCAAATACTGGCTCTCGACCTTGCCCGAGGACATGCCGCTCGCGGCTCTCGTCGACGTCATCAAGCTGCGCTGGCGCATCGAACGCGACTATGAGGAATTGAAGAGCGAACTCGGCCTGGCTCACTTCGAGGGGCGAGGCTGGCGGGGATTCCATCATCACGCCAGCCTCTGCATCGCAGCCTACGGGTTCCTGATCCTCGAGAGATCGGCTTTTCCCCCCTCAGACCGCTGGCGCCGCGAAAAACCTGCCCTTTCCGGCCGTTGTCGATCCCCACGCGCCCCCGATCCGTCCCGAACGCCACGCGCCCAACTCGATCGCGACAATGCGCAAGCAATTGACGATCGCCCTGGCAAAATCCCTCCATCAATGCCAGCAATTCTAAAAGTCGGCCGTGGCGAGGGTCCTATTCGATTTTTTGGGTTGTGAGGAGGTTGGGTGGGATTATGAAGGTGGCGAGGGCTTCGAGGAGATCGGACCAGGCGGGGAAGACCGCCAGGGTGGTCAGGGTTGCAAGATGAGCAAAGAAGCTCGTTCGCTTTTCCGCCGCCTCTCTCGCTTTTCGCCAGGGCGGTTCGAGAAGGTCGAGAACCGTATGCCAGGCGAAGGCGAGCAAGTTGAGCGCGGCGAGCGTCATGGCCAGATTGGTCTCGCCGTGCCCGAAATTGTGTTCAAGCTCGTAGCCGTTGTTTTTCAGGACGTTGAAGCCTTCGTTCTCGATCTTCCACCTTGCGCGGCCGCAAGCGGCGATCTCGGCGACGTTGCTCTTGGCGACCGGCAGCGAGGTAACGAAGGCCATCTTGTATGTGACTGCGCCCTTGGCGTTGAGGCTGTCGAAGCCGATCCAGTTGACCAGCACGGCGTCCTTGCCGTCGCGCAGCGGAACCTTCTCGACGAACCGGTAGCGATGCGTCTGGCGCGTCTTGCCTTTGCGGACTTGGACCTCATGACGCGTGAGTTCGGCTCCATCGATGAAGTCGTAGAGCGCCTTGTGCGAGGTCTCCTTGCAGGTGAAGATGAAATCGTCGCCGTTGTCCGCGAGCCTCTCGACCACGCTCTGGCAGGCGAACAGATCGTCGCCCAGATACACCGGTCGCAGGGGCTTCAGGCGCGCGCCGTGCTGCATGAGCCAGCGTTTGACCGCGTTGCGCTCGCAGTCCTGCTTCTCGGCGCCGTCCTGTTTGACGATGAACTCCGGCGCGAGCGGGACCACCTTGGAATGTCCCGGCGCGACAACCGTCGCGCACAGCATGGAATGATAGCTTTCGACCTTGCCGTTGCTGCGCTTGCGCGTCTGGCAATGCGGGCAGGCGATCCTCTGGCTGCAAAAATACTCGGTCCCGTCGAGGGCCACGAGCGCTCGGCCGCCCAGCCGGCCGAAAGCCTCGCGCATCGCCGGTTCGAGCAGCAGACGCTCCGTGTCCTCGAAGCAGGGCGAAAGAAGAGCAGGATCCGCGCCGTCGAGCATGTCCCTGATATAATTGTCGGAAGGGATCTTCTCGATGCCAAAAAGGGTTTGGCAGTTCGACCGTCCCTGACCTTTCTCCAGCCTACGCTGAAAGGACAGAAAAGACGCGCTCTGCATGAAAAACATCGCGAAGGCCGACAGACCGAAATCCGCCATCGCAATATTGCCGCTCCGCCCCTTGCGAGGGTCCGGAAACGCCTTGCAAACCGCCTTCAGGCCAGACAAAAGCGACGCCAAGATCTCCATCCACAGCGTGAATCATGTTTCCGCTGATTTGGGAATCCCCCAGCGAAAAAATCATCCCGACCCTCTTTTAGAATTGCTGATTTGCGATACCCGAGCGACCTGACGGATGAGGAGTGGGCGCATGTCGAACCGCTCATTCCTCCGGCGAGGCGAGGAGGCCGCAAACGGGAAACAAACATGCGCGAGGCGCTCAACGCCGTTATGTACGTGTGTTTCGGCGTGGAAAAGTGACCCGCTGAGGCGGGGGATCGGCGTCCAAAATTGACCCCCTGATTTCCGATTTGTTCGGCTGCCTGCTTTGGCGCGAAGCGGGCGGTGAGGGATGCTGATTGTGGAGACGATTGGTCGGATACGGCGGGAGCATTTCGTTCAGGGCAAGACGATCAGGGAGATCGCGCGCGACCTGAGGCTGTCGCGCAACACGGTGCGCAAGGTCCTGCGATCGGCGGAGACGGCGTTTTTCTATGGACGAGAAGTTCAGCCGCGGCCGAAGCTGGGTGGCTGGACGGAAGACCTCGATCGGCTGCTGGCGAGGAACGCGGACGCTTCGGCGCGCGAGCGGATGACGCTGATCCGCATTTTCGAGGAGCTGCGGACGCTCGGCTACGAAGGCGGCTACGACGCCGTTCGACGTTACGCCCGCGCTTGGGCCAAGGCGAACGCGAGCGCGACGGCGAGCGCCTTCGTCCCGCTGACGTTCTCGCCGGGCGAGGCCTACCAGTTCGACTGGAGCCACGACATCGTTGTGATGGACGGGGTAACGACGACCGTGAAGGTCGCGCACATCCGTCTTTGCCACAGCCGCATGATGCTCGCACGCGCCTATCCGCGCGAAACGCAGGAGATGGTTTTCGACGCCCACGAGCGGGCGTTCGCGTTCTTCAGGGGCGCCTGCTCGCGCGGCATCTACGACAACATGAAGACGGCGGTGGAGACGATCTTCGTCGGCAAGGATCGGCAATACAATCGCCGCTTCCTCCAGATGTGCTCGCATCACCTCGTCGAGCCCGTTGCCTGCACGCCGGCCTCGGGCTGGGAGAAGGGCCAGGTCGAGAACCAGGTCGGCCTCGTGCGCGAGCGCTTCTTCACCCCGCGCTTGCGCGTCAGGAATTACGACGAACTGAACGCCTGGCTGATGGACAAATGCATCGCCTGGGCCAAGGCGCATTCTCATCCCGAACAGCCCGACAGGACGATCTGGGAGGTCTTCGAGGAAGAGTGAACTGGACCCCACTCGTGGGACCACGGGAGGTCGGACTTAAGGTGTAATCTCGCCTGCCCTTGTCTTTCAAGAATCAAGCCGCTTCTTGCTGCTTCTGCCTCTGCTGTGGGTATGTGGGCAACGCGTTTGCGTTGTCCAAGCGAAGCGGCATATCCACAGGCCTCGCCGCCGCCTCGATTTCGTCCATGCCGGCGCGCCACACCGCCATCGGCATCTGGTTGTTCATCGCCTGGTGCGGGCGTCGAAAATTGTAAAAGGTCATCCAGGAACCGATGCCGGCCCGCGCCTCGCGGCCGTCGGCGTAGGCTTTGAGATGCACCTCTTCATACTTGATCGAACGCCACAGCCGTTCGATGAAGATGTTGTCCATGAAGCGGCCGCGTCCGTCCATCGAAATCGCGACGCCGGCCGCCGCGAGCTTGCCGGTGAAAGCCTCGGCGGTGAACGTGGAGCCCTGATCAGTATTGAATATTTGGGGCTTTCCGAACCGAAGCAGCGCCTCCTCCAGCGCCGCCACGCAGAAGCTGGCATCGTTGGTGTTCGACAGCCGCCACGCCAGAACCGCCCGGCTGGCCCAGTCGATGATCGCCACCAGATAGAGGAAGCCGCACGCCATCGGGATGTAGGTCACGTCGGCCGCCCACACGTGGTTCGGCTCGACAATCTTCAGGCCGCGCAGCAGGTAGGGGTATATCTTGTGCCCGGGCGCGGCTTTGCTCGTGCCGGGGCGCGGAACCAGCGCCTCGATCCCCATCGCCCGCATCAGCCGCCGCACCCGCTTGCGATTGACCCCGCGGCCTTCCTTGTTGAGTTCGAAGGTCATTCGCCGCGAGCCGTAGAACGGAAGCTCGAGATGCAGTTCGTCGATGCGGCGCATCACCGCCAGATCGTCCGCCCCGGCGAAGGGCTTGGGGCGGTAGACCCCCGAGCGCGCCACGCCCACAAGCGCGCATTGGCGGCGCACCGACAGGTCCTTACCAGGCCGTTCGACCTTCGCTCTTCGATCGGGCGCGCTCATCGACCTGGCCTCTTGGCCAAGAAATCCCGTTCGACCGTCAGCTGGCCGATCGTGGCGTAAAGCTTGGCCGTCTCGCGTTCGCGCTCCTCCTCGCCATCGCCCGAACCCCTCGCCCCGCGCGCGAACAGGCTCGCGACGTTGTCAAGAACCTGCTTCTTCCAGGCATAAATCTGGTTCGGATGCACCCCGTGCCGCCTCGCCAGTTCCGGAACTGTCGCATCCTCGCGAAGCGCCTCGAGCGCAATCTTCGCCTTGAACGCCGCATCAAACTTCTTGCGTGACTTCGTCATTTCTCGCTCCATCGGTTGCGACAGAGCAGGTCATTTCACACCTTAGCCAATGGTCCTAAATCCGGGGTCCAGTTCAGAGCGCCCCAAGCTCATTCCCTATCGCGGCCGCTTCGACGGCTTCCATGCCCTGCCGGCCTCGGTGTCGAAGACCTGCCTCGTCCGCTTCGACAACAACAAATACTCGGTGAGCGCCAGCGCGGTCGGCCGCCCGGTCGAAGTCCACGCCTACGCCGATCGCGTCGTGATCCGCCAGGACGGGCGCATCGTGGCGGAACACCCACGCCGCTATGGGCGTGGCGCGACGGTCTATGATCCTTGGCATTACGTTCCGGTCCTGGCGCGCAAGCCGGGAGCCTTGCGCAACGGGGCGCCGTTCAAGGACTGGGTGCTGCCGACGGCGCTCGATCGCGTGCGGCGCAAGCTTGCCGGCTCCGACGACGGCGACCGGCAGATGGTCAAAATCCTCGCCGCCGTGCTCACCGATGGATTGCTTGCGGTGGAGGCCGCCTGCCTTCAGGCGCTGTCCGAGGGCGTCCATTCGGCCGACGTCGTCATCAACATCCTCGCGCGTCAGCGCGATCCCGGACCGGCGGCGACGATCATGACGCCCGACGCGTTGCAGCTCCGTCACGCGCCGATCGCCGACTGCGCCCGATACGACCAACTCAGGAGCGTGTAACCCATGGAAAGAACCGAAGTCCTCGACATGATGAGCAGCCTCAAGCTCTACGGGATGAGGAGCGCCTACGACGAGACGCTGACCACGGCGCTCAAGCGCAAGCATGAGCCGCAGCGTTTCGTCGGCGATCTCCTGAAAGCCGAGATCTCGGAGAAGCAGGCGCGCTCGATCAAATACCAGCTCACAGTCGCCAAGCTGCCGCTGGCCAAGGACGTCGACGACTTCGCGTTCAAGAACTCGCCGATCAACGAGGCTCTCGTGCGCGACCTCGCCGCCGGCGGCTTCCTTGCCCAGCAGCGCAACCTCGTCCTGGTCGGGGGAACCGG
>CAVUHX010000002.1:0-117354 GCA_963741405.1 uncultured Alphaproteobacteria bacterium
TCAGGATCCGCTCGGGGCGGTGAAGCCGCTTTCGCGCTCGCAATAGAACGAGCGCTATGGCGCGGACACCGGGCCCCTCGCGACTCCGGTAGGCCCGGACTTTCGGGACGTTCCCGTTCCGGCGCCAAGCGTTCGATTTTGACCGGCGTTCCGGGGCCTAAACATCGTTCCTCACAATACGACAGTGTTTTCTTGCCGTTTCCCGATGTTCATGCTATGTTCTCGAATCCTCGAGAGCCGCGCCAGCGCGGCGGAAAGCGAGACGGGCATGGAAATGGAAATCACCCCGACCCCGGAGAAGAAGCGGCGGCTGACGGTCTTCGGCAAGAGGGCGCGGCAGAAGCGCATATTCGCGCGCCTCCGCGAGGGCTGGGCCTATGACGAGATCGCAAGCGAAGAGCGGCTGACGGCGGCGCGGGTCCGGCAGATCGTCTCCGAAGTTCTGCAGAAGCGGCAGGTCGACGACAGCATGGCGCACGCCCTTCTGCAGCTCTCCCGGCTCGGCCCGGCGGTCCAGCTGGCGGGCGAGGCGGTCGCGCGGGGCGAGATCAACGCGATCTGGCCGCTGCTCGGGGCGCTCGACCGGCTCGACCGCTACCAGAAGGACGCCTGCGTCATTCACCGCGACAACGAGGCAATCCGTCAAAAACTGTTCGACAAGATCAATCGTCTCGCCGAGGCGAGCCGCGAAAAATACGGCCCCAGTCCGGAGCCGCAGCCGGAGCCGGAGCTTGAAGAAGCGGAACCCCCGGGCCCGCCGCCGCCTTCACCCCCGCCCCCGCCCGCGCCTTCGCTCCGGCGCTGGCCACACCCGGATGACGGCGGCTTCACCACGCAATCACCGTGGCCGGAGACCCTCAGCCTCCGCCCGTGGCGGCCCGGGAACTCGTGATCGGCTGGGGGGAGGGGGGAGGCCCCCCGTCCGGTCCGTCGCAAGCCTTTGAAATGCCTCGATCTCGAAAAGGAAATGCAAGGAAATGCAAACGCCTCGGACACCTTTTGCGCCGCCAGGAACGCGTCCGCCGCAGGCGCCGCGCGGTCTTGCAAGGAGGCGCCAGGACAAGCTCGCCACCCCGACGTCATGCCGACCATCGGTCATGTGGCCCGGCGCGGTTCGCCTGCAGAAGCTGCCTCGAACGTCCCCGCGCCACGCCGCGCGCGACGCGAGGACGGAGACTGTAGCGGCCTGGTCGTCAGTCGACCGCTTCGGTCGCCCGTACCCACCTTGCGGCCTGGCGCTCGAGCAGGCTCGGGATATAGGCGCCGACGCCCGGCTGAAGGTCCTGCAACGAGACGAACCGCCCGTCCTTCAGGCGAAGGCCGTCGCGATAGAGGCCGGTTTCGCGCTGGGCGAAAATGGTCTCGACTTCCGATCCGATCCCATAGGTCGCCTGCATCGTGAACGGGATGTCGGTCAGGACGACTTTGGTGTCGCATTGCACGCAAACCGGAACTCTTGGATCGCCAGGGGCGGCAAACCCGATAGAACCGCTGGGAAAGCGTGTCGTGACATAGAGTTCGCCCTCACGCGCAGGACGGGATCCATACATCTCCAACGAATAGTCGCACATGACACTCTCCTGTGTGCTGCGCGCCCACCCAGCATCCGTTTGCGGATTCATCGATCAGGTATAGTTTCTAATCGACAAGCTAGAACAGCAATTGGGCTTTATTGAGAGCAAGGAACGCCCGCAAATGGAAAGAATCGGACGCATGCTATTCCAGTTTCCGCGTTTCAAGGTCCTGGGCAGATCGCTTCGACAGGAACGTCGAACGCCCGCGGAATGATCCGCGCGCGCGAACCGATCGCGATACGACGCCGAATCCCGCACGGCCCGTCCGCGAACCTCATCGCGCTTCAGAGTCCGAACTTCGGCGGAGTCTTTCGGTTGAGAGGTGCAAAAGCGGCGAAACGATCGGGGGCCGGCTTCGGGCGCCCCTTTCCTTTTGGGAGGCTGGACGCGGTTTGCGGATCCGACGCGGTCCGCGTCGGATCCAAGGACAATATCCGGTACGTACTCCGGTCAACAGCAGGCTGGGAGCGGATTCAGCGGAATGGTTCGGCGTCACATTCTCGTCAGCGTCGCGACATAGAAGCCATCGGTGGCGGTCGCGCGGGGGCTCAGGCGAAAGCCGGGGCCGAAGGGGGAGGCGTGTTCGGCCAGCGAAGCGAGACCCGCGGCGCGCGCCTGGGTTCCCGCGTCGACAGGCAAAAGGTCGTCGTGGCGGGAGAGGAAGGCGGCGACGCGGTCCTCGTTCTCGGGCCGCAGCACCGAGCAGGTGACGTAGACGATCCGCCCGCCCGGCTTGACGAAGCGAAAGGCGTTTTCAAGCGTTTCGTCCTGGTCTTTCATGCGTTGCTCGAGCGCGCCGGGACGGATCCGCCATTTGGCGTCGGGATTGCGCCGCCAGGCGCCGGAACCGGTGCAGGGCGCGTCGATCAGCACGAGGTCGCAGCGCCGGGCGAGGTCGGAAAGCACGTCGGCGGCGCCGCGCGGCGCGCGCACCTGGACATTGCGCGCGCCGGAACGGGCGAGCCGGTCGAAAATCGGCGCGAGCCTCCGGCCGTCGGTGTCGGTCGCGTAGATCTGGCCGTGGTTGTTCATGACGCCGGCGAGCGCCAGCGTCTTGCCGCCGGCCCCGGCGCAGAGATCGAGGACCTGCATGCCGGGCTTCGCCCCGGCGAGAAGGGCGGCAAGCTGGGAGCCCTCGTCCTGCACTTCGACGAGGCCCTTGACGTAAGCCGGCTCGCCGGCCAGCGCCGGCCCTCTTCCGTCCGCCCGGATGGCGATCCTGAGCCCGACCGGCGAGATCGGCGTCGGCTGCGGCGAAAGGTGAGCGAGCGCGGCCAGGACCTTGTCACGATTGGTTTTCAGGAGATTCGCGCGCAGGTCGACCGGAGCGCGCTCGGCGAGCGCGCGGCCCTCGTCGGCGGCGGCCGGGCCGAAGCTCGCCTCGAAATGCGGCGCGAGCCATTCGGGAAAATCGCCTGCCACGTAAGCGGGCGCCCCCGAAAGATCGGCGGTCATGAGGCGGGCGTTTTCGGCTTCGGTGAGCTTCGCCGGCGCATGGCCCTCGCCGGAGAACAGCGCGGCGATCGCGTCGGCGTCGCGGCCGCGGGTCTGCCTCAGGGCGCCGATCAGTTCGGCGCGGGGCGTGGCTTCCCCCATCAGCCAGGCGGACGACAGCTTGCGGCGCAATGCGTCATAGACGAGGGCCGAGATCGCCGCCCGGTCGCCCGAACCGGCGAAGCGGTGGGCAAGGCCCCAGTCCTTGACCGCGTCGGCGGCGGGACGGCGGCGGGCCTCGATATCGGAGAGAACTTCGATCGCGGCGGCGACGCGGGCGGCGGGGGTCATGGTTCAGGCTCACGGGGTTCGGCGCCATCCCCACAGGAAAGACGCGCGCCGGCCCCGGTAGCAGCCTCATGACCCGCTGTCCAAGGGTCGAGCAGGCCTCGCGCTCGACCTCAGGCGCCGAAAGCACGCGCCGCGAGACCGATCATGGCGACGAATGCGGCGAGGGAAACGAGTTCGGCGACGTCGAGGAGAGTGAACATGGCGGCTTGACGCATAGCGGGACTCCTAAGGGAAGATCATGACATGATCATGTTATGTTCCAGTTATGTTCAAGTCAATCCGCCGGCGGCGCGGGCGCCGTCCAATTCTGAATGCTGGTTAATGGAGGTCGGGGCGGCGCTGATCGCCCTCTGTTCGAAGCCGCGCAGGCGGCGCGAAGGGGCTGGACGGGATGCGGCGAACAAAAAGAGCTCCGCCGACTGGCGACAATCGGCCGACCAATCATGATCGGCATGAAGCGGCGGCCGATCCGGGGCGACTCGGGCCGTTTTTGGCTAGCGAAGACGGATGAACCAGCAGCCGGGGAGGCGCCCGGCCGAAGGCGTCAGCCCTTTTTGCCGGTCGGCGGAACCAGGGATTGTCCGCCCTTGCCCTGCGACTGCTTGTAGGCCGAGCCGCCGCTCTTCGGCTTGTCCGACTTCGGCTTCTTGGCTTCCTTGTTGCCGTGCTGTTCGCCTTTGGCCATGGCTTTCTCCTATCGCCCCCTTGATTGGGGCGTAGAACACAATCGTCGGCGCAGACGCAGGCGCCGTCAAGCGCCTTCGCGCCCCGGAGGACGTCGGCGCCCAAGTTTCGGCAACGCAGATCGGACGACCGGACTCGACGCGGATCGCCGTTCCGCGCGCTCGGCTGATGGGTGACGACGGCAAGACGCGCGAATGGCGGAGCGGTTCGCTGCGCGCCTACCAGCGCCGCACCCGGGCCGCCGACGCCTTGATCGCCGGGGCTTATCTCGCAGGGACCAACACCCGCCGGGTGCGGCGCGCGTTGAACGCGGTGTTTGCCGGGCCGGTCGGCAAGGACGTGGTCAGCCGGGTCTGGCGCAAGACGAAGGGCGACTGGGACGCCTGGAATGCGCGCTCGCTCGCCGAGGAGCCGATCGTGCGGCTGATCCTCGACGGCACGGTCGCGCGTGTCCGGCTCGACAAAAAGGCGACTTCGGTTTCGCTGCTCGTCGCGCTCGGCGTGCGCGCCGACGGCCAGAAGATGCTGCTGGCGATCAAGAGCATGGGCGGTGAGAGCGAGGCGGCCTGGCGCGCGCTGCTCGACGATCTCGTCAGGCGCGGATTGCCAACACCGGAGTTGGTCGTGGTCGACGGCGCGCCGGGCCTCGAAAGACGCTGGCGGCGCTGTGGCCCGACATGGCTGTCCAACGCTGCACGGTGCACAAGCATCGCAATCTCCTCGCCCATGCGCCGGAGCGCCTGCACGAGGAATCTCGAACGACTACCTGACATGATCTACGCCGCGACGCGCGGCGAGGTCGAGACGCGGCGCAAGGCGTTCATCCGCAAATGGCGCCTCAATCCGCGCCGTCGCCGACAGCTTGGAGGAAGCCGGCGATAAGCTGTTCACTTCACGCGGTTCCCGCCGAGCCAATGGAAGTCGATCCGAACCTCGAACGCGATCGAGCGATTGCACGAAGAGTTCAAGCGCCGGATCAAGACCCAGACCGTGCTGCCCTGCGCCGAACGCGGCCATGCTGTTCTGGGCGCTGCTGCTTCGGGGCAGATCACCATGCGCAAGGTCGACGGATGGCAGAGCCTCGCCGAGAAACCGTCGATCAGATCATTGACCTCGCGCAGATCGAATAGCTTCGTGTCGCCCGACGCGCCGAAAATTCCGACACAAGTGTACGCGGCTCGCCGCCGCGCTCGCGCTTGGGAGGAAGGTGAACATGGGGCAGCCTCGGTCGCCAGACCTTTCTCCAGCGGCCTCAAGGATGTCCCCTACCGTGCGTTGGTCGATTTGACCGTTCGCCGAGCCGTCGGCGAATGGTCGGTATTTGTGTGCGCCGCGAGAAGGCGGCGCTTTCCAGTGGGTGAGAGCCCCACCCGGCGAATGCTCCAGCCGGAAGCGACCGGAGCAGTCATGGAGGTGACGAAATGGCTGCAGCCTTCGGTACAGCGCGTCACATATAGGTGACGGCGCGAGTGTGCGCGCCGCAACCGAGTGAACGCCGAGCAAGCCTCGAAAAGGACGATGTGCAGGCCGACCCGACCGCAATTTCGGGGAAGGCTGATACGGCTGGGTGAGACGAGCGAAGACGATGCCCAGTCGCTGCACACTCGACGTATTGCGGTCATTCCGGATTGCGGGTGATCCCGCCAGACACGATGAAGCCCTTTTGCTTAACCTCAATCGCCGCGAGTTTTTGTCAACTCTGTTAACTCGCGTCCTGTAATCTGTCCCACGTGATGATAACTGCGCTCCTATCCTGTGAAACCGTTGTCAAGAACTGGCGTGGGGGCTATTTCCGCCGACCGCTACGGCTGCACGGAGGGTCCAGTTCCGGCGGTTCATGGATGTGTCTTATGAGGTGCTTGCAAGGTCCGAAATTCACACGGCTCAGGGCTGAGCCGAAGCGTGTTGGAATTCCGCGGTTGCGCACGATTTTCGACGATCAGCGCGGCGCGGTCTTGGTCATGTTCGCCACGGTGAGCCCGATCATCCTTGGCGTGGCGGGACTCGCCGTTGAGGCATCCTATTGGCAATTGCATCAGCGCGCGATGCAAAACGCCGCCGACTCGGCCGCCATCGCCGCCGGCATGGAGGGCGGAACGAACTTCGTCGCTGTGGCGCAGGCGGTTGCGGCGCAATACGGTTTCGTCAACGGCAGCGGAAACATCGCGGTGACGGTCAGTAACCCGGCGTCGGCCGCAGGCTGCACGTCCAATTGCTATTCGGTGTCGATTTCCGACAAGGTGCCCTTATTCCTGTCCGCGGTGGTCGGCTATCAGGGGACGACGAGCGTCAACAGCAAGCCGATGACCAGCGTCGCGGCGGGCGCCGTCGCCACGCAGTCTGGCGGCGCGCCCTTTTGCCTTCTCGCGCTCGGGACCAGCGGCGCCGCCGGCATCACCAGCAACGGCGCCCCGAAAGCGAACATGCAGGGCTGCAACGTGATGTCCAACACGACCGCCACCTGCAACGGTCACAATCTGAACGCGACCTTCGGCGAGGCGCACGGGGCCAACAACGGCTGCGGCAACACGCAATTGTCCGGCGTTCCGGCGGTCGCGGACCCTTATTCAGGGCTCGCCGCGAAGATCCCGGCGGATTCTTGCGGCGGCTCGTACCCGCAGGAGCCGGCGAAGAAGAAAGACCCCGCGCTTCCCGCCGCCAACCAATGGTCCGGCTCATATCTCACGCTTCCCAGCGTCAAGGTGGTCTGCGGGGACCAGCAACTCGTAGGGAACACGACAATCAACAATACGGTGCTGGTCATTGAAAACGGCCAACTCGACACGAACGGCTATACCCTGTCCGGCTCCGCGCTGACTGTGGTTTTCAGCGGGTCCAACAATGCGAGCTATCAGCACATTCCGACCGGAGGCGGAACCGCGGACATCGCCGCGCCGACGTCCGGCGCCTGGAGCGGCGTCGCCATCTACCAGAATCCCAGCCTCACCACCAACGTGAACGTCACCTACGCCGGAAACAGCCCGACCTGGAACCTGACCGGTCTCGTCTACATGCCTCATTCGAGCGTCACCATGAGCGGCGCCGTCAACAAGTCGAGCAAGGGGCAGAGCTGCTTCACGATGGTGGTCGACAACATTACGATTAACGGCACTGGGTCGATTTTCGCCAACGACACCCAGTGCTCGATGGCAGGCCTTGGTCAGCCGCAAAGCGCCGGCCGGGGAGGGCTCGTCAATTGAAGCGAACTCCGTCGTGTGTGGTGAATTGCCAGTCGGCCTTTGCGTGATGCTTATTGCGATGGTCCTGCCAAGCGGCGACCTCTCGTTTTAGGGTCTGCTTGTCTGGAATTCGGCGACTGAGGCATTGGCTCGACAGGACGCCGAGTTCGGATTCGGCCATGTCGAGCCAGCTTCCATGTTTGGGGGTGTAGTGCCATTCGAACCGCTTGGCGAGACGGCGCGCTTCGGGGGCGGGGAAGGTCGCGTAGAGCGAGGCCGGCGTATGCGTGCTCAGATTGTCTTGGACCAGTCTGATTTGTTCGGCGTCGGGAAAATGCACGTCGGACAGTTCCTTGAGCACCTGTGCGTAATCGGCGGCGGCGTGGCGGTCGGTGACCTTCACTTGGCGCCAACCTTCCAGCGGCGCGAACATCATGAATATGTTGGCCACGCCGTTTCGCTCGTATTCGTAATCGTGGCGGACGGCTCGTCCGGGTTTGGCGGGGATCGGCGCGCGCGTCTCGACGATCAACTGCTTGGAGGTTTCATCCAGACAGACGAGAGGGCGATCGGGATCGCGCGGTTTCTGGTAAGTTTCCAGCACGTCTTCCATCGCGGCGACGAAGCCGGCGTTGGCGTCCGGCGGGATCACCCATTGCCGATTGCGGTGGGGCTTGAGGACGTTTTTTTTAGAGTCCTTCCGATTGTATTGTCGCTGGCCTTCTCGACAATGTTCAATTCGACGACCTTCTCCTCGAGCAGGCGCAAACTCCAACGCGCGAATCCCTCGGGCGCCGGCGAGCAGGTCAGGGCGATCAATTTCGCCTCGGCGGCCCCGTCGAAAATCCGCGGTCGGGCGGAGTTCGCATTGTATTTGCGGCTCAGCGCCGCCTCGAGCCCTTCCTCGACAAGTCGTCGCCGGGTGCGACCAATATTGTTGATGCTCGTGTCCAACGCTGCCGAGATCGCGCTGTCGCTCCAGCCTTCGCCCGCCTCCGACACGTCCGCCTTCAGCAGGATGCGCGCCTTCGTCAGCGACTGTGCCGGATGCTTGCCCGCGCAGGTCATCGCCTCCAGCCGTTCGCGCTCCTCGGCGCTCAACCTCACCACGTACTTCTTGACTGCGATCTCCCTGCCCACCACGAATCACCTCCATCGCCGCACCGCGGCGACAGAGATTCAGAAAAACACCACAGATTCAATGACGCCAGCGACTAGCAGTCCAATTGCGCGCTGGCTTCGTCCGGAACGATCGTGGAACAGCGGCGATCGAGTTCGCCTTTGTCTTGACGCTCCTCGTTGTGATCCTCGGCAACGCAGTCGATTTCGGCCTCTATCAATCCCGAAGCATGCAGGTCCAGGAGGCGGCCCAAGTCGGCGCGCAGATTGCCTGGAAGTCGTGCAACGCTCCCAATCTGTTGCCCGCTACCCAAAATTGCACCACATCGAATGGCGCGGCCGCGAACCTGACCGCAGCGCTCACCAGCGCCATTCAAAGCACTCCGCTGGGGTCAGGCGCGGCGCTCGCGTCGGGCTATCCCGCGGAAGGCTATTACTGCGTCAATTCGAGCGGCGCGTTGCAGTCGGTCGGAAGCCTGTCGAGCAAGCCGACAGATTGTTCGGCGGCCGGCAATGCGAAAGCGTCGCCGGGCGATTATATCCAGATCGCAGTGACGGCGGCCTATTCGTCGATATTTCCCGGCTTCTCGGTCATCGGTCTTCGCGGCGTGTCCTCGGTTACGGGGACAAGCTGGATGCGGCTGGAATAGAAGATGGTCCGAGAACGCGCGCGCCGGTTCCTTGCCTGCAATCAGGCGGCGACCGCGGTGGAATTCGCCCTCGTTATGCCAGCGTTCCTCGCGCTCGTGCTTGGCGGCCTGTCCGTGTCCGTCGTCTTGTATTCGAATGTCAGTCTGCAGGACGCCGCTGAGCGGGGCGCGCGATGCTATTCGGTCAACTCCGGGACGTGCAGCAGCGTCTCCGCAGCCCAAACCTACGCTCGGGGTTTCTACCACGGGGTCGGCGCCCCGACCTTTACCGCGTCCACTCCGGCTTGTGGCCATCAGGTCGTCGGGTCGGTGACGCTGCAGATCGCCGCGGTGCTGGCGGACCTCAGCGTCCCGCTGACCGCGAGCGCCTGCTTTCCCTGATCGTTAGCCGAGCGCGCGTCGCGAAAGGATCGATGCCGCGTCGCACATCCAACTCGGCGGAATATGCAACCCAGTGCGTTCATTCGTGGCCGACCATTCCGACCAACCAGTCACGACCCTTGCGCGTCGGCCGGCCGGAGTCGACGACGGTGTCGAAAAAGCGCCGATTTCCAAGATCCGTCAGGGGATCTTTCAGGGCAAGATCCTTGAGAGCGCCCTCGCGCTCGACGTCGGCCGTAACGACCCGCTCGATCGTGGCAAAATGGCCGATGCCGCCTTCCTGATTGGGGAGTGGAACAATATTGAGATCGACCCCAGACCCGATCGCCGCACTTCGTGTAGTTGAGCAAGCAGCGACAAATCGTCGCGCCCCGGTGAATCGCCTTGCTGATCTCCTGAACAGTCGCTGGGCAGGTATCGGGTCCTTGCAGCATTCTCGGAGAGTGACCCACGGCCTCCCCAGACGAACAGCCGAAGACGCGGCTAAACGCTTCGTTCGTGTAAGCGATCCGAAAACGTCCGTCGTGTGGTGCGCATTCGGCGACGATGATGACGTCATTGGCCTTGCTGACAATACGCTCGAAAATCACGCCCCACTCCACAACTGTGCGACCAGAGTGAGCTATCAGGTCCCGGCGCGGAGGTGGTTGGAATTGGGTTGGCGTAGTCTCCGGGTTGCTCAACCCACATGATTCCGGCGTCGGAGCGCTGGAACGGAGACCACGCCATGACGAAGAATACCACGCAGGAGGCGGCTGCGGCTGCCGAAGCTTTGCTTTTCGATGATTGGTTCGACACGATTGAGGACGGGGTCCGGGCCCGGGTGCGCGGCTTTATCGAGACGATGCTGGAGGAGGAACTTTCCGAAGCGTTGTCGCGTCCGCGCTACGGCCGGCGCAGAGCGGGGGAGGACGAGGTGACGCCGTCGCTTGTCGGGGTGCGCCACGGGCATCGCGAGCGGACGCTGACGGGCACGTTCGGCAAAACTCGGATCGCCGTGCCGCGCGCGCGGTTGACCGGCGAGGACGGCAAGACGCGCGAATGGCGGAGCGGTTCGCTGCGCGCCTACCAGCGCCGCACCCGGGCCGCCGACGCCTTGATCGCCGGGGCTTATCTTGCAGGGACGAACACCCGCCGGGTGCGGCGTGCGTTGAACGCGGTCTTTGCCGGGCCGGTCGGCAAGGACGTGGTCAGCCGGGTCTGGCGCAAGACGAAGGGCGACTGGGACGCCTGGAATGCGCGCTCGCTCGCCGAGGAGCCGATCGTGCGGCTGATCCTCGACGGCACGGTCGCGCGTGTCCGGCTCGACAAAAAGGCGACTTCGGTTTCGCTGCTCGTCGCGCTCGGCGTGCGCGCCGACGGCCAGAAGATGCTGCTGGCGATCAAGAGCATGGGCGGTGAGAGCGAGGCGGCCTGGCGCGCGCTGCTCGACGATCTCGTCAGGCGCGGATTGCCAACACCGGAGTTGGTCGTGGTCGACGGCGCGCCGGGCCTCGAAAAGACGCTGGCGGCGCTGTGGCCCGACATGGCTGTCCAACGCTGCACGGTGCACAAGCATCGCAATCTCCTCGCCCATGCGCCGGAGCGCCTGCACGAGGAAATCTCGAACGACTACCGTGACATGATCTACGCCGCGACGCGCGGCGAGGTCGAGACCCGGCGCAAGGCGTTCATCCGCAAATGGCGCCTCAAATGCCGCGCCGTCGCCGACAGCTTGGAGGAAGCCGGCGACAAGCTGTTCACCTTCACGCGGTTCCCGCCGAGCCAATGGAAGTCGATCCGAACCTCGAACGCGATCGAGCGATTGCACGAAGAGTTCAAGCGCCGGATCAAGACCCAGACCGTGCTGCCCTGCGCCGAAACCGCGGCCATGCTGTTCTGGGCGCTGCTCGCTTCGGGGCAGATCACCATGCGCAAGGTCGACGGATGGCAGAGCCTCGCCGAGAAACCAGTCGATCAGATCATTGACCTCGCCGCATGATCGAATAGCTTCGTGTCGCCCGAAGACGCGCCGAAAATTCCGACACAAGTGTAACGCGGCTCGCCGCCAGCGCTCGCGCTTGGGAGGAAGGTGAACATGGGGCAGCCTCGGTCGCCAGACCTTTCTCCAGCGGCCTCAAGGATGTCCCACCTACCGGTGCGTTGGTCGATTTGACCGTTCGCCGAGCCGTCGGCGAATGGTCGGTATTTGCGTGCGCCGCGAGAAGGCGGCGCTTTCCAGTGGGTGAGAGCCCCACCCGGCGAACGCTCCAGCCGGAAGCAACCGGAGCAGTCATGGAGGTGACGAAATGGCTGCAGCCTTCGGTACAGCGCGTCACATATAGGTGACGGCGCGAGTGTGCGCGCCGCAACCCGAGTGAACGCCGAGCAAGCCTCGAAAAGGACGATGTGCAGGCCGACCCGACCGCAATTTCGGGGAAGGCTGATACGGCTGGGTGAGACGAGCGAAGACGATGCCCAGTCGCTGCACCGGGGTACTGGCGGCGGCACGTACACAAGGAAAGCGCGCGCAACACGGGAAGTCCCACGACGTGGTCGGGGATGACCAACCGGACGCCCGTGAGAGATGGTCCGGGAACCGGGGTGGCGGGGAGGTTCGTAGTACCGATGAATCCGGGTAACGCCGGGGGGGGCCTCAGTTTGTTCGATCCGGTAAGATCGCTGACAGATTGGACCGGATACATCGTTGACAGGTCTATTGCACGGCGAGGAGGGCCCCGCCGATGCCTTGGAGTGAGACCTGCGCGATGGACGAACGGATGCGATTTATTGTTGCGGCGAGCGAGGACGAGGCGGTGATGAGCGAGATCTGCGCCGAGTTCGGGATCAGCCGGCAGACCGGCTACAAATGGCTTGGGCGGTATCGGGCTGAGGGCGCGGAGGGGCTGAAGGAGCGCAGCCGGGCGCCCGTCCACCATGGCCGGGCGCGTGATGAGGAATTGGTGGCGGCGGCTCTGGCGCTGCGCGAGCGTCATCCCACCTGGGGTCCCAAGAAGCTGCGCCAGAAGCTTTGCGGGCGATTTTCGGAGGAGCCGGCGCCGGCCAGGAGCACGATCGGCGACTGGCTGCGCAAGGAAGGGCTGACGCAATTGCGCCGGCCACGCCGGCGCTGTCCGCCCTTTTCCTCGCCGTTGCAGTCGGTCGAGGCGCCCAACGACGTCTGGTGCGCCGACTTCAAGGGCTGGTTTCTGACCGACGACAAGCAGCGCTGCGATCCGCTGACGCTCAACGACGCGAGCAGCCGCTATTTCCTGCGCTGCCAGGCCGTGACGCGAACGGACGGGGCGCATGTGCGGCCTGAGTTCGACGCGGCGTTCTGCGAGTTCGGGCTGCCGCTTACGATCCGCTCGGACAATGGACCGCCGTTCGCCTCGGTCGGCGCTGGCGGTTTGTCGCAGCTTGCGGTGTGGTGGATCAAGCTTGGCGTCAAGCCGGAGCGGATCGAGCCGGGCAAGCCGCAGCAGAACGGCCGCCTCGAGCGCCTGCACCGCACCCTCAAGGCGGAGACGGCCAATCCTCCGGCGGCCACGCTCGCCGATCAGCAGCGCCGCTTCGACGACTTCCGCGCCCAATACAACCACGAGCGCCCGCATGAAGCCCTGGATTTCGCCACGCCGGCTTCGCTCTATCGCGCCTCCGAGCGCAGCTATCCGCGCACCCTGCGGCAGCCCGACTATCCGGACGGCGCCGCCGTGCGCCGGGTTCGGTCGAACGGCGGGATCAAATGGGGCGGCGAGCTGATTTTCGTCAGCGAGGCGCTGATCGGCGAACCGGTGGCGGTCGAGGAGACCGAGGAGGGCGAATGGCTCGTCCGCTACGCCCACGTCGAACTCGGATTCATCGACCCGACCGGCCGGCTGCGCCGACGTAAACTGTCGAAACCGCGGCGCGCCTGTGGACTTGTGGACAACGCCGCGCGTTGCCCACAGGGCCCACAGGCGGACCAGAAACAACAGCAACAACCGGACACGTAAGTGGCCAAAAGTGTCAACCATGTATCCGGTCCAAAGTGTCAGCCATCATTCCGGCCGCACAAGTTTCAAGACAGGCGCAACAAGTAGTGAGGGACCTGGAGATTGGGCAACCTATCAACTCCGGACAGCGTTCAGAAACTGCAGACGGCGTTGCACGCGAAAGCGAAGGCAGAACCCGGCTATCGCTTCTACGCTCTCTACGAGAGAGCTGGCCCCGCAAATCTGGACAGATCGATAAGTGGATTTTCTGCCTGACAACGGCGAGATTGGCCGAGGATCAGGAGATCAGATGACGAAGCGCACCCGTCGGAACCACACACCGGCCATCAAGGCGAAAGTGGCTTTAGCCGCGATCAAGGGCGAAAAGGCGCTGGCCGAGCTGGCGCAGCAGTTCGATTTCCACCCCAATCAGATCACGCAATGGAAGGGGCAGCTTCTCGAAGGCGCGGCCGGCGTTTTCGGGCGTGGCAGAGTCGAGGCCGGGCCGACGCCGGTTGATTTGAAGGCCCTTCATGCGAAGATCGGAGAGCTGGCGCTGGAGAACGATTTTATGGAAGGCGCGCTCACCAAGGCGGGCTGGCTGAGCGCAAAGCGATGATCGACAGAACGCACGATCTGCCGATTTCCCGCCAGGCGAAGGTTTTGAACGTCAGCCGGGGCGCGGTCTATTACAAGCCTCGTCCCGTGTCGGCCGAAGACCTGCGCCTCATGCGGCGGATCGACGAACTGCATCTGGAGCGTCCGTTCGCGGGCGCCCGCATGCTGCGCGATTTTCTCGGCCGCGAGGGCCTTGCGGTCGGCCGCCGGCATGTCGCGACCCTGATGAAGCGGATGGGAATCGCGGCGATCTATCGCCGTCCGAACACCAGCAAACCCGCGCCCGGCCACAAGATCTACCCGTATCTGCTGCGGGGCGTGACGGTCGAGCGGCCGAACCAGGTCTGGGCGACGGACATCACCTATATCCCGATGGCGCGCGGCTTCGTCTACCTCGTCGCCGTCGTCGACTGGTTCACCCGGCGCGTGCTTTCGCATCGGGTGTCGATCACGATGGAGGCCGGCTTCTGCGTCGAGGCTCTCGAGGAGGCCATCGGCAATCACGGCAAGCCTGAGATTTTCAACAGCGACCAGGGCAGTCAGTTCACCAGCGAGGCGTTTACCGGCATCCTCGAGAAGAACGGGATCGCCATCAGCATGGACGGCAAGGGCTCCTGGCGCGACAACGTGTTCGTCGAGCGGCTCTGGAGATCGGTGAAGTACGAGGAGGTCTACCTCAACGCCTACGACACCGTCGCCGAGGCGCGCGCTTCGCTGAGCCGGTATCTCGACTTTTACAATCGTCAACGCCCTCATTCGAGCCTTGACCGGAAGACGCCGGACGAGGCCTACTTCACCCCGTCGCCCCTCGCAGCGACGGCATGAGTTTTCCGCCGCGCGCTGGACGTGTCTCTGGTCGGGCTACGCCCTCCCTCCGTCACGCCCAGCGCGCGAAATCGCAAAGGACCAACGCGGCAGCAGTCCACTTAACATTCGCGGAAGCCTGTGCAGACAAACGGGACCAGCTCTGAGATCAGCCGCGAAGACATTCTGGCACACGCCTACGCTCAGTGCCGCTGCAACAAGGGCGCGCCGGGCGTGGACCGTCAGGACTTCGAGACCGTCGAGGCGTACGGGGTCGAGCGATGGCTGGGCGAACTGGCGCTTGCGCTCAGGCAGGAGACTTACCGACCGGACGCAATCAGACGCGTGTACATACCGAAGGCCAACGGCAAACTCAGGCCGCTGGGCATCTCAACCTTGCGGGATCGGGTCTGCATGACGGCGCGATGCTGGTGCTGGAACCGATCTTCGAGGCCGACCTTCCCTCGGAACTCTATGCCTACTGCCCCGGGCGCAACGCCCAGCAGGCGGTGGTCGAGCCGGTAAAATCCCAACCCCAATTCACCTGTTTCTGGCCGTCCCCTTAATTCTACTGTGTCACAAGCGTTGGCTGAAGTTCCGCCGCGGCCTGAATTCCGCATCAAGAAAATTCAAGTTCCCCGTTGGCCCTGAAGAATCAGGGAGATAGACTTGGTTTGCGACTCAAGGACCATCACCAACGGGGTGCGCGATGCTGGCACAGGGGCTGCTCGATTTCCAGTATGAGGCCGATTCGTCCAGCCATGGATTGACGTCGCTGGCCGGGCTTCCGTTGTATCTTGACCTGATCAAGGCCTGCGGGCTGGGCGGGGCGATCCAGCGGCATGTTCGGGCGGCCGGCGGCCAAGGCTGGCTCGACATCCAGATGGTTCTGGCGGTGATTTTCCTGAATCTGTCCGGCGGCGACTGCGTGGAAGACATCGAACGGTTGGAGCGCGACGGCGGCTTTTCGGCGATCCTGCGGGCGATCGAGAAGGATTTGCTTTCGCGCGCCGACCGGCGGTCGCTGAAAAGCCGCTGGCGGCGGGCGCGCGAGCGGGCGACGCCCTCGCCGTCGGCGCTGTCGGGCTGGCTGGAACGGTTCGATGATCCAGCCTCGCCCAAGGCGGTCGCGGGGACGGCGTTCATTCCGGCGGTGACGCAGGAACTGCGCGGTCTATGGCGGGTGAATCAAGCGCTGCTGGACTTTCTGCAGCAGCGTCAGCCCGCGGCCACGGCGACGCTGGACATGGACGCGACGCTGATTGAGACGCACAAGCGCGAGGCGCTGTTTTGCTACAAGAAGTTCAAGGCGTATCAGCCGCTGAACTGCTGGTGGGCGGAGCAGGGCGCGATGCTCTATTCGGAGTTCCGCGACGGCAACGTGCCCGCCGGACACGAGCAATTGCGCGTCCTGCAAGAGAGCCTGCGCCATCTTCCGGACAGCGTGAGGACAGTCTCGTTGCGTTCGGACACGGCGGGCTATCAGGAAGAGCTGCTGCTCTATTGCGGCGAGGGCAAAGACCCGCGCTTTGGCGTGATCGAGTTCGCGATCGGCGCCGACGTGACCGAGGCTTTCCGCGCGGCTGTGCGGACGACGCCGGAGAGCGCATGGAAGCCGCTGATCCGCAAAACGGACGGCCAGCCGCAGCACACCGATCAAGAATGGGCCGAGGTCGTCTACGTGCCCAATTGGGCCGGACACAGCCGCAACCGCGCCGATTACCGCTTTCTCGCGATCCGCGAGAGGCTCACGCCAACTGGCGCTGGGCGACGAGGCGAAGCTGCCGTTTCCAACGCAGGCCTTTGGCCAGAAGGGGGTTCACAAACTCTTTGGCCTCGTGACCAACCGCAAGGGTCCGGGCGACGGCGTGATCTGGTGGTTGCGCGAGCGTTGCGGCAAGAGCGAGGAAGTCCATTCGGCGATGAAATCCGACCTGGCCGGCGGACAGATGCCCTCTGGGCTGTTCGGCGCCAACGCCGCCTGGTGGGCGCTGACGATCCTGGCGTTCAATCTAAACGCCGCGATGAAGCGTCTCGCGCTGGGCGAGAGATGGGCGGCCAAACGCATGAAGGCGCTGCGCTTCCATCTGATCGGCCTGCCCGGACGGGTGGTCAGCCACGCCCGCCAGCTGATCATTCGTCTGGGCGGCGGGGCCGAAGCGCTGGCCACCCTCCTCGACGCCCGCCAAAGGATCCGGGCGCTGGCTCAGGAACCGGCCGGATGAGCCCAAACCGCGCGCTGCCGAGCGTAGACCTGATATCGCGTGGCGTTCCCGGGCGCGGCGACGACGCCCCGCGCCCGCGTCAGGCGAGCCCAACTCGCCCCGGTTGCACGCAATCATCGCCGGACTCGCCATGCGTGTCGACGAACGTCAGGAGGTGATCGACACCTCGGGATTGTGACACTCGAACCTGTTCGGGAATTGTGGGCGTTGCGACGGCTTGGCAGCATGGGCATCGATGGAGGGATTTTGCCAGGGCGATCGTCAATTGCTTGCGCATGGTCGCGATCGAGTTGGGCACGTGGCGTTCGGGACGGATCGGGGGCGCGTGGAGATCGACAACGGCCGGAAAGGGCAGGTTTTTCGCGGCGCCAGCGGGCTGAGGGGGGAAAAGCCGATCTCTCGAGGATCAGGAACCCGTAGGCTGCGATGCAGAGGCTGGCGTGATGATGGAATCCCCGCCAGCCTCGCCCCTCGAAGTGAGCCAGGCCGAGTTCGCTCTTCAATTCCTCATAGTCGCGTTCGATGCGCCAGCGCAGCTTGATGACGTCGACGAGAGCCGCGAGCGGAATGTCCTCGGGCAAGGTCGAGAGCCAGTATTTGGTCGGCTCCGCCTCGCCCTCCGGCCATTCGATGACGAGCCATTCGACGGGGTGCGGCGCCACGAGTTTGTGGTCGCGCGAGGCCGGCCTGACCCGCGCGGCGGCGAAGCGCGAAGACAAGGGCTGGTTGGAGCCTTCGCGCCACTCGACGTCTTTCCAGGCCTCGGCGGGCAGGCGCATCGCAAGCTCTTTGGCCGAGACCGGCCGATGATCGGCATCGTGTCGTAGGCGCGAAGGCTTGCGCCCCCGGCCGCTCCAGGGTTTGGGCGGCAATGGCTCTTCTCCGGGAGGCCAGACCGACAGCGTCGATTGCACGCCCACCGCATAGGGCAGTCCCAGCGCGGTGACGCCGGCGCGGAAGTCTCCGTCGCAGCCGTAGGCGGCGTCGGTCAGCACGACGCCCCTGGCCACGCCGCCCTTCAGGGCGGCCTCGATCTGGGCGAGCGCGATCTGCGGCTTGGTCCTGAACTCCACGTCCTCGGGGACGTGCGCCTTTTCTCGACGTTCGGCGTCGTTCGCCCAGATTTCGGGCAGATAGAGCCGATAGGCGATCGGCAGGCTCGCATGATGATTGGCGATCGAGAGCGTCACCGCGATCTGACAGTTGTCCGTCTTGCCCAGCCGCCCGCAATATTGACGCGCCACGCCAACCGAGTGCAAACCCTTCTTCTGAAACCCCGTATCGTCGACGATCCAGGCTTCGACGCCTCCTTGCGCCGCAAATGCCGGCGCCGCAAGTTCGCGAACCTTCGCCAGCATCGCCTCGTCCGACCACCCCGACTGCCCAACGAAGTGCAACAAAGACTGATGCGTCGCCGCAGCGCGCGCCGGAGACACCATCGACGCAATCGGCTCGACGCTCTTGCGCTCGCAGGGCATCAGCAAACCGGTGCAATAATCCATCAAAGGGCCCGCTCGGTCCGCGTGCCCGAGCACGCCCGCCAGACTGTCCACGTAAGCCGCAAACCGCGCCTCGCTCTCCCACCTCGCCCCGTCCACCTTCGCCGCCTCCGCCAACAAAACAAATCGGCAGAATATCAAAGCCTTACACTCGGCGAATCCGCAAAATCGGGTCGTGACTCAGTAGAATTAACGCGCAGTCTTGACTCATCGCTTCGACCGACGGAACTGGCTCATCGGGCTTGCGGCCCACGGCCCACGGCCAAGATATTCTACGTGGCTTTCACCGCGGATGATGTAGCGCCTTCAGTCCGCCCAGTCACCTTCTTCTACAACGGCGGCCCGTGCTCGTCGTCGGTGTTTCTGTTGCTCGGTTCGTTCGCTTCGCGGCGGATCAGAACCAGCATACCGCAGTTCACCCTACCGGCACCCTACGTTGTCGAGGATAACCCGGGCAGCCTCCTCGACCGGACGTCGAGGGCGCCTCACATCAGGTCGTTCATGAAATTAACGAGGTCGTGGGAAGGGTCGTTTAGGCGAGACGGTGGATATCGGCTGGAGCGCGCTCGGTCGCGCCGCGGTGCGCTGCTATGATCAACTCATGACTCTGCATCTCGTCAAACTTTGCGTCGGCGCAGATTCGCTCGACGACCTCAGGCAATGGATGGCGGCGCGGATGGTGGAGGCGAAGCGCCGCGGCCGGCCGCTCCGCCACGCCCACGTCACCCGCATGGCGCCGAAGCGCGCGGCGGAGATTACCGATGGCGGCTCGCTCTACTGGGTCATCAAGGGCCAGATCGCTGCCCGGCAGACAATCCTCGCCATCGAGCCGTTTGTCGATTCCGACGGAATCGGCCGCTGCAAATTGTGGCTCGACGGCGCGGTCGTTGCGGTCGCGCCGCGGCCCATGCGCGCCTTCCAGGGATGGCGCTACTACGAGGGCGAACTCGCGCCCGATCTCGACGAAACCCAGCCGGGTTTCGCCGAGATGCCGGAAGCGATGCGGCGCGAGCTCGCCGGGCTCGGGCTGCTGTAGCGGTTTTTGTCGAAATGTTGCACGCAGGTCCCAGCGAGCTTCACCCCCTCTTGAGCCTCTCCGCCGCCCGCGGCGCGAAATAGGTCAGCACCCCGTCGGCGCCGGCGCGCTTGAAGGCGATCAGGCTCTCCATCATCGCCTTGTCGCCGTCGAACCAGCCATTCAAGGCGGCTGCCATGATCATCGAGTATTCGCCGCTGACCTGATAGGCGAAGGTCGGCGCGCCGAATTCGTCCTTCACCCGGCGGATGATGTCGAGATAGGGCATGCCGGGTTTCACCATCACCATGTCGGCTCCCTCGTCGAGATCGAGCGCGACCTCGCGCAAAGCCTCGTCGCTGTTGGCCGGGTCCATCTGGTAGGTGCGCTTGTCGCCCTTGAGCGCTGCCGCTGAGCCGAGCGCATCGCGGAACGGCCCGTAGAAGGCGGAGGCGTATTTCGCCGCGTAAGCCAGGATCTGCACGTCGAGGAACCCCTCCTCGTCGAGCGCCTCGCGGATGGCGCCGACCCTCCCGTCCATCATGTCGGAGGGGGCGATGACGTCGGCCCCGGCGCGCGCCTGGTTCAGCGACTGGCGCACCAGCGCGCTGACCGTCTCGTCGTTGAGGATGCGGACGTCGCCGTCCCGCTCATGGACGAGGCCGTCGTGTCCGTGGCTGGTGTAGGGATCGAGCGCCACGTCGGTCACGAGGCCGATCCCGGGGAACTCCTTCTTGATCGCCCGGCAGGCCTTGCAGACGAGGTTGCTTTCGTTGAACGCTTCGCTGCCGTGCTCGTCCTTGAGATGGGGCTCGGTGTAGGGGAAGAAAGCGATTGCGGGGATGCCGAGTTTCGCCGCCCGTTCGGCCTCGCGCACCGCTTCGTCCACGCTGAGCCGCTCGACGCCCGGCATTGCGGCGACGGGGACGCGCTGCTTCTTTCCCTCGATCAGAAAGAGCGGCCAGATGAGGTCGTTCGTCGTCAGGACATTTTCCGACACGAGCCGCCGCGCCCATTCCGCCTTGCGGTTGCGGCGGGGGCGATGGGCGATGTCGAGGCGATGCGGTTCGGTGATGCGGGACGGCTTGTTCATCAGGCAGGGACTCCTCGAAGATGATTATACGCCGGCTGCGCGTCTGGCGAGGGCCAGGCTGCTTGCCTGCGGTTCGGACTGGCCCCCGCGCCGAGGTCGACAAAATCAGCGCAGTCGCCGCATTAGCGCCAATTTAGCGGAGCGCCTCAACGATTTCAGCGGCTTGCGACCCCGCTTAGCGTCGCGCCGACGATCCGGCTCCGAGGGCCGGATTCGGGCTTGCCCGACGATATTAATACGTCATATACATGTATTATGGCGCCGCCATTGACAAGCCGAGACCACAGCGCCATCCTCCCCGCGTAGGCGATGGAGTTCGCCTTATAACCGCCTTTGGGGCTGATGACTCCTTCCTGCACGTCCACGGACGTAGGAAGGAGCGTGCGTGCGAAGTCCAAGGCGGTTCCCGCGAAGTGAACAAGCGTGCTCGTATCAGGGCCGCCGGTCGTCGTTGCGGCAAGACCGGGAGCCGCGGCGGTGAGCGCGCGCGAATCCTGCTCCAGGTCGCGCAGGTCCTGACGGTGCTGGCGCTGACGCCCCTGATCCAGGGCGTCATCCTGCAATTCGAAGAGCGCGTGCAACGCGGGCAGGGGCCCGGCGTTTTTCAACCCTATCGCGACCTGTGGAAGCTGTTCCACAAGGACGTCGTTGCGCCGGAAGCGGCGTCGTGGCTGTTCTGGGTCACGCCTTTCGTGGCGTTCACTTGCATGCTCACGGTGCCGATCCTGATCCCGGTGCTGACTTATTTTCCGCTGCCGGAGTCCGACATGGGCGACATCCTGGGCGGCGGTCTCATCCTGACGCTCGGATCGTTCATGATCATCCTGGCCGGCCTCGATTCGTCGAGCGCCTACGGCGGGATCGGCTCGAGCCGGGCCGTGATGGTCTCCATCCTCGCCGAACCGACCCTGATCGTCGTGTTCGTCGGCATCACGCTGCTGGCGAAGGCGATGCTGCCGTTCGTCGTCAATCATCTGCTCGTGTCGAGCTGGCCGGTCTACTGGAGCCCGGCGCACCTCTTCCTCGTCGCGGCGTTCTTCATTCTGCTGCTGGTCCAAACCGACCGCATGCCGATCCACTCGTGCACCCATATCGAGGTGTACATGATCGAAGAGGGACGGATCCTCGAGTATTCGGGACCTCTGCTGGCGCTCCTGAAATGGGCCTCGGCGATGAAGCAATTCATCCTCTACACGATCTTCTGCAATGTGCTGAGTTTTCCCTGGGGATTATCGGTCAAGGGCTTGGCGCCTGCGCTGCCGCCGCGTGACGAACCGCGACGCATTTGGTCGACCTTCTCGAGCCGTTGGAGCGGACAATGACGGGCATTTGGGCTCTCGCGGCCCTGTGGCTGGGCCTCGCCTTGATCGCGACCCTGCTTTCGATCTGGCTGCGCATATCCTCGGCGTTGTCCGAAATTGTCGTCGGAACGATCGCGCAGTTGATTATCGGCGCGGCGGTCGGGTCGGCCATGCTCGGGACAGATGAGTCCTGGATCAAATTCCTCTCCGGTCTTGGCGCGATCGTGCTGACCTTTCTCGCCGGCGCGGAACTCGACCCTGTGGTTTTCAAGCTCAAGTGGAAAGAGGCGGGAGCGATTGGATTCGTCAGTTTCCTCGCCCCTTTCCTGGGATGCGCCGCCGGGGCCCATTTCCTGCTCGGATGGGAGATAATGCCGAGCTGGCTTGCCGGGGTCGCCATGTCGACGACGTCGGTCGCGGTCGTGTACGCCGTGATGCTGGAATATGGCTTCAACGCAACCGACTACGGAAAAACTGTCCTCGCCGCCTGCTTCATCACCGACCTTGGCACTGTCGTGGCGCTCGGCCTGATTTTTGCGCCCTTCACGGTCAGGACGCTGATCTTCGTGGGAGCGGGGGTTCTCGTCTTCGTCGTCCTGCCGTGGCTCACGCCGAGATTTTTCCGCCTCTACGGGAACCGGCCCTCCGAACTGGAAGCGAAGTTTCTCCTTCTTTGCTTGCTGGGGATGGGTGCGCTGGCGAGCTGGGCGGACAGCGAAGCCGTGCTTCCGGCTTATCTGATCGGCATGGTTCTTGCCGGCACGGTCGGCAAGGACCACGCCCTGGTGCGCCGTCTCAGGACTCTGACGTTCGGGCTCCTGACGCCGTTCTATTTCATTCGCGCGGGCTCGTTCGTGTCGATCCCTGCGCTCATCACCGCGCCCGCCGCGTTCGTCTTCTTTCTTGTGGTCAAGATCGCCACGAAGATTGTCGGCGTCTACCCCGTGACCAAGTTTTTCAAGGCGCCGAACAAGGAGGCGATGTACACGACGCTGCTCATGTCGACCGGGCTGACCTTCGGAACGATATCGTCCCTGTTCGGCCTGTCCCACGGCATCATCAATCAGGGCCAGTATTCGGCGCTGGTCGCCACTGTGATCGCGAGCGCGGTGATCCCGACCGTCATTGCAAACGCCTTTTACCTGCCGCATCATTTGCTGCCGAGAAGCGAACAAGGCGCTGCCAAAACAAGAGAAGCAGCCTCACCACGGCCGTCAACGGTTGCGCAAGAATAACGGGGAAAGAACTGATGTTCGATACGATCTTGCATGCCAACGATGGTTCGGACCACGCCTTCAGCGCATTGAAATTGGCCGTCGCGATGGCAAAACAGAACAATTCCACCCTCCACATGGTGTGCGTCGAGGAGGTTCCCGCCCAACCTGAATTCATCGAGGAGATTCGCGAGACCACCCTGGTGTCGGGCCGAAGGTTCCACTCGGTGATTCAGCGCGCCCAGACGATCGCCGCTCAGAGCCAACTGGAAATCAAGACTCACGTCCTGGTCGGCCACCCAGTGCGCGTGATCGTCGAACTCGCACGGGAAATCCCAGCGGATCTCCTCGTCATCGGCGCGGTCGGACATTCAGGCTTATATACAAAGCTGATCGGCAGCCGGGCGGATCGGATTATTCACCTCGCGGCATGCCCCGTTCTCGTCGTGAAATAGCGGCGCATTCCAATCTCAGACAGGAAGCCTGTCCACAGCATGCGAAAGACCCAGTCGAGATGGCATGGAGCCCTGTGTTCGCGATTTCCGTCGGCGCCTCATCCGGCGCGCTTCTGCGCTGGCAGCTTGGCGTACGCCTCAACAGCTTCTTCCCCGTTCTGCCGCCAGGAACATTGGCCGCGAATCTGATCGGAGGTTACATTATCGGCTTCGCAATCGCCTATCTCGCCCAAGCGCCTTACTTGGCGCCTGAATGGCGGCTGTTGATCATCACCGGCTTTTGCGGCGGCCTCACGACGTTCTCAACTTTTTCGGCCGAAGTGGTCACATTGCTGCAGGAGGGCCGGTTTGTTTGGGCGGCGGGAGCGATTGGCGTTCATGTCATCGGGTCGCTGACGATGACCATCGCCGGCATTGCGTCCTGGCAAGCGCTCAAGTCGCTGTGAGGAAAGCGCCATGAATGGATATCAGATCACGTTCTTTACGCATCAAGACCGTCGCCACAAAGGCAAGCCGATGGGCGAATGGCTTCTCGGCCTCGTTGGCGAATTGGATCTTCGCGGCGCCAGCTTGCATTCAGGCGGCGAGAGCTTCAGCCGCGGCGGTCGAGTTCATTCGGCGCATTTCTTTGAGCTTTCCGATCAGCCCATCGAGGTGCTTGTCGCTGTGACTTCGGAACAGTCGACCCAACTGTTCGACCGGCTCAGGGCCGAGAACGTCCATCTCTTCTATGTCAAGACGGCGGTAGAATTCGGTGTCTTGGGCGCCGACGAGTGAGGGAGACTGGGCGCGCCGCCGCTCGCCGTTCGGGCGCGCCGAAACTGCGCGAACCCGCCGAGGAGACCTTTGATTGATGACCATGCCGCGCGACGCCATGCTCCTGCGCGTCTTCATCGGCGAGAACGCCAAATATCATCACCGTGCGCTGTACAAGGTCATCGTCCAGAAAGCGCGCGAAGCCCATCTCGCCGGGGCGACGGTCCTGCGGGGGCCAATGGGCTTCGGCCATTCGACGAGGCTGCACTCGACCAGAATCCTCGACGTGGCTGAGAACCTGCCGCTGGTGATCGAGATCGTCGACACCGAGGACAAGATCAAGGCGTTTCTGCCCGTTCTCGACGCTGTGATGCCGGGTGGGCTCGTCACTCTGGAGAAAGTCCAGGTCCTCCTTTACGGCGAGGACGTCAAGCATGATCCGGCCTGAAACGGACATGAGCGTCTCTCTCGAAGAGCGCCCGCCGACGGGAGGCGGCGTGGCCGCTCTGGCCGGCGTCCTGGCTCCAGCCAAAACGTCGATCGCCGATCCGAGCCCGGCGGAGCAGGCGATATTGGCCAAGCTCGACGAGGCGCTCGTCCGGACAGAGGAGGGGCGGCTGCGTGTGGCCATGCTCGGCCAGTTCAAACGCGGGAAAAGCACGCTGCTGAACGCGCTTCTCGGCGTTCCGCTCCTGCCGACCGGCATCACTCCCGTGACCGCGATCCCGACCTACGTGCACGTTGCGAGCGCGCCATCGCTTCGGATCGAGTTCGAGGGTTCGCGCAAGCCCCTCGAATCTCTGGACGCTGTGGAATTCCCGGCCATCCTCACGCAGTATGTGGCAGAGTCCACGAATGCGAAAAACCGGGAGCAGGTCCGCAATGTCGAGATCGCGGTCAATTCCGCAACCTTCAGCGACCGGGTGATCCTCGTCGACACGCCGGGCGTTGGATCGACTTTTCTTCACAATTCGCGCGCGGCGGAGGCCGTCCTAAGCGATTGCGACGTCGGCATATTCGTCCTCTCGCCGGATCCTCCGATCACCGAGGTCGAGCTTGGGTATCTCGACGACGTCCGGCGTGTGGTGCCCAAGCTGTACTTCGCCCTCAACAAGGTCGACCTCTTGTCCTCGGACGAGCGCGACATTGCCATGTCGTTCCTGGCGAACGTGCTCGAGAAGCTCGGACCGGGGCAGGCGCCCCGCATTTTCCCGGTGTCGGCGAAGGCCGGACTCCTCGCCAAGCGAGCGGGAGACGGAGCCGCGCTCGCGGCAAGCGGGGTGCTCGAACTCGAGCAGGCTCTCGCGAGCGAGTTGACGAGCGAAGAGAGGGCGATCGCGTTCGCGACGGGCCGCTCGCGGGCGACTTCGCTTGTGAGGCAGCTTCTCTACCGCCGCCAGCTCGATTGCAAGGCTCTCGTCACGCCCGAGCAGGACCTGATGGAGAAGATCGGCGAATTCGAGCGCGGCATCTCACGTTTTGAATCGGAACGGGCGAATCTGTCGGGCCTCATGGCGGTGGACCGCCGTCGATTGCTCGCCGAAATCACGGCGCTGACGGATAGGATTTGGGAGCAAGCCCGGTTGAAATTCGCGGCCATGGTGAAAGAGGAGACGCCGCCGGGTTTCGACGATCGCAAGGTGCGCGAGCGACTTGGCAAGGCGCTCGAAAGGCATTTCGAGGCGGCTGCGCGCGACGCCACCGAACATGCGAGAGGCGACCTGATTTCGAGGCTCGCGAAGCACGAGGCGCAGGCAGGCGCCCTGCTTGCGCAGGTGCGGCAATCGGCGGTGGATCTCATGGAGATGTCCGTCAGCCTGCCGCCTGCCGAGCATGCCTTCGAACTGGCGCGCGAGGCCTATTGGGTCGCGCCCGCGCCGGCGAACTCGATCATCGACGCCTCCGCCCTTGCGCTGATTCGCTTCATGCCGCGCGTCTTGCGCGAAAGGCGGCTGCGCCTCCAGATCGCCTCGGACACGGACAGAGCGGCGTTGCGCAACGTGGCGAACCTCGACTGGGCGCTTCGGCAGAACATCGAGGACGCATTCCGCCGCTTCGAGTCGTCGCTGGCGGAGCAGCTCTCCGAGGCGATCGAGGAAACCGGGCAGGTCATGAGAATCGCGCTCGCCAAGCGCTCCGCGAGATCGGCCGAAGTCGCCACTCTCGTCGCGCAGGCGGAGCAATCGATCGCCGCGCTGTCCGGCGCGCTCGCCGGCCTCGAGAGCGCTAGGTTCAGTGCGGACTGAGGGCTCCAACCCGGGGAAGGGATTGTGACCCAGCAGCAGGCGGCCAAGCCGGATCATTGGCTCAACCGGAACGTGATCGGCCTGGCGGTCAATCGGTTCCTGTCGGACTTCGGCCATGAAGCGGGAACGTCGATCCTCCCGCTGTTTCTCGCAGCGATCGGCGCCCCCGCCATGGCGCTTGGCCTGATCGAGGGCGTAGCCGACGCGCTGTCGAGCTTCACAAAATTGTTCGGCGGATGGCTTGGCGATCGGGTGGAGCGCCGCAAGCCCTGGGCGGCCGGGGGCTACCTTCTTACCGGCGTCACGACCGGCCTTTACGGGCTGTTCGCCTGGTGGCCGTGGATCCTACTGGTGCGCGCTCTCGGATGGGCGGGGCGCGGAGTGCGGTCGCCGCTTCATGACGCGCTGTTGACCAACTCGGTTCCCGCCGCCGCGCGCGGACGGGCGTTCGGCTTCGACGAAGCGGCCGACACCGCCGGAGCGATCGCGGGTCCCCTCGGGGCTTTGGCGATCCTCGGCCTCGTGTCGAGCGGCGTCGGCGACCGCCATGGCTTCAACCTGATCTTCTGGCTGGCCGCAATTCCCGGCATTCTGGCGGCGCTTTCGCTTGTCGCGCTCGTCAGCGAGCGCGAGCACCCGATCCTGAGGGGTACGAGCTTCATTGGCTCCCTTCGGCTGCTGCCCCCGTCCTATCGCCGCTATCTGGCGGGCGTGTTTGTTTTCGGCTGCGGCGACTTCTCCCACACCATGCTGATCCTTTACGCGGTCCAGTCGCTCACTCCGAGCCATGGTCAGGGCGCGGGCGCGATCGCCATTCAGCTTTATGCGCTGCACAATTTTCTCTACGCCGTCGGCGCTTATCCCGCCGGAGTCCTGGCTGATCGGTTCGGCAAGCGCGGCTTCCTTCTTGCGGCTTACGCGCTCGCGGCGATCATGAATGTGCTGTTGATCCTCGCCGCGCCTTCGGTGATGACGCTCGTCTTCGTTTTCATTCTCGCCGGCGCAGGCTATGCGCTCCAGCAGTCGCTCGAGCGCGCGATCGCGGCGGACCTCGCGCCGGTCGAAGTGCGCAGCACGGGGTTTGGCGTGCTCGCGGCGGCCAACGGCGTCGGCGATCTCGTTTCGAGCGCCATTGTCGGAGCGTTATGGACGACGGTTTCGCCGCAGGCAGGCTTCGCCTATGCGCTCGTGATGAGCATCGCCGGTGCGATCGTCACCGGCGCGGCGCTTCGCGCCGCCGGTCGAATTGAAGGTTCGGAAGTCGACCGGCGTTGACAAAAGTCGGGCATGCGCTAGCTTGGCTTGAGGCGATGGAGTTCGCCTTTAAGCGCCCCTCATGGGCTGATGACTCCTTCCTGCGTCATTTCGGCGAGCGAAGGGGTTTCCATGTCCACCCAGGCAAAATGGCAGTCAGCCGCGTCCGTCGACCATCTGATGGACGACGCGTTCGTGATTGACGAAGGCTTTTCGGCGCCAAACCGCCCGGATGCCCCCTTTCGCAGCGTCCTTTCGCCGACGCACGACTTGCCGGACGTGTGGGAGGCCGCCGGACCGCCCGCATATCTCCCCGATCTCAATCTCGATCAGGTCGTCGCCTCGATCATCTCCAGCAAGCAGGAATACATTCTGGCGCCGTTCTTCTATCAACCGTTGAAAACGGTCGAAGCCGTCGAGTACCGCCAGGACGTGATGCGGGATCTGGAGCCTCCGCCCCGGCTGGACGCGGTCAACGGGTTTGCGAATGGCATGCGGGCGGTTCGAGAGCATGTCGGCCAAGCGGCGAAATTGTACTACAACTACCAGAAGCTGGCTTGGTCTCTCGACGCCATCGAACTCTACGGCAACACCGTCGAGCGGTTGCATTGCTCTTTGCGCGCGTCTCCTCCGGGCTCGGCCGGCCTCGCCGGCTTCGCCGCCTATCTCGATGCCTATGTCGCGTCATCGACGTTTCAGCGCCTGATGAACGATGCGACAGCGATCAAGGCCAGTCTCGCTTCCATCCGCTACAGCCTGTTGATCGAAGGCGGCGTCATCACCGTCTCGGCGTATGACGGCGCGCCGGATTACGGCGCCGAAGTCCAGGACGATTTTGAAAAGTTCAAGCGGGGCGCGGCCGCCGACCACGTTTTCAAGTTCAGCGACTTCGATCAGATGAACCATATCGAGGCCGGCATTCTCGAACGCGTCGCCCGCCTGTACCCGGAGCCATTTGCGGAGCTCGCGGCCTTTGTCGCGCGAAACGGCGACTTCCTGGATCCGGTAGTCGACAGGTTCGACCGGGAAATCCAGTTCTACGTCTCTTGCCTCGCGCATATGCGCCGGTTGGGCGGCGCGGGCCTGCCGTTCTGCTACCCGAAGGTGTCGACGGCGAGCAAGGAGGAGAGCGTTTCCGGGTGCTACGACTTGGCGCTCGCCTGGAATTTCCTCGACTCGGACCACAAGATCGTCGCCAACGATTATTTCCTTCATGGACGGGAGCGGATCGTCATCGTCTCCGGACCCAATCAGGGCGGAAAGACCACATTCGCCAGGACGTTCGGCCAGTTGCATTATCTCGCCGCGCTCGGTTGTCCTGTTCCCGCTGCGAGCGCGAGGCTGTTCCTCTTCGATCGGATGTTCACGCATTTCGAGAAGGAGGAGGACATCCTCAATCTGCGCGGAAAGCTGCACGACGACCTTTATCGTTTGCACGAGACTTTGTCCTTGGCGACGTCCCGTTCGATCATCATTCTGAACGAGGTCTTCAACTCGACCAGCCTGCGCGACGCGATCTTTCTCAGTACGGAAATTCTCACAAGGATCGTCGCCCTAGACGCGCTCTGCCTGTGCGTCACGTTCATCGACGAGCTGGCGACGCTCAACGCCACGACCGTGAGCATGGCGAGCAACGTCAAGCCGGGAGATGTGACGCAGCGCACCTTCAAGATCACCCGCCGCCCGCCCGATGGGCTGGCCTATGCGATCTCGGTCGCGGAGAAATATCGCCTCACCTCCGTCCAACTGCGGGAACGGCTCAGGCCATGAAAGCCTGCCTGATGCAGCGGGATCGTGATTTCGATCGCAAGCGCCCCCTTCCGCTGAACGAGGTCGATCTCTGTCGGGATCTGGAACTCGCGATGCTGTTCTCGGCCATGGCGGTCGGGGACGAGCGCATTCTCGACGTGGCGAAGAAGGCCATTTTGGCCGCGACGTCCAACGACATCGCGACGATCCGCTATCGACAGGAGGCGTTGAAGGACTGCCTGCGCAGCCCGGACGTCGTCCGCCAGCTTTATAGTCTCGCGGAAGAGTCGCTCCAGCGGCAGAGGAAGATATGGTCCCGGTTTCGCGAGTACCCGTCGGGGCTGCTCGATACCTCGGTCGAGCGGATGATCGTCTTCATCGACGTGCTGAAGCGTGTGCGGAGGCTGGTCGACCGCTACGCCGCCGAATTTCGATCCGAGGCTTTCTCGAGGCTGTTCACGACGCTTGCCCGGGAACTCGACGACGACTATTTCGCGCTGCTCGACAGGCAACTCAGCCGACTAAAAGTCCGCGACGGCGTTCTCGTCAGCGCGGAGTTGGGGAAAGGCCTCAAGGCCGTGAACTACGTCTTGCGGCGCCCGCTCAGGGAGCCGGGCAACTGGTTCGTCCGCGCCTTTCAGAGTCTGTTCGAGCAAGGACCCGTCGGCTATCCGCTTTACCTCGCTCCGAGGGACGAGGCTGGCGCCCGTGCGATGTCGGAGCTGAGGGACCGGGGTCTTGGCCTGGCGGCCGACGCCCTCGCCAAGAGCGCCGAGCATATCGCAAGCTTCTTTGACATGCTTCTAACCGAATTGGCGTTCTACATCGGTTGTCTCAATCTTCATGAACGGCTTCTCGAACTGCAAACTCCCTTCATCTTTCCCGAGGTGAGCGAAGCCGGCGCCCTCAGCCTGTCGAGCCGGGAACTCTACGACGTCTGCCTCGCGTTGAGCGCAAACAAACGCCCGGTCGGCAACGACGTCGCCGCGGACGGCAAGGACCTGATCATCGTGACGGGCGCAAATCAGGGCGGCAAGACGACGTTCCTGAGGAGCCTCGGACTCGCGCAGCTGATGACGCAGTGCGGCATGTTCGCCCCGGCCGCGAATCTTCGGATCAATATCGCGAATGCGCTCTTCACCCATTTCAAGCGCGAGGAGGACGCGGCGATGAAGAGCGGCAAGTTCGACGAGGAACTGAGCCGCATGGATGCGATCGTCGAGAATCTGGCGCCCCGCTCGCTGATCCTCTTCAACGAATCGTTCGCCGCGACCAACGAGCGCGAGGGGTCGGAAATCGCGCGGCAGATCGTGTCCGTGCTCCTGGAGCAATCGCACAAGGTCGCGTTCGTCAGCCATCAGTTCGACTTCACCCACAGCCTCTACGAGAGTGGGCTCGAGACTGCATTGTTCTTGCGCGCCGACCGGCAGGCTGACGGACGTCGGACGTTCAGGCTCACCAAAGGGGAGCCTTTGTCCACCAGCTTTGGACAGGACGTCTACCACGAGGTCTTTGCTTTGCAGATGGAAATGCGCGCCGAAGCGCGAGCTTCTTGACTCGTTCCGGTTCTCGGGGAGCGTTTTGTCGCAGTGGCTTCTCGAGGAAAATGTGGCAACATAGCTTGGAAATCAGAGGAAATGGCAATGCCGAAAATCTCACACGTTCAGGCGCTTGAAATTCTCGATTCGCGCGGCAATCCGACCGTCAGGGTCGTTGTCGGTCTCGACGACGGCACGGTGGCGACCTCGTCGGTTCCCTCCGGCGCTTCGACCGGCGAGCATGAGGCCGTCGAGCTTCGCGACGGCGACAAGGCCCGTTATGGCGGCAAGGGCGTGCGCAAGGCAGTGGCGAACGTCGTCGGGAAGATCGCGCCCAAGGTGATCGGCATGGATCCAGCCCGCCAGGCCGAGATCGACGCTTTGATGATCGCGCTCGACGGCACGCCGAACAAAAGCGCGCTGGGCGCGAACGCCATGCTCGGCGTGTCGATGGCGGTCGCGCGCGCGGCGGCGCAGGCGGCGAAGCTGCCGCTCTACGGCTACCTGGGCGGCGTCGGCGCGACGCGGCTGCCGGCGCCGATGATGAATATCGTCAACGGCGGCAAGCACGCGGAGAACTCCGTCGACTTCCAGGAATTCATGGTGATGCCGGTCGGCGCGCCGAACTTCGCCGAAGCGTTGCGCTACGGCGCGGAGACGTTTCATGCGCTGGCAAAACTGCTGAAGGGCAAGGGCTACGCGACCTCGGTCGGCGACGAAGGCGGCTTCGCCCCCAATCTCGGCAGCAACGAGGAGGCGTGCGAACTGATCGTCAAGGCGATCGAGGCGGCGGGCTACAAGCCCGGCAAGGACATCGCCATCGCGCTCGATCCTGCCGCCAGCTCCTTCTATTCCGGCGGCGCATACGATCTCGCCAAGTCGAAGGGCGGAAAGAAGACCAGCGACGAGATGATCGCGCTCTATGAGAAGTGGATCGACGCCTTCCCGATCGTGTCGATCGAGGACGGCCTCGACGAAAACGACTGGAAGGGTTTCGCGCAGCAGACGGCGAAGCAGGGCCAGCGCATCCAGATCGTCGGCGACGACATTTTCGTCACCAACCCGTCCTTCATCCGGCGCGGCGTCAAGGAAAAGGCGGCCAACGCCGTTCTCATCAAGCTCAACCAGATCGGCACCGTGACCGAGACGGTCGAGGCCATCGCGCTCTGCCGCAAGGCCGGATGGAACTACGTCGTCTCGCACCGTTCGGGCGAGACCGAGGACGCCTTCCTCGCCGACTTCACGGTCGCGATGGGCGGCGGCCAGATCAAGACCGGCTCGGCGAGCCGCAGCGAGCGCATCGCTAAATACAACCGCCTTCTGGAGATCGAGGCTGAGCTGGGCAAGGCGGCGCGGTTCGAGTCGCCGTTCGCGGCCAAGGGGGCGTGATCCAGACCGGCGCAGCATTCGATTGATTCACGGCGCGCGCCGGGAAGCCGCGCACTCCGACGTCAAGTTCGCCAATGGTATTGCGCCGGACGAGGATGCGTGCGTCATTCTCGACCGGCTCGAGGCGCGTCAAGACCTGTCGAACCTTCCCTTGCTCGACGTGTCGCGGGCGAGTTCGACCCGGATTTCGAATCCAAGCAGGGCGAGCCGTTCCCGCATGCCGGGCAGACCGAGGCGGGGAGACGAAGCCCGATTCAGAATGTCCAAATCTGGATCAGCGCCCGTTGTTCTCGATGATCATGACCACGCCGTGGGCCGACGCCTTCAGGACCACCCCAACCCGTCTCGCGCCGGCATGTTTGACGATGTTCGTCATGCCTTCCTGCAAGACCCTCTAGAGAGTTGTCTCGACAACGGACGGCAGTCTCCCGAGGCGCCGGGTTTTTCCTGGCACTGAACATATGTTTTCCGGGCCTGAGGGGTGTTGAGTCCGGGCGGTATTTGAATAGTGTTGGGTGTAAGCAATAGTTGCCGTCAGCGTTGCGGACGGTTCGAAAGGCTGAGACCCACAGGAGGGCACTATGGATGCACCGGTCAAAAAACACTATCGTCACGGGAATCTGCCCAACGCCATGCGGGCCGCCGCAAGAGCAATTCTCGACGAGGACGGAGTACAGGCGGTTGGGCTGCGCGAGGCCGCGCGCCGGGTCGGAGTGTCTGCGACCGCCGCCTACCGCCACTTCGCCAACAAGGAGGACCTTCTGGCGTCCGTCGCGGCGGAGGGATTCGGGGAGCTTTCCGCCGCTATGGAGGCGGCCATGAAAGAACGTGATCCGCTGATCGGCCTGGGCCTCGCCTATGTCGAATTCGCGCTTCGGAAACGCGGCCTGTTCCGCCTGATGTTCGGTCCGATTCTGGCCGAGCGGGCGAGATATCCCGAACTGAACGAAGCGGCTTCGACTGCCTTCCGCTACCTGCAAGTCACGGACGCGGGCGAGGGTCGTCCACGGCAGGAGGAACCTGAAGCGATGGCGGCCTGGGGCTTGATTCACGGATTGTCTGCACTTTTTATCGATGGCCTCGTTCCGGAAGAAGACATCCCGGCGCTGGTGGAACGGATCTTCGTGACCGCAGCAACGCCGAAGCGGGAACTCGCGAAACGGGATTTTGTTGAGGTCCCACGTGCGTGCTGAAACGGATTCTGCCCGCCCACTCGGCGCGCGAGTGTGGCCGTCTCTTGATTGACAGTGGAATGAGGGATACAACGCTCGAAGTTGAATGCGTTTCCGCATGAAAGAGACGGGCGGAAATGTTTGATTTAATCGAGATCGAACTGACGAGAATCAGGCGAATGGCGGAACCGAGCGGCGACCGCCTCCTCCTGTATTTGCTAGACATGGCTATAATTGAGGCAAATGGCAGGTATCGAAAAAACAACGATCACCTTGAGAGAACGGACCCCGAGGTCATGGTCTCGAATAGGGGCAATACCGAGCCGACGCCCGAAGTCAAGATTATCTAACAGTCTCTATTATTGTACGAATGTTTCAGGACACCCCCGCCTCGCTCGCCAATAAAGGCCGCCCATCCATCCCGATCATGCTCATCGCTGCGCCAGTCGCAGGAGTTTGAGCCGGGACGCTCGTCAGCGCTGGCCAACCAGCATTTTAAGGAATCGGTCGAAACGGTTGCGGGCCATCGCCACCGCGCCGAAGACCCGCGAATTGGGCTCGTCGCGGGCGACAGGTTGCGGGTCGGGCTCATGCGCGCCGCCGATCCGCCGCGTCGCTCCGCGCAACCGATCCGCAAGGAAGATCGCAAGGGCGCGATAGAAGCGAGAGCCGAAGGCGACGTCCTCCTTCAGCTTGAGAGCCAGCGAGTGCTTGTCGAGGAAGAGGGCCAGTCCGTCGCCGACTGCGGTGACGGTCGCCGAGGGCGGCGCGGAATCGAGGAACGACATTTCGCCGACGATCTCTCCGGCGCCGAGCCGCGCAATCTGGCCTCCGGCGCATTCTGTCACCACGCATTCCCCCTGCAACAGGAGGATGACCAATTCCAGGGGCCGTCCTTCCTGAATCAGGATCTCCCGGTCCTTGAACGCGCGCCGTACGCCGGCCCGCGCCATCCACGCGACATCGGCGTCGGTGAGCAGCCCGAACACGTAAACCGACATTTCCCGGATGAACTCCTGCGTCAGGTTACCCTTTCCTGCGCGTCTGTCAAAACTGAGGCGGCGGCTGAGGCGGCGGCGCGGCTGGCCGGAAAGCCTCGGAACCGGGAGTTGCACCAGATCCGCGTCGGCGTCTTCTCCATTGGAGAATCGAGGGCGGAAGGGGCCCGCTCTTCCCCGGTCCCCCGCCGGGAACCCGGGTGCATCAGGGCATCCGTGAAGCCGCACGGATCATTCGGCCGATTCGAGCGTTCCATGAAGGCGCCAGATTGAATGGATAGATTGATGACGTCCCACTGGGTCGACCATCGCCAAGGAAGGAAAATCATGCTCAAGACAATCGCCCTGATCGGCCTTGGCGCGGCGCTCGCGCTTCCGTCTGTTTCGGCCGTCGCGCAGACCGGATACGGCGTCACCCCCGGCGCCCCTTCGACGTCGACTTTCGACCGGTCGTGGAACCATTTCAACCAAAGCAAGGAACAGGCAAGAGCCGGCGCGGCCTACGTCCGTCGCCACGGCTGGGGATGGCGCCCTCACCACCATTATCCCCATTACTGACGCACAAGGCGCCGCGCGGGATTTGCGGACCGACGCCCCGCGCTGATTGCGGGGAGCGGGCCGGCCGGTGGTGGACGTCGCCTCTCCGTTCGAGACTCTGGCTGCGAGACTCTCCTCTAACGGACCAGTCGGCCCAGCCACCCGGGCCGCCGCTCCGTGGGAAGACTGACCTGGTCAGGCTCGGGGCGCTCCTCGTCCTGGCGCCGTCTGTCGTTCGCCCGAGCCTCGGCGAGCGGCCCGAGAAGGCTTTTCAGCTCTGTCTCGAGGGCGGCGAACGCGACGGCTATGTCGCTGGTCGCCGTTTCAGGCGGCGCCATAGCCTCCGGCAAGGGCGTCGGGTTCTGAACGTTTTGGACTTGTTGGGGCCGTCGTTCGAAGACGCGGAACAAGTCGATCGCGTCGATAGCCAAGCCTCCGTCGCTGGTCTTTTGCCCAGGCAGCAAGCCTGACCGGACCGCGCGCCAGATGTCGACTTTGCTGGTTCCGGCCTGTTCCGCCGCTTCCTGAAGGCTCAAGACCGCCATTGCGCCCATCCGATGCGAAGGGCTTACCTAACGTCATACGGTTAACGGAGAGCTAAAGCGGGAGGCTTCGAGGCCGACCTGGACCTGTTCGGATCCCTTCGCCACCCACGGCCGGCGGTGCGTCATTTGTCGGGCTTTCGATAATCCGCCTCTGCATTTCTGTTTATCGAAATGCCCGGCCGAACCGCCGTCGACGAGGGCGGCCGGACACCGGCTGCGAGGAGAGGGAGGAACTTCCTCAGGCGCCGAGAGTTGGGGTCTTGGGGCGAACAGAGGATATCAGTCATGGACAAGGAGCACGTCAAAGGCGCGGCCGACAAGGCCAAGGGCGCCGTCAAGGATGCGGCCGGCAAAATGATGGGCGACAAGAAAATGCAGACTGAAGGGAAAATGGACAAAGCCAAGGGCGCTGGGCATCAAACCGCCGGCGACGTGAAGGACGCGGTTCGTCAGTCCGATAAACCCTGACGACCTCGCCTGGTCCTGGTATACGAAAGGCCGCCCATTCGCGGGCGGCCTTTCCATTTTTGGGAGATCAATCCGATCAGGGCGAAAGCTCGCCGAACACGGTCGGCACAAGTTCGGAGACTGTCGGATGGATCGGCATCGCGCGGGTGTAGCCTGCAGCCGTGACGCCCGCCGCCATCGCCTCGATCACCCCATGGATCGCCTCGTCGCCGCCGACGCCGAGGATCGCCGCTCCGAGAATGGCGTCCGTGGCTCGGTCGACCACGACCTTGATGAAGCCCTGCGTTTCGCCTTTCTCGATCGCCCGGCCGACCCGCGTCATCGGCCGGCGGCCGATGCGCACAGAGTGGCCTTTGGCGCGCGCTTCGGCCTCGGTCATGCCGACCCGGCCGAGCGGCGGATCGATGTACAGGGCGTAGGCCGGGATGCGGTCGCTGACTTTCCGCGTCGCTCCGTCGAACAGGTTGGCCGCCGCGATTTCGAAGTCGTTGTAGGACGTGTGGGTGAAGGCGCCGCGCCTGTTGCAATCGCCAAGGGCCCAAATGTGTGAGACGTTGGTGCGCAAACCGTCGTCGACGGCGATGAAGCCGCGCGCGTCGGTATGGACGCCGGCCGCATCGAGCCCGAGGTCGTCCGTGTTCGGCCGGCGTCCGACCGCAAGCAGCACATGCGAGCCGACGATTTCGGGGTCGCCGCTCGTGCAATTGACGCCGACCGCGACGTCTGCGCCGCGGGACGCGAAGCTGATGCACTCGGCGTCGCAACGGACACTCACGCCCTCGGCTTCCAGGATTTCGCGGATCGCATCCGAAACCTCCTCGTCCTCGCGGCTGATCAGGCGCGGCGCTTTCTCGACCACCGTCACCGCGGCCCCGAGCCGGCGGAAGACTTGCGCGAACTCGAGCCCGACGTAGCTGCCGCCGACGATGACCAGATGGCGGGGCAGGTCGTCGAGCTGGAGCAGGCTGGTGTTGGTCAGCGTCCTGACCTGATCGATCCCCGGAAAATCCGGTATCACGGCTCTGCAGCCGACGTTGATGAAGAAGCGCTCGGCCTCGAGTTGGTCGCCGCCGACCCCGACCGTCGTCCGCGAAAGGAAGCGCGCGTGGCCCCGGAAAACCGTGCAGTTCGCCATGCCGCTGAGCCATCCCTCGACGCTCGCGCGGGACTTGCCGACGACCCTGTCCTTGCGGGCCATGACGGCGGCGAAATCGACCCCGACCGGTCCGGCGCTCACCCCAAAGTCGGCTGCGCGCCTGGCGAGATGGGCTGCGTAGGCGCTGGCGACCAGGGTTTTGGTCGGCGTGCAGCCGGTGTTCACGCAGGCGCCGCCAATGAGTTTGCGCTCGATCAGCGCAACCTTTTGCCCGGCAGCGGCGAGGCGGCCGGCCATCGGCGGCCCGGCTTGACCGGCGCCGATCACGACGGCGTCGAAACGGCGGTTCATCGCGTCACCAGCACGACGAACAGGCCGAGGACGATGGCGCCGGCGTCCTCGATGAATGCGGCCGGCGGATCGCTCCCGAACGCCTTCGCCATGCGGGTCCGGACCTCGGCCCCGCCGTACGTGCCGATCACCGCGCCGATCACGCCGGCGACAAGGCCGGCGATCCAGGAACCGGCCGCTGCGCCGAGTGTCGCGCCGGACAAGGCGCCGGTGACAAGCCGGCCGCCGAACTGCATCGGGACTTTGCGGCTCGGCGTCGAGGGGAGCTGGTCGATGATCAGTTCGACGAGCGCGAGAGCCGTGAAGATCCAGGGCGTCCAGGCGTAGCCCATGAAGGCGAGCCACGAACCGCCGAGATCGAGGTGGCCGAGCCGCGCGGCCCAACTCACCGCCGCGGGGGCGGTGAAAGTCCGCGAGCCCGCGACGATTCCTGCAAGGAGCGCAAGTCCGTAAAGCATCGCCTGTGTTCCCTTCCTGCAACGGGCGTCGCCTTGTGGCGGCCGCCGCCGCCTTACTGGATTAGGTCGACTACGAAGCGGTCTGTCGGAAGCGCATTTCTGACGACGGATATCTTGCTGCGTCGCATTGCCTCGGTTCGCGACCCTCTACGCCTTCACCCGCACATATTCGCCCGGCGCGTCGCAGATGGCTTTCAGCTTGCCTTCGCCCGGCTTTCGCGCCGGGACTTTTTCGGGCGCCTGGGCGGCGATCCATAGGATCCAGTCCGGCCACCAGGAGCCGGGCGCCTCCGTTGCGGCGGCGAGCCAGGAATCGAAGTCGCCCTCGACCGGCCCGTCGGTCCAGAACTGGTATTTCGGCTTGCCGGCCGGATTGACGACGCCGGCGATATGACCGGAGCCGGCGACGACGAAGCGCACTGGGCCGCCAAAACACTTGGCTCCCTTGAACACGCCTCGGGCGGGAGCGATGTGGTCTTCCCTCGACGCCAGTTCGTAGATCGGGATCGTCACCTTCTTAAGGTCGACCGTCTGGCCGCTGAGCGTCATGCGCCCGTTCGAGAGGTCGTTCTGGAAATAACAGTGGCGCAGATAGAACTTGTGGTTGGCGGCGGGCATCCGGGTCGAGTCGGAGTTCCACACCAGCAGGTCGAAGGGCATCGGCTCTTTGCCCTTGAGGTAATTGTTGACGTAGTAGGACCAGATAAGGTCGTTCGGCCGCAGCATGTTGAACGCCTGCGCCATGGCCGAGCCTTCGAGATAGCCCTGCTCGGCCATCTTCTCCTCGACCGCCTTCAGTTGCTCCGCGTCGACGAAGACTTTCAGGTCGCCCGCGTCGGTGAAGTCGACCAGCGCGGTGAAGAAAGTGACACTGTTGATTCGGTTGTCGCCGACTGCCGCCATGTAGCCGAGGGTCGCGGCGAGCAGCGTGCCGCCGACGCAATAGCCGATCGCTGTCACTTCACGCTCGCCGGTCGCCTGCTCGACGCAGTCGAGCGCCGTCAGGATGCCTTCGTGCATGTAGGCGTCGAAGTCCTTGTCGGCGTGACGGGTGTCCGGATTGACCCAGGAGATGACGAACACCGTCAGGCCCTGCGACACCGCCCAGCGGATGAACGACTTCTCGGCGTTGAGGTCGAGAATGTAGAACTTGTTGATCCATGGCGGCACGATGAGCAGCGGCCGCTTGTACACCTCGGGCGTCGCCGGCTCGTACTGGATGAGCTCGATAAGAGAGTTGCGGAAGATGACCTTTCCGGGCGTCGTGGCGAGGTTGACGCCGAGCTTGAACGCGCGCGCGTCCGACTGGCGGATTTTGAGGTTTCCCTTTCCCGCCTCGATGTCCTCGGCGAGCATCTTCAGGCCGCGCACGAGGTTCTCGCCGCTCTCCTCGAGGGTCGCGCGGATGAGCTCGGGATTGGTGCCGATGAAGTTCGACGGCGCGAGCGCCGCCGAAACCTGCCGCAGATAGAACTGCGCCTTGTCGCGCGCGTGCGGCTCGAGTTCGTCGGCGCGCCGGACGAGATCGTCCGCCCAGCGCGTCGTTAGCACATAAGCCTGCTTGAGAAAATCGAAGAACGGATTGTCGCGCCACTCCGCATCCGAGAAGCGCTTGTCGGCGCGGTCGGGTTCGACGATCGCCGCAGCCGGCATGCCCTGGAAGCGCTGGAGCGTCGCGGCCCACAGGTTGACGAACTGGGTGGTGAGCGCCGTCTGCGCCTCGAACGCCCGCTTGGGATCGGACATGTAATATTCGGCGACGTGGCCGAGCGAGCGGACCATTTCGCCGATATCATCGGCAGTCGTCGCCTTGATCTCGCCGGACTCCCGCGGCCGCATATAGGCGGACATGACTTTGACCGCCTGCTCGATTGCATTGGCGATGTTGTTGGCGAGCGCCTCGACATTGGGAAACGGATAGTGGCCGCCGAAGCCGAAGGCGGCCCCCGCAGAAGAGTCGGCAGACGAGAAACCTTTGCCTGACGTCGCGGCGGCGGGCAGGTTGGGGACGGCGGGCGCGAGTCCCGCCCCTGCCGGCGCCGCAGGCGGAATGACAACCGGCGCCGGGGCGGGAGCGACGCTGGCGGCCGGCGCTGCAGGCGGCCGCGCGTCGCGCAGGCCGGTTCTTTTCGCCGCGGGCCTTCCGACGGTCGGGGACGCCGCAACCTTCCGCCGCCCGGCGGCGACCGGCGGTTTGTCGGGCGCAGGCTTCCCGCGCGGTTCCTTTTTCGCCAGCGAGCCGGGAGGGGTCACGCTCTCCGCCTCGGACGGCGGCGCGTTGACCCAACGGTCAAGCGCATCGGGCTTCGCCCGGCCGGAGGAACCGCGCAGCTTCTCCGCCGGCGGCGGAGCCGACAACCCACTGGCCCATTTCGTCTTCGAGAAAACCTTCGCGCCCTTCGCCGCGGCGGGAGCCGTTGCCTTCACGGAAACGCTGGTCGTCTGCGGGGTCGCGGCCTTCTTGGCCCGCCCTTGGCTCGCAGACGGCCCCTTTGCGCGGCTTGCGACTGGGGCGTCGTCGGACGCGTCGGTCGCAACTGCTGTGGCGCGCGGTTTGGCGGTCTTCCCTCGAAAATTCGGCATGAAGCGTTCCCACTCGGCGCCGGGAGAAGACCCGGTCCAGTTTTCGTCATATTAGGTTACTACCCCGGCGTGGCGCCACAACGACTTTCGCCGGTGGGCGGGTGTGAGCGCACGGCAGGTTCGGACGAGAGGACAAGAGAATGGCGAGATCGGGCGCATGGGTGGGGATCGTTGCCGCGTCCGTGGTTTGCCTCTGGTCCCCGGCGAGCCTCGCCCAGCAGGGCGACAGCGCGCTGAAGAAGGTGATGAAGTTAATGGGATTCGCCACCGACGTTGCGCCGCCAGCCGATTTCGTCCTTCAGTCCCGGCCCAAGGGTGACCTCGACTACATTCCGGTCTTCCAGCCGCCCCCCGAGCCGGCCAAACCCGCGCTGAGCGACAAGGAACTGAAGGCCATGCAGGGCGAGCTCGATTCGGTCCAGAAGCGGGACGACGCCGTCCGGCAGGCCTATCCGCCGGCGGTCAAGGCGGCAGCCGAGGAGGCCGCAGCAAAGAAGGCGAAGATGAAGCCTGCGACAGCCGGCCGGTAGGACGAGGTTTGCGGGGCCCGGCACGGCAATGCTAACAGAACCGTGACGGCGCCAGGCGCCGCGAATCCGGGCTGAACCCAGGGACATTTGGAACCGATGAACGACTTCCACCGCGTGCGGCGCCTGCCGCCCTACGTCTTCGAGCAGGTCAACAAGCTCAAGGCGAAGGCCCGGGCAGGCGGCGCTGATATCATCGATCTCGGCATGGGCAACCCCGACCTGCCGGCCCCGAGGCACGTGATCGACAAACTCGTCGAGACGGTCGGGAAGCCCCGCACCGACCGCTACTCCGCCTCGAAAGGAATCGCCGGTCTTCGCCGCGCGCAGGCCGGCTATTACGCCCGGCGTTTCGGCGTGAAGCTCGACCCGGATACGCAGGTTGTCGTGACCCTCGGCTCGAAGGAAGGCTTCGCCAATATGGCGCAGGCGATCACCGCCCCGGGTGACGTGGTGCTGGTGCCCAATCCGTCCTATCCGATCCACGCCTTCGGCTTTCTGATGGCGGGCGGCGTGATTCGCTCCGTGCCGTCCGAGCCGTCGCCTGAGTTCTTCGTCGCGCTCGAGCGGGCGATCATCCATTCGATCCCGAAACCGATCGCGGTCGTCGTCTGCTATCCGTCCAACCCGACGGCGATGGTGGCCTCGCTCGATTTCTACAAGGACCTCGTCCTGTTCGCCCGCAAGCACGAGATTTTCGTGCTCTCCGACGTGGCCTACGCCGAAGTCTATTTCGAGGACGAATCACCCCCGTCGATCCTTCAGGCGCCGGGCGCGTTCGAGGTCGCGGTCGAGTTCTCTTCGATGTCGAAAACCTTCTCGATGGCGGGCTGGCGGATCGGCTTCGCCGTCGGCAACGAGCGCCTGCTCGCGGCGCTGGCGCGGGTGAAGTCCTATCTCGACTACGGCGCCTATACGCCGATCCAGGTCGCGGCAGCGGCCGCGCTGAACGGGCCGGACGACTGCATCCGGGAGATGCGTGCGACCTACAAGCGCCGTCGGGACGTGATGATCGAGAGTTTCTCTGCAGCCGGCTGGCCTATCGAAAAGCCGAGCGCCTCGATGTTCGCCTGGACTCCCGTTCCGGAGAAATTCCGCCACCTCGGCAGCCTCGAATTCTCCAAGCTCCTGATCGAGAAGGCCGACGTCGCGGTGGCGCCGGGTATCGGTTTCGGCGAGCACGGCGACGATTTCGTGCGCCTCGCGCTCGTCGAGAACGAGCAACGGATCCGCCAGGCAGCGCGGGGGATCCGGCGCTTCTTCGACACCGCCGATGACACGCTCCACAACGTGGTGAAGCTGAAGAAGCCGGCATGACTGGTGACTGTCGGACAGGCCCTGAGATGCTCGCGGCCGCCTTGCGATTTCGAAGGACCGTCCTCCCCGCCGCTGCGGTGACAGATGCAGTCGCGTGGATGCGGCGTCACCAAGCATGACGCACAATATGCGGGTCGCTTCGGAAGAGATCGAAAGAAGCGGAAGCGTTGACCGGTACTCCCCAGCGGAAACGCTGGATTCGCCCGACGCGCTCGCAGCACGCCTGGCTCTTTCGGGGGCGCGCGATCTCATCGTCCTGATCGCCGGCAACGGGACTGGTCAGGCGCTGGCCGCGGCGCTTGAGACAGCGAGGCGTCTTTCCTCAGACCGCCCCACACTCCTTGTTGATCTTGGCGCCACCCAGGACTGGTTTGCCGATATTCTTGACCGTCGGGGGGCGTGTCGGACCGAAATTGCCGGATTCGCCGACCTCATCGCCGAGCGAGCAAGCTTTAGCGAGGTGATTTGGCGAGATCTCTCGACGAAGCTTGATGTCATTCCGTCGGGTGGAATTGTCGATCGCGACGCGCTCAACCTGGTCTTCGCCGCGCTGGCCCCTTCCTACTCCCGTCTCGTCCTTCACGCTTCGGACTGGAGAGCTCCGGCGGCGGTTGCGGCCGCGGAGATCGCCGACTTCGTCGTCATTGTCGCGCCGCCCGCCCGACTGCGCCATACGCTCGAAGATTTGCGCCGATCGCCCGCCGCCGGCGGCGCCGAGGTCATTGGATTTGCGGCGCGGCGCGCGCGGTCGGACTTCGAAGAGGACGCCTGAACGGCCGTGGAGCCGGGCGGCGTCGCTTACGCCATTGCGCTGGTCTGCGGCGCCTCTCCGGCCCGTCTTGCGATCAGGTCGATGAAAAGCAGCGATAGCGCGTCGACGTCCTTCAGGACTGACACGGCCTTCGGTTCACCCAGCCGTTCGAGCTTCGCCAACCCATGGACCGTGCTGCAAATCAGCGCGGAAATCCTCGACGGATCGCTATCGTGAAGTTCGCCCGCATGCTGGGCCGCGACCACGAGTTCCTGGACCGATTCGAACGCGCGGCGAGCTTCGGGCTGAAGGCCGCCTTCCTCACTGAGGTCGAACAGCAAACGGTGGCGTAGCGGATAGCGGCGGGCGAGCTCGAGGTACTCTCGGACGGCGAGGCGCAATGCTCCGAGCGGGGAATTGGCTCGACGCATCGCGCCGCCCAAGATCTCGGACACCTCGTTGAAGCTCTCGCGGGCAATTGCCTCGAGTAGATCGCGCTTGTCTTTGAAATGTCGGTAAGGAGCCGTCTGGGAGACCCCGACTTTGTCCCCGACGGCTCTCAGAGTCACTGCGCCAGGGCCCCCTTTGTCAAGCAGACTTGTAGCAGCGACGAGGAGCTGCTGTTTCGTCGTGAGAGTCGTTTCCATTATTGTACCACCGAGTAATGCTGACTACAACCCAAAGATGTATTCTTCTACACACTTGCGCCAGCATGAACTTTCAGACTGTACACAAGTCACTTTGGATGCCCCAGCGGATTGAACTTGCCGTGCCATCCTGTTTTAATACAGGTGTTTACACACTATACTGGGGTGCAAGCAAAGTCAACCTCTTGGTTAAGGCTCCCCGGAATTGCGGAAGCCCCGCGAACACTGCCTCTTGCTACGCCCGCGTCGCGGCGCACAGTCGGCGTCGATTTTGGAATATGGGATCGCCTGGCCCGGATTGGAGAGGCGAACGAATCGCTGGCATTCGGTGGGGTTGAGGGTTGATCGGCATGTTCCTGTTCCGCCGTGAAAAATGGCGAGTCGAACAGCTCGTCTTGTTGCGCTGCGGGATGAACGCACGCACCGGAGGGCGGCGCGCGCCCGACGAGGCGCGCGAAGACGCCGAGCATCGGCGCTGGGCGCTGCGGTCGCTCTCGCGCCGCGTTCGCGAAACATCGCCCGGTCTAACTCCTTCCCGCGCAGCGTCGTCGCGAGGACATTACGCCACGAGGGAACCGTCGCGTCGAAATCCGCGAGATTGCCTGCGAATGGCCATCGATCGAGTGTTTTGCCGCACCCGTGGAAATGGCGGTCCTCGTCTTGACGGCCCGCCTGGACGGCTCCACCATCGCGGCCATGAAGAGCAGCCCGCGCAAATTTCAGCTTACAGCGGATATCCTGCTCAGGGCCTACTCCATCGGCGTGTTTCCGATGGCCGAAAGTCGCGAGTCCACGGAGCTTTTCTGGGTCGAGCCGCATGAGCGGGGCGTTTTTCCTCTCGACGACCTCATCGTATCGCGGAGCCTCGCGAAGGCTGTGCGATCGGATCGATTCCTCGTTGTCGCCGATTGCGATTTTCCAACTGTCATGCGCGCCTGCGCCGAACGTGAAAGCACCTGGATCAACGACGAGATCCTGCGTCTCTATTGCAGTCTGTACGACGCGGGTCACGCACACTCGATCGAAGTTTACGAGGCCGGCGCATTGGTTGGTGGCCTCTACGGCGTCAGCCTGCGCGGCGCCTTTTTCGGCGAGAGCATGTTTCATCGGGTGCGCGACGCGTCGAAGGTCGCCCTCGTGCACCTCGTTGCACGCCTGTTGCAGGGCGGCTTCTGCCTTCTCGACACCCAGTTCCTGACCGAGCACCTGGCGAGCCTCGGAGCCGTCGCGATGTCGCGGGAGAGTTTCAGAGGGCTGCTCGCCCAGGCAATGGCGGGAGACGGCGATTTCGGGGCATGGCCGCCCGGAGCGGCGATGCCCGGCGCGCGAGCGCTCGAAATCGCCCGCGGTGGCGGCACGGAAGTTGCGAAGTGGGAAAGCGATATGGGGGGGCAGTCTTCGCTCCGATGAATGGGTTGAATCATGACGGGGGTCGATACGTTTGACGAGATGGGGGTCGCCGGCGATCGAACGCGCGCGCTCTACAAGGAAGTGGCGCACTGGCTGGACGAGACCCCGTCCGACCTGCTTGCTTCCCGCCGCGCCCAGGCCGAATACATGTTCCGTCGCATCGGCATCACCTTCGGCGTCTATGGCGACAAGGACGCCGCCGAGCGGCTCATTCCGTTCGACATCGTGCCGCGCCTCATTTCTCGCGCCGAGTGGCGAAAACTGGAGGCGGGGCTCACCCAGCGGGTGAGGGCGCTGAACCTGTTCCTTACCGACGTGTACGGCGAGCGCGCCATTCTCGGCGAGGGCATCGTGCCGCCTGAACTCATCCTGCGCAATCCATATTACAGACCCGAAATGATTGGACGTCGGGCGCCCCACGACATCTGGGTGCACATCGCCGGGATCGACATCGTGCGGGTCGACGACGAGTCGTTCTATGTGCTGGAAGACAACGCCCGAACACCGTCCGGCGTCTCCTACATGCTGGAAAACCGTGAAGTGACGATGCGGCTTCTGCCCGATCTTTTTGCCCGCCACCATGTCGCGCCGGTCGACGACTATCCGGACGAACTCCTCGCCTGCCTGCGCTCGGTCGCGCCGCGAACCGACCGCGGCGAGGCGACGATCGTGATCCTGACGCCGGGGCTCTACAATTCGGCCTATTACGAGCACTCTTTCCTGGCCGACAAGCTGGGGGTCGAGCTTGTCGAGGGCCGCGACCTGTTCGTCGAGGACGATCAGGTGTTTATGCGCACAACCCTCGGGCCGCGCCGCGTCGATGTGATCTACCGGCGGGTCGATGATGACTACCTGGATCCGCTTGTGTTCAATCCGGCCTCGGTCCTGGGGGTGCCTGGACTGACCGGCGCCTATTTGGCGGGCAATGTGACGATTGCGAATGCAATCGGGACCGGCATCGCTGACGACAAGGCGATCTACAGCTATGTTCCGGACCTCATCCGCTTCTACCTTTCCGAAGAACCGCTTTTGAAAAATGTCCCGACCTATCGTTGTCGGGAAGCGGATGGGCTGAAGTACGTGCTCGACCGCATCGACCAGTTGGTGGTGAAGGAAGTCAACGGATCGGGCGGCTACGGCATGCTGGTCGGCCCGCATGCGACGGCCGCCCAGCGCGAACAGTTTGCGGCCAAAATCAAGGCCGACCCGAGCAACTACATCGCCCAGCCGACGCTCGCGCTGTCGACCTGTCCGGCGTCCTTCGAGGGCGGCGTTTCGCCGCGCCACGTCGACCTGCGCCCTTTTGTGCTCTCGGGAGCCGATGGCGTGCGGATCGTGCCCGGCGGCCTTACGCGGGTCGCTCTGAAAGAGGGGTCGCTGGTGGTCAATTCGAGCCAGGGCGGAGGGACCAAGGACACCTGGGTCGTCGACGATGTCGAAGGCGAGGTCTGAACGATGCTCGCCCGCACCGCCGACAACCTCTTCTGGCTTGCCCGCTCGATGGAGCGCGCCGACTATATTGCGCGCACGATCGAGGCTACGCTCCAACTCGAATACCTGCCGAAGTCGGACGGCGACAAGATGGGCGAGTGGGAAGGCGCGCTCAACGCCGCCGGCGCCTATGACAGCTATGTCGCCGCGCACGGGGAACTCGACGAAGAGACAGCGGTCGAGTTCCTGACCTTCGACCGGACGAACCCGTCGTCGATCTGCAACTGCCTGGAGAACGCCCGGACCGCGGGACGCGCGGTGCGCACGGCGTTGACCGCCGAAACCTGGACCGCGATCAACGACGCCTGGCTCGAGCTCAAGCGTTTCGAGGCCAGCCATCGCTTTGCCCGCCCGCTTGACCGGCTCGCGCTGACGCGCTTCCTCGATTACGTGAAAAAGGCTTCGCTCGACTTCGACGGGTCCTGCTACCGGACAATGCTGCGCAACGACGCCTACTGGTTCAACCGGCTCGGCGTCTTCATCGAGCGCGCCGACAACACCGCGCGGCTCCTCGATGTGAAGTATCACCTGCTCCTGCCCTCGACCGAGCCTGTCGGCGGCTCGCTGGACTACTTCCAGTGGGTCGCGATCCTGCGCGCGGTCTCGGCGGCGACGGCCTACCACTGGGTCTACCGGGACCGGGTGAAGCCCTGGCTGATCGCCGACCTTCTGATCCTGAAGCGGGCCATGCCGCGCTCGCTCATTTCCTGCTACGAGAGCATCGACCGCGCCCTTGACAGCCTGGCGCGCGACGACGGACGCAGCGGCGTCGCGCAAAGACAGGCGCGCGCGACGCATGCAAGACTCGAGCGGTCGAGCATGACCCAGATCTTCCAGGGCGGCCTGCACGAGTTCATCACCGCCTTCATCGAGGATAACGCTCGGCTGTCGAGCACGATATCCGAGCAATATCTCTTCACCTGAGCGGACGGGGCGGGCCATGCGGATCCGGGTTTCGCACGAGATGGCGCACCGCTACGCGCCGGGCGCCCGTATGTTGATCCAGAACCTGCGGCTGACGCCGCACGGCTTCGACAGCCAATACGTGCTCGGCTGGCGTATCCAGGTCGACGTCGACAGCGCGCTGCGGCAGAGCGAGGACGCTCACGGCAATATTGTTACGACCTTTTCGCATCATGGCGCGGCGCTCGAAAGGCTGACGGTCTCGGCTTCGGGCGAAGTCGAGACGACGGACGCGGCAGGCGTCGTGCGCGGCGCCGTCGAGCGGCTGCCGGCGGAGATGTACCTGCGCGACAGTCCGCTCGCCCACGTCAACGGCGCGCTGCGCGACTTTGCGGCCGCGGCCGCGGCCGCGGCGGGAGCCTCGGATCCGCTCGATGCGGCGCACCGGCTGATGGCCGAAGTGCACCGGACGACGACGTTCGACCCCTACGCGACCGACCACCCGGAATCGGCGGTCGAGGCGCTTGCGCTTCGGCGCGGACAAGCGCGAGACTTTTCCCATATCTTCATCGCCTGCGCACGTTTTCTCGGTATTCCGGCGCGGTTCGTCGCCGGCTATCGGGCCGCCGACGACGCCGGCGGGGAAGCAGGCGCGCACGCCTGGGCCGAGGCGCACATCCCGCGCCTCGGCTGGGTCGCCTTCGACCCGACCATCTGCCTCTGCGCCGACGCCCGCTACGTGCGGGTCGTCATCGGCTTCGACGGCCAGGACGGCGGTTTTGTCCGGAGCGCCCACGGGGGGAGCGAGGAGGCGGTCGAGACCGCGATCCGCGTCGAGCAGGGCGGCCGGCAGTCCCAGGGGTGAGCAAGCGCCGTTTGCCGCTCCGCGCCGTCCTCGGCATCGACGCGGCGAAGCCCTACACGGAGCCGAGCGGCGTTGCGCTGGCGGTCGAGGCGGAAGACGGCTGGCGATTGGCGGCCGTCGAAGCGTCCTACGAACATTTTCTTGGCTGCGCGAAGGGCGTCGAACCGGGCGACGCCCGGCCGGGCGGCTCAAGACCCGACGCCGCAGCGTTGCTCGACGCTGTACAGGCGATTTGCGGGCGGTCCGTTAATCTGGTTGCGGTCGACATGCCGTTGGCGCGGCATCCGATTGTGGGGCGCCGGCCAAGCGACGACCGGGCGATTACGTCGAGCTTCCGGCGCATATCCGCCATCGCGTCGAATGGACGGACCCGGGCCGGCCGACCGTCTGGCTCGCGGTGCACTGGAAGGGCGGGGCAGGGTAAGGGCGCTGGCCCGGGATTTGCTAACCCATGTTTGCGCGCTCTCGCTGCGACGGATCCGGGTCGGGGATTGTTGTGACCCTCGCGGAGCTTCCGCAATCCGCCGCGGGTCTTCCCCTTAAGGGCGACGAGCGCGCCCCAAATCCTCCCTGTCCACGATCGCGCCGGTTCCCGGCAGCTTCGGACCCACTCGACAGCGCGCTATTCCTGTCGCAATCTGGATTTAGCCCGGCTGATCAGGCCGTGGGGTCGGGGAATGGAACCTCGCCGCCAACGCGGGAGGAAGCGCATGTATCCAGGCTTGCATGCTGTCACGCGCGGCGATCAGCCGGCTGTCGTCATGGCCGGGTCGGGCGAGACCGTCACCTATCGGGAGCTCGACGCGCGCAGCAACCGGTTGACGCATCTCTTGCGCGCCGTGGGCCTCAAACGGGCGACCACTATGCAATCCTCATGGAAAATCAGGCGCGCTTTGTCGAATGCTGCGCCGCGGGCGAGCGCTCCGGGCTCTATTTCACCTGCATCAATTCTTTTCTGACGCCAAACGAAGTCGCCTATATTGTCAACAACAGTCTTTCGAAGGTGCTCATCACGTCGGCAGGCGAAGCGCGAAACCGCGCTCGCGGCCTTGGCCGATTGTCCGAATGTCGAGCTCTGCCTGATCGCAGAGGGTCCCGGCGAAGGGCGCCATGTGCGGAATCTCGAGGACGCGACGGCTGAATTCCCAGACGCTCCGATCGCGGACGAGGCAATCGGCACGGCGATGCTGTATTCCTCCGGCACGACGGGAAGGCCGAAGGGCGTGCTGCGTCCGCTCCCCGATCACCCGCCGGCGCAACCGCTGCCCGTCCTCACCGCGTTTTCGAGGATGCTGCGATTTCGCGAGGGTCAGGTCGACCTGTCGCCTGCGCCGCTCTACCACTCCGCGCCTCTGGCCGGCGTCAGCGGAACGATCAGATATGGCGGGACGGTCATCGTCATGGAGCGCTTCGACGAAGAGCATTTCTTGCGGCTAGTCGAAAAGCATCGCGTTACCCACACGCAGCTCGTTCCGACCATGTTCTCGCGGCTGCTGAAGCTGCCCGAAGAGGTGCGCCGCCGCTACGATCTCTCGTCTCTGGAGGTCGCAATCCACGCCGCCGAAGGTCTTCGACGCCGCGGTGTTCGGCGTGCCGAACGAGGAGATGGGCGAGGAGGTCAAGGCCGTCGTTCAGCTCGCGCCGGGCCTCGACCCGGGCGCCGAGATGGAGGCCGAGCTGATCGGCTTCTGCCGCGAGCATCTTGCGCATCACAAGTGCCCGCGCTCGATCGACTTCGAGGCTCAGTTGCCCCGCTCCCCGACCGGCAAGCTGTTCAAGGGCCCGTTGCGCGACCGCTACTGGAAAGACCACCAGAGCCGCATTCTCTGACGAGCGCGGCTTGGGCGGGAGCCGCCTGTGACCGGGCTGCCACCCGGGATACCGGAGGTCTGTCCGCTCGATCTCGGCGAGCAGCGCAACGCCGCGCGCCCGAAAGCGTTACCCGGTGGCGAAAGTCCACAGCGAGCGCCACAAGCACGGCTTGGCCAGGTCCTTGAAGGCGGCGCGATCGAAATAGGCGAGGTGGCCGGTCGAGCCGTCGTCGATCCAGCGGAAGCCAACCTCGACCTCGTCCGGAAGATATTTTACGAACTGCTCGACCGGCCCGAGGTCGTCGTGGTTCGTTGTCGGGCCTAGCCGGCCGGTCACGCCGTCCTGGTAGCGATAGGTGCGTCCGTCCTGGGTCGTGACGCGCACCGAGCGTGCGGTTTCATCGAAGGCGATTGTGAGGGGGCCGAGCTTTCCGTCGCCCTTGTAGGCGCAACTGCGGGTGATCGGCTGGGCAGCGAGCGGTGTCGTGAGAAGCGCGGCCAGGACCGCGAGCGCCAGGGGGGTGCAGTTCATTCAATTCCCATCGCGTTAAGAGTCGAACGAGGCTACTTGCAGAGGCTACTTGGCCAGGAAGCGACTATGCGCGTCGCTACGCCACAATTCCAGCTAAATTGGAAAAGCGGCGAAATTGGATCCGCGGCGCCAGGGGCGTGTGGACAGATCGACGCGCCGGGCGTTCACCCGGCTCCGCGGTCGAGCCTCGGCAGAGGCCGTTCGCGGGACCGCAGCGTCGGCGCCGGGTTGCAATGCCCCCTTAACCTGATATCACGCGGCCCGCGGCGATCGTGCCGCGCCTTCCCGAGGCCCTGCATGCTATCGTTCACCCGCCGCGCCGCCCTTGCGATTCCCCTTCTCGCCGCCACGGGCGCCTTCGCCGCGGCGGAGGACGCCGCCAACACGGTCGTCATGACCCTCAAGAACGGCAAGGTCGTCATCCGCCTGCGTCCCGACTGGGCGCCCAAGCATGTCGCGCAGGTCGAGACCCTGGTGAAGCGGGGCTTTTACGACGGCCTGGCCTTCCATCGCGTCATCCCCGGCTTCATGGCCCAGACGGGCGACCCGAAGGGAACAGGCGAAGGCGGCTCCGATCTGCCGGACCTCAAGGCCGAGTTCAACAAGACCCATTTCAAGCGCGGCATCCTCGGCATGGCGCGGACCAGCGACCCCAATTCCGCCAATTCGCAGTTTTTCATCATGTTCGGAGACGGCGGGTTCCTCGACGGACAGTACACCGCCTTCGGCGAAGTCGTGTCCGGCATGGACGTCGTCGACAAGATCAAGGCCGGAACGGAAGCTAACAACGGCGCGGTGACGAATCCGGACAAGATCATCTCGATGAAGATGGCCGGATCGTCGAAATAGGAGTTTGAACCGATGAGCGCAGGCAACACGCTGACCCTCGAGACGACCAGGGGCCCGGTGGTGATCGAAATGAACCCCGCCGTGGCTCCCGGCCACGTCGCCCACATCAAGAAGCTCGTCTCCGAGGGCTTCTACGACGGCATCGTCTTCCATCGGGTGATCGACGGCTTCATGGCACAGACCGGCTGCCCAAACGGCACCGGAACGGGCGGGTCGAAATATCCCGACCTCAAGGCCGAGTTCAACGCCGAGCCGCATGTGCGCGGCACCGTGTCGATGGCCCGCGCGTCGAGCCCGAATTCGGCCAATTCGCAGTTCTTCATCTGCTTCGGCGACGCCGGCTTCCTCGACCGCCAGTATACGGTCTGGGGGAAAGTGACGTCGGGCATGGAGAACGTCGACAAGATCAAGCGCGGCGAGCCGGTGAAGGACCCCGACAAGATCATCAAGGCGACGCTGAGCTGAAGGCTTTGCCCATCCGCACTCGTCATGGCCGGGTCTGTCCCGGCCATTGATATTTGGTGCGGCTCACGAACTCCATTGACGATCATGCGCGTCGACGCCTTCGATTTTGAGCTGCCCCCGGAGCGGATCGCGCTCAGGCCCGCCTCGCCACGCGACAGCGCAAGAATGCTCGTTGTCGACGCCGACGGCGCGCTGACGGACGCGCATGCGTCCGATCTGCCTGATTTCCTCCGGCCCGGCGACGCGCTGGTGGTCAATGACACGCGGGTCATCGCCGGGCGGCTCGACGGCATTCGCGTCAGGGGCGACGCCGTCGCCGCGATCGAGGCGACCCTGATCAAACGGGTCGACCACTGCCGCTGGTGGGCGCTCGTCCGCCCGGCGAAGAAGCTCAGGGTCGGCGAACGCATCCGCTTCGGCGAGGCCAGCGAAAGCATGGCCTGCCTGCTCGCGGCGCTGGACGCCGAAGTCGAGGAGAAGGGCGAAGCGGGCGAAGTCCTGCTGCGCTTCGAGTTCGCCGGCGCGGCGCTCGACGACGCGATCGAGCGGCTGGGCTCGGCGCCCCTGCCGCCCTATATCGCGGCGCGCCGCGCGCCGGAAGACAGGGATCGCGCCGACTATCAGACGATGTTCGCGGCCGCGGCCGGCGCGGTCGCCGCGCCGACTGCCGGCCTCCACTTCACCCCCTCGCTGATCGAGCGGATCGCGGCGCGCGGGGTCAGCCTTCACCGCGTGACGCTGCATGTCGGCGCCGGCACATTCCTGCCGGTCAAGGCGGAAGACACGCGCGACCACGTGATGCATGCGGAGGAGGGCGCGATCGACGCAGCGACGGCCGAAGCGCTGAACGCGGCGCGAGCGAGCGGCGGCCGGATCGTCTGCGTCGGGACGACGTCGGCGCGCATCCTCGAAAGCGCGGTGGACGAGAGCGGCTACATCCGGCCTTTCGCCGGCGAAACCTCGATCTTCATCACGCCGGGCGACCGGTTCCGCGCTGTCGACGTTCTGATGACCAATTTCCATCTGCCGCGCTCGACGCTGTTCATGCTTGTCGCCGCCTTCAGCGGCCTCGAGACCATGCGGGCGGCTTACGCCCATGCGATCGAAGCGGGCTACCGCTTCTACTCGTATGGGGACGCCTGTCTGCTGTTTCATCCTCCTTTGACCTTCACTTGACGAGTTTGTACAAAGAAATTGAACTATCTTTTATTGAACGCTTGTGAGTAATCTTACTCAGCGTCTGCGCTGAGCGAGTGTGTGCCGAGGTTCGATCGTCTGACCGACGCGACGGTGACGATCGCAGGGCTCGGCCTCCAGGTGTTGCTTAGTGAAGAGGCGCCGAAAGGGAGGGTCTCATGCGCATGATTGTGATCGGAAATATCGGAAGCGACGCCGGCTATTGGGTGTTGGGACCAGACGGCGTTTGGCACCACGAGGGAGGGTGGGGTGTTGAAAGCCTCGCGGAGTTTCAGGCTCAAGTCCAAATTCTTGCCCAGTCCGCGAGGTTGAAGACCCCGGGTCTGGCCAACAAGGTCGGCGAAGCGCTGCAGGCTTCCGTCAGCAAGCTTGTCGGCGAGCATGTCAAGGGCTCGGGCCAGGGCGTTATCCTCGTCGTCAACCAGGGCTGATGTCGCAATCCGAACAGGATGAGCGGCGGCTGCGGCACGCGGCCTGGTTCCACGAACTGGATGCGTGGACGGAGTACTGGGATGTCTACCATCCGGAAACTCGTGGTCGCTATTACTTTGGCGACGGCGATGCGGAACCAGGCCTGCTAACGCTGATCTTGCCGCACAAGGCGCGCCCCCCCGCAATGGCCGCGTGGGGCCGCATGGCGCTTTCAGGCGACTCCGGCTTCGTCGAGGCAATCGCAGCGCCGCCGGTCGCGGCGGCGATCGTCGAGGTCGATGGTTTGTTGTCGCGGCTGTTCGCAAAGCATTTCGGGGACGCCGCCAACGCCGAAGTCCGGCGCGATTATCTCGAGGCGATGCTCAGCTTCGCCACCGACACGCTGCCGGCGGCGACAGAGCGCTACGCGCGGATCAGCGACGACGATCCTCGCAAGCGCACCGCAGGCCGCCACACGCTCGACGGCGATATCATGTGGTTCGCGTGGGCGATGCAGATCGAGGCGGCCGAACAGCTTGCCTCCGACGAGGGACATGCGAGGCGCGCGCTCTCGCTCGCGGGGGTCGCGATCGGCTGTCCCGCCGACTACGCCTGGCGAGGACACCGTCGCACGCGCTCGGAATACACGCGCGACGAGGCCACGCTCATGCTCCTGCGCGCTCGCGGCGAGGCGTGGGCCGGCGATTTCGAGGCGGCAGCGGGCGAAACCCATGCCCTTTATCGGATCCGGGAATGGGGTCACGCGTAGAGAACGCCTGAATGACGGTTGCGTCGCATCCCGGGGCGTGCTTATCGCTGTCGCCTTCCCCGGATCCCCTCCTTGATCGACAACGTCTCGTTCAAAATTCGCGCCGTCGACGGCGACGCCCGGCTTGGCGAGATCGTGACGCCCCGCGGCGCCATCCGCACGCCGGCCTTCATGCCGGTCGGCACGGCGGCGACGGTCAAGGCCATGCATCCCGAGGCGGTGCGGGCGCTGGGCGCCGACATCGTCTTGTCCAACACCTACCATCTCATGTTGTCGCCCGGCGCCGAGCGGGTCGCCGCTCTCGGCGGCCTGCACAGGTTCATGAACTGGCCGCATCCGATCCTGACCAACTCGGGCGGCTTTCAGGTGATGAGTCTCGCCAGGCTGAGGAAGCTCAGCGAGAACGGCGTGACGTTCCAGTCGCATATCGACGGGTCGCGCCACGAGCTGACGCCCGAGCGCTCGATGGAGATCCAGCGCCTGCTCGGCTCCGACATCCAGATGCAGTTCGACGTATGCGTCAGGCTGCCGTGCGTCCGCGAGGAGGCGGAGCGGGCGATGCGCCTTTCGCTGCGGTGGGCGGAGCGCTCGAAGGCGGCCTTCGGCGAGCAGCCGGGCCGGGCGATCTTCGGCATCGTGCAGGGCGGCACGGAAAAGGATCTGCGCGTTGCGAGCGCCGACGCGCTGGTCGAAATCGGCTTTCACGGCTACGCCATCGGCGGCCTTGCGGTCGGCGAGCCGCAGGACGTGATGCTCGAGATCATCGAGACGGTCGTGCCCCGGCTCGCGGCCGACCGGCCGCGCTACCTGATGGGCGTCGGCACGCCGGACGACCTGCTCAAGTCGCTTCGGCGGGGCGTCGACATGTTCGACTGCGTCATGCCGACCCGCGCCGGAAGGCATGGAATGGTCTTCACCCATCACGGGCGCATGAACCTGCGAAACGCCCGCTTCGCGGACGACCCGCGCCCAATCAACTCCCTGTCGTCGTCGCGGATGGCGCGGGATTATTCGCGCGCGTACTGGCGCCATCTCGTCAAGTCGGGGGAGATCCTCGCCATGATGGGCCTGACCGAGATCAATCTCGCGTATTATCAGGATCTCATGGCGGGAGCGCGCCAAGCGATCGGCGAAGGGCGACTCGACGACTACATCGAGGAGACGGCCCGCGGCTGGACAGAAGGCGAAGCGGAAAGCAACTGAAGCGACTTCGCGTTCGGGAATACTTTCACTGGGAAGTAACGTTCAGCGTTGCGAGACCGCTCGACTGGGGTTGCAAATGCAAGGGGCGAACCGCCCTTGGGCGGCTCGCCCCTTGTCTTCGTCCTCGCATACGCCCCAAATTTCCCGATTGCTTTTTGTATTCTCCGGCGCTTTTTCAGGCCGAACGGGAAGATGGAACGCGTCGTCCTCCCACAGACTTTGCGGCGTCCGGCGCCAAAAAGTTTGGCAGCGGCCTCCTTTTCGCGAGGCCATTGCTAATCCACTTTTTCGCCGCTGTCACGCGGCTTGGCGGGCCTGCCCCGCAAATTTTTTCTGGAATGAGGCGGTTTGGTCAAATGTTTTGCAGGGGATGCAAAAGTGCCGAGTCAACGGGCAGTCCTGGGTCTCCCTGCCGCCTTTCGCCCGCTGCGGCGATGGCGTAAGAGAGCCGCGCAAAATTGCCAGCCAGGTCGCCAGAGGGAATCCATCCATGACCGCCATCGTCAACGTCGTCTCGCGCGAGATCCTCGATAGCCGCGGCAATCCGACGGTTGAGGTGGATGTGGTGCTGGAGGACGGCTCGATGGGTCGTGCGGCCGTTCCCTCGGGCGCCTCGACCGGAACCCGCGAGGCGGTCGAACTGCGCGACGGCGACAAGGGCCGGTTCGGCGGCAAGGGTGTGCTGAAGGCCGTCGAAGCGGTGAACCGCGACATCTTCGACGCTATCTCGGGCCTCGACGCCGAAGACCAGCTCAAGATCGACGAGACGATGATCGCCCTCGACGGCACGCCGAACAAGTCCCGGCTCGGCGCCAACGCCATTCTCGGCGTCTCTCTCGCCGTCGCCAGAGCGGCGGCCGAGGCCTCCGGTCTGCCGCTCTATCGCTATGTCGGCGGCACGACGGCGCGGGTCCTGCCGACGCCGCAGATGAACATCGTGAACGGCGGCGTGCACGCCGACAACCCGATCGACTTCCAGGAATTCATGATTCTGCCGATCGGCGCGCCGTCTCTCGCCGACGCGGTCCGCTGGGGCGCGGAGACCTTCCACTCGCTCAAGAGCGCCCTGAAGAAGGCAGGCCACAACACCAATGTCGGCGACGAGGGCGGTTTCGCGCCGAATCTGCCGTCGGCCGAAGCGGCGCTCGAATTCTGCGTGAGGGCGATCGAGTCGGCGGGCTTCAGGCCGGGCCACGATATCGCGCTCGGCCTCGACTGCGCCGCGTCCGAGTTCTTCAAGGACGGCGCCTATGTCTATAGCGGCGAAGGCAAGACCCGCTCGATCGAGGAACAGGTCGAGTATCTGGCCAAGCTCGCCGACGCCTATCCGATCCTGTCGATCGAGGACGGCATGGCCGAGCAGGACTGGAAGGGCTGGAAGCTCTTGACCGAGAAAATCGGATCGCGCCGCCAGCTGGTTGGCGACGACATTTTCGTCACCAACACCGAAATCCTGAGCCGTGGGATCAAGGAAGGGATCGCGAACTCGATCCTGATCAAGGTCAACCAGATCGGCTCGCTCAGCGAGACCCTGGCCGCAGTCGAGATGGCGCATCGGGCGGGCTACAGCGCCGTCATGTCGCACCGCTCGGGCGAGACCGAAGATTCGACGATCGCGGATCTCGCGGTCGCCACGAACTGCGGGCAGATCAAGACCGGATCGCTCTCCCGGTCGGACCGGCTGGCCAAGTACAACCAGCTTATCCGGATCGAGGAGGAGCTTGGCGACCAGGCCCGCTACGCCGGCCGCGCGTCGATCAAGGCCGCCTGACGCCCTGGTTCCGGCCCGTCGCCGACAGGGTCGGCGACGGACGCTGGCGCACCGGCGGGCGGGCCGCAGCGGTAACGGCTCCTTAACCACGGATCCGCCAAGATCGGCGCATGGTCGTTAGGACACGCCTGCGCTCGATCGTGACGCCGATCGCCTTCTACCTCGTGCTCGGGGCGGCAAGCGGTTATCTCGTCTGGGGCGCCTCGAACGGCGAGCACGGCCTCAAGGCCAAAGAGAAATACGACGCCGAGACCGAGACGCTGAAGGCTGAACTCGCCTCGATCAAGGACGAGCGCGCAGGCTGGGAGCGACGCGTCGCCGCTCTCCGGCCGGACAGCGTCGACCGCGACCTGCTCGAGGAAGAGGCGCATCGCAGGCTCGACCGGGTGGGCAAGGACGAGGTCGTCATCTTCACCGACCCTGAGCGTGGCCGTTGATCAAGAGCGAGCAATTGAGGCCGACTCGGATCCGGGATCAACTCTCGCAACCGCGCCGAAGTTCAACCCGACCCGCCGGGCGCCCTGTTCCGGCCCCGAACAGGGAGAAATTACCCTTGTTATTTCTACCCTCAGTTGTTAATTCATAGGTTAAGAATCTTGTTGTAAACCTTTGAAAAAACGAATATCTGCACTCGCTGCAGTTGACCGAGCAGGGCGGGGTCTTCGCGGTTTCTCCCTGTTAGCGGGGACAAACAGGAGAGTCGCGCGTGCTTTTGTCGGCGCGAAGCGCGTGCTAAATGGCGCGCGACCTTTGATTTGTGACGCAACGCCCGGTCAGGACATCCGCCCCATGAACGTCAACGCCGCACCGCCGAGCCGCTCGAATTCCTTCTTTTCGGCGCCGCTCGCCGACATCGATCCGGAAATCGCCCGCGCGATCGAGCTCGAGATCGGCCGCCAGCGCGACGAGATCGAACTGATCGCCTCGGAAAACATCGTTTCACGTGCGGTGCTCGAGGCGCAGGGCTCGGTGATGACCAACAAATACGCCGAGGGCTATCCCGGCAGGCGCTACTACGGCGGCTGCCAGTTCGTCGACATCGCCGAGAAGCTCGCGATCGAGCGCGCCTGCATTTTGTTCGATTGCCGGTTCGCCAACGTTCAGCCCAATTCCGGCAGCCAGGCGAACCAGGGGGTGTTCTTCGCCCTGATGCAGCCGGGCGACACGTTCATGGGTCTCGATCTCGCGGCCGGCGGACATTTGACGCATGGGTCGCCGGTCAACATGTCCGGCCGCTGGTTCCGTCCGGTGTCCTACGGCGTTGATCGCCAGACCCATCGGGTCAACATGGGTCAGGTCGAGGCGCTGGCGAAAGAGCATCGGCCGAAGCTGATCATCGCCGGCGGCTCGGCTTATGCGCGCCACTGGGATTTCGAGCGCTTCCGCGCGATCTGCGACGCGGTCGGCGCCTATTTCATGGTCGACATCGCCCATTTCGCCGGGCTGGTCGCGGGCGGCGCGCATCCTTCGCCTTTCCCACACGCCCATGTCGTCACCACCACCACCCACAAGACCTTGCGCGGACCCCGCGGCGGCATGATCCTCGCCAATGACGAGAGCCTCGCCAAGAAGATCAACTCGGCGATCTTTCCCGGTCTCCAGGGCGGCCCGCTGATGCACGTCATCGCCGCCAAGGCCGTCGCCTTTCACGAGGCGCTGCGGCCGGAGTTCAAGGCTTACGCGCACGCGGTGGTCGCCAACGCCAAGGCGATGGCGGAGCCGATCCTCGAAGGCGGCTACAGGCTGGTGACCGGCGGCACGGACAATCATCTGATGCTGGTCGATCTCACGCCGAAGGGGCTGACCGGCAAGGCGGCGGAGGCTGCGCTCGGCCGGGCCCACATCACCTGCAACAAGAACGGCATTCCGTTCGATCCGCAGAAACCGATGGTGACGTCGGGCATCCGGCTCGGCTCGCCGGCGGCCACCTCGCGCGGCTTCGGGACGGCCGAGTTCGCCGAGGTCGGCCGGTTGATCGTCGAGACTCTCGATGGGTTGGCGGCGAACGGCGAATCGGAGAATGTCGCGGTCGAGGCGAAAGTGCGCGCGCACGTCGCCGATCTGACGCGCCGCTTCCCGATTTACTAGGGTCGGACGGCCTGCAAGGGGACGGCTTGCGATGCGATGCCCATATTGCGGCGGCCTCGACACGCAGGTGAAGGACTCCCGCCCGACCGAGGATTCCGCATCGATCCGCCGCCGACGGGTCTGTCCCGATTGCGGCGGCCGGTTCACGACGTTCGAGCGCGTGCAATTGCGCGAACTGCAGGTAGTCAAGAAGAACGGCCGGCGCGCGCCGTTCGACCGCGACAAGCTCATCCACTCCGTCCAGATCGCGCTGCGCAAGCGGTCGGTCGCGTCCGACCGGGTCGAGCGCATGGTCAACGGCATCGTCCGCCAACTGGAGAGCCAGACGGACGGCGACATCCCGACCGACCGCATTGGCGAACTGGTCATGGAGGGCCTGAAGGCCCTCGATGACGTCGCCTACGTCCGCTTCGCCTCGGTCTATCGCAACTTCCGCGAAGCGCGCGACTTCAACGCCATCGTCGGAGAACTCGAGGGCGAGCCGGAAACTCTGCCAGCAAAACCGGCAAGGCCGCGCAAAGAAACGCCGGCGCAATGACCGGGGCGTTCGTTGGGCGAGTCTGACGACCCGCGCTGGATGGAGGCCGCCCTCAACCTCGGCGAGCGGTCGCTCGGGCTTGCCGCCCCCAATCCGTCGGTCGGGGCGATTCTGGTGAAGGACGGCGCAGTCGTCGGCCGCGCCGCGACCGCCCCCGGCGGGCGACCGCACGCGGAGGCGCTCGCCATCGCTCAGGCGGGCGACGCGGCGCGGGGCGCGACCCTCTATGTGACGCTCGAGCCCTGCTCGCATACGGGCGTCTCGCCGCCGTGCGCCGATGCGGTCATCGCCGCCGGAGTCGCGCGGGTCGTATCCGCGATCGAGGATCCGAATCCCAAAGTGGCGGGGCAGGGGCACGCCCGGCTGCGGGCGGCGGGCATCAGGGTCGACGTCGGGCTGGGGGCGGATCAGGCGCGGCGCGACCATCGCGGCCATATTCTCCGCGTGACCCAGGGCCGTCCGTGCGTGACGCTGAAGCTCGCCGAAACGGCGGACGGTTTCGCCTCGGGCGGCGCGCACGACCATCGGCTACGAATCACCGGGCAGATCGCCAATCTCAGGGTGCAGATCATGCGCGCGACGCATGAAGCGATCATGGTTGGGGTCGAAACGGCGCTCGCCGACGATCCCGCGCTGACCGTGCGCCTTCCGGGGCTTGAGCGGAAACCCTTACGCGTTGTGCTCGATACGCATCTGCGTCTGCCGGTGGGATCGCAGCTCGCGGCCGGCGCACGCGACCTGCCGACCCTGGCGATCGCCGGCCCCGACGCGGCGGGCGAGGCGGCGGCGCGCCTCGCCGACGTCGGCGTCGTCGTCGAGCGCGTCGGGCTCGATGACGAAGGCCATGTCGATCTGGCGAAGGCCCTGCAAGCGCTTTCGAGGCGGGGCGTCACGCGCGTCTTCAGCGAGGGCGGGCCGCGTGTCGCGGCGCGGCTCATTGCGTTGCGCCTCGCCGACGAGGTCGCGCTTTTCACCGCGGAGAGACCGCTCGGCCACCCGGGGTTTTCGGCGCTGAGCGACGAGGCTCGAGCGGCGCTCGACGATCCCGGGCTCTATCGTCTCCTGCGAAGCGCCGTATACGGGCCCGACGCGATGCGCGTCTGGGAACGGCGGGATTAGTTCGACACTTTCGGATGACGGTCGAGCCGAGCGCGAATCCGTCGCCGCGCGAGTGATCTCAAGCCCTTAGGCGCCGAATTCTGCAACGTTCTGCTCATTCCCGGCGTCTCGCCCCCGGGTAAGTCAATGCCGAGCTTTTCCTCTTGCAATCGACGCCAGAGTCGTCGTAAAACGATTTACAATAAATCGTTTTACAGGGGGAAGGCGCTAATTCAATGATCGAAAAGGCGAATTCGATCAATGATGTAGCGAAGCTTGCTCGCGTCTCTGCGGCCACCGTCTCGAATGTCTTGACCGGGCGCAAGCCGGTCAGCGCCAAACTCGCCAAAAGGGTCGAAGCCGCGGTCAAGGCGCTCGACTATCGCGCCGATCCATGCGCCTCGATGTTGCGCTCGGGAGAGGCCAAGATCATCGCCGTCATCGTTCCCGATCTCGACAATCCTTTCTTCACCTCCGTCGTCTCCGCAGTCGAACAATGCCTCGGCCCGGAGGCGTACGAGGTTTTCGTCGCCAGTTCTCACGGCGAGCAGGAGGTTGAAAGGTCCAGGTTGAAGGCGATCCTCGCCTGGCGCCCGGCGGGTCTGATTGTCATTCCATGCTCTGACGACTTTCCGGGTCGAGATCTCATCGAGTCCTCAGGGACTCCTTATGTGATCGCGGATCGGGTGACCGACAATCTGAGCGCCGACGCCGTGTCTGTCGACAACGAGGAGGCGGGCGCCATGGGCGCTCGCCATCTGATCGACCTCGGTCACAAAGATATCCTCATCGCGGCGTCTTCTCTGAGTCTCGCAAACATTCGGCAACGCTGCAGCGGCGCCAGTCAGGTCCTGCGGTCGAGAGGCTTGCCTGAGCCGGCGATTGTCGAGCTCGGCTTCACGATCGACGGGGCGTCTGCAAGGCTTTCGCAGTGGTTCGACGAGAATCCGCCGCCGACTGCAATTCAGGCGCTGACGAATTTCACGACGCTGAGTGTGTTGACGACGCTGGCTGAGCGAAGCCTTCGCATGCCGCACGACATATCGCTGATCGGTTTCGACGACTATACGTGGATGCGAGCCCGAGCCACGCCCCTGACGGCGATCTTCCAGCCGGTGCGCGAGATGGGCCGGGCCCTCTGGGACACACTCGGCGCGAGGATCAAAGGCGATCTCTCGCCCCCAAGGCACGTCCTCTTGCCTTGCGAGCTCAGAGTCCGCAAGTCGAGCGGCCGAGCACCCGATGCGCGTCCCGTAAGCCATGCGATCGCCGCGCCTGCCGGAACGAGCGCCCGCAGACGACAGCGAACCCTGACGAATTCTGGGTCGCCATCCGACCCAGAGCAGCCGGATCAATCGATCCGCAACTTGCCCGAGCGGCAAACGATGGGAGGTCAATGAGGCTATGATGAAATTCTCTGCAACCAGACGCGCCCTGCTGGCGGGCGCCGCTTTCGCCGCCGTGCTCGCCACCGGCGCTTTCGCAGCCGACAAGCCCGCGATGGGCATAGTCGTGAAGATCGGCGGCATTCCGTGGTTCAACGCAATGGAGATGGGCATCAAGGAAGAGGGGGCAAAGGACGGCGTCGACGCCTTCATGGTCGGGCCAACCAGCGCAGATCCGTCGTTGCAGGTGCGCGCGATCGAGGACCTCATCGCCAAGAAAGTCAACGTGATTGGCGTGGTGCCGAACGACGAAAAGGCGCTTGAGCCCGTGCTCGCAAAGGCGCGGGAGGCCGGGATCAAGGTTGTCTCGCACGAGGGCCCAGGCATCCAGAACAAGGACCTGGATTTCGAGCTCGCCTCGGCCAAAGGCTTCGGCGAGGCGCATGCGGAGCTGCTCGCGAAGTCGATGGGCGGCAAGGGGGAATACGGGGTCTTCGTCGGCTCGCTCACGGTTCCGCTCCACAACGCCTGGGCCGATGCGGCGATAGCCTACCTGAAGGCCAAGTATCCGGACATGAAACCGGTCGGCGACCGGTACGGCGTCGCTGAAAACGTCGACGACAGCCGCAAGACCGCGCTCGACCTGATCTCGGCGCATCCGGACCTGCATGGCTTCCTCGCATTCGGCAGCCAGGGCCCGATCGGCGCCGGCCGCGCGATCGAGGAGAAGGGCGACGTAGGAAAGGTGTTCGTGGTCGGGCCGCTTTCGCCGGGGCAGGGACGCAAGCTCATCAAGGAAGGCGCCATCCTGGGCGGGTTCATGTGGAACCCGGCCGAGGCGGGCCGCATATTCGTCCGCGTCGGCAAGTTGCTGGCCAACGGCCAGGAGATCAAGGACGGCGACACGATCGAAGGGCTCGGCGTCGTCCATCCCGATCCGAAGACCCATAACATCATCACCGACAACCTCCTCCCGATCAACAAGGACACGGTCGACAAGCTCGCCGATCTCGGGCTCTGACCGATCCGCCTCTCCCGCGAAAGCGGGAGAGGCCCTCACCAGGCGGAGCGGAAGCTTTCGACGACAATCCGGAAAGCGCGTTCACCTCCATGACGATATCACCGCCAAAACCCTCTGTTCCCGCCTCCGACGCGATCCGCTTCGAGCACGTGTCGGTCCGCTTCGGCGGCGTGCGCGCGCTCGACGACGTGTCGTTTTCGGTCGGGCGCGGCGAGGTGCATTGCCTCGCCGGCGAGAATGGCAGCGGCAAGAGCACCCTCATCAAGGTCATCGCCGGCGTCTACCAGACGGCGCCCGGCGCGCGCACCGAGTATTTCGGCGAGGCCTTCGCGGCGCCGACGCCGCAGCTCGCTCGCCGCAAGGGCGTGGCGGTGATCTGGCAGGACCTGGCGCTTTTCCCGGAAATGACGGTCGCCGAGAACATTGCGTTCGACGGCCTCGTGGGCGCGCCGCGGCTCGTGAACTACCGCGCCATCCGCGAGACAGCGCGCGCCGCGCTCGCCAAGCTCGGCGTGGAGCTCGACCTCAGCGCGCCGCTGAAGAGTTTGCCCATTTCGGGAAGACAATTGGTGGCGATCGCACGTGCGCTCACAAGCGACGCAAAGCTCATCTTCATGGACGAGCCCACCGCCTCTCTCACACAGACCGAGACGGACCATTTGCTCGCCGTCGTGCGGACACTCTCCGCCTCCGGCGTCGCCGTGGTTTTTGTCAGCCATCGGCTGGCGGAGGTGCTCGACGTGTCGAGCCGCGTCACCGTCCTGCGCGACGGACGACTGGTTGGCGTGTACGACGCTGCGGGCATGACCCAGTCGCGGTTGACGGAGCTGATGACTGGCAAACGCTTCGATCACGCCGTCACCGCCCGCGACGTCGGCGATGCGCCGATCGTCGTCGAGACCTCCGGCCTGACGCGCGAAGGCCAGTACGAGGACGTCAATCTGACCTTGCGCGCCGGCGAGGTCCTCAGTCTTATCGGCTTGATCGGCGCGGGCCGCACCGAACTCGCGCATACGCTGTTCGGCATGTCGCGCGCCGACGCCGGCTCGGTCCGCTTGTCCGGCTCAGCCGTCGCCTTCGCGAGCAATCGCGAAGCCATTGCCGCGGGAATCGCCTACGTCTCCGAGGATCGTCTCGCGCTGGGTCTGGTGCAGCCGCAATCCATCGCCGATAACACCGTTATCACGACCCTGAAGGCGATCACGGGCGCCGGCGGGTTGATCTCCGAGGCGAAGAAATCCGCGGCCGTCGACAAGGGCGTCAGCGAGTTCGCCATCAAGATCGGCGTGCCGGAAGACGCCGTGTCGACGCTGTCGGGCGGCAATCAGCAACGCGTCGTGCTTGCGAAGTGGCTTGCCACGTCGCCGAAGGTCTTGATCCTCGACTGCCCGACGGTCGGCGTCGACGTCGGCGCGCGCGACGGGATCTACAAGATCGTTCGCGGGCTCGCCGAACGCGGCATCGCCATTCTGATGATCTCGGACGAAGTCACCGAGGTCTACTTCAATTCCGACCGCATCCTGCACATGGCGGGTGGACGGATCGTCGCGGAATACGACCCGCGCCGCATCTCCATCACCGATCTGGAGCGCGCTGTCTATGCGTGACTATTTGCGGACCCACGAAGGCGAGCTGCGCCTGTTCGTCGTCCTGGCGGCCTTGACGCTGTACCTGGGCTTCGCCTCGCCGAGCTTCTTAAGCGCCGGAAATCTGGCGTCGCTGCTGAACAACAACGCTGTTAACGTGATTTGGGCCGTGGGACTGCTGGTGGTCCTGATCGCCGGCGGCATCGACATTTCCTTCGCCGTCGGCGCGTCGGTCGCACAGTACCTCAGCGCGCTGGCGCTGCACGCAGTCGGCGGAGGCAATTGGCCTGTCGGTCTCTTGTTCGCGGGGGCCTTCGGAATAGCGCTCGGCTGCATCAACGCAGCCCTGATCGCCGGTTTCCGGATCATCTCGATCATCGTCACCATCGCGACCTTCAACGCGTTTTTTGGCCTGCTGATGTTCACGACATCCGGAAGATCGATCTACGATTTGCCCGACTGGTGGACCGATCGCATTGCGGTCGCTTCGCTCGGCGCGGGCGGAGCGCTGACCCTGCCGGTGGCCGGAATGGTTGCTGCGATGGCGGCGACCTGGTTCTTGATCTCGCGCACGACGACCGGTCGACAGATCTACGCATTCGGAGACAATCCCGAAGGCGCGCGGCGCGCCGGCGTCGCGACGGTGAAGATCCAGTTCATTGCCTACGGTTGGCTGGGAATGATGGCGGGCATCGGCGGCCTCATGCAGGTCAATCTCGCCCAGGAAGTCGTTCCAAACGCTCTCATCGGTCGCGAACTCGATGTGCTCGCCGCAGTCGTGCTCGGCGGCGCGCGGCTTGGCGGCGGCCGTGGATCGGTCTTCGGCTGCTTTCTCGGCGTGATGCTCGTGGCGGTCGTGCAAAACGGGCTGAATCTCCTGGGCGTCTCGCCCTACGCCTTCAAGATGCTGATCGGGCTGACGATCCTCGCCGCCATCTCACTGTCGAACTTTGAACTGGGCGCGCTCCTGGCGGGCGGGTCGAGGAGGCGTGGTCATGTCGACATTCACTGAACGTCTGGGCCGCGTATTTGGGCCCGAGGTGACGGGACTCCTCGGGCTGCTCGCGCTCACCGTGATCGCCTTCGGCCTGACGGCGCCGCAGTTTCTGAGCATCGGCAATTTCAATTCGATCGGCTTTCAGTTGCCCGATCTGGGTCTGCTCACCTTGGCGATGCTCGCGCCCATCATCGCCGGCGGAATCAATCTGGCGGTCATCGCCACCGCGAACCTCAGCGGTCTGACCCTGGCCTGGATCCTCAACATGAATGGCGGGCCGCACGCAGGCGTCCTGGCTTTCGTCGTCGGCGTCGCGGCGGCGCTGGCCGTCGGCGGCGCGTCGGGCGCAGCCATGGGCGTGGTCATCGCCTATTTCGGCGCGCATCCGATTCTCGCTTCGCTCGCGATGATGATCTTCCTGAAAGGGTTGGGTGAATTTCTCACGCGCGGCGGGGATATTTCCGGCTTTCCGGCTTTCCTTGGCGAAATCGGCCACGGCGTGATCCTCGGCATTCCCGTGACGATGCTCGTGTTCGCCGTGGCGGCAATCCTATGGCACGTGCTCCTCGCGCGCACGCGTCACGGCTTCGCGGTGGCGATGATCGGCTCCAACCCGCGGGCGAGCGAATACTCGGGAATTCCCGTCAGGCGCTCGCTCACTCTGGTTTACGCCCTTTCGGGAGTGATGTGCGCGCTCGCGGGTATCCTGATGCTGACGGAGTTCAATTCGGTGCGCGTCGGGCACGGCGACGCCTTGCTGCTGGTGACCGTGCTCGCGTGCTTCCTCGGCGGCGTCGATCCGTTCGGCGGATTCGGCCGGGTCGCGCCGGTGTTCGTGTCGCTGCTGATCCTGCAGACGCTGTCTTCCGGCCTCAATCTGCTCGGCGCCAATCAGCATCTCGCCACCGCCGTCTGGGGCCTGTTCCTGATCGCCGTCATGGTCTTTCGATCGTCAACGCCGACGCTGCGAGCGCTGTTCGCAAGTGTCAGGAAGTAGCTCGCGAGAAACCACAATCCTTTCGTCACCCTGGAGGCGCAAATGAAGTTCGGCATATACTACTCGTACTGGGAACAGGAATGGAGCGCCGACTGCCTGAAATACGTCGAAAAGGTCGCCAAACTCGGCTTCGACATCATCGAGATCGCCGCTCATCACCTGAACGGCTATAGCCAGGCCCATATCGCCGAGATAGGCCGCGCCGCTCGCGATAACGGCCTGGCCGTCACGGCGGGGCTGGGTCCGTCGCCCCAGAAGAACCTGTCCTCGGCCGATCCCGCCATCCGGAAGGCGGGGCGGGCCTTCTTCGAGGAGACCTTGACCAATATCGCCAAGCTCGATTGTCATGTCCTTTGTGGAGCCCTCCACTCCTACTGGCCGATCGACTATTCCAAACCTGTCGACAAGGCGGCGGACCGGGCGCGGGGTCTCGAGGGCATTTCCAGCCTCGCGGATTTCGCCGCCAATCTCGACATCAACCTGTGTCTGGAAGTGCTCAACCGATTTGAAAACCATGTTCTGAACACAGCCGAGGAAGGGGTCGCCTTCGTTCGCGAGGTGGGCAAGCCGAACGTCAGGGTGCATCTCGACACCTTCCATATGAACATCGAGGAGGACAGCTTCGGCGAAGCGATCCGCACCGCGGGGCCGCTACTCGGCCATTTCCATACCGGCGAGAACAATCGCCGCGTTCCCGGCAAGGGCGGCTTGCCCTGGCACGAGATCGGGACGGCGCTGCGCGAGATCGGCTACAACGGCGCGGTGGTCATGGAGCCCTTCGTCAAGATGGGCGGCGGCGTCGGCAGCGACATCAAGGTCTGGCGCGATCTCAGCGGCAACGCCGACGAAGCGCGGATGGACGAGGACGCGAGACGGGGTCTGGAGTTTTCACGCTACGTGCTTGGCTGACGATCGCGGCGCAACAATTGACGTGGAGTTCCTTGGGCAGGTCGCCCCGCGTTGGAGGCCGCATTTGCTGCGGGCGATCCGCGCGCCGATCGTGGCCCTGCGCCCAGAACTTGACTTGGTTTCCTTCGTGCGAGCTTGGTGATCCTTGTGGTTAAGAGAATTAAAAAGCGAGGGACACCAAGTAAGCACGAAGTGCACGAGCCGCTCTAGACCGCCCGAGGGATAATTGTGTTCACTGGAATTGTCAGCGATGTCGGCGAAATCCTTGAAATCTTGCATCTCGGCGAACGCCGCCGGCTTGTCGTCGCCGCGTCCTACAATTCGGCGTCGATCGACGTCGGCGCCTCGATCGCCAACGCCGGCGTCTGCCTCACCGTCGTCGGGGTGGAGAAGCGCGCCGGGGGCTCGCGCGTCTCCTTCGACGTCGGGGCGGAGACGCTCGCGGTCACCACGCTCGGGGCGTGGCGCGCCGGCGGCCGTGTCAACCTCGAACGGTCGTTGCGCGTCGGCGACGAACTCGGCGGCCACATGGTCAGCGGGCATGTCGACGGGGTGGCGCAAGTTGTTTCACGGCGCGATTTCGACGGCATGGCGCATTTCCGCTTCCGCGCCCCGAAGGATTGCGCAAAATTCATCGCCGTCAAAGGGTCGGTCGCGCTCGACGGGACGTCGCTCACCATCAATGCGGTCGAGGGAGCCGAGTTCGAGGTCCTCCTGATCCCGCATACGCTCGAGGTCACCACCTGGGGCGAGCGCAAGCCGGGCGACCGGGTCAATCTCGAGGTCGACCAGATGGCGCGCTACGCGGCGCGGCTGATCGAGGCCCGGTAATCCGCGTCAGGCAGGGCGGGCTTCGTCCTCCGGCATTTGGTCAGGACTTCTCCGCCCAGTGCGCCAGCAGGCGCGCGAGGGTCGGGCCGATCAGGATCGCCACGAGCGCCCGCCCGATCTGCATCGTCATGACGAAGGGCATGTCGACCTTCGACGACGCGGCGATGATCGCGACCGAATCGGCGCCGCCCGGGCTGGTCGCGAGATAGGCGGTCAGCGGATCCGCGCCCTCGACGACATGCAACGCATAGGCAAGGCCGCCGCAGAGCGCGACCAGCGTCAGGATCGAGGCTATGATCCGCGGCAGTTGCCTCGCGGCGTAGGCCATCATCGGGCGGGTGAAGCGCAGGCCGATCGACCAGCCGACCAGGGCGTAGCAGACGGCCAGAAGCCAGGGCGGCAGGGTGATCGTCATGAGATGGCTCGCCGAAAGGATCGCGCCGATGAACATCGGCGCCAGCATCGCGCCGGCGGGAATCTTCGATTTGACGCCGACGACGGCGCCGCCGGCGATCAGCGCCAGCGTCGCAAGGAACGGCCAGGCGGCAAGCGCGGGAAACCAGTCGGTGGCGGGGCCGGCCGCTCCCGAGCCGCCCCAGGTCCGCGCGACGAGCGAGGCCAGCAGGCCGACGATCGCGACGCGCAGATATTGCATGACCGCGACGAGCCTGATGTCGGCCCCGTAGGCTTCGGCCATCAGCACCATGGCGGTCGCCCCGCCGGGGGAGGAGCCCCAGACTGCGGTCGTTCCCGGCAGCACCTTCCAGCGGGCCAAGAGGATGCCGAGCGCGGCGCCGAACGCCATGACGCTCAGGATACCCGCCAGGAAAATCGGCCACTGGCGGGCCATTTCCGCCGTCGAAGCCGAACCGATCGCCCGCGCGATCAGACAGCCGACGACGCTTTGCGCCAGGATGAAGGACCAGGCCGGGATCCGGACCTTCCCATGGAATCCCGCCAGCAGGGCCGCGGCCGCGATCGAGCCGAGCAGCAGCGCCGCAGGCAGGCCGGCCAGCCGCAGAACCGGGACGAAGACCAGCGTCGCGATGATGAGCACGCCCCAATGCTGCGCGGCCGGCCTGCCGTCCAGCGAGAAGCGGAGCATGGGTCAGGCGCGCGGGAAAGCGAGCGACGCGCTGTCGGTCACCCGGGCGATGCGCGGAAAGATATGCCGCATCGTCCGTTCGTGCGGCTCGATCGCCATGCTGGTCGTCACGTCTGCGGCGATCACCAGTTCGTAGCCGAGCTCCCATGCCTGCCGGGCCGTCGATTCGACGCCGGCCTGAGTGGCGACGCCCCCGAGCACAATCGTCCGGATGCGGCGGCGCCTGAGCTCGGCGTCGAGATCGGTATCGGAGAAGGCGCCCCAGCTGCGCTTGGTGATCAGGAGATCGCCCGGCTTCGCGAGGCCGGGAACGAGATCGGCGAAGCCCTCGGGCAGGATCTTTGGAATCGGCGACGGCTCGTCGACCCGGCGCGGATCTTCAGGTCTCGGCGTCACGTTGACCAGCACGACAGGCGCGCCTGCGGCGCGAAACCGCTCCGCCAGCGCCTTGCCGCGCTCGACCAGCGCCTCTGACGAGACGGGCTCGAGCTTGCGGCCGAGGATGCCGTTCTGCAAATCGATCAGGAGGAGAGCGGTCGAGCGTGGATCGAGGTCGATCATGGCGAAGGCTCCGGTGGGCGCATGGAGGATGTGCGGTCCCGCAGCCTATACGCCGAATGTGGCGTCGGGGACGATCCGCGCGACGCCGCTATCCCTGGAGCCCCCTGCCGGACCGCGCTCGAACATAGGCGCGCTCGCCGGTTCGCGGACGATACCAGACTTCGACCAACTCGCCGGATTGGGGATCGACGAACCGCTCGTCGGTGAGATTCCAGTCCGTCCCCGGCGGCGCCTCGAGGGGGCGCCGCTTGTAACCCGCGCTCCGGAAGACGAACCAGATCAGGATCAGCGCGACGAAGATTCCGACCGGGAAGAGAAACGGGATCATCAAGTCCGCTCGATCACCGCCGCGGTGCCGTAGGCGACGATCTCGCTCATGGTGTTGCCGATTTCCGCGCTGTCGTAGCGCATCATCAGCACGGCGTTGGCGCCCATGGCCGTCGCGTTCTGAACCAGCCGGTCCAGGGCGTGGCGGCGCGCCTCCTCCAGCAATTGCGTATATTCGTGGATCTCGCCGCCGACGATCGTACGCAAACTTGCTATGAGATTGCCGCCGAGGCCCCGGCTGCGCACGACCACCCCGAAACATTGTCCAAGAGTCTGGACGGTGCGGTGGCCGGCGATATTTTCGGTCGTGGCGACAATCATGGAATCCCTCCGGGACCACTGCGACGATCCTGCCCGCGTCCAATGAGATTGGCGCCGCCAATCGGCTTGCCGCAGAGGCGGCGCCAGTCGTCTCACGCGCGCGACGGCTCGTCCATGGCCTTGTCGCTGAGGCGCCTTGCGCTGAGCCGACGCCGTCGCGGTCAGGAACGCGACTTATTCGACGAAGCTCATTCCACTCCGGGAAGACGGGTCCCGCACACCGGAAAGCGCCGCGATGGGAAGCGATCCGCTCCAGGGCGCTTGCGTGAGATCCGGGTGCGCGCGGCTGGTCTGGGCAAAATCGTCAAGCGCGGTCTCGCTCGGATGGATACCGCACTCGCCGCACCAGTCCAGGAAGTCGTCAAGGGTGACCGGTTTGAAACCGGCGTGCGCTCCGCCGAGCGAAAGCCCCATCATTCGGCCGTGGCGACTGTCGAGCCAGTGATCGTAACTGCCATAGTTCGCCAGCCCAAAAACCACTCGACGCCCACGTTCGAAATCTGCCTCAGACACAACCGCTGTAAGAGTATTGGTCATAGGAGTCTCCAGTATTCGAAAGGGTAGCATCCTCATTCTGACAAATTTGCAATAGTGTGTCAGCCGAGCATGTGCTCCGCGCCCGAGCATGTCCACAGAATACGTTACGAAGAACCGACGCAAGCGAGGGCCTGCCCTGCAAGGATAGCCTGTTCGATGCTCTTGGCTGACCGGCGCGTCATAACAAACTGTATAGTGACGCTTCCAAATCTGTCCCTTTCTGACACGTGCACAGGTTGCACAAAGCAAGACTCGTGAGCAATCGACAAAAATGGGGAAGCACAGCCGATTGGTGGTTTCCGCCGGGCCGATGGCCGAATTGCGACCGCCAGGGCTCAAGACTTCGGCACAGTGAAGACGACGCAGGGCGATCCGATGCCGCGCAGGGCATGGGCGCCGAGCGGGATCAGCGGCGTTCCGGTCTCCGCGGCGAAGGCGCCCGAGACGAGGACGGCCTTGTCGAGCGGGCGGCAGAGGCCTTCCAGGCGGGAGACCAGATTGACGGCGGGACCGATCGCGGTGAAGTCGAGCCGGTCGGCGGCGCCGATATTACCCCACATGAACTCGCCGAGGTGCAGCGCGACCCCGAAGGGCAGGGGCGGCTCGCCCTGGCGCCGGCGCCCTTCATCGAGATGGGCCATTCCGGCCCGCGCGGCGGCGACGGCGCTGAGCGCCGCGTCGCAGGCGGCGCCGGGCGAGCCTCCGGCGACCGGAAAGATCGCCAGCACTCCGTCGCCGATGAATTTCAGAACCTCGCCGCCGAAGGCGTGGACCGCGCCGGCGATGCGGTCGAACCAGGCGTCGAGCGAGGCGATCACCGCTGACGACGGATGCGCCTCGGAGAGCGCCGTGAACCCGCGCAGATCGGCGAACAGCAGCGCCGCCTGGATCGTCTCGCCGACGCCGCGCCGCAGCGGGCCGGCCAGCACCCGCGCGGCGCTCCGCCGGCCGAGATAGGCCTCCAGCGCCGCGGTCAGCGTGGCGCGCGCCGTCAGCGCGGCGAGCGGCGCATGAGCGAAGCGCGCCGCCTCGCCGAGGCGGCCGGTCTCGTCCGGCGTGAACGGACGGTACCCGATCCAGGCGAGCGTCGGTCCGCCGGACGCCGGCCCGACTGGATCTTCGTGCACCACCCCGCCGGCCGCCAGGGAGGCGAGCCAGCGGCGGCTGGCGGCGCGGGACTCGTCCGCCACTCCGGCGGCGAAGGACGCCGGCAGGAAGCCCAGCGCCTCGATCACCTCGGCGCTGGTTGCCCGCCACAGCCAGGCGCGCCGGGCGATCAGGGGGTGCGGCGCCGCCAGGATCAGGGCGCCGCCGGCGAGAGGCAGGCCGTCGTCGCTCAGGCGCCGGCCCAGTTCCGCCAGAAAGACCTCGGCGGCCGGCGCCTCGGCGGACCCGTCGACAAGCCAGGAGAGCGTCGGGGTGAGTTGCATCGATCGATCATGCGGTTGACATAGTTCCGTTGTCATCAATTATCCGGACAGGACCCCGGTCGGGTGGAGACGCCCTGGCCGCACCGAAGGAGGCTTCCATGCCTGCACCGTTCGCCGTCCGGCGCGAGACCCAGATTGCCGCCCCGCCCGCCACCGTGTTCGCCTTCCTGACCGATCCGGAAAAGATCCTGAACTGGATGGGCGCCGAGGCGCAAACGGAGCCGCATCCGGGCGGACTCTACCTCGTCAAAGGCGTGGGCGGCGACCATGCCAGGACGGCGCGCGGATCGTTCCGGGAGGTGGTGCCGGTCCATCGCCTCGCCTACAGTTTCGGCTGGGAGGGGAGGGAGGATGTGCCGCCGGGATCGAGCCTCATCGAGATCGACCTGATCGAACACGACGGCGGGACCCTGTTGCGCATGACCCACAGCGGGCTTCCCGACGCCGAACAATGCGAGAGCCACGCCAGAGGCTGGGCGCATTATCTCGGTAGACTGGCCGCGGCCGCCGCCGGCGGAAACCCTGGCGTCGACCGGGGCCCGGCGAATGAGGTCCGAACCGACGCCGGCGGCGGGATGGCTTGAAGCGCAGGCAAAAGGGTTCGGCGGCGTCTCCAAAGGGAAATTCCCTGTTCCGCCGCGGGCGTTCGCTGTTCCTTGCCGGAACAGGGTATTTTTTTGTCCCTGTTCTGGGGCGAACAGGGAAAAAAATTTCCCTGATCTTTCTCATTCGTGACTCGATAGAATAAGCGCAAGCCTCTGATAATAAACGTTTAGTGCGGGTCGTATCTTCCCGCTTTTTCGTGCACGATCAGGCAATAATAGGGATGCGCCCGGGGGAGGTTCACCCGCAGGCGGCGGGCGACGGGACGAACGGAAAGCGTGCCCTCGTTTCGGATTTCGCCGACGCTTTGAGGTAGACCGAAACGGTCGCGCCGCCTGCGCGAGACTGCGACCATCACCGCCCCAGCCGCGGCGCCACCCCCTCCCGCATGACGAGGCGGCGCAGGGGGCCGACGGCGCCGAGGGTTGCAAGGCCAAACCCGCGCGCCAGATCGACCGGCGCAAAGCCGGTCATGAGCGCCCGGTTCAGGCCGTCGACCACGGCGGTGCGGGAGGCGATGTCGGACCGCCGGGCCCGCTCGTAAGTCGCAAGCGCGTCGCCGCCGCCGATGTCCCGCCGCTCGCTCCGCGCTTCGACCGCCGAGGCGACGATCGCCTCGACGTCGCGCAAACCGAGGTTCAGCCCCTGCGCCCCGATCGGCGGGAAAGCGTGCGCCGCGTCGCCGACCAGCGCGAGCCGGGCCGCCGTTATGCGCGGCACGACCTGGCGCACCATCGGGAATACGCCCGGACGCCCTTCGAGCCGCATGGCGCCCAAAATCGAGCGGGCCTGCCGCTCGATCTCGTGCGCCAGCGCCGCATCGTCGAGCGCCGCGCGCCGGCCCGCCTCTTCGTCCGACATAACCCAGACGAGGCTCGAACGGTCCGGCGCCGCGTCGCCCGGCGGCAGCGGCACCAGGGTAAACGGTCCCTGGCGGGTGTGAAATTCGGTCGACGTGTCGCGATGGGGCAGCCGATGGGTCAGGAAGGCGGTCAGGGCGCTCTGCGGATAGCGGTGCGCCCGCACGGAAAGGCCCGCGGCGCGGCGCGCCTGCGACCCCCGGCCGTCGGCGCCGATGACGAGAGCGGCGGCGACGGAGCGTCCGTCCTTAAGCCGCCCCAGCGCCGTTTCTCCGGCGAACTCGTAGGTCGCAACGGGGGCCCTGATTCGCTCCAGCCCCGGCGTCCGCTCGGCGCAGGCGGCGACGGCGTCGGCCATGCGGTCGTTTTCGACGTTCCAGCCGAAGGTCTCGAGGCCGATCTCCGAGCAGTGAAACTCGACCGGCCGGGGCGGAAAGAGCGCGCCGGTATCGTCGATCAGCCTCAGCCCGCGCATCGCCTGCGCGCTGGGCTCGATCGCCGACCAAAGCCCGAGCGAATCGAGGTAGGCGACCGAATGGTCGAGCATGGCGACGGTGCGCCCGCGGGCGGTCCGCTCATCCGGTCCGCAAGCCATAACCCGGAATCCGGCGCGAGCGAAGGCGATCGCCGCCGTGAGGCCGGCCAGCCCCGCTCCCGCAATCAGGACCTCGCAGTCTCGTCCGTTCGGCTCCATCGCACCGTTCATTCTCATTCGCTCCTGCGCCGTGCTCTCAGGAAAGCGCGGGCTGCGCCGGCTCTCCGCCGGCAAATCGAGCCCGCAATTCTACGGGGAGACGCGCACGCTCGATTTTGATAAGCCGAACGCTGCACGGTCAAGCCAGAGTCGCCGGCTCTGGCGGTTTTGCCGCAAGGGGGAGGCGGGCGAAAGCACTCATGGCTAACGGGAATACGCCGGAAAAGGTCGCCAAGGCGGCCGGGTTCTCCGTGCACGTCTTCACGGCCTCGGGCGGAGCGGTCGCCGTACTCGCGCTCTATGCGGCGATCGAGCGGAACTTCCCGGCCTGTTTCGCCTGGCTCGGCCTTGCGTTCTTCATCGACGGGATCGACGGCACCCTGGCCCGCGCCGCCAAGGTGCACGTCACCGCGGCGAACATCGATGGGGCGATTCTCGATCTCGTGATCGATTTCCTCACCTACGTGCTTGTCCCGGTGGTCGCGCTCTGGCGATCGGACCTGATGCCGACGGACGCCTCGTTCTGGATCGGCCTTATCGTCACGATTGCCTCGGCGCTCTATTTTGCCGACACCCGCATGAAGACCGACGACCTCTGGTTCCGCGGCTTTCCGGCGACCTTCAACATCCTCGTCCTCTATCTTTTCGTTCTCCGGCCGCCCTGGATCGTCAGCGCCTTTGCGCTACTCGCAGCGGCCGCGATGATGTTTTCGCCCATCGTATTCGTCCATCCGCTGAGGGTCGCGAGGGTGCGCTGGCTCACGATCGCGATGAGCGTCGCCTGGTTCGTCTTCGCGGCGGCGGCCATCGTCCAGAAGCTTACGCCGTCCGAATGGGTCGTCGGCGGCCTCGTCGTCACGGCCGCCTATTTCCTCGCTTTGCCGTTCCTCAGGCATTCGCCCCTGGCGTGAAAGCGGGCGCCCGGAAGCCCGCGCCTTGCGGCCCGGACCAAATCCTTGCTATAGGCCGCACGTCGCGACGTCCCACGGGTCCGTCGCTGGCCTCGTGGCGGAGTGGCTACGCAGAGGACTGCAAATCCTTGCACCCCGGTTCGATTCCGGGCGAGGCCTCCAATCACCAAGCAAGCGGTCGCGCCGCCCCCGGGCAAATCGGGTCGACCCTGAGTTCTCGGGCTGGCCCTTTTCGGCACCGCCGCCGCCGGTCGTGAGATCGCCAGCGGCGGGGGCGCTTTTATTGCGGCTGCTGCGTCGGGCCGAACATCACGAACGGAATCGTGGGCGCGCCGAGATAGAATTTCCAAACCCAATAGGCGCAGAGCATGAAGACCACCACGCCCGCCAGCAAAGCGATGAAATTGCGGAATTGGCGGCGCATCGCCCCGCGCTCGATCTCCGGCCCGATTGCGTCGAGCCACTCGCGCTCGTTCTCCGCGCGCTCAACTTCCCGCCCATCGCCCGGCATTGTCGGCGTCCCCGAAATATCACCCTGAATGCACGACGCTCGGTCCTGGCGATCTCGCGCCCGCCGGTCGTCGTTTGTTGCGCGCAGCTGTTACCAGCCCGGGAACTGCGAGGCCAGCGTCGCCAGCGGCCACGCCTTCTTCGGGAGTGGACCGATCATCGCCTGGGGCCGACGCTGTCGGCCCGTTGGGGACGCGCGGCGCCGCGGCCTTCGCTCCGAGCGCAACGATTGGAGCCGTCTCGAGCGATGACGCAGGCGGTCCAACCCGATCAGGCGTTCCAATGCGTCCGGCGCGCAGCCGCGCGCCCGGCTGCAGCGCCAGTGGCAAGGGCGGCCTGCAGCAGATAGCCGCCGGTGGGCGCCTCCCAGTCGATCATCTCGCCCGCAACGAAGACGCCCGGAAGCTTTCGCAGCATGAAATCGGCGTCGATTTCGCTCCACGCGACGCCGCCGGCGGTGGAGATCGCGCGCGCGATCGGCGCCGGGGCGACGAGTCGAAGCTCGCAATGCTTGATCCGGCGCGCGAGCGCGTCCGAACCCTCCGGGAGGGGCCCGGCTTCGCGCAGCAGCGCAACCGCGACCGGAGTGAGACCCGCGCCCTTGCGCAGCAGCGTCGAAACAGACTGGCCGGGTTTCCGCACGAGCCGCGCGGCGAGCGCGGCCTCCGCGAGGTCCGGCTTGAAGTCGATCGCGAGCACCGCAAAACCTTCGGCCGCGATCGTTTCGCGCACGAGCGCCGAGAGCGCATAGACCGCGCCGCCCTCGAGGCCGGCCAGCGTCACGACCGCCTCGCCGCGCACGCGCTCGAGCCCGCTGCTCAGAGCGACGTTCTTCAGCGGCGCGCCGCTGAAGGTCTCGCGGATCCGCGCCGACCACTCGACGACGACCCCGCAATTGGCGGGTTTCAGCGGCGCAACCTCAATTCCGGCGGCCTGGAACGCCTCGACCCAGCCGCCGTCCGACCCCAGCCGCGGCCAGGACGCGCCGCCGAGCGCGAAAACCGCAGCGTCCGCCCTTGTCCTCTCTTCGCCTGAAGGATCCGCGAAGCACAATTCGCCGTCCGCGCCAAAGCCCAGAAAGCGCGATCGGGGCTTCAGGTCGACACCAAGGTCGCCGAGGCGCCTGAGCCAGGCGCGCAAAAGCGGCGTCGTCTTGAAACTCTTCGGGAAAACCCGCGCGCTTGAGCCGACAAAGGTCTCTTCGCCAAGCGCCGCCGCCCAGGCGCGCAACGCCTGCGGAGGGAAGGATTCGATCGCTGGGCGAAGCCGGTCGGAAGCAGCGCCATAGCGCGCCAGGAGCGGCTCGAGCGGCTCGGAATGGGTGAGATTGAGGCCGCCGCGCCCGGCCAACAGGAACTTGCGCGCGGGGCTCGGGCTCGCATCGCGTATAACGACCTGCCGGCCCGCCAGCGCCATCTGCTCGGCCGCCATCAACCCGGCCGGGCCGGCGCCGACAACGACGCAGGGACTCGCTACGCTCCGACTGTTTCGCGCCATGCTCTCAGCCTTTTCGCGACGAAGGCGGCTCATAGCATGCCGGAAGGTTCGGGCGAATCGTCGGCGGGGAGGGCATTGCCGCAGGGTGTGCGATCACAGCCAGCGCTGGTTCTGGTTCTTGTGTACTCTTGAAAAAGGACTCGGAGGCTTCTCCGTTGCCCCGCGTGTTTTCGTTCCGCCGCAGAAGATACCCCGGTCGCGGGCGCGACCCGCGAGACTTCAACGGAGCGTTTTACGACCAGCCTTTCTCAAAGCTCGAGGAATGGGGCCGTCGAGTGTGGCCGCTCGAGCGCCCCGGCCTCGGCGCAATTCTCTCAAAAAGGCCGAGGTTTCGCCGGAGACGCGACCACGCTATGGTTGCTTCCCGAAGCAGTCGATCCACAGTCCTATGGGAGGAACCATGGCGATGGCCAAAGATCAGCAAGGGTTGACGATTACGGGATCGCCGCAATCCGCTGAAGCTTTCGACCGTGCCGTCGCGGATTATTTCGGATTGACTGGAGATCCGGTTGGCATCCTCAAGCAGGCTGTGGCGAATGACGCGAGTTTTGCCCTCGGCGGGGTTGCAATTGCAGGTCTGTTCATGATCGGCGGCTTTCGTGGAGACCATCCCGAGGTGACCAAGGCCATTGCCGGGGCGGAATCAGGGATGCGGGGCGCCTCCTCGCGGGAGAGGCTGCATCTCGCCGCCGTAAGGGCGTGGTCCGAAGGCCGGCAGCCGGAAGCGGCGCAAGCCTGGGAGGCCATTCTGAGGGATTGGCCGACCGACGCTCTTGCGTTCCGGTTCGGCCAGGACGCCTACCTGTTTCTCGGCCGGTCGCTTTCGATCCGCAATTCGGCGGCGCAGGTTCTGCCAGCCTGGGACCGCGACAATCCTCTGACGAGCTTCATCCTTGGCGCCCATGCGTTCGGGCTCGAGGAGTCGGGCGACCTCGGCCCGGCCGAGGATGCCGGCCGCGAGGCGCTCGCCCGCAATCCGCGCGATGCGTGGGCGGCGCATGCGATCGCGCACGTCATGGAGACCGCGGGCCGCGGAGAGGAGGGAGTCGCGTTCCTCAGGCAGACGCGACCCGACTGGAGACACGCGCACTTCATGGCAGGCCACAACAGCTGGCATCTCGCCCTGTTCCTGATCCAGCAGGGCCTGCTCAAAGAGGTTCTGGCCGATTATGACCGCTTCGCCGTCCCGAAACTCGCCGACGACATGACGCTTGACCGGGTGGACGCGGCCTCGCTCCTGTGGCGTCTCGAACTTGCCGGGGTGGACGTCGGCAACCGGTGGGGACCGGTGGCGCGCGCCTGGATGGACCATGTCGAGGATCACGTGCTCGCCTTCAACGATCTGCATTGCGCTATGGCCGCCGCGCGCTCGTCGGATCCGCACGATCTGATCAGCTTCCGGCGATCGCTGGACGCCTATGAACAACGGGGCTCGGGCCATAACCATCGTGTCACCGCGGAGGTCGGGCGACGGTTCATCGACGGTGTGATCGCCTACGCGCTAGGGGACTGGGGACGCGCGATCGACGCCATTCTCCCGGTGCGGTTCGAGACCTTTCGCATTGGCGGCAGCCACGCCCAGCGCGACCTCATTAACCGAACTCTTTTCGCCGCCGCCGAGCGGGCGGGCGACCGGGCTCTGGTCAAGACTCTGCGCGATGAGCGGGGGCGCCGCGCCGGGCCCCGCGCGCATTGACCGGGCCGTCGGGGCCGGGGCCGGGGCCCGGGCGGTCGTCTGTGTTCTTGTTGTGTTCGAGTCTTGCGGCTATCGTCGGCGCATGACCCTGCCCGCCGACAGCCTCACGCTCGCTTCCCCCGACGATCTCGCCTCGGCGCTCGCCTTCGCACTCCGCTTTCACGGCAGAAAGCGGTCGCACAGCGCCGACCAGATCATGGCCGAGATCGTGGCGAAGCGCCTCGTCGAGCATCTGGAGCGGGCCGGCTTCGTGGTGATGAAGCGGCCGCCGATCGCCGGCGGGGCGGCGCTGGGACGGGGCGCAGGGGATCAGGGTTGAGGCGCGACAGCCAAACCCGTTGCGTGCGCGAGGTCATGGGGCCGCGCTGGCGCCCCTCATGCGTGCCCATACGAACTTCCGCTCGTCGCGCTATCCTATGGAAAGCAATTGGCGCGCCCAACGGGACTCGAACCCGTGTTTTCGCCGTGAAAGGGCGATTACGCGCGCAATCGACACAGCTGACGACTTCGTCGATGCCGACGGAGCGACCGTGCTGAACTTTTGGCAGGCCCAGGAGAAAACGCAGTCGGCGGCGCGCAATTCGAGCGGGCAGGGCGTTCCGAAGCCCCCACAATTCCCGAACAAATCACCGCGCGCGCCGGTGCGTGACCGATTTTGCGGTGGTTGACGGGTCCGAGTGTCACAATCCCGAGGGGTCGATCACCTCCTGACGTTCGTCGACACGCATGGCGAGTCCGGCGATGATTGCGTGCAACCGGGGCGAGTCGGGCTCGCCTGACGCGGGCGCGGGGCGTCGTCGCCGCGCCCGGGAACGCCACGCGATATCAGGTCTACGCTCGGCAGCGCGCGGTTTGGGCTCATCCGGCCGGTTCCTGAGCCAGCGCCCGGATCCTTTGGCGGGCGTCGAGGAGGGTGGCCAGCGCTTCGGCCCCGCCGCCCAGACGAATGATCAGCTGGCGGGCGTGGCTGACCACCCGTCCGGGCAGGCCGATCAGATGGAAGCGCAGCGCCTTCATGCGTTTGGCCGCCCATCTCTCGCCCAGCGCGAGACGCTTCATCGCGGCGTTTAGATTGAACGCCAGGATCGTCAGCGCCCACCAGGGGGCGTTGGCGCCGAACAGCCCAGAGGGCATCTGTCCGCCGGCCAGGTCGGATTTCATCGCCGAATGGACTTCCTCGCTCTTGCCGCAACGCTCGCGCAACCACCAGATCACGCCGTCGCCCGGACCCTTGCGGTTGGTCACGAGGCCAAAGAGTTTGTGAACCCCCTTCTGGCCAAAGGCCTGCGTTGGAAACGGCAGCTTCGCCTCGTCGCCCAGCGCCAGTTGGCGTGAGCCTCTCGCGGATCGCGAGAAAGCGGTAATCGGCGCGGTTGCGGCTGTGTCCGGCCCAATTGGGCACGTAGACGACCTCGGCCCATTCTTGATCGGTGTGCTGCGGCTGGCCGTCCGTTTTGCGGATCAGCGGCTTCCATGCGCTCTCCCGCGTCGTCCGCACAGCCGCGCGGAAAGCCTCGGTCACGTCGGCGCCGATCGCGAACTCGATCACGCCAAAGCGCGGGTCTTTGCCCTCGCCGCAATAGAGCAGCAGCTCTTCCTGATAGCCTGCGGTGTCCGAACGCAACGAGACCCTCTTCACGCTGTCGGGCAGATGGCGCAGGCTGTCTTTCAGGACGCGCAATTGCTCGTGTCCGGCGGGCACGTTGCCGTCGCGGAACTCCGAATAGAGCATCGCGCCCTGCTCCGCCCACCAGCAGTTCAGCGGCTGATACGCCTTGAACTTCTTGTAGCAAAACAGCGCCTCGCGCTTGTGCGTCTCAATCAGCGTCGCGTCCATGTCCAGCGTCGCCGTGGCCGCGGGCTGACGCTGCTGCAGAAAGTCCAGCAGCGCTTGATTCACCCGCCAGAGACCGCGCAGTTCCTGCGTCACCGCCGGAATGAACGCCGTCCCCGCGACCGCCTTGGGCGAGGCTGGATCATCGAACCGTTCCAGCCAGCCCGACAGCGCCGACGGCGAGGGCGTCGCCCGCTCGCGCGCCCGCCGCCAGCGGCTTTTCAGCGACCGCCGGTCGGCGCGCGAAAGCAAATCCTTCTCGATCGCCCGCAGGATCGCCGAAAAGCCGCTGTCGCGCTCCAACCGTTCGATGTCTTCCACGCAGTCGCCGCCGGACAGATTCAGGAAAATCACCGCCAGAACCATCTGGATGTCGAGCCAGCCTTGGCCGCCGGCCGCCCGAACATGCCGCTGGATCGCCCCGCCCAGCCCGCAGGCCTTGATCAGGTCAAGATACAACGGAAGCCCGGCCAGCGACGTCAATCCATGGCTGGACGAATCGGCCTCATACTGGAAATCGAGCAGCCCCTGTGCCACCATCGCGCACCCCGTTGGTGATGGTCTTTGAGTCGCAAACCAAGTCTATCTCCCTGATTCTTCAGGGCCAACGGGGAACTTGAATTTTCTTGATGCGGAATTCAGGGCCCTTAACCGTTGGACGCGCCGCCGAGGTCTATCTGGAAAAACTGGAGGCCAAGAACCCTCGGACGGCGCGCGACACGCGCGGCAGGCTGAAGTTGCATTTCCTGAACAAGTTCGGCGACGAACTAGTGACGAGCCTCACCAAGTCGAAGCTCGAGGGTTGGTTGAATTCGATGGCTTTGAAGAGCCAGGATCGCGAGGCCGTGCGGAGGAGCAAGGATTCGGCGAACCGCGTCTTGTCGATGGTCAAGGCCCTCCTGAACCACGCGCTCCACGACTCCGCAAACGGGATCACCGACGATCACGCCTGGCGGTTAGTCAAGCCGTATCACGGAGTGGCGACGCCGAGAGCGACCCACTTTTCCGAGGCGCAAGCGCGCGCGCTCATCGAGGCGACCCCCGACCGAGAGTTCGCCGATCTTCTGACCGCGGGCTTTTTGACCGGCGCGCGCTATGGCGAATTGATCGCCTGCTCGATCCGCGACTTTGACGAAGCCGCCAGGACTCTCAGCGTTGATGGGAAAACCGGCCCGCGCACCATCGTCCTGCGATCGGCTGGACGAGGCCGACCCCGCGCTTTTGCAGCCTTGTTTCGAGCGCATGGAAACGCTGCTGACCGAGCCCCCGATCCGACAGGCCTTCAGTCGGCTGGACGGCAGAACCTCGGTTGCATGGGATGGAACCGAGTATTTCTGCTCGCAAAAGCTCGGCTGTCCGAACTGTCTCACCCGCAAGCGGTCCAACGGCAGGACCGAGAACTATCGTAGCCTGTTGTCCGCGACGGTCGTGGCGCCCGGCCATTCCAAGGTCGTGCCCTTGATGCCGGAATTCATCGCGACCCGAGACGGCGCCCAGAAACAGGACTGCGAGCGTAATGCCGTCAAGCGCTGGTTCGGCAAGCCATGGCGCGCGGCTCGCCCCGCTGCGGCCGATTTATCTGGGCGACGATTTGTTCGCCTGCCATCCCGTCGCCAAGATGGTCACGGACGCCGGCGATGATTTCATCTTCACAGCCAAGGAAACCTCGCACAAGGCGCACTACGACTTCATCGCCGGGGCCGAGCTTTCGAGCCACGAGGAGAAAGCGCGCCGCCGCACCTCGAAAGAGACGTTCCGCTATCGCTGGATCGAGGCGGTTCCGATCCGCGAGGCCAAGGACGCCATACGAGATCGTCGACGCCAAGGGAAAGGTCAAATATTCCATGGCCTGGGTGACCAGCCTTCCCGTTTCCAAGGCCAACGTCGCCGAAATCGTCGCCTGTGGCCGCGCGAGATGGAAAATCGAGAACGAGAGCTTCAACGTCATGAAAAACCATGGCTACGAGCTCGAACACAACTTCGGGCACGGCCGGGACTTTCTCGCCATGCCCTCAATCTGCTCGCCTTCGCCTGGCATACCGTGCTCGAATTGCTGGACCCGCCCTGGCAAGCCGCGCGCCAAGCCGCCGACAAGCGAACCAGCTTCTTCGCCCATATCCTCATGCTGACCGCCTACGTCGTCTTTCCCTCCTGGCGCGCCATCCTCAATTCCCTGACCAACTTCACCATCCCGCCAGAACTCACACATATCCGAGATCGCTCATGAGTGGACCCCAATTCGATATAGCGGTGTCACGCGAGGATCCGAAAATCCTTCGGGTCGATGACGCGGAATTTATCGGTGATGGTTGACGAGAACTCGTCGAACCGCTGTGGCACGGTTTCACGCAGGAAACCGAGCACGGCCTCGGCGAAGTCGCGGAATTTGGCGTAGCATCTGTTGTGGGTGGCGTTTTCGTGCATCACCTTCCAGAGCCGCTCGATCGGGTTGAGATGGGGACAGTATGACGGCACGAAGTGCAGGACGATGCGCCTCCCTGGCTGTTGCAGCCAGCCCTGGACGACTTTGGCGTGGTGGTAGCGGGCGTTGTCGAGGAAAACATGGATGCGGCTCATCGTCGAATAGGAGCGCTCCAGCGCCTGGAACAAGGCGATCGTGCTTGCCGCGTCGACGGTCTGGACATCCCTCATCCTGAGCTTGTCGAAGGATGATGCGGGTCTGTCCGGTCTCCAGGTCGATCGCGCCGTGCAGGTTCAGCCGGTCGCGCCCGGACGCCGCGGGAAGCGCGCAGCGCTGTCCGCGCGGCAGCCAGCGTCCAGCGGGCTTGGCCTGGTGTGTCGGATGGACGGCGTCGACGTAGACGACCGTCTGGCGCGTCGATGAACTTTTGCTGGGTTTCCACGTCGATCTTGCCGGGCACGGATTCCGGCTTCTTCCAGTCGAAGCCGATGCGGTTCATCAGCTTGATCAGTCCGGAGCGGCCATAGTCGAACCCGAACCGATCCAGGATGAATTGCCCGATTTCGGTGGTCGACGTCGGCAGCACCTCCGTCGCTCAGGCGCGCAATTCGTCGATCCGGAGGGGCGACAGCCGTCCGGTTCCGCCCTTCAGGTCGAACAGGACGATCGCCTCGACGCCGCCTTCCTGGAATTCCTTGAGCCAGATGCGGATGGTCGAGTCGTCGAGGAACAGCGCTTCGGCGACCTCGGCGTAGGACCAGCCCTTGTCGAGCAGAAGGATGGCATTCGCCCGGCGGACGATGCGATGCTCCTCCAGCCCGTCCCTGACGATCTTCACCAGGTCGGCCCGATCCGCTGCGCTCAGGAAATAGCAATTCGACTTCACCAGGCGACTGGAATCGATCCCGCTGATTCGGTCAAACGATTTTCGGATGGGCGCGGAATCCCGCTATAGTTTTAGAATTGCTGCAATAGTCTGATGCGCTTTGACAGCGGCGGCAGCGCCAGCCATCTTTCGCAAGCGCAGGAAGAAGCGCTTGGCGCCCACGGATTGATGAATGAATAGGCCATTGCGGCCCGCTCTGGCTCAAAAACGAGAAACTCAGCTCGATTGTGGAATTGTCGTATTCCACACGATCAGACGCGTTCAGGGCCGGGATCTTCCGCCCACGACAGCGGGACTTCAGACAGCGAATATAGCGCCTTCTCGATGATTTCCATATCTTGCTCGGTTGTGCCTCCACTCACGCCAACCCCGCCGAGGAACTGCCCGTCGATGTGCAACGGGACACCGCCGCCGAGAACTGTGTGTCTCCCGCCCGCGACGGATGCGAGCGTGTGGAGCGCTTGGCCGGGGGCTGCCAGCGGGGTCATGTCAGCGGTCCGCATGTCGAGTGCCGCGGCGGTGTAGGCTTTTCGCTCGGACATTTCGATCGAAATCAATTTGGCCCCCGTCATACGTTGCTTCAGGATCACGTTTCCGTGGACGTCGATGGCGCAGAACGTGACGGGGACGGCGAGCCGATCGGCCTCCTTCTCGACAAGCGAGCCAAGCCGCTTTGCTATCTCAAGAGGATCCATGATATTGCCTCCTCTGCTTGTTCAATCTTCGTTACGCAACGGAAAGCCTACGCTGAAGATAGAGATTGACGGCGACGACAAGAATGACGAGCGCACCTTTGGCTGACAGCTGTACCGCGGGCTCGACCTGGATCAGCTGTAGACCGGTGTTGAGTACGGCGAGTACGAGTACGCCTGAAACGCTCGCGACAACGTTGCCTTTTCCCCCGTACAGCGCCGTGCCTCCGATGACTGCTGCGCCGAGCGCATCAAGGTCGTAGCCCTTCGCGAGGAGAGAATATCCCGCCTGGAAGAAACCGGCGACGAGCACCCCAGCGAAACCCGAAAGCATTCCGCTAATGGTCAGAACCCAGAACTTCGTCCACCTGACATTGATTTGAACTGGACCCCACTCGTGGGACCACGGGAGGTCGGACTTAAGGTGTAATCTCGCCTGCCCTTGTCTTTCAAGAATCAAGCCGCTTCTTGCTGCTTCTGCCTCTGCTGTGGGTATGTGGGCAACGCGTTTGCGTTGTCCAAGCGAAGCGGCATATCCACAGGCCTCGCCGCCGCCTCGATTTCGTCCATGCCGGCGCGCCACACCGCCATCGGCATCTGGTTGTTCATCGCCTGGTGCGGGCGTCGAAAATTGTAAAAGGTCATCCAGGAACCGATGCCGGCCCGCGCCTCGCGGCCGTCGGCGTAGGCTTTGAGATGCACCTCTTCATACTTGATCGAACGCCACAGCCGTTCGATGAAGATGTTGTCCATGAAGCGGCCGCGTCCGTCCATCGAAATCGCGACGCCGGCCGCCGCGAGCTTGCCGGTGAAAGCCTCGGCGGTGAACGTGGAGCCCTGATCAGTATTGAATATTTGGGGCTTTCCGAACCGAAGCAGCGCCTCCTCCAGCGCCGCCACGCAGAAGCTGGCATCGTTGGTGTTCGACAGCCGCCACGCCAGAACCGCCCGGCTGGCCCAGTCGATGATCGCCACCAGATAGAGGAAGCCGCACGCCATCGGGATGTAGGTCACGTCGGCCGCCCACACGTGGTTCGGCTCGACAATCTTCAGGCCGCGCAGCAGGTAGGGGTATATCTTGTGCCCGGGCGCGGCTTTGCTCGTGCCGGGGCGCGGAACCAGCGCCTCGATCCCCATCGCCCGCATCAGCCGCCGCACCCGCTTGCGATTGACCCCGCGGCCTTCCTTGTTGAGTTCGAAGGTCATTCGCCGCGAGCCGTAGAACGGAAGCTCGAGATGCAGTTCGTCGATGCGGCGCATCACCGCCAGATCGTCCGCCCCGGCGAAGGGCTTGGGGCGGTAGACCCCCGAGCGCGCCACGCCCACAAGCGCGCATTGGCGGCGCACCGACAGGTCCTTACCAGGCCGTTCGACCTTCGCTCTTCGATCGGGCGCGCTCATCGACCTGGCCTCTTGGCCAAGAAATCCCGTTCGACCGTCAGCTGGCCGATCGTGGCGTAAAGCTTGGCCGTCTCGCGTTCGCGCTCCTCCTCGCCATCGCCCGAACCCCTCGCCCCGCGCGCGAACAGGCTCGCGACGTTGTCAAGAACCTGCTTCTTCCAGGCATAAATCTGGTTCGGATGCACCCCGTGCCGCCTCGCCAGTTCCGGAACTGTCGCATCCTCGCGAAGCGCCTCGAGCGCAATCTTCGCCTTGAACGCCGCATCAAACTTCTTGCGTGACTTCGTCATTTCTCGCTCCATCGGTTGCGACAGAGCAGGTCATTTCACACCTTAGCCAATGGTCCTAAATCCGGGGTCCAGTTCAGAGGATGGAGATCTTGGCGTCGCTTTTGTCTGGCCTGAAGGCGGTTTGCAAGGCGTTTCCGGACCCTCGCAAGGGGCGGAGCGGCAATATTGCGATGGCGGATTTCGGTCTGTCGGCCTTCGCGATGTTTTTCATGCAGAGCGCGTCTTTTCTGTCCTTTCAGCGTAGGCTGGAGAAAGGTCAGGGACGGTCGAACTGCCAAACCCTTTTTGGCATCGAGAAGATCCCTTCCGACAATTATATCAGGGACATGCTCGACGGCGCGGATCCTGCTCTTCTTTCGCCCTGCTTCGAGGACACGGAGCGTCTGCTGCTCGAACCGGCGATGCGCGAGGCTTTCGGCCGGCTGGGCGGCCGAGCGCTCGTGGCCATCGACGGGACCGAGTATTTTTGCAGCCAGAGGATCGCCTGCCCGCATTGCCAGACGCGCAAGCGCAGCAACGGCAAGGTCGAAAGCTATCATTCCATGCTGTGCGCGACGGTTGTCGCGCCGGGACATTCCAAGGTGGTCCCGCTCGCGCCGGAGTTCATCGTCAAACAGGACGGCGCCGAGAAGCAGGACTGCGAGCGCAACGCGGTCAAACGCTGGCTCATGCAGCACGGCGCGCGCCTGAAGCCCCTGCGACCGGTGTATCTGGGCGACGATCTGTTCGCCTGCCAGAGCGTGGTCGAGAGGCTCGCGGACAACGGCGACGATTTCATCTTCACCTGCAAGGAGACCTCGCACAAGGCGCTCTACGACTTCATCGATGGAGCCGAACTCACGCGTCATGAGGTCCAAGTCCGCAAAGGCAAGACGCGCCAGACGCATCGCTACCGGTTCGTCGAGAAGGTTCCGCTGCGCGACGGCAAGGACGCCGTGCTGGTCAACTGGATCGGCTTCGACAGCCTCAACGCCAAGGGCGCAGTCACATACAAGATGGCCTTCGTTACCTCGCTGCCGGTCGCCAAGAGCAACGTCGCCGAGATCGCCGCTTGCGGCCGCGCAAGGTGGAAGATCGAGAACGAAGGCTTCAACGTCCTGAAAAACAACGGCTACGAGCTTGAACACAATTTCGGGCACGGCGAGACCAATCTGGCCATGACGCTCGCCGCGCTCAACTTGCTCGCCTTCGCCTGGCATACGGTTCTCGACCTTCTCGAACCGCCCTGGCGAAAAGCGAGAGAGGCGGCGGAAAAGCGAACGAGCTTCTTTGCTCATCTTGCAACCCTGACCACCCTGGCGGTCTTCCCCGCCTGGTCCGATCTCCTCGAAGCCCTCGCCACCTTCATAATCCCACCCCACCTCCTCACAACCCAAAAAATCGAATAGGACCCTCGCCACGGCCGACTTTTAGAATTGCTGGTCAAAGTGTCGCAGACGAGCTGTGCCGGAGTTGTCCATCGCAAAGACGTTGGAGGCTCGGACATGCCTTCAATTCTCGGAAGTCCCGCCAATGGCGAGCCTTCTTGGCGAGGCCTCCGCTCAATGAGACTTGCGTAAGTCCGCGTGGACTGAAGCAGCATTTGTAGCGCCGGTCATTTGCTGGCACCAAACTGTCGACGCATCATATCAAAGAGTTCACCGGTAGTGTAATTGTTCGCCGTTAAGACTTGGCCGTCAGATGGGGCCAACGACTGGGACGGCACACTATGATTTGATCGCGCCCGCCCTGAACGGCCACGGTCTTCACACGAATAACCTGCTGGAATCGGTTGCGATGACTTACAGACCTTGGCTTCAGCTGGCATTCGTAATGGGCGAGGCCGCCCTGACGCTTGTTTCGGGCGGGGTCCTTTTCATCATTATCTCACGTGTGTCCGACCCCGAGGTGCTTGGCACTTATGCGCTTGCCCTCGCGTGGCTGGCGCTGTTTCAGGGAGTAAGCAGCTTCGGCATCCCAGGGTACATCCTGCGCGAAGCCGGCGCACACGGGCGGGATGCCGCAGGACAAGTAGTTCACGCGATGCTTCTGGGACTAGGAAGTGGGTTCGTGGCTACCTGTCTGATGCTGATTGCGGTCCGATTTTTGGAATATTCAGCCTATGTTGTTCAGGTCATCACTGTCGCAAGTTTGGCGTTGATCCCGGCCTTCCTCAACACCTCCTGTCGTTCGGTATTCGTGGCCCAGCGGCAAATGCATCTGCCTTTTATGTCGGCGCTGGTCGAGGCCGCGATCATGATTCCCGCGAGCCTATATTTGCTCTTTTCGGGTTACGGAGCCGTGGCCTTGATGATCGCCTTTGTCGCCGCCAAGGTCGCGTCGGCCTCCTTCTCCGAGGTCCAGCTGTTCCGCCGAGTGCTGCCGGTGTGGCCGGACCTCGATCCCCGCATGCTGTTCCAAACAGTGCGGCCGGTTCTCACATTTGGCATTAGCAACATGCTCGGCATGCTGTCGCTGCGGATCAACGTAATCATGGTGTCCATTTGGGCGGATATCACGACCGTCGGCCATTACGCAGCTGCGGCGAAGATCATGGAAATCGGTCTGATCATCTCCAATGTCTTTGCGCCGCTCCTATTGTCGCGGATGGCGCACAATTTCTCTGCCAAGGGCAACCGCGACCCCAATCGTTTCAGCGGATGGTTTGAAGTCCTGTTCGCCGTGGTCATCCCGCCATGCGTCGGGGTCTGGGTGTTCGGCGGACTGATCCTCGAGACTCTGTTTGGAACGGCGTTCGGGGATGCGCTCTGGATCCTCAGAATCCTGATGATCTACGTCTTGACCGAAACAGCCGACATGGTGATGAGCGTTATTCTGATTGCGGCGCGCAGACAGCGCCAAGACGCCTCCTGTCTGGCCTTCAACCTTCTGACCAACATCATGCTGAACCTGGCGTTGTTGCCAGTTCTCGGACCTATTGGGGCCGCGATCGGGCGGGTGGCCGGTGGCGGCGTCTCGACGACCTTGCGTCATCTGTTGATTGCCCAAGTGCTGACTCCGGTGAATTGGTTCCGTTTTGCGCGGAAACCGGCGCTGATCAGCCTGATTGCCGGATTGGTCTGTTTTTCGTTGCTCGACGTAGCGCGTCCAGCCTGGTTGCTGTTACTCTATACGGTAGTGAGCCTCGTATCGCTCTGGATGTCCTCCAGTTTCTCCTTCTCAATCATCAAAGATATGATGAGTTTCCCATCCGCGGCGGACTAAGCGTTATCCATAATACGGTTCTGGATAGATAATTCGCTAAGAGTTTGATCAGGCGAATCAGAATCAGCAGCAGACAGACCCCTTAGCGGCTTGATAAAGGACAACCAGCAGACGGCTTTGTACCTTAACCGCTACCAAAAACCGTCCCGCTGTGCGGGGCCGCTTCATCGCTCCGGCTCCATCCAACGGCTACTGGATCTGCCTCGTCTTCCTGAAGCTCTTCGAACGCGTCTACGCCCCACTGAACCGAGCTTCTTTCTTTCACGAAGCGTAAGTCATTGATCTCGCTCACGGCGAGCGGCTCCGGGGTCGCTGCTACTGGGTACAGGCGATGGGGAATCCCAGGAGGTCGAAGGCCTTTTGCTGGATCGGAGGGGCGGGTGAGGATGGTGAAGGGGCGGTCCGGCGCGTTCGCGGTCACGACGGTGTTGCGCGCGAGGGTCGCGAGGTCGGCGAGCAGGGTCTGGAAGGAGTGGACCGGGGCGCCGTCGACGGCGCGGCCCGTGGCGCTCTTGGCGAGGGCGGCGGGGGAGCGCTGCGCCTTGGCGACCGGGCTCTCGCGCAGGGCCTCGGCGGCGGCCTTGTCGTCGTCGTCGTAGAGCATCGGCGCCAGGCGCTCGCGCATATGCCACTCGACGTAATAGGCCAGCATGCACAGGAACACGTGGGCGCGGACCCGATCCTCCAGCCAATGGTAGATCGGCCGGACATGCAGGTCGACCGTCTTCAGGCAGCGAAAGGCGCGTTCCACCATGGCCAAGGATTTGTACGTCTTGACCGCGGTGTTGTCGGCGAGGGTCTCTTCGGGCAGGCTGGTGCGCACGGCGTAGAGGCCGTCGAGCGCGGCTTCCTGCGCGATCTGCTCGCGCTTTCGGGCGAAGGCGAACCGGTCGTCGGCGATCGTCAGCTCGAAATGCTTGGCCATCTTGTGCCTGCCGAGCACGGCGCCGACCGCGATGCCGATCTCGGCCGCGCCGCGCAAGGGACGGGTCTTGCGCGCCACGCTGGCGACGGTCTTGGCGAGATCCCGCTCGGTGGCGGCGAGGAGGTCCTCGCGCTTGCGGGCGCGCTCGCGCGCGAGATCCGGGTTGCGGCAGACGATCAGCCGCTCGCCGGGAAACTCGGGCGACGTGATCGCCGCCATGTCGCGCTCGTCGAACAGCGACATCTGCAAATGTCCGCCGCCGACCAGCTCCTTGAGCGCAGGCGCGCGCAAGGCGGTGATCCAGTCGAGCCCGGCGGGGCGCAGATCCTCGTCGATGCGCGCCTGGGTGATCATGCCGCGATCGCCGACCAGCACGACGTGGTCGATGGCGAAGCGGCGCTTCAGCTTCGAAACCTGATCGGCGAGCGTCATGGGATCGCCGGTGTTGCCTTCGAACACCTCGATGGCGACGGGACAGCCGTCGGGCGCGCACAGAAGGCCATAGACGATCTGCAACTTCCCCTTCTTGCCGTCGCGGTTGTAGCCGCGTTTGGCCAAGGGGCAGCAGCGGCCTTCGACATAGCTCGACGAGACGTCGTAGAGCACCAGCGTCCCGCCCTTCAGGCGGCGCTTTGCCAGCGCGGTCTCGATCGGACCCTGGCGTTCGAGGAGCCAGTCGAGCGCAGCGTAGAACTCGTCCTCGCGGACGTCGCCCAAGGCCAGCTCGACGCCGAGGCTCGAGGCGGCGGTGGCGGGATCGAGCGCCCTGGCTGTGGCGAGCTTGGAGGCCGGGGCGATGATGCGGCTGACGATCATGGCCAGGACGAGGTCGACCGGTCGACAGCTCTCGGGGTCGGTCTCGCGCGTGGCCTTGGGACCGATGATTTTGTCGAGGCCGATCGCGCGCGTCGCGCCCAGGACGGCTGCGACATGGCCATGCGGCAGCGAACGCTCGATGACGAAGGGCTGTTCGCCCGGCGGCATCACGACCCCGCCCTTGAGGACGCCGCGCAGCCCCTCGACGTGCTCGGCCGGCCAATGGGAGAGGTTGAGCAGCGTGCGCTTTCGCACGGTCTTGCCGTCCCGGTAGCTCTCGCGCAGCAGGATCGCGGGCGGGGAGCCGCGGTTGGGGACGGTCTCGATGTACATGGGCGTAGGATAGCGGATGCGCGTCGCACAATCAACAACAATATCTGATTTACATGGCTACATTTTCACCCCTCGCAACCCCAAATATGCGCAAAATCAGAGGCTTGACCCTCGCGAAAGAAAGAAGCTCCGACTGAATGCCGGCATCCTTTCGCCTATGAAGGCCGACGCCAGGCTCCACCGCCAGGTCGGATGTATCCGAAAGGCAACCATATCGATTAACTGCCTCTTCAGCCTTTTGGCGGCACTTGAGCATTTGCGGCGAGGGCTCGCCCTTGGCTTAGAACTCTACTCAATCCCATATCCCAGCCGCTTGATCGCTGGCTCTAGGATCGGGATCACCGGGGCGATTTCGTCGCGATAGGCGCGGTAGCGGTAGCGCGAGCGATTGTAGAGCTTCTCAGTGACCTGGGCGTAGCTCGCGGTGCGAGCGTAGCGCCTGTTCTCGTGAAAATCGAGGCAGCGCTTGTCGAAGGGCGCACCGACGAAGGCGAGCATCTGCCGCACGCTCTCCTCCTGCCGGTCGATCACCTCCTCATAGCGCACGGCCAAGTACTTGAGCGCCATCTCGCGCCGGTAATGCTCGACGAGATCCATGATAAGCACGTAGTGCCGGGCGATGCTCGTCAAATCGTAGGCGCAGTAGAAGCCGTGCGTCAGGTGGTTGGAGAAGACCGACAGCACGACGTCGAGCGGATGACGCAGGACGTGGAGGACCGGGGCCTGCGGAAAAATAAGGCCGATCAGCCCAAGATGGGTTTCGTTCAGCGGCATCTTGTCGGTGAACCAGCGGGCGCCTTTCCGAATTGCGCCGAGCTGGCGGGCGCGTTGAAGATAATAGTCGCGCAAATTGTCGAGCCCTTCGACTTGGTCGCCAAGCCAGAGTTCGGCGAATGCCTCCGGATAGGCGAGCGGGCTCATCAGCATGCGCGGGATGAGGCCGGTCAGTTCGCCGACGATCGGCAACTCGTCCCCAGCGCTAATCTGCGGATGGGCGCTCAAAGTCTGCTCGATCATCGTCGTGCCGGAGCGGGGAAAGCCGACAATGAAGATCGGCTGGGCGACCTCGGAGCGTAGACCCGCGCGCGGCAGGATCTTGAGCCGCGGTGCGACGAAAAAGGCCTGGAGCTGGCGGGCCAGCCCCGCTGCCTCCCGCTCCATGTAGGTTTGGCCGGTCAGCGCGCGCAACGTGCGCTTGCCTTCGCTGAACGCGGCGAAGGCCTCCGCATAGCGACCCATCCGGTCGAGCAGCAGACCCTTCTCACTCCATTCAATCGGCCCGAGGCCGCCGCCTTCGCGCCCCTTCTCGATGGCGTCAAGCGCGGCCAGCGCCTTGTCATAGGCCTTGACGCGCCCGTGCAGGATCGCCCGCTGCAGGAGCACGCTCGGGTTGCCGGGCGCGAGCTTCTCCGCTTCGTCGAGGAGTTCGCCGGCGCGGGCGAAATTGCGATCGGTCTCCTCCATTCGAGCCCAGCCGTAGAGGGTCTGGAAGATCGCCGGGTCGAGCTTGACCGACTGTTCGTAGAGCTTTCGCGACTCGGCCATCTTTCCCTGGTTCTTCAGGCTCCAGGCGAGATTGGCGAGGAGGATCGGGCTGGGGACGCTGAGCAGCTTCATCGCCTGCCGATAATGGTGCTCGCCGACCTGAGGCCGCTGCGCCTCGGTCATGATCATGCCCATGAGATTGTGCGATTGCGGGTCGGTCGGCGCGATTCGGACTGCGTTGCGGGCGTGAACCTCAGCCTCCGCCAGCGCGCCTCGCGTGAAAAGCGAAAGTGCCAGTGCCTGGGTCATGGCCAGATTGTTGGGGTCGAGTCGGACGGTCCGAGTGAGCAACGCCTCGGCCGCCGCCGTCCGGCCTTGGCCGGCGCGCAGCTCGTAGAGCAGCGCGAGGGCGCCGCCATGCTTCGGCGAACGCTCGAGAAGCTCGATCAAGAGCCGCTCGGCTTCGGCGGGATCGGCCGTCGCAAGCGCAGAGCGAGCGCGGCCGACATCCGCACCCGGCGCCGGCTCGGGCCATGGCGCCGTCCAGTCTATACCGCAGCAGCGCTCAAAACTCAGGCCGCTGCCGCAGGGGCAACGCGGAGCCGGGTCGATCGGAGGAGGAGGCGTCATACCTGACGATTCTTGCGAGCGGAGGCGTAATAAACGCGGTTAAGCAAATCTTAGCGCTTCCCACCAGCAATTCTAAAGAGGGTCGGGATGATTTTTTCGCTGGGGGATTCCCAAATCAGCGGAAACATGATTCACGCTGGGGATGGAGATCTTGACGTCGCTTTTGTCTGGCCTGAAGGCGGTTTGCAAGGCGTTTCCGGACCCTCGCAAGGGGCGGAGCGGCAATATTGCGATGGCGGATTTCGGTCTGTCGGCCTTCGCGATGTTTTTCATGCAGAGCGCGTCTTTTCTGTCCTTTCAGCGTAGGCTGGAGAAAGGTCGGGGACGGTCGAACTGCCAAACCCTTTTTGGCATCGAGAAGATCCCTTCCGACAATTATATCAGGGACATGCTCGACGGCGCGGATCCTGCTCTTCTTTCGCCCTGCTTCGAGGACACGGAGCGTCTGCTGCTCGAACCGGCGATGCGCGAGGCTTTCGGCCGGCTGGGCGGCCGAGCGCTCGTGGCCCTCGACGGGACCGAGTATTTTTGCAGCCAGAGGATCGCCTGCCCGCATTGCCAGACGCGCAAGCGCAGCAACGGCAAGGTCGAAAGCTATCATTCCATGCTGTGCGCGACGGTTGTCGCGCCGGGACATTCCAAGGTGGTCCCGCTCGCGCCGGAGTTCATCGTCAAACAGGACGGCGCCGAGAAGCAGGACTGCGAGCGCAACGCGGTCAAACGCTGGCTCATGCAGCACGGCGCGCGCCTGAAGCCCCTGCGACCGGTGTATCTGGGCGACGATCTGTTCGCCTGCCAGAGCGTGGTCGAGAGGCTCGCGGACAACGGCGACGATTTCATCTTCACCTGCAAGGAGACCTCGCACAAGGCGCTCTACGACTTCATCGATGGAGCCGAACTCACGCGTCATGAGGTCCAAGTCCGCAAAGGCAAGACGCGCCAGACGCATCGCTACCGGTTCGTCGAGAAGGTTCCGCTGCGCGACGGCAAGGACGCCGTGCTGGTCAACTGGATCGGCTTCGACAGCCTCAACGCCAAGGGCGCAGTCACATACAAGATGGCCTTCGTTACCTCGCTGCCGGTCGCCAAGAGCAACGTCGCCGAGATCGCCGCTTGCGGCCGCGCAAGGTGGAAGATCGAGAACGAAGGCTTCAACGTCCTGAAAAACAACGGCTACGAGCTTGAACACAATTTCGGGCACGGCGAGACCAATCTGGCCATGACGCTCGCCGCGCTCAACTTGCTCGCCTTCGCCTGGCATACGGTTCTCGACCTACTCGAACCGCCCTGGCGAAAAGCGAGAGAGGCGGCGGAAAAGCGAACGAGCTTCTTTGCTCATCTTGCAACCCTGACCACCCTGGCGGTCTTCCCCGCCTGGTCCGATCTCCTCGAAGCCCTCGCCACCTTCATAATCCCACCCCACCTCCTCACAACCCAAAAAATCGAATAGGACCCTCGCCACGGCCGACTTTTAGAATTGCTGCGTTGCAACGCGGTAGCGTGACCAGGCCGGCGCGTTGGAAACAATTCGCATAGAACGGTTTATTACCCTCTCCGGCAAATTCGTTGCCCCCAACAGGCGTGAAATGTTGATGGCAAAAGGGAGTACCGCGATGAGCAAGGTGAAATGGGGCGTGCTCGGCGCCGCAAATATCGGCCTTGAGAGGGTGCTACCCGCCATGCAGCGCGGGGAGTTTTGCGACGTGGTCGCACTCGCCTCACGCGATCTTTCGAAAGGCCAAGCCGCGGCCGCTTCGCTCGGCATTCCTCGGGCGTACGGCTCCTACGACGAACTGCTCTCCGATCCAACCATTGAAGCCGTGTATAATCCGCTCCCGAACGAGCTGCACGTTCCTTGGACTATCAAGGCGCTTGAAGCAGGCAAACACGTACTCTGTGAAAAGCCAATTGCCCTCAACGCCGCGGAAGCGCGGCAACTAATTGCAGCGCGGGACCGAACCGGTAAGCTCGTTGCCGAGGCGTTCATGGTGCGTTTTCATCCGCAATGGCGCCGGGCGCGTGAACTCGTCTCCGCGGGCGCGATCGGTCCGGTGAGGGCGATGCAGACCTTCTTCGCCTATCGCTTGCTCGATCCGACCAATGTGCGCAACCTGCCGCCTGGCGGCGGCGGTCTCTATGATATTGGCTGCTACGCGATTCTGACCGCGCGTTACATTTTCGGGGCTGAGCCGACAAGAGCAATCGCGACGCTCGACTTCGATCCCGATTTTAGTACGGACCGCCTCGCGAGCGGCATTGTGGAGTTTCCGGGCGGGCGGCATCTGACCTTTTCCGCTGCAACGCAGCTTCCGCTCTATCAGCGAGTAACGATTTTGGGCGAGGCCGGGCGGATTGAGATTCCTATCCCGTTCAACGCTCCGATCGATCGTCCCAACCGGATCGTCGTCGATACGGGGGTCGACCTTTTTGGCGGTGGCGCCCGTGTCGAGGAATTCGCAATCTGCGACCAGTACGGACTTCAGGGTGACGCCTTTTCGCGTGCGGTGCGCGGCGAGACGTCACTCGAATTTCCAATCGAAGATGCGGTTCTTAATATGCGGGTCATCGACGCACTTTTCCGCTCTGCGAAGAGCGGGAGGTGCGAAACGCCGTAGAGGCGAGTTGGGACCGCAAACGCCTGTTCATATTGGCCTGACAGGTCACCAAGAGCTCCACGTCGACTCCGGCCATCCGCAGCGCTGAGGTGCTGTGATGGTGTACATTGGGGAAAATGTCATATCGCCCCGTCGGCGCCAGAACCTCAGCAATATGCCGCGAGGCGCGTTCGCTTGGTCAAGGAGTCAACGATAACGCCTGGAGTTTCTTTCGAGCCGCGCCATAACTTCCCAGCTGGTAGACCGACGCGCCCGCAGGCGAGAACGTGAACGGTTTGAACGGTTGCGCGAGCATCTCCTTAAGGTGGGCTTCGGGAGCAATGCCGATTGTGACGTGCGGGTTGAATTTGTCGCCAGCCGCGACGGTGCTAAAGTTCGCTACATAGTCGATCAGTCCGTCCTGGATATCGTGTCCGCCATCGGCGCTCACGAACGCGGCAGCGGTCCCAGTCTTCTCCATGAAAGGCGCGACCGCGTCCAATAGTCGCCGTTGCAGCCGAAGTAGCTCTTCCGTCGGCTCGACGACAATGCCTGCAATGCCGTTTGGTGGAACGGGGATGTAATAGTACCTGAACGCCTTCAAATTCCAGCTTGCCGCATTTTCCTTACCCAGAACATGATTGGCCGCGGCGTAGACCTTCTCAAGGTCAGCTGTGCGTACGAACTGCTGAATCAGTGTGAGATGCGGTTGGTGCGTCGGGTCGAGAGCAAAGCCTGTCGGATATGCCTTGAGAAGGCGGGCGTTGTCGGCTCGCGCATTCTGAACCATCGTCGCGTCCGGCTCGAGCAAGATGTCAATAGCCGTGACTCGGATGTCTTGCGCATGGACAGCGTCAACGAAGCCGAACAGCGACGCCAGACTCACGCTGAGCGCTCCGAGGATTTTCGAGTGTTTGCGGATGGCAGTCCCCCTCCTTAGTCTGGGGTTCGAGCTAGCGTAAGCGGGAGACCCCCCGGCTATGCCGGGGTGGCAGTAGCAGTTTGACGTTTCCGGCAGTCCACCGGTGAAGTTCCAACGTGAGCAGCCACTCACACGAAAGGAACTCCACCGATGGACGAGTACGAGAGCCTAAGCCACACGACTTGGGACTGGAAATATCATGTTGTCTTCATACCGAAATGTCGACGCAAGACGCTGTATCAGGAGTTGCGCCGGCATTTGGGCGAAGTGTTCCGCAAGCTCGCGCTTCAGAAGGACTCGAAAGTTGAGGAAGGGCATCTGATGCCCGATCACGTGCACATGCTGCTTTCAATTCCACCGAAATATGCGGTGTCGCAGGTGGTCGGCTTCATCAAGGGCAAGAGCGCGATCCACGTGGCCAGGGTTTATGGAGAGCGCCGACGCAATTTCGTCGGGCAACACTTTTGGGCCCGCGGCTTTTTCGTGAACACGGTCGGGCGCGACGAGGAAGCGATTCGCGCCTACATCCGCAATCAAGAGAAGGAAGACCAGAGGCTCGAACAGATGAACCTCTGGCGTTGACAACGCCACCTTCAGGTGGCGCCAACTCAAGGGGGCGCGTTAGCGTCCCCTCCTACCGCTTCGAGCGGTTCACTTCGTAAAGCCCCCGGCTTTGCCGGGGGATACTTGCGTGTGCCGAGCATGTTCGGAAGTTTGGAGGTGGAAGTCCTCTGCCCAGCCTGATGACGGCGAAGGGCTAGCGAAGCGCAAGGGCGTCGTCGTGAGGCGGGGTCTGAAGGAAGCGTGGAGCAAAACCGCGACCTGATGGACAAACACCGGATATGAGGCCTACCCGGCTGGACGAGCAGGCGTATGACTGCGAAGTCCATGGTCATCAAAGGCCGGGGTGGTAAATCCGGCAGGTGTGCGGGGAAGGCGTCCGAACTTACCTCGGGAGGTCCGCGCTGTGTCCGGCAAACCCGGACTGAGCGCGCCGCAAGGCGCGTGATCGCAGTGCGGAAGTCAGCAGAGGGCATAGTAGGCCTGCGTATCGGCCGAAGGCCCGAACGGTTGAAAGGGCGAATAGGGCGGGGCTCTCGCATTGGTCAGGCGGTCGAAAATCCAGCTCGAACTGGCTTTCGGCGAGGGGACGACGGGTGAAGCCCGAAGCGCCCGCGCCGGAGGGACCGAAACCGATGCGGCGGGCACCGCAGTCGAAAGCCCGGCGGCGTTGGCCGGACCGTGCATGGAAGCGATTGTCGAGAGGGACAATCTGCGGGAAGCGTTGGCGCGAGTGAAGCGCAACAGGGGCGCGCCGGGGATCGACGGCATGACCGTCGAGGCCTTGAGCGCGCATCTGAAAGGCCATTGGCCGACGATCCGCGCCCAGTTGCTCGCGGGCTCCTATGAGCCGCAGCCGGTCAGGCGGGTCGAGATACCCAAGCCTGCAGGGGGCGTTCGCGCCCTCGGCGTGCCGACGGTTCTCGACCGCTTCGTCCAGCAGGCGGTCTTGCAGGCGCTGCAGCCGCATTGGGACGGGACGTTCAGCGCGTCGAGCTACGGGTTCCGGCCCGGCCGCTCGGCGCATCAGGCGGTGAGCGCGGCGCAGGCGTTGATTGCGTCGGGCCGCTCGGTGGTGGTGGACCTCGACATCGAAAAGTTCTTCGACCGAGTCAACCACGACATCCTGATGGGGCTCTTGGCCAAACGGGTCGCCGACAAGCGCATCCTGAAGCTCGTCCGCGGGTTCCTGACCTGCGGCGTGCTGGCGGACGGGCTGGTCGGACCGACCGACGAAGGAACCCCGCAAGGCGGCCCGCTCTCGCCGCTCCTGTCGAACCTGATGCTCGACGTGCTGGACAAGGAACTGGAGCGACGCGGCCATTGCTTCGCGCGCTACGCCGATGACTGCAACATCTACGTTTGCAGCCAGCGAGCGGGCGAGCGAGTGATGGAGAGCGTCGAACGGTTCCTCGAACGGCGGTTGAAGCTGAAGGTCAACAGGGCCAAGAGCGCGGTCGCGCCGCCGTCACGGCGCAAGTTCCTCGGGTTCAGCTTCACGGGAGGCGCGACGCCCCGGCGTCGCATCGCCCCGCAAGCCGTAACCCGGTTCAAGGAACGGGTTCGCAAGACGACGAGACGAACGCGGGGCGCAAGCCTCCAAGAGATCGTCGAGGACTTGTCGCGCTACCTCATCGGGTGGCGCGGCTACTTCGGCTTTTGCGAGACGCCTTCGGTGTTGCGCGCGCTCGACCAGTGGATCAGGCGCAGGCTTCGATCCGTCGTTTGGAAGCAATGGAAGCGCGGAAGAACCCGCTTTGTGGAGTTGCGCCGTCGGGGCGTGAACTATGATCTGGCGGCGCAAACCGCCGGCAGCGCACATGGTCCCTGGCGGATCAGCAACAGCCCCGCGCTCGCCATCGCGCTTTCAAACGACGACTTCCACAGAACTCTCCGGCTTGCTTCCCTCGTCGGCTTGCCAGCCGCATAATCGACCGAACCGCCGTGTACGGACCCGTACGCACGGTGGTGTGGGAGGGGAGGAGCCGCGAGGCTCCCCCCTATCCCAATTCCTGGAGTTCGCCGACGACCAGCGCCCGTCAATACATAACCGCCTCGATCCTCGTCCCAGCGCATCGTCATCGGATACTGGGCATGAGCAAGCGCAACGTCGCCGTGCGCATCCGTGCGTTTCACCATCGCGTCGTTCATCACCCGAATAAAGATGACGCCGCGCAGTCGCTTGTGCAAGGCTTGTTGAACGCCTGCCGTAGGCCGAGCGCGGACCATGCGTCAATTCCACCACGCGTCCGGGCGAACTCTACCGGCTTTAGCCGTGCGGAGTGCACAAGAGGGGTCTTTTGCCCAAGGGCGCATCTGGTCCTGGCGCCAGAGCCCGGGCATCGAGCCAGGTGGACTTTTTGCGTTCGGGTCAGACTCGATTGCTATAGCCTCGCTTCTTATGTGATGAGCGCTCGACGGAGGGAGGGAATGGCTATGGCTACTGTTGAGCGATCCGTCCTCAGGATCGACCGACCGGAGGTTCAGCAAGGAATGACGCCGCAACATCGCGTCAGGCCGCTGATGCCGGCGGCGATGCGGGAGGGGATTTCGCAGCCACCGACCCCTTCTTGGCGCTGATGGAGGATTGGTTCCCATGCGGTGTTTTCGGTAAGCACCCGCACCGAGGGATCGAGACCGTGACCTATGTCGTAGAGCGACCCATCGATCACTACGACAATCAGGGTCATGAAGGCACGGAAGGAGAAAGCATTTGACGCTTGATGCGCCGCTTGGCGTGTTGCCGCAGGAGAGTCCCGTCATCCGCTGGCTGATGACGGATGGTCGCCGCACAACGGACCCAAAGACCTTTCTCGAAAGCTTCGCTATGCGCCTGATCGAGGCCGGCGTCGATGTTTCGCGAATAACCACCGGCGTCCCGGTCCTGCACCCGCAGCTCTACTCCTACAGCGGCCTCTGGGAACGGGGGAAGGGCGTCACGGAGCGGCTTTACCGGGTGGATGCGAGCCAGGACGCCATTCTGGCGAACAGCCCGATCAAGAATACCTACGAAGGCCAATCCTTTCGCAGTCAATTGACGGCGCCCGCCGCGGAGCGAGAATTTCCGATTCTCACAGAGCTCCGTCGCGCCGGCATGACCGACTATGTCGTTCTCCCCGTGCCGTTCAGCGATGGAAGCAACAAGGCGTTATCGCTTGCCACGGCTCGGGACGGCGGATTCTCTGACAACGAGATCACCTTGTTCACGGCGATGACGCCCGCAGTCGCCTCAAATCTCGAGATTCAAGCATTGCGGCGCATGGCGCGCACGCTTCTCGACACCTATGTCGGCCGCCAGTCCGGCGGACGGGTTCTCTCAGGACAAATCCGCCGCGGCATGGGCGAGACGATCCGCGCCGTAATCTGGCTGTCAGACCTGCGCGGATTCACCAGCCTGTCTGAAAGCCTGCCGCGCGACGAGTTGATCGAGCTGCTCAATCAGTATTTCGGCCCGATGTGCAACGCGGTCGAAGCGAATGGCGGCGAGGTCCTCAAATTCATCGGCGACGCAATGCTGGCGATCTTTCCCGTTGAGCGCGACACGGTCGCCGCCAGTCGCAATGCGCTCGCGGCTGTCTGGGTGGCGAAGGCCGCCGTGAACACTGAGAATGATCGGCGCGGCCCCACCGGCAGGCCGAGTATCCGTTATGGCCTGGCGCTGCATGTCGGCGATGTCATGTACGGCAATATCGGCGGCGACGCGCGGCTCGATTTCACCGTGATCGGACCCGCGGTCAATCTCACCTCGCGCATTGAGTCGATATCCAAGGACCTCAATCGCTCGCCCTTGCTATCGGCGGAATTCGTGCGTCTGAGCGGGGTCGACGCGGAGTATTTGGGGGAGTTCGAACTCAAAGGCGTCGCGGAGAAGCAGCTGATCTATGGCTTGAGGGAATGACTCTGTCGTCAGTTTTTCAATCGACGAGCCGCGCGCGTGGCGGCGACATTGGGGGGTGCCAGGACGGTGTCATGACGATTCGATGTGCTCACAAAGAGGGCTTCGCACTGCGGCAGATCGGTTCTGAGCCACGTACAGACCGCCGTACCGATTAGGTTTGTCGCATCCGCGGTTTCGCGAAGACGATACGCTGATAGACAAGTCCGATCCCGATCAACGCAGCGCCGAGCCCCAGGAAGGAAAGCGCCCTCAGTGCGCCTTCGAGTCCGGCAAGATCGAAAACGAAAACCTTAAGTGTCGTAACGATGACGAAGAAGGCCGACGCCCAGCGCGCCTCTCTGGACCGACGCCACACTCCGTATGCGAGCAGAACCAGCCCGAGCAGGAGCCAGACCGCGGAATAGGCGTAGTTTTCCGAATCGGTCGTCCGCAGGTCCCACCCGATCGTTGGGCCCTGGAAGGCGCGGCGGGTTTCAAGCGTCACGTAGGCGAAGACGAGAAGAATGGCTGCGACGCTCGTGGCTCGCGCAAGCCGGCGGGGAAGCGCGCCGGCAGAACTGGTGAGCGCCGCGCAGAGCGCCGCCGGCGCGGCGTAGCCGAGGAGCAGAGCGTTCGAGAAGCCGCCCCCGCCGATCGGTTCGCCGCTGACGACCGGATTGACGAGCACACCGAGCCCAGCCGCGGCGCACGCGAGCGCCGCCGCTACAAAGATCTTCGCTGCCAGGAAGACGGGGGCCGCGTGCGGGAAGAGCGCGTGCGGCACGAGGGCGCAAAGGAGGAGGATGCAAATCTCGAGGCCTGTCTCGCCAAGCGTGAACGGCTGGTCAATGGTGATGTTCGGGCCGTGGAAGGCGACCCGCGTCTGCAAAAGCAGGTAGGCGAGGAAAAGTGCGGCGGAGAGGACGCCAGCGCCGCCCCAGTACCAGAGGGGCCGGCGGCCACGCGCATAGACCGCGAGCGCCAGGGCGAGCCCCGCCGGAAGCAGATAGCCGACGAGCAGGGCGTTGACGACGAGGCCGCCTTCGAGCGGGTCCTCGCCAAAGAACGGATTGGCGAACAGTAGAAGACCGAAGGCGCCGCTGGCGAGACCGAGCGCTCCCGCGGCGAGCGAGGCCCAGTGGAACACGATGTTGGCGCTCCCCAAATCGAGCCGCGTAAGCACGAGGGCGAAGCCGAAGGCGGAGACGCTCAACAACCCTTGTTCGACGAGGTCGGAGGCGGGCGCATAAGGATTGCCGCCGTTCATCGCATGGCGAATTTCGAAGAAGACCAGAAAGGCTGCAAACAGCACGGCGAGCGCATCGGCGACGCGGGCCGGAATGTCATCCGCCTGTCGGCGCAGCAACCGGCCGGCATAGGCGAAGGCGGCGGCGGGAACGCCGTAACCGAACAGCAGCCAGTTGAAGATCGGCGTCGGCGACAACGCCGCGCCGACGATGCGGGGCTCGTAGGCGAGGCGTCCAGCGATGACGAGCCCGAGCGCGGCGACACACCAGCGCAATGCCACGAGGCCCAGGCGATCGGCGATGAAGGCCGAGGCAAGCGCCGCCAGGGCGAGCGATACTGTAAGAGCGCCGCCGTCGAGCGCGAAGACAAGTCCGCTCGCCAGGGCCGCAATGGCGCCGGCGGACAAGACGCCGAGGCCGATCCGCGCGGCCGGCGGCAACTCATGGGGAAAACCGTCGCGGAACAGGCGCGCCGCGGTGATGAACCCAGCCCCGATCAACGCCGCGGCAAGCGCCATGGCGCCGGAAGCCGCACCTTGCGCGAGACGCATGTCGGCGATCGCGACGGCGCCGAGCGGCGTCAGTGTCGCAGCGCCGGCGTAGATCGTGGCGATCGGCGCTTTAAGCCTATCGCCCGAGCGCAGGCGCCATCCGGCAAGGGCGGCGACGCCGAGAGCGGCGAAGGTTGAGAATCCAACGAACGCTGCGGCATTCTGGGGGGCCGGCCAGAGCGCGACCGACGTTAGAGGCGTCAGGTCGATGTGGCGCACGCCGCCGTCGGCAACGATCCCGTCGGCGGTCACGCGCGCGAAGGGCCAAAACCGCATCGCCCCGAGAGCCACGAGGCCTGCAGCGCCGATCGCCGCCGCAGCCGGCGCAGCCTGAGCGCCGACAAATGCGAGTATCGCCGTCGCCGCCACGGTAGCGAGGACCCACGAGGAGCGGACGGAGGCGTCGAGCGCGCCCCCGGCGAGAACGACAATCGCCAGCAGCGCGAATCCTGTCATGACGATGGAGGCGACGAGGTCGAATTCGGCAGCTTCATCGCTCTCGCCCCAATGTGGCAGGACGGCGAAGGCGAGGCCCGCGAGCCCCAACTGGACAATGAGGCAGACGTAGGCGGCCTCGACGCCCGTGACGGCGCCGTCGGCGTCGAGAAGGAGTGTCCATAGCCCGGCGCCGACGGCTGCCGCTGCGGCGAGCCACAGCCAGTGTCGCAGCCGCGCCAGCGCGTAAGACGCGGAGACGATGACCGCGAGATAGAAGACCACCGGCCATGGGTTTGGCTGCTCCGACGAAACTAGCAGCGGCGTCGCCAGCGCGCCAACGAGGCCCAAGCCGGCCAGCGCGGGTCCGTGGAGCATCGCCGCGGCAATCGCCGCCAGCGCCACAATTCCAAGCGCTGGGAAAGCCGTTCTCGCGTCAATGAAGGCGTAGAGGCCGTGAGCGGCGTAGATCGCGCCGAACGCGCCGGTGACGCCTGCCGCCGTCAGCACACCAGGGATATACGCGCCATTGACGCCGGCAATCGCGTTGACCGGCGTCGGAGCCTCTCGCCGCCGCAGGAATTCCCCGCCGCCGACGAGCGCAACCGAAACGATGAGGCTGAGAATGACGCGCGTTCCAGGTCCGAAGTAGCCCTGTTCGATTGAATAGCGCACCAACAGCACCGCGCCGAGCGCTAGAGCCGCGCCGCCGACCCAAACGGTCCAGCGCGTGCCGAGCGCCTCCTCAAGGCCCGGGTGCAGGCGCGTGGGCAGCGACGGGGGTGGGGTAGAGGGCGCCGCCTCCTCTTCGGGCTGCGGCGGAGGCGTTGAGATGGGCGCTTGAGCGGCCGGCTGTGGAGGAAAAGTCGCGGAAGCGGCCGCATCTTTGAGCGGTCGGGAGACCGGTTCGTTTTCGGTTCCTGCGGCCAAACCCGCTTCGAGATCCGCCGAGGCTGTCGGCCCTGTGGCAGGGCCGACGACGTCCGCCTGCTCCTCCAAATCTTCCGGCGGCACGGTCGCGGCGGCGGCGCTCATAAGATCGGCGCGCAGCCGCGCGACCTGACGCTCAAGCGTCCCGATCCGCCGGCCTTGTCGGAGCGCGACGAAGAATCCGATTGGCCCCAGGAAGAAGAAGGCGACGCCGATGATCCCGAGAAGAACGAACCCATCCATCGCCGCGGCTCGCCTGCGTCCGGCAGGAATACAATGGGACGATTAACATTTCCGTGGCGAAATCAATCACGGCTTTGAGGGTGGGCAACTTTATCCAGCGAAAAGGCGAAAACACGCGCAGCCGCGCCGCCCGCCCGTTGGGCAGGACGCCGGACTGATGAAACAAGCGCGGTCAAGAACGGCGCTAACGATTGCATCGCGCAAATGGCCGTCTTCCCCAAAGGCGGGACATTCGTCGCGAATCCCGACCCTGCGTGAAAATTCCCTTCATCACGCCTTCGGACGGCGCGCGGCGCGACGAGATTAGGCTAACGAACCGTGTGCCGCTCCTTCGTTGTTGTCGGCGCCGGCGGCCCCAAGCGCGGCAAGAACCGCGCGCGTCATCTCGCCCACGCGCGAGGAAAGTGGGCGACGCAGCCGTCCATAGTGCACAAAAATTGCGGTCTGCACGACGATCCCCAAAGAGACGGCCACCGCGAAGTCCGGCGAACCACGTCTTGGTATGTCTCCGGCGTCCATGGCGCGAGCAAAAAGTCGCCGCAATGCCTCCACCGGGTTGCGCTCCGCCTCCTTAGGAACGGCGCCGAGATATCGGTGGTGGTCAACCAGCACGAAGGTGAACAAGTCGCCCTCCTCGTCGAAGAGGCGCGCAAACAACGCGACCAGAGCCGCGACGCAGCGGCGAAAGTTCGACTTGCGCAAGCAAATCTCGGTTGCCTCGCGCGCAATACGTTCGTAGGCTTCAAGAAACGTGCTCGTGTAAAGAGCCTCTTTTGAGGCGTGATAGCGATAGAGCGCCGGCTCGCTGACTCCGAGCGCCTGCGCGATGTCCTTCATCGTTGTCCGATCAACTCCTTTTTGCGCGAAGAGACCGATGGCCGCCTCGGCAATTCGCTGGCGGGTCAGCGGTCGACCGTGCGCGCGCCCCGCCATCAGGCTGCAACTCGATCGCGCAGGAGCGTGGTCACCCCGGCGTAGTCGACCTTGCCTGAGCCGAGCAGCGGCAGCCGGTCGACGACGATGACTTCCGACGGCGCCATCATTTCCGAGGCCCCTTTCGATCTGGCGAAAGCCTGAAGGGCGGCCCGGGTCGCGCCGGTCTTCTGCGTGACCAGAACCATTCTCTCGGATTTACGGGGGTCCGGAACCGTGACGACCGCGGAGCCACTGTCGGGCCAGAGTTCCGCGGCGAGCGCCTCGACGGCGGCGAGCGAGACCATTTCGCCGCCAATCTTTGCAAATCGCTTGGCACGACCGCGAATGACGATGAATCCGTCGGCGTCGATCGTGACGATGTCGCCGGTGTCGTGCCAGCCTTCCGGAGGCGGCTCCAGCACGCCCGGGTTATCGGCGCGGACATAGCCCATCATGACGTTTGGACCGCGCACGTAGAGACGGCCGCCCTCCTCGACGCCCGGCACGGGATCGAGACGCGTTTCCATGCCCGGCAATATGCGGCCGACCGTGCCGAATCGATTGTACATCGGCGTATTGAGCGCGAGCGCCGGCGCTGTCTCGGTGACCCCGTAGCCTTCGAGAATGCGAAGCCCAAACTTCTCCAGGTAGATCTGCCGGGTCGCTTCCTTCACCGGCTCGGCGCCAGCGAGCACGTAGCGCAGCGAGCGCAAATCATATGGGTTGGCGGCGCGAGCGTAGCCCGCGAGGAACGTGTCGGTGCCGAACATGATCGTCGCGTTCGTCCCGTAAACGAGCTCCGGAACAATGCGGTAGTGCAGCGGCGAGGGGTACTGGAAAGTGCGCACGCCAAAAACGAGCGGCAGAACAAGACCGACTGTGAGCCCAAAGCTATGGAAGACCGGCAACACATTGAACACAGTATCGGTGCGCCCGAAGTCGATGCGGGCGGCGGCCTGCGCAGCGTTGGCCAGGATGTTCTGATGAGAAAGGACAACTCCCTTCGGCGCGCCCTCCGATCCCGAGGTGAAGAGGACGACCGCCGGAGAGGACGGCAAGCTCTCGACGAGCGGACGCCGCCACCCAAGGAGCCCACGCAATTTGTCGACGAGACCAACCTCGGCTCGCATATCCTCGAGGTAGGCGATGGAGACGCGCCCGGCGATCGCGTCGACGAGCGGACCGAGCCGCCCCTTTTCGACGAAGGCGCGCGAAGTGATGAGCGTATGCACCTCGGCCGCGCGACAGGCTGACAGGATATTGGCCGCGCCTGCAGTGAAATTGATCATCGCCGGCGTGCGACCGGCCGACATCAGGCCAAGAATCGCCACCGCGGCGGCGTCGCTGCTCGGCATCATCAGCCCGACCGAATTCGAGGCAGGAAGCGCCATGAACTTACGCCCGAGGACGGCTGCGCCGACGAGCAACCTCTTGTAGGAGAGAGCGCCGGACACCGGGTCTTCGACAGCAATGCGCGACAGGCCGTGCTTGGCGGCGGCGTCCATGATGGCGCGCAGCACCGTGCGGTCGGTTGGCGTTGTACGAAAGATGAGGTCCGACATGATCTGATAGAGAGCCGTTCCCGCGGCATGACGCCGTTTGCGGCCAACGAGGTCCGTTGGCAAGGCCAGCCGAACCGGCTCGAGGATGGTGACGGTCACCTTGGGCCACCAGCGGCGGCGGGTCTGCTCCGCCGTGAGCCGTGAAAACGGCGTTTGCTCCAGTCCCTCGATGCGAATCGGCACGACCATTGCGCCGGACTTGTCGGCGATCAGCCCGGCTCCATCATAGACCTTCATCAGGCTGCCGGTGACGGTCAGGCGACCTTCCGGGAAGATCACCAGCGATTGGCCTTTTTGGACGGCCTGAATCAAGGTGCGCGTCGCCATTGGTTTTGTCGGGTCGAGCGGGATGGCGCGCACCAGATGTAGGAACGGCTTCACCCACCAGAGCTTGGCGATGCCGGAGTTGATCGCAAACACCGGCTGATTGCCCGACAGCGACATGACGAGCGCGGCGTCGAGGAAGCTGGTGTGGTTGGGCGAAAGGATGGCGTTCGGTCCCGCCCTGGCGACGTTTTCGACTCCCTTCACCTCCATGCGGTAGAGCGTGCGGAAGATGATCGACAGCAGATCGGCCATCGGATCGAAGGACAACACGCGGAAGGCGACGAGGGCGACGGCGATCCCGATAACGCCGAGGACGACGAACACCTGACCTTCGCTGAATCCCGCGGCCTGCAACCCTCCTGCAACGAGCGCGGCGACAACGATGTAGGCCGCCGAGACGACATTGTTCGCGGCGACCACTCGGGCGCGACGGTCCTCCCCGGCCCACGACTGGATTGCGGAGAAGGCGGGCACTATGAACAGCCCGCCGGCGACCGCCATGCCGAAGAGGTCGAGGACAATGCGCGCGCCGTGCAGCGTCGCAAGGAAGGCGAGCGGAGACACGGTTGCCTGCGCGCTTGCGCTCCATGTCGCGATGCCGACGTCGATGGCGAAGACGGACATCAGCACGCCGGCAACGGGCGTCGGCAGCAGAAGGATGCGGCCATGTGCGAGCCAGGCGGCCAGACCCGAGCCGATCGCGATCGAGACGGAGAACACGGTCAGGAAGACAATGTAGAGGTTCTCGTCGCCTCCGAGGCGCTGGCGGACGAGGGTCGGCATCAGCGACAGGACCACGGCGCCAAAGGCCCAGAACCAGTTGGCGATGAGGGTTGCTGGCCACACACGACGGTCGGCGCGTACCGCCGCGATGAGGTCCCAGGTCGAAGCGAGCACGTTCGGATTGATGCGCAATCCTTCGGCGCGGCTTCCTGTGCGGGGAATAAACATGGCCGCGCCCCAGCACGCCACGGCGACAAGGACCAGGGCGACGGAGACGAGCCAGGGGTTCGAGATCTCGACCGCGGCCTTGGTGCCGGCGGTGGTTCCGATCAGGATCGCCAGGAAGGTCGCGCCCTCGATCAGCGCGTTGCCGGATGGCAGCTCCGACGTCTTGAGGTGATCGGGAAGGATGCCGTACTTCACCGGCCCGAATAGCGCCGCGAGCACGCCGAACAGCCCGAGCGAGGTCATCAGGACGGGGATCGAGTGCAGCCCGAACCCGATTGCCGCCACCACGGTCGCGGCGAGTTCTGCCAGCTTAACCGACCTCGCCACCACCGCCTTGTCGAAGCGATCGGCCATCTCGCCACCAATGCCGGAGAGAAAAAAGAAGGGAGCGATGAATATGGCGCCGGCGAGCTGGACGAGGACCCCCGATCCCGATGTCGCGGCGGCGTAGACGATCAGCGCGACGAGCGCGTTCTTAAGGAAATTGTCGTTGAAGGCGGCAAGGAACTGACACAGGAACAGGGGAGCGAAACGCCGGGTCGACAGCAGGGTGAGCATCGGTCGCCTCCTAGAAGTGAGTGATCACTAACTAACTTCATCACGGCTGTCAAGTGGACTGCTTCGTTGAGGTCTCAATCTGCGCGGTTCGCGCTAGCGCTCTCGGCCGCTAAGAGGCCGTAACGTGAGGGCACCAAGGCGCGTACAGCAGAGCGCGCACTGGTCTACCTCCCGCCCGAATTGCGACTTCGGATACCTCGCCGGTGTCGCTGCGCGTGAGCCAAGCGACGTCGCCCGCCGTTACGAACTTGGCTTCAGCACCGATGGAGCCCTCGCCTTCCAGGACGACAATGACCGCGTTGTAGTCGGCGGGGAGAACCTGGCGAACCGAGGCTCCCTGGTCGAGTCGGATTTCGACCAATGTGACGGGCACAAAATTCTTCGTCGGCGCTGTCACCCCGCCCGATGCGCCCGAGAAAACCCGAACCCCCACGCCCGGTTGCCGCCGCACGGGAACAGCATCGCTGGCAAGATCCTGGTAACGCGGCGCGGTCATTTTGTCGGCCGCCGGCAGATTGACCCAGAGTTGGAGGTTGTGAGCGGTGACGCCTTCGGCAGGGATTTCATTGTGAATCAGGCCGCGGCCGGCAGTCATCCATTACACGTCGCCTGGCCTAATCGCTTCGCCGTCGCTCGCCCACCGGTCGGCCGCGGACCTGAAGGTAGCCAATCGGTTGGGTCGATCGCCTGCGTCGGCTTCACGAGTTAGAAGCGCTCGCTGCGTTCCAAAAGAAGCCCGGAGCGATCTGCCAACGCAAATTTGAGGCCGAATCTCGCCTCCGGTAAGGCGGAGGTCCCGGCTTACCGTCCAACAGTTTCGATAAGTCTACCGCATCGTATCCCATCTCGGTCGTGACCCGTGTTAGGTGGGCGTCTGGCGATTGCGGGGCACCCCTTTGGCCGGCGCTTCGGAACGACCGCAGTTGGTGCACCTGTCGCGTTCTCGCCCCCGACCGCAAACTGGGCTTCGGTCACGTTCGCCGTGCCAGTCGATCGGTGGAATCCCGCCTGAGCCGACCTTGCGCCAATTGTTCGATCGCCCTCGACGCCATTTAGTTTTCAGCCCCTCGCCTACTATTTTTGCACTGGAATAGAAGGCGGCCCGACAGTTGATCTGAGTTGGCCTCATAACGTCGCCGAGTTCTTGAACCGCAGTTCATGTGCTACGGCCTTTCCGGCCAATTCCTCAAGCGTGGCGCGGGCCGCCACCTGGGCGTCAGTTGCGCTTTTGGTTTCGGCATCGATGTGCTCCAGCTGCGTCTCTTGATCGAGCAGCTTGCGCGTCGCGACCTTGGCCAAATCGCTGCCAGCCGGCGCAACTCGCAGATTCTCCCGTAGACGCGCCTGGTCGGCGACGATCGCCTTTCGGTCCTCAAGCGATTTGGAGACGCGGCGGTTGGCGTCTTCGAGCGAGTCTGCCGCTTCAGCGATTTTTTCCAACCGATCCTTCATCGCCTCATCGACGCCGATCTGAGATAACAGTGCGGCGAAACCGGTGTGCCCCGAACCGATCTCGCGATCGTCGATCGCCAGGAATTGCGCCAGTGCGCCGCTCGACAGATTGCCAATCGCGATACTCTGCCCGATTGGGCGGTCGACCGAGACTTCGAGAACCTCGGTCTTGCCGGGGGGCGCTTCACCGGAGAACCGCCAAGCGTTGCTGACCAAGCTCGCCTGGGAAAGCGGAGGGCTTGCCAGCGTCAATCCATCGGCGCGCGGATGGTCGACAACGAACTTGCGCGGCTTGGAATCGTCGTTGGTCAATCGATAGACAGTGGTGTCACGGACAAGTCGATTCACCGTGATGATCGCCTTCGCGAGAATGATCTCGGAGATCATGCCCTTCGCTTTAAGCTCGCGATCGACTCGCACTTTCTGGTCCTCACCGAAGGCAATGAGCCTCTTTTGCCCCGGTGGCACGATGTTCAGCTGCGCCTCGCCTGCGAAGAGAGGACCTGACGGCGTCGTCTCGTAGAGGGTCACCGAGCCAGCCGGCAGGGTGACGTCGCCGGAATTTTCGAGGCTGACTGCGTGCCATGGGTTATGCGCGGCGGAGCCGGATTGGATCCAGGCAGCTTCCTCGGCCGCGATCGGCATATCGATAAAGGGCAGCGTCACGCTCTCCCCAGCCCTAACGTTGACTGGCGCGGCGAGGCTGAAGGTCGCACCCGAGAGATTTTCCGCGTTGTCGGAGGACGGCGAAGGAGCGCCGAGCGTTGGGGCAGTAGCCAAGGGTGCCGGCGCGGCAGGTTCATTCTCCGGCAAAGCCAGTGGACGAATCCTGCCCACATCGAGCTGCCCGACGGCCTTCTTGGCGTTGACTGCCCCTCCGGCTCCCTCCGCCGCCCCCTGCCGCGTCTCGGGGCCACCCTGAAGATTGTCCGCCGCGATCTGACCCTGATCGGTCCTGGGCAGCGCCAACCGGCTGACCGGCGGCGCAACCGTCGGGCGCGGTACGTAATAGGGCTCGTAAAGCGCCTGCCGGAAAGTGACAGGCGAGCCCGAGACCAGGGTCAGCGCCACGTCGCTCCATGCCGTCCCGGTCATATTCTCCAGCACCGCCCAGCCCTGCAGCCGCGCCTTGCCACCGGCCTCCTCCGGCAAGGAAAGGCGATAGGCGGCCTTCCAGACCGGCGCTTCGGCGACATAGCCAAGGCGCACGGTGCGCTTGCCGCCGGCCGCGAGACGGATCGCGATATCGCGGCCCGAGCGGTCGTGCGCCGCCCGCAAGGCATTCAACGCCGTCTCGACCTGAGCGCCGAGGCGCTGGTCGTCGAATTTCAGACCTTCGGCGTCCTCCAAAACGAACTGTTCGACGGTGGCGCCATTCAGCAGGGAAACGCGGGTGATCTGGCGCTCATCGCCATTCTTGTCCTTCACCGTCTCCGTCACGGCGCTGACAATGCTTCCCGCGAGCTTTCGCGGCGCCTCGACGCTCACGGAGGCTCCCTTAAGCGCGCCCATCAGCGCAGGCAGGCTGATCAGGTCAGCCTCGGCGAACGGCAGCGAGGCGAATGCTTCCGACGCCCCCGCCTTGCCCGGCAGGGTAACCGTTGCGGTCCCCGCGGGGTCGATGACGATCAGGCTCTTGAGGATGTCATCGACCTGATCGAGTCGCGCGCGCAGCTGCAGTGAAGCGTCGCCGGCATCGACGTCGGCCGCGCACTCGAAGTATCCGACCCCGCCCGTCCCGAGGAGGACGCGCCTGAGGACGAGGTCGGCGCCCAGCGACGGGGTGGCGGCGACGAGCGCGACGCCCGAAGCCGCAAGCGCCAGGAGAGTTCGACGGCGGACACGATGGGATCGGTGCATGGCAGGCCCTTCCTCCGGGGACGGAACCGCAATGCGCAGGACTATTCTGGCTTCTTCAAGACGCGATAATGTCTCGTGTGTTCGGACGCTCGTCACAGGGGCGGTAACGCGTTTCCAGCTTGGTGCGCGAGATTGGGTAAAGGGAACGATCTCGTTTGCACCCCGGCAGTCGGGACCTCTGATCGTTCTTACTCGAAAGGCCGGAGTAGCGGCGCGCGGCCGACGCGGGCTCGGGTCCACCGGCCGCCTGCCAATCAGCAAGTCCGCAGTCCCAAAGAGTCCCAAGGAGAGGACCATTGCTACCGGCAGCGATCGATAGGTTGTCGATCGAGCTTCTCCGGATCATACGGGGTCGGGAAACGCTCACTCAACAACGTCGGGATGATCTTCGCCTTGCCGCCGACCGGTGCGCCCGCCATAACTGCGCCAAAGGGAGGCGACGCGATGTCCAATAAAGCGGTCCGTGTCGGCCGTCGTGACCTATTGCGGGGGCTTTGTCAGAGTAACTGCAGCTCGTCTGCATATGGCGTAGCACTCCCCAACTCAAGCAGCCATCAGGCCGCGAGGGCGCGCCACTCGGCCAATGCGGCAGAGCGTCTTTGTTTGTAGAGTTGGCGGGTGACGAGATGGGGCTCCTGATTGAAATGGGTGTGAAGAAGCAAATCGGCGCGTTGATCCGTGCTGCTATTGTCCGGCTTCGCCGCGACAGTGGCTGCCTCAAGTTGAAGCGGGAGTTCGGAACGTGTCAACGACAATGAGACGCCTGGGTTGGTAATTTCAGACCTCCTGACCTAGCCGATTTCGAGGACTGAAATCTCTGGCCTTTCGGCTGCCCACGGCTGTGCGAGGTGCGGACCAATACGTGTCCGGTTTTTCTGATGCTCACGGCGCATCCCCCTGAAACAATGAGGTTTCACGGCGGCCCTTGCGGACCCAAACTTGTCCGCTGTAGCTCGGGGCATGAGTACCCAACAAGCCTTGGCGCTGCCATTTCCGGCGGCGTCGAATACCGTGGTGATCAATGCGCGCTGCAGCTTGCGGATCGAAGCGGATCAGCGCGTGATCGTTGTGGGTGGACTGCCGGTGCATCACTATCGCGCCGAGGATGCGGTCGCCGAGGCCTATGCGATGGTGTTCCTGGTGGAGTCGGGGTTCGCCCAGCAAACGGACGTGGCGCGGGCGTTTGATCGATCGGTGCGCACCGTGCGGCGCCACCAAGCGCGCTATGTGCAGGGCGGGATGGCGGCGCTCGGTCGCGAGGAAGGCTGGCGTCGCGGTCGGCGACGGCTCTCCGGGCAACGTCTACGCAGCATCGAGCTGCTGAAAAGCCAGGGGATGAGCAACCGGGCGGTCGCGCACCGGCTGGGGGTGAGCGAGAAGGCAATTCGCAAGCTGGTCGGACCTTCGACGCCCGCCGAGAGCGCACAGCTTGCGTTCGCCGGGATGACGACCGCAGCGGCGGGGGCGCCGCCGGCGGCGGGCGTGCCGTCTGCGAAGTCGACCGACGATGATGAGGATGGCTCCGCGCCATCAGTGAAGGACGGCGCTGGCGATCCAATCAGCGCGGCTGAGGACGACGCCGAACCGGCGCCGATGAGCCTCGACCGCGACGCGAGCGATCGCAGCTTCGATCGGCAACTCGCCCATCTGGGGCTGCTCGATGATGCCGCACCGCTCTTTCGCGAGGGGGCCTCGGTTCCCGGTGTCGGCGTCCTGCTCGCTCTCCCGTGCCTGGTCGAGAGCGGGTTGTTTCGGATCAGCCGCAAGCTCTACGGTGAGATCGGTCCGGCCTTCTATGGCCTGCGCACGACCTTGCTGACGCTCCTGCTCATGGCGCTGCTGCGCATCAAGCGGCCCGAGCATCTCAAGGAACGCGACCCGGCCGCGTTCGGCAGGCTCCTCGGGCTCGACCGCGCGCCGGAGGTGAAGACGCTGCGGCGCCGGCTCACCCGCCTCGCGGCACACCATTGCGCCGAGCAGCTGGGCGCGGAGCTTGCGCGTCTGCGTGTCGATCAGCGCGGACATCTCATGGGGTTCTTGTACATCGACGGCCATGTGCGCGCCTATCACGGCCAACGCGCCATCGCATCAAAGGCTTACGTGGCGCGCCGCCATCTGGCCATGCCCGCCAGCACCGACGACTGGATCAACGACCGCTCCGGCGACCCGTTGCTGGTGGTGACCGGGGAGGTCGACGTGGCGTTGACGAAGGCCTTGCCCCGGCTGCTTCGCGAAGTGCGCGACCTGGTCGGCGAGCGACGGGTCACCATCGTCTTCGACCGCGGCGGCTGGAGCCCGAAGTTGTTCGATATGATGATCAAGGGCGGCTTCGACTTGCTGACCTATCGCAAGGGCCGGCGCCGTCGCATCAATGAGCGGCGGTTCATCGCCCGTCACGCCGAGCTCGACGGATGCCGGGTGGACTATCTTCTGCACGACCAGCCCGTGCGCTTCCTCAAAGGTAAGCTGCGCCTACGGCAAGTCACGCGCTTGTGCGACGACGGCCATCAGACGCAGGTAATCACCAGTCGATGGGACCTGCGCGACATCGAGGTCGCCTACCGCATGTTCGAGCGCTGGCGACAGGAGAACTTCTTCAAGTACATGCGGGAAGAGTTCCTGCTTGATGCACTCGTCGATTACCGGATCGAGCCGGAGGACCCGACCCGCTCCATCCCCAATCCCGAGCGCCGTGCTTTGGATAAGGAGGTCCGTGCGGCGCGCGCCGATCTCACCAAGCTCGAACGCGAATACGGCGCCGCCGCCGCGGACAACGCCGAGCAGCACCGGCCGACCATGCGGGGGTTCAAGATCGCTCATGGCACGCTCGGCAAACGGCTGCGCACGGCCCGCGCTCGCGTCGCCCGGCTCTTCGAGCAGCGCCGCGATGTCCTCAGCGAGCGGGCCGTGGTCAAGAGAGCTGGCCCCGCAAATCTGGACAGTCGGTTAAGTGGATTTTCTGCCTGACAACGGCGACATTGGCCGAGGATCAGGAGATCAGATGACGAAGCGCACCCGTCGGAACCACACACCGGCCTTCAAGGCAAAAGTGGCTTTGGCCGCGATCAAGGGCGAAAAGACGCTGGCCGAGCTGGCGCAGCAGTTCGATGTCCACCCCAATCAGATCACGCAATGGAAGGGTCAGCTTCTTGAAGGCGCAGCCGGCGTTTTCGGGAGCGGCAGAGTCGAGGCCGGGCCGGCGCCGGTTGATTTGAAGGCCCTTCATGCGAAGATCGGAGAGCTGACGCTGGAGAACGATTTTTTGGCAGGTGCGCTCACCAAGGCGGGCTTGTTGAGCGCAAAGCGATGATCGACAGAACGCACGATCTGCCGATTTCCCG
>CAVUHX010000003.1:0-49218 GCA_963741405.1 uncultured Alphaproteobacteria bacterium
GCTCTCGCCGCTCCTGTCGAACCTGATGCTCGACGTGCTGGACAAGGAACTGGAGCGACGCGGCCATTGCTTCGCGCGCTACGCCGATGACTGCAACATCTACGTTTGCAGCCAGCGAGCGGGCGAGCGAGTGATGGAGAGCGTCGAACGGTTCCTCGAACGGCGGTTGAAGCTGAAGGTCAACAGGGCCAAGAGCGCGGTCGCGCCGCCGTCACGGCGCAAGTTCCTCGGGTTCAGCTTCACGGGAGGCGCGACGCCCCGGCGTCGCATCGCCCCGCAAGCCGTAACCCGGTTCAAGGAACGGGTTCGCAAGACGACGAGACGAACGCGGGGCGCAAGCCTCCAAGAGATCGTCGAGGACTTGTCGCGCTACCTCATCGGGTGGCGCGGCTACTTCGGCTTTTGCGAGACGCCTTCGGTGTTGCGCGCGCTCGACCAGTGGATCAGGCGCAGGCTTCGATCCGTCGTTTGGAAGCAATGGAAGCGCGGAAGAACCCGCTTTGTGGAGTTGCGCCGTCGGGGCGTGAACTATGATCTGGCGGCGCAAACCGCCGGCAGCGCACATGGTCCCTGGCGGATCAGCAACAGCCCCGCGCTCGCCATCGCGCTTTCAAACGACGACTTCCACAGAACTCTCCGGCTTGCTTCCCTCGTCGGCTTGCCAGCCGCATAATCGACCGAACCGCCGTGTACGGACCCGTACGCACGGTGGTGTGGGAGGGGAGGAGCCGCGAGGCTCCCCCCTATCCCGATTTTACGACCAGAGCGTCATGGGCCGTAAGCGCAGTTTGCTGCTGCGCGAGTGCTTGGGCTCTGGCGGCAGCAGCGAGATCGGCATTCGAGTTGACGAGCTTATCAGTTTGAACGCCGGCGGATTTCATCTCCTTCAACTGAGCAAAGAGGGCGTCCGCCTGCTTAGAGAGAATTACGCCCTGATAGATAGCAGCGGAGGCGGCGAGGAAAAGTCCGGCAATGGTGAGCCATTCTCTTCGTATTTTCCACTGCTCGGCGCGATATTCTTGTTTTGCATCTGCGCTATTTTCATTTGGATTGGAGTTAGAGAGCGGCGCGGTGGCCGTAGCGCTATCCTGATAATGTGCGGCTTTCCGTTCTTTCTCGCCGGGGCCTTCATCGTTTTCCATATTTTTATCGGTCCATGATCACTGAGTCTTATTTGACTATCCAATTTGCGACTGTACGCCATTTGTCCCAGTGGCAGGTAGGTCCTCACCAAAAAAATGTGCGGACACGCGCTGCTCAAGGACTTCGAGGCGCCTGTCGCCGAATTGGAGGACTTCGACCGCCTGGCGAAAAAGGCGGTCTTGTCAGCGTAAACATCGCCTGTCATATGGCGGTCGCGTGCGAGGGATATTTCGAACGCCTGGCCATACCCGATCCTTCTCATGGACAAATATCTCTTCAGCTACGCCACCGAGAGCGATCCGCCGCTGAAGCGCGGACTGATCCGGATTGTCGAGAAGGCGACCGGGCAGCCGAAGCTGAAGCGCATCTACGTCCATATTCAGCGGTTCCCGCACGCGGGCGAAAGCTTCTGGCAGGCGGCGGTGCGCTCGCTGGCGCTCGACGTCCGCACTGACTCCGAGGCGCTCGGGGCGATACCTCAGAGCGGCCCTGTCGTGGTCGTGGCCAACCATCCTTACGGCGTGCTCGACGGGATCGTGATCTCCTGGCTGGTCAGCAAGGTCCGGTCGGACTTCGTCGTCCTGACCAACGCCGTGCTGATGCGGGCCCCCGAGATTCAGGGCTTCATCCTGCCGATCGACTTCACCGGGACGGAAGATGCGCTTCAGACCAACCTCGCCTCGCGCGCCGCGGCGCGCGCGCAGCTCGAAAAGGGCGGTGTGGTGGTGGTGTTTCCCGCCGGCGCCGTCTCGACCGCGCCCGACAAGCTCGGCCGCAAGCCGGCCGTGGATTCCCGCTGGCAGCCTTTCGTGTCGCAGCTCATCCAGCGTTCGAAGGCGACCGTCGTGCCGATCTGGTTCGGCGGACAGAACAGCCGGCTGTTCCAGATCGCCAGCCACGTCAGCGCTTCGTTGAGACTCTCGCTGATTTTCCACGAGGTAAAGTCGAGGATAGGGACGTCGCTCCCGGTCGTCATCGGCGCGCCCATTCCGTTCGCGTCCCTGGCGGCGATCAAGGATCGCCAGGCGCTGGCGGACGAACTCTGCCGCCAGGTTTACGCGATGGCGAAATTCGCGCCCGCAGTCCGCGACAAGCCCCCGAGCGCGGCCCGCAGGCTTCTGCGCCCCGTCATGCGGGCGGCCTGAACGGCCATGCGAATGCGCCGAGGCGATCAGCCCCGGCCGCAATAGGACGAAACCCCCTGGTCAGGCGCCCAGACTCCCTCGGGAAGCTTGCCGCTCTGCCAGAAGACGTCGATCGGGATCCCGCCGCGCGGGAACCAGTAGCCGCCGATCCGGAGCCAGCGCGGCTTCAGGAGGCCGACCAGATCCTTGCCGATCCGCACCGTGCAATCCTCGTGAAAGGCGCCGTGGTTGCGGAAGCTCGCGAGATAGAGCTTCAGCGACTTCGACTCGACGATCCACTTGTCCGGCACGTAGTCGACGACAAGATGGGCGAAATCGGGCTGCCCGGTCATCGGACAGAGGGACGTGAATTCGGGCGCGGTGAAGCGGGCGACATAATTCGTGTCCGCGTGCGGGTTCGGCGCGCGGTCGAGAATCTTGGCGTGCGGCGCGTCGGGGATGCTCGAGTGCTTGCCCAGGTGGACGAATTCGGGCGTGGCTTTTTTGGTCATCGGCCCCCTTAGACCGGGCGGCTTTCCGGCGGCAAGCCGCGGCGTTACTTCAAGCGCCCGGCGGCGAAGCCCGCCGAGACATAGCCGCTAAGCCTTACGCACACGCCGTTCGGGGCCATCACGCCCGGCAAACCGACGACATCGCAATGCCTGGGCGCTTCGGGAGGTTTCGGCTTCTTGTTCCGGGACGGCAGTTCGGTCGCGGAAAGCGCGGTGAACGACGCAAGTATGGCCAGGACGGCGAGGGCGATCCTTCGTTCGGCGGCCATGCGGACTCCTTTCGGACGAGAGTCCGGGTTATGGGCGCCCGGCCGGCGGGCGCAACGCAGGCTTGCGACTCGGCAGGTAATCCGCGAGGAATAGGCGACGGCGGCATGGGGAGCGCGCGCAAGGCATGGAAATGACGCCCGCTGTTGCGCGGCGACAGTCAGCGCGGACCCCTCCGGCAGTGGCCGGCGCCGCGCTGGTCGCCGCTGGAATCTACGCGGCGGTCGCCTTGCGGCAGCCGGCGCTCGCCGCGCTCGGCGGGGCAGCCGGCCTCGCCCTGCTTCGCAGGGCGTTCGCTGAGCGGCCTTATTCGAACGCGCTGATCGTCCTCGATGCGGCGGCCTTCGCGCTTTTCGCCTTTCAGCGCAACGACGGGATCGGCTTCTGGCAGCTGGCGGGACCGTGGATCGACGTCTTCCGCTTCAACCTTCCCTCGGCCGCCATCGCGCTCATCGTCTATTCCGGCGCGTCCGTCATGGGCCTGATCGGTGGCTTCCGCGGGCTTCGGCTGATCGAGGCCCTGAGCCTGATCGCGGTTCCGTTCCTGTTCAACCTCCTCGTGACGATCGAGGCCGACTGGCACATGGCCGAGATCGGCGGCTTCGTCACCGCCCACGCGCCGCTGCCTTTTCCCCTTCTGGTCGCGATCGGCCGGGCGATCGCCCTGTGGATTCTCGGCGAGGCGATGCTGACGCTCATCTGCTTCGTCAGCGTCAATCGGCCGCCGCTTTCGCGCCGCTCTCACGTGATCTTTGGCGCGAGCGCGATCTTCGCCGCGGCGACGCCGCTGATCGCCAACGCAGCCCAACTCGTGACCCAGCCGTTCCTGGCGATCGTCTTTTCCAGCGCCTGCGCCGCGCTGGCGCAGGCCGGTTTGTGGGCGATCGTCTATCTGATGACCGGAATCGCCCTCGACTGGCTGGGCGGCCGACCGCCGCGGTTCGACGCCGTCTGGACCCACTGGCGGACGGGGCTCGTCAAGGGGGCGATCTATGGGGCGCTGTTCATGGGGTTCATCCTCATCGCGGCGCTCGTCCTGCGCGCGCCGAACGTTCCCGCGCTCCTGAGCCGCTTTTCCCTCTTTGCCGGGCCGCTTCTCGGCGCGCTGCTCTTCCCGCTCGGCATGACTGTCGTTGGCAGCGCCGACGGGACCCCGCCGTTCTTCGGCCGCCTCCGGGCCGCCTACCGCGATCCGCGCGCCCCGGTGCGCGGCCTTGTCGTCGGCCTGGGCCTTGCCTTCGCGTACGAGGCCGATCTCGCCGCCTTCGACGGAGGCGCGCGGTTTCTTGCCATGTTCGTGGTCGGGGCGCTCGCTTATGGCGGCGTCGATATCGCGTTCGACGCCGCGAGCGTCGCTCTCGGCGAACGCAAAAGGCTGCAGAGCTGGCGCCTCTACGGGCTCGGGCTCGGGCTCGGCGGCGTCGTCGCAGGCGCGCTCGGCTGGTATTTCGACAGCGCCCAGCTCCAGGTGGTGATCGCCAAGTTCTGGGCCTACGCCGACGTCAATTACCGGCGGAGCGGCCGGGCGCTCGGGGATTTCACCACCTATCCGATCTTCAACAAATACGGGGCGATCAACCTCGGCGAGGTCGCCGGCGGGGTCAGGCTGTTCTGGGCGGAGTCGGTCGCCGGCGTGATCAACTGGTCGCTCGCCGCGCCCCTGTTCTCGATCAACTATGTGCTGCTCGACGCGGCCCTGCAGCGCAGCTTGCGGCCGCTCAAGAATCTCGTCAGCCCCCAAGGCGTCGAAGGCCTGGTCGAACAGGGGGTGCGCGTGTTGCGCTGGGGTCTGTGGATGGCCCCGGTCATCAACTCGTTCCTGCGCCAGTCGCCGGCCCCGAGCTGGTACAACCAGGACGGGGCGGTTCGCTCGGTCGTCGCCATCGGGGCGAACGTCAGCCAGAGCCCGGCGGACTTCCGCCGGTTCAGCCTGCTCATGTTCCTCGGCCTGCTCGCCTACGATTGGCTGCGCATCCTGATCTGGTTTGACCATATGGGACTGAGGGTGGCGAGCCTCGTCAATCTGTCGTTTCTCGGCGGCGATCGGGCGGACGAAGCCGCGGCCCGGTTCATCGGCCACCGGGGTCGAACCCGGGCGATTCCCGATGGAATTCGCCGGTTCGGCACCTGGGCGCCCCTGCTGATCCCGTTCTACATTCCGCGCGGAGCGGAGTGGGACCAGGCCTGGACAGGGGCCGAGACCCTCGCGCGCGGCGGGCCGATGCCCGAGCCGGTGCGGACGCTGGCCTACGCCTATGCCGCGGCGATCGCGGTTTTCGCCGCCGGCGCCGTCGCGGCGGTCCGCCGCGCCCGGCGCAAAGTCGGCGCCCCGGCGCCATGGCTCGCCGGGGCGCCGCTCGAGCTTGCCCGGCGGCCGGAGAAATATGTCCTCAACAATGGCGCGGTCGGGCTCGAGCTTCTGCGCGACGGGCGCGGCGCCGGATTCGTGATGGGCGCCGAGCGCGGCGGCGGACCGATCGACTTTTTCCGTCGCCCGCTCGATCCGCTCGAGGCGCGCGGTCATTTCTTCTATCTCGCCGAGGAGGGGGGCGAGCCGTGGTCGATCGGCTTCGAGCCGGCGCGGCGCGCCGGCGATTATCGGATCGAGGAGCCGGGCTTCAATCGGCTGGCGATCGTCCACACGCTGAACGACGTCGAAGCGCGCATGGAGATCGGGCCCGACGAGAGGCAGACCGCGGTGCTCGGATGGCGGATCCGCATTTCCGACAGGTCCGGCCAGCCGCGCCGGTTGCGCCTGACCAGCTTCTGCGAGATCGCCGGAAACGAAACGGAGGCCTATGCACGGGATCTCGATTTCGCCGGGATGCATGTCGAGACCGTGTTCGTCCGGGCGCTCAACACGATCTTCGCCCGCAACCGCCTTCTGCGCTCGGCGCGCGCCGACCGCGGCGAGACGTCCTTTTTCGCCGTCAGCCCCGGCGCGGGCGCCGAACTGGTCGGCTACGAGGATTCGCGCACCCGTTTCCTCGGCGAAGGGTCGCTCGTCAGCCCGACCGGCTGCGAGCGCTGGCGCTGGCGGAAGCTGGACGACGAGGGCAAGCTGTGGACATTCGATCCGGCCGCCAGCTTCACGCTCGAATTGAACCTCGCGCCCAATGGCTCGGCCGAAGCCGAATTCGTCGTCGGGCGCGCCGACAACGCCGTGTGGGCCGCCGATCTTGTCGCCCGGCGGATCGGCCGGCCGCCGATCGCCGAGTCCGAATTGCAGACCCGTTTCTACGAGACTCGCGCGGTCGAGCCCACGCACGCCCTGCCGACCCGCTGGCCGTTCTCGATTGCGCCCGATGGCCGAAGCCTCGATCTGACCCATCGCACGCCGCGCCCGTGGGCGCATGTGATGGCCAACGAACTCGGCATGGCGACGATGGTGTCGAACGACGGCGAGATCTTCTCCGCCTTCGGCAACGCCCGGCAGAACGCACTGTCCGCCTTCCGCTTCGACAGCGCGACCGTCGTCCTGCCCGGGCAGGTCGTTTACCTGCGTGACCTCGACACGGGGGAGACCGATGCGCCGGGCTTCACCCCGTTCCAGCGGGAAGACGCCGTCTACGAGGTCGCTTACGAGCCGGGAGTGGCGACGTTCCGAAAAAGGCGCGGCGATCTGTCCCTGGAATATACGGTGTTCGTTCCTCCGGATCGGCCGTGCGATATCCGGGTGCTCAAGCTCAGGAACCACTCTTCGGCGACGAAGCGCCTGCGCGTCGCTCCGTTCTTCGATCTGGCGCTCGAAGAAAGACCCAGAGAGAGCATCGACAGGATCCGCGACGAGACGGTCGGATCGACGCTCGTGTTCCAGAACCCCCGCAACGACTTCGAGCGCGGCTTCGCCTTCGCCGCGACCAGCCTCGAGGCGCCGGCGACCGAGACGATCCGGACGCGCTTTTTCGGCGGCCCCGGGCGGGACATTCATTCGCCGGCGATGGTCGAAACGGGATACGCCGACGGCGCGGCGCGCGACGACGGCCGGCGCGTCGCCGCATTCTGCGGCGAAATCGCAATTCCGTCCGGAGGCGAGGAGCAAATCGCCATCGTGTTCGGCCAGGCGCCGAGCCGGGCAGAGGCGCTGTCGGCCGCGTCGCGGACGTCGGTCATCGATGCTGACGCCGCTCTCGCCGCGACGCGCGCCTCCTGGGCGGAGCGGCTCGGCCAGGTCGAAGTCCGCACCAACCGGCCCGATTTCGATCGTCTGGTCAATACGTGGCTGCCGTATCAGCTCTATGCGTCGCGGCTCTGGGGCCGCGTCGGGCCGAACCAGCGGGGCGGGGCGACGGGATATCGCGACCAGCTGCAGGACGTGCTGCCGCTCATCCTCATGGAGCCGCGCCTGGCGCGGGCGCAGATCGTGCTGCACGCCGGCCAGCAGTTTCGCGAAGGCGACGTTCTCAAATGGTGGCACCGCGGCCCGGACGGCGGCACCGGCCTCGGCCAGCGGACCAAGGCGAGCGATCCCCATCTCTGGCTGCCCTACGTGCTGGCGCGCTACGTCCGTCAGAAGGGCGACGCCAGCGTCCTCGATGTGACGACCCCCTATCTCGAGGGAGAGGCGGTTCCCGAACACGAGGAGACCTGGATCGTCATTCCGCGAATTTCGCGCGAGACGGCGACGGTGTACGAGCACGCCCGCCTCGCCATCGCGTTCACCCTCGAGCATATCGGCGCGAACGGCCTGCCGCTCCTGCGCGCGGGTGACTGGAACGACGGGATCGACATCCTCGGCCGGCGCGGGATCGGCACGAGCGTCTGGATGGGCTTCTTTCTCGCCAACGTGCTCGACGGCTTCATTCCGCTCGCCCGGCTGAAGGGCGACGTGGACTTCGCCGCGCGGTGCGAGGAGGCGCTCGCGGCGCAGAGGGCGGCGCTCGAAATCGGCTGGCAGGGCGATCACTATGCGCTCGACTTTGCCGACAACGGGCAGGTGGTCGGCATGGCCAACGCGATGACGACCGGCTGGGCAGCCTGGTCGGGGGCCTGCGACGACGGCCGGGCGTTGGCGGCGATCGAGGACGGGCTGCAAAAGATCGAACGGCCCGACCGCGTGCTTCTCCTGGAGACGCCGTTCTACGAGCATTCGCAGCCTTATCCCGGCCGGATCGCGGATTACCCGCCCGGCGTCCGGGAGAATGGAGGGCAATACAGCCACGGGGCGTCATGGATCATCGACGGCTTCGTCCGTCTGGCCGAGCGCGCCGCAGGCAGAGGGGAAAAGGAATTGGCCGCGCGTCTCAGCGCGCGGGCGTTCGAAATCTTCGAAAAGATTTCGCCGCTGAAAAAGACGGATCCCGAGCGAATCGCGGTCTATGGGCTAATCCCCATTCAGCAGCCGGCCGACATCTACGACGGCTGGGGCCACGGCGGTCGCGGAGGATGGTCGTGGTATACCGGCTCCGCTGCGCGCATGCTCTCGGCCGCCTATGCCCTCCTGGGGGTCGGGCAGGCGGACAGCCGGATCGACGTTCGCCCCGATCTGTTTGAACCGAAAGGCGAATTGCGGGTCGAGTTGCTGCGGATCGCAGACAAGGTCTGGCGCCGGTAGGGATTCATAGGGGATGTCGCAGAAGGGCGGAGACCGGACATTCCGGGGCAGTCCTCGCAGCACTATTTTCACATTTTTCTTAGTAGTTTACGACATTTGAACCTAGAAACGGCAGTTTGGTTTTGGTGTGAGGGCGAGAATCGCGCATTCTCAAGGGCATGAAGCGCTACCCTTCGTCTCCTTGGGCTCACCGGTCGGGTGAGCAATCTCTGGTTGTTTCGGAGCGGCTGGAAGGGGTCGACCTGGACTGCTTTTTCGGTCCGGTCCGGGTCGAGTGGGACCAGGAGGCGACGATGACGCCGCTTGGGCAACTGCCGTTCTTCATCCACTTCCTCAAGACGGCCGGACTGTTCGACGCCTTCGTGGCCGACTGCCCACTTCGCTATGTGAGCCCGAACGCGCCGAGCAAGCGGGACGTTCTGGGCGCGCGCCTGCGCTCAAGGAGCTGGTCGGCGGCGGACATTTGCAGATGTCGCTGTTCGACGAGCGCGACATGGCGGCGATCACGTCGCCCGAGTTTCCCGGCGAGCGGCTGATCGTCTGCCGCAACCCGGATCTCGCGCGCGAGCGCGCCCGCAAGCGCGAGGACCTCCTCGCCGCCACCGAGCGGGATCTCGCCAAGACCGTCGCCAGCGTGGCGCGCAAGACCCGTCCCTTGCGCGGCGCGGCCGAGATCGGCATCGCGGTCGGCGCCGTGCTCGGCAGGCACAAGATGGCCAAGCATTTCGAGCTGACGATCGCCGACGACCGGTTCGCCTTCGCCCGAAAGCGCGAGCAGATCGCGCAGGAAGCCGCGCTCGACGGCCTCTACGCCGTGCGCACCAGCCTGCCCGAAGAGACCCTCGCCGACAACACCGCGGTCAAGACGTACAAATCCTTGGCCATGGTGGAACGCGCCTTTCGCTGCCTGAAGACGGTCGACCTGCATGTCCGGCCGATCTACCATTGGCTGGAGGATCGGGTCCGCGCCCACGTGTTCCTGTGCATGCTGGCCTATTACGTCGAGTGGCATATGCGCGAGCGCCTGGCGCCGATGCTCTACGACGACGACGACAAGGCCGCCGCCGAGGCCCTGCGCGAGAGCCCGGTCGCCAAGGCGCAGCGCTCCCCCGCCGCCCTCGCCAAGAGCGCCACGGGCCGCGCCGCCGACGGCGCCCCGGTCCACTCCTTCCAGACCCTGCTCGCCGACCTCGCGACCCTCGCACGCAACACCGTCGTGACCGCGAACGCGCCGGACCGCCCCTTCACCATCCTCACCCGCCCGACTCCGATCCAGCAAAAGGCCTTCGACCTCCTGGGATTCCCCATCGCCTGTACCCAGTAGCAGCGACCCCGGAGCCGCTCGCCGTGAGCGAGATCAATGACTTACGCTTCGTGAAAGAAAGAAGCTCGGTCTAGTTAGGCGTTCGCGTCCGAAGGTAAATTGATGCGTGCCTATCCGGTTAACGCCCACACCCACTACAACTAGATTCCGGGGGCGTGGTCCTGTCGGCTTGACGCCCAAGATGGGTGGACATAATGTGGGCGCAAAGCGGATAATGGGGCGGGCATGGATGTTCTCGACCACGCCAGCTTGGCCTTCCCACGGTCGCTTGCCGAGTTCCAGCGTCTTTTCCCTGACGAAGCGGCCTGCGCTGCCTATCTGGAAAAGTCTCGCTGGGACGGCGGGTTCGTTTGCCCGCACTGTCAAATGGGCGGAGAGCCGTTCCGCTTTGATAACCGCCCTGGCGTCTTGCGCTGCCGGAAATGCCGCAGGAACACTGGGCTGACGGTCGGCACGGTTATGGAGCGCAGCCATACGCCACTGAGCGTGTGGTTCTGGGCCGCCTATCTGGTCGCCAGTCAAACGCAGGGCATGTCGGCGGTGCAGTTCCAGCGGCAACTCGGCCTGACCCGCTACGAGACGGCCTTCGGCATCCTGCACAAGCTGCGCGCCGGCATGGTGCGCCCCGATCAGGACCGGATCGGCGGCAGGGTGGGTGAACATGTCGAGGTGGACGAGACCTATGTTGGCGGAAAAACACGCGGCGGGGGCCGAGACGTCCACCACAAGACGTTGGTCGCCGCCGCCGTCGAGGTTCGCCACCGCAAGCCGGGCGCAGCGCAGGACAAAAGGAAGGACGGCCGGTATGCCGGGCGCGTTCGCCTCGCCATCGCCCCTGACCGCTCTGCCAAATCGTTGTGCGAATTCGTCGGAAGCGCCGTCATGCCGGGGACGCTGCTCGTCACCGATGACTGGAGCGCCTATGGCAGTCTGCGGGCACGTGGCTACGATCACCACGCCATCGCCGAATGCGGCGACCCGGAGGTCGCCGAGGAGTTCCTACCGATCTCCCACCTCGTCTTCAGCAATCTGAAGACCTGGCTCAACGGCATCCATCACGGTGTCAGCGCCAAGCACTTGCAAGCCTACCTCAACGAGTTCACGTTCCGCTTCAATAGGCGGTTCTACCCGTTCAACGCCTTCCGCTCTCTCCTCGGGATCGCGGGCGATGCCGCTGCTCCGACCTATGCTCAGCTCTACTCGGGTGAGTGGCAACACCCTAGATGTAGCGGCTATGGGTCTTAACCGGATAGGCACGCATTGATGTATACAACACGTCGTTTTATTTCAGTGTGGCGCCAACTTCAGTGAATACTGTGGTGACCTTGCCTCCAACAGTTGTGACTGCCCCAATGATTGCGACCGCAATCAAGCTGGCAATCAGCGCGTATTCTATCGCAGTGGCTCCGTCCTCATTTCGGATGAACCTGCAGATAGTACCCATGGCATACCTCCGAGTTCTGTGCTGAGCCGGTCACGTTACTTCACTGAAATTTATTTTATGTTACTGATCGCCGCAGTTTTGTGAACACGTGCGCGCCTATCGTATCGAAGGATGAGCGTGGAAAGCAGGACTTGGCGCATGCCGGGGCCAGCAGCAAGGTAGCGATCTGCGACGTCCGCAATGGGTCGAATGCGGCCAGACACTGCAATGCGCGTTCGGGCGTTCCCGGCCGGCGAGGCGATTTGCCGCAAGACTTTCGTCGCAGGAACCGCGGAAAGACCGGCGCTGCGCGTTGCGGCGGAGGCTACTTTCTGGCAATAGCCGCCCACAATTGCAGCGCGCGTGCGCATGCAGACGTCAGGGGGCTTTACGCCATGCTGTTCTGGTTGATCATTTTGTGTGGACTGCTGTCCATAGTCTACGGGGTCTACACAGTCAGTAGCCTGATGTCGGCCGACGCCGGCAGCGCGCGCATGCAGGAAATTTCCGGCGCGGTGCGGGAGGGCGCGCAAGCCTATCTCAAGCGCCAGTACACCACGATCGCCGGCGTCGGCGTCGTCGTCTTCATCGGGCTGGGGTTCCTGCTCTCGTGGACCGTCGCCGCCGGCTTCGCGCTTGGCGCAATCCTGTCCGGCGCGGCCGGCTTCATCGGCATGAACGTCTCGGTGCGGGCGAACGTGCGCACCGCCCAGGCCGCCACGAAATCTCTGGCCGGCGGCCTCGACATCGCCTTCCGCTCGGGCGCGGTGACCGGCCTCCTCGTCGCGGGCCTAGCTCTTCTCGGCGTCGCGGGCTACTTCGGCTTCCTGACGGGCGGTCTCGGCTATGCTCCTTCGGACCGCACGGTCATCGACGCGCTGGTCGCGCTCGGCTTCGGCGCTTCGCTGATCTCGATCTTCGCTCGTCTCGGCGGCGGCATCTTCACCAAGGGCGCCGACGTCGGCGCCGATCTCGTGGGCAAGGTCGAGGCGGGAATACCGGAAGACGATCCGCGCAACCCGGCGACCATCGCTGACAATGTCGGCGACAATGTCGGCGACTGCGCTGGCATGGCGGCGGACCTGTTCGAGACCTATGCGGTGACCGTGGTTGCGACCATGGTGCTCGCGTCGATCTTCTTCGGGGAAACCAACGCGCTGCTGCCGACCATGATGTATCCGCTGGCGATCTGCGCGGCCTGCATCGTGACCTCGATCATCGGCACGTTCTTCGTCAAGCTCGGGGCCAACAATTCGATCATGGGCGCCCTTTACAAGGGCCTGATCGCGACTGGCATTCTGTCGATCCTCGGCCTCGCCCTCGCAACCCATTTCGTCATCGGCTGGGGCGAGATCGGAACGGTCGCCGGCAAGGCGGTCGTGGGCGCGAACTTGTTCGTCTGCGGCCTGGTCGGGCTCGTGGTGACCGGCCTCATCGTGGTCATCACCGAATATTACACCGGCACCGGCAAGCGTCCGGTGGTGTCGATCGCCCAGGCGTCGGTCACCGGCCACGGCACCAACGTGATCCAGGGCCTGGCGGTTTCGCTCGAAATCGACGGCGCTTCCGGCGCTGGTCATCGTCGCGGGCATCATTTCGACCTTCCAGCTCGCCGGCCTCTTCGGCACGGCGATCGCGGTCACCACGATGCTCGGGCTCGCCGGAATGATCGTCGCGCTCGACGCCTTCGGCCCGGTCACCGACAACGCCGGCGGCATCGCCGAAATGGCCGGCCTGCCCAAGGAAGTGCGCCAGTCGACCGACGCGCTCGACGCGGTCGGCAACACCACCAAGGCGATCACCAAGGGCTACGCGATCGGTTCGGCGGGCCTCGGCGCGCTGGTGCTGTTCGCCGCCTACACCAACGACATCAGGCATTTTGTCGCGACCGGCGTGCCCTATTTCAAGGACGTCGGCACGGTCGATTTCGCCCTCTCCAGCCCCTATGTCGTCGCCGAACTCATCTTCGGCGGCCTCATTCCCTACCTGTTCGGCGGCATCGCGATGACCGCGGTCGGCCGGGCGGCGGGCTCGGTGGTGATGGAAGTGCGCCGCCAGTTCAAGGAAAAGCCCGGCATCATGAAGGGAACGGAGCGCCCCGACTACGGCCGCGCCGTCGACATGCTGACCAAGGCGGCGATCCGGGAGATGATTATCCCCTCGCTTCTGCCGGTGCTCGCGCCCTTCGTCGTCTATTTCGGCACGCTGTGGATCTCGGGATCGAAGGCCGCGGCCTTTGCGGCGCTCGGCGCGTCCCTGCTCGGCGTCATCGTCAACGGCCTGTTCGTCGCCATCTCGATGACCTCGGGCGGCGGCGCCTGGGACAACGCCAAGAAGAGCTTCGAGGACGGCTTCATCGACAAGGATGGCGTCAAGCACTTCAAGGGATCGGAAGCCCACAAGGCGTCCGTCACCGGCGACACCGTCGGCGACCCCTACAAGGACACCGCCGGTCCGGCCGTCAATCCGGCGATCAAGATCACCAACATCGTGGCGCTGCTGCTGCTGGCGATCCTTGCGCACTGAGCCCGACGGGAGAGGGATAGGGGGCGGGCCTTGGGCTCCGCACTTTCACTTGTTGTGACTGCGTCGTCGGACACTCGATTGGTTTGGGCGGCTGGATTGGGCGTGCGAAGCGGATGTGCTAGCGCTGGCGCATGGCCGAATTTCAAACATACCCGCTGACGATTGAGGCACACCCCGAGGACAGCGGATATCTTGCGTATTTCCCGACGCTGCCCGGCTGCCAGACGTGGGGCGACACGTACGAAGCCGCGGTACGAAACACGGAAGAGGCTCTGGCGGTCTACATCGAGACCTTGATCGCAAACGGGGACCCGATCCCCGAGGCGGAAAAAAGCGCCAGCCGACGTCGCTCGGGATCATCGTGCGGACAGACATAGCGGCGTGATGCGATGTCCGAGCGGCTTCCGATCGTCGGCGCAAAGACGTCGTTCGCGTTCTGCAACGAGCGGGATTTGTCTTTCAGAGACAAAAAGGCAGTCACGCGACTTTTCGGAATCCCGATTCGGGTCGGACGGTCGTCGTCCGAAAGCATTCCGACGACGTCAAATGCCCGCTTGCTGAAGGCGATCCTTCAGCAAGCGGGCATCGACAAAGCCGTGTTTCGTTCGGATTCATAGAACTCCTTTCGCGGGAGGGGCTCGCCATTGTCCATTAGGTCGCAGCGCCAAGGCGCAACGAAGCGCTTGCGTGGAAATCAGGGCGCCATAAGAAGGCGACCGGCTACGCCCGTGGCGACCCTCGTGTCCCAGGCAGCTTGCTTATTTCATGATGGGCTTTTGCGTGATGGTTCTGTGATCAATGAAGCTGATCTGTCTCAACATCTGGGGCGGTCGTGCGGGGGCCGGAAAGCTGCTCGCCTTCCTCGCTTCGCACCGGGAGGCCGATTTCCTCTGCCTGCAGGAGGTCTGGTCGGCTCCCTACGAGAATCTCGAGGGCGCTCCCGCGGGCGCCGACGCGATCGCCCACGAAGAGATGATGGTCTACGCGAAGCAGGAGATCGGCGCGCTGCTCGGCGGCCATGAGGTCTTCTTTCATCCCAACCATCTCGACGATTACGGTCTGATGACGCTGGTGTCGAAGACCCAGGACGTCGTCGATTCGGGGGACGTCTTCGTGCACCGGGAGCGGGGCTACGTGCCGCAAGGCAATCTCGGCCTGCATGCCCGCAACCTCCAGTTCGTCACGGTCGAGGGCCCCTCGGGCCCGCTCAGCATCGTGAACTTCCACGGCCTGTGGAACGGACGCGGCAAAGGCGACAGCGACGAGCGGATCGCCCAATCGCGCCGCATCCTGGAGTTCCTCAAAAGCCGCAAGGAACCTTTCGTTTTCTGCGGCGACTTCAACCTCCTGCCGGACACCGAGAGCCTGCGGATGCTCGAAGCGGCCGGGCTGCGCAATCTCGTCGCCGAATTCGGCGTGACCTCGACCCGGACCCGCCTTTACGCGCGTCCCGAGCAATTCGCCGACTACGTCTTCGTCAGCGACGGGGTCGACGTGCGTGACTTCCGCGTGCTGCCCGACGAAGTGTCGGACCACGCGCCGCTGCTGCTCGAGTTCGAATGAATCACGCCACGCGATCTGGCGGCAACGCCAGGCAGAGCCGTCGTCGCGCCCGGCAGCCGCAAAATGCCCAGGTCGACCCTTGCTTTGCGGCGGAGGTTTTGCGATGCCTCCGCGCGAGGCTGAGGAACCCATGATCGGAAAGCTGAACCACGTCGCCATCGCCGTCCCCGATCTCGATAGGGCGGCGAAGACCTATCGGGAGACTCTGGGCGCACGAGTCTCGGCCGCGACAGCGCAGCCGGACCACGGTGTCACCGTCGTCTTTGTCGAACTTCCCAACACAAAGGTCGAGCTTTTGCATCCGCTGGGGCAGAACTCGCCGATCGCAAAGTTCCTCGAGCGCAATCCGGACGGGGGCATGCATCACCTCTGCTACGAAGTCGACGACATCATCGCCGCGCGCGACAGGCTGAAGGCGCAGGGCGCGCGCGTTCTCGGCGACGGCGAACCGAGAATCGGCGCGCACGGCAAGCCGGTGCTGTTCCTCCATCCGAAGGATTTCGTCGGAACGCTGGTTGAGATCGAGCAGGTGTGAGGTTTGAAGCCTGACCGGGCGGGGATGAGCAGGCTCGCCGCAGACGGCCTGCTTCTTGTCACCGCCTGCCTGTGGGGCGTGACCTTCGTTGCGCAGAAGGACGCCGTCGGCGTGCTGCCGCCGCTCGCCTTCGTCGCTTCGCGCTTCGCCGTCTCGGCGGTCGCGCTCGCGCCGCTGGCGCTGTTCGAAGTCTCGAAGCGTCCGCCGCCCGGCCCGTGCGGGCGCATGGCGCCTCGCGGCGGCGATCGGCGTCAGCCTCTTTCTCGGCACGAGCCTGCAGCAGGCCGGGCTCGAGACGACGAGCGCGACCAACGGCGGCTTTCTCACCGCCTGCTATGTCGCGCTGACGCCGTTCGTGGTCTGGGCGCTGTCAGGGGCGCGGCCGCGCCCGCTCGTGCTGGCGGCGAGCCTCGTCTCGCTCGTCGGCGCATGGCTGCTCGCCACCGGCGGCGGACCCGCGACGCCGCCGACGATCGGCGACGGCCTCGTGCTCTCGGCGGATCTCGCCTGGGCGACCGGCATCGCCCTTACCCCGCTCTTCCTCATCCGCGCAGCAAGGCCGCTGACGCTCGCCTTCGCCCAGTACGCAATCTGCGGCGGGCTCGCGGCGCTCTTCTCTATGGCGCTCGAAACCGTCCCGCCTCACGCCTTCGTCGACGCCGCGCCCGCGATCCTGTTCGCCGGTCTCGTCTCCGGCGCGGTCGCCTACACGCTGCAAATCTTCGCTCAAGCTCATACGCCTCCCTCGGAGGCAGCGCTCATTCTGTCGCTCGAGAGCGTGTTTGCCGCGCTCGCCGGGGCGACCCTGCTTGGCGAAAGGTTGACCGCGCTCGGCGCAGTCGCCTGCCTCATGATCCTTCTCGGGGCGGTCATCGTCGAAGCGGCCCCCGTCCTGGCGCGAAGGATCGCAGCCCGGGCCTAAGCGCTGATGCGGCGTTTCGACGCTTGCCTTTGAGAGGGCCGCGGCGAGGGCGACTGCAACGAGCCGACTCCGGTCGACGTGAGCCATCTCGCATCGCCTTGAATTGCCTTCCCGCCGCTCGTCGTCGTCTTTGTCCTGAACATCGTGCTTCGCGACTTTTCCACCGCGTCGCCGCGATGGCGAGCGGGGTATGGACACGCTGCCGCACAACGGCGCCGTCATCACGCTGCTGGCGGTCGTCGGCCTCACATACCGGCAATCGTATCGCGACACCTTTGCTGTCACCGTCCTCAAGACCACGGCGGTGTTCGTCGTTATCGGCTTCTACCAGCTGACCGGGCTGTTCTGAGGCCGATCTATCGGGGGCGAGTGCGCCCAATTGACGCCTTTCGACGGCGTTCGATCTCGCCTACCATGGTCGTCATGCAATCCGCCGACCTCTTTGCCGATGTCGGACCCGTCAGGCCGGCCCGCGAGACGATCGGGGAGGGCGCGATTCTCCTGTGCGGCAAGGCTCTGCCGCTCGAGGGCGAGCTCATCGCCGCGCTCGGCGCAATCACGGCCCGCGCCCCGTTTCGTCGCATGACGACGCCGGGGGGCTTCGTCATGTCGGTCGTGATGACCAATTGCGGCGCGGCCGGCTGGGTCACCGACCACACAGGCTATCGCTACGATCGCAACGATCCCAAAACAGGCGAGCCTTGGCCGGACATGCCGGACTCTTTTTTGCGCCTCGCCGCCGAGGCCGCCGCGGAAGCGGGCTATGAGAAGTTCGCGCCGGACGCCTGCCTGATCAACCGCTACGAGCCGGGTTCTCGACTGTCGCTGCACCAGGACAGGAACGAGCGAGATTTCGGCAGTCCGATCGTCTCGGTTTCGCTCGGGCTGCCCGCAGTCTTCCAGTTCGGCGGCCTGAAGCGGACAGATCCGGTCGAAAAATACGCGCTGCGCCACGGCGACGTCGTTGTCTGGGGCGGTCCCTCTCGGCTACGCTTCCACGGGATCGCGGCTCTCAAGGACGGCCTTCATCCCAAGCTCGGGCGCGCGCGGATTAACCTGACTCTTCGTCGTGCGCTCTGATCCTGGAGCAAGATGAATTCTGGTCGCGCCGGATACCCTCGCCCCAACCCCTCCCGCAAGCCGCGTCGGGCTCGCACGTGCAAAGGCGCGGGACAGGCGACGCATCAGGCGCGAGATATCCGTGCTCTCGGCCGAGCAGGGAATTTGAGTTCCCTGCTCGGCCGAAAAAATTCCCTGCTCGGCTGCATAGGGAATTTTCCCGTAACCGCCAGAAATCGTATAGTTTTTCGGCACGGGTTTTTCGAAAATCGGTCGAAATGCGCGAAGTTCCCTGCATTTTTCCCTGCTCCAGGGAATTTGGCCGGGCTCGGGTCGACGTCCTGCATCCTCGTTGGCGCCACGGCTGGGGCGCGAGCCGCGTTCAGGAAGCCGGTCGTTCAGATTTTTTGAACCTGCCGCCTGATCACGGGCGCTTTGATCCTCGCGGCTGGGGCTTCTGATCGGCAGCGCGTGGCTTTCCGACGCGCGCTGTCGTTGCAACGGCTTTCGCCGCCCTCCGCCTCGCGGCGATCGTCGATTTTGGAGTCTTGACCGGCGCCGCGGCGAGGGCGCCAGCCGTCCTTTTCGCCGAGCTTTTCAACGGGCGCTGGGTGGCGGGCGTCTCCGCCGATCTGGCTCGGGTTTTGGTCCCCGACCCGGCCTTGGCCTTGGCTTTCGAATGAGCCAGCTCCGCCTCCGCCGCTTGCCCCTCAGCCTGCAATTCCTCCGCGAGATTTCGCTTTGGCGGCTGCACGTCCGGCGCGGCGATGTCGATGCCGAACAGCGCCGCGACGTCGTCGTCGGCGAGCACGCGGTCGCTCGCCGACGCGGTTATGGTGAGCGGCAGGTCGGCGCCGACATTGGAGACGAGCTCGGCGCGATCGACCCCGCGCAAGGCGAACAGGAGGTCGGGATCGGAGTTGAGCCTCGCGCCGACGCCATACAGCGTAGCCGCCACGTGCTTGCACATGTCCGCCCAGTCCGGGCAGGAGCACGACATCTTGATCTCGCTCGGCGCCGGGAAAAGGCCGTCGGCCTCGCGGCATACGCGCTCCATCACGTTCTTCGATAGTTTGCCCTGCAGGAGTTCGACCAGCGACCCGACCGAACCGGCGCAGTCAGAGCAGATCGCCCTCCATCGCGCCGGCGCGGCGACGGCGATGTCAATCTTCACCCGATAGATCTCCGAGCCGCTGACCAGCGCCTCGACCGTGCCGCGCGCGATCTGCAGGTCGATCACCGAGCCGTTGCGCACGTAGGTGCGTCCGCGCGGCAGCCGGTTCTCGAAATCCGAATAACGTTCGAGATTGTCGCCCCAAGCCTTGCCCCAGAAGCTTTTTGCGATCGTGCGCCCCTCGATCGTCACCGGCGAGGTGGCGCGCCCCTTTTTCTTGAGCTTTTCCGCCTCTTTCAGCGCCCGAAGGCGGCGCTGCGCCACCGGGACGTAGGGACGGAAGCCAAAGAACCCCATGGCGTCATCCTTCTTTCGTCGCGGCGTCGAGGTCGAGTCTCACCAGCGCCATGATGTCCCGGTCGCTGAGTTCGGTGAGGTTGATCTCGCCCCCTCCGCTCAGGACGTCCTGCGCCAATTGCCGCTTCGATTCGATCAGTATGTCGATTCGTTCCTCGATGGTGCCCCGACAGACGAATTTGTGCACAAGAACATTGCGCTTCTGCCCGATACGGAAGGCGCGGTCGGTGGCCTGGTTCTCGACCGCCGGATTCCACCAGCGGTCGAAATGCACGACATGCGAGGCGGCCGTCAGGTTGAGTCCAGAGCCGCCGGCCTTGAGCGACAGAACGAAAAACGGGATGCGCTCGTCCTCCTGGAATGCCTGCACCAGACCCTTGCGCTTGCCGACCGCGGTTTCGCCATGCAGCGCAAGACCAGCGCGGCCGAACGCGGCCGCGAGCAGCTCGCCGAGCGGCTCGATGATCTCCTTGAACTGGCTGAAGACGAGCATCTTCTCCTGACGGCTGGCGATCGTCTCGGCGATTTCCGTCAGCCGGGTGAACTTGCCGCTGTCCTTCTCGTCCCAGTCGCCGCCGCCGAGGCCATGCGACGCATGGTTGCAGATCTGCTTCAGCCGCATCAGCGTCGCCAGCACCAGGCCGCGCCGCGCCATGTCTTCCGACACGGAGCCCAGCCGCTCCTCGAGTTCGTCGACCGTCGCCTGATAAAGGACGGCCTGTTTCTTCGAGAGACCGCAGAAGGCCTTGACTTCAGTCTTGTCGGGCAGGTCGGCGATCACGCTCCGATCGGTCTTCAGCCGGCGAAGGATGTAGGGCCCGACCAGCTTGCGCAATGGCGCGTAGGAGACGGGCTCTTTTGCCGCGAGGCGCTTGATGAAGTCGGCGAAGGCCTTCGACGATCCGAGAAGCCCGGGGTTGAGAAAGTCGAAAATCGACCACAGGTCGCGCAGATTGTTCTCGATTGGCGTGCCGGTCAGCGCAATGCGGCTGTCCGTCTGGAGCGCCTTGACGGCGCGGGTCTGCTTCGCGTCGGGATTCTTGATCGCCTGCGCCTCGTCGAGCGCCACGAGCCGCCACCGCGTCTTGCCGATCCAGCCCATCCGCAGGGCCGAGCCATAGCTCGTCACGACGAGATCGATCCGGGCAAGCGCATCGGCCGAGGGCTGCACCAAACGATCGGCGGGCGCGAACGCCGGATGCGCGACGAACAGGTTGAGCGACGGGGCGAAGCGGGCGGCCTCAGCCGCCCAGTTGGCGAGAAGCGAAGCCGGCGCGACCAGCAGACTCGGGCGCTGTTCGCCTTGCTGCTGCCGCAGCCTCAAGAGCAGGGCGAGCACCTGAACGGTCTTTCCGAGGCCCATGTCGTCGGCAAGGCAGGCGCCGAGACCGAGTTGGGCGAGGAAGCCGAGCCAGCGCACGCCGACGTCCTGATAGGGACGAAGCGTCGTTTTCAGCGCCTCGCCCGGATGCCCAGCGGCGAGGGCTTCGGGGCGGCGGCAGGCGGCGAGCGTCTCGGCGAGCCAGTCGCCCGCCCTCACGCGGCCCCAGGAATCGTCGACCACCTTCTCGACCGTTCCGCCGATTTCGGCGCCCGCGAGCAGTCGCATCGCTTGGCCGAACGAGACGCCCTGCTCAAGGGCGAGGCGCTCGACCGCGTCGAGCCTTTCGAGAGTCGCATTGAGCCGCTCATGGTCGAGCTCGACCCATTTGCCCCGCAGCATTGCGAGGCCGTCGGTCGAAGCCAGGAGGCGCTCGATCTCCTCCTTTGTCAGAGTCTCGCCGTCGAGGCTGACTTCAACCTTGAAGTCGAGAAGCGACTGCGCCCCGACTTGCGACGGCGCCTTCGACCCCACCGTCGCTTCGACCGCGGGACGGCTCGGCCTGTTCATGCGCCATGCGGCCGGCATGCGAACGACGACGCCGGCGCGCTCGAGCGTCTCGACGTCGGATAAGAGCCGCATGGCTTCTTTTGGTGTCCACCGCAGGGGGTGGAAGATCTCGCCCAACTCGACGATCTCTTTCAGCCAGGCCAGGCTTTCGCTCGCGCGGTTGACCGGCTCGAGGAGCCTCAGGAGTTCGGCTTTGGCTCCGGCGCCGGCGTACTCGCGCAGGGCGTGGCCGAGGCCCAGATGGCGCAGGGCTCCCTGCGCTCCGAGCGTTGAGGCATAGGTCGCCATGAAGGCGAACGGGCGGTCGGGGTCCTTGCGGTTTTCGGCGAGGTTGAAATGGACGCGCCCGACAAGCCGCCAGCGGCTGTCCCGGTTTTGCAGAAAGGCCTGGATCGGCAAGCGGCTTTCCAAAAGCTCGTCATCGAGCGCGCGTTCGAGCGCGCGCCAGAGCGAGGCGAGGCACTCGACGTCGAGGTATTCGCCTCCACGCATCGGCGGGGCTTCGTCGACGAGGCGGATCAGATTATCTTCGGACGGTTCGGAGACGCGCGGCGCGCCGCCGGTGGAAGGCTCGCCGCCGGCGCAGACAGCCGCGAGGAAGCGAACGGCGAAGTCCCGCCAGAAGGCGAGGTCCGGCGCAAGGCGGCTGCCCGCCTCGGCGGCGCCGAGTTGCAGGAGGCCGTGCCCGCCGCCGCGGGCGAAGGCCGCCTCGAGTCGGCCGGCGACGCCGTCGTCGAGCGAAGAAGCATCCGCTGGCAAAAGTTCGAGGCGCAGAGCGCGGTGGGGCGACAGGACGGGGACGGGGATCTCGGGCATCGGGCGGTCGTGTGGAGGGAATTGGTCGACCCGGTCTAACACGACCGGAGCAGCGCACTGACCGGCGATGCTGGGATATCCTCAGCCCGCCACGTCGGACTGCTGTCCTGGCAGCAGGGCCTTGACCCGCGCGGCCAAATCTTCGAGCAGAAACGGCTTGCGTATGATCTCCATCCCTTCCGCGAGGCGGATATTGTCGAGCGCCTGGCCGGCGTAGCCGGTGATCAGCAGAACCGGCAGCGAGGGCATGGCGTCGCGGGCTGCGTCAGCGAGCTGACGGCCGTTGATTCCAGGAAGCCCGACGTCGGTGACGAGCAGATCGAGATGGCGGCCTGACTGGACGATGCGCATTGCCTGCAGGCCATCGGCGGCCTCGATGATGTCGCAACCCATCTCGGTCAGGACCTCGACGATTTGCGCCCGCACCTCGTCCTGATCCTCGACGACGAGCACGGCGCCGCGCGCGGACGGCTGCGGCGCCTCGCCGCGCCTGGAGGAGGAAGGCGCCTTGCCCTGCGTTCTTGGCCGGCTCGGCAGGAAGATGGAGACTGCGGTTCCCGCGCCGGGCCTGCTCTCGATGCGGGAGAAGCCGCCAGACTGGCGGACGAATCCGTAGACCTGTGACAGGCCAAGGCCGGTTCCGCTGCCGGTCGGCTTGGTGGTGAAGAACGGTTCGAACGCCCGGCTGAGGATGTCCGGCGTCATGCCGACGCCGGTGTCCGACACGCGGATCTCGACATAGTCGCCCGGGCTCGCCTGGTCCTGGTCGGCGAGGTCCGCCGCCTTGAGCTTGCGGTCCATGACCGAAATCGTCAGCCTCCCGCCATCCTGCATCGCATCGCGCGCGTTGATGGCGAGATTGAGCAATACCGCCTCGAGCTGATGAGCGTCGCAGACGACGTCGGACCTTCCGTCGCCAAGCTTGAGCTTCAGCCGGTTTTCCGGGCCGAGCGTTCGCTGCAGGAACTCCCTCATGCCGTTGATGAAGCGATCGGGTTCGATCCGTTTCGGCTGGAGCGCCTGCCGGCGAGAGAACGCAAGCAGGCGGTTGGTGAGGCCCGCGGCGCTGTTCAAGGTGCGCCGCATCTCTTCGAACAGACGATCGATCTCCTCGAGCCGGCCGCTCGCCATGCGGCGCTCGATCAGCGTCAGGCCGCCGGAGACGGCCTGGATCATGTTGTTGAAGTCTTGTGCGACGCCGCCGGTCAACTGCCCGACCACCTCCATCTTCTGCGCCTGATAAAGCCTTTCCTCCGTCTCGCGCAGCGCCGCATTGGCCTCGCGGAACTGCGAGGGCGACGGAAGCGCGAGTGTGAGGGGCATGAGCTTCCAGAGCGCTATGGCGGTGAAGATCGATACGAGCGCCGTCGTCGCCTTGACCAGCGCCTGGACACCATAAATCGGGAACCACAGCGTCAGGACGTCGAGCCAGTGGGTCGGTCCGCAGAGGAGGATGAAGGCTGCGAACAGCAGGAGCAGCGGCCGGAATACGAGATCCCGCCGCCGGCGCGCTATCACCGCGAGGGCGCGCGGAATGGAGAAATAGGCGAGGCCGATACCGGCGTCAGACAAGGCGTAGGTCCACATCAGGCCGGGTTGCCAAAGGAGGCAGAAGCCGTGCGGGGTGAGGCCGGAGGAATTGAACAGCCATCCGCTCAAGGCGTTGAACATGAAATGCTCGCGGGCTGGACTCGAAAGCGATTGAGCCGCTCAGGGGCGCATGTAAACCTGAAGTCGGCTGCCCATATAAGCGGCGCCGTTTGCGTCAAAAGAACGGCTTTTTCATGCGCCGCGTTGGCGCCGCTGCGACACGCGGCTATAAGCCGAGACGCATTGGCGACGCCGCGCCGTTCGGGCGCCCACCGGGAACCGAAGCGGCGGCGCTGGCATTCCACGACTTGAAAGGCTCCTCATGTCCGGCTCGATGCTGAGCAGCGCCGCGCTCGACGAGCGGCGGCGGAAGATCCTGTTTCGCGCATGGCGGCGGGGAATGCGCGAAATGGACCTGGTGATGGGCCAGTTCGCCGACGCCGGCCTGCCGACGATGAGCGAGGCCGAACTCGACGAGTTCGAGCGTCTGCTCGAGGCTCCAGACCCTGAGGTGCTCGCGTGGATCACCGGCGAGGAACTGACGCCGCCCGAGTTCGACACGCCACTCTTTGCACGCCTGAGGGACGCGCCGCGCGCCGCCCTGACGAGAAGCCGACAAGAAGCCCCGTGAGTAGTCTCGCTCCCGCCGTCCGCCGCCTCGCCGAAGGCGGCCCCGTCATCCTTGGCCGCGCCCCGGAAGGCTATGACGCCTTCTTGGTCGCGGAGCTGACGCGCGCGCTCGCGAACGCAGGCGAAAGGCGCGCCGTCACGCTCGTTTTCGTCGCCCGCGACAGCGTCCGGGCGCAGGCCCTCATCGACGCGCTCGGCTTCGCCGCGCCCGAGATCGAGGCGCTCTTCCTGCCGTCCTGGGACTGCCAGCCCTACGACCGGGTGTCGCCGAACGCCGCGGTCTCGGCCGAACGGATGACCGTGCTTGCCCAACTCGCCCGCAGCCGCGGCGCGGTCGAGCGGCCGCGCATTCTGGTCGGCTCGGTGAGCGCGCTCACCCAGCGCGTTCCGCCGCTGAAATACGTCGCCTCCGCCGCCTTCTCCGCTGCGCCGGGCAACAGCGTCCGGATGGACGAACTCGCGCTTTGGCTCGAAACAAACGGCTACGCCCGCGCCAGCACCGTGCGCGAGGTCGGCGACTATGCGACCCGCGGCGGCATCCTCGACCTCTACCCGCCCGGCGCGCCGGCGCCGATCAGGCTGGACTTCTTCGGCGACACGCTCGAGTCGATCCGCACGTTTGACCCCGAGACGCAACGCAGCGTCGGGCAATTGCGCTCGCTCGACCTCGTGCCGATGAGCGAGGCGCGGCTGATGACCGACACGATCCGCCGCTTCCGCCAGGCCTACGCCGCCGAATTCGGCGCCCCGACGCCGGAGGACGCGCTCTACGCCGCGGTCAGCGAAGGCCGGCGCGCGATCGGCCTTGAGCATTGGCTGCCGCTCCTCTACGAGAAGCTCGACGCCCTGTTCGACTACGTCGGCGACGCCCCGTTGGTACTAGACGCCCGGGCTGAAGAGGCCGCAGTTCAGCGCATCGCGCAAATTTCCAACTCCTACGCCGCGAGGCGCGCTGCCTATGACCAGGCTCCGGGAAGGGCTGACTACAAGCCGCTTCCGCCGGCGCGGCTGTACCTGACCGAGGACGAATGGAAAGGCCGGCTCTCGGCCGCGCCGCTCGTGCGCCTCACGCCCTTCGAGGCGAGCCCGGGCGCGGCGCACGTCATCGATTGCGGCGGACGGGTCGGGCGCAATTTCGCTCCCGAGCGGCAGAACGAAAGCGCCAACGTGTTCGACGCCGCCGTGGCGCACATCAAGGATCTGCGCGGACGCGGGCTGAACGTGATCGTCGCCGGCTGGAGCGATGGTTCGCGCGAGCGGCTCAGCCACGTGCTCGCGGAGCATGGCCTTAAGTCGATCGAACTCGTCTCGTCTTACCATCAGGCGAAAACTGCCCGCGCGGGCGCGCTGCCGCTTGCAGTCATCGGCCTCGAACAGGGCTTCGAGGCGCCGGACCTGGCGATTGTCGGCGAACAGGACATTCTCGGTGACCGCCTTGTGCGGCAGTCGAAGCGCAAGAGGCGCGCGCAGGACGTGCTGGCGGAAGCAAGCGCGCTGACGGCAGGCGATCTCGTTGTCCACATAGACCACGGCGTCGGGCGGTTCGTCGGCTTGCAAACGATCGAGGCGGCGGGCGCGCCGCACGACTGCCTCGAGATCCATTACGCCGGCGGCGACAGGCTGTTCCTGCCGGTCGAGAATCTCGAGCTGCTGTCGCGTTACGGCTCCGAGACGGGCGAACTCGACAGGCTCGGCGGCGCGGGCTGGCAGTCGCGCAAGGCGCGGCTCAAAAAGCGCGTGCGCGAGATGGCGGGCGAACTGGTCCGCATCGCCGCCCAGCGCCTTACACGGCCCGCGCCGCGCCTCATTCCGCCGGATGGGCTCTACGATGAATTCTGCGCCCGCTTTCCGTACGACGAGACGCAGGACCAGGCCAACGCGATCGAGGCGACGCTGGACGATCTCGCCGCCGGCCGCCCGATGGATCGGCTCATCTGCGGCGACGTCGGCTTCGGCAAGACGGAGGTGGCGCTGCGCGCCGCCTTCGCCGCGGCGATCAACGGCAAGCAGACCGCGATCGTCGTGCCGACAACGCTCCTCGCCCGCCAGCACGCGCGGGTCTTCCGCGAGCGCTTCGCCGGCCTCCCCGTGCGCATCGGCCAGCTGTCGCGGATGGTGACCGCAACCGAACAGCGCGAGACGAGGAAGGGCCTCGCCGAGGGCGGGATGGATATCGTCGTCGGCACGCATGCGGTGCTCGGCAAGGCGGTCGACTTCAAGGATCTCGGCCTCGTCGTGGTCGACGAGGAGCAGCATTTCGGCGTCGGACACAAGGAGCGGCTGAAGGAACTGCGCGCCGAAGTGCATATGCTGACGCTGTCGGCAACTCCGATCCCGCGCACCCTGCAGCTCGCCATGACCGGTGTGCGCGAAATGTCGATCATCGCCACCCCGCCGGTCGACCGGCTCGCGGTCAGGACCTTCGTTTCGCCGTTCGACGCCTTGATCGTGCGCGAGGCGCTCTTGCGCGAGCGCTACCGCGGCGGGCAGAGCTTTTACGTATGCCCGCGCATAGAGGACCTCGACGAGGCGGCGGCCTTCCTGCGCCAGAATGTTCCGGAAGCGAAATTCGTCGTCGCGCACGGGCAGTTGGCGGCGCGCGAGCTCGAGGACAAGATCGGTGCCTTCTACGACGGCAAATACGACATCCTGCTCTCGACCGCGATCGTCGAATCCGGCCTCGACATCCCGCGCGCCAACACCCTGATCGTCCATCGCGCTGACATGTTCGGCCTCGGCCAGCTCTACCAGTTGCGCGGTCGCGTCGGGCGCTCGAAGGTCCGCGCCTACGCGATCTTCACCACACCGGCAAGAGCGAAGATCACGCCTCAGGCGGAGAAGCGGCTCGCGGTGCTGCAATCGCTCGACACGCTCGGCGCCGGCTTCCAACTCGCGAGCCACGACCTCGACCTGCGTGGGGCCGGCAACCTGCTCGGCGAGGAGCAGTCCGGCCACATCAAGGAGGTCGGCTACGAGCTCTACCAACAGATGGTGCGCGAGGCGGTGGAGCGGATCAAGTCGGGCGAGGAGGCGCCGGCCGAGGACCTATGGTCGCCGACCATCCAGCTTGGCGCGCCGGTGACCATCCCGGAATCCTATATTCCTGACCTGCCGACTCGGCTGATGCTCTACCGCCGCCTCTCGGCGCTCGAGGACGAGGGCGAGATCGACGCCATCGGGGCTGAGATCGTCGATCGCTTTGGGCCGCCGCCGCCGGAAGTGGGGCTCTTGATGAAGCTCGTTCTGATTAAGGCGCTTTGTCGCAGATCAAATGTCGAAAAGCTCGACGCCGGCCCGAAGGGCGCAACGCTCGCCTTCCGGGGCAACGCTTTCGCCAATCCGGCGGGGCTGGTGAAATGGGTCGCGCAAGACGAACGCGCGCGGGTGCGGCCCGACATGCGCATCGTGGTGACCGACGATTTCGACCGGCTGGAAGACCGGCTCACGGAGACACTGAGGATCATGCGGGAGATCGCGAAGATCGCGGGGAGGAAAGGGTAGGGCGTTGGCCTCCCGAAGGGAGAGCATAGGCATTCCGGCCAGAACCCCGGGTCCAAAACCTGCTCCAGCGCCTGCGGGCAAGCGGCGGGAACGTCGTTCCCGGCAATCCCGTCTCCTCGACCTCCTCCAGGGTTGCATCAGGGCATTATGCGTCGTTGCGCGGAGACAATACCAAGAAAAGTCGCGATACTGATCATTGCCAAATGTTGACAGAAGTCGGCTCTCTGTTAGCCCGAGCTTCTTTCTTTCACGAAGCGTAAGTCATTGATCTCGCTCACGGCGAGCGGCTCCGGGGTCGCTGCTACTGGGTACAGGCGATGGGGAATCCCAGGAGGTCGAAGGCCTTTTGCTGGATCGGAGTCGGGCGGGTGAGGATGGTGAAGGGGCGGTCCGGCGCGTTCGCGGTCACGACGGTGTTGCGTGCGAGGGTCGCGAGGTCGGCGAGCAGGGTCTGGAAGGAGTGGACCGGGGCGCCGTCGGCGGCGCGGCCCGTGGCGCTCTTGGCGAGGGCGGCGGGGGAGCGCTGCGCCTTGGCGACCGGGCTCTCGCGCAGGGCCTCGGCGGCGGCCTTGTCGTCGTCGTCGTAGAGCATCGGCGCCAGGCGCTCGCGCATATGCCACTCGACGTAATAGGCCAGCATGCACAGGAACACGTGGGCGCGGACCCGATCCTCCAGCCAATGGTAGATCGGCCGGACATGCAGGTCGACCGTCTTCAGGCAGCGAAAGGCGCGTTCCACCATGGCCAAGGATTTGTACGTCTTGACCGCGGTGTTGTCGGCGAGGGTCTCTTCGGGCAGGCTGGTGCGCACGGCGTAGAGGCCGTCGAGCGCGGCTTCCTGCGCGATCTGCTCGCGCTTTCGGGCGAAGGCGAACCGGTCGTCGGCGATCGTCAGCTCGAAATGCTTGGCCATCTTGTGCCTGCCGAGCACGGCGCCGACCGCGATGCCGATCTCGGCCGCGCCGCGCAAGGGACGGGTCTTGCGCGCCACGCTGGCGACGGTCTTGGCGAGATCCCGCTCGGTGGCGGCGAGGAGGTCCTCGCGCTTGCGGGCGCGCTCGCGCGCGAGATCCGGGTTGCGGCAGACGATCAGCCGCTCGCCGGGAAACTCGGGCGACGTGATCGCCGCCATGTCGCGCTCGTCGAACAGCGACATCTGCAAATGTCCGCCGCCGACCAGCTCCTTGAGCGCAGGCGCGCGCAAGGCGGTGATCCAGTCGAGCCCGGCGGGGCGCAGATCCTCGTCGATGCGCGCCTGGGTGATCATGCCGCGATCGCCGACCAGCACGACGTGGTCGATGGCGAAGCGGCGCTTCAGCTTCGAAACCTGATCGGCGAGCGTCATGGGATCGCCGGTGTTGCCTTCGAACACCTCGATGGCGACGGGACAGCCGTCGGGCGCGCACAGAAGGCCATAGACGATCTGCAACTTCCCCTTCTTGCCGTCGCGGTTGTAGCCGCGTTTGGCCAAGGGGCAGCAGCGGCCTTCGACATAGCTCGACGAGACGTCGTAGAGCACCAGCGTCCCGCCCTTCAGGTGGCGCTTTGCCAGCGCGGTCTCGATCGGACCCTGGCGTTCGAGGAGCCAGTCGAGCGCAGCGTAGAACTCGTCCTCGCGGACGTCGCCCAAGGCCAGCTCGACGCCGAGGCTCGAGGCGGCGGTGGCGGGATCGAGCGCCCTGGCTGTGGCGAGCTTGGAGGCCGGGGCGATGATGCGGCTGACGATCATGGCCAGGACGAGGTCGACCGGTCGACAGCTCTCGGGGTCGGTCTCGCGCGTGGCCTTGGGACCGATGATTTTGTCGAGGCCGATCGCGCGCGTCGCGCCCAGGACGGCTGCGACATGGCCATGCGGCAGCGAACGCTCGATGACGAAGGGCTGTTCGCCCGGCGGCATCACGACCCCGCCCTTGAGGACGCCGCGCAGCCCCTCGACGTGCTCGGCCGGCCAATGGGAGAGGTTGAGCAGCGTGCGCTTTCGCACGGTCTTGCCGTCCCGGTAGCTCTCGCGCAGCAGGATCGCGGGCGGGGAGCCGCGGTTGGGGACGGTCTCGATGTACATGGGCGTAGGATAGCGGATGCGCGTCGCACAATCAACAACAATATCTGATTTACATGGCTACATTTTCACCCCTCGCAACCCCAAATATGCGCAAAATCAGAGGCTTGACCCTCGCGAAAGAAAGAAGCTCCGCTTAGGATGGGCAAAACGGCGCCGCCCTGCGGCGTCCCCTCATCCACCGGACTGCCCTCTGCGCCGCCGGATGATCGAGGACATGGCGATCCGCAATCTGTCGCCAGCGACACAGCAATCCTACGTCCACGCGGTCTCCAGGTTCAGCCGGTATTTTGGCCGCTCACCCGATCGGCTCGGCCTGGAGGATGTTCGAGCCTATCAGGTGCATCTGGCTTCGAAGGGCGTCGCGTGGGCGTCGGTGAACCAAGCCGTCTGCGCCTTGCGCTTTTTCTACGGCGTGACGCTCGGCGAACAGACGATCCCGGAGCGGATCGCTTACGCCCGCGAACCGCGCAAGCTTCCCGTTGTGCTCAGCGCCGACGAGGTCGTGCGGTTCCTGGAGTCGGTTTCGAGCCTGAAGGCGCGCGTCGCGCTGACGACGGCCTATGCAGCGGGATTGCGGGTTTCCGAAGTCGCGGCGCTGAAGGTCCATCGCCTTCGTCTTTCGACGCCGTCGAGCCGTTGCGCCGCCGGCCCTCATGCTCCGCGCCTCGTCCGGTCCGATTTGGCTCGCCTCAGCCTCACGCGCTTCGTCGTCGTTGCCGCTCAACGCCCGCGAATGCCCGCAGCCGAACGGGCCAACCCTTCAAATATCGCAAGTCGCCGGCTTCCCGGCGCACTGTCAGCCCACCAATTCGATGTCGCCGTTGACCTTTCCCCATAGAGGCTAACCGGCCCGCGTCATCGTTCAATCCGGCTCATGTGAGGTCGCTTTCCGCGACGCCCCAACCTGCGCGCCGGCGACCTCACATAACCCTCCAGATTCGCGAATCAGCAAAAGTCTGATTCACGGTTGGGATGCAGCTTTTGCCTCCCTTCTGTCCGAGTTGAAGTCCGTATGCGCGACTTTTCCTGACACGCGAAAAGGGCGTGGCGGCAACATCGAGATCGCCGACTTCCGCCTCTCGGCTTTCGCGATGTTTTTCATGCAGGGCGCGTCGTTTCTCCGTTTTCAGCGCGCGCTGGAGAAGGGCCATCGCCGCTCCAACTGCCAGACGCTGTTCAGGATCGGTCGAATCCCTTCGGACAATTATATCCGCGACAGGCTGGACGAGGCCGACCCCGCGCTTTTGCAGCCTTGTTTCGAGCGCATGGAAACGCTGCTGACCGAGCCCCCGATCCGACAGGCCTTCAGTCGGCTGGACGGCAGAACCTTGGTTGCATGGGATGGAACCGAGTATTTCTGCTCGCAAAAGCTCGGCTGTCCGAACTGTCTCACCCGCAAGCGGTCCAACGGCAGGACCGAGAACTATCATAGCCTGTTGTCCGCGACGGTCGTGGCGCCCGGCCATTCCAAGGTCGTGCCCTTGATGCCGGAATTCATCGCGACCCGAGACGGCGCCGAGAAACAGGACTGCGAGCGTAATGCCGTCAAGCGCTGGTTCGGCAAGCATGGCGCGCGGCTCGCCCCGCTGCGGCCGATTTATCTGGGCGACGATTTGTTCGCCTGCCATCCCGTCGCCAAGATGGTCACGGACGCCGGCGATGATTTCATCTTCACAGCCAAGGAAACCTCGCACAAGGCGCTCTACGACTTCATCGCCGGGGCCGAGCTTTCGAGCCACGAGGAGAAAGCGCGCCGCCGCACCTCGAAAGAGACGTTCCGTTATCGCTGGATCGAGGCGGTTCCGATCCGCGAGGCCAAGGACGCCATCCTCGTCAACTGGATCGGCTTCGAGATCGTCGACGCCAAGGGAAAGATCAAATATTCCATGGCCTGGGTGACCAGCCCTCCCGTTTCCAAGGCCAACGTCGCAGAAATCGTCGCCTGTGGCCGCGCGAGATGGAAAATCGAGAACGAGAGCTTCAACGTCATGAAAAACCATGGCTACGAGCTCGAACACAACTTCGGGCACGGCCGGGACTTTCTCGCCATGACGCTAGCGGCCCTCAATCTGCTCGCCTTCGCCTGGCATACCGTGCTCGAATTGCTGGACCCGCCCTGGCAAGCCGCCCGCCAAGCCGCTGCAAAGCGAACCAGCTTCTTCGCCCACATCCTCACACTGACCGCCTACGTCGTCTTTCCCTCTTGGCGCGCCATCCTCGTTTCCCTGACCAACTTCACCATCCCGCCAGAACTCACACATACCCGAGGTGGCTCATGAATGGACCCCAATTCGATAGTTCATCGAATCGTTGAAACCATCATATGCGCGCGGGATTCATTTTTCCTGACGTGGTTTGTAGCCTTGCTGCTTTGATTCGGAAGCGAGGTGTGAGGTGATGGCGGGTCGACGGCGGGCGATTGAATTGGCGATTGGCGAGGAGGATGTGGCGGCGTTGGGCGCGATTGCCCGCTCGCGAACGGAATCGGCGAGCCGGGTTGATCGAGCGCGGATGCTGCTGGCCTACCGGGAAGACGGATCGTTTTTTGCGGTGGGGCGAGCCTTGGGCGCGCACCATCAGACCGTCCAGCGCTGTGTCGAGCGGGCGTTGGTCTATGGCCCGATGGCGGCGCTCGACGATCGACCGCGGCCCGGCAGGGAGGCGACGATCACCGCCGAGGCCAAGGCATGGGTTGTCGACCTCGCCTGCCGCAAGGCCAAGGACCTCGGCTATCCCCACGAATTGTGGACAACGCGGCTTCTCGCCTGCCATGCGCGTGAGCATGGGCCGGCGGAGGGCCACGCTTGCCTTGCCAAGTTGGCTCAGGGGACGGTGTGCAATATCCTCAACGAGCAGGAGATCAAGCCGCACAAGGTCCGCTATTACCTGGAACGCCGCGATCCGGAGTTCAAGCAGAAGATGGCGGAGGTTCTGTGCGTCTATGGCGAGGTGAAGCTTATTCGGGAGAGCGCGGCCGCCGCGAAGCAAAAGCCGGGCGATGCGGTGGCGATTGTCTCCTACGATGAAAAGCCCGGCATTCAGGCAATCGCCACGACGGCCCCGGACCTGCCGCCCGAGCCCGGCAGACATGCGACCTTCGCGCGCGACTACGAGTACAAGCGCCACGGCACGGTCAGCTTGCTGGCCGGCATTGATCTGCTCACCGGCCAGGTCCACGCTCTCGTCAAGGACCGCCACCGCAGCCGCGAATTCATTGAATTCCTCCAGCTCCTCGACGCCGCCTATCCGAGCCATACGGCGATCAAGCTGATCCTCGACAATCATTCGGCGCACATCTCCAAGGAGACCAAGGCTTGGCTCGCCGCCCAACCGGAAGGCCGCTTCACCTTTGTCTTCACCCCCAAGCATGGCTCCTGGCTCAATCTCGTCGAGGGTTTCTTCTCCAAGCTCGCCCGCTCGGTGCTGCGCCACATCCGCGTCGCATCCAAACAGGAACTCAAGGACCGCATCATGGCCGCCATGGATCACTTCAATCGACACCCCGTCGTCCACTCTTGGTCCTATAAGCTCGACCAGGCAGCCTGATATGATTCGAATCTCAAAATCGATGAACTAGTTTTAGAATTGCTGGCGCAGAACCTGGACACGATCCAGGCGATGCAAATCCGCATGAACCTGCAGCAGCTGTTCACGATGGACGCCAAGACCGCCCGACGCTTCCTCGATCGCTGGAACGCCTGGGTTCGGGTCTGCGATCTCGGCCCAATGAAACAACTGGCCACGACGATCATGGCCAAGGCCGAGGGCATTCTCAGATCGATCGCCACCGGCCTTTCCAATGGCGTCCTGGAAGCCATCAACGGCAATGTCCAGGCCGCCAAGCGCAAAGCCAAAGGCTACCGAACCAAGCGAAATCTCAAAGCCATCGTCTACCTCATCGCCGGAGACGTTCTGGCCAATCTACCCACTTGAAATAGCGACGAGCCTCCGCCTCATACCTGGGACGGGGTCATCACCTGCTCTCCTGACCGTCCGCGCGATGGAGGCGCATTGACTTGGCCAAGGCGCCACATTGACTTACTTAAAGGTGGGGGAGAAGAGGATCGCGAGGACGCAGCGGTAAAGCGATTCACGGCTTGGCGGATCGGCGCCGCCTCGCGGAGACCGCTTGCGGCCCGCGAGTTTCCTCGGAAAATGGCGGAGGCTTCAGGCGCGCGAGCTGCGCCAGGTCGCCGACGACGCCCTTCAAGGTCTCGGCGTCCAGACTGTTCGACGAGAGCGCAAATCCGAGATAAGCCCAGTTCATGATGGGGGCGCGCGTTTCGGCCGTCTCCGGGGGAATGCCTGCGTCGACCAACAGCTTTCGCAAATGGCGTATGCGCTCCGCGTCCACCGCTTCGACGGCTGCTTTTGCTTGCGCGTCGAATGTCGCCCAAGCGCGCACGGCGCGCTCCATCTCTGAACCGGCGGCAAACGCACGAGTGAGAGCCGATTCCAGCCGATCGTCGTCATCGCTGTCGAGATTATCGATGATGAACTCGAGGGCGATCTCGCGCCAACGGAGCAAAATCGCCGCGTGGAACGCCGACACATGCGCGAAGTGCCAATAGAAGCTGCCGCGGGAAACCCGGAGGCGACTGGCCAGCGTATCCGCCTTGAGCGCGGCGAATCCGAATCGCGCCAGGGCTTTGAGGCCCGCGTTCACCCATTCCGTCGGTCCCAGTCGGTTGCCGCGCATCTTCCATACATTGCTGTATTGACGTTCAGAGATCCAGGTGATACCCATTCCATACAGAAGTGTATGGAGACGCGCAATGCGGAACCTCATCGTTCGGCTGGCTCCGGGCGGCATCGCGCCTTGACCCTCTGGCCGCTGGCCCATGAGCCCAGTCAGGATCGGCCTTATCCCGCGCCGCGCCCTGAGCGCGACTCGAGGGGAGATTCCATGACGACCAAAACCCCGGCAATTTCCCTCTCCGACGCCCTCGGCCTCGGCCGCCTCGCCGCCGATGCGGCGCATGGACTCACCGGCCTGGTCGAGCATATGCACAATTCCATCCTCGATACGCCGGGATTGGCCCCGGTCGCCCGGGGCCTGACCGGCGGCGTCACGCGGCTCGTCTATTCCGGCGTCCGCGGCGCGTTCCGGCTGACCGGCAAAGGCGCCGCCGCCGTGGCTCTCCTCGACGCAAAGGCGGACGATCGGCCGGTGTCGCGCGGGCGGGAGGTCGCACTCGCTGTCCTCAACGGCGTGGTCGGCGACCATCTCGCCGCGACGAAAAATCCGCTCGCGCTGCCCATGCGTTTTCGCCGCGACGGCCGACCCCTCTCGCTCGAAAGGAGCTCTCTGGCCGAGGCGTTCCCCGGCGCGACCGGCAAGCTCGTCGTGCTCCTGCACGGGCTTTGCATGAGCGACCTGCAATGGACGCGGCAGAACCACGACCACGGCGCGGCGCTCGCCCACGACCTCGGCTACACGCCGGTCACCCTCTCCTATAATTCGGGCCTGCACGTCTCGACCAACGGCCGCGCCTTCGCCGAAGCGCTTGAAGCGCTGGTCGTCGCGTGGCCGGTCGAGATCGAGGATTTCGTCATCGTCGGCCACAGCATGGGCGGGCTCGTCGCGCGCAGCGCCTGCCGCCACGCCGAAGAGGCCGGGCATGGCTGGCGAACAAAGCTCGGCAAGATCGTCTTTCTCGGCACGCCCCACCACGGCGCGCCGCTCGAGCGGATCGGCAATTGGGTCGACGACATTCTCGGCAGGACGCCCTACGCCGCCGCTTTCGGCCAACTGGGAAAAATCCGCAGCGCCGGCGTCACCGATCTCCGCTTCGGCGCCGTTCTGGACGAGGACTGGCGGGGCCGCGACCGCTTCGCCCGCGAGCCCGACCCGCGCCGCCCCGTACCGCTGCCGAAGAGCGTCGCCTGCTACGCCATCGCCGCGACGACCGCCGCCTCGCCGGGCGCGGTGAAAGATCTGCTGATCGGCGACGGCCTCGTCCCGGTCGCGAGCGCGCTCGGCCGACACAAGGATCCCGCGCGGGCGCTGAAGTTCCCCCGCGACCGGCAATGGATCGCCTGCGAGATGGGGCATCTCGATCTGCTGAGCAGACGGGAAGTGTATGAGCGGATGGCGGCTTGGCTGAGAACGGATCAGTGAGAGTTTGTCCGAGAACGATCGTCGGCAGAGGCCGAGCCAAGCGAAGGTGTGTTCGACGATCAATGGGCAGTGTAACGAAGCCCTTGGTCTGATCGGATCGTTTGACCATCCCGAGGTTGACGCGCGCCTAGTCGTCGCTGAACCTAGGGAGAATACAACGGAAACTCAGCAGAGCATCTCGATTATTAAGAGAAACAATATAAATCAGATTTTATATTGCAAATTATTGCCTCCAGAGTTTCGCTCTATTAATTTGATTGATCTGTGGCGCGTGGCTGGGCCGCTCTCGAGGGTGATTAGCCATGCGCACGTCGGTAACAGATTCGGTCGAGGGCATATTCGCATCGATAGCTGGGTTCGACGCCGCGGCCGGCGGAACTCGGAGGAGCGCGCCGCTTGTCAAGGCGTCTCGGTCCATATTGCGCGGAGCCTCTGTCGCCGTGTTGATGGTCTTGATGGGATTGGGGACTGCGAGCGGACAGGAGGCCGCAAAGAATGGCGGCGCTGACAGCTGCGACCGCCTTTCATGGTCGCTCGCCCGCGAACGCGCATGGTTCAACGATGCGGGACTTCCTCGCAGACTGTCGGGTGTGCGGCTCAGGAAGATAGACCGCGCAGTCAATCTCGGACTGCTGCCGACGACGAAGGTCCAGTTCTTCCTGCCGCCGCAACAACCCCCGCAACCCGACAGTTTCAGCGGCGAGGTGACGTTCTTCGGGGTTCCTAAGCCCGGCGTCTATCAAATCACTCTCTCCGACGCAGCGGTGATCGACGTGTTCGAAAACGGCGCCCGATTGAAGAAGCGCGCCGCGATCGGTGCGCCGAATTGTCCAGGCGTTGTGGAGAGCGAGCGATTTGAGCTCGCGCCCGGCGACCTGGTGCTGGTCGAACTGTCCGATGCTGCAACGAATTCGATCAAGGTAGCCTTCGCGCGGGCGAAGTGACGCGCAGGGGACAAAATGACTCGGAAAGCGACGACCTCCCGCGGCCCCGCCGACTATCGGCGTGGAACCGCGCACGCTCTTGCGACCGCGTTACTTCTGGCCGTCCAGGAGCCGTTTTCCGCTCTCGCAGCGAGGAACCTGAGCGCCGTGGATTTCCTGGGTTTCACTCAATGTGCGCTGCTCTTGTCCGTCCCGCTGCTGATCATGCGAGGCGACAGCCGACGCGACTTCGCAACGATCCTGTCGGATGTTCGCAATTTGCCAAAGCTCGCCGTCCTGTTCTGCGTCGGAGTGATCGGGCTGACGTTATACGACGTTGGCTTGAGCAGCGCCCATCCGATCATAACTGCCGCTGTCTTGAATCTGTCTCCGTTTTGGGCGGCGCTGGTCGCCTTCGTCGTCTCGAAGAGATCGATCTCGGTCTCACCGATCGTGTTCTTTACCTGTTTCCTCGTTGCGTTTCTCGGCGCGATGGCGATCGCGTGGAGCCAGATCGACGTCGGCGCCGCAACTCTTGAACGTGACGTGCTCGAGAGCGCCTTGCACAGCAAATGGATCTACGCCATTCCCATGCCGATATTCTTCGCCCTGAGCGGGACGCTGGTTTTCAAATGGTTTTCCGAGTTTGAGGAAGGGGCCATCATCGCGGCCAATTTTGTCGTTTCATCGGTTGTTCTCATTCCGGTCGCGCTAGTCATGTCGGGCTTCGGCCGATTGTCTCACCTCAGCGAGCAGTCGGCTCTCGCAATCTTGCTGCTGCTCGCGGGAACGCTTGCGGCTTCGGCCGCCGGGCGCGTCTTCTATCAATCGGCCTTGACCGCGACTCGAAACGACAATGGCTATGTGACTATGTTTTTCCTGTTGATACCGGCGCTGTCGTCGCTGATCTCGCTGCCACTGTCGCGGTGGATCACGGACTTGCGGTTCATCTCCAGCCCCTCGTTCTTCCTCGGCATGGCGCTGGTGATGACCCCGCTCCTTGTGTTGTCGCTGATGACTTTGCTGGAGACCCCAGGCCGCCGCTTGGTCATACGCTATCGAGTGAGCGACTAGCAGGCGTCTCCGACGTCTTGTTGCCCGGCGGTCCCCAGACGCTCCCTTTTCAGTCGAGACGGGGGCCGGGACTCCCAACCTGATCGAATAGAGGACCAAACGCTCCGGCTGAGCCCAATCCACCGTCGCGATCTCGAACGACCGCTTGACGACTTCGATTCCTCGGCGTGGGAAGCATCTGTTCGATTTTGACCGCCAGCCCGATGCTCCAAAGGAGAGAATTCATGATCGATATCGGCAAAGCCGGAGCGTTCAAGCTCGGCGACCGCGTCGTGAAGCGCCTCGATTACGGGGCGATGCAGCTTGCCGGTGCCGGCGTGTTCGGCCCGCCGAAGGACCGCGCCGCAGCCGTCGCCGTGCTGCGCGAGGCGGTGGCGAGCGGCGTCAATCACATCGACACCAGCGACTTTTATGGCCCGTACGTCACCAACGAGATCATCCGCGAGGCGCTGCATCCCTATCCCGACGATCTCGTCATCGTGACCAAGATCGGCGCCAAGCGCGGCGCGGACGCATCGTGGAAGCCCGCGATGGCGCCCGCTGAACTCGAGAGCGCCGTCCGGGACAATATGCGCAATCTCGGGCTCGACGCGATGGAAGTGATCAACCTGCGGATCATGGGCAATGTCCATGGGCCCGCCGAAGGGTCGATCGAGGCGCCGCTCACCGCCCTGGCGGACCTTCAGCGGCAGGGTCCGGCGCTGGCGTGGCTCCTTCAGCGGGCGCCAAACATGCTGCTCATCCCCGGCACCGCGTCGATCGAGCATCTGCGCGAAAACCTGGCTGCGGCCGACCTCGAGCTGCACGGTGATGAGGTGAAGGAACTCGATCGGATCGCAGCCGACGCCGCGCCGGGCTGAGCCGCTTATAGCCCTCGAAAGGCTGCCTCATATTCACCTCCCTCCCGACCTCGGGCGGGCCGTGCCGATTGCCCGTCGTCGGACACGGGTCTACGGTGCGGCGGCGGCGGCCCATCGATCTGCGCAATGCGGCGGCCGGCTAAACGGAGCGGACATGATGGGTGGAAAGCTTCTTCTCGGCGCGCTCGCGTTGGGGCTCGCGGCGCCTCTGGCGGGCTGTTATCAACCGGTCGCCTACGGTACGGCGGGCGTCTATCCGGCTGCCGTCGACTACGGTTACGGCTATGGCTACGGCTATGGTTATCCCGGCTATTATGGCGGATATGGCGGGTACTACGGCGGCGGCTACTACCGTCCGGCAGGCTGGTACAACGGAGCTTACTGGCGTGGCGGCGTTTGGCGTGGCGCTGCATGGCGTGGCGGCTACCACGGCGGCGCATGGCGCGGCGGCTATGGCGGCTACCGCGGCGGCTATGGCTACCGCGGCGGCGGCGCTCATTTCGGCGGCGGGATGCGACGGTAGCGTTTCCACCGCGGCGAACGGCGAAGGCCTCCGCTCGCCGCGAGGGCGCCGGGCCGGCGAAGCTCGGAGCGCGGGCGCAAGTTCGCGCTCGAGGAAGGATTTTGCGCAATCAGAATTCTGGTCGTCGGAGCGGGGGCGATCGGCGGCTATTTCGGCGGAAGGCTGCTCGAGGCGGGCAGGGACGTCACGTTCCTCGTCCGTCCGCGCCGTGCCGCGCTGCTCGCGGAACGCGGCCTTTCCATCCGTAGCCGCCTCGGCGATTTCCGCCATCCCGCGCCGCCGCTCGTGACCGAGCAGAACCTTGCCGAACCCTTCGATCTCATCATCCTGAGCTGCAAGGCAAATGATCTTGAAGCCGCGATGGCGTCGTTCGCGGGCGCGGTCGGCCCGCAGACGGCGATCCTGCCGCTCCTGAACGGCATGCGGCAGCTCGACGTTCTCGCCAACCGCTTCGGGCCCTTCCGCGTGCTCGGCGGCTTCTGCGTGATCTCGGCGACGCTCGGCGCCGACGGCGCGATCGTCCACCTCAACGACCTTCATGCGCTTGCCTTCGGCGAGCTCGACGGCTCGCGCTCGCCGCGCATCGAGGCCATCGCCTTGGCGCTGGTCGGCGAGGGTTTTGATGCGCGACTCAGCGGTGCGATCCGGCTGGAGATCTGGGAGAAGTGGGTTTTTATCGCTGCGGCGGCGGGCATGACCTGCCTCATGCGGGCCGGGATCGGCGACATCGTCACTGCCGCGCGGATCTCGCGTTGCAAGCGCGCTCCTCGACGAATGCGCGGCGATCGCGTCAGAGCAGGGCTTTCCCCGCGTGACGCCTTCCTCGAGCGGACACGGACGACGGTGACCGCCGCGGGGTCGCCGTTGATGGCTTCCATGCTGCGCGACATCGAGAGCGGGCTGCCGGCCGAAGGCGACCATATCCTCGGAGACCTGCTGCGACGCACGACGAGACCGGAAGGGCGCTCGCTGCTCCGCCTCGCGGATTTGCATGTGAGGGCCTACGAGGCCCGGCGAGCGCGCGGCCCGACCGCCGGCGCATGACCGGCGTCGCGTGCCGACAACCCCTTCGGCCTCATGCCTTCGGCTTCTTCTCCTCCGACGGCACATAAAACCCAGAGTTCGGCTCGATCCAGCACATATGGTCGTGCACTTCGGTCACGCCCGGGGTGTTCTCCGCGATCACCATGAGGCCCGAGCGGAGGCGCTCGTCGGTGATCGCGCCCTCGAAGGTCACGGCGCCGTTTGCGACCTCGACCCGCACGCTGGCGCGCGGCGCCCAGCCGAGCTTGTCGAGTTCGGCCTGGATCGCAGTCTTGATCTCGGCGTCGGGATGCCCGCCTTCGACCTTTGGCAGCGAGACGAACAGGCCCTTGAGCACGTCCGAGCGCGAGACGACCCCGACCACGGCATCACCCCGCAGCACGGGCAGCCGCTTGACGTGGCGTTGCATCATCAGGTCGACGGCTTCGCTGAGATCGGCGTCCTCGGAGATGCTGACCACTTTCCCGGTCATGATCTCGCCGACCTTGCGCCCATGCGTGTGGGCGTAGGACTGGGCGAGCCGACCGCCGCTCAGCAGGAACTCGACCCAGCGCGGTCGCTTCCTATCGGTGCCGAGCTCCGACCGGCGCAAAAGGTCGCCCTCGCTGAGAATGCCGACCAGAGCGTGGTCGGCGTCGAATACGAAGAGGGCGCTGACACGCGCGCGCAGCAAGGTGTCGATCGCTTCGGCGAGCGTCGCCGTCTCGGGCACGCCGATCGCGCCATAGGTCATCGCCTCTCGAACACGCATCGGGAGCCTCTCTGTTGGGGACTCAGTAGAGAGTGCGGTAGGCGACAGTCAATCTGCAATCGGGGGAGCGCGGGCGGCGCTGACGCCAGTCCACTCTTGCCTTCTGCTCGCCGCCCGATACGTACTGTGAAGTGTCCGGAGCCGATCGATGTCCAATCCTGTCGTCGTTGAGGTCCTCCGCGGCGAGCGGGTCGAATCCGCTCATCGCGGGGCGGGCGCCGTGGTCGATGCGGACGGACGGGCGGTGTTCGCCTTCGGTGACATCGATCGGCCTGTCTATCCGCGCTCGGCGGTCAAGGCGTTGCAGGCCCTGCCGCTGATCGAGAGCGGCGCGGCCGACCGCCTCGGCCTCGGCGAGCGGGAGATTGCGCTCGCTTGCGCCTCGCATTCGGGGGAAGAGGCTCACGTCGCGCTGGCCGCCGCGATGCTCGCCAAGGCGGGGCGCGACGATAGCGTGCTCGAATGCGGCGCACACTGGCCGATCGGAGACGCGGCCGCCCGTGCGCTCGCCCGTTCTGGCCGACGTCCCAGCGCGCTGCACAACAACTGCTCCGGCAAGCACGCGGGCTTCGTCTGCGTCGCCTGCGCCGCCGGAATCGAGCCGAAGGGCTATGTCGCCTGGGACCACCCCGTGCAGCGCGAGGTAACGGCGGCGGTGGCGGACGTGACGCAGGCACAGCTCGATGAGGAGACGCGCGGCGTCGACGGCTGCTCGATTCCGGCCTACGCCATTCCCCTGCGGGCTCTCGCGCACGGCCTCGCACGCTTTGCGACCGGGCGAGGGCTGGCGGCGGGTCGCGCCAAGGCCGCTGCGCGGATTCGCGCGGCGGTCGCCGCGCATCCTGCACTGGTCGCCGGCGCCGGTCGTTTCGACACGGAAGCAATGACGATCCTGGGCGCCCGGGCTTTCACCAAGACGGGCGCCGAGGGAGCGTATTGCGCCGCGCTGCCCGAGTTCGGGCTCGGGCTCGCGGTCAAGGCCGACGATGGAGCGGGGCGGGCGGCGCAGGTGATGATCGCCGCGCTTCTTCGGCGTTTCGGCGCATTCGACGACGCGCTGAACGACGGGCTGGCGCCTTTGATTGAGCCGCGACTGCGCAACTGGAGCGCGGTCGTTGTCGGCGGCCTCCGTCCGGCGGGACCGCTGTCGGATTGCGCAGTCTGATGGGTTTCGGGCGAAAGGAAGCGAGAGTTCGTGTGGCCCGAGGCTTTCGCGATCCTTGCGGTTCTCGTCGCGCCGGAGGGCCCCACGTCGCGAACGGCGGCTATACTTTGGCTGGGGCTGCCACCGGCACAGAGACCGGCGCGGTAAGTCGCCGTGACCCGCTCCGGCGTCCCTGTGTTCAACAGGTCGGACAAGCCCGGATTGTCGCCGCGCGCGATTGTGGAAGTCCGTCATCGTTTTGAACCGATAATCACGCTGTTGCCAAGCAAGGCGCGAACCGGGGAGTGGCCGTGGAGCTGCTCGAGGTGGCGCCGGTGATCAGCCGGACTCTCAGCCAAATCCGCCTGCCAGCTTCCTCGCCGTTGTCTCGTCCGTGACCAGAGCGGTCGGCCTGAGGAGCTTGATCGCCCCTTCGATCGCCGGAAGCTTATGATGGCCGCCGGCCGCCAGAACACGGATCGGGGCCCTGCGGACGGCCTCCATCGGAACGGACATCACCCGCTGATTCAGCGGATGGTCTATGAACCGTCCCTCGTGGTCGAATACGTTGCACAAGAGCTCGCCGACCCCGCCGAATTCGCGCATCAGCCGCCGGTCAGCCTCCCCTATGAGCTCGAAGCGGGCGATGGTCGCCTCGCCGCCGAGCGAGCCGACGCTGACGACGATCGCGTCGAGCGCGTCGGCGAAAGCGTAGACGGCGCCGAGCCCACAACGTTCGATCAACGCGGTCTTGGTTGCCGGGCTGTCGACCAGCGCCGGCGCGGGAATGAGATAGCAGTCGGCGTTGAACGCCCGCGCGAAAGCGGACGGAAACTCGGCCGGGTTGTCGTGCGCGAAATGGGTCACGCCGCCGACGAGCGAGACGACGCTGAGGCCCCGCAGGGAGCGCTCGCGCAGGTACTCGAGTGAGCGGTTCAACGTGCGGCCCCAGCCGAGCCCGATTTTCATGTCGTTGCGCAGAAGCGATGACACATAATCGCCGAGCGCCGCGCCGATTGGTCCGGTCGGATCGACGGTCGGCGCGGACAGCGGGGCGACCAATGCCTCTTCGAAACCGTGCGTCTTGCACAGCGCCGCCTCCAGGCCGCCGAGTTCTGCGTGTCCCCGCGACAGTGCGATGCGCACTTCGCCAAGCGCCTTGGCCTCGGCCAGCATCCGGACGACCGTCACCCTGCCGACGCCGAGCGCATCGGCGATGGCGCTCTGCGTCATTTCCTCGACGAAGTACATCCAGGCGGCGCGTTGGCGCAGGCGCTCGCTGCGCCTTGGCGCCCGCTGCGGCTCTGCGATCGGATGCTCGTGTGTCATGGTCTGCTTCCAAGCCGGAAACGCGCCGGCTGTTTCAAGTAAGGCTGTCGAAGAACGAGGCGATGAAAATGATGAGGCCCGCTAGAAACGCGAGCAGGACGAATCCTGCAACGACGACGCGCTCCTCCGTCCAGCCGCTCGTGGTTGCGGCAGCGCTGCTTGGCGCAAAAACCGGTGAACGGTCTTCGAGCGGCACGGCAGGGCGGGCGACGGTTTGCGATTGAGCGCCGCGATCCTGAGACGCCAGTGGAGCAGCCGTTCGGGATACCGCAACGACAGGGCGTCGCGACGGCGGCGCACGCGGCGGGGCCGCTGATGGACTTGTCGCTAGCTGCGCCACCTTAGCACCGGCGCGCTCGCCGCCGATCAGAACCAGCAGGGCGACGAGAGCGGGGGCGAGAACCGCGAGCGCGGGCGCGTCCGCTTGCACCCAGTCCGCGACGAGCGGGTCGGAAACGGCCATCGCCCCGGCGATCCAGCCGAGAAACGCAGCGCCGACGGCAATGATTTCGGGTGCGCGACGGATGATCGCGCTGAGGATGACCGCTCCATAAGCGATGATGGGGATGCTGATGAGAACGCCTAGGGCCAGCAGCCAGAAATTGCCGCCTGCAATGGCTGCGAGCGCGACGACGTTGTCGACGCTCATTGTCGCGTCGGCGACCGTAATGACGGCTGCGGCCGACACGAAGTCGCCCGCAGTTCCGGCGCGTCTGACGGCGTTGATATTCCCTTCGTGCGTCTGCGCCCTCACATTGAGTGCGATAACGACGAGCACCCAGGCGCCGACAAGCTTGACCAGCGGCACGCCGAGCAGGGCGTTGGCGAACAGGAGCATGACGAGCCTGAGAGTGATCGCGCCGATCGCGCCGAGGAAAATCGCGCGACGCGTGTCCTCCGGCGGCAGCCTACGGCAGGCGAGGGCGATGACAACGGCATTGTCGGCGCCAAGCAGCAGGTCGACGAAGAAAATCTGCAGCAGGAGAAAGAGCCCGCCGGCGGCGTCGCTCATGTCTGCCTGCCTGAGGAATCATCTTGCCCCGGCTGAGGCCCAAAGACCAGGGCGATGCGCAGGTTGGTTTCCACCATTCGACAGCCTCAAGGCTTCGGGCTGTCGGGCGACACCGTCTGGGGACCGGACTTGAGAAGCCGCATGAAGTCGGCATCCGGGCTAACGATCATCGTGGGGGCGGAATTTGCAAGCGCGCCCCTGTATGTCTGCAACGACCGGTACATCGAGTAGAACTGCGGGTCCTTCGAGAACGCCTCAGCGAGGGTCACGCTCGCTTCCGCGTCGCCTTCGCCCCGCGCCCGTGTCGCGGCCTGCTGGGCCTCGGACAGGACGACTGTGCGCTCGCGATCGGCGCGCGCCTGAATCTGCTGCGCCCATTCGAAGCCCTGGGCGCGCAATTCCTTCGCCTCGCGCTGCCGCTCGGATTTCATGCGCTCGTAGATCGCCTGGCTGGTTTCGAACGGCAGGTCAGCGCGATGGAAACGCACCTCGTCGACCGCGATTCCCAGCGGCTTCGCTTTCGACTCGACCTCGTGCTTGATGACGTCGAGGATATGCCCGCGCTCGTCTGTGAGGAGTGCGCGCAAGGGGACCTTGCCGAGTTCCCGCCGCGCGGAGGAGCTGACCAGCTGGGCGAGGTGCGCATTCGCGATCTCGGGCGTTCGCAGCGCCTGGTAGAAGCGCAGCGGGTCGACGATGCGATAGCGCGCATAGGGCTGCACCTCGAGCCGCTTCTGATCGCCCATGATCGCCTGCTCGACCGGCGGCTCGAGCAGCAGCGAGCGCGTGGAGGTCACATAGACCGTGTCGATGAACGGAGCCTTCACCTTGAGGCCCGGCTGGTCGACGACGCCGACCGGCGCGCCGAGCCGGACGACCAGCGCCTGTTCGCCTTCGTTGACGACATAGATCGAGGAGACGCTCAGATCGAGTGCAAGGGCGACAACGGCGATCGCAGCAAGCCAGCGGCTTCTCATTTCGCTGCCCCCTGTGCCGGAACGGTCGCCGCGGGAGCCGGCCCGAACGGCGCGGTCGGCTTGAACTCGGTCACCGGCATATAGGGAACGACGCTCGACATGCCCTTGCCGGAGGTGTCGACGACGACCTTGGAGGCTTTCTTCAGAACCTCGTCGACACTGTCGAGATAGAGCCGCCATGCGGTCACATCTTTGGCCGCCTCGTAGCTCTTCAGGAGCGGCAGGAATGCGGCGGCTTCTCCGTGCGCGAGATTGACGACCTGAGTTTTGTAGGCTTCGGCCTCCTGGCGAATGCGCTCGGCGTCGCCACGCGCTCGGGGCAGAATATCGTTCGCGTATGCTTCCGCTTCGTTGCGGGCGCGCTCCTTGTCGGCGCGGGCGCGCTGCACGTCGTTGAAGGCGTCGATGACTGCGAGCGGGGGTTCGAACTCGTTGCAGTTGCACCTGGGTGATCTCGACGCCCGCGTGCTCGTCGTCCAGCAACCTCTGCAACAGCGCGAGGGTCTCGTCGGCGATTTGCTGGCGCTTGTCCGACATCGCCGCCTGGATCGGCGTTCGGCTGATGACGTCGCGCAAAGCGCCCTCTGCGGCGATTCTGACGGCGAGTTCGGGGTTGTCGACCCTGAAAAGGAACTGGCCTGGATCGCGGACCTTCCAGAACACGGTGCAGTCCGCCTCGACGATATTCTCGTCGCCAGTCAACATCTGCCCGCCGCGGTTGGATTGTCCACCCCCGGCCGCGCCCGAGGCGCCGGGGCTGAGCTGGATCTGGTTGATATTCGTTACTTTGGTCAGCAGCGCGGTGTCGATCGGATAAGGCATATGCACATGGAGGCCAGGATCGGTCGTGTCGATCCATTTGCCGAAACGCAGGACGACGCCCTTCTCGTCCGGCTGGACACGATAAAGCGCTGTCGAGAGCCAGGCGACGATGACGACGCCGATGAGCGCAGCCGCGCCGCGCCGGCCCAGTCGGGGAATGCGGAAAATATCGCCGAGGCTCGTCTTGACGATGCCCCAGAGGTCCAGCGGCGCCGAGGCCGCATCGTCTTCGATGCTCGGCGGGATCTCGGGCGCGTCAATCTTGTCCAACGACCAGGCTCTCCTCGAGCAACATCCGCGCCCGCGCCCGCAGCTTCTCGCTGTCGCTCTTCAACTGGCCGCAGGCGGCGAGAATGTCTCGGCCGCGCGGAGTTCGCACCGGGCTCGCATAACCTGCGTTGAAGACGATCTCGGAGAACCGTTCGATAGCAACCCAGTCCGAGCATTCGAAGGAGCTTCCAGGCCACGGATTGAAAGGAATGAGGTTGATCTTGGCCGGCAAGCCCTTGAGCAGGCGCACAAGCGCCCTCGCCTCGGCCGGCGTGTCGTTGACGCCCTTCAGCATCACGTATTCGAAAGTCATTCGACGCGCGTTCGACGCGCCCGGATAGTCACGGCAGGCCTGCAGAAGTTGCTCGATCGGATACTTGCGGTTCAGCGGCACGAGCTGGTCGCGCAGCGGATTGTTCGTCGCGTGCAGCGAGACTGCGAGCATTGCGCCACATTCGGAGCCGAGTTCGAGCCATCTCGGGAACGACGCCGGACGTCGACACCGTGATCCGCCGCCTGGACAGTGAAAGTCCGTCCCCGTCGGTCAGGACGGCGATGGCGTCACGGACGGAGGCGAAATTGTAGAGCGGCTCGCCCATGCCCATGAATACGATATTCGAGACCGCGCGTACGCCTTCGCCGGACGGCACGAGCCCGTCCTGCGGCGCGGCCCCGCCGGGAAAATCTCCGAGCCGATCCCGCGCCACCAACACCTGCCCGACGATCTCCGCCGCGCTCAGATTGCGGACGAGCGCCATCGTGCCGGTATGACAGAAGGAACAATTGAGAGTGCAGCCGACCTGGCTGGAGACGCAGAGCGTGCCCCGGTCCGTCTCCGGAATGTACACGCACTCGATTTCGGCGCCCTTGTCGCGCGGATGCGCAGGCGGCATCCGCAGAAGCCACTTTCGGGTGCCGTCGGCGGAAACCTGTTCGGCGACCACTTCTGGACGGGACAGATTGTGGCGCTGCTCCATTTTTTCGAGCAACGGGCGCGAGATATTGCGAATTGCCGAAAACTCACGCGCGCCGCGATGATAGATCCAGTGCCAGATCTGGGCGACGCGCATGTTCCGCTCGCGATCGGCGACGCCAAGCTCGGCCAGAGCGCAGGCGATCTCCGGTCGCGTCGCGCCGGCAAGGCGCGACGGCGCGCCGCTCTCGGCCAGGGAAACGGAGGGGGTCATGGCCACGGCTTCTACCATGCAGGCCGGTGCCTCTCCAACGCCCAATTGTCGCACGGCCCCAAGGGTTGCGCGCGCTCCCGACAAAGACGCTTTTTCGGTGACCGCGTCGACGCCAGGGGTCCGGGTTCGCGCAGCGCGAGCGATCCCTGTTCCCCGCAGAACAGCGAATTCGCATGCAACTTGGTGACATCATGAACGATATCAAGACGGTTCGGGTGGGTTTCCGTCAAAGGCAGATTCCCTGATAGAATCCCTGCTCTTTCGCAGGATCAGGCAACGAACAGCAAATTCCCGTCATTCGACTCGATCGTCCTCCCCTCCGCCTCCGGCGCCCGCGGAAACGAGTTGGGAAGGTCCCGAAGGGAAGTCTAGTTTAGGCCCCGATTTGTCGCTACCGTTTTCCCGAGTTGCCCCTGATGAAGTGGAGTCCTTGATGCGCAACAGAATCTTGGCGGTCGTGGCGCCCGCCGTCGCGGCCGTGGCGCTGAGCGCTGGCGTCGCCGCAGCCGCACAGTGCGGCGACAGTCCCGAGGGTTTCAAGGTGTGGCTGGAGGACTTCAAGCAGGTGGCGATCAACGACGGCGTCTCGCCGGACGTCGTCGACAGCGCCTTGTCCACCGCGACATTCGACCGTTCGGTCCTGTCGCATGACCACGGGCAAGGCTCGCTTCAGGGTAATTACGCCTCCTTCGCGGCCCGGCACATCACGCCCCAACGGCTCAAACGCGGCAAGACGATGCTGATCGCCTATGCCGAGCCGCTCGAAAGAATTGAGCAGCGCTATGGCGTCCCCGGACCAGTCCTGGTGGCGATCTGGGGGCTCGAAACGGATTTCGGCGCCGGACTTGGGCAATATTCGACCTTCAGCGCGCTCGCGACGCTGGCCTACGACTGTCGTCGCGGGAACGTGTACCAGGCCGAGCTCATTGACGCGCTGATGATCGTGCAACGCGGTCTCCTGCAGCCGACGCAGATGCGAGGCGCGTGGGCGGGCGAGCTTGGACAGACCCAGTTCATGCCGTCCGCGTACCTGAAATACGGGGTCTCCGCGAATGGCGGGCGCGGCGGCGACCTGATCGGTAATTCAGCCGACGCGCTCGCGTCGACAGCAAATTTTCTGCACGCGCATGGCTGGCAGCGCGGGGCGCCGTGGGACGAAGGTCAGGCGAACTTCCCCGCCTTGCTCGAATGGAACAGCGCCCCGGTCTACGCCAAGACGATCGCCGAATTTGCCGATAGGCTGGCGACGCCTTAGCGGGCGATGAAGC
>CAVUHX010000004.1:0-97977 GCA_963741405.1 uncultured Alphaproteobacteria bacterium
AAGCTGTGCGACCGGAATGATGGCTGACACTTTGGACCGGATACATGGTTGACACTTTTGGCCACTTACGTGTCCGGTTGTTGCTGTTGTTTCTGGTCCGCCTGTGGGCCCTGTGGGCAACGCGCGGCGTTGTCCACAAGTCCACAGGCGCGCCGCGGTTTCGACAGTTTACGTCGGCGCAGCCGGCCGGTCGGGTCGATGAATCCGAGTTCGACGTGGGCGTAGCGGACGAGCCATTCGCCCTCCTCGGTCTCCTCGACCGCCACCGGTTCGCCGATCAGCGCCTCGCTGACGAAAATCAGCTCGCCGCCCCATTTGATCCCGCCGTTCGACCGAACCCGGCGCACGGCGGCGCCGTCCGGATAGTCGGGCTGCCGCAGGGTGCGCGGATAGCTGCGCTCGGAGGCGCGATAGAGCGAAGCCGGCGTGGCGAAATCCAGGGCTTCATGCGGGCGCTCGTGGTTGTATTGGGCGCGGAAGTCGTCGAAGCGGCGCTGCTGATCGGCGAGCGTGGCCGCCGGAGGATTGGCCGTCTCCGCCTTGAGGGTGCGGTGCAGGCGCTCGAGGCGGCCGTTCTGCTGCGGCTTGCCCGGCTCGATCCGCTCCGGCCTGACGCCAAGCTTGATCCACCACACCGCAAGCGGCGACAAACCGCCAGCGCCGACCGAGGCGAACGGCGGTCCATTGTCCGAGCGGATCGTAAGCGGCAGCCCGAACTCGCAGAACGCCGCGTCGAACTCAGGCCGCACATGCGCCCCGTCCGTTCGCGTCACGGCCTGGCAGCGCAGGAAATAGCGGCTGGCCGCGTCGTTGAGCGTCAGCGGATCGCAGCGCTGCTTGTCGTCGGTCAGAAACCAGCCCTTGAAGTCGGCGCACCAGACGTCGTTGGGCGCCTCGACCGACTGCAACGGCGAGGAAAAGGGCGGACAGCGCCGGCGTGGCCGGCGCAATTGCGTCAGCCCTTCCTTGCGCAGCCAGTCGCCGATCGTGCTCCTGGCCGGCGGCGGCTCCTCCGCCAAATCGCCCGCAAAGCTTCCGGCGCAGCTTCTTGGGACCCCAGGTGGGATGACGCTCGCGCAGCGCCAGAACCGCCGCCACCAATTCCTCATCGCGCGCCCGGCCATGGTGGACAGGCGCCCGGCTGCGCTCCTTCAGACCCTCCGAGCCTTCGGCCCGATATCGCCCAAGCCATTTGTAGCCGGTCTGCCGGCTGATCCCGAACTCGGCGCAGATCTCGCTCATCACCGCCTCGTCCTCGCTCGCCGCAACAATAAATCGCATCCGTTCGTCCATCGCGCAGGTCTCACTCCAAGGCATCGGCGGGGCCCTCCTCGCCGTGCAATAGACCTGTCAACGATGTATCCGGTCCAATCTGTCAGCGATCTTACCGGATCGAACACAGCCGCGCGCATCGGATCGCCGTCGGGTTGCAGCGGAGCACCCGGCCAGGGTTCGACTTTTGATGCGTTGATGCGTCGGTCGTCGGCCTTGAAATTCGGCGCCAGGACTTTTTGACCGTCCGACCGCATGAACGTCTTTGAAGCGGGAATGAGCATGACGCCGCGCGGCTTCAGCCGGCCCGCCGCCTCGTTCTCGAGCGGATAGCCCTCGCGGCGGTCCTCCCGCCGCAAATGGAAAATCAGACCCGCGAAAAACAGCCTGAATGCGTAGAGCACGATCTGGGCGACGTCCAGGTTTCCTACTGCGCCTCGAATTATCGCAACCCTCCTGAGTTGAGTTTGCTGCGATCGACACGCTGAATTTCGCGGTCGTGGCGGAACGCTCGCCGTCGCGCGGCCGCACAAGCGGACCGACGGCGATAAGCGTGGCAAAGAGAAGAATGACCTCAATCCCGTATACAAACGTGTAGCCGGTCGCGGGATTGACGAGCGTGTCGCCGAGAACGCCTCGCATCGCGAGGCACGAGCCGAGGTCGTTGACGGCGCCGCTGACGGCTATGGCCAGCCCTGCGGCGAGAGCTGGCCCCGCAAATCAGGACAGTCGGTTGAGTGGATTTTCTGCCTGACGGCGGCGAGGGTTCTCGTCGCGAATTAGGAGATCAGATGACGAAGCGCACCCGTCGGAACCACACGCCGGCGTTCAAGGCGAAAGTGGCTTTGGCCGCGATCAAGGGCGAGAAGACGCTGGCCGAGTTGGCGCAGCAGTTCGATGTCCACCCCAATCAAATCACGCAATGGAAGGGTCAGCTTCTCGAAGGCGCGGCTGGTGTTTTCGGGCATGGCAAAGTCGAGGCTGGACCGGCGCCGATCGATTTGAAGGCGCTTCATGCGAAGATTGGAGAGCTGACGCTGGAGAACGATTTTTTGGAAGGCGCGCTCACCAAGGCGGGATTGCTGAGCGCAAAGCGATGATAGACAGGACGCACGATCTCCCGATTACCCGCCAGGCGAAAGTTTTGAACATCAGCCGGGGCGCGGTCTATTATAAGCCGCGTCCGGTCTCGCCCGAAGATCTGCGCGTGATGCGGCGGATCGACGAACTGCATCTGGAGCGTCCGTTTGCGGGCGCCCGCATGCTGCGCGATTTTCTGGGCCGCGAGGGTCTTGCGATTGGCCGCCGGCATGTCGCGACCCTGATGAAGCGCATGGGAATCGAGGCGATCTATCGCCGACCGAATACGTCCAAACCCGCGCCCGGCCACAAGATCTACCCGTATCGGCTGCAGGGTGTGACGGTCGAGCGGCCGAACCGGGTCTGGGCGACGGACATCACCTATATCCCGATGGCGCGCGGCTTCGTCTATCTCGTCGCCGTCGTCGACTGGTTCAGTCGGCGCGTGCTTTCGCATCGGGTGTCGATCACGATGGAGGCCGGCTTCTGCATCGAGGCTCTCGAGGAGGCCATTGGCAAACACGGCAAGCCCGACATTTTCAACAGCGACCAGGGCAGCCAGTTCACCAGCGAGGCGTTCACCGGCGTCCTCGAAAAGAATGGGATCGCCATCAGCATGGACGGCAAGGGCGCCTGGCGCGACAACGTCTTCATCGAGCGGCTCTGGAGATCCGTGAAGTACGAGGAGGTCTACCTCAAAGCCTACGACACCGTCGCCGAAGCGCGCGCTTCGCTGAGCCGGTATCTTGACTTTTTCAATCGTCAGCGCCCCCATTCGAGCCTTGACCGGAAGACGCCGGACGAGGCCTACTTCACGCCACCATCCCTCGTGGCGGCGGCATGAATTTTCTGCCGCGCCCTGGGCGTGCTCTGGTCGGGCTCCGCCCTCCCTCCGTCACGCCCCGCGCGCGAAATCGCAAAGGACCAACCCCGGCAGCAGTCCACTCAACCTTCGCGGAATCCTGTCCAGACAACCGGGACCAGCTCTGCGGTCGACTGCGCCGCGCCCCAGGCGCCAAGCGCGAGGCCCCGGTCTTCGGGCTTTGCGAACGCCATCGACGCCGTCATCGTGCCGTGGGCGAACAGGCCGCCGCCAAAGCCGATCAAAGCCACGCCAAGGCCGAAGAGCGGCGGAGATTCGAGGGGGGCCGAAAAGATGACGCTGCAAAGGCGACAATGCCGACCAGCGCGCCGATCCGGCGACCCGATGGGCGTCCGCGCCGCGGTTCAGGCGGCGCGCGGCAAGCGTAAGGCCGCCTCCGCCTCCGAGCGCGAGCATCGCCGTCAGGGCCGTGGTCGCGCTGACCGGAAGATGCAGGATCTTTCCGCCATAGGGCTCAAGCAGAATGTCCTGCATGCTGAAGCCTGCGGTGCCGAGCGCGGTCGCGATGAGCCGCCGGCGGGTGCGGGCGGCCGCAGCAAAGGCGTTCCAGGCGTCGCGGAAGCCGGCGCGCGCCGGGCGGCCGTCGCAGGCCTGGCGTTGCGCGGCTCCTGCTTCCAGAGCGCGGCGCAATTGAGAACCATCGTCGACGACCGCGGCGCCCTGAACGACCTGGATGAGTCGCACCTCGCTGAAATGTGCCAGCAGCAAGCCAAAGACGACCGCGCTGACGGCCATGCCCAGCGAGCAGCATGGCGCACAGAAGGGCGACAACGCGCGGCCTCGCGCGCTCGGGCGCAAGATCGGTGGCCAGAGCGAGTCCGACTGTCTGAACCGTGTGCAGGCCGGCGCCGACGAGAAGGAACGCCAGAGCCGCCGCGACCTGCCCGGCCCAGAGGGGGCCCGTCGTGTCGCCGGAAAGGATGAGCAGCGCGAAAGGCATGATCGCGAAGCCGCCGAACTGCGCCATCGTGCCGAACCAGATGAAGGGCACGCGCCGCCAGCCAAGCACGGAGCGATGATTGTCGGAACGGTAGCCGATCAAAGCCCGCAACGGCGCGAACAGCAGCGGCAACGCCAGCATGCAGGCGACGATCCATGACGGCACGGCGAGCTCGACGATCATCACGCGATTCAGCGTGCCGATCAGCAGCACCGCCGCCATGCCGACGGTCACCTGAAAGAGCGACAGGCGCAGAAGCCGCGACAGCGGCAGTTCCGGCGTCGCCGCGTCGGCGAAAGGAAGCACCTGCGGCCCGAGCCGCATGAATCCCTGAACGATGGCGGCGGACGCGCGGCTCATGTGCGAGCGAGCCTCCATGGCCTGGGAGATATAGAACCCGCTGTCGATCCGGCTCGCTCGCGCGCGACGCGCCAGCCTTCGAGATCCGCGTGTCGGCGAAGCGCCGCTCGAGCGCCGCGTCGCGAGATCGGGGCGATCGCCGGCGCGCGATCGCCGCGGGGAAAGAACCGCCCGACGGCATGCATGACGGTCAGCGCCGGTCGTGCGCGGCGCGACGGTGAAGATGATCGCGTTCGCGTCCGCGCCGCGAACGTCCGGCGATCGTTCGCGCGATATCCGGGCCCTCATAGTGGATGAGGCTGTCCATCGCGACGACGTAGTCGAAAGCGCCGAGCGAGGGATCGAGCATGTCGCCGACGGCGAAAGTCGCCGAGCCCGGCCCGAGGTCGCATGGCGCCCGTTCGCGGGCAAGTTCGACCAGCGTCGGCGAAACGTCGACGCCGACGACCTCTGCGCCCCGCTGCGCGAGCTCGAACGCGAGCGCGCCCGTCCCGCAGCCGGCGTCGAGAATGCGCGCGCCGCGCAGGTCGTCCGGCAGCCAGGAGAGGAGCGTCTCGCGCATCGCGTCGCGCCCGGCGCGCACCGTCGCGCGGACGCGGCTGACCGGCGCGTCCGACGTCATGCGCTTCCACGTCTCGACCGCGGTCCGGTCGAAATAGTGTTCGAGCTCGTCGCGGCGGGCGATAGTAGGTCGCGCTGGTCATCAATCGAAGCCCAGGAATTCGAAGAGGTCGCGGTCCTTCATCGGCTTCGCCGGAAGCGGATCGACGCCCGCCCAGAGCCGCTCGGCGAGCGAGAGATATTCGTTCTGCACCGCCTCGAGTTCCGGCGACGGCTCCATCTCGAACAGCGTCGACTTCTTGAGCCGGCTGCGCCGCACGACGTCGAGGTCGCGGAAATGCGCGACGCGCTTCAGGCCGACGGCGGCGTTGTAGCGGTCGATCTCGTTGGTGTCGGCGCTGCGATTGGCGATGACGCCGCCGAGACGCACCTCGTAGTTTCGCGACTTGGCGTCGATCGCCGCGACGATCCGGTTCATCGCGAAGATGGAGTCGAAGTCGTTCGCGGTGACGATCAAGCGCACGCTCGGCGTGTTGGAGCGGCGAAGCAAAGCCGCCGCAGACCACGTCGCCGAGCACATCGAAAATGACGACGTCGGTGTCTTCGAGCAGCCGGTGCTCCTTGAGAAGCTTGACGGTCTGGCCGACGACATAGCCGCCGCAGCCCGTTCCCGCTGGCGGCCCACCCGCCTCGACGCACATGACGCCCGCATAGCCGGTTGCGACAAAGTCCTCGACCCGCAGTTCCTCGCTATGGAACTGCACCGACTCAAGCGCGTCGATCACCGTCGGAGCCAGGCGCTTGGTCAGCGTGAAGGTCGAGTCGTGCTTCGGGTCGCAGCCGATCTGCAGGACCCGTGTGCCGAGCTTGGCGAAGGCGACCGAGAGATTGGACGAGGTCGTGCTTTTGCCGATCCCGCCCTTGCCGTAAATCGCGAACACCTTCGCCGTGCCGATCTCGATATTGGGATCGAGCTCGACCTGGCACTGAGCCCGCGGGCCTTGCGTTTCTGAGCGGAATGTTCATGCGGCAATCCCCGGGCTAACGCCCTCAAGGCGGTCTTCCAGTTCGTCGCCGGCCTCGAGCAGCGCGGCGAGCGTCTCCTGGTCGGGCTTCCAGTAGCCTCGCTCGTGCGCTTCGATGATCCGGTTGGTCAGCTTGGTCGAAGCGGCGGGGTTGAGCTCGCTGAGCCGATCGCCGCATTTCCGGATCGAGAACGAAGGTGTGCGTGATCTGCTCGTAAACCCATGGGTCGACCTGACCGGTCGTCGCCGACCAGCCGACCGTGTTGGTCACGTGGGCTTCGATCTGCCGCACGCCCTCGTAGCCGTGCTTCAGCATGCCCTCGTACCATTTCGGGTTGAGCATACGCGTGCGGGTTTCGAGCGCGACCTGCTCGCTCAGCGTGCGAACCTTGCCCTCCCCGCGCGTCTGGTCGCGAAATGTAGATCGGCGCGACACGCCCGCCCGCGCGCGCGCCGCGGCGCGCCCCATGCCGCCGAGACAGTCGAAGTAATGGTCGATGCTGGTGACGCCGAGTTCGACGCTATCCAGATTTTGATAGGCGAAATCGACGGTCGCGAGCACGCTCTCCAGCAGGTCGAGACGGGCTGCGCAATCGCCCTTGCGGCTATAGGCGAAGCATTTGCGCCGCGAAAGGTCTGCGAAATCTCGTCCTCGTCGCTCCAGACGCCGGCATCGATAAGCATTCCGACATTCGCCCCATAGGCGCCCTCGGCGTTGCTGAACACGCGTAGCGCGGCCGTCTTCGATATCGCAGCCGGTCTTTGCCTGATGCGCCAGCGCGTGCTTGCGAACGTAGTTCTGGTCCTCGGGCTACGTCGGCACCTCGAAGTCCGTGGGTCGTCTCTGCGATCGCCGTCAGCGTCTCGATCCGCTCGCCCGGGCTCGAAGGCTCTCCGACGACATGCATTCCGTGCGGAATTAGCGTGTACTCGAGTTCGAGAATCGCTCGCCCAAGCTGTGCGATTTTCTCTCCGGCGACGCCGCCCCAAACAGGAGACGCGGGCGCCAGATCAAGCGCCGCCGCCTGCGACTGGATGAGTTCCGCCAGACGCTCCCGCTCTTCCTCCGCGACCGGATCGCTCATCCGATAGCGATCGACCGACGCCTTCACATCGAGGAGCCCGCGATATAGCCCGGCCTGTGCCAAACTCGGAGTTAGATAACTGACAAGCGTCGCCCCCGATCGGCGCTTGGCGAGCGCGCCCTCCGAAGGGTTGTTAGCCGCGTAAGATAAATATTCGGGACCGCGCCGATCAGCCTTTCGGGCCAACAGGAAGCGGAGAGCCCCACCTGCTTGCCAGGCATAAACTCAAGTGCCCCGTGCATCCCGAAATGGAGAATGGCGTCGGCCCCGAAGTCCTCGCGGAGGTAGCGGTAGAAGGCCGAGAAGGCGTGCGTCGGAGCGAACCCGCGCTCGAACAGGAGACGCATCGGGTCCCCTTCGTAACCCATCGCAGGCTGCACGCCAACGAGCAGATTGCCGAACCGTGCGCCGAGCACGAAAAGCGACCGCCCGTCCGTCTGATGACGGCCAGGCGCCGGGCCCCATTGCGTTTCGATCTCTCGCAGGAACGTTTCGCGCCGCAGGTGATCGTCGGCCGCGACGCGAGCCACGACATTCGCGTTTGTGCCGAGCCGCGCCGCGTTGCCCAGCAGGATCTGCTCGCGCAAATCGTCGACGGTTTCGGGAACCTCGACGCTGTAACCGTCCGCCCGCATCGCGAACATGAGGCGATGAAGCGAGGCGTAGACGGATAGAAACGCCGCCGTACCGGTGGCGCCGCCGTTGGGCGGGAAATTGAAAAGGACGACGGCGACCTTGCGCAGCGCACGATTCGTCCGGCGCAACCGAACAAGCCGCTCCACCCGATCCGCGAGGCGCATGACACGCTCAGGGTGCGGACGGATATCGCGCGTCGTTGCGCCGGATGCCTCGGTCGACCGCCCGCCGAATACGATCGGCGAGGTGGCGCCGTCGAGTTCGGGAATGGCAACCATCATCGTTGCCTCGACGGGGGAAAGCCCACGATCGGAGCACTCCCACTGTTCCATCGTCTGGAACTCGAGCGCATGAGCGGCGATGTAGGGAACATCGAGAGACGCCAGCATCTCGGTTGCGCTGTTCGAGTCGTTGTAGGCCGGTCCGCCGACCAAAGAGAACCCGGTCAGGGACACGAGCGCGTCGATCGCGAGCGATCCGCTCCCGCGAAAGAAGGCCTCCACGGCCGGACGGGCGTCGAGGCCATTGGCAAAGCACGGAATTGCGTGCAGACCGCGTTCCTCCAGCGCCTCGATAACCGCGTCATAGTGGGCGGTGTTGTTGGCCAGAATGTAGGAACGCATCAGAAGAAGGCCAACCGTGCCGCGGGCCTCTCCGGGGGCTTTCGGAAGCGCGCCGATCGATTCCGCGACGCGTGGAACCGCGCGGGGGTGGTAGACCCCGACCTCCGGATAGTCGACCGGCGCAAGCGCCTTCATCCTGCCGCGTAGCGCTGCATTGGGTCCGCTCGCGTAGCGGTTGGCGAGGAAGCGCACCCCTCCGTGCCAATGACGATGAGACAAACGCCCCCCTGGAGTTTACCCTTGAGGGCTGAGGTCACATCCTCCCATGGTCATGCCGCTCATCCCCTTCGAAAAGACTCTTGCCGATGGCTCCGCAACAGAGGGAGGCCGTAGGCCGAGCGTTGTTGCGGCGCCATCGGCGGCCTCGCCTGAACTCTCCGACCGGCCACGCCGTCGGACGTTCACGACCGCCTACAAGCTTGGGATACTTCGCCAGGTCGATGAGGCGGGGCCGGGCGGCATTGGCGCGATCCTGCGGCGCGAGGGGCTGTATTCCTCGCTGTTGACGGATTGGCGTCGGCAACGCGACGCCGGCGCCTGCGAGGCGCTGAAGGCGGTCAAGCGCGGCCCCAAGGTCGCCGAGCCCAACCCGCTGGCGGCCGAACATGCCCAGTTGCAGCGCGACTACAAGAGCGTGACGTTGCGCTTGCAGCGCGCCGAGGCGATCGTCGAAATCCAAAAAAAAGTGGCTTTGCTGCTGGGCCTGTCGATGCCCGGCGACGAGGCGTCCTGATGGACGCCGTGGCGGCCCTGCCGCCCGGCGGCGGGCTGATCGGCGCGGCCTGCGCGGCGCTGGGCCTGTCGCGCGCCAGCTTCCATCGCCGGACTGCGACAGCCCGGCGCCCTCCCGCGCCGTTTCGTCCGCGCCCTCGTCCCGCCAGGGCGCTGGCCGTTTCCGAGCGTCAGGCCGTCCTCGATCTGTTGCGCGAACCTCGGTTCGTCGACCAACCCCCGGCGGAAGTCTACGCCGAGTTGCTGGACCAAGGCCTCTATCATTGCTCGATCCGGACCATGTATCGCATCCTCCACGAGAACGGCGAGGTGAAGGAGCGTCGCCAACAGCTGCGCCACCCCGTCTACAAAAAGCCGGAACTCATCGCCGAGGGCCCCAACCAGGTCTGGTCATGGGACATAACCAAGCTGATGGGACCGGCCAAATGGACCTACTTCTATCTCTACGCGATCATCGACATCTTCAGCCGGAGGGTCGTGGCCTGGCTCGTCGCCGACGCCGAAAGCGCCGCCTTGTTCAAACCGCTGTTCGAGGACGCCGCCGCCAAGCACGGCGTCTTGCCCGGCCAGCTCACCCTGCACGCCGACCGCGGACCCTCCATGAAAGCCAAGGCCACCGCCCTGTTGCTCGCCGACCTGGGCGTCACCAAGTCCCATAGCCGGCCCTACACATCCAACGACAATCCCTTCTCGGAAAGCCTCTTCAAAACCTGCAAATATCAGCCTCAGTTCCCGGAACGCTTCGGCTCCATCCAGGACGCCAAAGCTTTCTGCCGCAGGTTCTTCCAATGGTACAACGCCGAACACCACCATCTCGGAATCGGCCTGATGACGCCAAACCAAGTCCACTACGGACAAGCCGACGAAATCTACGACGCCCGAAAGCAGACCCTCGAAAACGCTTTTCTCGCCAACCCGAACCGGTTCGTGAAAAACATCCCCTCGCCCCCCGACAAGCCAACCGCCGTCTGGATCAATCCGCCCCAAATCAAGCCTGAAATCCAAGCCTAAATTACCAACCCAGGCGTCTCATTGTCGTTGACACGTTCCGCACGAGATTGGCGACATTGTCATCCGATCCCGCGAGCCAGTACTGAAGCGTGAGGAAATAGGCGCGCAAGTCCTGTGCCTGGCCCGGAATGAAACGCAGAATGCGCGGGATGCGGCGCAGCATCGCAAGCTGCTTGGCTCCGCCGGTTTCCGTCGGCTTCCCGCTGCCGCGCAGGCGCTTCAGAAAATCGAAGGCTCCGCGTTTCGTGCCGTCCATGTTGAGGCGGCCGGCGCGTGTCATCTTGACGATTTCGGGAGCCGACATGCAGCCGAAGACGGCGTCACAATGGTCGCGCCTCGCCAGGATCGCCGGCAGCACCGCCTGCGCGTGCTCCTCCATGAAGAGCATGGTCGCAACGATGATGTCGGCCTTGCCGATGGCCTCGATGCAGCGATTCAGGGCCTCGCGAGAATTCCAGTCGGCGGCGGCATGGAAGGACAGATCCAGACCCGGGATTTCGGCCGCGAGGTTCCGCCGCGCGCGGTCGACAGCTCCCGCCAAATGATGGTCAAGCGTGACAATCACAAAACGCAACTGGGCGCGCTCAGCGTCCATAGTGGGCCTTGGCGTCATAAAGCGTCCCGACGGTTATCGTTGCCAAACCGCGCTCCCGCGCAAATTTCTCGGTATTGCCGCGAGCCTTGCCGCGGACGAAGAACGGGATCTTCTTCAATTCCATTTCGGCTTCGGCGCTCCAGAGCGACTCAATATCCATCACGACGTCAGCAGGCGGGCGCGCTATCAGGGTTCGTTCAACCGGATGCCCGGTCTCCGCCGCGAAGGGCGCGCGCACAACGCCCCCGAGGTGCGACGGCGCCGCATCGTCGCGGAATTCCGGGTCCTCGCGGAACATCGTCAGGAGATGGTCCTCAAGGCCCATCATCAGGGGATGAACCCAGGAATCGAACAGAACGCTAGCCCCTTCGAAACCCATCTGAGGAGAATAGCGCGCTGGAAAGTCTTGAATGTGAACAGGGGCGGAAATCACGGCGCAAGGGATCCCAAGTCGCTTGGCGACGTGCCGCTCCATTTGCGTGCCGAGCACGAGCTCGGGGTGCAGAGCGACGACCCTGGCCTCGACCTCGAGATAGTCGTCGGTGATCAGCGCCTCGACGCCGAGAGCTCGCCGCGCCTCGCGTACCTCGCGGGCGAACTCCCGCGTGTAGGTTCCAAGGCCCACAACCTTGAGGCCGAGTTCGGCCTCGGCGACGCGCGCGGCGGCGAGCGCGTGGGTGGCGTCGCCGAAGATGAAGACGCGCTTGCCGGTCAGATAGGTCGAATCGACCGAGCGCGAATACCAAGGCAGGCGCGAGGCCGTTCGTCGAGTCGCTTGGCGCGGCCTCACCTTGGCGAGCCGCGCCACTTCCGCGATGAAGTCTCGCGTCGCGCCGACGCCGATCGGCACGGTCTTGGTGTGCGGCTGCCTATACGCGCGCTCGAGCCATTGCGCGGTTGGAAGCGCGATTTCGGGATAGAGGACGACATTGAAATCGGCTTCGCCGAGACGGCTCAGGTCTTCGGGGCTCGCGCCGAGCGGCGCGGTGACATGGATGTCGACGCCAAGCTGTCCGAGAAGCTGCCGGAATCTCGCGGACGTCGTCGCGATGGCGGAAGCCGAGCGCGGTCGGCCCGAGCAGGTTGCAGCTGGCGGCCTCGCCTCGGGAGGACGGTCCCGCCGCGGCCCGGCGAGCGCGCGGGCGAGGCGGTAGAACGTCTCGGCGGCGCCCCAATTCTCCTTCTTCGATAGGCGGAGAGTTCGAGCGGCATGATCGGGACCGGCAGGTCCATCGCCCTCGCCAGGCCGCCGGGATCGTCCTGCAGGAGCTCAGCCGTGCAGGACGCGCCGACGATCATCGCCTGCGGCTTGAAGCGCTCATACGCCTCGCGCGCCGCGGTCTTGAAGAGCTCCGCCGTGTCGCCGCCGAGGTCGCGGGCTTCGAAAGTCGTGTAGGTGACCGGAGGCCGCTGGCCGCGGCGCTCGATCATCGTGAACAGCAGGTCGGCGTAGGTGTCGCCCTGCGGCGCATGCAGCACAAAATGGAGCCCGCGCATCGCCGTCGCGACGCGCATCGCCCCGACGTGGGGAGGTCCTTCGTAAGTCCAGAGCGTCAGGTCCATTGCCTAGACCCCCAGCCTGGAGCGACGAACCAGCGGGCGCGCGAACAGTTCGGCGAGATCGCCGGCTTGCTCATAGCCCTGGATCGGGGTGAACAGCAGTTCGATCGACCATTTGGTCGCATGCCCTCCGCCTCCAGAGGATTTGCGAGCCCAAGCCCGCAGACCACGAGATCCGGGCGCGCCTCCCGGCAACGGTCGAGTTGCCGTTCGACATCCTGGCCTTCGCTGAGCGTCGGCCCGGCGGCAACAGCGCGAGTTCGTCTGCGAGGAGCGTCCGGTTGAGATACGGCGTACCGATCTCGATAGGCGCCATGCCGAGTTCACTCGCAAGAAAGCGCGCGAGAGGAATTTCGAGTTGCGAATCGGGGAAGAAGAAGATGCGCTTGCCGTCCAACAGCTCGCGATGACGTGCAAGCGCCGTCTCTGCGCGCTCTCGCCCTGCGGTCGTCGCCATTTCGAAACGCTCGGACGAGACGCCGAAAGCCAGCGCCGCCGCTCGAAGCCAGCCTGTCGTGCCCTCTTCTCCCAGCGGGAACGGCGCGGCGATCCGCTTCGCGCCGCGGTCCTCCAGTGCGCGCGCTTGTCGCGCGAGGAAGGGTTGCGCAAGAAGAAAGCGTGTGCCGGACCCGATCGGCGGAGCTTCGGCCGACCGTCGCATCGGCAGGAAATCGAACGCCTACCTATGCCCAGCGCATCGAAGATGCGCGCGAACTGGTCCTCGACGACATCCGACAGCGCGCCGACAACCAGGAGATTGGGCTCGCGCGTTGGAGAGGTCGTCGGCCAGAGTCGGGGACAAGCGAGGCAAGGCACGCGTCCTCGCCCTCGGTGAAGGTCGTCTCGATGCCGCTGCCGGAATAGGCAAGGACGCGGACCCGTGGGGCGTGCCTGACGACTGCCGGGCCGCGGCCCGTTTCAGATCGATCTTGATGACTTCCGACGGGCAGGACCCGACGAGGAAAAGCAGTTTGATGTCGGGACGGCGCTCGAGGAGCCTGCCGACAACGCGGTCGAGTTCGTCGTCGACGTCGGCGATTCCGGCAAGGTCCCGTTCACCGAGGATGGCTGTGGCGAAGCGCGGTTCGGCGAAGATCATCACGCCGGCCGCCGATTGGAGGAGGTGCGCGCAGGTCCGCGAGCCCACGACGAGGAAGAAGGCGTCCTGGATCTTGCGATGCAGCCAGACGATGCCGGTCAGCCCGCAAAACACTTCGCGCTGCCCGCGTTCCCGCAGGACCGGCGCGGTCTCGCATCCACCAGCGGAGCGCTCCGCTCGATCGGAGTCAGGGACGTTCACTGCGCAGCTCCGGCTTGAGACGCATAGGCGTTGGCGCGTCGCTCGCCGTCCAATCGGGCAGCCCGCAGCTTCAGGAGAAATTGCGTGGCATTGACGACATAGGCTGCATAGGCGGCTAGCGCGAGCAGCATCAGGCCGCGCGGAGTCCAGAAGGCCGACGAACAGCGCGACGAGATAGGCGGTGTGAAGCGCGAGGACGAGCATCGAGAAAGCGTCCTCCCAGAAGAAGGCCGGGGCGAAGAGGTACCTGCCGAAGACGTCTTTTTCCCAGATCGACCCCGTAATCATGATCGCGTAAAGCGTGATTGTCTTTGTCACCACGGAAACAGCCGCAGCCGCTTGGCCATGACCGGTCCAAAGAAAGCGGAGCACAAGGGCGAGACTGACCAGAAAAACAAGGAATTGAAACGGGGCCAGCACGCCCTGCACGAGGGTCCACTTGGACGCGTCACGCCTTTGGCGTTCCTCAGCCGTGTACAGCGACTTGGATTTCGCTTCTGGTGGCCGCCCTGCCGCCATTGACCCGGATTCCCGTATCTATTACCTCTATCTGTCTGTGGATATTAGGATCCCAGACGACGCGGACAGTCGAACTGTAAGTATCCCCCGGCAAAGCCGGGGGCTTTACGAAGTGAACCGCTCGAAGCGGTAGGAGGGGACGCTAACGCGCCCCCTTGAGTTGGCGCCACCTGAAGGTGGCGTTGTCAACGCCAGAGGTTCATCTGTTCGAGCCTCTGGTCTTCCTTCTCTTGATTGCGGATGTAGGCGCGGATCGCTTCCTCGTCGCGCCCGACCGTGTTCACGAAAAAGCCGCGGGCCCAAAAGTGTTGCCCGACGAAATTGCGTCGGCGCTCTCCATAAACCCTGGCCACGTGGATCGCGCTCTTGCCCTTGATGAAGCCGACCACCTGCGACACCGCATATTTCGGTGGAATTGAAAGCAGCATGTGCACGTGATCGGGCATCAGATGCCCTTCCTCAACTTTCGAGTCCTTCTGAAGCGCGAGCTTGCGGAACACTTCGCCCAAATGCCGGCGCAACTCCTGATACAGCGTCTTGCGTCGACATTTCGGTATGAAGACAACATGATATTTCCAGTCCCAAGTCGTGTGGCTTAGGCTCTCGTACTCGTCCATCGGTGGAGTTCCTTTCGTGTGAGTGGCTGCTCACGTTGGAACTTCACCGGTGGACTGCCGGAAACGTCAAACTGCTACTGCCACCCCGGCATAGCCGGGGGGTCTCCCGCTTACGCTAGGACTCTGACACGGCGACTGTCAATTCAGATTGACGTATTTTTTAATTTACACCATAACTTGCTTGCCAGTCTGAGCGATACCCGGAAAGCACGCTTGGCGGCGGCCTATGGAAGAGGTGCGTCGATGGAGGAAGTTGGCGGCGTCGCCATCGCCCACCCTGACGAGCGACCGTTGCATCAGCGTCCGGACATTCGGCCAATGCCCGCCGCGGAAACGCGAAACTCTCGGTCCGAGATCGTCCGTCTGCTCAAGTCCGAGGTCATTCCCAAGCTCTTGATCTCCTGCGGGCGGATCCTCGCGGCCCCAAACCAACGGTCGACATTGCGGCGCCCGGAAGTTTCCAGTTCGGCCTCTCTCGTCGACCACCTGACGTCTTCGCTTTTCGGTTCGGATGCCGGCGCCGCGTGGACGATCGTCGAGACCGTGTTGCGCGAAGGCATGACCGCCGAGACGGTTCTGATCGAGCTTCTGGGCCCAGTCGCGCGGCGGCTCGGTGAGATTTGGGAGGCCGACGCTTGCGATTTTGTCCAGGTGACGATCGGTCTGCACCGGCTCCAAATCGCAATGAATGGTCTGCTTGCTGACTACAGTCCCGGATCGCAGCCGGGGACCGGCTTTCGCATTCTGCTCGCCCCCGCGCCGGGCGAGACCCATGTCATCGGACTTGATATCGCGCAGCGGTTCTTTCGAAGCGGGGGCTGGGAGGTCGAGCGCGCGGAAGCAGAAGGTGTGGCGGAAGCGCTCGCAAGCCAAAGATTTCGATGTGATCGGCTGCTCCATCAGCTGTCGTCGCTTCGTCGACCGCCTAAACCAGGCAACCGCCGCGGCTCGGCGAGCTTCGCGCAATCGCTCGATCCGGATTCTCGTCGGCGGCCCGGTCGTCTCCGACGACCCGTCGATTGCAACCGCGGTCGGCGCGGACGCAGCCGCCGCCGATGCTCCGGGGGCAATTGCGCTCGCACGGAATTTGTTGGAGAAGAGCGCTTACGTGTAAGGATATGAGCACGTTGCGAGTGTCAGTTCGATTCAACACAGACGATGGGATTCGCTCGTGATTGCAGCCGCAAGCCCCTCGGCGCCGCTGGCTCGCTTCTCGGCCCCGATGGAGGCGCTCCACGCGATTGACGCGGAAACCGCAGGCGCTCTGATCGCCGCTTCGGCGGACGTCGCACTCGTTATCGACAATCAAGGGATCATTGTCGACCTTGCGTTTTCGGATGCTGATTTGGCCAATGCGTTCGGCCGCGAGTGGCTCAACCGGCGATTCCTCGACGTGGTGACGATCGAAAGCCGGCCGAAGATCGAGGATCTCTTGCGCGATGCCGCCTATCTCGCGCCAACCCGCTGGCGACAGGTCAACCACTCCAGGGACCAAGGCGCCGATGTACCGATTCGCTACTGCGCCATACGCTTCGGCGCCGATCGGCGGGTTCTCGCGATCGGCAGGGACTTGCGTTCGCTGGCGGTTCTGCAACTCCGGCTGGCGGAGGCGCAACAGGCGATGGAGCGCGAGTACGCCCGCATCAGAAGCGCCGAGAGGCGTTACAGGCTCCTGTTTCAGCTCGCGTCGGAAGCGGTTCTGATCGTCGATTCGACCAATGACCGGATCATCGAAGCGAACCCGGCGGCCTCTACCCTGATCGGCGTCGAAACGAAGAAACTGCAAGGCCACGCATTCGGCTCGTTGTTCGCCGACTTGAGTCGTCAGGCGGTTCAATCGTTTCTCTCGGCGTCGCGCGTCGCCTCGAGGGTCGGTAATGTCCACGTCCAACTCGAACGTGATCAGACCGCGGTGTTGCTGACCGGCTCGCTCTACCGGCAGGACGGAGCAGCGCATCTTCTGGTTCTGCTTTCCCGGCTCGGGGACGCGGTCGCGCCCTCCTCGGAAGAGGCGAGCGTCCTTCGGGTCATCGAGGCGATGCCCGAGGCGTTTGTCGTCATGGGGGCGGATCGCCGGATCCTGTTCGCAAATTCAGCGTTTCTTGATCTCGTGCAGACCGCGAACATTCTACAGGTGCAGGGCGAGCCGATCGAGCGGTGGCTCGGGCGCCCCAGCGTCGAAATCGACGTCCTGTTCGCCAACCTGCGCGCACATGGCAGCGTGAGCCAGTTCTCGACGGTTGTCCGGGGCGAGTTCGGTGGCAGTGAAGACGTCGAGATTGTCGCCGTCGCCATCGGCGCGCCGGAGCCCTGCTTTGGTCTGACCATCCGCACCTCCGGGTGGCGCGTCGGACGCGAGGCGTTGGGCGGCCGCGAACTGCCCCGCAGCGTCGAGCAATTCAAGGATCTTGTCGGGCGCGCGCCGCTGAAAAGCCTGGTTCGGGAGACGACCGACCTGATCGAGCGCCTTTGCATCCAGGCCGCCCTCGAACTGACGCGCGACAATCGCGCCTCCGCCGCCGAAATGCTCGGACTGAGCCGCCAGGCGCTTTACGCCAAGCTGCGCCGCTATGGCCTCGGCGATCTCGACGGCGCCGGGGATTCGAATTAGTGCGGCGACTTTGACGTTTCGATCCTGATCATCGGAAGAGTTGGCGTTCGCCCCGCATGGAGGGGTCGAAGCGCAGCGATGCAACACTACCCCGAGGGAGCCGGGGCGGTGGGCCAAATTCCCGTGAATAGAGAAGAATGCAGCGAATTTCCCGCATTTCGACCGATTCTCTGAAAAAACGCCCGCCAAAAAACCAACGATTCTAGGCGGTTCCAAAAGAATTCCCTACGCGGCCGAACAGGGTATTAAACCTGCCAATCATGGAAATAATGTTCCCTGTTGGGTCGAAAGCAGGGATATCTCGAGCCTGATCCACAGCCTGCCCGACGCTTTCCGCGCGGGCCGCGTCGTCAACACCAGAAGAATTAAAAAGCGAAAAACAAGATTGAATGTCGATTCGCTCATTTGGACAGAGTCGAAATGTTACTGACACGACACTAGGCGGCGCGATCGGACCCCATTTGTCGCTCTTGGAAGACGATCAAAGCGCCTGACATGTGTCAATATTGCTTGACACAAAAATATGACAAGCCTACCTTCCGCGCATGCGGAACCCTGAGCCGACCGCCGTTCTCGAACTGCTCAAGCCCATTACGTGGTTCGCCCCGATGTGGGCGTTCGGATGCGGGGTCGTCTCAAGCGGCTTCCCGGCCCCGGCGCGCTGGACCGTGGTTCTTGCCGGGGTCGCGCTCGCCGGCCCGCTGGTTTGCGCGACAAGCCAGGCGGTGAACGACTGGTACGACCGCGACGTCGACGCGATCAATAGCCCGAACGGCCGATCCCTTCTGGCAGAATTCCAGGCCGGTGGGGGTTTTACATCGCCTGCCTCTGGACGGCCTTGTCGCTTGCTTGGGCGCTGTCGCTCGGAAAGTGGGTGTTCCTTGCGGCCGTCGTCGGCCTCGCGCTCGCATGGGCCTATAGCGCGCCGCCGATGCGGCTGAAACAGAACGGATGGTGGGGCAATTCCGCCGTCGCCATCGCTTATGAAGGCCTGCCCTGGTTCACTGGCGCGGCGGTCATGGCGGCGAGCCTTCCCGATCTCAGGATCATCGCGCTTGCTCTGCTCTACAGCGTCGGCGCGCACGGGATCATGACGCTCAACGATTTCAAGTCGATCGACGGCGACGCGCGTTTCGGCGTGCGTTCGCTGCCGGTCCAGCTCGGGGTCGATCGCGCGGTTCGGCTCGCCTGCGTGGTGATGGCGGTCCCCCAGATCATCGTCATCGGCCTCCTGATCGGATGGGGACGACCGATATACGCCTCAGCCGTCTCGGCGTTGCTGATCGGGCAATTCGTCCTCATGCGGCGCCTGATCGCCGATCCGCGCGAGCAGGCGGCCGCCTACAACGCGACAGGAACGACGCTCTACGTGCTCGGCATGCTGACGAGCGCCTTCGCTCTGCGCTCGGTCGGGATGGATGGCCTATGAACCCGGCGCCTCTCGGCTGGATCGCCATCGCGCGGCTCGGGCTCGTGCAGACGACGCTCGGGGCGATCGTCGTTCTGATGACCTCGACGATCAATCGGGTGATGGTGGTGGAGTTGGCGCTCCCCGCGCTGGTCCCGGGCCTTCTCGTCGCCTCCCATTACGCCATCCAGATCCTGCGGCCCGCTTGGGGCTATGGCTCCGACGTCGGCGGCCGGCGGACTTCATGGATCATCGGCGGCATGGCCGTGCTCGCGCTCGGTGGATTCGGCGCGGCGCTTGGGACGGCTCTCGCCGCCTCGTCCCGGCCGCTTGGCCTGGCGATCGCAGGGGCGTCCTTCCTCATGGTCGGCGTCGGCGCGGGAGCCGCGGGAACGTCGGTTCTGGCCATGCTGGCCTCCCGCGTCGCGCCGCGTCGGCGCGCCGCCGCAGCTTCCGCAGTCTGGATGATGATGATCCTCGGCTTTGCGATCTCGGCGCCCCTCGCGGGACATTTCCTCGACCCCTTCTCCAATGCGCGCCTGATCGCCGTGACTGCGACCGTCTGCGCGACCGCGTTCGCAATCGCGACGCTCGCGATCTGGGGCGTCGAAGGCCGCGCGCCCTCGCCAAGCGCGCCGCAGCGCGAGATCCCGGGCGCTTCGCGCTTCGTGGACGCCTTGCAGGAAGTCTGGGCGGAGCCAGCTGCGCGCGGGTTCACGATCTTCATCTTCGTATCCATGCTTGCTTACAGCGCCCAGGAGTTGCTTGTCGAACCCTTTGCGGGACTCGTGTTCGGCATGACGCCGGGATCCACGACCAAGCTCGCCGGCCTGCAGCACGCCGGGGTCCTGACCGGCATGCTGAGCGCCGCGATCGCCGCCTCGGCGATCGGCGGCCCGATCCTCGGGTCTCTCCGCCTCTGGACGATCGGCGGCTGCGTCGCCTCGGCGCTCGCGCTCCTGAGCGTCGCCATGACCGGGTTCCTGTCGCAGCCAAGCGCTCTCCTCGGCGCCGTTTTTGCGCTCGGCGCCTCCAACGGCGTCTTCGCGGTCGCCGCGATCGGATCGATGATGCGTCTCGCCGGCTCGGGCGCCGCCGCCCGCGAAGGCACAAGGATGGGACTGTGGGGCGCGGCGCAAGCGATCGCTTTCGGGCTCGGCGGCGTTTCTGCGACGATGCTCGTGGACATCGGGCGAGCCCTGTCGGCGACGCCCCTCGCCGCCTATGCGCTCGTCTTCGCGGCCGAGGCTGGGCTCTTCCTCTGCGCCGCGGGACTTGCGAGTTCGAGTTCGCAGCGTCGTTCGCAACGATCTCCCAATCTGACTGTGGAGCCGGGATGCGCAATCCCGGCAGGGTCCTGAGCAAGGGCGGGAAGGCGCGAACGCCATGGCGGATGAAGAGACATTCGATTTCGTGGTGGTGGGCGGAGGGCCCGCCGGCGCGACCGCCGCCAACGATCTCGCCAGTCGCGGCCGCAGCGTCGCGCTCATTGACAGGGCCGGGCGCGTCAAGCCGTGTGGAGGCGCGATCCCCCCTCGCCTCATTCGGGATTTCGCGATACCGGCGAGCCTGCTCAAAGCGCGGGTTCAGATGGCGACGATGGTGTCGCCAAAGGGACAGCGGGTCGACATGCCGATTGACGGCGGCTTCGTCGGCATGGTCGACCGCGACGAGTACGACGAGTGGTTGCGCGCGCGCGCCGCTCAATCCGGCGCCAAGCGGCTAACCGGGCGCTTCGAAAAAATCACGCGCGATCCGGACGGGTCGCCGCGCGTCCATTTTCGGCCTAACGGCGCCTCCGACGCCGACGCGCTCAGTTCGGTGAAGGCGCGCGTCGTCATCGGCGCCGACGGCGCGAACTCGGCCGTCGCACGACAGGAAGTCCCCGGCGGCCATCGCGGACAGTTCGTCTTCGCCTACCATGAGGTGATCGAGACCCCTCGAAGGGAAACCGCCGGCGACGACGCGCGCTGCGAAATCCATTATCAAGGCGCGCTCTCGCCGGACTTCTACGCCTGGATATTCCCGCACGGAGACACGATGAGCGTCGGCTCGGGCAGCGCTCAAAAGGGCTTTTCGCTGAAGGCCTCGGTTCGGTCCCTGCGGACCATCACGGATCTGTCTGAGGTCGGGACGATCCGTCGCGAAGGCGCGCCTATACCGATGAAGCCGCTGCGCCGCTGGGACAACGGACGCGACGTCGTGCTGGCGGGAGACGCCGCAGGGGTCGTCGCGCCCGCCTCGGGCGAGGGCATCTACTACGCGATGCTCGGCGGACGCCTTGCGGCAGAGGCGGCGGAACTCGCGGTCGCGACCTGCGACCGTCGCGCCCTGGCGCTCGCCCGCAAGCGGTTCATGAAGGAACACGGACGGGTGTTCTGGATTTTAGGGATCATGCAACACTTCTGGTACCGCAACGACAAGCGCCGCGAGCGCTTCGTCACCATGTGCCGCGACCCCGACGTCCAGCGACTCACCTGGGACGCCTATATGAACAAGCGCATGCCGAAACGCGATCCGCTCGCGCATGTCCGCGTCTTCTTCAAGGATCTCGCGCACCTCCTGAGGCTTGTCCCGCCATGATCGAGGCGCTTTCGGGTCGGGCCGCTGAGATTGCCGTGGCGGGAGCGGCGGTGCTGGTCGTGGCGATCATCGGCGGCCTGATGACCGACGTCGGCGAATGGTACGAGAGCCTGAGGTTCCCGAGCCTGCGTCCGCCTAACTGGCTCTTCGGTCCGGCGTGGACGGTGATCTTCTGTCTCGTCGCCACGAGCGGTATCGTAGGCTGGGAGCGCGCCCCGACGGTGGAGGCGCGATCCTGGCTGCTGGCGCTCTATGCGGTCAACGGCGTCCTCAATGTCCTCTGGAGCCCGCTCTTTTTCAAGCTGCGCCGTCCGGACTGGGCGTTCGTCGAGCTCCTCCCCTTCTGGCTTTCAATTCTCGCGCTGATCATCCTATCCGCGGAGATCTCGAGCCTCGCCGCCTGGCTGCTCGCGCCCTACCTTGCGTGGGTGACGTTCGCGGGCTGGCTGAATTGGCGGGTCGTCCAATTGAACAAGCCGTTCGGAAGGCAAGCCGACGCGGCGCTCCGCAGCAGGGTCGGAAGCGATGGCCGCCTATCTCGCTGACGGGCGCGCGATCGACGCGATCCTCGCGCTGGTCGCCATCGAAGCCTTCATGCTTCTCGCGTTGCGCATTCTGACCGGCCGCAGTCCGGCCGTGACGGGCATGGTCGCCAATCTTGCCTCGGGCGCCTGTCTTCTGCTCGCGTTGCGCTTCGCCCTCAGCGGCGCCGCGGTTGCGACGATCGCGGCTTCCCTTGCCGCATCGCTGGTTGCGCATGTGACGGACCTCGCCGAGCAATTCCGCGGCGCGACGCATCCGCCTGCCCACCGCCGGCTTGGCGGCATTCTCCGGTAGAGGCGCGAAAGGCCGATCCCCGTGCAAGACAACCCGACCCCCCTGCTCGACACGGTCCAGTTCCCGGACGATCTGAAGCGGTTACCCAAAGCCGATCTGCAGGCGCTCGCTGACGAGTTACGGCGCGAGACGATCGGCGCGGTGTCGATCACCGGTGGCCACCTCGGGGCCGGGCTCGGGGTCGTGGAGTTGACCGTCGCGCTGCATTACGTATTCGACACCCCGCGCGATCGGCTGATTTGGGATGTGGGCCATCAGGCCTATCCACATAAGATCCTCACCGGCCGACGCGGCCAGATCCGCAGGCTGCGCCAGGGCGGAGGCCTCTCGGGGTTCACCAAACGCAGCGAAAGCGAGTTCGATCCTTTCGGCGCCGGTCACTCGTCGACGTCGATTTCGGCCGGACTCGGCATGGCGGTCGCCCGCGACCTTGCCGGTGGAAAGAACAATATCGTCGCCGTCATCGGCGACGGCGCCATGTCGGCCGGAATGGCTTACGAGGCGATGAACAACGCGGGCGCGATGGACTCGCGGCTCATCGTCATCCTCAACGACAACGACATGTCGATCGCCCCGCCGGTCGGAGCGATGTCGTCCTATCTGTCGCGACTCCTGTCGGGCAGGACCTATCGTCACCTGCGGGAAAGCGGAAAGCATCTGGCGCGCAAGATGCCGAAATTCATCTTCGAACACGCCCGTCGGGCCGAGGAGCTCACGCGCGGCTTCTTTACCGGCGGCACACTGTTCGAGCAGCTCGGCTTCTACTACGTTGGTCCGATCGACGGACACAATTTTAATCACCTTCTGCCGATTCTCGAGAACGTCCGCGACTCCGAGTACGGCCCGATCCTCGTCCACGTGGTGACGAAGAAGGGCAAGGGCTACGCGCCCGCGGAAGGAGCGCCCGACAAGCTACACGGCGTTACGGCCTTCGACGTGGTCAGCGGCGCGCAGATGAAACAGAAATCGAACGCCCCCGCCTATACGACGGTGTTCGGCGAGAGCCTCATCCGCGCGGCGCGCGAAGACGAAAAAATTGTCGGCGTCACGGCGGCAATGCCGGCCGGCACGGGGATCGATCTTTTTGCAGAACAGTTTCCCGAACGCGCATTCGACGTCGGGATCGCCGAGCAACATGCGGTCACCTTCGCCGCCGGCCTCGCCGCGGAGGGCTTCAAGCCGTTCTGTGCAATCTATTCGACATTCCTGCAGCGCGCCTACGACCAGATCGTCCACGATGTCGCGATTCAGCGTCTGCCGGTTCGCTTCGCCATCGACAGGGCCGGAATCGTCGGCGCTGACGGCGCGACCCATGCTGGCGCCTTCGACGTCGCCTATCTCGGCTGTGTTCCCAACATGGTGGTCATGGCCGCTGCCGACGAAGCGGAACTCGTCCATATGGTCGCGACCGCGGCTGCCTACGACGACGGTCCGATCGCGTTCCGCTATCCGCGCGGCGAAGGCGTCGGGGTCGAGATGCCCGAACGCGGCGAGCCGCTGGCGATCGGTCGCGGACGCATCCTGCGCGAGGGGTCGCGGATCGCCCTTCTCTCGCTAGGAACGCGATTGGCGGCCTGTCTCAAGGCTGCGGACGAACTCGCGATCCGCGGACTTTCGGCCACGGTCGCTGACGCCCGCTTCGCCAAGCCGCTCGACACCGAGCTCATCGAACATCTCGCGCGTGAGCACGAAATGCTGATCACCATCGAGGATGGGTCGCTCGGGGGATTTGGCGCCTTCGTTTTGCAGCACCTGTCGGAAGCCGGATTGCTCGACCGCGGCGTCCGGGTCCGCACGATGACCCTGCCCGACCATTTCCTCGAGCAGGACAAGCCGGAGCGCCTCTATGCGCGAGCGGGGCTCGACGCCAGCGGCATTGTCGCCAAAGTCATGGCGTCCCTGCCGCCACTGGAGGAGGCCAAGGATCATATGCCGGTCGAGGCTGCCCCGGGCAGGCGCAACGCCTGAAACGGTTTCGGTTCGCCGTGAGATGGCGCCAAGGGCTGGTTTCAGCCCTTGGCACGCCGCTCGCAACCCGAATGATGTGGAGCGCTTTTCACCTATCCCTGGCGGCCAAAAATCGGTCCCCATGGCGGCGCCCTGCCGTCCCCTGCGACAAATTGTCTTTACATGGGGAGAGGGATGTCAATTAACATTTACAAGCGCAGAAATGTTGAGTTCAATGTCTTAGGGTGAATGCCGAAAGGGAACTCAAGAGAGTCTTTGGAGTGGGGCCGTGGACGCATACCGCGAGTCAGTTCAGCATGGGGAAGCCTGCCCCCGTCCCGCGGAATTTGGAGCTTCCGGAGCAGCGCTGGAGAGGCTCGACAGGGGGGACATCCGGTCGCGCCTCGAAGACGCAATCGCGTCGGAAATCGTCCCAAGGCTTGTCCTCCTCGATCGTGGCTCGGGCGAGGCGGCGGCAGAATCGACGCCATTGCGCCACGAAGTCGAAGGAACTTGCGAAGTTCGTCCTCGGCAAGGACGAGCGGGCCGCCGCCGCATATCTCGAGGCGCTGACGAAGCGCTATTCCTTTGCGACGCTCTTTACCCAACTCGTAGCGCCCGCTGCGCACCATCTCGGAGAGCTCTGGAACCAGGATTATTGCGACTTCTTCGACGTCACGGTGGGAGTCGGGAGGTTGCAGTCCTTCATGAACCAGTTCGAGTCCGCCGGGCGGCTGACAGGCGTGGATCTGCAGCGCCGGGCTGTGTTGCTGGCCCTGCCGGAAGAGCCGCATATTTTCGGCCTCCAGATGGTGGGCAAGTTTCTGGAGGCGAACGGCTGGACCGTTTCGTTCGCGTTCGGTCGGACCGAGGATGAGATCGTCAAGATCGTGGCGGAGGAATGGATCGGCGTGGTTGGCGTCTCGTTGAGCGCAGCGACACGGATCGGATCGGCGGCGCGCATCGTTCAATCCGCATATCGGCGTGATAGTCGGAGGCGCCGCGTTCAACAGCAGGCATGAGCTGGTGGATCAGGTCGGGGCCGACGCGGCCGGATTCGACGCGCCGACTGCGACGGTCCTCGCTACCCACCTGCTGCTGAGGCAGGGCGCCATTCTCTGACGCGAACTGCCGATCACCGGAAAGCGTCGGGGAGCGGCGTCCGCCATCCCGACATCCAGCCCTCGAAATCCGTGAACGTCCAGACGGCCGCTTCGACGGCGCCGGCGACCGCCTCGGGCCGTCCGCCTAGCCCTTCCATTCTGAGCACGAAGCCGCGCCACATTGCGCCCTGTCGATCTCCATGACCCTCGAAGAACCGAAGTGCGCGCCTGATGTCTTCTCCGCCGGCGCGTTTCAAAGACCGCGCGATCTGCACGCCGCCCAAGGTCGATCCCTCGAGGACATAAAGTGCGCCGACGAGCGCGCCTTCATCGGAAAGCGGGCGTTGCGGCGACCAGGTCGGCAAATGCCCGATCACGTTTCGGTCGACGCCGAGGATCTCCATGTCGGCGGCCAGCGCCGGGGACCGAGCCCGCTCGGCGACGTCGATTCCAGTCCGCTCGGTCATTGCGCCTTCACGCAACAGGGTCTCGAATGGCCGGTGGAATCCGTAGAGCCGCGCGAGCAGCATCCGGTAGTCGTCAAGAGCGATTCCGCCCGCAGCCGCGGCGGCGAATCCCGGGTGGGCGTGCATTCGCTCATGCGCCGCCGCCGTCGCGCTTCGCAGTGCGTGGCGAACGTCGGGCCTCGAGGAGAACGAGCGCCGACGGGACGGCGGAAAGGCGGACACGGAATCGCGTCACGGGGATTCCCGCAGCGATTTCGTCGCCGGTACGTCGTGCTGATCGCGGACGAGCTGCTCGAGCACTTCGGCCGTCCGAGCGACTGAAGTTTTCACGCTTTCCAGGAGCGCGGGCATCGCGGACGGGTCGGCGCCGTCCGTGATTTCGAGAGCGGCCAGCTGTGCGTTCTCGATCACCGCCGACATGAGATCATGGATCTTAGCCCGCACGTGCGAGTCGACACGACGCGAGAGGGTCCGATGGCTGCGGAGAATGCCTTCCTGGAAGCGACGTCGCGCCGTTTCGGCCGCCTTTCGGTCAGTGAGGTCCGCGAGCAGCAGGACATAACCCAGCACCCGATCCGGCGACGAACGGACCGCGTCCGCCCGCACGAGCACGGGCCTCGTTTCGCCGCGCACGCCTTCGAGCCTCGCCTCGCCGCGCCACGGCCATCCCTTGGTCAGGAGAGCGCTCAGTTTCCGTCGCGCCTCGTCCGGATCGGAGAAGAAGTCGGGCAAGTCCTCGAGGCTGCGCAACGCGCCATGATCGGCGCCGAGCAGCGTGCTGAACGCGGCGTTGCATTCGAGGATCGAGCCTCGCGCGTCCGCCACGACGATCTGCTGGTCGGATGCGCGAACGCGGCGAAGGACCTGATCGAGTTGCTCCTGCGCCATCAGCACCCGCACCGCGCGAAATTGCATCACGACATCCGTGACGCTGGCGCCGATGAGGCGGGCCGCGGAAAGGTCCGCCGCCGTCCAGTGCTCGGACGTCCCTTTGACCACCTGGCGCCATTGGGCGAAGGAGCGCCGCGGCGACAGCTCTTTGGGATCGTCGATATCGGACGGCGGCTTGAACGGATTGCCGCCCCAGGTCACGGTCCGCACGCGCTCATTTCGAAACCAGATCAGCATCTCGTCGGCTTCTCCAGAGATGCGCTCGGCCACGATTCCGCTGGCGACGCCCGCATCGGGAGCGAAGGCGGGCTCCTGCTCGCCGAGACAGGACGTCGAAAAGGGACCGCGCTCGAGTTTCGGGCCGACCCATCGCGCAATCTCTCGGATCTGCTCCGTCGCGGGAACGTCGCCGGTGGTGATGATCTCGCCCTCGAAGAGCAGCGCGGCGCCGGTCGCTCCCAGCGGCAGCAACAGGGGCCGCGAACGGTCGAACAGCGCCCCGCGCCAGTCGCCGTCGCGCGACACCCACTCCGCCATTCGCTGTTCCAGACGGCGCGCCGCGAGTTCCCCCTGGCCCTGGACAAAACTTTCCAGCGCCGCAATTCGGGTGCCGATGACCTCGGCCAGGGCCTCGCAAACCGAACGCAGCTCGAAGTGAAGAAATCTCGGCGAGTAGTGATGGCAGGACACCAGGCCCCACAGCCGGCCGCCCACCATCAGCGAGACGACGAGCGTCGCAGCCACCCCCATGTTCTTGAGATACTGGAGTGGACGGGAACACTGCGCAGGAAGCACAGCGACATGTCGAGCTCCTGCCCGGAAATCGGAGACGTCCGCGGAGACAAAGCGGCCGGCTTGTAATGGACGTCGGCGAGCAGGCGCACGCGGTTGCGCTCGTACAGGCGGCGCGCGATCTGGGGAATGTCGGAGGCCGGGTAGCGGTTGCCGAGCAACGCTTCGAGGTCGGGCTTTTTCGTCTCCGAAAACACCTCGCCGTGACCGGCTTCGTCAAAGCGGTAGATCATCACCCGGTCGTAGCCGGTCAGCTCCTTGAAGATGCGGGCGCTGTCGTCGCACAGGGCCTCGAGTGTGGTCGCGGAAACGACAGTCTGGACAGCGGTTTCGATGAAGCCGGAAAAGTCCGTCGGCGGGCCGGCGTCCTCGATTTCGATCACGAGTTCGCCGCCGGCGGCGCGATGAATGAGGGCGTTGGACGGGCGCGCGGGCTGACCGACAAGGCACCGCAGGGCGATCCGGGATCTCGCTCAGGCTGTCGGCGAGGCGCCCGTGCATGCGATCCCACAGGTTTCCGCCAAGCGCACGCACCCGGCGCCCTGCAATGTCATCTCGAGTTTGAGATTGGCGGCGGCGTTTTCGCTGGCCTGAACAATCACCTGATCCGACTCGCGCACGACCAGAAGCGCCCCATGCGGCTGGATCGACCCCGCGAGGTGGATTTGCTCGCGCTCACAGTTCGACAGATCCGCCGCGCCGAATGCTGGCGGCGGTGGTGAGATGGTCAATGCCCTCCCCTCCTGTGACGGCCGACGACCCCGAGACGATCCACGGACCGGTCAGCAAGACTCCAACGACACATGCGAACGGGCCCCGCGACGAGGCGTCGGGCGGTCCGCGCTAGAAGCGCCCCAGCCTGTATTTTTTCAGCTTCGCATGCAAGCTCTGACGGCTGAGCCTCAGCGTTTTCGCCGCGAGCGTGCGATTGCCACCGGTTTGGGCGAGCGCATCGAGAATCCGCCTGCGTTCGATCGCCTCGATCGAACTTCGCACGCTGTCTTCCAGCGGGCCGTCGTCAGTCGAGTCGGGCGGCCCGATCGCCTGAGGCTCTCGTTCGCGCTCGACCGCGCGCAGCGTCACGTCGCGCAGGAACAGGCCGAAAAATTGCGGATTGCCGATCTGATCGGCGACCGCGGAAATCTCGACTTCGGTAGCGGCCCCGAGCTCGCCCTCGAGAGTCGTCCGAAACGCGCGGACGCTGCCGTGACGGCGCACGAGTTCGAGAATCGTCGCGATGTCCGCGCCGGGCCGGCTGAGCCAGCGCCTCGCGTTCTGGCCGACCACCGCGTTTTCGACGCCCGTCTGGACGAAATCAAGAAAAGTGTAGTTCGCCCGTCTCGCCACGCCCTGGCGGTCCACCACGATGAAGGCGTCCGGCATGCGCTGCACGAAGACCTCGACCGCAAACGCGTCGGCGGCGTCGAGCGCCGCCGCGTCGCGAACGGGCGACTCCGACCCTCGCAGCCGCGACATTTGCAGGAGGTAGAACGCGCCTCCCTCGCTCGAGATCATGCTCGCCCTGAGGCTCCACAGGTCGTCGCCGGAAAGATGAAGCGCGATGCTCGGCGCGCGGCCCTTCATTCGGACCGACTCGAGCATGGCCAGCATTGCCCTCCGATCGCGCTCGAACATGTCGGGATAGAATTCGCCGCCCGGAACCAGCCCGAGCGCCCGTGTCGCCACGACGTTGGCCTCGACCACCCGCAGGTTCGTGACCCTCACGAGCGCCACCGCCTCGGACGAAGCGTCCATGAGGGCGCGGTAGCGCGTCTCGATTTCCCGGAGCTTCCAGTAATCCTGCTCGCGCTCTTTCTGCACATGCGAAAGCCGCGACTGGAGTTCGGAAACCGCCTGGAGACTTTTTCCGACCGCGATGAATCCTGCCCCGGGGCCAAGACTGACGGTCGTATATTCAATCGGCAATTCCCGGCCGCTCGGGAATCGCTGACTGACGGTGAAGCGGGAGTGATCCTTCTTGCTCCTGGCCTCGTCGATCGTCTGCTCGATTTCTCCAACAAATTCCGGCGAAACCGTATCGCTCCAGCGCAGGCCCCCCCAAGGCGACAGGGATTCCGCCGCCAACGCCTCGGCGGAGGCGGCGCTCATGATGACCCCGTCTTTATCTACGGCCAGCGTGATGTCCGGCCGAACTCGCAGCAGCTCGCTCATCGCCTTCAAGGTTTGGCGCAGTTCAACGTGCCCGTGCCTGCCTCGGTGCTCCTGACAATTGCCATCTCGCCTTTCGACGACGTCGATTCGCGGATGGCGACCCGGATCCCGACTCCGCTGTTAGACCATCCGGCCCCTCGCGGTCCAGCCTATGTGTTCCGATGCAGCCGTCTCTCCGGAGGAGCCGCCGGGGCAGGATCGAATAGCAGGTCGCCGAACGCTTCCACGTAATGCTTGAACCAGTAAGTATAATGATCCGGCCTCGCCCGGATGTCGGCTTGTATGTCCTCCCGGGAGAGCCACGCAATGCCGCAGACTTCACCGGGGTCCGGTTCGACTTTCCCTCCGTAGTCGCCGCGGAAGAGATGCACGATTTCGTCTTCGACCAAGTCATGTCCGACCGGGGCGCGATAATGCGTGCACTTGAGAAACCGGAGCGAACACCCGATGCCCAGCTCCTCGCGCAGGCGCCGCTCGGCAGTCCTGAGCGCGTTCTCGCCGGGTCGCGGATGGGTGCAACAGGCGTTTGTCCACAGCCCACCAGAGTGGTATTTGTCCTCTGCCCGTCGCTGCAACAGCATGCGACCCCGCGGGTCGATCACGCAAACGGAAATGGCGCGGTGGCGCTGACCGAGGCGATGCGCGAGCAGCTTCCCGGCAAATCCGACCTCGCGGTCCTCTCCGTCCACCAGGACGACCAGTTCCTCTGCTTCGCTCATCGGCGGCGCCAATCCAGGGTAAACCGGCAGCACGAGTCCCCGCGCGCGCAACAATGGGTTTCTCTCACTTTCGCCGCGGGAGACACCAGGGCTTGAAACAGTCTCTGGAACACCGCAGCGTGCCACACACACAGGGGTTCCGTCGCTGTCTCGCCGGCGTAGAGCGGGTTCGAGCGGATTTCATAAGTGAGCCCGCCGTCGAACGCGTGGGAGAACTTGCCCGTTCCCACGAATGTCCACGCATGCGCAGAGATCGCCCGGGTCAGCACGCGCGCGGCGGGTCCGGGCGGCAACGCGCCGAGAATGAAGCGCGCCCAGCCTGGGATTCGCGCCCGAAGCAAATAGTCCGCTGTCAGCGATCCGGCTTCGCGCAGCACCCGGTCGGCCCTCCGCGGGCCCAGACAGGCGCGCGTCGCCTTGTGCAGGCGCGCGGCGCGATGCTCGTCGATCATTGTCACCGGCGAGGCGGAAAGCCACTCCCGCGCATCCGCCGCCGTGAAGATGCGTTCGACGGTCGCGGCGTCCGTGTCCTGGCGCAACACCTCGATCAGGCGTGTCGCGGCGTTTGGTCCGATCTGGCCGGCGTGCGGCGCATCCTCGTCCGCCGAGTGGCGCCCGCGCTGCTCAGTTGTAAGCTGTTGCGCGAGGCTCATCTGCATCGTCCATCTGCTCGGATCCCCCGCCGCATGCCTTGACATCCGTCATGCCCGCCTGCGCCTTGCGCGAGCGTTCGGCGTTCGCCTGCCAGTCGGCCACCTGGGCGGGAGCGATCGTGCGCGATTGATCGAAGTGGAAGTCGACTTTCTTTTTCGATTGCGGCCCCCAGTAGCCGACTTTGCCGAGGTCGTAGAACTTACGCTCGAAACCCGCCTTCAGGAACGCCCTCAGGCAGCCCAGCAGGTAGCGCCGGCGCTGGCCGGTCCCCGCCCAGGGATAAGAGAAAAGCGCCTTCTGAAAGTAGAAACGACGATAGTTGTTCATCACCCGGTCAAGCAATTCGCCTCGCTCCATCGCCTCGGGCTTGATGATCGGGGTGACGAAATTGTATTTCTCGAAGTCGAACACCTGAACCTTGTCGCTCATTTCCTGGTAGAGTTTGATGAACGGCCAGGGCGTGTACATCGACCAGTTGGCGAGATCCGGCTTCCAGTCCATCGCCATGCGGTAGGTCTCTTCCAGGGTCTCTGCGGTCTCGTTCTCGAGACCGACGATGAACTGAGCCTCGACGACGACGCCGGCGTCGCGAAGCAGCTTGATCGCTTTTTTGTTGTCGGCGACTTTGGTCTCCTTGTTGAAGCGGTCGAGTTTGAGTTGCGCCGCGGCTTCGGTGCCGAGCGACACGTGCATGAGGCCCGCCTTGCGGTAGAGCGGCAGCAGCTGCTCGTCGCGCAGAATATCGGTCACGCGGGTGTTGATGCCCCACTGGATCTTGTCCGGAAGCCTGCGCGCGATCAGCTCCTCGCAGAACTGCACGAATTTCTTGCGGTTGATCGTCGGTTCCTCGTCGGCGAGGATGAAGAACCGCACGTCATATTTCTCGTAGAGCTGTTGGATCTCGTCCACGACCTTCTTTGGGTCGCGCACACGGTAGTCGCGCCAGAACTTCCACTGGGAGCAGAAGGAGCAGGTGAACGGGCAGCCGCGCGCCATGTTGGGAATGGCGACCCGGCAGTTAAGCGGGATATATTTGTATTTACTCCACTCGAGAATGCTCCAGTCCGGGACGATGGCGTCGAAATCCTTCACCGTCGGCGCGGCTTCGGTCGCGACGATGCGGGAGCCGCCCGGCGCCTCTTCGGCGAAGGCCAATCCCTTGATCCCGCGCCGGCGCGTCGCCCATTCTCCGCTGTCGATCGCGCGGACGACCTCGACCAGGATTTCCTCGCCCTCCCCGCGCACGATCGCATCGATCCACGGCGCCTCGCTCAGCACCTGCTTGAACATGAAGGTCGCATGGACGCCACCGAGCAGTGTCACAGCCCCGGGAAGGGCACGCGCGCTCGGCCTTGTAGATGGACGGCGTGATGGCGGTCGCCCCGACGATATCGGGCCGCTCTTCGGTGATCCTCGCCGCAAGCGCTTCGTCAGTGAGGTTGTTGGTCATCGCGTCGATGAACCGGACGTCGGGATAGCCCGCGGTCTTCAGCGCGCCGGTTAGGTAGGCGACCCAGGCCGGGGGCCAGTTCCCCGCGATTTCTGCGCCGCCTGAATGATAGTTGGGATGGACAAGGAGAATGCGCAAGGCGGTCGCCGTCCTTTGTCTTTGCTAATTTACACTCGCACTGTAATATTATCTTGACACTTGTCAAGGCAATCCGGACGCCCGCAACATTCGCTCGGCGCCTTCTGTAAACACGTTCGCCGCGGAAACCGCCTCTCCCCGAAAGCTCGGCCAATTCGACGCGACAAACAGCCGCATGGTGGTCCATCGCGGCGCGAACAACCCTTCCACAGCCACGTTGGGGATGATCGGCGCCCCATTCCGGAGCGCGCTCTCACGGGACATTCGCAATGGACAGGAACCACACCCCCGATGCTGCCTCCTCGAAACGTGACAAGACACGTCATGACGCCGGCCCGGAAGAGGCCCTTCCGGCCAGGAAAACCAGCACGGCCCGCGCCTCAGGGTTTGTCGCCTTCACCCCGATGAGCCAGAGCACGGCGATGCGGACGATTTCTTCTTTTCGAATCTATTCGGCATGCCGCTGCTCAGCGACAACCCGACGCCGTTGTCCTCCGTCCTCGGCATTCCGACCCTCATCGACGAGGAGAGGCCGCAGCGCTGAGGCAGCCAGGACGTTCGGCTCGGCGGTCCTCTCTGCGACCGTTTGGCGGGACGGCCTTCGATCCGAAATCCGGGTTCGTTTGGCTGAAACTCAGCGGCGCAACGAAGTCGGGGCTGTGACTGCGGCAATCGCTGCGGCTTGTGGCGCCGTCAGGCGCCGCTCCGACTGGCTCCTATTCGGAACGTCAGCGCGCCGGCCCGGGCTCATCGGGCGCACCGCGGGCGCGATTTCGACCGGTCGGAGATTGTCCTTGAGCCTGGGGTCTGATTTTGGGCGGAGTCCTCGCCGCCGTGCTTTTCGCCCTGGGGTTCAACCTAATCGCGCCGCTCGGCGGCCGCCTAGACACGCTGTGCGATCTCGCGGCCATCGCCTCGGGGACGATGTTCATCGGGCTGTCGGACGAGGTCTGAACGCGGGCCGCGCTGCTCGTCCGGATCCTTCGTCGGCTAAGGTCATCGTCTCTCATCCCCGCCCGGCCCTAAGCCGGCCGACGCGCGCCATCCGCCCCTTGAAGTTCAGGCCGTCTCGCGCGATCCCTCCGCGGCGACGACAGCCTCGGCCAGTGGCAGCCCGCAACGGACCGACCAGAGGACCACGCTCGGCCAGTGATAGCGAAGCTCTCCCCCGATTCTGAGGAAAGGCGGCCCGAAACCGGCGCGCCGCGCATGATCGAGAAAACCGACGCTTAGTCCCAGGCGGTTCGCGACGATGAAGACCGGAAGAAACTCTGCGCGCCGCGACAATGACAACCACCCAGTTCGTTGGAAGATCGTAACGTGGCGGCTCGAGTATCGTCAACACCGCCTTGTAATTAATTGCATTAGAACAATCGTCAGAAATATTGGATCGGGCGATGGAACGCCGTCGACGCGCCGCTCGCCTCGGGCCCGGCTCGGAGGGCGCATCTCTCCGGTCCGCTCCGAGCGCCGGCGCGCCGGTCTTCGCCCGTCACTGGAGCATCATCGAAAACAGCGACGCGGGGCGCTGCCCAGTCTTGCGGGCGATGGCGAGCGCGACGCCGCTCCAGTCCCTTGCCATGGCGTCGCTGCTCGCCTCGTGCGCGCGCCGGAGCGCGACCCAATAGGCCTCGATCCCAAGGTCGGACACGAGCGCATCCGCCTCCACCCCGATTTCGAGCCGCAATTCGTGCGGCCGCTGTCGATTTGACATCTCGATCTCCTCATCCGTCGCCGCGCCACTTCGCGGCTTTCTCAAAAACAGCACGACGCGCCCGAGCGCGCAGTGACAGGGGTCACAGCGCCTTCGGCGCCTGTCGTTTCGCGCGCGCCGACGCCCCAAATGTGACGGGTGGCGGCACATTCGGCGACTATTGCCGATAACAGTCGCAGTCCCAGGGCTTGGGTTTTCCCCTGTTTGCCCTGTTCTCGTGAAATTAACAGGGTGGACACCGCGCTCGTCAGACTGGCGACGTCCGGAAAATGACTGTCTTTTCAGTTGGTTGTAACACAATCAGCCGCAACGTAACATATGCGTACTGTAACAAATAACAGGGGAGATTTCCGCCCTGTTTCGCATGAATACAGGGCCGGTGGGCGCCGGAGCAGGGGAAAAGCCGAAACTGCGCCGGCTTCATGCAACCTAGGCGCGAACCGATGGGCCGGCGCCCCCGCTGAACTGCCGCCCCACAGCGGATTCCGGTAGGCAGAAGAAACGCGCAAGAGTTTCCGACGGACGTCTCGCCGCGTTTGATCGGTTTCGAGCTCCGTCGAACCGAGATCATCTTGCTTTAGGCGTCGTTCGCGCGCCAGGGCTTCGAAACGGAAGCGCGTCCATGCCGGTCGAGCACGCGCACCCGAATGGCGTGAGGCGGCCAGGCGATGCTCGCGGCGCGCAGGAACGCGGTCCCGGCGCTTCGGCCGTCCGCCTGCAATTCGCGAAGGATGTTGTCCAGGCCGTCGAGAAATTGCACCCGGTACTGCATCGTTACCTCCTCGAGCGAAGAGAATGGGTCTGTCCCCGTTGGGGCAGCGCAGCTCATGAACATCGCAGACTCGAGCAGGTTCCGTAGCGCACTCTCCCTTCGGCCGAATCGCGAGCGGCGCCAGGACTTCCCTCTGCCCTCCGGGCCGGCAAAGCGCTCGCCGCCGTCCGGACTGAAACCTTTGCGCGCGCTCCCGTATTGGTTGGCATGGGCGACGCTACGCAGCCAGTGATCCTTGTGGTCGAAGACTAGGAGCTTCTGCGCCTGCACGCCGCCAACCCGCTAGAAGGCCACGGTTTCCAGGTCATCCATGCAAGCGCCCGGCATTTGAACATCGGTGAAAACCAGCCGCACGTCCGGCCGGGTCTCGAGCGCCTTCAGCGCAGCGTCGGCGCTCTCGGCTTAACGCGCTTCGAAATCCTCGTTTCGATTCCAGGCGTCGGCGAGGTCATCGCAGCCGCAATTGCCGCGGAATTGCCCGAGATCGGAAGCCTTCTCAGCCATAGCCGGGTGTCCTCAGCGGCAGCCGCTGCGCCCGGCTTGACTGCTCCGCGGAGACCCGCATGATTATGCGTATCGAGGTAGAAACAAATGAGCGCTGAAACGGACCGGGCCTACAAAAGCTCCGACAAACCTGCGCTTCAGGACAACGCCTCGCCGTGCATCAATCAGGATTTGCTGCTTAAACTCTACGAGCAGACCGGCACAACTTGGAGGGCGCTCGTCGATGTTCGCTTCAAACTCATTGCGCTCGTTCCCACCGCGTCTCTGGTCGCGCTAGCGTCACTCCTCAGCTCCGGAGATTCACAAAAATTCTTCGGGCCACGATTGTTATTCTCGGTGCTTGGGCTTATGACCACACTCGGGCTCCTCGTGTACGATCTCCGAAACTCGGAACTACACGACGATCTGATAAGCAGAGGACGCAAGATCGAAGACGAGCTTGGGGTTCACACTGGCGTCTTTCGGGGACGACTCAAGCCGAAAGGGCTTATCAGACACAAGACAGCTACCACAATGATCTACGGTTCCGCTCTCGTCGCATGGGGGACGGCAATTTGGATGTCCGTGGCAGCATTCGTCTGAGCGAGGCGCGTGGGCCACTGCTCGCTGCCAAGATGTCAAATGCCGAATCGGTCGCGCCGACCGTCCGCGAGGCGCCGCTCTCGAAGCGCGGCGCGCGCACGCCGCAGCGCAAGGGGTGGTCGCCGCAGACGGCGTCCAACGTCATTGCGCGCATTGCGGCGCTTGAAGGAAGGTCGCTGCGCTCGATCGCCAACGGCCGAGGTCGAATCAGAACGGGCCGAAACATCGCTGCTCCGGCCCGGTTCATCAGCGGCGAGTCCCCGCGCCCCTGACCATTGACAGATACAGGGTCGCCGACGAGCCCGCTGTGACGAAGCTCACACGCCGCGCCCTTCCCGCGGGTCCAATTTTGAGTCCGCAATTGAGATCGCCGCCTCGGCCAAACCAAACGGTTGATTGGTGAGCGCGGTGGGAATCGAACCCACGACCCTCTGATTAAAAGTCAGATGCTCTACCTATTGAGCTACGCGCTCGCCTGTCGCCTCCAAGGCGGCCAAAGGCGGCTTCGTGCCTACAACGTCGTGCGCGAGGGGTCAAATGCAAGCGCGCGCCGGACGAAAAAAGGGCCGCCTCGCGGCGGCCCTCCCTTCCCTGCCCGCGCGACCGTTGGTTCAGGCGAACGCCGCCCGGCTGCTGCGCCGCGACGCCCGGCCGCCGCCGAGCCCGAGCGCGGCGAAGCCCAACCCCATCATCAGCCACGTCGCGGGCTCCGGGACCGCCGCGAGGGTCAACCGGTCGACGACCTGGCCGGGATTGTAGCTTCCGGCCGGGTTGCGCGACGACAGGAAGTAATCCGCTCCGCTCACGAAAAGGTTGTATTCAAAGCCTCCGGCTTCGAACAGCAAGCCCGAAAGGTCGAGCCGGGGAGCCGTTTTGTACACGACGTTATCGTAGTACCACGAGCCCGTGCTGTCGGTGCTGGTGGCGGGCTGGCTCGGATTGGCGACCAGCGCCATTGCGCCGCCGCCGGGGCCGCCGAGCGTCCCGCTGATCGAAGTCACGTCGTATCCGCCGGCAGAATTGAGCGTGTTCGAAACCGTGAGGTCCCCGGACCCGCTAAAAACGCCGTCCTGTGTCTCAAAACTGAACGCCAGCGTCGCAGCTCCGGCTTCAAGAGGGGCCAGCGCCAGGATTGCCGCTGCGGCCCATGCCAGTTTGCGTACCATTTTAATCCCCGTGTTGAGCATCGTGCCGCCATACCGGCAAGAGACATGCCGGTGATGCGTTATCGTCGTAAACAAAATAATGCACAACTCGTGAGATTGCAAGACTCACGCAACCGGAGGTTGACCATAGCCTTTGGTCGAAGGGGGAGACGCGCGACGCGGGCGGCCCGTGGACCGGCCTGGGAGGGATCCCTAGCCGCCCCTGCCAACGCTCGCCGCCCGCGCCGCCTGGAGTCGGGTGAAATCGTCGCCGGCGTGATGCGACGAGCGGGTCAGCGGCGACGACGACACGAGCAGAAAGCCCTTGGCGGCGCCGATCGCGGCGTATTCGGCGAATTCCTCCGGCGGAACGAAGCGCTCGACCGGATGGTGCTTGGGCGTTGGCTGCAGATATTGCCCGATCGTCAGGAAGTCGACGTCGGCCGAGCGCATGTCGTCCATCATCTGCAGGATTTCGTTGCGCGCCTCGCCGAGGCCCACCATCACCCCCGACTTGGTGAAGATCGTCCGGTCGAGCTCCTTGGCTCGCTGCAGGAGCCGCAGGGAATGGAAATAGCGCGCGCCGGGCCGCACGGTGAGGTATCTCGCCGGCACGGTCTCGAGGTTGTGGTTGAACACGTCGGGCTTGGCCGCGACCACGATTTCGAGCGCCCCGACCTTGCGCAGGAAGTCGGGCGTCAGCACTTCCACCGTCGTTCCGGGCGCGGCGGCGCGGATCGCGGCGATCGTCCGGGCGAAATGGCCTGCCCCGCCGTCGGCGAGATCGTCGCGGTCGACCGAGGTCACCACGACATGGGCGAGGCCGAGCGCAGCCACGGCGTCGGCGACCCGGGCCGGTTCGCCGGGATCGAGCCCATCCGGCAGTCCGGTCGCCACATTGCAGAAGGCGCAGGCGCGGGTGCAGGTCCCGCCCATGATCATGAAGGTCGCGTGGCGCTTCTCCCAGCACTCGCCGATGTTGGGGCAGTTCGCCTCCTCGCAGACGGTGGCGAGCTTCAGGCGGCGCACAAGCGCCCGCGTCTCGGCATAGACCGGCGAGCCCGGCGCCTTGACCCGGATCCAGGCCGGCTTGCGGGCGACCGGCTGATCCGGCCGATGCGCCTTCTCGGGGTGGCGGGGCTTCGCGGATATCACGCCTTCCGCGACGGTGTCGATCAGCCGGGTCATGCGCGCTTATCTATGTCGAATGTCCCGCCGAGGCCAGCGATCGGTTTCAGCCCAAAGCTAACCATGGCTTCACGACGTACGCGGGCGCGCTCTTCGTGCTCCCGGCGTTAAAATGTCGTCGGCGATGGGCGGACGTCGCTCCGATGCGCTCAGGCGTATTTGCCGCCCTCGTACCGTTTGAGCCACTCGCCGGATTCGTGCTCGATCCAGGCGACCGCCTCCGCCCGCTTGTAGAACCCGTCGATCTGCGGCTGCGGCCCGTGCGGCAACAGCACGCGGACGCACCATCCCTTGCCCTTCTTCACCTGGGCCGGTTCGAAAATCACTTTGGGCTTGGAAGTGGTCTGCATTGCGGAAATATGGAACGCCTACTCCGGGATTGCCAGAGCGAAATTTCGGCCGCTTCGACCGGCCTGCTTGTTCGAAGACTCTCGCGCGAATTCGCGCTTCCCGAACATCGCCCGATCCGGGTCCCCGGGCAGTTCGCGCGCATCCCGTTCGTTCTGCCCATCCCGCCAAGGTTCATCAGGCCTGGATCGCAGTTCCGCCCGGCCATCAGGGCCATGCAAGGCGGGGGTCTCCGATTGCCGCGAAGGATACATCGATTTACCGGATTGTGACAGGCGTCACAGCCGTTGCGCTCGAATCGTGTGACGCAGGCTTCCTGATCAAAATCATTGGAGTTGGCCGCAGGCAATTTGCGAGGGGGGACGATGGGGCCTCTGTCGATTGAGCAGGCGCTGGCCAAGGAAGTCGTTGCGCTCAGCGCCGAAAGGCCGCAGCGCGGCGTCGAGGATTTGAAGGCGCTGGCGACCGGGCAAGTGGGCGAACGCGAGCGCACCCGTCGGGACGCCGACTGTCGCAGCGGCGAGGACGCCAGCGCCGTTGACGTGAAGCGCCGCAAGGATTTTTATCGCTCGCTCAACAGGCTCGACCGCTCGGCCCTATGCTTGTCAGGCGGCGGCATTCGAAGCGCCACCTTCTGTCTGGGCGTGATTCAGGCCCTGGCGGCCTTCGACCTTGCGAGCGGGACGTTGCGCAAGGATGAGCGCCATCCCGCAAAGCCGCAGGACTCCTTGCTCGGGAGATTTCAGTTCCTGTCGACCGTGTCGGGGGGAGGCTATATCGGCTCATGGCTCTCCTGCTGGCGAACTTATGACGATTTTCCGAAGGTTTGGCAGGAACTAACCAGCCGCCCTGACGGCCCCGACGTCGAGCCGCCGGAAATTTCCTGGCTGCGCGGCTACAGCAACTACCTTACTCCGCGCGTGGGCGTCGGGTCGGCGGATTCCTGGACGGCTATCGCACTCTATGGCCGCAACCTCATCCTGAACTGGCTGGTGATCATACCCGTCCTCTGCTTGGCGCTTCTGTGTCTGAAATTCGTCGCCGCGGTATCGGTGGCCGTCGCCTATGGCGACGATGACGCGTGGCTGGTCGGCATTATCGGCCTGATTGGCGCCGCCTCCCTGGTTCTCGCACAGGCCTTCACCACGTCGCATCGACCGACACGCCGGGAACGCCAGAAGCCGGATCTGTCGGCCGGCGGCCAACCGACCCCGTCGCCCAACAATGTTGGTCAATCCGCGTTCCTCAGGAACGATCTGGCGTGGAGCCTTCTGTCCGCCATCGCCTTCACGATCCTGTTCGCGTCGCGGCTCGGGGCGACCTGGGCCGCCAACAGCGGCGCTGCCGCGCTCGTCACGCTCGCTGTGGCCGGCGCATTCCTGTTTGGCGCGGGATGGATCGTCGGATGGCCGATCCGCCGCTCGCGCATGGATTTCGCCGCCTGGATCGCGTCAGGACTGGTTTACGGCGCGCTGGTCGGACTGGGGGCCTATCTCTTCAGCCGCATGAACTCCTACGTGTCGTCCAGCGAGTTCAAGCTGTCCCTGCCAATCATGTTCGGCATTCCGTGGGTGCTGGCGTCGCAACTCGTCGCCGAAATGGTTTTCGTCGGATTGGTGAGCTACGAGACCGACTCCGACAGCGATCGGGAATGGCTCGGTCGCGCGGCCGGCTACGTGACCGTGGCTGCGGTTGGCTGGGCGGCGACGGCGTTCCTGGCCATCTCCGTCACCTACTTCATCATGGAGCTCCACCCGCGCCTCGGCGCCCCTGTCGTCACGCTCGGCGGCCTATCCGGCCTTCTGACCGCCCTCATCGGCAAGAGCAGCAAGACGGCGGCGACGGACGAGAGCCATCAACGCAGACGGAGCGCCATTCTCGATTTCGCGCTGGCGATCGCCGGGCCGGTCTTTCTGGCCGCGCTGATCATCGGACTATCGATCACGCTCGATTTCCTGCTCATCGGCGATTCCCTGCTGCATGCGCTCGACACTCGGACCATCGAGACGATCGTGCCCGGGATCGTGTTCGGCGCAATCGTCGCGGCGGTCGTCGGCGCGATCGCATCGAAGTCGGTCAACATCAACCGCTTCTCCTTGCATGCCGTCTACCGAAACCGGCTCGTGCGGGCCTACCTCGGCGCCGCGCGCCAGGCGCGAAATCCCGATCGCTTCACCGGTTTCGACGGCGCCGACAATGTGCGCGCCCACGCCCTGTGGCCGCCAAGAGCGACGGCGACCGGAGAGAACACGTATGGCCTGTTCCACGTGGTCAATATTGCGCTCAATGTCGTGGAGTCCAAAAGGCTGGCCTGGCAGGAGCGGAAAGCCGAGCCCTTCACCGTCAGTCCGCTGCACTGCGGCAGCGCATACAAAGGCTTTCGTCCGAGCGATGAATATGGCGGACCGCTCGGAGGCATTACTCTCGGCACCGCCATGGCGATCTCCGGCGCGGCAGTCAGCCCGAATATGGGCTATAACTCCTCGCCGTCGATCACCCTGCTGCTCGCCTTGTTCAATGTCCGGCTGGGCTGGTGGCTCGGAAACCCAGGGCCGGAAGGAGAAAGGTCTTACCAAACCGAGGGTCCGTCATTCGCCATCACGCCCCTGCTCGAGGAAGCTTTTGGCCAGACCACCGACAGTCGATCCTACGTCTATCTCTCCGACGGCGGCCATTTCGAGGATCTCGGGCTTTATGAAATGGTGCGGCGGCGATGCCGGTTCATCGTCGTGGTCGACGCAGGCGAGGACGCCCGGTTTGAATTCGCCGATCTTGGAAACGCCGTACGGAAGATTTCCATCGATCTCGGGATCAGTATTCGTTTCCACGGCCTGGAATTGCTGAGAAATCGTCCGTCCGAGGCCCTGACCTGTCAGCAGCGGCGCGATATTCCGTATTGCGCGATCGGCGTGATTGCATACGGAGCGGCCGACGGGGCGAACGAGGGCTGCGGCGACGGGACGATCCTTTACCTCAAGCCGGCCCTGCATGGGACCGAATCTGCCGGAATCGCCGGCTATGCGGCAGCCCACCCGACCTTTCCCCATGAAACAACGACCGATCAGTGGTTCTCCGAATCCCAGTTTGAAAGCTACCGCTCTCTCGGATTCGAGATTACCGAAAGCATATTGACAGACGAAATCGTCCTCCCCTGGGACTCCGGGCTCACACTGCAGCAGCTCCTGGCGAGGTTGCCGGAGACGACGCGTAGCGGTCGGACGGCTGAGCCGGAGCGTCGGTTTGAACCAGCCGATGCGGCATCCTGAAGCGTCAGCGGGAGAAGCGTTTCGTTTTGCGGCCGAGTTCCGCCAAGAGTTTGCGTTTGAGCACGCAATAGCTGTTCGGGGGACACAATGAACTTCGACAAAAAGGTCTTCGGCATAATCGCCATCGCCATTGTATCCCTCGTCTTGCTGTCCGGCTGCGAAGCCCGGAAGCCTGGCGAGGTCAAGGACGAGGCGATGCGGGCAGGTCGCACCGGCGACACTTTTACTCCGGCCGACGAGGACTATTTCGCCGACATGGACGGCGGCTACAAGCGGGCGACCGACCCGACATTCAAGCCGCTCGACGCCGACGCGGTCCGCGGCCGCAACGCCTGGATCGTGTGGACCGGCGGCAACGACCGGTTCTGGGATTATATGGCGAACAATACGTTCGGCGCGTTCGACCTGCTCAAGATACTGTCGTCGAATCCGAAAGTCGGCTATTGTAAAGACCGGGAAAGCAAGTCAGCCAAATCCGAATATTCGTTCGAGAAGTCTCCCTACAGCCTGAGATCCAAGGCTGATTGCGACAAGGACGGCTTGCAATGGTTTTCGCCGAACCGCAGCAACCGCTTCCAATGGTACGGACTGATCAACGAGCCGTGCTTCGATCAGGCGACCGAGCCCGACGAATACGGTCTATGGCTTGATCGACGCAAAAAGGATTGTCCTCCCGATCCCTTCGACAATCCGGAGAAATATCCCGGCGTGAAGGTGGGCGCGCGCGGCGCAACGATGCCGATCGGCTCCTTTTACGGCAAGCCCAGCGGCATCGTCGGCCTGCGGCTGATTCCCAATCCCGATTTCGACGAGGCCGCCAAAGCCAAATGGATGGCGGCGATCAAGGACAACAAGGACGCCTTCTATACCGACAAGACCTTTTACAACAACCAGCACCTCGTCCGACCCTATCGCGTCGGCATGTCCTGCGCGTTCTGCCATGTCGGCCCGGCGCCGACCCACGCGCCGTCTGACCCGGAAAATCCGGCCTGGGCCAATCTGAACTCGAATCCCGGCGCCCAGTATTTCTGGGTCGACCGTATCTTCATCTGGAATCCGGAAGCGGCGCCGGCCAACTTTATTTTCCAGCTCTTTCACTCTTCGAAGCCAGGCTCGCTCGACACGTCTTTCGTGTCGACCGACAACATCAACAATCCGCGCACGATGAACGCGGTCTACAATCTCGGGCCGCGCCTGGAAGCCGCGAAGCAGTGGAAAGAGCAGCTCGCCGGCGGCGAACTCGACAACAAGCAATTCAACGACTTCAAAGTGACCCGACCTCTATCCGGACTTTTCCTTTCGCCAGATACGGTGTGGACGCCACGCGTACTCAAGGACGGCTCCGATTCGGTTGGCGGTCTTGGCGCGCTCAATCGCGTCTATCTGAATATCGGGCTTTTCAGCGAGGAATGGCTGTTGCATTTCAATCCGCTCGTCGGCGGAAAACGGATCTCGCCGATCAAGATCGCCGACGCCAACAAGAATTCTGGCTATTGGCAGGCGACCCAGAACATGACGCCCGACATGGCCTGGTTTTTTCTCAATTCCGCTCAGCCGGATTTGCTGGCGGACACGGACTACTTCAAGACGCACCCGGCGCTCGACCAGAAGCAACTCGATAAAGGCAAGATCGTCTTTGCCGACAACTGCGCGCGCTGTCATTCGAGCAAGCAGCCGCCAAATCTCTGCCAGCCGGGCACGCCGTGCAAGGCTGATCAGATCGTCGAAAATTCGGAGTCCTACTTCGACTGGATGCGGAAAGAGGTGCAGAAGCCCGATTTTCTCGAAGGCAATTTCCTCTCGACCGACCGGCGCGTCTCAATACAGGAAATCGGCATAAACGCCTGCAGCCCGCTGGCCACCAACGCGATCCGCAACGACATCTGGGACAACTTCTCGTCCGAGACCTACAAGGAGCTGCCGGCGACCGGCAAGATCACGCTCTACAACCCGGTCGATGGGACGCCGTTTCAATACGACATGCCGGGCGGCGGCCGCGGTTATGTGCGTCCGGCGTCGCTGGTGAGCCTATGGTCGACCGCGCCCTACCTGCAGAATAACTCGGTCGGCAAATTCCACAGCGACCCGTCGGTCGAGAGACGCATGGAGGCGTTCCAGGACGGCATCGAGAAGATGCTGTGGCCCGAGAAACGCGACAAGGACAGCGATCCGGTCGTTCGCGGCAGCGTTCCCGGTCCGAGCCTCATCCTGCGCACGACCCAGCGCAGCTACATCAAGATTCCCGCCGGGTATTTGCCTTTCGAGCTCGACGCGCTCGCCGGCACGTGGGGCGCGCTCGCGCACGACGTGGCGCCCTGGCTGTTCACCAAAACGGGCGACATCGAAATCGGGCCGATCCCCGAGGGCACGCCGGTCAGCCTCATCGCCAATATCAAACCGCTGTCCGAAAGCACGAGCCTCGTGGACCGTGCGGCCTACTCTGCGAAGTTGCTCAAGGTTGTGCTCAAGCTGAAACGCGATCTCAAATCGCTGCCGGACGATGTCACCGACGAGCAGGCGCGCGCGGCGTTCGACAAGGACGTTCCGGATCTGCTTTCGGTCAGCAAGTGCCCCGACTTCATCGTCAACAAGGGGCACTATTTCGGCACCAACCTCAGCGATGAGGAAAAGCGCGACCTGATCGAGTTTCTGAAGACTTTCTAGCGGAAGCCTCCGGATTCTTTTTGTTGGAAAGGGCAGCGCCGTGGACGGGAAGCCAGGCCGTTACGAATATATCGTTGTCGGATCGGGCGCGGGCGGCGGCGTCGTCGCCGCCCGGCTTGCTCAGGCCGGTCATAGCGTTCTGCTCCTCGAGGCCGGCGGAGATTACCGGAACCTGCAGGGCGCGGGACCGGCGACCCCCGAGGAAAAGAATCGCCTGCCGGAGGATTACGAAGTTCCCACTTTCCACGCGATGGCGACCGAAAACTATGCCCTGAAGTGGGACTACTTCGTCCGTCATTACGAAGTTCGGCAGGACCGCGATGAGAAGTTCAGGTCCGCCCACGGCGGGGTGCTCTATCCGCGCGCCGGCACGCTTGGCGGCTGCACCGCGCACGACGCGATGATCATGGTCTATCCTCACAATGCGGACTGGAATCATATCGCTGCCATCACGGGCGACCGCAGCTGGCGGGCGCGGAACATGCGGCGCTATTTCCAGCGCCTGGAGAACTGCCGTCACCGCTGGCCCTATCGGCTGCTCTATCGGCTGACGGGCGTCAATCCGACGCGTCATGGATTCGGGGGCTGGCTGTCGGTCGAGAAGGCGATCCCGAAGAGGGCGCTCTACGACCACGACCTGGTCACCATCGTCTCCAAGGCGGCCTGGGACGCCTCCTGGGAAGTCGCCGGATGGTGGAAGCGCGCCACCTGGTTCTTACAATCGCAGGGCGACCCCAACGACTGGCGGCTGGTCAGGAAGAACGCCACCGGCGTGCATTACGCGCCGATCCACACCCACCGTCACGCCCGCCACGGCACCCGCGAATTCCTGCTCGAGGTTGCCCGGCGCCATCCCGACCGGTTGAAGATCGAGCTCGAGGCGCTCGCCACCGAGGTGATCTTCGACGAATCGAATCGCGCCGTCGGCGTCGCCTATCTCAAAGGCGCCCGGCTCTATCGCGCCTCGTATCAGCCGAGCGATCTTCCCGGCGTTGCGCACAAGGCCTATGCCGATCGGGAAGTGATCCTCGCCGGCGGCGCCTTCAATACGCCGCAGCTGCTGATGCTCTCGGGCATCGGCCCCAGGGAAGAGCTCGAGAGGCTCGGCATCAAGGTGCGGGTCAATCTGCCGGGCGTCGGCCGCAACCTGCAGGACCGCTACGAAGTCGGCGTCGTCAGTCGTCTGAAGCGCGACTGGGCGATCCTGAAGGACGCCACGTTCACCCGTAGCGATCCGCAGACCAGGCAGTGGGCGCGCTGGCGACGGGGCGTCTACACCACCAATGGGGCCGCGCTCGCCATCATCAAGCGATCGCTGCCGGAACGGCCGCTGCCGGACTTGTTCATCTTCGCCGTGATCGGCCTGTTCAAGGGCTATTTCCCCGGCTACTCCGAGCAGATCGTCAAGAAGCACAATTATCTGACCTGGACGATCCTCAAGGCGCACACCAAAAATCAGGGCGGCGTCGTGACCTTGCGCGGCACGGACGCGCGCGATCCGCCGCAAATCGACTTCCATTACTTCCGCGAAGGCACCGACAAGGAGGACGAGGACCTCAAATCGGTGGTCGCGGGAATCGAATTCGTGCGCACGCTGACCGCCTCTGTCGGCGACGTCATCGAGGAGGAGGAGCTTCCGGGACCGGACAATGCGACGCCGGAGCAGCTTAGCAAATTCGTCACGGACAACGCCTGGGGCCACCACGCATCATGCACCTGCCCGATCGGCCCGGCGAGCGATCCGAACGCAGTGCTCGACAGCAACTTCCGCGTCTATGGCGTCAGCAACCTGCGTGTCGCAGACGCCTCCGTGTTTCCGAGGATTCCCGGCTTCTTCATCGTCACCTGCGTCTACATGATCGGCGAGAAGGCGGCTGAAGCGATCCTCGCTTCGGCGGGGCACGCGAAGCTGGCAGGGTGCGTGTACCGTGACAGCTTCTGGTGCAATGTCTCAGAGAAGGCGACCTGGATCGGCGGTTGGCTCCTTTGGGCGCTGCGCGGGCTCAGGCCCGTCGGCAAGGCGGCGCTGGGGCTCGTTGCCGTGCTGTTGGTCGCGCTCGCCGGAATCATTGGCGCGAGCTGGTTCTTCTTCGAGCCGCCGTCGGACAACCCCGACCTGAATCAGGAAACGCGCACCATCCAGTCGATCGTCGACGTGCTGACGGGAAAACTGAACAAGCAATATGCCGGCGCCCTGCACCTGCGCGACACGCATCCGAAGGCCAATGCCTGCGTGAAGGCCAATGTCACCCTCGATATCGATCCCAAACTACCGCCTCAACTCAGGGTTGGCCTCCTGAAGGGCAAGCCGAACGGCGACCAGACCTACAAAGCCTGGATCCGCTTCTCGAACGCCGCCGACCACATCACCGGCGACCCCGAAAAGGACTTCCGCGGTCTGGCGATCAAGATGTTCGGCGTTCCCGGCAGTGCGGACGAACGGCTGCCGACGCCGGGCGACGAGACCGACACCCAGGATTTGCTGTTCATCGCCAACGACGCATTTTTCGCCGGCAGCCCGCAGCACTTCCACGACTTCTTCGCCGCCTGCGTCAAGGGCGGCGGCGCCTGCGACCCGATGAAAAATCCCTACGTCGCCTGGCACCTGCTGACCCATCCCCGCGGGGCCTACAATCTCTTGACCGGCCGCAGGTCCTATCCGAGTATCGCCGACATCAAATGGTTCAGCGTTGCGCCCTTCGATCTCGGCGACGACGACCACGTGATCAAGTACAGCGCCTTTCCGGCGGAGAGGCAAACGCAGTACGGCAGCCCGGGTGAGACGCCGTACTATCTGCAACAGCGGCTGGAGAACCAGCTCGACCCGGCCAACAACCACCACCTGCGCCTGAACTTGCAAATCCAGATGCGCACCGATGCGGCCACCGAGCCGATCGAGAACACGCTTGTCCCGTGGAGCGTCGCCAAGTCGCCCTGGATGAAGATCGCCACGATCGACATTTATCCGCAGATTTTCGCCACGACCGCCCAGCAGGAATTCTGTGAGCACCTGACCTTCAATCCGTGGCACGGCCTGATTGTCCACAAACCGCGTGGGGGCATCAATCGCGCCCGTCGCGACGTGATGCACGCGATGCAGGATGTCCGGCTCAACGCCAACGGAGTGCCGCGCTTCGGGGCGAGCCAACTGACGGGTGACGAGCAGTTCAAATGAAGTAGCGCTCTGACGGCGCCGGAGGGGGGAACCGTGCACGAAGCTCAAACAAGGACGAGAACAGGAGCCGATTCGCGATGACAGCGCCTGCGGATGGCAACGAGGGGTTTTCAGAGGACGACCGCAGCTATATCGGCTCTCGCTTCTCCGCCGTGCGGGAAGCATTGTTCTCGAATCCCTATCAGAAGGTCTGGGGTTCGGCCGGGGAACCGCCCATGCCGGTCTATACGGTTACCCTGTTCAGACTTTTGTCCGGGATGTTCCCCGGCGGCGGCCCTTGGCGATTTCGCCGGGCTGTCGAACGAGCCGTTGATTCCTCCGCAGACCTGCGATGGGGGCCCGACAGGAAGGGCTTTCGTCGTCTGCTGCATCCGAACGGGATTTGCCTGACTGGATTGTGGAAAATCACGGAGGAAACCACCTATTCCGGGTATTTTCGCCATGGCAGTGTCGCGCTGATCGTGGGGCGCTACTCGACTTGCTGCACCGAGACGAGGCGAGGCCACGCGCGGTCGCTCTCCCTGGTCGGAAAGCTCTTCCCGACAACCAACCCGGATCATCGCGAGCCTTTGCGGACCGCAAATTTCATCACGCAGCAGGACATTGGAGGAGACTATTCTGACTACATCAACGATGTGGAGCTACGTAACGCGCCCAATACAACGCTTTGGCGACGCGGCGCAGGAATACCGATTCTGATCGTTACGGGAGCGGTCTTCGGTCGGGTCGACAAGAATCCCAGCATTCGTCAACTGTATGAAATTGCGGAGCTGGGAAAACCGAAGGACGAACCGACGCATGCGCCAACGTTCATGCGGCTCGTGCCCGTCCCGGGTCAGCGCAAAATACCTGGCGAAGCCCTGGATTTTCGTGATGAGATCATGGCGCAGATCTACGACCCCGGCGCGCCGGCGCCGAAACGGACGCTGACCTTCGCCATCGAAGTGACCGACGAGGGTGAGACGCACGGTCTGCCAATATTTGAGCGCCGCACCTTCAGGAATTGGCGGCAGGTGGGAACGATCACATTCGACAGGGCGGTTGCTTCATACAATGGCGATTTTGTTGTCCATTTTCATCATCCAGGTTGGCGCGACGACAAAAACGATCCGGCTTCGGTGACCCGCGCTCCTCAACGAAGGTCAACTCCGTCGTCGTAGAATCGGGATCGGGGCCACGCATGGCCGACCGCCGATATTGGCGACGTCAGCTTCCTTTCGTCGGGCGGCGAGGCCGTCGCGCGGTTGCGATCTTCCGTTCAGGGAGGTCCTTCAGGGAGACGACACCGGCCAGCCTTTTGCGTTATGATCCGATCGTCTCTGCGAGGACGCGCCTGTCGGCGCGACGAAACGAAGGAGCGGCCCTTGGCCACGAGCGTCCATCAGTTCCTGTGCCTGACCGACAATTACGGGGTGCTCGTGCACGATTCCACGACCGGGGCGACCGCCTCGATCGACGCACCCGAGGCCGGACCAATCCTGGCGGCGCTCAACGAAAAGGGGTGGACGCTGACCCATCTCCTGATCACCCATCATCACGCCGACCACACGCAGGGGGCGCCGGAACTGAAGGCGCGATTTCCCGCGCTGAAAACCATCGGCCCCGCCAGAGAGGCAGCGCAAATCGGGTTCCTGGACACCCTGGTCGGCGAGGGCGATATGGTCCGGGTCGGTTCGCTCGAAGCGAAAGTCATCGAGACGCCCGGACATACGCGGGGCCAGGTGAATTATTATTTCGCCGACGACGGGCTCGCCTTCACCGGCGACACGCTGTTTTCGCTCGGCTGCGGACGGGCGTTCGAAGCGCCATTCGCGGTGCTTTGGAACTCACTGGTCAAGCTCAAGGCCCTGCCCGGCGAGACGAAGGTCTATTGCGGGCACGAATACACCCAGGCCAACGCGCGCTTCGCGCTGACGATCGAACCGGACAATCCGGCGCTGAAAGCGCGGGCAGAGGAAGTGGCGCGTCTGCGCGCCGACAAGCGCCCGACCCTGCCGACGACCATCGCCGCCGAACTCGCCGCCAACCCCTTCCTGCGGGCCGACAAGCCCTCCGTCCAGGCAGCGGTCGGCATGGCCGAAGCGGATCCGTCGGAGGTGTTCGCCGAAATCCGTGCGCGCAAGGACCGGTTCTGAACCCTCAGCATAAAATACATGTTGTATAGGTTTAATATCAGTTTTGGGGTCGCCGCTAACCGGGGTCGCAAGCCCCTGATTTCATTGGCGCCTGCCGCTAAATTGGCGCTAAACCCGGGAAAGCCGCCCGGGCGCTATGGCATCACATAGGTCGCCCGGCCCTGCCCCGTCAGCGCCGCCGGAATCGCGCCCGGCTCGTTGACCGAGAAGACAACGATCGGGATGTCGTTGTCGCGGCAGAGGGCGAAAGCCGAAGTGTCCATGATCTGCAGGTTGCGGGCGATCGCCTCGTCGTGGCTGAGCGTCTCGTAGCGGGTCGCGTCCGGGTCCTTCTTGGGATCGGCGCTGTAGATGCCGTCGACCTGGGTCGCCTTCATCACCGCGTCGCACGAGAGTTCGCAGGCGCGCAATGCCGCGCCGGTGTCGGTGGTGAAGAACGGGTTGCCGGTGCCCCCCGCCAGGAGGATGACCCGATGCTTGACCAGATGGGCGAGCGCCGCCTGGCGCGAGTAGGGCTGGCAGAGCGAGGGCATGGCGACGGCCGACAGGACCCGCGCCGGCTGACCGATCTGCTCGAGCGCGCCCTCCATCGCCAGCGCGTTCATCACCGTCGCCAGCATGCCGATCGAGTCGGCGCGCGCCCGCTCGATGCCCTTGTCGGCCCCCTGCAGCCCCCGAAAGAAGTTGCCGCCGCCGACCACGACCGCGACCTGGACGCCGAGATCCGCGGCCGCTTTCAGATCGGCCGCCATCCGGGCGACGGTCGGCGCGTTCAGTCCAAACGGGTCCGATCCCATCAGGGCCTCGCCGGAGAGCTTGACCACGACGCGGTTGAACAGAGGTTTCGACGTCATGGAGGCTCCTCGACTCGCATGGGCCCCGAAAGGGCCACGCTTCGGGTCGGCGCGCAACCGGCCCTGCCCGTCAACATCGCAATAAAAAAGCGGCCCACGGGCCGCTTTGGAATTGAGCCGTTCAGCCTTCTTCCGCCGGTTTTTCCACGCCTTCGCCGAGGGCGTAGCGGACGAAACCGGTGATCGCGATCGGCGCGCCGACCGTCTTCTCCGCCTCCTTGACCGCCTGGGCCACGCTTTTCGCTTGGTCATGGACGTAGGCCTGATCGAGCAGGCAGACTTCCTTGTAGTAGGTCTTGAGGCCGGACTCGACGATCTTCTCGATCACGTTCGCCGGCTTGCCGGCGTTCTTCTCGGCGAGCACCGAGCGCTCGCGCGCGACCGTCGCCGAGTTCGACCCCCTCGGCGTTGAGTGCGATCGGACTTGCGGCGGCGACATGCATCGCCACTTGCCGGCCAAGCGCTGCGAGCGCGTCGCGATCGCCCTTCGACTCGAGCCCAACGATGACGCCGATACGACCCAGGCCCTCGACTATCTGGCTGTGTACATAGTGGCCAACTGCGCCCTCGGAAACGCGGAGGCCCTGGACGCGGCGCAGGTTCATGTTCTCGCCGATGGTGGCGATCGCGTTGGCGATCGCCTCGGCGACCGTGCCCCCGCCCATGTAGTGCCCGCCAAGAACCGTTTCTGCGTCGACGTTCGGCGCCTTGTCGAGCGCAACGGCGAGTATGCCGCGCACGAGCCCCTGAAAATCATCGTTGCGCGCGACGAAGTCGGTCTCGGAATTGACCTCGACGACGACGCCGACATTGTCCTCGACTGCGACGCCGACGAGCCCGTCGGCGGCGATCCGCCCGCTCTTCTTGGCGGCCTTGGCGAGGCCCTTCTTGCGCAGCCAATCGATGGCGGCCTCGACGTCGCCATTCGTCTCGGTCAGCGCGTTCTTGCAATCCATCATTCCCGCGCCTGTCTTCTCGCGGAGATCCTTGACCAGCCCAGCGGTGATCGCAGCCATCGAATTTCCTCGTGTCTTCTCAGCCCGCGCCCCGAAAGGCGGCGACGGCGTTTCTCTTCAGATGCGCGCCAGCCCGGACGCTCGCCTCCGCGCCGAACGGTTCAAACTTTCACGCGGTCGAAATACTATTCGGCAGCCATCAGCGCGCGCGCCTGCTCGCCCCACTTATCGCGGGCGATACGGCCATTGAACTTCAGATCGGCGTCGAGCTTGGCAGCATCATCGTCCGTCATCGCGGCGAGTTGCCAGTAGTGAAATACCCCATGTTCGTTGAGCTTCTTTACGATCTGCGGCCCGACGCCGGTGAGCTTGGCCAGGTCGTCTGGCGCGCCGCGCGGCGCGGTGAGAAGTTCAAAATGGTCTGTCGTCGAAGCGGTTTCGGGCTCGACAGCCGCCTCCGGGAGCACCTCGGCGAGTGGCGCCTCGGCCTCGCCGAGGTCCACGCCCGCCGCGCCCTGGCTGCGGCCGATGCCGTCGATGGCGGCGCGTGCAACGAGGTCGCAATAGAACTGGATGGCGCGGCCGGCGTCGTCATTGGCCGGTATGGGATAGGAGATGCCGTCAGGATCGCAATTGGTGTCGAGGATCGCCGCAACCGGGATCTTGAGACGATTGGCCTCCTTGATCGCCAAAGCCTCCTTGTTCGTGTCGATCACAAAAACGAGATCCGGGACTCCGCCCATGTCCTTGATTCCCCCGAGCGCCGTTTCAAGCTTGTCGCGCTCGCGCGACATCATCAGACGTTCCTTCTTGGTTAGCCCCTTGGCGCCCTCGCTCAGCATTTCGTCGAGCTTCCGCAACCGGGAGATCGAGGCGGAAATCGTCTTCCAGTTCGTAAGCATCCCGCCGAGCCAACGGGCATTGACGAAATACTGGGCCGAGCGCTTCGCCGCAGCCGCAATTTCGTCCGAAGCTTGGCGCTTGGTGCCAACGAACAGCACGCGTCCGCCCTTGGCGACGGTGTCTGAGACGACCTTCAGCGCCTGATGAAGAAGCGGCACGGTCTGGGCCAGGTCGATAATGTGGATGGAGTTGCGCGTGCCATAGATGTAGCGCGCCATCTTGGGGTTCCAGCGATGCGACTGGTGGCCGAAGTGCGCGCCCGCCTCGAGCAGTTGGCGCATGGTGAAGTCAGGCAATGCCATCGTCGAAGTCCTTGTCCGGTTGAACCTCGGCGGATCGTGAACGGCGAAGCACGGCCTCGCCACCGGAGCGGAACCTTGAACAGGAGCCGCGAATATCCGCCTGTGGAATGCGGCGGCCTATACGCGAGCGGAGCCGAAAACGCAACCCCTGCCCTGGCTATCTGTAGGGAGCAGACGATCTGTCCGGTCCGGGTAGCAGGTGATCTGTGCGGGGGTCTGAATAGCCTGCCGGAGCGAGCACGCCGAGAGGCCTTTTCCTGGCTCGCCGCCTCCTCCTATTGTCAGCGTCTTTTGTCGGCCTCGGCGCCCTCCAATTAACTTCGAGTTTTGCGCCTTAGTTAGGAGCTTGCCGAATTGTCGTCATCCTGTCACATGGCTTGGACAAGGGTGCCATCGGGCTGGCAGGCGGTTTCGATGTCGTGAGCGTTCGGGAATCGGCCGCGCCGCGGGTATATGGCTGCCCGAGGGCGCGGGCCCTGCCGAACGGAAACCGTCCATGCTGAACTCCCTCGCCTCCGTCAGCCGACGCGTTCTGCCTAACCAGTGGGACCTGATCGCATTTGCGGCAATTATGGCCATCCTGACCGCAGTGGCGCAAAGCTACCATGGACTGTCGGCGCCCTTGCCCGCTCCGAACGAGCCGGTCGTTTCGCTGGATTACTGGAACCTGCCCTACTACGCGCTGCGGACGGCTTTGCGCATGTTCGCGGCGCTCTTCTTCTCTCTCGTCTTCACGTTCACTTACGCGACGATCGCGGCAAAGAGCCGACTATGGGAGATGGTGCTGATCCCGGTGCTCGACATTTTGCAGTCAGTGCCCATCCTCGGCTTCCTGTCCTTCACCGTGACGTTCTTCCTCGGCCTGTTCCCCGGCAATACCTTCGGCGCCGAACTGGCGGCGATTTTCGCGATCTTCACCAGCCAGGCATGGAACATGGCGTTCGCCTTCTATCAGTCTCTGCGCACCGTGCCGCGCGATCTCGACGAAGTGTCGCGGGGCTTCCGTCTGACCGGCTGGCAAAAATTCTGGCAGCTTGAAGCGCCCTTCGCTATGCCCAGCCTCATCTGGAACACGATGATGTCGATGTCGGGCGGCTGGTTCTTCGTCGTGGCATCGGAAGCGATCACCGTGGGCGACACCACCATCACCCTGCCCGGCGTCGGCTCCTACATCGCCAAGGCGAATGACCAGGGCAACTGGTGGGCGATCGGCGCCGCCATCCTCACGATGGCGATCGTGATCCTCCTCTATGATCAGCTGCTGTTTCGGCCGATCGTCGCGTGGGCGGATAAGTTCAAGGTCGAACTGTCCGCCGGTCAGGAGGTTTCGAGCTCGTGGGTGCTGAAGCTCTTGCAACGCACCCACTGGGTGCGCCTCGCGTTCCAACCGGTTTTTGCGGCGTTGCGGCTTGTGAGTCTTCTACCGATCCGGCTGCCGCAGGTCCTGCCAGCAGCGAGCGCGTCACCCAACCGGTCGCCCTCCCGCGTTCTCGACGCGGTCTGGATCCTTGCCGTTCTCGCCGTCGCCTTGTGGGCCGCATGGGTGACGATCGATTATATCGCGTCGGAAGTCAGGTGGGACGAGGTGCTCCGCGTCTTCGTCTTGACTGTTTACACCGCCATACGGGTCTTCCTGCTCATCGTTCTCGCGAGTCTGATCTGGGTGCCGATCAGCGTCTGGGTCGGTATGAGACCCCGCTGGGCCGAGGCGATCCAGCCAATCGCCCAGTTCCTGGCGGCCTTCCCGGTCAACCTGCTGTTCGGCGCCACGGTCAGCCTGATTCTCGCCTTTGATCTGAACACGAACATCTGGCTGAGCTTCCTCATCATCTTCGGCACGCAATGGTACATCGTGTTCAACGTAATCGGCGGCGCCGCAGCGTTTCCCAATGACCTCGATGAGGTGGCGAAGAATTTCCGCATCCGAGGCTGGCGCTGGTGGACGCAAGTCATTTTGCCTGGCGTTGCGCCCTATTACCTGACCGGCGCCATCACCGCCTCGGGCGGTTCGTGGAACGCCTCGATCGTCGCCGAGTATGTCAAATGGAAGGACCACACGGTCTTCGCCCAGGGCGTCGGATCCTATATCGCCGAGGCGACCGGCAAGGGCGACTTTCCCAAGATCGTGCTGGGCGTCGCGATGATGTCTCTCTTCGTCACCCTGTTCAACCGGTTGTTCTGGCGTCAGCTCTATGCTTACGCGGAGCGGCGACTGCGCCTATGACCCCATAGCCCATCGAGCCCCGTAGCCCCATTGAGGATTTCCCCATGCTGGACCCTGCGAGCACGACGCTGCTGAACGTCGAAAAGGTCACCCAGGTCTTCGCCACTGGCTCCGGCGAAAGCCGCAAGCCAGTTCTCGACAATGTGTCGATGAGCCTGAAGACTGGCGAGATCGTCGCCCTGCTCGGCCGTTCCGGCTCAGGCAAGTCGACCTTGCTACGTATCATCGCCGGTCTGACGCGACCGACGGACGGAAAGGTCACGATTTCCGGACAGCCCGTGACCGGCCCGGCCGAAGAGGTCGCCATGGTGTTCCAGAGCTTCGCTCTCTTTCCCTGGCTCAACGTGCTCGACAACGTCGAGATCGGCCCCAGGGCCAACGGCGTGCCGCTCGACGAGACGCGCCAGCGCGCGCTGAAAGCCATCGACACGATCGGCCTTGACGGCTTCGAATCGGCATATCCGAAGGAGCTCTCCGGTGGCATGCGGCAGCGCGTCGGTTTTGCGCGCGCGCTCGTGATGCAGCCGAAAATCCTGCTGATGGATGAGCCGTTCTCGGCGCTCGATGTGCTCACCGCGGAGACCCTGCGCACCGATCTGCTCGACCTTTGGCAGGACGGGCGAATCCCGATCAAGTCCATCCTGATGGTCACGCACAACATCGAGGAGGCGGTGCTGATGGCCGACCGCATCCTTGTGCTGTCGTCGAACCCGGGCCGGATCGCGTCCGAGATCCCGAACACGATCCCACATCCGCGCGACCGGCTCGATCCGCCGTTCCGCGCTCTGGTCGACAAGATATACGCTTTGATGACCCAGCGGCCCGACAAGCCTGCCGCGCGCGAACCGACCACGGCCGGTCTTGCGCTCTCCCTGCCGAGAGTCTCCACGAACTCGCTTGCCGGTATGCTTGAGGAGATCGCCGCTCCCCCCTACGACGGCAAGGCGGACCTGCCGCATCTCGCCGACTCGCTCGGCTTCGAGATCGACGATCTCTTTCCTCTCGGCGAAACGCTGCAGCTTCTCAAGCTCGCCGATTTCGAGGAGGCCGACATCAAGCTCACCCCGCTCGGCGCGCGGTTCGTCGACATGGACGTCGACCAGCGCAAGAAGTTCGTGGGAGAACAGGTGCTGGCGAACATTCCCTTGGCCTCCCATATCAAGCGGGTGCTCGATGAACGACCCTCGCACCGAGCTCCTGCGAGCCGCTTCCGCGAAGAACTCGAGGACTACATGTCGGAGGATTACGCAGACACCACGCTGCGAACTGTGATCAACCTCGGTCGATATGGCGAGCTGTTCGCCTACGACGAGAATGCACAAACTTTCAGCTACGAGAATCCAGAATAGTCTCTGTTCCGCCTAACTTTGCTCCTTTCGTTTGACTTGTTCCCATCGCTACGCTGCGATATCGATATTGCAGCGCAAATTCGCGGCTCGGCCGAAGGGAGATGCTAGATGACTCAAACGACCGCCACCATCAAGGTCGGCGACAAGACGGTGGAGATGCCGGTGAAAACCGGCACTGTCGGCCCGGCGGTCGTGGACATCGGCAAGCTCTACGCGCAGACGGGGATGTTCACTTTCGATCCGGGCTTTACTTCCACTGCCAGCACGGAATCCCAGATTACCTACATCGACGGAGACGCGGGCATATTGCTTTACCGCGGCTATCCTATCGATCAGCTCGCCGAGCACGGCGATTTTCTCGAGACCTGCTATCTCCTGCTGTACGGCGAGCTTCCAACGGCTTCGCAGAAGGCCGACTTCGATTACCGCGTCACCCGGCACACGATGGTGCATGAGCAGATGACGCGGTTCTTCAACGGGTTCCGTCGAGACGCGCATCCGATGTCGGTGATGGTGGCCTGCGTCGGGGCGCTGGCCGCCTTCTATCACGACTCGATCGACATCAATGATCCGTTGCAGCGGCAGATCGCCTCGATCCGCATGGTCGCCAAGATGCCGACCATCGCGTCAATGGCCTACAAATATTCGATTGGCCAGCCGTTCGTCTATCCGAAGAATGACCTTGACTACTGCGCGAACTTCCTCCGCATGTGCTTTTCGGTGCCCTGCGAGGAATACAAGGTCAATCCCGTGCTGTCGCGCGCGCTCGATCGCATCTTCATTCTCCACGCGGACCATGAGCAGAACGCCTCGACCTCGACGGTGCGTTTGGCCGGATCATCGGGCGCCAACCCGTTCGCCTGCATCGCCGCCGGCATCGCCTGCCTGTGGGGTCCCGCTCACGGCGGCGCCAACGAGGCGGCGCTGAAAATGCTCGGCGAGATCGGCGCGGTCGACAACATTCCGAAATACATCGCCAAGGCCAAGGACAAGAACGACCCGTTCCGCCTGATGGGATTTGGCCACCGCGTCTACAAGAACTACGATCCGCGCGCGAAAATCATGCAGCGAACGGCGCACGACGTTCTCAATGAACTGGGCATCAAGGACGATCCGCTTCTCGACGTCGCGATGGAGCTGGAGCGCATCGCGCTGTCCGACGAATATTTCATCGAAAAGAAGCTCTACCCCAACATCGACTTCTATTCGGGCATCACCCTGAAGGCGATGGGCTTCCCGGTTTCGATGTTCACCGTGCTGTTCGCGGTCGCACGCACGGTCGGGTGGATCGCGCAGTGGAAGGAAATGATCGACGACCCGGAGCAGAAGATCGGCCGGCCGCGCCAGCTCTACACGGGAGCGACGCTTCGCGAATACAGGCCGATCGGCAACCGCTGAGCGGCCGGCGTTTGCGCGATGAAAACACCGCGCCCCAAGCCGAACGGACAGACGCCGAACGCAGGGCCAAGTCGTTGCAAGGCGCGCCCAAGGTGGGCTTTTAGCTATTTCAATCGTTTAGCGCCAGGATATCAGGATAGCTGATTTTTTCGACGCCGATCCCCCGAGCGGCTCGTCCTGGGACTCACGATCGTCCAATTGCCGCTCGACGACGAGGAGCGTTTGGCGCAGTCAGATCAGAGGCGGCTGCGGCGAAGCGCAGGTTGCACGTGCACAGACCTGGGGGCCTGCGGGCGCCCGTAGCGCGCAGACACTCTTTGCTATCCGAACGTTTGAGCGGAGCGCGCGCTGCATCCCGGAAAAGGAACTCCCGATTTCGGAAGGGAAACTTTGCGCAGGAGTAAGGAAGATTTCTGCGACATCCAGGGGAGCCTTTGCACTGGGCGCCGCGCGGCGTAAGATCGTCGTTCCGCCGCCTGGAACGCTTGTCCGCCGCGTCCTATTTGGAACCGGCGAGAGGAAGTCGAACGATGAGCGTGGCCTTCACACGAGAGGAAAGCGCAGAAACGGCTGCCGAGGTCGAGTTGCCCGACCGTCCCGTTTCGCCGCATTCGAATTTGGTGACGGCATCGGGATTGGACGCCTTGACGAGAGCGATGGAGGACGCGAGGGCCGCTTACAATGCCGCGCAGCAGATTGGGGACGCCGGCGAACGTCGCCGCGCCGCCGCACTCGCCTCTCGCGAATTGCGATATTTCGCCGGTCGCCTGAGCACAGCGCTGATGGTTCCGCCACCGACAGAATTCGGCGCAGTCGCTTTCGGAAACCTGGTGACGTTCGAGCGGGACGATGGAAGGCGCCAGGCGTTCAGGATCGTCGGGGAAGACGAAGCGGATCCTCGAAATGGATCCATTTCCTATGTCTCCCCCGTGGCGCGGGCTGTGATCGGCAAAGCGGCGGGAGAGGTTGTCCTGGTGGGCGACCACGAGATCGAGATTCTGTCGATCGAATAGTGGGGACGTCCAGGCGCAAACTTGCTATCGGAGCGCGTTGCCGGCTCGACTTTGTGAAAGGGCGTGCGAGCAATCGCCGCATTGCAAATGGCGAGGAGGCAGGCGCAAAGGCGTCGACGACAAGAGCAAGTAATCAACCCTCCGGGAAACCGCCAATGTGACTAGGGTCCGGCTGCTCGATTCCGACGAAGCGCAGCGCCGTCTCGAATCCCGACTGGGGCCGTTGCATGCACAACTGCGTCTCGGCATGGAGCGCGAGCATGAAGCGCAGGCCTTTGGCCAGGGGCTCAGCTTCCTTCACCTGGAGAACCTGCCGCTGATGCAGGTGGTGATCGAGACCGTGCTGCGCGCGACCGGAACCTATTGGCGGGGCCGGGCGAACGCGGGCAAGGTGGAAGTGAGGCGTAATGTCGTCCGGCTCCCAAATCTGCCCGGCGCTTTCGAGGGCTTCACCATCCTGCATCTCAGCGACCTGCATGCGGACATGAGCGGCCCGGCGATGCAGCGGGCCGCCGAACTCGCAACTGACCTCCAGTATGATCTCTGTGTGCTGACGGGAGATTATCGCGGACGCACCCACGGCGATTGCGGACCCACGCTCGAAGGCATGTCGCGCCTGCGCGAAGCGCTTCGGAGCGACATTTATGCGGTGCTCGGTAACCATGACTCGATCGCCATGGTTCCTGATCTGGAGGCTCTCGGCATTCGCATGCTGCTCAACGAATGCGCCGCGATTGAACGCGGCGGGGCTGCGATCTATGTCGCCGGAGTTGACGATGCGCATTTCTACCGCGCAGACAACATCGAAAAAGCGGCGGCGGACATTCCGCGTGGCTGCGTTTCGATCCTGCTGTCGCACACTCCGGAGATCTACCGGCAGGCCGCACACGCTGGTTTCGACCTGATGCTGAGTGGACACACGCACGGCGGGCAGATCTGCTTGCCGGGCGGGATTCCGGTCTTGCTCGAAGCCGAACTGCCGCGCGCTTTCGGCGCCGGGGCATGGCGACATGCGGAAATGGCGGGCTATACCTCTGTGGGGACGGGATCCTCCGTCGTTCCCGTTCGCTTCAACAATCGGCCGGAGATCACCCTGCACCAACTGCGCCAGGCGCCGCTCAATAAGGACGATTGCGGAGACCGACGGCGAAAAACAGCCGAGACAACGCCAGGACTCCGACGCTGAACAGAAGCACGATCAAGGCGACGTCGACAGGACCGAGCGGCAGGTAAACGCTGCAGGCGACTGCAGGAAACAACGATTCAGGAACCTGGTCGAGGCCCAGCGCCCTGTCGCTCGGCTCGAGCCCGTGCCGTCGTTTGACGAAGGACGAGAGGCAATCGCCCGCCATGGCGGAAGCGGCAACGAGCGCGCCCAGCCGCCAGGGCAGGCCGATCAGGACCGCGACGCAGACGGCGAGAAGAAGCGCTGAGGCGAGGCCGCGCCAGGTCTTGGAGCGACCGAGCAGCGGGCGCCCGTCGGGCAACACAACCCCGCCATCGATCGGATGGGAAAACCGCGCTCCCAGCATCCGTGCGAACAGGACCGGCGCCCCATTGGCGGCGCTGACGAGGATAAGGCCTTGAACGATCGCCTGCGCGTGAGCGGACATCCACATCTTGATGGACTCTGTCGCGTGAAACGAGGGTGATACAGGCTGTTGAACGGTTGTCGCGACGCTTTAACACGTCAAAGACCTGCATTGAATTCATGACCCGCCCTGATCTTGCTGCCTTTGTCGCAGCTTGCGCCTATGCGCGTGCTTCTGATGGCCGCGACGGCTCGTCTTTGACGACGATCTCGGTGCGCTTGACGCCGATCGCGCTGGCGAGCCAGCGCAGCCGATCGACCACCACCTCGCTGTCGGGGGCGCGGGCGGCGGAAGCGACCTCGAGCCGGAGGCAATCAGACTCGAGGCGCAGCCTCGCGCTCGCGAGCACGGCGGGGACAACGCCCGAAAACCGATAGGCGAGCAGGACTGCGCGTCCGAGAATTCTGCGCCCGTCGCTGGAGCGCGGGAGACAGGAGATCGATCGCCGGGCTCAGCCACTTCGCCTCCGGCCGGCCGGCGTAACGGGCGTGGATCGCGGCGGCGATGAACACCCTTTCCGGATGTTCGACCCCGATGAACGGCAGGCTCAACAGCCGGCGGAAGCTCTCTTCGGCTCTCAGGTCCGGGGCGTCGCGCCAGGCGATGTCGGACAAAGCGCAGACGGCTACGCGCAAACGGGTCTCGGCCGGCGCCTCGCCGGGGAAGAGGGAGGCCGTCCAGTCCGCCAGGGCAGGAGCGAAATCGGGCACCCGCGCGAGCGGGAGGCCGATCAGTTGCGCGCCCTCGACCAGCGGGTCGAGATATTGCTCGACCTTGTCGAGTTGCGAATAGACGAGGCCTTCGCGCAAGCCGAGCGCCGAGAAAACGACCCGCTCCGCGGCAAGGTGTTTCAGCAGCCGATCCAGCACCAGCGCCGCAGCCGGAATTGTGCGCGCCCGACGCGCCGAGACGCCCGGCGTCGCGGCCAGTTTGTCCGGCGAGAGCCGAACCAGCGATTTGGCAAAGTCGCGAACGACCGAGGCTTCCAGCGTATAGCCGTGCACGACCTTGACCGGAGCGTCGACCGTTTCGATGTGGGCCTTGGCGAGCGCGCGCCAGCCACCGCCGACGGGATAGAAGACCGGGCGCGCCAGCGCTGGATTCAGGCTGCCCCGAAGGATCTCGTCGACTTGTCGCTTGGCCGCCGAATAGCCGTCGGCGAGCATCGCCTCGACCGGCAACGCCCCGAGCGGCAGGCTGACCCAATGTTCGCCAACCCGGTCGTCGATCGCCTCCGCCACTTCGAGGCTGCCGCCGCCCATGTCTCCGACCGTTCCGACCGGGCGAAAGAATCCGGAAATCACGCCCAATGTCGCATATCGCGCTTCCTCGGCGCCCGACAGGATGCGAACCGCGAGTCCGGTTTCCGCTGAGATCGCACTCGTGAGCGCCGGCCCGTTCGACGCCCGTCGCGTCGCTTCTGTTGCAGTCACGTCGAGCTTTGCGACGCCCATCGCCTCGGCGATGGCGCGGAACCGCCGCACGGCCTCGACCGTCCGGCGGAAGCCGTCGGGCGCAATCGCGCCGGTTTGCGCCAGACCCTCGGCGAGCCGGCAGAGCGATTTCTCGTTGAACCGGGGCATCGGCGCGCGGCCAAGCTGGTCGTAGACCATGAGGCGCACCGAATTCGACCCGATGTCGATGATGGCGTAGTGCGGCCGGTCGGCGCGCATGACGCGCGCGGGATCGAGTTCAAGCGGCCGCAGCGGCTCTTCGGGCTTGTTCATCGTTTCCTCCCGATCCGCCCGATCATGCGCAACGGAGCCGATATTGGCCAGCCCCGCCGATATCGGCGCTGCGCGCCCGCAATCGTGGCTTGGTTGACAATCGATCCTTCGCCGTGATGCAGGCTAGGCCATGAGCGCTTCCCTCGCGGCCTTCTCGCCACCGGGCTGCCTACTCGGCCGCTCGGTCGTGTGGCCGCCCGAGCCGTCCGTTCAAGCCAAGGTTTATGATGTTTCCGACAAAGTCTTTCACAGCTCGCGAGGACGTTAAGTGACACCTGAAGAATTCCGTCGCTATGGCCATCGGCTCATCGACTGGCTGGCGGACTACCATGAACGGATGGCGGACCGGCCAGTGATGGCCACGACGCGGCCTGGCGAGATCCGAGACGCGTTGCCGACCGCACCCCCGAGTGAGCCGGAGGACTTCGCCGCGGCGATCGCCGATCTGGACCGGGTGGTCTTGCCGGGATTGTCACTTTGGCAGCATCCGCGTTTCTTTGGTTTTTTTCCCGCCAACGCACTGCCCGCGGGCATTCTCGGCGATCTCGTCAGCACAGGTCTCGGCGTGATTGGACTCTCTTGGCAGTCGAGCCCGGCGGTGACAGAAATCGAGGAAGTGGTCGTCGAGTGGCTGCGGCAGATGCTTGGACTGTCGTCAGCCTGGAGCGGCGTGATTCAGGATACGGCCTCGACGAGCACTTTGGTGGCGCTGATCTGCGCGCGCGAGCGAGCGACCGGTTATGCCCTGGCGCGCGGCGGTCTGCAGGGCGAGACCCGCAAGCTACGGGTCTACGTGTCCGCGCACGCAAACAGCTCGGTGGAGAAGGGCGCGATGCTGGCCGGCTTCGGCCGGGACAACATATGCTTGGTTCCGTTCGACGCCAATTTCGCCATGCGCGCGGACACGCTGGCGCAAATGGTTGCCGCGGACCTCGCGAGGGGCGATCTGCCCTGCGCCATCGTGGCGACCGTGGGCACGACTGCAACGACAGCGATCGATCCAATCGCGGCCATCGCCGAGGTGGCAAGACGACACGGCGTTTGGCTGCATGTGGACGCTGCGATGGCGGGCAGCGCGATGATCCTGCCGGAATGCCGGTGGATGTGGGAGGGGATCGAAGGCGCCGATAGTCTGGTGGTCAATGCGCACAAATGGCTGGGAGCGCCGTTCGACTGCTCGCTCTACTATGTCCGCGACCCGGAACACCTGATGCGGGTGATGTCGACCAACCCCAGTTACCTGCAAAGCAACGCGGACGGTCAGGTAAAAAACCTGCGCGATTGGGGCATCCCGTTGGGACGCCGCTTTCGGGCGCTCAAGCTATGGTTCATTATTCGTGAACAGGGCGTGGCCGGGCTGCAAAAGCGACTGCGGCGGGACATGGCCAATGCGCGCCATCTAGGCCAGCTGGTGACCGCGACTCCGGGCTGGCGCGTCGTGGCCCCGGTCCATCTGCAAACCGTGTGCATACGCCACGAACCCACGCTGTCCGACGGAAGCGTGCTGGACGGCGAGGCTCTGGATGCGCACACGACCGCCTGGGCCGAGGCGGTGAACCGCTCGGGCGCGGCCTACCTGACGCCGGGAATTGTCGACGGGCGCTGGACGGTGCGGGTATCTGTCGGCGCGCTGTCGACGGAAGCAACCGACGTGGACGCTGTTTGGGCGTCGATGCGGGCCGCCGCGGAAGCGGCGTTGTCGACTGCTGGCCGCGAGGCGTAATTCAGGCGGCGCGGCGCATGCGTCGACGCTGTGCATTCGGCCTGCCACCGGGAATTCGGGCCCGATCGCCGAACGGCCCTCGCGGTCAACCGTACGGACAGATGGCCCGGGCCAAGCCGTCGGCGCCCGCCCGCTTCTTGGCGACGACGGCTCGGCGACGGCGGCTCGGCGACGGCGCTGTCGAGCCCGCGGAACGTCGCTTTCTGGCTCGCCGCCATGGGACGGCCGGAGCTCGCGGGCGCGCGGGCGGGATCGCTTCTGATCATGGCGGCGGCGGTGATCGCCGGCGCGCTGACCTGGGGCGTTATCTGGGCCTCCTCCAACGCGCTCCTGCACCGCACCCTGGAGGGGGCGGCCAAGCGCTGGTGGACCATTTTCGTCGATCTCGCGACCGGCGCGCTGATGCTGTATTTCGCCGTCACCTCGGCGCAGAGGCTGTTGGCGGGGTAACAGGTCAAGTTTTGGCTTTTCCCGCCGCCTTCGTGTTTCTTAGTGCTTTTGGTGGTGGGTCGCTTCGCCACAGATAGAAAAGAGCCGCAAAAGCGAGGCGTGCGGGAGGAAACCGGTATGGGAGAGCGGCTCAAATTCTATGGCTGGGGTTACGAGAACACCGGCCTTACCGACGCCCGAGCGGGACCATCTGTTCCGCTTCGTCGCCGACCACCTCGGCGTCGAGCCCGCCTCGCGCCGCCGCCGCAGGCGGCCGACATCGCCCTGCGCGCGCCGCGCATCGCTCCGCCCGCCGCGCTCGCAAACATCCTGACTGCCGACCCCTACGAACGGCTTCTGCACACCTACGGCAAGTCCTATCCGGAGACCGTCCGCGCCTTCGCGCGCGACTTCGCCAATGCGCCCGACCTCGTCGCCCTGCCGGCGAGCGAAGCCGACGTGTCCGCCGTGCTCGACTGGGCGAGCGGCGCCAAGGTCGCCGTCATTCCGTTCGGCTGCGGCTCCTCGGTCGTCGGCGGCGTCGAGCCCGACGTCGGCGAAGGCTACGCCGGGACGTTAAGCCTGGACCTGCGCCGCCTCGACAAGGTGCTCGAGGTCGACGCGACGAGCCGCGCGGCGCGCATCCAAAGCGGGATCCGCGGCCCGGCGATCGAGGCGGCGCTGAAGCCGCACGGCCTCGCCATCAGGCACTATCCGCAGAGCTTCGAGTTCTCGACCCTCGGCGGCTGGATCGCGACGCGCTCGGGCGGGCATTTCGCCACGCTCTATACCCACATCGACGATTTCGTCGAAAGCATCCGCACGATCGCGCCGGCGGGCGCCATGGAATCCCGCCGCCTGCCGGGCTCCGGCGCCGGCCCCAGCCCGGACCGCATGATCATCGGCTCCGAAGGGGCGCTCGGAATCATCACCGAGGCGTGGATGCGGCTGCAGGGCCGGCCTAAATTCCGCGCCGACGCCGTGTTCGGCTTCCCCGATTTCTTCGCCGCCGCGCGGGCGGTGCGCGCGGTCGCGCAGGCGGGGCTCTATCCCTCAAATCTGCGCGTCATCGACAACGACGAGGCGGGGACTTATGGCGTCAACAATTACGAGGAGAGCCTGCTCGTCCTCGCCTTCGAATCCGCCGATCATCCGGTCAACGCCTGGATGGCGCGCGCGATCGAGCTCCTGCAAGACAACCGCGGACGCCGGCATACCGGCGAAGGCGCGGCGCTCCGCTGGCGGACGGCCTTCATCCGCATGCCCTACGCGCGCGAGCTGACCGTGCCAATGGGCGTGATCAACGACACGTTCGAGAGCGCAATCACCTGGGACAGGTTCGAGACCTTCCATGCCGCCGTGCGCAAAGCGACCGCCGAGGCGCTGAAAGAGGCGACGGGAAACGCCGGCGTCGTCTCGACTCGCTTCACCCATGTCTATCCGGACGGGCCGGCAGTCTACTACACGTTCAGCGTCCGGGGCGATCCGGGCCGACTCGTCGAGCAGTGGCGGCACATCAAGACGCGCGCCTCCGACGCGCTGATCGCGGCCGGCGGCACGATCACCCACCACCACGCGGTCGGGCGCGACCACATGCCGTGGTATCGCGCCCAGCGCCCCGCCCTGTTCGGCGCGGCCCTCGCGGCGACGAAGAGCGCGCTCGACGCGGCGGGGATCATGAACCCCGGCGTGCTGGTCCCGTAAAAAAAGAAGAAGTATAGCGATCAGGTTCCCTCATAATTGCTGGCGACGTGTTTGCGCATTTGTGCTTCCCACAATCTGTGCAGTAGTTTCACGAGACCCGCCAATGGTCAGCGGTCTTAACCGGCTGGCACTGGCCTTCGCGAGGCCCTGCCAGCAATTTATTAAACTAGTGACAATTGTGTAATAGCCGAAAAGGGCCGAAGGGCCGACAATTTTCGGCGCCTATCTCCCTGAAAAAGCTCGCTCGCTGCCAGGACTGCACGGGTCGAAAAAAGGCCGCCCGCCCCTACCCCTTCGGGAAGTCGAGCCCCATCGCTCGGTACCGCTCGGGATCATCGAGCCAGTTCTCCCGCACCTTGACGTGCAAAAAGAGATGGACGTTGGCGCCATGCGCCTCGGCGATGTCCTTGCGCGCCGCCGAGCCGATCGCCTTGATCGTCCGGCCGCCCTCCCCGATCACCATCTTGCGGTGGCTTTCCCGCGTGACGAACACCGTCTGCTCGACCCGCGCCGTTCCGTCCGGCAGGTCCTTCCAGCTGTCGGTTTCCACCGTCGCCTGATACGGCAGTTCGTCGTGCAGCCGGTCGAACAGCTTCTCCCGGGTGATCTCGGCGGCGAGCGAGCGGATCGGCGCCTCGGTGATCTGGTCCTCCGGATAGAGCCACGGGCCCGGAGGCGTCAGCTCGGCGAGACGGTCGAGCAGGCGGTCGAGTCCGTCGCGCGTGGCCGCGCTGATCATGAAGGTTTCGTCGAATCGATGCGCGGCGTTGAGCCGCGCCGAAAGCTCGAGGAGCTTCGTCCGATCCATCACGTCGATCTTATTGAGCAGGAGCAGCTGCGGTTTGCGGCTTTCCTTCAGCCCATCCAGGATCGCCTGCGTCTCCTCGCTCAGCCCCGCATGCGCCGCCTCCTTCTTCGCGTCGATCAGCAGGGCCAGCGCGTCGGCGTCCCCCGCTGCGCCCCAGGCGGAGGCGACCATCGCGCGATCGAGGCGGCGCCTCGGCGCAAACAGTCCGGGCGTGTCGACGAACACGATCTGCGCCTCGCCGCGCATCACGACGCCGCGCATGGTCGAGCGGGTCGTCTGGGCCTTGCGGGTGACGATCGACACCTTCTCGCCGACGAGGGCGTTGATCAGCGTCGACTTGCCGGCGTTCGGCGCGCCGATCAGGGCGACGAAGCCGCAGCGGGTCGCGCTCATGTGTCGCCCCATCGATCGAGAAAAGCGCGGGCGGCCGCCTGTTCGGCGGCGCGCTTGGAAGTGGCCTCGCCCGTTTCGGGCTCGTAGCCCGGCAGCACGACTCGCATGATGAACAGGGGCGCGTGCGCCGGACCGCTGCGCGCGGCCTCCTCATACCGCGGCGCGACGAGCGCACGGGCCTGCGCCCATTCCTGAACCGCGGTCTTGGCGTCGCGCGCCGGCTCGGCGTCGGCGGTGAATCGGCCGCCCCAGGAGCGGAGGATCAGATCGCGCGCCGCCTCGAAGCCGCCGTCAAGATAGACGGCGCCGATCAGCGACTCGCAGATGTCGGAGAGGATCGCCGCCTTCTTGCGACCCCCGCCCTTTGCTTCGCCCAAGCCCAGCACGACATGCGGGCCCACGTCCCATTCGGCGGCGATCGCGGCGCAGGTCTCGCGGCGGACGAGCTTGGCGAGACGCATCGAAAGCTCTCCTTCGGTCGCGAGCGGAAACGATCGGTAGAGATGGTCGGCGACGACGACGCCGAGCACCCGGTCGCCGAGGAATTCGAGCCGCTGGTAGGAACGGCCGCCCGTCGCCTGGGCCGACAGATGGGTCAGCGCCAGCGAAGCGATCACCGGATCGACGAACCGGTAGCTGAGCCTCGCCTCGAGATCCGCAAGTTCGACTTTGACGCGCTTGTTCATGAACAAACCCCGGCGCCCCGCACGATGCGGCCTCGTCCGGTCACGCCTACGTGATGCCGCGGCCTCGACGCCGCGGCGGAAACCGTCAACGCACCCGCTGGAAGATGCGGTCCCACCGAACATCCCACGGCCAGCGCCAGACCTGCCAGGCGGGCGTGTCGCCGCCGATCGAGAAGAAGATGATCTCTCCCCGCCCGATCAGGTTCTCGAACGGGACGTAGCCCACGCCGCCCTGGTCGCCGGCGAGGCGCGAATCACTCGAATTGTCGCGGTTGTCGCCCATCATGAAATAGTGGCCGGGCGGCACCTCGTAGACCCCAGTGTTGTCGAAGGTGCCCTCGTCGCCGTCGATCTGAATGATCCGGTGCTTCACGCCGCCGGGCAGTGTCTCGAGATACTGCGGCGCCTCCTCGGGCTTGCCGAAATGGTTGACGGTCGGGAAGGGGGCGATCTGCTCGCGCGGGACCATCGCGCCGTTGATGATCAGCCGGCCGTGGGTCACCTGGATCTTGTCGCCCGGGAGGCCGATCAGCCGCTTGATGTAGTCGGTCTGGCCGTCGCTCGGCAGCTTGAACACGATGATGTCGCCCCGCTTCGGCTGCGAGGCGAAGACGCGGCCGGGCAGCGCCTGGGGCGCCAGGTCGAGAAAGCTCGGCAGGGAGAAATGCGAATACCCATAGGCGTATTTCGACACGAACAGGTAGTCGCCGACGAGGAGGGTCGGCACCAGCGAGCCCGAGGGAATATTGAACGGTTGGAAGAGAAGCGTGCGCACGACGAGCGCGATCAGGAGCGCCTCGACAATGACCTTGACGGTCTCCCACCAGCCCTCTTCTTTCTTGACCGGCGTCGCGCCCGCTTCGGCGGGCTTCATGCTCTTTTCGCTCATCTGCGTCACGACGCCCTTCCTCTTACCTACTTGCGAGCCTGCCGGAGGCGCCTCCTATACAGACGCCGTCCGGTCGAGCCAAGCGGCGCGGCTCATGGCCCGCGAACTTGGCTGAACGATGGCTCCCGCCAATCTCAGGGCAGGAGGACGAGGGAGCCAGTCGTCTCGCGGGCCTCGAGCGCCCGGTGCGCCTCGGCGGCCTCGGCGAGCGGCAAGCGGCGGCCGATGGCGATGGTCACGTCGCCGCTCCCGACCACGCGCATGAGCTCGCGCGCCATCTTCTCAAGCCGAGCCGAGTCGGCCGCATAGGTGAAGAGCGACGGCCTGGTGGCAAAGAGCGAGCCCTTGCGGCCAAGGAGGCCGAGGTCGAAGTTTTCGATGCCGCCGGACGCCGAGCCGAAACTGGCGAACATGCCGAACGGCCTCAGACAATCGAGCGAAGCCGGAAAGGTCGCCTTGCCGATGCCGTCGTAAACGACGGCGCATTTCGCGCCCTTGGTGATCTCGCCAACCCGCTTGGCGAAATCCTCCTCGCGATAGAGGATCGTGTGCTGCGCCCCCGCCTTTTTGGCGATCTTGGCCTTATCCGCCGAACCCACCGTGCCGATGACCTTCGCGCCGAGCGCGCGGCCCCATTGGCAGAGGATCTGTCCGACGCCTCCGGCCGCCGCATGCACGAGGATCCAGTCGCCCTCCTTCACCCGATAGGTCTGGCGCAGGAGATATTGGGCGGTGAGGCCCTTGAGCATCATCGCGGCGCCCGTCTCGTAGGAAATCGCCCGGGGCAGCTTGACGAGGAAGCGCGCCTCGACGTTGCGCTCCTCGGCGTAGGCCCCGACCGACCCCGCATAGGCGACCCGATCGCCGGGCTTGAAGTCCTTCACCCCCGGCCCGACCGCGACGATCTCGCCCGCGCCCTCCGACCCGGGAGTCAAGGGAAGCGGCATCGGATAGAAGCCGGAGCGGTGGTAGACGTCGACGAAATTGACGCCGACCGCATGCTGGCGAAGGCGGACCTCGCCCCTGCCCGGCTTCGGCAGTTCGATCTCCTCGAGCTTCATAACTTCCGGTCCGCCAGTCTCATGAATGCGAATCGCGCGCATGAGGCATTCCCCCAAGAGTCTGATGGACATGAGGATTGGCCCGCCCCGCCATCGGGCGCAAGCCGCAAATGCGGCTCGGCCTGCAAAAAGGACCAGGCCCGCTATGGGCCTTGGGCGCGGCGTCGGAAGCCGAGCGAGGCGCAAACAAGGGATCGTCTCTCCCGGCCGGCGCGCCATTTCCGTTCCGGTTTTGAGCGATTTCAACGGGTTATCGCGCCGTTTACAGCCGACCTCCGCCGAAATGAGTGATCAACGTTAACGTACCGAACAATCGAACCGAATCCGGCGCCGCAACCCGTGACGTCGCTTGCATGACGGCGTCGGAGACGCAATCTGCGCTTCCAGAGCCCGAAAACCGCTTCTTTTTCCTTTCACTTCATTTCATTTCATTTCCTTTTCCGAATCGAGCCTTTTCAGAGGCTTAGGCCCGGAACTCGGAACTCCTCGGACTCCTCCCTCCCACCGGCCCCGCGGCGAACCGGGCAGGGGCGCCGCGGCGAGGAAGGGGATGACCGAAGGCAAAAAAGCATTTTGACGTTTCTCTGGTCGGCTCGCCGCCTCCGGATAGACGGCGACCAGGACCATGGCATAGACGCCATTTTTTGTACACTCTTTGTTCCCACCAAGGTTAAACTTCCAAGGACGGCTTTCTTGCTCGTCTTCGATCTGCGCTCCCCTCCGCGGCAGGATGCGGAGGATGCCGTCGGCGCGGGCGATCGTCCTGCCTGGTCCAACCAGACAACCACAACCAGACAACCAGAAGAGTCCCTGCCCCACGGAAAACGCCGGCGCCCCTTGCGCCTGCGAACAGCCGCTCGTATAGCAACCCGCGCGCTCCGGAGCCGCTCGGAGTCCGCTGCTGATCAGCTTTGCGCCCATCGTCTAGCGGTCCAGGACGTCGCCCTTTCACGGCGAAAACACGGGTTCGAGTCCCGTTGGGCGCGCCAATTAAATCAAAGCCTTAGCTTCGAGTTTCGCGCTCTGAGCGTCGGCGTACGGAAAGTATACGGAAAAGACGCCGCTGAACGTCCACGAACTCTGCCGCCGGGGCCGGCAGCCTGGCGCGCTCTCACCGCCGTTCTCAATCGCCCGATGCTCTACGGGCAGGCGCGGGAAAGGCGAGCGCAACGCGTCACCCCCCGCGCTCGAATAAGCATGCTTTCCCTGGTCGAGGCCCCCAAGAGGGGGGAAAGGGGTTCACAGGGGTCGGGGGGATTCATGGTTGCGCATATGATTTGTGCTGTTTTTTTGGCTATTATACTATACAATAACGTAATATGTCTCCGCCGATAGATCGCCAAACGTTAATCCGAGCTGCATAATCGCTCAGACCACAGACCTCGCGATGGTTTCTCTCTGTCAATCGGCGGTCAAAATTGACCCCCGATCGGCGTCCAAAATTGACCCCTGTTGGTGCCAGGGCGCGGACGGCAGCGCTCGGCCCGGCGTAGCTGGTCGGGGTTGCGCAGCCGGGGCGAGCGCGGTTTGGTTGACCTGAGATTGTCTCGCGTCAGGCGCGGTTCTTGAAGCGCCAGCTTTCGTTGCCGGTCTCGACGATGTCGCAGTGATGGGTGAGGCGGTCGAGCAGCGCGGTGGTCATTTTTGGATCGCCGAACACGCTCGGCCATTCGCCGAAGGCGAGGTTGGTGGTGACGATGATCGAGGTGCGCTCATAGAGACGGCTGATCAGGTGGAACAGCAATTGCCCGCCGGCCTGGGCGAAGGGGAGATAGCCGAGTTCGTCGAGGATCACGAAGTCGAGGCGGGTGAGATAATCAGCAAGCCGTCCCTGGCGGCCGGCGCGCGCCTGAGCCTCGAGCTGATTGACGAGATCGACGGTGGTGAAGAAGCGCCCGCGCGATCCGGCGCGGATGCAGCTTCGCGCGATCGCGATGGCCAGGTGCGTCTTGCCGGTGCCGGTTCCCCCGACCAGGACGAGGTTGCGCTGCTGGGCAAGGAAGCCGCCGGCGGCGAGGTCGCGCACGAGAGCCTCGTTGATCGGCGAGTTCTTGAACGCGAAGTCGTCGACGTCCTTGGCCAGCGGCAGCTTGGCGACTGTGAGCTGGTATTTGATCGAGCGCGCCTGCTTCTCCGAGATCTCGGCTTTCAGGAGATCGCCGACGAAACGCTGCGGCTCATGCTTGCGCTTGAGCGCCGTGGTCAGCGTCTCGTCGTAGGCGCTCCTCATCCCGTAGAGCTTGAGGCTGCTCATCATGTCGAGGACTTCGGTTCTTTCCATGGGTTACACGCTCCTGAGTTGGTCGTATCGGGCGCAGTCGGCGATCGGCGCGTGACGGAGCTGCAACGCGTCGGGCGTCATGATCGTCGCCGCCGGTCCGGGATCGCGCTGACGCGCGAGGATGTTGATGACGACGTCGGCCGAATGGACGCCCTCGGACAGCGCCTGAAGGCAGGCGGCCTCCACCGCAAGCAATCCATCGGTGAGCACGGCGGCGAGGATTTTGACCATCTGCCGGTCGCCGTCGTCGGAGCCGGCAAGCTTGCGCCGCACGCGATCGAGCGCCGTCGGCAGCACCCAGTCCTTGAACGGCGCCCCGTTGCGCAAGGCTCCCGGCTTGCGCGCCAGGACCGGAACGTAATGCCAAGGATCATAGACCGTCGCGCCACGCCCATAGCGGCGTGGGTGTTCCGCCACGATGCGCCCGTCCTGGCGGATCACGACGCGATCGGCGTAGGCGTGGACTTCGACCGGGCGGCCGACCGCGCTGGCGCTCACCGAGTATTTGTTGTTGTCGAAGCGGACGAGGCAGGTCTTCGACACCGAGGCCGGCAGGGCATGGAAGCCGTCGAAGCGGCCGCGATAGGGAATGAGCTTGGGGCGCTCTTCCTCGAAGACCTCCCAGATCGTCCTGTCGGGCTGTTCGGGATGAGAATGCGCCTTGGCCCAGGCGATGCATTTGTCCATCAGCCAGGCGTTCAGTTCGTCGTAATTCTTGACGCGCAAGCGCGGGGTGAAGAAGCGCTCGCGCACGAGGCCGACCTGGTTCTCGACCTGGCCCTTCTCCCAGCCCGAGGCCGGCGTGCAGGCAACGGGCTCGACGAGGTGATGCGAGCACATCTGGAGGAAGCGGCGATTGTATTGCCGATCCTTGCCGACGAAGATCGTCTCCACCGCCGTCTTCATGTTGTCGTAGATGCCGCGCGAGCAGGCGCCCCTGAAGAACGCGAACGCCCGCTCGTGGGCGTCGAAAACCATCTCCTGCGTTTCGCGCGGATAGGCGCGTGCGAGCATCATGCGGCTGTGGCAAAGACGGATGTGCGCGACCTTCACGGTCGTCGTTACCCCGTCCATCACAACGATGTCGTGGCTCCAGTCGAACTGGTAGGCCTCGCCCGGCGAGAACGTCAGCGGGACGAAGGCGCTCGCCGTCGCGCTCGCGTTCGCCTTGGCCCAAGCGCGGGCGTAACGTCGAACGGCGTCGTAGCCGCCTTCGTAGCCGAGCGTCCGCAGCTCCTCGAAAATGCGGATCAGCGTCATCCGCTCGCGCGCCGAAGCGTCCGCGTTCCTCGCCAGCAGCCGATCGAGGTCTTCCGTCCAGCCACCCAGCTTCGGCCGCGGCTGAACTTCTCGTCCATAGAAAAACGCCGTCTCCGCCGATCGCAGGACCTTGCGCACCGTGTTGCGCGACAGCCTCAGGTCGCGCGCGATCTCCCTGATCGTCTTGCCCTGAACGAAATGCTCCCGCCGTATCCGACCAATCGTCTCCACAATCAGCATCCCTCACCGCCCGCTTCGCGCCAAAGCAGGCAGCCGAACAAATCGGAAATCAGGGGGTCAATTTTGGACGCCGATCCCCCGCCTCAGGGGGTCACTTTTCCACGCCGAAACACACTCAACACCGATGAAATTACGGTGCGCCGGGATGCTTCGGCAAATGACGAGCCTCGCCGAGAAATCACTCGATCGATCGTATCCTGGTTCACAAGGACGATCTGCAGGCGGTTCCACAAGGCGCGGATGATCGCCCGAGGCCGGGAGGAGGAGGACGATTCCCGCTAACGCGAGACGACAAAGCCAAGACCGCGGCGCAGCCAACGCAAGGCTGCGAGCCAAGCTCGGTCAAGATGGTCCGCGATCTGTTCAGCATTGAGCCTGACGCAGCGCAGGAACAGGCGCTGGAGGTTGCCGATTGCGTGGCAAGTCCACACGTACGAGCCCGGGCCGCGCCGAGGGTGCGCCAGGAGCCATACAGAAAACCCCTCGAAAACCGTCCTCGGAAGAGCCCGGAAATCGTGACGTCGAGACCGTCAATTCGCCTATACCGCAATCAACTAGTTTTCGTATATCAATCATGCTATGATGATAGGACAATGAGGCCCATTATGCCGAAGCAAGTCGCAATTTACACCCGTGTCTCGACGGATCATCAGACGACCGAGAACCAGGAGCGCGAACTGCGAGGCATTGCCGACCGAATGGGCTGGACAATCGTCAAGGTTTATCGCGACCATGGGATCAGTGGGGCCAAGTCACGCAAGGACCGGCCAGCGTTCGACGCGCTGTGGAAGGATGCGGCCCGACGACGGTTCGACCTGATCATGGCATGGTCCGTGGACCGACTGGGTCGCAGCCTCCAAGACCTCGTCGGCTTCCTCTCTGACGTTCACGGCTACGGCGTGGACCTGTTCCTGCACCAACAGGGCGTGGACACCACGACACCGGGCGGAAAAGCTCTTTTCCAGATGATGGGCGTCTTCGCCGAGTTCGAGCGGGCAATGATCCGCGAGCGCGTCAAGTCCGGGCTGGAACGAGCCAAGGCGCAAGGCAAGATATTGGGACGACCGCCAATCGACCCCCGCAAGGAAGCGGCAATCCTTGACGATTTGCGTGAAGGCAAGGCCGGTATCATCAAGCTCGCGGCAGCGCATGCCGTTGGCGTCGGGACCGTTCAGCGGATCAAGGCAAGTCTAAACGTTTAGGGCTGTAGCGTGAGGAGCACGACCACGGCCGCAGACCCTAGGCCGGGTGCTTTCGGAACGGCCGCTCTGCCCAAGAAGCGGGCGGTCAGCAAGGGTTGAGCGAACGGGTTCTATCCGACCCTTCGCTGCCATCTGGGTCGCTCCGGTACGCGAAGAGAGCACAACAGCGGCCATTTCCCAATGCCGGACGAACGGGCCAAATTGACCCCAGCGATCATTCGTCGCCAAGGATCGAACGCCAAGAAGTGCGCGCGTCTACCGCGCCACGCGCCCGTCGACGATGTGGATCGCCCGTCCTGCTGTCCTTGCGAACGTCTCGTCGTGAGTGACGACAATCACCGTGCGACCCTCGTCGGCGAGGCCACGGAAAATCGAAAACACCGCCGTCCCATTCTTCGAATCGAGCGCGCCGGTCGGCTCATCGGCCAGAACGAATTGGGGGTCGTTGGCGAGCGCGCGCGCGATCGCAACTCGCTGGCGCTGCCCACCCGACAATTCGCCCGGAACCTTGCGCTCCTCGGATTCGATTCCGAGCGAGGCGAGTAAGTCGCCCGCCAGCGACCGCATTGCCGCGGCGCCGAACCGCCCGAGCTGGCGCATCGGCAACATGACATTGTCGATTACGTTGAGCTCCGGCAGCAGGAAATGGAACTGGAAGACGAAGCCGAACCGCTCCAGCCGCATGCGTCCGCGCGCATCGCTGCCGAACAGGCGTGTCGATACGCCGTTGACCAGCACGTCGCCCGAAGTCGGCGGATCGAGCAGGCCAAGCAGGTAGAGAAGCGAAGACTTGCCTGAGCCGGACGGCCCTATGACGACGGTAAAGCTGTTCGCCTCAAAGCTCGCGTCGACATCGGCGACCAGAGTGGTCGGCTGCGACCCGGGCAGAATGCGCGTGAGTGCGCGAGCCTCGAGAGCGGGGCTCATGCGGCGCCGCGGATGATTGACAGAGGATCGGAGCGGGCGGCCCTGCGCGCCGGCAGCCACGCCGCCCCGACCGCCGAGAGAAGCGCAATGAGGCTCGCTTCGGCGAACAAGAGAGAGGTCAGCTTGACCGGGAGCCGATCGCTGGCGTTGCCCGTGGGAGCCGGAACCATGTGCAGAAGCACGCCGAGCCCCCAACCGGCCAACCAGCCAAGAATCATACCGGCGACCCCGACGACGATCCCCTCGATGACGAAAATCGCCACGACGCTCGCGCTCGGCATGCCGATTGACCGCATGATGGCGATGTCGCGCGCCTTCTCCAGCACAATGGTCGAGATGACATTGAAAATGCCGAAGCCGGCCACAACGAGGATCGAGGCGGTCGTCAGAAACATGATCTTGTCCTGCAGCGCGAACACGTCGAGGAGGCGTGCGTAGGTCTCCTCCCAGGGAGCGCTCTTGAAACCCCAGCGGCGTTCGATGGCCTGGGCGAGCGCGATCGAGCGCGACACGTCCGCTAGCCGGATGTGGATTTCATTGACAACTCGCGGCCGGTTCTGCATCGCCTGCTGGCGGGCGAGGCATCGTCCGGAAATCCATCAGCGTGAGCGGCGAGCGCGGCGCCGAGTTTAACCCCGGCAATGTCGCGTTCGTCCACGTCAGCAGCAATGCGCTTGCGCGCTGTGGAGGATATCTCGAACATCGTGGCGTTGGCTGGCACGGTTTCGCCAAGCTCGACGTTGCGCTTTATCACAATTCCGTCGAGCGGCGTGCGTACCGTATAATCCTCGAGTTGCCGCTCGAAGAGATCGACCGTGGCCGCCGCCTGATCGCGTTCCTGTTGCGCGCGTTCCAGGGTCTGCACCGCGAGGACGCCCCAATTCATCAACGTCCGGTCGCGGGTGATCTCAGCCTCCGCCATAGTCAGGCGCGCCCTTGAGTCCTCGAGCCTGGCGCGCGGCTGCCGGTCGTCGAGCCGCGCGACGACATCGCCCTTGTGCACTTCGTCGCTTTCGTCGACCAGAAGGTCGGCAACCCGGCCGGCGACGGTCGCGCCGCATCTTGCGTAATCGATCGCCTCGACGACACCCGTCGCATAGACCGCTTCGATCGCCGGACCGCGCGACGGCTCAGCCATCGTCACCATCGCTGGCTGCAGCACGATGCGGCCTGCCCCGAACGCGAGCATCGCGGCAGCCACCGCTGCAATTGCAAAGGCGAAGCGCCGCCGCCCCTTGCGGCTTTCAACCGGATTGTGCTGCGGCGCCGTGGCCGGCAAAGCCATTCCCCGCACAACGCTAAGCTGCCCGACTCCGCGCAACTCGGCCTCCATGACTGGTTCGAGCCTCCAGGATAGGGTTAAGCTTACAGGAGGCATGCGTAAGGATATTTGCGCTGGATCAAAACGATCTCACGCGCGACGGCGTCAACGTAGCCGCTCGGTTGGAAGGCGTTTGCAATCTTCCAATGGCGACCCGGCATTTACTGGAAGCATTGAAAATCGATCCTTCGTTGCCGCCGACTGTTGGCCACGATCAATGTCGTTGGGGTTCAGGATAGGCGGGCTGCGACGTTGACTCCGTCACCATCAAATTCCCGTCCGCCTCCCCGACGAAGTCCGGCGTTGCAAACCGGGATCGCAGAGCGCATGTGAAGGCGATCGTCGGATCGATAAGGTCGCCTCGCAGATCTAGCAGCCTGTCGGACTTGAGGTTTTCGCGACGTGTAACATACTGATATTGTTACGTTTTGTGTTTCTCCGAAAAGTCGACAATCCCAATGATATCAATGGGTGTATCGTTAAGTCCGACAGGCTGCTAGTAGGCGCGCGAGGGCTCGCTCCTCGTCGGCACCGGTCGGCCGGCTGTGCTCGACGATGTCAGTTTCCTTCACTGTTGGGTTCGGTCCGATCTGGATCAAAATCTACATTCGGACGGCTACAGCTTATTTCGCTATACGCATCGATGGCTTCCTTTTCACGGACAGTGAGCCATTATTCCTCTCATTTCCCGTCGGGCACTCCTGTACTCCGCAATCCTTCAAGGAGGCGTTCTCCCTCGGCCAAATACGATTTGGCACCCAGGGCCATGGTGCGGATAACCGCAATTGTGAGTTGCGGATGGAGAGCCAGCGCGGCTCTAGCCGCGGCCCGCCGCCTCCTCCAATCGGCCGAGGGCCGCGAGCGCGGCTGCGAGAAAGACATGACACATCGGGTTGTTGCGGCTGACCTCGATTGATCGGCGTAGCCGATCCGCTCCCTCGTCATAGCGGCCAAGGAGGCACTTCGCGATGCCTGCTTGCATCAGCCACTGGAATGCGTCCTTGTCGCGAGGACTCAGCCGGAGAGCCTCCTGGCGTGGGGTCAATGAGATCGCTCCGCAGAGTCCTGAGCCGCGCGAGCGTGCGCTCCTCGTCCGCGCCGGCGAGTCGACTGTAGCCGACAATGTCGGCGACAAGGATCGCCGCAAGCTTTCGCGCCTCGGACACTTCGATTCGTCTCCGTGTTGAGGCTGTACTTTGTAGGATATCATAGGCGCTTTACCGAAAACGACGTCGATCTTCAAGCGGGAGCTTCCTTCCACCGACGGACCGCGCTCAGAACGGGAATGCCTCCTCCGGGCTGAGACCGCGCCTAGGCAATGGCCGCTTCCGTGCCGACTCGCGACGTTCGCGATCGAAATTTGCAACGGCAGCTCTACGTCGACTCCGGCCGTCCGGAGTGCTGAAAGAGCAGCCATTCGCCGACGGCGTGGCGAACGCGTCAGATCGATGCGGAGGGACTGGTCACTTTTCGCTGCGTCGCTACCGCGCGTGGACCGGCTGCGTCAGGAACCGTTCGCGCGAGGCAGGCAGAGGCGGCTCGTCGGCAGCCGCGTTCGCCTGCTCCGCCAGCAAAGCGCGGAGGATCTCGAATTCCCCACTGAACTTGCTTTGCACGTTCGGCCAGACGTGCTCGTAGAACGGTAGGTCCTTGGGCTTGGGCTTGGCGAAACGCACCTCGAAATGCGTGCCGCCGTCCGCCCGTTCGCCGAAGGCGTAGGACATGAGAATCTTGGGAGCGCCCGGGGCGGGCAGCGGGGTGGTCAGGGTGATGTGATCGAACGGGTGCCAGTTTAGGATGTCCTCGATGACGGCGTCTTTGCCGTGCATGCAGTGGTTCTGCGTGCCGGCGCCGCGCCGGCCCTTGACCGTATTTTCGACCACGCTGTCGCTTCCCTGCCAGCGGGGGCGATTGCCCGGCAGGGTGATGAGGTCCCAAACCGCCGCGCGGGGCGCCGGAAAGTCGGTCTCGAGTACTCCGAACGCGTTGTCGCGCGCGACCACGCTTCGCTTCGCCTCGTTTTCGCTCGCCCACGCCTGCTCGAGGTCGCTGACCCAGCACTTCGTTTCGCCGATATGCTCGATCGCCTCGGCGTGCTCGAGGAGGCCCTGCCCTTTCGCGTCGATCCTCATCGCCCGCACGCAGGCGTCGGAATAGAGCGCGTATGCGTGCGCGTCGAACGTCTTGCCGACGTCATTCTTGAGGAGGCGATGGACGAGGATCACGTCCCGGCCGGCGAGTTCCTCGCGACCCGACATCTTTTGCCGGATGAACTCGCCGTGGTGAACGACGAACTTGACGTCGAGGTCCCGCATCCGGCGGCAGGCCTGGCACTCGCAGCTGTTGGCCTCCCTGATGTTCCGGAGGCGCTTACGGAAGGCGAAATACGCCTGCTCGATCGAATCCTGCAGAAGCGACCCGTCGACCTTGTCGGCGAGCGCGTAGACGAAGGCCGCGTCGCCCTCGAATTTGGCGAGGTGGAATGGCGGACGCAGCGCCCTGACCAGGGTATCCATGATGTCGGCGACGATGTCCTGGGCGTGGTCGAGTTCGACGCCGGACACGAAGCGCGTGTAGCCGGAGATGTCGGCGATCGCGAAACAGGCCGATTCCGGCTTCGGAAGCATTGCGACGCCCTACCCTTCACTCGGCAGCAGAGGCGCCATGACCCCGGCCCAGAAAACGATCCAACGCTAGCCGAAGTTAGCCGATTGGGCAGGGTCAGCGGTTGGAACGCGTTGAAAACGTTGAGCGGCCCCCCGGAAGGTCGGCACTACAGGGGGAGCGCCGCGGCGGCCTGAGGCGAGGTGATTTTGGGGTGCGGCTGGTCGGGCAGGTCGAGTTTGAGGCGGTGGAGGAGGAGCGCCAGCTCGGGCTCGGGCTGGGTGTAACGGGTCAGCTGCAATTGGCGGCCGTCGGCGGTCGGGATGTGGACGTCGATCATCTGCACAGCGGCGAATTTCTCGAACACGCTGCGCGGGGTCAGGCCCGGCGCGAGCCCTTTCAGGCGACGCCCGAGGGTGACGTGGAGACAATAGGCGAGGAAGGCGATGAAGATGTGCGCCTCGATGCGCTCCTGTTCCTGATGGTGGATCGGGCGGACGGCGAGGTCGCCTTTGAGCGTTCGAAACGCCTCCTCTACCTGGACCAGCTGGAGGTAGTAGCCCCACAGGGCGGCGGGATCGCCCTCGGTCAGATTGCTGCGCAGGAGATAGCGTCCTTCGCGCCGGCGCGCCTGCCGCAGTTTCTTGCGATCGAGCGCATATTGGAACGCGGCCCGCTCCGGGTCGACCTCGACCTCGACCAGCCGCCATCCGCCCGGCCACTTGGCTTTGGCCTGTCCGAGTTTGATCAGCAGATCGTCGCGCGTCAGATTGACGGACATCCTGTTCAGCTCTTTCAGCCGCCCCCATAGCCCTTTCAGTTGCCGCCGGCGCATGCTGCGCTCCTTGGCGACCCTGTCGAGGCTCTGGGCGCACACGTAGAGTTCGCCGTCCTGGGGCAACAGCTTGACCTCGACGCCGGGGCGAGCCTCCTGCCAGGGCTTGCCGACGAGGGCGCGCTCGAGCCGGCTCAGGCGTCCCTTCGGCACGCCGACCAAATACGACACGGGCGGATCGGCCGCACGCATCTCGGCGAGCGTTTCCTCGGTGGGAATGCCGCGATCCATCACCCAGACCCGCCTGGCTTTGCCGTATTGCCGTTCGATCTTGCCCAGAAAATCCCGCAGCGTCGTCTTGTCCGACGTGTTCCCCGACAGAACCTCGTAGGCGAGCGGCAGACCCTCGGGCGTGACCACCAGCGCAATCACAACCTGCACGCAGTCGGGCCGATGGTCGCGCGAATAGCCGAAGCGTCGTTTGTCGCCCTCGGCGAACGGCGGCTCGGCCTCGAAATACGTGCTGGTCAGATCGTAGAGCAGCAGATCGAAGCGCGCGGCGAACAGGTCGCGCCAACGCTCCGTGAGGTGCTCGAACAGCGCCTCCTTGTGCTTCAAAAGCCGATCGTGACAGCGATAGAGCTTGTGGATCTCGGCGAGCCCGAAATCGCCGCCCATGAGATCGGCCAACGCGGTCCGCTCGAACCACTCCCGATGCAGCCGCCACTCGCTGCCCGGCGCCAGCAATCGGTAGGCGACCAGGACGAAAAGCTCCTGGTCCCAGCGCGTGCCCTTGCGGCTCGCCGGTAGGCGCTCCGACCAGAACCGGTCAAGCCGAAGCTCCTCCCAAAGCGAAAGCGCGAGCCAGCAGGCGCCCCATTGCCGCGGCCGGCACAGCCGCAATTGCGACAGCTTCAGTCGAACGATCGACGCGTCCGGCAAAGTCTCCGCGCAGCGGTCTTCGGGAAACAACGCCAGCGTCTTCGGCCGATCGGCCTCTTTGTCCAGCACCTCGATCGACCGCCGCCACGCCAGTTCCTGCGAGTCGTTGATCTCGCCGAGGTGAAGAACGTGCTTCTGAACGACCCGCCCGCCGGCTACGCGCTTCGTTTCGACCACGCTCCAGTAGCGGCGCCTCTTGCCGTCCTTCTTGCGAATCTTGGCGCGCAAAAACATGACGGCACGGCATTGTTCACAGATCGAAGCCCAAGAAAATACCCTTGGTCGGCACTACAGCCGTTTTCGACCGATCCTCCGTATCGCGCACAAGCAATATCAATCGCTTGCGCGATCGCGCGACGGTGAAAATCGTCGCCGCGGCCGCGAATTGGCTAACTTCGGCTAGCATGCGACAGGCGAATACGCGAACGTCTGCAATTGTCCGGAATTGTGACCTCGGCAGCCACGATCCGAGCTGACCGGTCAACGTCGATTTCCGCCCGACTGGGGTCGTAGAATTTCTATGTCGAAACCCTCGCCCCCAGCGCCATTCCGGTTTGAGCCGGCAAACACCGTCGCCGCGAATGGCGAAAGGCGGACGTCCTTCGACACCGAATCGCGTCGCGCTCTCCCGTAAGCGCGAGAAGGAAGAGCCCGCCTCCCCCCTAAACCTCGACCCCACGCGAGCGAAGCCGCTTCTTCCAGGTCTCGCCAACGATCTTGAGCGCCCGTTCACGGGGCAGGAAGCGCGGCAGGATCGCGACCTGCTGGTTGGCGAGGCCGGGGATAACCGTGGTTTTCCCCTTGAGCAGCGCGTCGAGCCCGATCTTCGCGACCCATTCGGGGGAATCGGATTCGTTCTCGCCCTTGACCGCCTTGGCGTTGGCGACCTTCGAGAAATTTGACTGGGTGTTGCCGGGGCAGACGATCGTGACCCGAACGCCGCGATCCCGATATTCATAAGCAAGCGCCTCTGAGAACGATATGACGAAAGCTTTGGTCGCGCCATAGACCGCCGACCACGGCACCGGGACGAAGGACGCGGTCGAGCCGACGTTGAGAATGCCGCAATCGCCTTTAGCCGCCATCGATGGCAGGAAGAGGTGGCAGAGTTCCAAGACCGCGCGCATGTTGAGGCTCATCATCTCGGCGTAGGTCTCGCGGTCGTCGTCGAGAAAGTTGCCCCATTTGCCGAAGCCGGCGTTGTTGACGAGAAGGTCGACCGAGAGGCCCCGGCGGCCGACCTCCTCGAACAGGCGCTGGGGCGCGCCGTCTGCGGCGAGGTCGAGTGTGATGACCTCGACCTTTAAACGGTGGTCGGCGCGAAGTTCCGCCGCAAGAGCCTCAAGCCGGTCCTTCGACCGCGCGGTGAGAATTAGGTTCGACCCACGCGAGGCGAGATCGGCGGCGATGGCCTTGCCAATTCCCGACGAAGCGCCGGTCACCAGCGACAGTTTGCTCGAATAGCTCTTCATGGCGGATCTCCAGAATGCGGCCGAGAATGACGGCAACTGTTATCGGAATTACGACGTCACTTTACTTGACCCAATCACTCACCTTTCGGCTTGGGGCGGTGATCGCGGCCGGTCGCGGCCAAGGGTCCAGATCGCCTCGGCGGTACCGGCGCGTCTAGAGGGACGGATGACCGCTATACGTCGGTTGCGGACGGCGACGCTTCCGGTGATTGAGCTGAATCAATGCCTGCGCCGCGCGGCGGCTCTACTCTCACGCTTCGGGTAGGCACGCATCTGTAGAGGTCACAGGTTCTCTAGCACGGAGAGTCGGGTTTCCCTATCGCGAAACGGACGTCAGCCTATTCCCGGACGCCGAACGCGGCGTCGCATGGGATGGCACGGATTAACAGGGAGATGAGTCATGGATCGAGGCACGAACCAAAAGGCCGAGCAGGATGACGCCACCCTCGGTCTGTTTGAAGTTCCCGAGGCGCTCGTCAGACCAATGGTCAAGGCGTGTCGGCTGTTCAACACGGCTGTCGATGCGGTCTTCTACGACGTGCCGACACTACGCGCGGATTTTCTCGAACGGAACGTTGCGATGCGGGAGCAGGGTGAAAAGCTTCCGTCCCGGATCATCGATTTCGATGCTCTCAGCAATCCGGAAGGATCGCTGCTGCTGATCGATGAGCAGACCGCGCCCTATGTGCATCAGTTTGACGACGTCCAAGCCTATTTGCACTCTCCGCATCCCGAGACGCGGGAGGTGGCGATCGCCACGATAACCGGCGTCGGCAGCTCTGCATTGGGCAGCGCGGCGCTCGCCTGGGACATCTCGAAGGCGCTGAAGAAGCCGGTTCTGGCGATTGTGCCGGGTTATGGCGTAGCGGACGTGGTGCTTCAGGGGATCGGTGGCTATTTCGGCTTCGGTCTGCACGACTTTCTCGGCGCCAAGAGCATGACGCAGAATGCGATCGCCAATGTCTTCCCCAAGACGGCGGCGATAGGGCGCAAACTGTCCGCTTCTGTGCCGGATGCGAAGACCCTGCACGGAGCCCCCGTCTTCCGGCAAGGATCGGGGTCATCGGACGTCTTGCATGCGCTGATGAAGGAAAGGGCGAGCCCGTTCAGGATTCTCGTCGGTCACAGCAAGGGCGCGCTCCAGATCGGCAATGCGCTGCGCTCGCTCGATCCGGACAGAACCTACGGTGTGCGCGTGGTGACGCTCGGCTGTCCGATCGCCGAGGATGCGCCAGGCGTTGAGTACCACCAATATCTTGGCTTGTTCGACGCGCTCGGTCAGGCCAATATGTGGGGTCACGTTCCGGAACAATGGACGCCGACCTGGCACAGCACGAACCCATACCTGCCCCCGGCGATGGCGGCCGGCGCGCTCAGCGCTCCGGTCCACTTGGCGCGTTAGCCTAACCGGACGGCGCGCCGCCAAGGTCGCATAGCGCGCGCCGTTCCATCGGCCAAAGGCTTACTTGAAGGCTCGGGTGGGGTCGGTTTCGCCCCGTGCCGGCGCGTTGGTCAGGCCCGCTTTTATAGGCTCGGTAGAAATGTCAGCTTTCTTCGCGGTGGCCGTCGCGATCTGAATGGCCGGTTCACGTCGACTCCGGGCGGTCATTCCGGGACGCAAGCTGGAACTTCTCAGCGGCCGGCGCCCGCGATCAATCCACGGCGACTATGTCGCCGGTCGCATTGATGACCGGCGCGTCAAGGATTGAGATAAGCCGTTCAAGCTGCGCCAATTCCTCATCGGAGAGCCGGGTAAGATCAAACACCCCCACGGCACCGTGACCTTGACGCTCTGTCCGGGCCCCCGATCCAAGTGCGCATTTGCTGCGCTTCCGCGGGCCGCAGGCGGCGATTTTGGGTCGTTGATGATGCTGACGAGCGCCTGGGTCGCTTCGGAGCGCCACGGAGCGCGCCAGCGATTTGACGTCACCGACGATCCGTCTCGCCTCGATTGTTCGGGGCCGTTTCGAGGGGAGGCGGCCGGGGAAAATTCGCTTGCTTCGCCCTGTTCGATTGCCGGGTCAGATCGGTAAAAGTTCAGTCACTAGGCGGAGCTTCTTTCTTTCGCGAGGGTCAAGCCTCTGATTTTGCGCATATTTGGGGTTGCGAGGGGTGAAAATGTAGCCATGTAAATCAGATAGTGTTGTTGATTGTGCGACGCGCATCCGCTATCCTACGCCCATGTACATCGAGACCGTCCCCAACCGCGGCTCCCCGCCCGCGATCCTGCTGCGCGAGAGCTACCGGGACGGCAAGACCGTGCGAAAGCGCACGCTGCTCAACCTCTCCCATTGGCCGGCCGAGCACGTCGAGGGGCTGCGCGGCGTCCTCAAGGGCGGGGTCGTGATGCCGCCGGGCGAACAGCCCTTCGTCATCGAGCGTTCGCTGCCGCATGGCCATGTCGCAGCCGTCCTGGGCGCGACGCGCGCGATCGGCCTCGACAAAATCATCGGTCCCAAGGCCACGCGCGAGACCGACCCCGAGAGCTGTCGACCGGTCGACCTCGTCCTGGCCATGATCGTCAGCCGCATCATCGCCCCGGCCTCCAAGCTCGCCACAGCCAGGGCGCTCGATCCCGCCACCGCCGCCTCGAGCCTCGGCGTCGAGCTGGCCTTGGGCGACGTCCGCGAGGACGAGTTCTACGCTGCGCTCGACTGGCTCCTCGAACGCCAGGGTCCGATCGAGACCGCGCTGGCAAAGCGCCACCTGAAGGGCGGGACGCTGGTGCTCTACGACGTCTCGTCGAGCTATGTCGAAGGCCGCTGCTGCCCCTTGGCCAAACGCGGCTACAACCGCGACGGCAAGAAGGGGAAGTTGCAGATCGTCTATGGCCTTCTGTGCGCGCCCGACGGCTGTCCCGTCGCCATCGAGGTGTTCGAAGGCAACACCGGCGATCCCATGACGCTCGCCGATCAGGTTTCGAAGCTGAAGCGCCGCTTCGCCATCGACCACGTCGTGCTGGTCGGCGATCGCGGCATGATCACCCAGGCGCGCATCGACGAGGATCTGCGCCCCGCCGGGCTCGACTGGATCACCGCCTTGCGCGCGCCTGCGCTCAAGGAGCTGGTCGGCGGCGGACATTTGCAGATGTCGCTGTTCGACGAGCGCGACATGGCGGCGATCACGTCGCCCGAGTTTCCCGGCGAGCGGCTGATCGTCTGCCGCAACCCGGATCTCGCGCGCGAGCGCGCCCGCAAGCGCGAGGACCTCCTCGCCGCCACCGAGCGGGATCTCGCCAAGACCGTCGCCAGCGTGGCGCGCAAGACCCGTCCCTTGCGCGGCGCGGCCGAGATCGGCATCGCGGTCGGCGCCGTGCTCGGCAGGCACAAGATGGCCAAGCATTTCGAGCTGACGATCGCCGACGACCGGTTCGCCTTCGCCCGAAAGCGCGAGCAGATCGCGCAGGAAGCCGCGCTCGACGGCCTCTACGCCGTGCGCACCAGCCTGCCCGAAGAGACCCTCGCCGACAACACCGCGGTCAAGACGTACAAATCCTTGGCCATGGTGGAACGCGCCTTTCGCTGCCTGAAGACGGTCGACCTGCATGTCCGGCCGATCTACCATTGGCTGGAGGATCGGGTCCGCGCCCACGTGTTCCTGTGCATGCTGGCCTATTACGTCGAGTGGCATATGCGCGAGCGCCTGGCGCCGATGCTCTACGACGACGACGACAAGGCCGCCGCCGAGGCCCTGCGCGAGAGCCCGGTCGCCAAGGCGCAGCGCTCCCCCGCCGCCCTCGCCAAGAGCGCCACGGGCCGCGCCGTCGACGGCGCCCCGGTCCACTCCTTCCAGACCCTGCTCGCCGACCTCGCGACCCTCGCGCGCAACACCGTCGTGACCGCGAACGCGCCGGACCGCCCCTTCACCATCCTCACCCGCCCGACTCCGATCCAGCAAAAGGCCTTCGACCTCCTGGGATTCCCCATCGCCTGTACCCAGTAGCAGCGACCCCGGAGCCGCTCGCCGTGAGCGAGATCAATGACTTACGCTTCGTGAAAGAAAGAAGCTCGGTTTAGAATTGCTGCCACAATGCCCATGACCGCGGTCTCCATCTCTACCGCCGCACCGACCGCCAGTCCTTCTCCCCCCTTCGGCTGCGCTGATCGCGGCGCGCCGTCGGGCGCCCGCGACGGACCATCGCGAGCGACGCCGCGCTCAATGGTCCGGGCGATGTCCATGAAGGCGAGGGCCGCCGGCGACGGGGCCGGGCGCCTGACGATGAAGCAGCGATCCAAACTCATCCAGGGCAGATGGATCGGCGGGAAAACACATAGGCCTTTTGCAGCCTCGCGTTGGAGCTGGAGCGGCAGCGCGACCCAGAGCCCGCTCCCCGACAGAACGATCTCCTTGGCGTCCGAGAAAGCCTCGAACAGAACTCTCGGAACGAATCGATCGTTGGCGTCGTCGAACGTTCCGCACGGTTTCGAAACCTTGGGAATGAAGCTCCGCATGCGCCCCGGCGCACTCGGTCCGACCGAGGGAAATTCCAGAAGGTCCTCCAGGGCGAGGTCGTTTCGTCCGGCAAGCGGATGACCGGCGGAGCACAAAAGACGCAACTCGGACCGGCGCGCGGACTCGGTTTCGAGATCGGGATTGCTGGCGGCTTCCGAAATGTCGGCAAACCCGATGTCGACCCGGTCGCTCAGGACAAGCTCGACCGTGGTCTTCCAGTTCGAGCTCATGAACTCGATCGAAAGGCCCGGATGCCTCGCCGTGGTACGTCGGGCGGATGTTCGTCATGGCGCCGGCCCAGGCGATCGTCGCGAAGGAGATACAGACGTTCAAGGACTTCCCGCCGCGGCAGAAGCCCGGCGGCTTCTCGGTCGGCGACGCCCTCGACAAGCTGACCAACGCTCAGCATGGCGACAATTGAAGCGCGATGGCTCGGTGCGAAGCGTTTTCGCAATCGACCTCGCAGCCGCTTCGCGCTATTGTCGTTGCGGGCGGAGTCGTCTTCACTCGCATAAGGTCGACGATTATACAGGCGTTCACACATTGGGGGCGGCCACCGCGGCCGCGCCCTGATGCTCAGGGGAGGCCGGCGTGCGGGGGCGCAAAGGGGAGCCGGGGCTATCACGAACGCCAGTCGAAAGGGCATCGAGCCGCCTCGATGTCGCAGCCACGGTGGCGGCGCTGCGAGCCGAAGACGATGAGGCGAACGCGTTCAGAATCGTGGTCCTCGAGCAGCAGCGGGCCAGACGCGCGCGATCCCGCAAACGATTCGGGTTCTGGACGGCGGTTGCGTCGGAATTGTCCGCGGGGGAAAGCGACCGGAAGGCGGCGCTTTCGAATTCGAGCGCCCCGCGCGAGGTCTGAACTTTGAAGCCCGCATCTTTCGCGGGCTTCGCGAACGAAGCAATTTAAGAGGAGAGCGGAAAAGTGAACAAACAACTGGCGGAATTCATCGGGACCTTTGCCCTGGTCTTCTTCGGCTGCGGGGCGGCGGTGATCGGCAACATGGGGACGGGCGCCGGGGCGATCAATCTGCTCGGCATCGCCAGCGCCTTCGGCTTCGCCATCGTCGCCATGGCCTATGGCATCGGGCCGATCTCCGGCTGCCATGTCAATCCCGCGGTCAGCTTCGGTGTGTTCGCCGCCGGCCGGATGAGCGCGGCCGAGATGGTGAGCTACTGGATCGCCCAGGTGCTCGGCGCCATCGTCGGCGCCGTCGTTCTTTACATCATCCTGTCGGGCAAGGCGTCCGGCTGGGACGGCGGCCTCGGCCAGAACGGCTGGGGCGCAGGCTATCTCGGCGAGTACGGCATCGGTTCGGCCTTTGTCTTCGAGGTGGTCGGCACCTTCCTGTTCCTCGTCACCATCCTCGGCGTCACCCACCCGTTCGCGCCGACCGGCTTCGCCGGCCTCGCCATCGGCCTGACGCTGGTCGTCATCCATCTCGTCGGCATCAACATCACCGGCACCTCGGTCAATCCGGCGCGCTCGATCGGCCCGGCGCTCGTCGGCATGGCGACGAAACCGCAGGCCGTCGCGCAGCTCTGGATGTTCATCATCGCCCCGCTGATCGGCGCGGGACTCGCCGGTTTCCTCTACCGCGAGGGCGCGTTCCTCGATCAGAAGAAAGAGGGCTAGACCTTTCGATTGTCGGCTCCGAACGGCCCGGCGCGGTCTCGAGCCTCGCTGAAGCCGGACGCCGACGCCCGGACGGGCAAGCGCTCGCCTCCGCCCATGCGCTCGCCTGCCAGATCCGCGCCAAGCGTCTCGGGCTTACCTGTCCATGTACTCGATTGTCTGCTCGAGCGCGGCAGGCGAAACCCGGAAGAGGCCCGTGTAAGGCAATCCGAATTCAAAGATCAGGAAGATTGCGAAGGCGATCGACAGACCCCCGAACGCCAGCGCGGCATAGACGAGCGCATTGGGTTCGGCGAAGAGGCCGATGGCGAAAAACAGCGCCGCCGTCCAGAAGACCAGAATTGCGATGAGGAACCAGGACACTGGCCCGCTCGCCACCTGGAGGGACATCAGCAATCGCGATTGCTCGACCATGCTGGCGTAGGTATTCGCCGTCGCCAGCGCCGCTTTCTGGACGTCGGTTTGCGGCTTCAGCGATGCGAGATAGTCGCTGATGGCTTGCGCGTTGGCCAGCGGCCCCGCTACGGTCAGCACCTCGGGATCGACGGCTCCCCCTCCCCAGAACGTCTCGTAGCCCTTGACGATTCCGGCCTTGAGCTTGTCTCGCATGGGCTTGGTCTCCGGCCCGTACTGCGCGAGCGCCTGATCGAGCCGCAAGATCTGGGCGGAGAACGTCTCCAGATTGGACTTCTGGGTCGAATAGTAAGCGAAACTGACGCCGATCAACGTTCCGAGAACAAGCGCCAGGAGAAGGCTGACCAAGCCTGATACTTGACCGACGACGCTCTTCGACTCTCCGGTCTTGTGCGCCTCCGTCAGTCGCGTCTGGAGAAGCAGGCCTGCGTATCCGGCGACCATGAACGCAATGAAAATGACACAGCAGATCAAAAGGATATGCACGGATAGGCCCCTCCCAGCGACGCCCTAGTCGCGCGAGGGACCCTAGCGGAGTGTGGCAGGATTTCAAGCCCGAAGGCCGACCCGAGGTCCAATTCGAAGCCGCACGCGCACCGCCCCCCGGGCGGCGAGATCCGGGCGGCGCGTAGCAGCGGAAAAGCGAAGGGCAAAGCACCCCCGCGTCGTCGGACCCTGTTCGTGATATGAAGAGGGTTCTCTTGAACAGGGGTCACCGACATGAAAAACCGCCAGTGGTTGCTCGCCTGCCGTCCGCACGGCGCGATCCAGGATAGCGACTTCACTTTCGTCGAGAGCGAAATTCCGACGCCCGGCGAGGGCGAAGTGCTGGTGCGCACGCTGATGCTGTCCTGCGATCCGACGCAGCGCGGCTGGATCGCCGGCGACACCTATCTTCCGGCGGTCAGGATCGGCGAAGTCGTGCGCTCCACCGGCGCCGGCCGGATCGAGGCGTCGAACCATCCCGACTACAAGGTCGGCGACATCGTCTCCGGCATGGTCGGCTGGCAGGACTATGTCGTGATGAATCCGAAGGGCCAGTTGAGCAAGTTGCCGAGCGGCGCGCCGCTGGAGCTGGCGATGAGCGTTCTGGGCATGACCGGAATGACCGCCTATTTCGGGCTGCTCGACGTGGGGCGGCCGGTGGCGGGCGAAACCGTCGTCGTCTCCGGCGCGGCCGGCGCGACGGGCTCGGTCGTCGGCCAGATCGCGAAAATCAAGGGTTGCCGCGCGATCGGCGTCGCGGGCGGAGCGGAGAAGTGCCGCTGGCTGACCGAAGAACTCGGTTTCGACGCGGCGATCGACTACAAGTCGGAGAATGTCAGAACGCGGCTGAAGGAATTCTGCCCCGACGGAATCGACGTCTTTTTCGACAATGTCGGCGGCGAAATCCTCGACAGGGCGCTGGCGCGGCTGGCGCTGCGCGGCCGCATCGTATTGTGCGGCGGAATCGCCAACTACAACGCGACCGAGCCGCCGCCGGGGCCGAAAAACTACCTCAACCTTGTCTCGCGACGCGGACGGATGGAGGGGTTCCTCATCTCCGACTACGCAAAACGCTTCGGCGAAGCGGCCAGCGCGCTCGGCGGCTGGGTGCGGGAAGGTAAGATCAAATACCGGGTCGACGTGCAGCAGGGGTTCGAAAACGCCCCTGCGACGCTGCGGCGGCTGTTCGAGGGCCGCAACCAGGGTAAGCAGCTTTTGCGCGTCGCGGAGTGAACGCGGGCCGGGTGAACCGACCGATCGCAAGTTTCCGCCCGTTTCGCCCGGTCAGCGGCCCACGGCGCGGCGATCCGTCCGCTTGACCGCGGCTTCTCATAGAAGACTATCGGACCGAACGGTTGCGAATCGGCTTGACGCCCTCGCGTCGTCAACGTTTTGTCGCAATCGGCCTCGACGTGGCCGCAAATATGGAGAGCGCTGATGAGTGGGAAGGCGATTGCAATCGGGGGGCTGCTTCTGTCGGCGGCGCTGGGCGGATGCGTCAGCGTCGGCGCGCCGGAAAAGGAGGGACAGCTCTCGGCCGCGGGCTTCACGCGGCTTCAGGCGGACACGCCGCAAAAGATGGCCAAGCTTCAGGCGCTGCCGCAGGACGCGATCGTCTACTCGCCGCGCAAGAACGGCAACGCCTACATTTTCGCCGACGCGGCCGGCTGCGGCTGCGCCTTCGTCGGCAACGAGGCCGCCTATCAGCAGTACCAGCAGATCCGCGCCGCCAACAATATCGCGCAGATGCAGGAGACGACGGCGATGCTGAACGCAGAGGCCGCCACGGATTGGGGCGGCGCGTGGGGGCCATACGTGCCGTACTGGTGAGGTCGGACGGCGCCGGCCGATTCGGGCGATCGGGCCGGCGCCGACCGCGAACGCGCGCTGGAGGGGGCCAGATGCTCGTCAATGCGATCCGAAATCCGATCCTTGCAATCGCCGCGCTCCTGGCGCCGCTGGCCGTCGCGACCGCGGCCGGCGCGCTCGACTGTCCCACGCCCCAGGCGCAGGCCCGACAGGGCGTCATCCAGGAGACGCCGGATCAGATCGCCGCCTTTTCCTCGGTTTTCGCCGAAGGCGACATGGACGCCCAGGTTCCGAAGGCGATCGACGCCCTGCGCAAGCGCTACCCGAGCGCCGAATCCGCCGAACTCGTCAACTATCTGATCACCGCCTATTGTCCGACCGTCCAGAAGCAGTCGAGTCTGACCGACGCGGAGAAGACGGCGAGAGTGAAGGCGTTCGCCGATCGCGTGCTGAAGACGCTCTACTGAGAAAGCGCACGCGAGAATCAAGTCCATAGACCTTGCCGAGAGAAGTTGATGAATCCCGAGAAATTCGCTGCTGGCTGTCGCGCTCGCCGTTTTCGCCGGCGGGCTGGTCGGCCTCGCCCTGCAGCGCTTCCTGGCCGAGAAGCACACCACCGGCCCCTCCCGCGACATGATCGGCGCCGTGACCGGGCTCCTGACGCTGCTCTGCGCCCTGACCAGCGGCCTCCTGATCTGGACGGCCTACGGCGTCTATGCCGGCCAGAACGCCGCGATCCAGAATCTCGCGGCCAAGGCGCTTCAACTCGATCTCACGCTGCAAGACTACGGGCCGGAGGCGATGCCGGAGCGCCTGGCCTTGCGGGACCGTCTGGGGAAGGCGATCGACCAGGTCTGGGGCACAAAAGAGAGCGACGCCAATTTCGCGGCCAACAGTTTCGCCGCCGCGATCAAAACTCTGCGCGACCCGCAAAAGACCTTGGCGACTCTCAAGCCCTCGACTGACCAGCAGACGCAGGCGCTCGCCACGGCGAAATCGATCGTCGAAGCGATCGGCCAGGCGCGCCTGCAGATGGCCTTCGCCCTGACCGATCCCGTGTCTTATCCGCTTCTCCTGATCGTGGTCGGCTGGGTGGTTTTCCTCTTCTGCGGATTCGGGCTGATGTCGCGCGGCGGCGCCATGCCCGTCTTCGCCTTGGCTGTGGGCGCCATCGCGGTCGGGACTGCGATCCTGATGATCCTCGATCTGTCCAGCCCCTATGGCGGAGCGTTTCGCGTCTCTTCCGCCCCGCTCGAACAGGTGCTGGCCGTCTTGGGCAAGGAGTGATCGGGGCGCCTTGCGCGACATGAGCGCCGAGCAAGCACTCGCTGTCGTGAATTGACGCCCGCGTCATCGTGCCGCACCGTCTCCGGGTTCGACGGCCGAGCACGCGTTGCTCGCCTCGACCGGTCGATATAGGAGACTTTCGACTTCATTTTCCGCGTCCGCCCGGGGGGCCGCCGAGTGCCGTCGAGCCAGGTCACCGCTTTCGCCGACCCCGATCGATATGGTGCGGCCATCCGCGCCGCGGACGTGACGGTTACGCCGACCGCACGGGGAGACTTCCACGCCGAGCTTGCGCGCATCGACTTTCATCGCCTGTGGATGCAGCGCTTCGCCGAAAGCGGGCCCGTCATCAAATATTCGACGCTCACGCGGCAACGGGCGCCGATCGTTTTTCTGACCCGGGCCGGCCAGCCGCCCATCCGTCATGGCGACGTCGAGGTGTCCGAGGACGACATCGTCGTTTACGGCTCCGGTGTCTCGATCCATCACAGAACCACGGCGCCGTCGGAATGGGGTTCGATGTCGCTATCGCCGGACGATCTGGCGAAGGCCGTGTCTCTCCTGGTCGGCCGCGAATTGTCCGCGCCCGCCGACACTTTTCGCGTACGGCCGAGACCTTCGGATCTCGCTCACCTGCGGCGGCTGCATGCGGCGGCCGGCGAGCTTGCCGCCAGCGCGCCTGACGTCCTCGCGCTTCCCGAGGCGGCGCGGTCGCTCGAGGACGCGCTCACCCAGGCGATGATCCGCTGCCTGACCGACGGCGCACGGCTGGAGACGGACCGCGGCTTCCGCAACCACCTCATGGTGATGGCGCGGCTGGAAGATGTCCTGGCGGCGAATCCGGGCCGCCCGCTCTATCTCTCTGAGATTTGCGCCGCCACCAGCGCCTCCGAACGCACGCTCCGGATTTGCTGTCAGGAGCATCTCGGCATGGGGCCGGTGCGCTATCTGTGGCTGCGGCGCATGCATCTGGCGCGCCGGACCCTGCTGCGAGCGAGCGAGGGAAGCGCCACAGTGACCTCGATCGCCATGGCGCATGGCTTCTGGGAGCTCGGCCGCTTTTCCGTCGCCTACCGGGCCCTGTTTGGCGAAACGCCCCTCGCGACGCTCCGCCGCCCCGCCGACGACGCGCCCCGAACGCGAAATTCTTCGCCGCCGCCGATATTTGCATAGTCGAGCGCGACTCTGAGCCCATATATTCGCCGTTCATTCGCCCGTCCCGGCCGCGCCCTGCCCTGGAATTCCGGCGCACAGGCCCTCAAACAGGACGAAGACAATGCCGGGGAGCGGCGCCTATGCATTCAGCGAGCCCGGCGACTACGAGGCGGGCCTCGACGAAGCCAGGGTCGAGCTCGTCGTCACCGGCGGTGACCGATTCAAGGCCGCCTTGACCCGGGCGGAGCTGGGCGAGTTGCATCTGCTGCACAGCCAGGAGGATCTCGCCAGCGTCGCCTTCGCGACGCTGCGGGCGGACTGGGCTTTCCTGGCCTTTCCGACGCGGTTCGATCCGCAGCCGGTCTGGGACGGTGAGGCGCTGCGGCCGGGTGAGATCGTCGTTCATAAACTCGGCGAACGCGTCCACTGGCGGGCGGCCGGGTCCAGCGGAAAGGGTTTCATCGGCCTGGCGCCTGAACGCTTGGCCTTCTGGAGCCGTGCTTTGATCGAAACTGAGTTTGCCCCGGCGACGGTCGCCATGGTTCTTCGGCCTTCTGGATCAGCCGCCAAGCGTCTCCTCCATCTGCACGCCGCCGCCTGCCGGCTGGTCGAAAATTCGCCTGAGACCATCGCGCACCCCGAAGTGGCGCGCGCCCTGGAGCAGGAGCTGATCCAGGCGCTGATCGCCTGTCTCGCGCCGAAGGCGCTCATGCAAGCGAGGCCGGTCCGGGCTGGCCGCGCGGCAGTCATGAACCGGTTCGAAGACGAGCTCGCGGCTCGTCCCGACCGGCCTTCGCACGTGCCAGAACTCTGCGCGGCGATCGGCGTGTCGGAGCGGACGCTGCGCCTGTGCTGCGCCGAGTTCCTCGGGATGAGCCCCGCACGGTACCTTCGGCTGCGGCAATTGAGACTGGCGCGGGCGGCGCTGCGGCGAACCGATTGCGCGGCGACCGTCGCCGAGGTCGCCCGGCGCTACGGTTTCGGCGAGCCCGGCCGCTTCGCCAGCCTCTATCGCGCTGTCTATGGCGAAGCGCCGTCGGCGACGCTTCGGCTGCGGCGTCAGTGAAGCCTGCCCGAAATTTTCGCGAATATGCCGGTTTTGCATAGACGGCCGCTTGGTCCGGTAACATTGTCCGCCTGCGCGCTTTTGTCAGATTGTGGATCAGATTGCGCGATCAGGATCCACGGGGCGCGCCTAGACCGAAGTTTGCGCTCCCAATCCGCGCAAAGTTGAGTCTCTTGAATTGCTTGGACCAAAATTCGGTTTCCGAAAGTGTCCATGTCCGAAGTTCACAAATCACCCAGTTTATGGTTCACTTCAAACTGAAGGCATCTGTGTCCAGTAGCCAAAAAGGCCATTCTACGGAATGACGAATCACTTCAAGCAATTTGCGTACCTCGGAGGCGCAAACTTCGGCCTAGATTGCATGGCGTTCCTGCGGGCGCGGCAATACGGAATTGGGTTGAAAGGGAACCGTAATGAGCAAGGACACGACACCTTCCGGAATCGACCGCCGCGCGCTGCTTTCGGGCATGGCGGCGGCGCCGGCGATTGGCGGCGCGTTGCTGGCGGGCTCGGCGCAGGCTCAGACCACGGCGGCCGAGGGCGCGTTTTCCTTCGTGGCCTGCGGCGACTCGCGGCCGATGTTGTACTTGCCCACCAAGGCCGGCCATCCTGATCTCGTGAGACTCTTCGTCGAAATGTTCGGCCTGGTGATGCCGGAAAAGGTGGCGGAAGAGGTGGTCAAGCGCGATGTGAAGATGACTTTCGATCCGATCACCGGCGACCTCGTCCAGGTCGTCATGCCGTTCATGAGCAAGAGCGAAGTGATGACGCTGACCGTGGACCAGGGGTGGGTCACCCAGGCCACCGTCGAGGACGTGAAGCTGCTGCCCGGCGTGCACAGGGAGATCTTCCAGCTTCAGGGCGGCGAATGGGTGGCGCGCGAGATCGTGCAGCACGTCCAGGCGGGCCGGGCGAGATTCGTCATCAACAGCGGCGACGTCGTGTGGTGGGGCAATCAGGGCCATCTGATCGACGACAGCCCATACTGGAAGCGCGTCCATGACACGATGCTGAAGCTATTGCCGCCGCCTGACGACGTGATGCACGCAGCGGGGCTCGGCGGACGATGGTTCATCTCGGTCGGCAATCACGAGGTGTGGGGCGATCCGAAGATCGAGGGCACGCTTGCCGCCGTGCCCTATCTGAAGAGCCTTGGGGTGACGCCCGAGCGGCTGATCTACACGTTCGACTTCATGGACGTCCGCTTCATCTTCCTGTGGACCGGCAAATACGACTACCGGTCGCCGTCGATGTGGGACGGAGATCGGCCAAAGTACGCGGAGCAGATGGCGCAGATGCAACAATGGCTGGACGAAGCCAAGGCGAAGGGCATCAAGAAGGCGTTCATCGTCTTCCACTACCCGGTCTTCTGCCGCGCCGGCCTGGGGCCCATCCCCGAGCCCGACAATCCTCACAAGATCATTGCCGCCTACGCCAAGGACCTGGAGCTCATCGTGCTCAACGGCCACGTCCACACGACCGAGCTTTACGACGTCGATGGCGTCAAGTACCTGCTTATGGGCGGCGGCGGCGCGGAGCAGGACCCGATCCTTCCCGGGCGCACCAGCATCAAGGTTCCTGACGGCTATCCGCCCGACCTCTATTGGAAAGGCAAGCCGCCGCAAGAAGAGTATAATTACGCGCTCGTGGACGTGGCACCGGGCGAGAAGACCCGGTTCACCCTCACCCGCTACCGGCCGGGATCGGCCGAGCCGTTCGCGAGCGAGGCGCTGTTCACGTGAGGGCGGCGAATCCTTTGCCCTGATCAGTGCACATGTCGACGGCGCTTCTGATCCTGCACGGACTTATCGCGGTCGCGCTGCTCGGCGCGATCACGCACCAAACCTTGGCGGCATGGGCGACGTCCGGTGGCCGGCCGCAATCGTTCTTCGCCGCTTCCGCGCCGTCCCTGCGGCGGAATACGCGAACGCCGTCGTCGTCCTGTACGCGACTGCAGCGCTGCTGGGCGCGATCGTCTATCTCTATTTCAAGGTCGATATCCAGCCCGACTTGGAGCGGGATCGCCGCTGGCATGCGCTCGGCTTCTTCGACCTCAAGGAGGATTTCGTTGCGATTGGTCGGCCCGTCCGGCCTATTGGCGTCGTGGGCCGGCCGATGAGCGGCGAGCGCTAGACGCGTCGTTCTTGACCGCCGTCCTCGGGCTCATCGTCTGGTGGGGCTTCCTTGTCGGTCACGTCTTGAACGATATCATGGGCTTCGGGTCGTGACGCCGTATCCCGTATTTCGTCGCTTCGCCTTCGCCTACTGCTGGCGTTCGCGCTCGTTTACGTGGGCGGGCAAAAGGGATTCGCGCTTTTTACTGTATTTCCTTCACAAGGCGTTGTGTTTTTGGGGATGCACCGTTCCCACGATGTTGCCGATTCCGTTATTAGTTTCTTGCGCCAGAGATGTTTTGGTACCGCTGGACCGGACGGCCGCGATCGGCGCGCTTGTTGTGGTCTCATTTGTGTTGGCTTGTCTGGGCTATGGGTGTGATGAATCTGGCCCGGTGGATGGGTGTGGCTCGCTCTCCTCGTTGCGATGGTCGCGTGCGTTTACTTGACCTTGCCG
>CAVUHX010000005.1:0-150104 GCA_963741405.1 uncultured Alphaproteobacteria bacterium
GTAAGCGTGATGCGATGACCGCGCGAGGCTGATCAGGCTGCCTTGGCCTGGGCTGGGATCGGCGACCAGTTCCAAGGCAGGAGCTGGTCGACGCGATGTAAGCGTGATGCGATGACCGCGCGAGGCTGATCAGGCTGCCTTGGCCTGGGCTGGGATCGGCGACCAGTTCCAAGGCAGGAGCTGGTCGACGCGATTGATCGGATGGTCGGCGATGCGGGCGATGACGTCGGCGAGCCAAGCCTCGGGATCGACGTCATTGAGGCGAGCGGTCTCGATGAGCGTGTACATGATGGCGGCTCGGCGGCCTCCGTCGTCGGAGCCGGCGAAGAGATAGTTTTTACGCCCCAGAGCCAGCGGACGGATAGCGCGTTCGGCGGCGTTGTTGGTCATTTCGAGCCGGCCGTCGTCGACGAAGCGGGTGAGAGCGGCCCAGCGCGAGGTCGCATAGCGAATAGCGCCGGCGAGGGAGCTCTTGCCGCTGATCGTGGCGAGCGTCGCGTCGAGGAAGGCTTTGAGGTCGGCCAGCATCGGCGCCGAGCGTCGCCGTCGGACTTGCTGGCGCTCGCCCGGACTGCGCCCGCGAATGTCGGCCTCGATGGCGAACAGACGGGCGATCCTTTCCAGCGCCTCGCGCGCGGCGGGCGAGCCGGTCTCGACATGCACGTCATAGATCTTGCGCCGGGCGTGGGCCCAGCAGGCGACTTCGGTCAGGCGGGGAACGCCGGTCTCCGGCTCGGGTTTGTAAAGATCGGCGAAGCCGGCGTAGCCGTCGGCATGCAGGAAGCCGCGACAGCCCGTGAGCAACGCATGCGCGTGTTCGGCCTTGCGGTCAGGCGAATACCGATAGAAGGCGGCGGGCGGCGTCGTGGAACCGAACGGGCGTTCGTCGCGCACTGCGGTCCATAGCCGGCCGGTCTTGGTCTTGCCTTTGCCGGGATCGAGCACCGGGACCGGCGTGTCGTCGGCGTGCAGCGCGAGGCCGGCGCGAACATGGCGCTCGATCCTCTCGCTCAAGGGTTCGAGCAGTCCCGCGAGACGGCCGATCCAGCCCGCCATGACCGAACGGTCGATCTCAACGCCGCTGCGGGCGTAGATGTCGGCCTGACGATACAGCGGCAGATGATCGCAGAACTTCGACACGACGACATGGGCGAGCAGCGCCGGGCCCGGGCGCCCCTTCTCGATCGGCAGCGTCGGCATCGGCGCCTGGACGACGGTCTCGCACGCCCGGCAGCTCATCTTCGGCCGCACGTGCACGACGCGCTTGAAGTGGGAGGGGACGTATTCGAGCACCTCGCGCTCGTCGGCGCCGATCCGGCCGAACTTGTCGCCGCCGCAGATCGGGCACACGCACGGCGCTTCGTGGACGACCGTCTCCGCCAGCAAATGGTCGGGCAAGGGAGCGCGGTTCGAAGGCTTGCGCTTCTTCTTCGACGAGGCGCCGGTCTCGGTCGCCTCGTCCGCTTCCGACTCCGCGACCCCGGCGCGCGCGAGCGTCTCGGCGACGCCCGCTTCGATATCGTCGATCAACAGCTCGAGTTGCTCGACTTGCGCATCGAGCTTCTCCGACTTGCGGCCGTAGCGGGCGCGACGAAGAACGGCGAGCTGGGCGCGCAGCTTCTCGATCAGCAGCGCCTTGGCGTGAACCTCGGCCCTGAGCCAGGCGACGTCGCGTTGCAGATCATCCGCCAAGCGGCGCAGATCGTCGGGATCTCGAGGCGAATCAGGCGTCGACAGCGACATGACAATTCGTACCACAAGCGCGCCTCCGGCGCAGCCGCAATCTCTCGGAGTCACCTGATTTTTGTGGTGAGTCCAGGCGCTCAGGCGATCCTTGGACGCTCCGTCCGCGGCGACGCCACGGTGCGACGCCAATCGATGCCTTCGAGCAGCAGCGCCAGTTGCGCCGCCGTCAGTTGCAGAGCGCCTTCGACGATCGGCGGCCAGACGAACTTGCCCTTCTCCAGCCGCTTGGCGAACAGACACAGACCCGAGCCGTCCCAAGTCAAAATCTTCACGTAGTCGCCGCGTTTGCCTCGGAAGACGAAGGCCGCGCCCGAAAACGGATCGGCGGCGAGAATCCGCGCCACGTCCGCCGACAGCCCGTCGAAGCCGCGCCGCATGTCGACGGGTTGGCATGCGAGGTAGACTTTGACGCCAGGCGCCACGTGCAGCATCACAGACCGCTCAGCGTCGAAAGCACGAGACGCAGGACCTCGCCGTCGACGCCGCCTTCGATGCGAACTTGCGCGCCGTCGGGAAGGCGAATCTCCATCGTCCCGAGCCGCGCAGAGCTCGGCGGATCACACCGCCGGCTCGGCGCGCCGCCCTCCCCCGCGACCGCATCCTTCGCAATAAGACGAATGGGGATGAACGACGGGGCCGCGTCGGCCCCGGGCGATCGCCGCAATGCGCGGCGGCGATCGCGCCAGCCTTCCCGCGACCGACGGATCCATTTGAACACCAGGTTCGCGTTGACGTCGTGCGCCCGCGCCACGCCCGCAACCGAAGCGCCCGGCGCCAGAGCCGCCTCCACGATCCGCTGTCGCTCCGCCGTGCTCCACGAGCGGCGCTTCGCCCGCGGGCCGGCCCCGACCCCGCCAAATTCAAGCCATCTCGATCTCTTCGCCGTCGTCATCAGGCGCCCACCAAATCGCAGGTGGACACCTAAGCAACGCCAACCGCTTCCGTAAGGCGGCCGTCACATCACGCTTACGCACGAGCGCCGTCCGCTTTTTGAGCTTGGGCGTGTAGTGCGGCCTCCACTTCCCGCTTAGACCGCGGAGATAGCGGAAATCGAAGCCTAAGAAGCCGAAGCTCTCGCCTCGGCTAAGGTCCACGATGCTGCTCTTCTCATCATTGATCTCGACTTGCAGTTTGTCGAACTCCTCCCGCAGCCGTCGTTCCACGGCCCCAATCAGCCAGTCATGTCGCGCGAAGGCGTCGATCAAGATCACCAGATCGTCAGCAAATCTCGCATATTCGATGTAGGTGTACTTGCCTTGGCGAGTGACCTCCTTGGCCCGCTCCAGCATTCGGTCGACCTCATTGAGGTAGAGATTGCTGAGCAGCGGGGAGATCATTCCGCCTTGAGGAACGCCCCTTCTGCCCGAAGCCCTGAGAATGACCCTCAGGAGATGCATGATGTCCGCGTCCTCCACCCGCTTGGCCACCTTTTCCAACAACCGGTCGTGCCGGACATTGTCGAAGTAGCTGCGCAGATCGAAGTCGAGAACTCGCGTCTTCCTTTGGACGATGGCTTCAGCCACGCGCTGTATAGCTTCATGCGCTGTCCGCTTGGGACGGTATCCAAACGACCCCGGTTGGAAATCCGCCTCGAAGATGGGCTCTAAAACCAGTTTGAGCGCCCCTTGCACCACCCGATCGCGAATGGCCGGAATCGAAAGGACGCGGACTTTGCCCCCGTCCTTCGGTATCTCCTGCCGCCGCGCCGGAAGAGGCGCGTAGATACGCCCAACCAGTTCGCCCCGTATCTGCTCTAGGAAAGCCTCTGCGCCTTGCGCTTCGATGGCCTCGAAAGTCATCCCGTCGATCCCCGGGGCGCCGTCGTTCTTTTTGGCCGCCTCATACGCTTCTCGCAGAGTCTCCAATTTGCAGACGTGGACGTAGAGTCCCCAGAAACGCCAAGACGGTTCAGCCTTCGCCTTGACGTATATCCTCCGCCTCAGGTCCTGCAATTCGATGGACGTCTTTGTCATCCCGTCCGCGCCTTCCCTTGGTCGGAGTCGTTACAAATGGCAGGGCCCCTTCGCTCCCCGGACGTTGCTCCGGTTCATCGCTAATACGGACCCGTCCGCCACCCTCTCGTCGTCAACCGATTTCCCGGGTTCGCCGGTTATACGATCTACCCTGCTCCGGCGATTTCGCGCCGGGACGAGTAGGGTTTCTCCAGTTGCTCGGCATGTCCTTGTCACCGTGCTGCCGCTTCCACCCCGCCGAGGTGAATAGTCGTGTCAGTCAGACTTCGACCATTCATGCTGCCTTCGCCCTCCGGTTGAAGACTCGGCCCTCCGGGACTACTCATTTTCGAGGCCACATCGCGTTCACTTTTGTTACGGCCCGGTGACTCGTGGATCTCCCCGATAGGGAGACCTTGTCGATAGGCTTCAGAGTTTCGGTTTCCTTCGCCTCTGCTATCCAAACTACGGGGCCTCTAACTCTTGCCCCGGCAGGTCTATCCCCTGCTGAACACGCCAGCCTTCGCTGGACACACAACCGGACATGCAGATCGCCCGCATCCGGCTTTCACCCGCGTCATCAAGCCTTCGCGCTCGGCAAGTCAGCGCGACGCAATGGCAAGGCATACAGGCCGAGCGTCTCGTAGAGATACTCGTCCGGATATTGGCGGTATCCAGTGCCCCGCTTGTCCACTTCGTCTCACCAACCAACGTTGAAGACGCCGTTGCACATACCAACGCACGACTTTGTAGGTCGGCAGAACCGGCCCTTGGTTGAAGTACGCAGCCCATCCCCGGAGCAGCCGACTGATAGCGGCCACCCGCAATTTTGGGCTTTCGGCATGTTTGTACGGCGTCGTCGCGTCGTGAACCCGTTGGAGCAAGCGCCGAACGGCTTTCCGGGACGGGCGCGTGCCGATGTAAGGCGCCCCGTCCTTGCCGTAGAACCGACCGATGGTATAGCCGAGGAAGTCGAAGTTCTCCTCGGGTAGACGCGCCAATCGGGTCTTGGTCTCGTTCACCGTTAGCCCAAGCCGCGTCATCAACCCCCGCATCTCGCCAGTGCTGCCGGCCCGTTGCCGGGTCGGCAGCAGATGACGAGGTCATCGGCATAGTTGACCACGTGGGCATCGAGCCGCGTTCGGTGGCCGAATCGCTCCCAGGCCAGAAGGAAGCGACGGAAATAGAGATTCGCCAGCAAGGGCGAAATCGGAGACCCTTGCGGCGTCCCTCGACTTCGGTCCTTGGCCTCCGTCGTGCATCGGGTCGTGCGTTTATCCCGCTCGATGACCGGCGCCGCGAGCCAACTCTTGATGACAGACAGGAGCGTCCCGTCCGCCACTCGCCGACTCACGCAGCGCATCAAGGGGCCGTGCGGGATCGAGGAAAAGTAGTCGCTGAGGTCAGCGTCCACTACCTCGGAACGCCCGTGGTCCATGATGTGCCAGTAGGCTTGGCGAATTGCCATTTTGGCGTCCATCCCCAGGCGAAAACCATACTGGTTACGCAGCAGGTCCGCCTCGAAGATCGGGCTCAGCACCAGAAGGGCCGCCATCTCGACCACGCGGTCGCGGATGCACGGAATCCCAAGTGGGCGCTGGCCCCCGTTGCTTTTCGGAATCCAGACGCGCAGCAAGGGCCGTGGCCGATATCCACCGGCCCGCAACTCCTGCCGCAACTCTTCCAGCCATTGTTCTCGCCCGTAGGCGGTAATCTGGTCAAACGTCATCTCGTCGACGCCCGCGGCCCCACCGTTGCGGTGACATGCCCGGTACGCTTCTGCGAGGACGTCGGCCCGAAACACTTTATCCCATAGGGTATAGAAACGGAAAGCTGGTTCAGCCTTAGCTTTCGCATGCAGCGAGCTCTGTAACTTCTGAACCCTTTCGAGCGGAGTTGCTGGGCCTTCGGCCAAGCTCCGGGGTCTCGTCACTTTGATCGCCTGTCGCAGGTCAGGGCCCCTTTCCTCCGCCGGCATTACCCGACCTCAACGGTAATACGGACCCATCCGCCATCTGCCCCGGCCGACGCTGTCCCTCGCGGGCTCCGCCGTTGACCAGCCGGATTGCCCGCCGGGGTCGCCAAGACAGACTTCCCTTGTTGCACACAGATGTTCTGCCATACGTGCTGCCATCTTTACCCCGGTGAGACCGTCAGGGGCGTTTCTCTCGCTCGCTTGACTGACGACGGCGGCCTGCCCATTCCACTGGTGGGTTGGCTCTCACATTGATCCTTTCGAGGCCTCGACGATGTTCGCTTGTGCTGCGGCCCGTATGGCCCGCTGATCCCCAAAAGGGACCTTTTTCCCAAAGTGCTTCAGACCATTCGTTGCCTCCTGATCCGCTCCGGGCGCTTCCGGCTGGAGCGAGAGTTGCCGGGTGGGATTTGCACCCACGACACCTGTGCACCTTGGCAAGGCACACAGTGGAACAAGATCGAGCACCGCATGTTCTGCCACATTACCCAGAACTGGCGCGCCATGCCTCTCGTCAGCCTCCTCGTGGCCATCGAACTGATCGCAAACACCACGACGAAAACCGGTCTCAAAATCCGCTGCGAACTCGATCCCAACCCCTATCCCAAGGGCATCAACATCTCCGACGAGCAAATGGCGACACTCAACATAAAACGCGATTCCTTCCATCCAGAATGGAACTACAGCATCTCGCCCAGACGTCCGAACGTGGAGCAATAATTCTTGGGCGTCGCCTTAGCGCGTCTCGCCACCCGCTTTTCGCCATGCGGCCATTCCGCCCTCGATATGCCGGGCAGACGCGAGTCCCCTGTCCTGGGCGGCTTGCACCGCCATGGCGGAACGCTCGCCGAAGGCGCAGTAGAAGACGATCGTCTTGCCGGACTGGGCGAGTTCGTGGATGAGGCCGCCGTCGTCGATATTGTCCTGCAGATCGGCGTAAGGCGCGTGCAGCGAACCCGGAACGGCCCCGGCGCGTTCGCGCTCGCCCTTCTCGCGCAGGTCGATCAGCGCGACGTCCATCCGTGCGACGAGGCCCTTCGCCTTGTCCGCCGAATAGGCCCAGCCGCGCCGCGCGATCTCTTCCTGATGCAGGCCCTGACGCATGTTTGCCGGCACCGCGACGTCCATCATCTTTGGATCGGGAAGGTGGAGGGCCGCCATCAGCGCGGCATATTCCGCGGCGTCGCGCACTTTCAGGCGAGGGTTGAAGCGCTTTTCCTCGCCGATGGTGCTGACCGTGTCGCCCTTGTAGTCGTGCGCGGGAAAGACCAGCGTTTCCTCGGGCAGGCGCAGGAGGCGCTGCAGGCTCTCGTACTGGGCCCGCGAGTCGCCGTTCTGGAAGTCGGTACGGCCGGTGCCGCGGATGAGCAGCGTGTCGCCGGTGAAGACCCGGTCGCCGAGGGCGAAGCAATAGGAATCGTCGGTGTGGCCGGGCGTGTAGAGCGCCTCGAGGCTCAGGCCTTCGACCGTCAGTCGATCGCCCCCGCCGACCCGCATCGAGACGACGTCGACCTTGCTCTGCTCGCCCATGACCGTCACGCAGCGCGTGCGGTCGCGCAGGGCGCCGAGGCCGGTGATGTGATCGGCATGCAGATGCGTGTCGACCGCCTTGACCAGCCTGAGGTCGAGTTCCCCCATCAGCTTGAGGTAGCGGTCGACCCTGTCGAGCACGGGGTCGATGATCAGCGCCTCGCCTCCGTGGCGGCTAGCGAGGAGGTAGCTGTAGGTGCTCGAAACGGAATCGAACAATTGCCGGAAGATCATTGACTGCTCTCCATCCAGAGTGGCTATCGCCGCTCCATCGCGTCTCTGCCGGCCGATTTGGGCGATCTGAAGAACAGCGACCTCAGCTCGCCGAATTTCACCCCTCATTCGATCGGCTCGAGCCTCTCCGGCCCGACAGCAGCGAGCACGCCGGTGTGGACGTCGAACAGATAACCTTGCAGGAATAGCCGCCCGGACGAGACCGCCTCGACGATCCAGGGGAAGGTCGTGAGGTTCTTCAGCGACAGCCGCACCACTTCCGCCTCGATCCGGCCGAGCCGGCCCTCCTCCGGCTCGCCCGCCGCCGCGAGCGCCGGCTTGCCGATCTCGACCCAGGAGGCGATGAAGTCGCGCGCCTGCGGCGGAGCCCCGTAGGCCATCGCCCGGACGCCGCCGCAGTGGCCGTGGCCGAGCACCACAAGCCGGGCGACTTTCAACACCTTCACGCCGAACTCGAGCGCCGCGCTCGTCCCGTGATAGCCGGAGTCGATCTCATAAGGCGGCACGAGCGCGGCGACGTTGCGTACGACGAACAGCTCGCCTGGCGCGGCGCCGAACACTGTCTGCGGATCGACGCGCGAATCCGAGCAGGCGATCACCATTGTGTCCGGACTCTGCCCCCAATGCGCTAGCGCCTCGTAGCGCGCCCGCTCGGCCGGCCAGGTCTCGGCGCGGAATTTCCGGTAGCCTTCGATCAGCGGATCCATGGATGAGCCTGTCGCTGGATATGTTGCATCGCGATACGACAGCGGCGGGGACGCGGCAAGACGGGCGGCATGACTGGCGTCTGCGGCATCGGCGCCCATAATCGGCGCGGCCCCATGCGAATTGAGTCGCGCGGCGCGCCGTCCATTTGCGAGGAAACCAGCCGTGGCGCGAGCGCCGACATTGACCAGGGAAGCGCTGATCGCGCTGGGCGCCGAGCGCCTCGCCGAGCTGGCGCTCGACGAGGCGGAGCGCAATGGTCCGTTCAAGAAGCTCGTCACGGCCGCGCTGGCGGCGGCGCGAGAGCCCGACGCGGTCGCGGCGATCGTCGACAAGCGCCTCGCCGGCCTCGAGAAGGCGCGCTCATCGATCGGCTGGGGCCGCGGGAAGAGCTTCGCGGAAGTCCTCCGGGCCACGCTGAAGATCATAACTGGCGACCTTGCGAAGGCCGATCCCGACACGGCAGCCGACCGCCTGATGCGGTTCCTGGCCACCGCCGACCGCACCATGGGGCGCGATCCCGAAGGCCAGGCGGCGGAGGTCTACCACGCCGCCGCGGAGGCGCTTCCGGCGCTGATCCCCAGGCTTTCCGTCGGGGAAAGGGCGGCTCTCGCGGACCGTCTTTACCCGCTGGCGGCCGATACCGGGTATGGAATGATTCTGCCGTCGATGACGAAGATACTCGAAGCGTCGCCCCCGAGGTCGTCGACGCCCTCGACGCGCGCTTTGCCGAGGCGGTCGGCGCTCTCGGGCCGCTCGAAGAGAAACCGCCCGACTGGAGCAAGCGCGCTCGTGTCCGCCGACTGATCGAGCTCAGACAGCGCATTGCCGACGTCCGGGGCAACGTCGACGCCTTCATCGCGCTTGAGGCGGGCGTGCCGGGAGACTCTCCTGACCCCGGGAAGATCGCCGAGCGGCTGATCGACGCGGGACGCGCCCGCGAGGCCCTCGACTGGCTGCGCCGTCCGGCCAGGGCGACGATCAAGGCCGTCAGCATGGCGGAAATGCACGTCGGTCTCCCGCCGCGCGCTCGAGCGGTCGACCAGCGCGGCCGCCTGGAAATTCGGGCGCTCGAAGCTCTCGGCGAACGCTTGGAGGCCCGCGCGCTGCGCTGGAAGCTGTTCGAGGACACGCTCGACGCCGGCGCCTTGCGCGAGCACATCGCGCATCTGCCCGATTTCGAGGATGTCGACGCGCTCGACGCCGCCTTCGTCCACGCGCTCGCTTCGCCCCTGATCTATGCCGCGCTGCGCTTCCTGATCGAATGGCCGCGGCTCGATCTGGCCGAGCGCCTCGTCGCGGAGCGTCACGACGAGTGGGACGGGCGCCGCTACGAGATCCTCGCGCCGGCCGCCGAAGCGCTCGCGTCCGCGCATCCGCTCGCCGCGACGATTCTTTACCGCGCGCTGATCAACGCGATTCTGGAGCGGGGTCAGTCCCTCGCCTATCCGCGCGGCGCACGCTACTACTCCGAACTGGAGGCGCTCGCGCCGCGCGAGGACCGGGGTTGGCCGATCGACCCGCCGAGAACCTATGAAGCGGAATTGCGCCGGCGCCACGGTCGCAAGGCGGGGTTCTGGAGCCGGGTCGAGGCGGGAGTGAAGCGGTAGCAGGGAGAAAGATCATGATTGTCCGATCGATGCCGCGCCTACTGCTCGGGCTTCTTGCCGGCGCCGCTCCGCCGGCGCTCTCGATGGCTGCGCGCGCGCAGGATCTCTCCGCCCATTGCGCTTCTGTCGGCAACGACGATCGCGTCAGCCCCATCCCGGCGGCGCTCGGGCGCTGGGCGTCGGGACGGGCGAACCGGACGTGATGGGAAAATCTCGACCCTCGCGGTTTCATCGCCAGCCAGTGGGGCGGAGTTAGTCCCTTACGAGTTGAGTCTTGACTGAAATGGCGAAGATTGGGTCAGCGTGCGGCTGCGAGAGTCGGGATGATGCGCATCTCGGTTATGGAGGAAGCTGCGGCGATCGCGGCGCGGCCGAGGCGGGTCAGGTAGTAGCGATAGGCGCCGGCGACGCGCTTGATCAAGCCGAGCCTGCGCATGCGCGTGATTTGCCGGGAGAGAGCAGCCGGGCTCAAGCCGGGAACAAAGGCAGTCAGGTCTGCTCGGCGCAGTCCGCGGACTGTTGAACTGCGGACGCTTCAGGGCGCGGAGCCATGCCTGCTCGCTTCGCTTGAAGAAGTTCAGCCCTTTGATCAGGCGATCTTCGTCGCGGCGATCCTCGCTGAGCCGATCCAGGGCGCGAACCCCTGCGCTGTGGTCGTCGAGGGCGGACAGGTACACCAAGTATCGTCGGCAGCAGCCGAGCAGGATGTCGGGCAGATCAATCAGGCTGTAGATCGTCTTCTTGAGGGGCGCCAGCTCGCGGCTGCTGGGACCCTGGCGATGTTCCACCCTGCGGTGGTGTTTGAAGAAGGAGACATCGTTGGCCGTCGTCTCGATGCGCAGCACGAGATGGAACTTGTCGTACATCTTCACCTGGGCTTTGCCGAGGCGATGCTTGACGCAAGTGCCCTCGATGCGGGTCTCGAAACGCGAGCCGACTTCCTGGGCAAGCTGCGGCGTGATCTTCTTGCCGAGAAAGCTCGCCACGTGCTCGGCCTTCACCGACAACACCGCTTGGCGGGAAAGCTGTTCATAAAGCGGCTTGAGCGTCGCGGCGGAGCGAAACACAAGGTCGATGGCATACTCCACCTGCGTCAGGCTCCAGTGATAGCGCTGATCAAAGGTGTCCATGACCGGACAGCACAGCTGGGCGAAGCGATCGAGAACCCGATGCAGTTGTTTGGGCGCGAGCGCATCGGCGAAGGTTTGCGCCCGCTCCCAGTCGTCGATGCGCAGAAAGGCGTTGTCGGCAAGGGTAAAGCCGATGCCGGCGGCGGCAAGCTGCCGTGCCAGCCAGCCGGTCCGTTGCAATAGAACTGCAGCCGGAAGGGACACCAGGTCGGCACGCGCAGGTAACACAGGCCGACCTCGTCGTCGATGAAATCAAAGTAGTAGTGCAGGCACTTGCCGCTGTCGGGCTTGAGGAAGGTCTGCCCGCTCGTCTTGTCGTGCCAGGGTCTGTAGCTGTCGCACGCCTCCATCGCCGAGATGAACCATCATCGGGGAGACCGCGCATGGGCGCTTTGAGCGGAAAGGTCGCCATCGTCACCGGCGCGACCAGCGGCATCGGCGAAAGAATCGCGGAAGTCTTTGTCGAGGAGGGGGCGACGGTCGTCGCCGCGGCCCGGCGCGAGGCCGAAGGCGCGGCGCTCGAGCGGCGGCTCGGCGTCAGCTTCGTCAGAACCGACGTCGCCAGCGAAGCCGACGTCAAGGCGATGGTCGCGCAGGCGCTGGCGCGCTTCGGCCGCATCGACTGCCTCGTCAACAACGCCGGCGCGAGCCTGCCGATGGTCGGGGTCGCCGAAATCGACATGGCGACATTCGACGCGATTTTAGCCGCCAACGTGCGCGGCGTCCTCCTCGGCATGAAGCACGTCGCCTCGGCGATGCTCGCCCAGAGATCCGGGAGCATCGTCAATATCGCGAGTGTCGCCGGCCATCGCGGCGGAATCTCGGGCCACGTCTATGTCGCGTCGAAGGGCGCTGTCCTGGCGCTGACCCGCTCCGTCGCGGCCGAAGTCGGCGAGAAGGGAATTCGCGTCAACAGCATCTCGCCCGGCGCGATCGTCACCGGCATCTTCGCCAAGGGCGCGGGCGTTGAAGGTTCAAAGGCCGACAAGATGACGGAAATCGCCAAGGAGCTTTTCGCTGGCGCGCAGCCGATCCCCCGCGCAGGGCTGCCGGAGGACGTCGCCCGCGCGGCGGTCTTCCTCGCTTCGGACGGTTCGAGCTTCGTCAGCGGCCAGGATTTCGTCGTCGACGGCGGCATGACCTCGGTCGTGCGCGGCTGGTCGGCCACCGCCGCGGCGCGCGGCGCTCTCGCCGCTCGCCTCAAGGCGGCGGCGGACGCGCTCTGAGGCATAAGCTCCAGCTTGTTGCATTGCTTCCCCTCACCCCGGCCCTCTCCCGCAAGCGGGATAGGAGGCGCATCCCTTCTCCCGCTTGCCGGAGAAGTTGGCCGGCATTAGCCGGCCGGATGAGGGCAAGCCCCGCGCCTCACTGCCCGCCCTGCATCACCTTCTTCACATAGGCGTCGACGGCGTCGACCACCTTGGCGTCCGGGTTGGCCTGGCAGTAGACGATGACGTCGTGCAGCCCCTGCTTGGCGCGCTCGATGTTGATCGAATGGCGCTTGTTGTGGCCGTTCCACCAGCCGCTGTACCAGGCGCCGAGGAAGTTGGCGTCGTCCTGGGTGGTGTTGGCGAGCTGGGAGCAGGTCAGAGCCCGCACGTTGATATAGCCCTTGGCATCCATATAGGCCGTCAGTGGGGTCTGGGCGTGGGACGCCGAAGCCGCCGCGACCAGCGCGGCCGCCGCGACCAAAGCGACACGATATGTTTTCGAGGAGACCATGGCTTCGCTCTCTTCCTGAATCATGAATTTATGGATTTGATCGTCCGACGATATTTGCGTGATCGGGTCCGCCGCGGCGCCTGGGCAGTCCCGAGCCGGCCGCTTTTCGCCCCGCTCGTCCCTGCCGTCGCTCGCTGGGACCTTTACTGCTCGTCGTTGACCTTGATGCCGGCTTCCTTGCGCATCTGCTTGATGTTAATGTCCATCGCCTTGATCACCTTCACGTCGTGATGGGCCTTGCAATAGACGATGACGCGGTGCTCAAGCTCCTTGGCGCGATCGACCTTCATCTTGCTGTAGCCGGCCAGACCGTTGTACCAGCCGCTGTACCATACGGTCATGAAGTCGGCGTCTTCCTGCCAGGTGCCGGCCAATTGCGCGCAGGTCAGCGCCTGAATGTCCAGATTGCCGTTGGCGTCGGCGTAAGATTTCAGGTCGACCTGCGCCTGCGCCGCGCCGACGCCGAGCATCGTCATCGCGCACAGCGATATCGCGAATTTCATGTTGAACTCCAAGTTGGGAAAGACCTTGCCCTTCAACGGCCGCCGACAAGCGCCGACGCCCCGCCCGATCCGGTTATAGAGGCGCGCGCGTTCGCGCAATGGGGGGAAGGCCAATCCTCCGCGAAATCGGAGCGACCCTCACGGAGCAGACCGGCCGGCGTCCTCGCCCCGGCAATTCCTGTCGCCTCGTTGGCGTCGAAGCGCAATCCGATGGTAGCGTGCCCCGGCAGGAACGTCGGCGGATTCCAGCGCGACACGCGCCGCAAGCCTGCGCGCGATGGCCTCGCCGCTCGCCAAGAGCCTTTTCGCGCGAGCCATTTCGGCCCGCACACGGACGAGGCGCTGCGGCGTTATGCCGCCGGAACGCCCGACGTCGACGAGAGATCCGCGCGCGCGCTCGGCGGCCCTGAATATTCCCGGGACGAGGATTGCGGCGCCATGCGGCGGCCACGCTGCGCGCGGCATATTCGCCGCCGGCTGATCAGCAAGCAGGACCCTCGGATGAAAGTCGGCTTTCTCGGGCTCGGAAACATGGGTTCGGCCATCGCCGCCAATGTTCTCAAAGCGGGCCACGATCTCGCGGTATGGAACCGTTCGCCGGAAAAAGGCGAGCCGCTGGTCCGAAACGGCGCCATGCAGGCGCAAACGCCGCGACAGGCGGCAGAGGGACGGGACATCGTCCTGACCATGCTGGCGGAAGATTCGGCGCTCGAATCCGTTCTCTCCGGCGACGACGGCCTGATCGCGGGCCTGGCGGCCGACGCTCTGCATGTGTCGATGAGCACGATCGCAGTCGCCACCGCCAATTCGGTCGCCGCCCGTCATGCGAGCCGCGGCCAGCGCTACATCTCGGCGCCCGTGTTCGGCAGGCCCGAAGCCGCGGCGGCGGCCAGGCTGTTCGTCGTCGCCGGGGGCGATGCGGGCGACATCGCACGGGCGCGGCCGGTGCTGGAGGCGGTCGGCCAGCGCACGTTCGAGGCCGGCGAGCGCCCGTCGGCGGCCAACCTCGTCAAGCTGTGCGGAAACTTCGCCATCCTGGCCGCGATCGAGACCATGGGCGAAGCCATGGCGCTGGCCGAGAAAGGCGGCGTCGGCAAGGCGAAGCTGCTCGAAGTGCTGACCGGCACGCTGTTCGACGCCCCGGTCTACCGCACCTACGGTCCGATCCTCGCCAACGAACGATTCCGTCCCGCTGGATTCGCCGCGCCGCTCGGCCTCAAGGACATGCGGCTCGTGGGCGAGGCCGCGGAAAAGTCGGTGACGCCCATGCCGCTGCTCAGCCTCCTGCGGGACCGTCTCCTCGAGACGATCGCCAAGGAGGGAGCGGACATCGACTGGTCGGCGATCGCCCTGACTTCCGCAAAAAACGCCGGCCTTTGATCCCCCGTCGTCTCGTAAGGCGGGGTGCACCCATATCAATGGAGGGAGCGCATCTCACGCTCCTCGCCTCGCGGCACGACCCCGCAGAAACCGGCGGCTCGCGCGGCCCGGTTCCCTGCCAGCAGGGAAAAATGCAGCGAACTTCCCCCTTTTGGGCCCTTTTTCGGAAAAACCGGCTCGAAAAGCCCAACGATTGAGGGCGGTTCCAGCAAAATTCCCTAAGCGGCCGAGCAGGGAAATATTTCTGCCGAGCAGGGAACTCAAGTTCCCTGCTCAACCGAAAGCAGGGATATCTCGCGCCTGACGCGCCCCGGTCCCGCGCTCGCCTGCGCGAGAATGCCGGCCGAGATCGGAAAAATCGAAAGGGCGGCTCCATCATCGCGCGGCGCTTTTCCGCCCCTGATCCTCCCCATCGCGTGATCCGTCGGCGTCCGCCTCGCTGAACAGAGTCGGAAACGCGCACCCAACCTACGCCAGCAGCTTCTCCAGCTGGATCGGCAGTTCCCGGACCCGGATTCCGGTCGCGTGGTAGACCGCGTTGGTCGACGGGTCCAGTCGCCCGACGGCAGGCGGAAGGCCAGGATCAGTTCGTCCGGCGCGAGTGTCGTTTAGATGTCCGGCCGGTCGCCCGGCAGCCGGTGCAGCGCCGAAAGGGGAACGTGCGCCTTTCGCCTCCCCGCCACGTCTCGACAGTCGCATCGAGCGCGATCAGGGCCTGGGCGAAATCGCCAGGATACGTCGCGATGCAGTCGGACTGACGCCGAGCACCGCGTGAGTCCGGTTGAAGCCGCCGATCGCCGCGCAGCCCGAACCCGGATTGCGCTTGTTGCAGGCGGCCCAGAAAACGTCGCGGAAATAGGTGCAGCGCGTCGGCTGGAGCACATTGCCTCCGAGGGTCGCCATGTTGCGCAACTGCGGGCTCGCCGCGAGCATGAGGCTTTCGGCGACGACCGGGTATCGTGCGGTAATCAACGGATGTCGCGCCACATCCGCCATGCGGGCAATCGCGCCGAGACGAAGGCCGTCCTCGGTCTCTTCGACCCGATCCCAGCCGCGGACGCCGTTGATGTCGATCAGCGCGGCGGGCTGCATCACGTCGAGCTTCATCAGATCGAGGATTGTGGTTCCCCCGGCGATGAACTGAACGTCGGCGGAGGTGGCCGGCGTTTCACCGGGACTTGTCCCGCCGATCATCTGGACGAGCGTCGTCGCATCGCTCGCGCGCCTGTAGTCGAACGGCCGCATCAGGCCCTCCTCATCTCGGATTGCGCCCGCCGGACCGCGGCGACGATGTTGGGATAGGCGGCGCAGCGGCAGAGATTGCCGCTCATGTATTCGCGGATGTCGGCGTCGCTCTCCGCGTGACCTTCCTCGACGCAGCCGATCGCCGACACGATCCGGCCCAGTGTGCAATAGCCGCACTGGAAGGCGTCGAAGTCGATGAACGCCTGCTGCATCGGATGAAGCGCCCCTTCTCGCCCGGCCAGGCCCTCGATCGTGGTCACCGCGCGGCCGCCCGCCATCGCCCCAAGGTCAGACAGGTAAGGACGCGCTTGCCATCGATCAGGACCGTGCAGGCGCCGCACTGTCCATGATCACATTCCTTCTTTGTGCCCGTCAGGCCGATCCTTTCCCGCAAAGCGTCGAGCAGGGTGACGCGCGAATCGATCGCCAGCGGGTAGGGTTGGCCGTTCACGTTCAGCGTCACGAGGTCGGAGGGGCGATCGGGCGCGGCGGGGGGCGCGGCGGCCCGCGCCCGACGCGCTCGCCCCGAGGAACGCCCGCCGGCTGAAATCGGGGTGCGTGTCGGCACCTGAGGATTGGCTCAGTCGGGCCAACTCGCGCGCGCTGATCGTTCCCGAGGGCGGCCGGATCGCGGGCCCCGTGGCGCTTATCGTTACGTCTTGGGCGCCAAAAACGCGCTGTTGGGCAAAAGCTGCAAACGCGTCATGGCCCGGCTTGTCCCGGCCATCCGCGCGGTTCCGTCCACAAAACCAGTCGAACCATTTCTGCCCGTCACAAAGAATTGACGTGACCGGATTTCCGCGGCCCAGCAAGCCTCCCGATCTTGGAGAAGCACAGGCGCGTGGATGGCCGGGACAAGCCCGGCCATGACGGCGCGCGATCGAAGACGCCATCATGAATTTCCGAACGGCGAACGGGCCGCTTGCGCAACCGCCGCGGCTTCGCCAATTTCAGGCTCTGGAGTCCCGATGAACGCCCCGCTCGATATCGCCCGAAAGCCCTCCGTCTGCCCGCACGACTGCCCGTCGGTCTGCGCACTCGACGTCGAGGTGATCGGCGCAAACCGGATCGGCCGCGTGCATGGCGCGGCCGACCATCCCTACACGCAGGGGGTGGTGTGCGCGAAGGTGGCGCGCTACGCCGAGCGCATCCATCATCCGGACCGGCTGACGCGGCCGCTCGCGCGCGTCGGCCCGAAAGGCTCCGGGCAGTTCGCGCCGATCGGCTGGGACGAGGCGCTCGACCGCGTCGCCGAATCGTTCCTGAAGGCCGAGCGCGAGCATGGCGCCGAAAGCGTCTGGCCCTATTTCTACGCCGGCACGATGGGCCTCGTGATGCGCGACGGGCTCGACCGGCTGACCCATGCCAAGCGCTATTCCCGCTTCTTCGGCACCATCTGCGTCGGCATCGCCTGGCCGGGCTATATCGCCGGAACGGGGCGGATGTCGGGGATCTCGCCGGCGGAGATGGCGAAATCCGACGTCGTCGTCATCTGGGGGACCAACGCGGTTGCGACCCAGGTCAATCTGATGACCCATGCGATGCGCGCCAGGAAGGAGAATGGCGCGACAATCGTCGCGATCGACATCTACCCGACCGAGACCCTGCGGCAGGCGGATCTGGCGCTCCAGCTCAGGCCCGGGACCGACGGTGCGCTTGCCTGCGCCGTCATGCATGTTCTCTTCCGCGACGGCCACGCCGACCGCGACTGGATGGCCCGCTACGCCGACGCGCCGGAAGCGCTCGAAGCGCACCTCGAAGAGCGCACGCCCGGATGGGCGAGCGCGATCACCGGACTTGCGGTCGAGGAGATCGAGGCCTTCGCGGAACTGGTCGGGCGGCACAAACGGACGTTCTTCCGCCTCGGGTACGGCTTTTCGCGCCAGCGCAACGGCGCGGCCAACATGCACGCCGCGCTCTGCATTCCCGCGGTGACGGGCGCGTGGGCGCACGAGGGCGGCGGCGCGCTGCATGCCTCGAGCGCCGTCTACGGCCTCGACAAGACGCTGATCGAGGGCCTCGACGCCCGGGACGAGAGCGTGAGACGGCTCGACATGTGTCGCCTCGGGGCGATCCTGACCGGCGGCCGCGAGGCGCTGAAGGGCGGCGGCCCGGTCCGGGCGATGCTGATCCAGAACACCAACCCGATGGTGGTCGCGCCAGACCAGGAGACGGTGAGGCGGGGATTTGCGCGCGAGGACCTGTTTGTCTGCGTGCACGAGCAGTTCATGACCGACACCGCCCGTTATGCCGACGTCGTCCTGCCGGCGACGATGTTCCTCGAGCACGACGATCTCTATACCGCGAGCGCCCACCAGCACCTCCAGTTCGCGCCGAAGGCGATCGATCCGCCCGGCGAATGCCGGTCGAACCATGACGTGATCTGCGCCCTCGCCGCGAGACTCGGGGCGGAACATCGCGGTTTCCGGATGACCCCCCGCGAGATTGTCGACGAGACCTTGCGCGTCTCGGGGCGGGGAACGCTCGCCGAACTCGAGGCTGCGCGCTGGCTCGACTGCCAGCCGCCGTTCGAATCTGCGCATTTCCTGGACGGGTTTGCCCATTCCGACGGCAGGTTCCATTTCCGCGCCGACTGGCCGAACACGCCTTACGGCAACGACGGCCTGCGCGGGCCCTGGCGCGGCCTGCCCTCCCTGCCCGACCATTGGCCAGTCAACGAGAACGCCGACTCAGCCCATTCGTTCAAGCTCGTGACCTCGCCGGCACGCAACTTCCTCAATTCGAGCTTCAACCAGACCGCGACGTCGGTTCTCCGCGAGGCCCGCCCGTCGGCGCTGATGCATCCCGACGACATGGCCGGGCTCGGATTGCGCGAGGGCGACGTCGTGCGCCTCGGCAACGCGCGTGGGCAGATCCGCCTGCACGTCAGGGCGTCAGCCGGCGCGACTCGGGGCGTCATCGTCAGCGAGGGCCTGTGGGACAATCGCGCCTTCCTCGACGGGCGCGGGATCAACACCCTGACTTCAGCCGAGAGCGTCGCCCCTTTCGGCGGTGCGGCGTTTCACGACATCCGGATCTGGGCGCGGGCTGACGCGGCCGAGGCCTCAGGCAGCGCGAAGGCGGCGGCGGCGATCTGATCAGGCGGCTGCGGAAGAACGCGCGCGCAGTAGGTCCGTCACCCGGCTCAGCGTGATCGGCGCAAAAGCGTGACTGTCGACGCCGACGTCGAGGCTGAGGCCCAGCGGATCGCGATCGAATTTCCCATGCACGTGACCGTAGAGGTGCCAGGCGCCGCGCCAGGCGTTCGGCCATTCGCGCAAAGGGTAGTGGCAGAGGAAGATACACTGCCCTCCGACCTTCATTTCGCGCATCTCGGAAACTGAAGCGAAGCGGCCGGTCGCCTCCGCCGCGGCGCGAACGTCGTTGTTGCCGAGCACGAGATGAACCCGCCCGTTGAGGCGGTTGAGAAGGCCGGCGAGGTCCTTGTGGTCGTTGTGAGCGAAATCGCCGAGATGATAGACCTCGTCGTCCGGGTGGACCGTCTCGTTCCACCGCGCGACGAGGAACGCGTCCATCGCGTCCAGCGCTTCGAACGGGCGATTGCGCTTGGTCAGGGCGAAGATGTGCCCGAAATGGGTGTCCGCGGTGAAGTGAATCTTTCCCATTATTACACGGCCCGAGAAAAGTTAGCGGACGCCTCGTTCGAGGGGCGCCCGACGCTGTCACGCAAGCGATGTGCCAAAAGCAGCCGGGCTCACGTCCCGCCGAGGCCGGCGCGCGCCTTGGCGATCGCGTCGTGCAGCACCTCCTCGCGCAACGGCAGGGTCGGCTCGTTGAACAGGATCGCGCACAGCCAGTCGAGCGCCAGCTTCAAGAGGACTTCGTCGTCGGTGGCGAGCTCGGCGTGCGTCTCGGGGTCGATGGCGTAGCGCTGCAGGAACGACGTGCCGAACACGAACTTGCGGAACGCGTCGAGATCGGTCGTCGCCATCAGGAACATTTTTTTCGTGCGCTCGTCCGGCTCCTTGCCGAACGGCCCACCGAGCATCTTCCACGAGGCGAGCTTCATCAGGATGTGAATCCAGCCCCGGTTCTTCTCGTCATAGGGCTCGACCCCCTGCCCGGCGCGGAAATCGGCGACCGTCTGCTCGCGCGGCTCCTCGTGGCCCTTGCAGTGCGGCTCCTTGACCAGGAAGTAGAAGTCCTCCGGCGCATCGTGGCCCTTCATCTTCACCGAGGCGAGGCCGAGCGGGTAGTAGCGGCAGGCCGCCGGGCGGTCGGCATAGATGGAGCAGCCCTCGGCCGGATCGAGGAACACGCAGGGCCGCTTCGGTTCGCCGTTGTCGACGCGCTTGAGCTTGCGGATCGGCATTCCGGACGCCTCATGGACGGCCTCCGTCCCGAACATGCGGGCGGCTTCGCCCGGCGGCATGTTCACGGCGCGTCCGATGCGGATGAGATCGTACGGCGTCAAGGTGATGTCGGTGTCGTGGCAGCACTCGTTCCAGCACGACACGCCCTTGTGGCAGTCGAAACAGAACGAGTTCGAGGCGGTGAGGCGCACCGGGACAACCGGCCCCTCGGCGGCGCTGCGCAGGGCCGAGACGATCGGCACGTCGAGGTCGACTTCGGCCTGCCGGCGACGCACCTCGTCTTCCGACATGATTTCGTCGTCGGCCATGGGTCGCTTTGATTCGTTTCCGTCGCGCGTCGTTTTGCTTGTCACGTTTCGCCCTTCGCCTCCGCTCGCCGCATCGTGGCGAGCGGCCTTTTGTGCCCCTCCCGCGCCGGCGTCAACGGTGACGCGCCGCGATGACCACGTCGCGAAGCAGATTGACCTCGTTGCGCGACTCCTCCAGCCGCCAGACGGTGACGTCCCTGATCGACAGCATGCCAACCAGCTTCCCGCCGTCCACCACCGGCAGGTGGCGGATGCGGTGCTTGTTCATCAGGCCCTCGGCTTCCGCCATGGTGCCGTCCGGGCTGCAGGTCACGACTTCCCGGGTCATCAGGTCGCGCACGTAGCGCTCGGTGAGCTTCGCGCCGTTCCTGGCGAAACCGCGCACGAGGTCGCGTTCGGAGATGACGCCGATCAGCTTCGAATCGGCGCCGCAGACAGGCATCGCGCCGATGTTCAGCGAACTCAACCGCTCCGCGATCGTGAGGATCGGCTCGTCCGCAGTGCAGCAGGCGAGGACCTGCCGGTTCGATTTCAGAACTTCGATGACCTTCATGAACTCCCTCCGAAAATGTTTGTCGCCGCCACTTTGCGCGCAGCCCTCCAAAAGCAACCGGCGCTGGCAAGTCGGCCGGCCCCTCGAAAAAAAACGGGGCCGGCAAAGCCGGCCCCAGAGCGCTCGTCAATTAGTGCTTGGCGGCGCCGTAGGTCTTCGGCACCAGGTCCATGTGCGGCACCTTCTTCAAGGACCACGTCTTGGTTTCCGGGTCGAAGCGCGAGTTGACGAACACCTTCCAGTTGGCGTCGTCGAGCTTCGGATAGTCGGCGCGATAGTAGAAGCCCGGATAGCGGGTCTCCTCGCGGAACTGGATGTGGCGCATATGCGCCTCACCAGTCCACAGGCGGTGGTAGTTCTCCCAGGCGCGCAGCAGTTCGTGCAGATCCTTGGCGCGCATGTTGACGCTGTCCTCCTTCAACATCGCAAGATAATGCGTCGCGCGCCTCAGCATCTCGGCGTTGGTCTGGTAGTAGGTGGCGACGCCGGCCACATACTCGTCCATGATCTTCTGCAGGCGCATCTGGAACATGCGCGGCGTGATATAGAACGGATTGATGTCTTCCGCGGTCGTCTTGTCCTTGTGCTCGAGGTAGTTGCGCACAGGACGATAGATCTCCTCGGTGATCGCCTTGATGTCGCCCTTGAGCGCCGGCTTGTAATCCGGATGGTCGAGCACGAACTTGACCATGTTCTTGCCGGCGATGCGGCCTTCGGCGTGCGAGCCGGAGGAGAACTTGTGGCCCGAGGCGCCGACGCCGTCGCCGGCGGTGAACAGGCCCTTGACCGTGGTCATGCGATTGTAGCCCCACTGCCATTCCGGCGGGGCGATGTCCGCCGGGCCCGAAACCCAGATGCCGCAGCAGCCGGAATGCGAGCCGAGCAGATAGGGCTCGGTCGGCATCAGTTCGGAGACCTGCTGCTCGGGACGGATGTTGAGGCCCGCCCAGACGCCGGCCTGGCCGATGCACATGTCGAGGAAGTCTTCCCAGGCCTCGGCCTCGAGGTGCTTGACCTCCTTGGGCGTCAGCGTCTCGCCGAGCTTCTTCATCGCGGACGGGGTATCCATCAGGATCGGCCCGCGGCCTTCCTTCATCTCCTTCAGCATCGCATGGTTGCGAAGGCAGGAGGGAACGACGAACGCCTTGTCGTAAGGAGCGAACTCGGTGAGCATCTCCGCGTTCTTGACGACATAATCCTCGCCGAAGGCGTTGGTCGCCTTGGCCTTGAACAGGAGGAACCAGGCGCCGACGGGCCCATAGCCGTCCTTGAAGCGGGTCGGGACGAAGCGGTTCTCCATCATCGTAAGCTCGGCACCGACTTCGGCCGCCATGGCGTAGGTGGAGCCCGCGTTCCACACCGGGTACCACACGCGCCCCATGCCTTCGCCGGTGGAGCGCGGCCGGAACACGTTCACCGCGCCACCGGCGACGTTGAGGATGGTCTTGGCCTTGAAGACGTACAGCTTGTGCTCGCGGACCGAAAAGCCCACCGCGCCGGCGACCTGGTTGGGGTTGTTGGCGTCGAGCAGGTACTTCACGATGAAGACGCGTTCGAAGATGTTCTCCATCCCCAGCGCCTTCTTGGCGGCTTCGGCGACGATTGTCTTGTAGCCTTCGCCGTTGATCATGATCTGCCAGCGGCCGGAGCGGACCGGCTTGCCGCCGTCTTTCAGGCTCTTGCCGCCCTGCTTCTGCCAGCTCGCGCCGTCGACCCGGCCGCCTTCCATTTCCTTCCAGATCGGCAGGCCCCATTCCTCGAACAGGTGCACCGAGTTGTCGACGTGGCGGCCAACGTCATAGACGAGATCATCGCGGGTGATGCCCATGAGATCCGCGGAAACGTAGCGGCAGTAGTCCTCGGGGGTGTTGTGGCCGAGATAGGTGTTGATGGCGGAAAGACCCATCGCGACCGCGCCGGAGCGGTCCATCGCCGCCTTGTCGACCAGCGTGATCTTGACCTTGTCGCCGCCCCAGCGACGCGCCTCGAAGGCGGCGCCGCAGGCGGCCATGCCGCCGCCGACGATCAGAATGTCGGTTTCATATTCGACGATTTCGGGGTTGCCGAAGCTGGGTTCGCTCATTTTCCTAAACTCCCATGACGCGACTCCAGGCAACCGCGGCCCGGCCCACGCGTCGAATCAAGTGATGAAGACCGTGTCGGACGTCGACGCCTCATTGGACGGGACGCGGCAACTCCTTGCCTTCTTCGGTGAAGAAACGGTGGTCGGCTATGTCGCCGGCCTGCGGCTTGTTGCCGTAGGGGTCGATCGAGCCGACCGGCGTCGTGCGGACGGGGAATTTGAAGCGCTTGATCTCGCCGTCGCGGAACTTGATCGTCCACATGATGGCGTTGTCCGTGCGCAGCGGGATCGCGGCGCCGCCCATCGGCACCCAGTCCGCGAACGAGCGAACCTCGATCGCCTGCTGCGGGCAGGCCTTGACGCAGCACTGACACTCCCAGCACTGATCCGGCTCCTGGTTGAAAGCCTTCATGCGCGTCGTGTCGAGTTTCATCAGGTCGTGCGGGCAGATATACATGCACGCGGTGACCTGACCTCCCTTGCAGCCGTCACACTTTTCCGTGTGGACGAATGTCGGCATTTAAGAACCTCCCTGAGGGCTTGCAGTTACGAGGCGCGCGAATTGACAAGGCCCGGATCGCCGCATGGTCCTGCCGCTCCCCCGTCAAGGCGCCAGCCCGGCTTATATCATGATTATCGAATATGACAATCTATTAATGTCTGCGGCGTCGTGACACAGGATCGACGCTGGGCCGGAGAGGCCGCGGCGTCCGCTCGCGGCTAGGAGCGCCGACGGCGGCGCCATTCTCCGAACGCCATGCCGACGGCGCCGGCGAATGCTTTGGTGAAAGTTGCCGGTTCAGGCAGCATCTATCGCCATAACCACGAGGACGTTCAAGAGCGGCGAATCTGGAAGACGATCCACGAAGCCCTGCCTCCGCTTCGCGCTGTCGTGGAGGCCGAGTTGCACAAGTGATCTACGGTTACGCCCGCGTCTCGACCGACGCCCAAGACCTCGCCAGCCAGCTCGCCCAATAGAAGGCCGCAGCATGCGAGCGCGTGTCTCGGGAGAAGACCAGCGGAGCGACCGACCGACCCGAGCTCCAAAAACTCTTGGCGACTGACGGTCCTGGCGACGTCGTGATTATCGCCGCTGTCGATCGCCTGTCGCGCGACACGACCGACTGCTCATTGTTGCCCGCGAGCTACAGAACGCCGGCGCAGGCCATCGCTCGATCGACGAGCCCCGTCGTGGAAACCACTTCGGACTTTGCCGAGATGGCGCTCGCCATGCTTGGCGTGGCGGCCAAGCTTGAGCGCCGTCGCATCGCGGAGCGCACGGAACGCGCTCGCGCCGATGCGATGGCGAAGGGCGTCAAATTCGGAAGGAAGCCCAAACTCACCCCGCACCAGCAGCGCGAGGTGATCAAGCGGCGCGACAAGCACGCCGAAACGTCGCGCCCGATTGGGCGCAGCTGCAATGTCAGCGCACAGACGATTTCGAGGCTCGCGCCATTCTCGCCGGAGGCATTGTCCGCCCTACCGCGCGCCGCGGTTCCGCAGAAGGCTGGCGATCGACAATTTGCCGCGACTTTCCGCGACCGCAAGTGCGGTTTTCCCCGATGCGTCCGTGGCGCCGATTTCGGCGCCGTGCGCGATCAGCAATTCAGCCACTCCTTCTTCGCCGCGGGCGGCCGCCCAATGCAGGGCGGAACCGCCCTTGGCGTCGCGCGAGTTGGCCGACGCGCCCTTCTCGAGGAAGGCGTGCGCGATCTCGACGCGCCCGCGCTTGACCAATTCGATGAGATCCCGGTCGAGGCCGAAACGGCCGGTGTCCCAGCCGCCGACCGGGCCGAGCACGAGCGCCGGCTTGCCGTCGACGAGCTTCACCTCCTGCAGCATCGGCATGTAGGCCTGGGCGAGCGTGTCGACGACCGCGGCGCCGGGCCCTTGCTCGAGGGCGACGGCGTTCGCGACCTTGTCCTGGTCGAACCCGAACGCCACGCGCCCGTCCGGGGAACGGACGTAATAGCGATAGGCTTTGGCCGTCATTGCATGATCCGCCTTGGACGCAATCTGGAGAACCGTCGCTCCAATCCCGCTCCCGCGCAACTCGTCAAAGGACAGGCGTTCCTCCGAACGCCCTTTTCCTGGGGCGGCGCGGCGCGCGCCTTCCTCCGCAAGCGGGCCCGAACGGCCGGATGAGCCCCGGCGCCCGAGCGGCTCAGCCCGCGCGAACTTCCAGCCCTCGATAATAGTCAATCAGGATCTGCGCGACTTCGGCGCGCGAGAATTCGGCCGGCGGCGCGAGGCCCTGGCCGAGCATCTCGCGGACCCGGGTGCCCGACAGCTGGATGAAATCGTCCTTGGTGTGGCCGGGCGCTTCGCACATCATCACCACCTTGTTGAGCTTCTTCGAGTAGGCGGTGTTGTCGGCGCGGAAGATCTCGATCTTGAGGCTGCCGGGCGGAATGTCGTCGAAGATCGTCTGCGCGTCGAACGGCCCGTAATAGTCGCCGACGCCCGCATGGTCGCGCCCGACGATCAGGTAGGACGAGCCCATGTTCTGCCGGAACACGGCGTGCAGCAGCGCCTCGCGCGGGCCGGCGTAGAGCATGTCGAAGCCGTAGCCCGTGACCATCGCCGAATTCGGCGGAAAGTAGAGCTCGACCATCGTGCGGATCGCCGCGTCGCGCACCGGGGCGGGAATGTCGCCCTCCTTCAGCTTGCCGAGCAGCATGTGAATGACGAGGCCGTCGGCCTTGAGCCGCTCCATCGCCATCCGGCACAGCTCTTCATGCGCGCGATGCATCGGATTGCGCGTCTGGAAGGCGACCACCTTTTTCCACCCGCGCTCGGCGATCTCGTGGCGGATCTCCACCGCGGTGCGGAACGTGTCGGGAAATTCGCTCTGGAAATAGCTGAAGTTCAGCACCTTGATCGGACCGGAAAGGATGGTGCGGCCCTGCGCTGCGAACGCCGCCACGCCGGGGTGCTTCGGATCCGCCGTTCGGAACACCTTGTCGACGATGAGGTGCGCCTCTTCGTCGGCGAGCGTCTCGATCGCCGCGATCTCCATCACCGCCAGAACGGGAGAACGGGGGACGTTCGGGTCCCTCAGCGCGATGCGCTGGCCGGGCGCCAGTCCGGACGCGTCCCTGACGAGATTGAGCACCGGAACCGGCCAGAAGAGGCCGCTCGCCGTCTTCATGTCGCGGGCGACGGAGAGCGCGTCGGCCTTGTTCATGTAGCCGGTCAGGGGATTGAAATAGCCGCCGCCGAGCATCACGGCGTTGGCGGCCGCGGCGGAACTGAGGGCGATCGAGGGAAGCCGTTCGGCCTCCTCCTGCAACCGCTCGTTCTCGCGCGAATCGGCGACGAACAGCGCGTTCAGCGTCTTCGAGCCGTGCGGTTCGATGATGTGGGGCACTTTGATCCTTCCTCCCTTGCCGATTGTCCCGCCCGGCCGTGTCCGACCCCCGTCGCGGCGACAAAGCGATCTCCGTCCTTCCGGGCGGATCGCATTCTCATACCATCATATTCAAAATTTTGAAGATGAAAAGCCCTCCCGATCCGCTCCTTCCGGTCGCGGCGGGGCGCCTCCGACCCTTCCCCGGTTTTCGAGCCCTTCATCCTGTTTGTGAACAGACGGCCGTAACCGCTGTCGAGCCCGGCGCGGCGGCTGCCCTCTCCGGCCGCCCGCGGCGCGGCCTGTTCGGGGCCTGAACAGGGAGGAATTCCCCCTGTTATTTCTACGTCGAACTTGAGACTAATAGGTTCAGGAGTTTAGCCCAAACCTCTGAAAAGAAACCTTTTTCGTCGCTGGAGCTCCACGAAGAGCACGCGGTGTCTGCTCCTTTCTCCCTGTTACCAAGGAGAAACAGGCCAAATTCCCCTAACCACCGAGCGCGTCGTCCGATCGAGAATCGCGCCTTGCGGCGGAGCGATGGCGGTTCATCAATGCCCCGGTTGCGAGGTCGGCCGAGCCGATCTCACGGCTCCTTGGCGACCCTGGCCACGACGGCCGCGAATTCGCCGCCCACGCGGTCCTTGGCGAAACGCAGGACCTGCTCGAACACGCGCGCTTCGAGACTGATATGGCTCATCTCGTCGCTGCGCGGGCTGGCGAACGTCAGCCAGAGGCCAAGCCCGTCGAAATAGGCGTGCACGCCGCCGCCGACGGAGACCCGCTGGTTGATGTCGACGGGATTCTTGCCCTTGGTCTTGGTCATCGCGCGCTCCGCCCTTCTAAGACCCTTTATCGTCCGGCGAGCGCGGGAACAAGGAACGCCTTGAGGCTGCGACTCGCGGCCTTCAAGGGCGCGCCATGAAGCCGTCAAAGAAGGAACCGAGCGCGGCATGGGCGTCGAGCGGGAGAACATGGGCGACGTACTGGTCCGGCCGCACGACGACCATGCAACCATTCCGGTCGATACTCCTCAGATCGAAGATGTCGCTTCGGTTCTTGAGATCGGGGCAGAACATCTTCTCGTAGTCGCGAAGTCCGTAGCGGCCCTTCTTCGGCAGGAGGAAAGCGGGCATGGTCTCGATCGCAAGCTCCCGATGGCCCTGCTGGAAAATGGCGCGGACGTCGATCGTCGAGTCGATGTCCGCTCCTGCCGGCGTGTATCGGACGACCGGAGACCGATCGGAGCCGGCGAGAAACGCGCAGAGCGCTCGCAGCCGGGAGGACATGGCTGCGGGGTCTTCCGCGTCGGCGAAGGCGAACAGGCGCCAGCGGCCGTCCGCCTTCACGGTATGACCCAGGTGAACCGGCCTCGCGTCCGCCAGGCGGATGACCGGCGCGGAGTGAAAGCGCATCCCGATCGTCAGGTCCCGGGCGAGGTGCTGATAGGCCGGCTCGCCGGAGATGATCGAGGGCGCGTAGCGCGTTTCGGTCCCCGCCGTGAAGCGCCCCTGCCTGACGAAATATTTCTGGAACTCGACGGGATCGACCCCCGCGCTGTCGGGCTTGGAAGGGTCTTTCGGCGGCGCGCTGAACATCTTCGCCCACTCGCGATCGAAATCGATCAGCTCGTTGGCGACCGCCTGGCGCTCCTCCGAATAGGTGCGCAGGATTTCGGGGGAGCTTCGCCCCTGCAGGAACGACGCCAGCTTCCATCCGAGGTTGAAGCCGTCCTGCATCGAGACGTTCATGCCCTGCCCGGCTTTTGGGCTGTGGGTATGGCAGGCGTCGCCGGCGATGAACGCGCGCGGAAAGCCTTGTTGCGCCGGCTGATCCGGCGCATCGTCGAACCGGTCGCAAAGGCGCTGGCCGATCTCGTAGACCGACCACCACGCGATCTCCTTCACTTCCAGCGTATAGGGGTGCAGGATTCGCCTGGCGGCGGCGATCAGATGATCGGTCGTGACGTTGAGGCTCGACACCCGCTCGTTCTCGTTGAGCTTCTCGAGTTCGATGTAAAGGCGAACGAGATAGCCGCCCTCCCTCGGAATGATCAGGAGGCTGCCTTCTCTGGCCGACTGGATCGCCGACTTGATGCGGAAGTCAGGAAAATCGCTGACGGCCAGAATGTCCATGACGCCCCAGGCCTGGTTGGCGAAATCCCCGCGAAGCGTCAGCCCGAGAGCCGCGCGCACGGCGCTGCGCGCGCCGTCGCAACCGACCACGAACCGCGCCCTCACGGTCTCGACCTGCCCCTCGTGCGGGGGATCGAGGCGTTCGAGCCTGACGGTGACCGGAAAGGCGGACACTCCACCCCGCTTGTCCGGCTCGATCACGAGATCGAGCAGCCGACGCGAATAGTCCGGCTCCAGCCGTGTCGGCGCATTGCGCATCACGTCCACATAGAACTCATGCACCCGCGCCTGGTTCAGAATCACGTGCGGGAACTCGGACAGCCCGACTTCGCTATCCTGGACCCGTCCGCTGCGGACGATATCGGCTCGCCTCGTGTCATCCGGTTTCCAGAACGACGTCTCGTTGACCCAATAGGCCTCTTTCAACACCCGCTCGCTGAAGCCGAAAGCCTCGAACATCTCCATCGTCCGGCAAGCGACCCCGTCCGCCTGGCCGAGGAGCAACGGGCCGGACTTCTGTTCGACGATGCAGGTCCTGATGTCCGGAAAGGCGGCCAGTTGCGTCGCCAGTGTCAGGCCCGCGGGTCCACAGCCGACGATCAGGACATCGACCTCCCCGGGAAGGGTGTCCGAGGTCCGCGGCGCATGGTGCGGCTCGGCCGGTTCGGAGATCGCCGGATCGCCAGTTCTGAACCCGTTGAGATGGAATTGCATGATCTCCCCCCTGTGCCACCGCCGGCTTATAATAGACCGGACGATAGGCTATGTGCGCGCCGTTTCCGGCGAGGCCACACTCCTGGTTGGAGCCCCCCGGTCCTGAGCGTCAGCAGACGGGAAAAAGGCCCTCGAACCAACCTGGCGCACGGCAAGACAGGACAGCCGCAGTGCGGCGATCGCGCCGCATGAGTGCGTCATCATGCTGGCCGCTCGTTTCGTGCGCCTTGGCGTGTCAGGGCGCCAGGATGAGCGACCCGGTCGTCCTCCGCCCTTCCAGATCAGCATGGGCGGCCGCCGCGCTGGTCAGCTGATAGATCCTTGGACGCTCGGCGACGACGGCCCCGGAGCGCAGCGCATCGAACAGCCGACCGGTCTGCAGTGACATCTTCTCCGGGGTGTCGGTGAAGTGGACGTAATTGGGGCGCGACACCGAGATCGATCGGCTCGCGAGCCGGTCGATCGAATGGACGCCGACATCTCCCGACGCCTGGCCGAAGCTGACGAGGCGTCCGCGCGGCGCAAGGCACTCGACGGATCGCTCGAACGTGTCCTTGCCGACGGCGTCGAACACAACGTCGACGCCGCGCCCCGACGTGAAGCGCATGGTTGCCTTCACGAAGCCCTCGCGGCTCGTGACCGAGACATGATCACAGCCCCCGCGGCGCGCTTCCTCGGCCGGCTTCGCTCGACGTCGCGCCGATCACGGTCGCCCCGAGGGCTTTGGCCCAGCGGCAGAGGATTCGGCCGACGCCGCCGGCGGGCGCGTGCACGAGGATCGTCTCGCCCATCCTCACACAGCCGACGTCATGAAGGAGAAACGCGGCGGTGACGCCCTTCAGGAGTAGGGCCGCGGCAATTTCGTCGCTCAACCTCTCCGGCAGACGGACGAGAAGATCGGCGCGCATCGTTCTCATCGAAGCGTAGGCGCCGGGTGGCGCGCAGGCGTAGCCGACCCGATCGCCCGGACGGACGCTGTCGACCTTCGAGCCGACGCTCTCGACGACGCCGGCCGCCTCCATCCCGATCACCTCGCCGGGCGGGACTAAGTCGAAACTGCCGCGACGGCAATAAACGTCGATGAAATTGACGCCGATCGCCATCTGACGAAGGCGCACTTCGCCAGCCCCGGGCGCGCGGAGCAACGCCCGCCTCGGAACCAGGACCTCGGGGCCTCCATAGCGCGTCAGCGCAACCTCGACGCACTCGACCTCGACGCCTGTTCCCGCCGCGGAGACAGGCCGGTTCCCCATTGCTTGCCCGGACCCGGACCTCAGCGCCTCGCGCATTCCGGCAAATCCCGCCTCGATGATCTCGTCGCGAACAAAGCGTTCGAGCCGCTCCATCTGCGCCGGCGGAGGTTCGAACGACGCGCGCCATTCCCACAGGCACGCTTCATTGCTGGTCACGGGCCTCAGGCGCACCACGGCGACGTAGTTGCGAAGGGGCGCCGGAGCTTCCAGGATACAATAGCCGAAGCTCCTTTTCGCGTCGGACAGGAACAGCAATTGCTTTCGAATGGGCGACCCGTCCTTGAGCCGGAAGTTCCGGACGCAGCCCACCTGGTCGCCCGCCTGGCCGTCCTCGATGGCGCTCGCTGCGACGGCGGGATGCCAGGCGGTGTGGCCATTGAATTCGCGCAGCCTCGACCAGACTTCATCGATCGGCGCGTCGATTGACCGTCGAGCGGCGGATGTCGACCCGTGTCAACGGAGGAATCGCGCCTTCAACGCTCCGGGGCCCGCAGCAAACACGTTGCGGCCGATCGACTAAACAAGGTCGTCCTCCCTGTCGGGCGCGGCGTCGAACTCGGCGGTCCATTCCGCGAACGTGTGATCGGCGTCGGTGACCGGAATCAGTCGGAAATTCGCGACGTAGTTCTCGACCCCCATCGGACTTTCCAGGATCGAATACTCGAACGACATGTCGTAATCGGAAAGCGCAAGAAGCCGTTCACGAATCCGGCCTCAGTCCTTCAGGCGGAAACTGCGCACGCAGCCGATCTGGTCGGGCGTCTTGTTCTGCTCGATCCGGCTTTCCGCGACGAACGGAGTCCAGCTGGGCAGCGCGTTGAAGTCGCGCACGACCGTCCAGACCGCGCTGGCGGGAGCGGGAGTGACCGTCGAACCATAAGCCTTCGCCATCGCTCTCGCGCCCTACCGCCGGTCGTCGTCGTCCGGCGAGCGCGGCCCTTCCCTGTCGCCTCCGGCGCGCTTGGCCGTCAGGCTCGCGATATCCTTCGCGTCACGCAGGACCTCGGTCATGCGCCCGAGTCCACCACCCTCGATACCGATCTCTTTCATCAGGCTGTCGATCATGGGGGCCTGCACGCGATAGCGCAACGCCGAGTTGATCACTTCGTCGGTGACGTTTCGATTGCCTGGGCTCGCGCCGGCGCCGCCGTCAATATGCAAAATCTTGATCGCCTCGATCTTTTCCATCGGCCGCACGCTCTCCCGCACAATGCCCTCGATGCGCTCGAGGAGCTTCGCGCGGAACCGCGACAGGCGCGCCGGATCGCTCAGCGTATTTTCCGCTTCGTTGAGCTGCATCGCGCCCCTGGCCTCGACCTCGTAGCGCGCGGCCGCCGCGTTGGCCTTGATCTTTTCCGCCTCCGCTTCGCCTGATGCGGTGATTCGGGCCGCGTCGGCAAGGCTCGCCGCGGCCTCCTTCTCCGCCTCGGCCTTTCGCGTCAGGCGCACCGCCTCCCGTTCGGCGTCGCGTCCTGCAGCAATGAGTTCGGTCGTCTTGCGCCGCTCGGCGATTTCGCGCTCGCGCGTAGTGATCGCCTGCTCTTCGGCAGCGATCGCCTGCGCCCGCGCCGCCTCCGCCGCGGCGATCGCGGCGGACCGCTCCGCAGACTTTTTGGCGATCGCGATCGCGCTTTCGATTTCAGCGATTTCGATCGCTCGATCCCGCTGGACCTCGCGCTCCCTGTGTGCGCGGTCCTTCGCGAGCTCGACGCGCTGCGCCGCCCGCCGGATTTCAACGTCGTGCTCCTGGGCGAGGCGCGCATATTCGCCCTCGCGCTCGATATCGAGCGCCTGCCGCTGCGCCTCGAGGTTCTGCGTCCGGATTTCGATCTGGGTGCGCTGTTCGATCTCGTTGCGCATCCGCCGGCGCGCCTCGATCGCCTCGGTAAGCTGGGTCAGACCCTCCGCGTCGAAGGAGTTCGAACTGTCAAAGAACTCGAGACTGGTCTGGTCGAGATCGACGATCGCAACGCTCTCGAGCTCGAGGCCGTTTTGCGCCAGGCCTTCGGCGGCGGCGGCCTTGACGCGCTCGGCGTAGTCCTGTCGCATTTCGTGCAGGTCTTCGAGTGTCATCTGCGCCGCGGCGGTGCGCAGCGCCGCGGCGAATCGGCCCTCGAAAAGCTCGCGCGCGCTCTCGGGGTCGACGGTCCGGCGACCAAGGGTCTGCGCCGCACGACCAACCTCCTCGGGCGTCGAGCCGACCCGAACGAAGAAGTCGGCGACGACGTCGACCCGCATCCGATCTTTGGTGATCAGCCCCTGCATCTGCCGGCGGGACACCTCGATCCGCATCACGTTCATGCCGACCGGAGTGATCTCGTGCAGCACGGGGACAGCGAAGGCGCCGCTGCTGATAATGACCTTCTCGCCGCCAAGCCCTGTCCGGACGAACGCAGTCTCCTTGGTCGAACGCCGGTAGAGCCAGCGAAGCAGGTAGACCGAGATCACAACGACGATCGCCAGCACGATCAGCCAGAGGATCACCGAACCCACAGTTCCGGCGCTCATTGGAGCATCTCCCTAGTCGCTCGCTCTTTCGAAGGCGATCGCCTTGAATCGCCGGGTCTGATCGGTCATCGCGCGCTCGGTCGGAAGGCGCTCCATCGAGGACGCCCCGTGCGTTTCTGTCCGACAGGCTGCCAAAATGGCAGATGCCGGACGACGTCGTGTTCGTCGACGACTTGCCGCACACGGCGACCGGAAAGCTGCTGAAGACGGAATTGCGCAAACGCTTCCACGGTCATCTGGCGGTGAGCGGATAGCTTCTCCGTCCGGCTTTCGGCTGCGCATCGCGTCACGCGAGTATCCCGGAACTCCTGAATTCCGCATCAAGAAAATTCAAGTTCCCCGTTGGCCCTGAAGAATCAGGGAGATAGTCTTGGTTTGCAACTCAAGAACCATCACCAACGGGGTGCGCGATGGTGGCACAGGGGCTGCTCGATTTCCAGTATGAGGCCAATTCGTCCAGCCATGGATTGACGTCGCTGGCCGGGCTTCCGTTGTATCTTGACCTGATCAAGGCCTGCGGGCTGGGCGGGGCGATCCAGCGGCATGTTCGGGCGGCCGGCGGCCAAGGCTGGCTCGACATCCAGATGGTTCTGGCGGTGATTTTCCTGAATCTGTCCGGCGGCGACTGCGTGGAAGACATCGAACGGTTGGAGCGCGACAGCGGCTTTTCGGCGATCCTGCGGGCGATCGAGAAGGATTTGCTTTCGCGCGCCGACCGGCGGTCGCTGAAAAGCCGCTGGCGGCGCGCGCGCGAGCGGGCGACGCCCTCGCCGTCGGCGCTGTCGGGCTGGCTGGAACGGTTCGATGATCCAGCCTCGCCCAAGGCGGTCGCGGGGACGGCGTTCATTCCGGCGGTGACGCAGGAACTGCGCGGTCTATGGCGGGTGAATCAAGCGCTGCTGGACTTTCTGCAGCAGCGTCAGCCCGCGGCCACGGCGACGCTGGACATGGACGCGACGCTGATTGAGACGCACAAGCGCGAGGCGCTGTTTTGCTACAAGAAGTTCAAGGCGTATCAGCCGCTGAACTGCTGGTGGGCGGAGCAGGGCGCGATGCTCTATTCGGAGTTCCGCGACGGCAACGTGCCCGCCGGACACGAGCAGTTGCGCGTCCTGCAAGAGAGCCTGCGCCATCTGCCGGACAGCGTGAGGACAGTCTCGTTGCGTTCGGACACGGCGGGCTATCAGGAAGAGCTGCTGCTCTATTGCGGCGAGGGAAAAGACCCGCGCTTTGGCGTGATCGAGTTCGCGATCGGCGCCGACGTGACCGAGGCTTTCCGCGCGGCTGTGCGGACGACGCCGGAGAGCGCATGGAAGCCGCTGATCCGCAAAACGGACGGCCAGCCGCAGCACACCGATCAAGAATGGGCCGAGGTCGTCTACGTGCCCAATTGGGCCGGACACAGCCGCAACCGCGCCGATTACCGCTTTCTCGCGATCCGCGAGAGGCTCACGCCAACTGGCGCTGGGCGACGAGGCGAAGCTGCCGTTTCCAACGCAGGCCTTTGGCCAGAAGGGGGTTCACAAACTCTTTGGCCTCGTGACCAACCGCAAGGGTCCGGGCGACGGCGTGATCTGGTGGTTGCGCGAGCGTTGCGGCAAGAGCGAGGAAGTCCATTCGGCGATGAAATCCGACCTGGCCGGCGGACAGATGCCCTCTGGGCTGTTCGGCGCCAACGCCGCCTGGTGGGCGCTGACGATCCTGGCGTTCAATCTAAACGCCGCGATGAAGCGTCTCGCGCTGGGCGAGAGATGGGCGGCCAAACGCATGAAGGCGCTGCGCTTCCATCTGATCGGCCTGCCCGGACGGGTGGTCAGCCACGCCCGCCAGCTGATCATTCGTCTGGGCGGCGGGGCCGAAGCGCTGGCCACCCTCCTCGACGCCCGCCAAAGGATCCGGGCGCTGGCTCAGGAACCGGCCGGATGAGCCCAAACCGCGCGCTGCCGAGCGTAGACCTGATATCGCGTGGCGTTCCCGGGCGCGGCGACGACGCCCCGCGCCCGCGTCAGGCGAGCCCGACTCGCCCCGGTTGCACGCAATCATCGCCGGACTCGCCATGCGTGTCGACGAACGTCAGGAGGTGATCGACCCCTCGGGATTGTGACACTCGGACCCGTCAACCACCGCAAAATCGGTCACGCACCGGCGCGCGCGGTGATTTGTTCGGGAATTGTGGAACTCCGCCGCGCTTGACTTTGCGCTCACGGCAGTCCACATGAGCGGAGCCGCATTGATGCGGCCGATAGCGCGCCGGCCGCGTGAAGGACCGAAGGTTCTCCTGCCGCGCGCTCTGGTTTTCGCATTCGACGCCCGGACACGCGGGGCGTTCCCTCCGCATCAACCTTGAGCCGCCCGTCGCGCGCCGCGCGCCGATGCGGCGTTAGAAAGACTTCAGCTTGGATAATTTTCATGGGTTCGGCCTAGCCGCGCCCCTTACCACCGCGCTTGTCAAACTCGGCTACGCGCGCCCGACGCCGATTCAGGCCCAGGCGATCCCGCCGCTCATGAAGGGCCGCGATCTGGTGGGCATCGCCCAGACGGGCACCGGCAAGACGGCGGCGTTTGCGCTGCCGATCCTTCACAAGCTCGCGACTGACCGGCGTCCGGCTCCGAGGGGCGGCGCCCGCGTGCTCGTGCTCAGCCCGACCAGGGAACTCGCGAGCCAGATCGCGCAAAGCTTTCGCGACATCTCGGGCGATCTCGGGCTCAAGGTCGCCGTCGTGTTCGGCGGCGTGCCGCACGGCGCGCAAATCCGCGCGCTGCAGCTGGGCCTCGACGTTCTTGTGGCGACGCCTGGCCGGTTGATCGACCATCTCGACGCGCGGGTCGCGCATCTCGGGGCAGTCGAGTTCCTGGTGCTCGACGAGGTCGACCAGATGCTCGACCTCGGTTTCATCAAGCCGATCCGCCGCATCGTGCGCGAACTGCCGAAGCGGCGGCAGAACCTGTTCTTCTCGGCCACCATGCCGACCGACATCCGCGCGCTCGCCGGCGAACTGCTCAACGATCCGGTCGAGGTCGCGGTGACGCCGGTCGCCAAGACCGCCGACCGCGTCGAGCACAGCGTCCTGTTCGTCGAGGCGGCGAAGAAGCGCGACCTGCTGGTCGAGCTCTTTGCCGACAAAACGATGTCGCGCGTGCTCGTCTTCACCCGCACCAAGCGCGGCGCCGACCGCGTCGCCAAGGCGCTGGACGAGGCGGGGATCGACGCCACGGCCATTCACGGCAACAAGAGCCAGGGCCAGCGCGAGCGGGCGCTCGGCGCCTTTCGCGACGGCAAGACGCGGGCGATGGTCGCGACCGACATCGCCGCGCGCGGCATCGACATCGACAGCGTGACCCACGTTGTCAATTTCGAACTGCCGGAAGTGGCCGAAGCCTACGTCCACCGGATCGGCCGGACGGCGCGCGCCGGAAACGCCGGACAGGCGATTTCGCTCTGCGACCACGAGGAGCGCGATCTCCTGCGCGCCATCGAGCGCCTGACGCGCCTCAACCTGCCCAAGACCGACCGGCGCGGCGCAGCCGGTCCAAAGCCGGCGCCTGTCGTACGGAAGGCTGCGTCCGCCCCGGCGCCTGCGCCGCAACGCCCGCATCACGCGCCGCATCGCGACGCGCGGAGCGCCGCCCTGCCGGCGTCGATCGTCAAGCGCGCCCATCGGCCCGGCCAGGGCCGTCCCCAGCGGCGCATCGAGCGCTGAGGCCCGAGCCCTCTCCCGCGCCTGCGCGCGGGGGAGGACTGGCGCCGGTTTAGCGGCGGGTCTCTGAATCTTCAGGGACTTGCGACCCCGCTTAGCGTCGGGCTCGTCGCTGCGGCACAACTACATTGTATGATAGGTTATTAAAATCGCGCGAGAGCCGTCTCCGCCTGCCGCCTGGGGTGAGGACGATTGCGCGTCCGCCACGCCGCGTCGTAGCCTGCCCGCAAACGACGCCCTCGAGGAAACGCCATGCCGCAAGCCGCCACCGCGCGCCGGCCGCCCGCCGGCGTTCCGGTTACCGCAATCGATCCGTTTTCGCTTGCATTCCTCGCCGACCCTCACCCGGGCCATGCGGCGCTGCGCGAGGCCGGGCCCGTGGTCTGGCTCGAGGCCTATGGGGCTTACGCGGCGGCGCGCTACGCCGAGGTGCGGGACATGCTCGCCGATCCGGCGACCTTCTGTTCGAGCCGGGGCGTGGGCCTCAGCGACTTCGCCCGCGAGACGCCGTGGCGGCCGCCGAGCCTGGTGCTCGAGCGCGATCCGCCCGAGCACGACCGGGCGCGGGCGGTCCTGAACCGCGCGCTGTCGGCGACCGTGATGCGCTCGCTGAAGAGCCGGTTCGCGGAGGCCGCCGAAGAGCTGGCCGCGGATCTCGCCGCGAAAGGGCCGATTCGACGCCGTCGGCGAATGCGCCGAAGTCTATCCGATGATGGTCATGCCGGACGCGGTGGGACTCGCGAAAGAGGGGCGCGAGCATCTGCTGCCTTATGCGGCGACCGTGTTCAACATGTTCGGGCCCGACAACGCGCTGCGCCGCGCCGCGATCGCGCAGATGGCGCCGCACGTCGAGTGGATCTCGACGCAATGCAGGCGCGAGCAGCTGTCGGACGACGGCATCGGGGCGACGATCCACGCGGCGGCCGACGCCGGCGAGATCACCCGCCAGGAGGCGGAGCTTCTGGTGCGCTCGCTGCTCAGCGCGGGGTTTGACACGACGGTGCATGGGATCGGCGCCGCGATGCACGCGCTGGCGATGAACCCGGGCCAGTTTGCCGCCCTGCGCGCCGATCCGGGAAAGGCGCGCGCAGCTTTCGAGGAGGCGGTGCGGCTCGAGTTGCCGGTCCAGACATTCTTCCGCACGACGACCCGTCCGGTCGCTCTCGGCGGCGCGCACATTCCCGAAGGGGAAAAAGTGCTGATGCTGCTCGGGGCGGCGAACCGTGATCCGCGCAAGTGGCCCGAGCCCGATCGCTACTTGATCGACCGCCCGACCTTCGGCCATGTGGCCTTCGGCTCCGGGGTGCACATGTGCGTCGGGCAATTGCTGGCGCGGCTCGAGGGCGAGTCGCTCCTCAGCGCCATCGCCCGAGCTTTCGCCTCGCTCGAGCCCGACGGCGAGCCGACGCCGCTCATCAACAACACCCTGCGCGGCTGGACGAAGATGCCGGTCAGGGCGACGGCGTGATGGTTCGACGATCGCGCCTCTGGAAGGGCAGGATGGTGGACTGCGTTCCACGGCACCGATTCCGAGCCTCGACCGCGGATCGAGCGCCAATTTGGCGGCGGTCCGCCAAAGCTTCTTTCAGCGGCTTGCGACCGGCAGAGACCTGCCGAGACCTGCCGAGGCGGACTTCGCCATTCCGGGCGACCGACAGCCGTGAATTAACAATACGTGGTTGTGTCTAATCGAAATTTCAGTCTTGGCAGGGTTTGGAGATAATCGCACTCTCAACCGAAAAGGCCGCCATCCGGCGAATGCGTCCTGGAGGAGACCCGACATGGCCCGCAGTCCGACCTCGTCGTCTCAGCAGCCCCGATGGCCTTCGCTGGAGCAGCAACTGCGCCAGGCGCGCGCCGTGCACGGCAGCGAACTCGAGCGGCTCATTCAATCCAATCAGGACGCGCACCTGCTTCGCCCGGAGGAGCACGAGAACGACGGAATCGACCTCCCGCTCTGGCTGCGCGTGCACTATCGCAAGAACCACCCGGATCAACCCCCGGCCCCGGCCGGCCCGGTCGGCGACTATCCCGAGGCCCTCGAGAACCTCCACGAATGGTTGAAGAAGAACCAGAGCATGAAGAGGGACTGAGGCCATGGCCAGCGACTTCCGCATTTCCGGCAGTTCGACCAACCACCGCAGCGAATGCGACATTCGCGTCAATCCCGGCAATACCCAGCAGATCGTCGCCGCGTCGAACGACACGACAAGCTTCGTCCAGGCGCAGTTCGCGTCGACGGACGGCGGCGGCACGTGGACCCAGGCGACGCTGGCGCTGCAACCGGCCGACAGCCTGCACTCGGACCCGGCCGTCGACTGGACGAGCGACGGCACCGCATGGGCGATCACGATCGGCATCGACGCGACGCAGACCAACCTGCAGCTGCGCGCCTACACCTCGACCGATCAGGGCGCGACGTGGACCTTCAACTCCACGCCGTCGGGCAGTCAGACCAACGTCGACCGGGAGATCATGTGGGTAGACCACAGCGCGTCGTCGCCGTTCCGCGACCAGATCTATGTCACCTGGCACAGCGGCGTGCCGGTGCAGTTCGCGCGACGCACGACCGGCAGCGGCGCGGCGTGGCAAGCGCCGATCCAGATCAGCGGCGGCGAGACCACCGGCATGGGGATCGGCGGCGACGTGAAGTCCAACGCCAACGGCGACGTCTACGTCTTCTGGCAGGACGCCGACGGCAGCCGCAACATCTACCTGGCGAAATCCACCGACGGCGGCTCGACGTTCGGTTCCCCGATCACCGTTGCGGCGATCAAGGCGAGCTCGCGCAAGCTGTCGATTCCGGCTGACTCGGGCCGCAAGAGCCGCGTCTACGTCTCGTCGGCGGTCTACCGCACGGCGACGAAGGATCTAGCCTTTGTCGTCTGGGCGGACCTGTCGGGGGAGTCCGGGTGCACCAGCGGTTCAGGTCCCGGCACGGACGCGACGTCATCGTGCAAGACGCGGATCTGGTTCACCCGTTCGACCGACGGCGGCGCGACGTGGGCGACCCCGTCGATGCTGAACAACCAGAGCGGCAAGAACGACCAGGCCTTCCCCCGCATCGCGGTCGACGAAACGGATGGCGGGCTGATGGTCGTTTATTACGACACCGTAGACGATTCCGCGCGGCTGAAGACCGAACTCTTCATGCAGACATCACAGGATGACGGAGTCAGCTGGTCGGCCACGACCAAGGTCAGCTCCGGTCAAACCGACGAGACCTCTGCCGGCGCCGATTCCGGCAACCAGTACGGAGACTATATCGGCCTGCACGGCCACGCCGGCGCCTTCTTCCCCGCCTGGACCGACCGCCGCAGCGGCGGCAGCGAGGAGATCTGGTCGGCCAAGCTGGCGATCGTGACGAAGGCGCTGACCTTCCTCGTCGAGCGCAGCACGCTCGGCCAGGACGAGATCGACGCCCGCCGCGGCAAGCCCGGCGGCGCGCGCGTGCCGGAGGCCTTCCGCCTCGTCGTCGACGGGTTCACCGCCGCCGAACTGGGGCTGACGAGCGGCGCGGACGCGATCGGGGTCGCCTCGCCGGTCAACGGCATGTCGATCATCTGCACCGGCAACACCGCCGCGCTCGGCAACTATGGCGCGGCGGTGCAGCGGTTCACGTTCCACTATCTGCTGGATTTCGGCGCCGACGATACCGCCTTCTCGTTCGCCACGGACACGTTGACCGCAACGATCTCCGCCACCGCCGGCGGCATCACCGCGTTCGCGGACCTCGAGCTCATCAAGCAGCCGAACCCCTTCATCCTGCACGGCGACCCTCCATGGCTCAGCATCGACCTGCGGGTGTTCAAGATCCGCGCCAATGTCTCGCGCTTCGGCATCACGATGGGCGCCGCCGCGTCCGATGCGCCGTCGTTCATCCAGCAGGCGATCGCGGCGCTGACTGCCGGAAAGGGCAGCGCCAGTGGCGATACGTTCGAGGCCATCGACCCGAGCGAATCCGGCTCCGCGCTGACGCTTCTGCCGACAGACCCCGACGGCGCGGCGGTGTTCAACTTCGCGATCGCCCGGGTTCGCTACATCGGGCTGATCGGCGCCGCAAACGTGCGGCTGTTCTTCCGCCTGTTCCAGGCGCAGACCACGTCGGCGGCCTACGACCAGGCGACGACCTACCGTCGCGCTGCGTCGAACCCGCACGGCCATCCGATCCCGCTCGCCGGCGTCCGAGGCGGCGAATATGTGACGATCCCGTTCTTCGCGGCCCCGCGCGTCGACACCACCGCCCAGGCGATGGACCAGCAGACCGACGATCCGTTCAACGTCCAGACGTTCGTCGCCAGCGGCGGCGACGAAGTCGACCGCTTCTTCGGCTGCTGGCTCGACATTAACCAGCCGTCGAACAACGTTCTGCCGGCGACCGTGCCGGCGGGGAGCCCGGACGGCCCGTTCAACGACGCGTCGAACCCGGCGCTTTCGATCCAGCAGGCGATCGTCCGCAGCCTGCATCAGTGCCTGATCGCGGAGATCGCCTTCGACCCGGTGGCGATCCCGCCCGGCAAGGACCCCGGCAACTGGGACAAGCTGGCGCAGCGCAACCTCGCGTGGAGCGCCGTCCCAAATCCCGGCGTCGACGCCGCAAGCCGGCGTTCGCTGACCAACTTCGAAGTCCGCGCGACGCCGCCGGACCTTCCGCCGCCGCTCCTGCCGGACGAATTGATGATCGACTGGAACGACGTTCCCGCCGGAGCGACGGCGTCGATCTTCCTGCCTGCCGCCGACGCCGCCGCGATCATCGAGACGGCGACGAGGCGTTACACGAACCATGCGCTGACGATGACCGACCCGCACACAATCGAGTGTCCGACGGGCGGCATCACCTATGTGCCGATCCCCGCTGCGGCGAACCTGCATTACGCCGGGCTGCTGTCGGTCGACTTGCCTGAAGGCATCCGTCGTGGCCAGCAATTCTCCGTCCTGGTGCAGCAGGTGACGAACACCTTCGGGATTCGCGGCCGCGGGGCCACGCTCGGCGGGCGAGAGCGTATCGCGGTCGGCGGCGACATCGGCGACGCGTTCATCTCGGCGTCTGTCGACAAGCGCGTGTTTTTCTACCGCAAGGTTCTGGGCGCATTTCAACTGACGATCCCAGTGCACACCAAGCAGGTCCTGCTTCTGCCGGAACAGCGGGCGCTGTCGCTGCTGCGCTGGATTGCGCCTGCTATTCCAACGGGGAGTCGATGGTATCCCGTGTTCCAGCGCTATCTCGAATACATCGGCGGCCGCGTCCAGGGCTTCGGCGGCGATCCGGGCGTGATCACGCCGTCCCCGACCGGCGGTGGTGTGCCAGGTGGGGGCGGTCACGACGGTGAGCGCACGCACGCCTTCATTGGCAAGGTCAGCGCGATCGACTTCGACCGTTTCGGCGACTTCCACGGCTTCCGGCTCACGACCGAACACGGCGAACGTCGCTTCCGCGCCACCGAGCCCCAGATCGAGCATCTGGTGCGCGAGGCGTGGGCCGAACGCACCCTGATCGAGGTGATCGTCGAGCGCCACGAGCCAACGCGGCCGACGGCGATCGTCTTCCTCCGTCTGCCTCACCATGACGTCCGAGGCCGCTGAGGAGATCGAGGTCGGCGCCGGCCCCGCCCCTTCATGGGATACCGACGGGGCCGGATCACAATGGCGGGAGGCCGACGCAAGGCTTTCTTCGTTCTGGGGCTGTTGTGACGCCGAACCGGAGACGCTATCGAAATTGGACCGACTTGGTCCCACTCCGCACGCGCTCGCAGACAGTTGCGACATCCGCCGGCGCGACGCGAGGCGCATCACGTGGCAGGGAGGTTTGCATGCGTAGGAACTTACCGCTGAGGTTCTGGGTCGAGATCGGCCTTGCCTCGATTACCGGCATACTCGCCCTCATTACCCCGGTCTTCCCGGATTGGATCGAACTGGTGTCCGGGTGGGATCCGGACCGGCACGACGGATCGGTCGAGCGGTGGATTGTCATCGGACTGTTCCTCGTGACGGCGGCAATACTCACGATGGCCGCCATTGAATGGCGGAGAAGGCCGGCGACGGCTTGAGCTTGTCGCAACGATCATGACGCGCACGCTCAAATGCGCGCGCATTCGATAGCGAGCAGGAGTTCGACAAGGTCGTGGTGGCGCTGGCCATCGAGGCCGGTGACGTCGCGGATCCGGTGCAATCGCGCATAGACCGTGTTGGGGTGCACTTCGAGCCGCCGCCCGGCCTTCTGGACATTGAGATCCGCGTCGGCAAGCGCCGACAGCGTCCGCAAGAGATTTCCGCCGGCCTTCCCGTCCGCCGCCAGCAGCGACGCGATCCAGGACGGCGCGGCCGAGCGCACGTATTCGCCGCCGGCATGGACCAGAAGACTGCGCACCGGCAGGGCCGAGAACAGGACGACACGCCGGTCGACGCTGGCGAAATCGAGCGCGGCCGCCGCTTCGCGCAGCGCCTTGGGAATCCATGCCGTCGAGGGGCGATCGGCGCTGACCCCGACGAGAACCGAAGGGCCAAGTTGCATGAGGAGCGAGGTCAGGCGCTCCGCCAGACTGGTCTGTGGGGCCGTCCAGCCCGATTGCCGACGCAGGGCGGAGGCGATCGCGATGACCCTCAAATCGCGCAGGCCGGCGAGAACCCTGATGTTGGTCGGCGCGAACAGATCAGCGAGGGAGGCCAGGATCCGGTTGGCGCGTTCCGGATTCTCCAATTCGCCCGGGATCGGGGTTTGCACCCCGACGACGCAATAGGACTGGCGCTGGTCGAGATAGCCGGCGGATTTCAGGAGCCGCGCGATCCGGCCGTCGGATTCGTCATAGCCGCTCAGCATGATGTTGAGGAGCTCGGCGCCGCGGTCCCCCTCGGCGGCTTCGATCAGGCGGGTGTGGGCCACGTATTCCGACGTCATCGCGGCGCTGATGACGTTGGTGTATTCGATGGCGAAATCGGCGATCGCGTCGACGGCCTCGTGCGCGCCTTGCGGACGCACGGCCGCGGCCGCGTCGCGCAGCCAGCGCGAGATCACCCGGTGTCCGCATCGGTAAGCGTGCAGCGTGGCCTCGAGCGGGAAGCGCTGCTCGGCGCGCAGGCGCGCATGCGCCCTGTCGAAAGCGAGGTCGCCGGGCTCCCCGCCTTCGAACAGGCGCGTGATCTCGGCGACGTGGCTCCTCGAATGGTCCCTGAGATCCGGCAGGATCTGGGGGTTGCGGCTGTCGGAAAAGGCGGCGACCTCGCCGAGGACCGCGTCCCGCAGGGCGGCTTCGACGTTGCTCGCGGAGCGACGCAGCGCCGGGGCGACATCGGGGATGACGCCGAGCTTGGCCAGGCGTTCGAGCGTCTGAAGCAGGGCGCGGTCGAGGCGCGAGGACTCGGTCATGCTGTGGACTTTTCACAATGCCGGCCGACGTTCCACTGCGGGACTCGCCATGGGCCGGCGCGGCGGACGGTGCTAGCCAATCAGCGCTCTCGTTTCCCCCGACCAAGGAGACTTCCCATGGCCAAGTACCTTTTCGTCTATCACGGCGGCAAAATGGCTTCGAATCCCCAGGAAGCGCAGGAGGTGATGAACGCCTGGGGCGCCTGGTTCGGCGGGCTCGGCGCCGCAGTGATCGACGGCGGCAATCCGGTCGCCAAGTCCTACACGGTGAAGGCGGACGGCTCGCTCGTCGCCGATGGCGGGGCCAATCCGGCGAGCGGCTATAGCCTCATCGAGGCGTCGAGCGTCGAGGACGCGCACGCCAAGGCCAGGGGGTGCCCGCTGCTCAAGGCCGGCGGCGCGATCGAGTTCGCCCAGGCGATGGACATGTGACGCCTCGGCGGGCGCCGCTCCGATTTCGGGATGGCGCCCGCGCGAACAGAACGAACCGCTGGAGGAAACCATGTCCGTCGAACTGCGCTATCTCACCTATACCGCCTTCCTGACGGCGGCATTGTGGATTCCCTACATCATCAGCCAGGTCCTGACGAACGGCTTCCTGACGCCGGCGAACTATCTCGACCCGACCCCGCGCAAGGTTCCCTTTTGGGGCATGCGGGCCAACCGCGCTCACATCAATGCGGTCGAGACCTTCGCGCCATTCGCGGCGCTCGTTCTCGTCGCCCATGTGGCGGGCAAGGAGAACGCGATGACGGCGTTCTGGGTGATTGCGTTCTTCTGGCTCCGCCTGATTCACGCCGTCGTCTATCTCGCAGGCCTGCCCTTCATTCGCACCCTGGTCTTCGTCCTCGGGTTCGTCGCGGTGTGCGGACTCCTCTGGGAGGTCGTCAAATAGGGCGCGGCGGAGGCCGCGCCTCGCTCCGCTGCGCGCACCGATGCCCTGCTTAAACACCGACTTTCTTCAACCAACTGATTTAACACGCAAATTAGCGAAACTCGCCAAAACGTGGCGCTACGCCTCCGAAAATCGAATATCTGTGCTTTACATTGGCGTTTGCGCCGCTTTCGCAGCGCGTTTCGGCTCCTGAGCGCTTTCAGCGCGACGCTGAGCCAGTCTGTCAGTTACGGACCGCACCGCCGCAGGCGGCCCCGGTTCGGGCGCCGTCGTCGTCGCGGTTGCGCATGTGGTCGGCGAAAGCGGCGAGGCGGCGGCCGAATTCGATACGGGCCTCGGGGTCGGCGATGGTCGCGTTCAGCGCCGCGAACGCGCATTTCAGCCACATGTCGCGTTCGTCCGGCCCGATGCGGAACTTCAGATGCCGGGCGCGCATCATCGGCGGCCCGTAGAGGCGGGGATAGAGCGGCGGTCCGCCGGCGAAGCCGCTGAGAAAAGCGACCAACTTGTGCTTCAGCTCGGTCAGGTCCGGCGCGTGCCAGCGCCAGATGCGCGCGACTTCCGGATCGTTCGCCATCACCTCGTAGAAGCGCTCAACGAAGGCTTCGACCGCCGGCAAACCGCCGACGCGCTCGTAAAGGCTCCTCTCCGTAGTGCTGCGCTCGCTCATGGACGGGTCCGGCGCACCAGCCGCGCAGGGGCCTCTTCCTCATCGAGCGCGCCACGGTCCTGCTGCGATTCGAGCCACATCGCGTTGAGGATGGATAGCAACACGGCGAAGCCGATCCCCAGCATCCAGGCGAAGTACCACATCGCGATCTCCGTTCAACGGGCCTTTTAATCGTTTAATCGTTCGCGCGCACGAACTCGGCCGTGACGTTGCCGTTGGTCAGCCGACGCGCACAGCTCCGGGCGGCGAGGAGGAGCGGCACGAGCGCGATCGCCGCCCAGAACATGAAGGCGAGGATTGTCAACAGGACAGCGAGGCCGATGGCCGGCGCCCAGGCAAAGTACCACATTCCATTCTCCGGTTAGTAGGCGGTGTGATCGTGCGCGCGCACGAATTCGACCGTGACTTTGCCGGCCATCACCCGATAGGCCCAGCCGGTGTAGACGATGATGATCGGCATGAAGACGAGTGTCGCAAAGAACATGATGGCCAGCGTCATGCGGCTCGACACGCTGTCCCAAACAGTCAGAGACGAGGCGGGATCGATCGACGAGGGCATGATGAACGGGAACATCGAGACGCCGACCGTGCCAATGATGCCGACGATGGTCAGCGACGACGCGGCGAAGGCCGAGAGGGTGCGCCCCGATCTGGCGAACGCCAGCGCGGCGAGCGCCGCGGCGTAGGCTACGACGGGGGCGGCGATCATCCAGGGATAGCGGCCGTAGTTCGTGAGCCAGGCGCCGGCCTCGCGCGCGACCGTCTTGGCAAGTGGATCGGGCAGCCCGCCCGGATCGACGGCGGACGTGATCGCATAGCCCGGGACGCCGAGCCACAACCAGATTCCGGCGAGCGTGAAGGCGCCGAGCATGACGCGTCCGAGCATCGTCGCCGCGCGCCGGGCGCGCTCCTGGATTGCGCCCTCGCTGCGATGCGTCAGGTAGATCGCGCCATGGAAGGTGATCATCGTCGAGGCGACGGCGCCGGTGAGCAGCGCGAACGGATTGAGCAGCGCCCAGAACGATCCCGTATAGGTGGAGACCAGATTGGCGTCGAACTTGAACGGCACGCCCTGCAGCAGGTTGCCGAAGGCGACGCCGAAGATCAGCGGCGGAACCGCGCCACCGATGAAAAGGCCCCAGTCCCAGGTCGAACGCCACAGGGGGCTTGCGATCTTGCTGCGGTAATCGAAGCCGACCGGGCGGAAGAACAGCGCCCAGAGCACGGCGAGCATCGCCCAGTAGAACCCGGAGAACGCGGTCGCGTAGACGAGCGGCCAGGCGGCGAAGATCGCCCCGCCGCCGGTGATGAACCAGACCTGGTTGCCGTCCCAGTGGGGGCCCACGGTGTTAATGACGGCGCGGCGCTCCAGATCATCGCGTCCGACGAAAGGAAGCAGGGCGCCGACGCCCATGTCGTGCCCGTCCATGATGGCGAAACCGATCAGCAGCACGCCGACGAGAAGCCACCAGATCAGTTTCAGGGTCGCGTAGTCGAGCATGATCCGATTTCCCCCTCAGGCCAGCGCTGGTTCGCCGAAGTAGCGGCCCGTTCCGAGGCTGCCGGGCCCGCGGCGTGCGAACTTGATCATCAGGTAGAGCTCGGCGACGAGCAGGACGGTGTAGAAGCCGATGAAGCCGGCGAGCGAACCGTAGACGTACGAAGCCGAGAGTGACGACACCGACATGCTGGTCGGTAGCACGCCATAGATCGTCCACGGCTGGCGGCCGTATTCGGCGACGAACCAACCGAGTTCGCAGGCGATCCAAGGGGTGGGCAGGAACAGCAGGGCCCAGAGCTGGATGAAACGGCTTCTGGGGCAGGCGTTGCGCACGCTGCTGAGCAGCGCGAGCGAGAACAGGGCGAAGAACGCGAAGCCGAGCCCCACCATGAAGCGGAACGCCCAGAACATCGGCGCGACGGCCGGAATCGTGTCCGCGGCCGCCCTGTCGATGTCGGCGGGCGTCGCCTTATCGACCGGGCTCGCGTAGCGCGAAAGCAGCAGGCCGAAGCCGAGATTCTCTTTGTGCGCGTCGAAGGCGGCCTTCAACCCGGCGTTGTTCGGGTCCTTGCGCAGCGCCTCGAGCGCCTTCACCGCCTGGATCCCGTCGACGATGCGCTCGCGGTTGTGGACGATGATGTCCCTGATGCCTGGAAGCGTCCTGGTCACCGAGCGGGTGCCGATCAGGCCGAGCAGGTAGGGGATCCTGATCTCCCAACGGTTCTTCATGTTCGCCTGATCGATGTCGGCGACGAGCGCGAGGCCGGCGGGCGCGGGCTCGGTGTTCCACAGCGCCTCCATCGCCGCGATCTTGGTCTGCTGCGCCTCTCCGACCGTGTAGCCTAACTCGTCGCCGAGCACGATCACCGAACAAGCCGATGCGAAGCCGAAGGCGGCAGCGATGCGGAAGCTGCGCTTGGCGAATTCGACGTCGCGGCCTTTGAGCAGATAGTACGACGAAATCGCCAGCACGAAGACGGCGCCGGTGACGTAGCCGGCTGAAACGGTGTGGACGAATTTCGCCTGGGCGACGGGATTGAACAGCACCGCCGAGAAGTCGCTCAGCTCCATGCGCATTGTGACGTAATTGAATTCGGCCCCGACCGGGTTCTGCATCCAGCCATTGGCGATGAGAATCCACAGCGCGGAAAGGTTAGTGCCCACCGCCATCAGCATGGTGACCATCAGATGCGCGGGCTTGGACAGGCGGTCCCAGGCGAAGAAAAACAGACCGATGAAGGTCGACTCGAGGAAGAAGGCCATCAGGCCTTCGATCGCCAGCGGCGCGCCGAACACGTCGCCGACGTAATGCGAATAGTAGGCCCAGTTGGTGCCGAACTGGAACTCCATCGTGATGCCGGTGGTGACGCCGAGAGCGAAATTGATGCCGAACAGCTTGCCCCAGAACTGGGTCATGTCGCGGTAGATCGTCTTGCCGGTCATCACGTAGACGGATTCCATGATGACCAGAATCCAGGTCATGCCGAGCGTCAGCGGCACGAACAGGAAGTGGTACATCGCGGTCGAGGCGAACTGCAGGCGTGAGACGTCGACGAGCTGGTCAGTGATCATGCGGGACTCCAGTCGGCGAGTCGGTCGAACTCGATCAGCAAGGCGTGACGGGCGACGGCGCCCGGGTCGAGCGTGACGCCGGCGCCGCGAACGAATACCAACCACAGCGCCGCGAGCAGACAGAGCTTCACGATCAGGACCGCCGTCAGGTCGACCTTCAGACTGGGGCGTGCCGCCATCTAGACGCTGCTCTTTCCTCTTCTCCCGCAAAAAGGAAACCACGATCGACGCGGGAGAAAGGCCGACCGTGGGGATGGGAGAGGAGCAGACGACAGGCGGCGCTCCCATGCGCCACCCGCATCTCCGTGTTCAAGTTGCGTGCCAACGGTCAAATTGGACGGAAGTCCGCGCAAAATCAGCCTGTTGCAATTTGTCGCATTGCGGGACTGCCATCGGCGCCTAAAATTCTGTCAGTATCAGTGACAGGAATGGCAGGTATTGGCAGATCATGCAGTCGCGCACTCTCGCTTCGCTGACGTCTTTTCTGGAGACGCAGCCCGAGCCCCACATCCTGTGCGACCGGAACTATCGCATCGTGGCCGCCAACGCCGCCTATCGCGCGCGATGTCGCCTGGGAGCCCGGGTCGTCGGGCAGACCTGCTATGGCGTGTCGCACCGATACAGCGAGCCCTGCGACCGCAACGGGGACACCTGCCCGTTGGCGGACAGCCTGAGATCAGGGCGGCGCGAAACCGCGGTGCATCAGCATCACCGGGCGACGGGGGAGGTGCTGGAGAGCATCGACGTCTCGCCGGTGCGCGACGGGCGGGGCGAAATCGCCTATTTCATCGAGCGGCTGGAGGAGCTGTCGCCGGCGCGCGCTCTGGCCCATTCTCAAGGGCTGATCGGCGCCTCGCCGCGATTCACGCGTATGCTCGACGAGATCGCCCGCGTCGCGCCGTCGAACGCCGCCGTCTTGCTGCAGGGCGAGACGGGCGCCGGCAAGGAGCTCGCCGCCAAGGCGATTCATGACCTGAGCCGCCGCGCCCAGGGGCCGTTCGTCGCCATTGATTGCTCGGGAATGCCCGAGACTCTGTTCGAAAGCGAGCTGTTCGGCCATGAGAAGGGCGCGTTCACCGGCGCAGTCTCGCGCAAGCCCGGCCTAGTCGAGCAGGCGGCCGGCGGAACCCTGTTCGTTGACGAAGTCGGCGACATTCCGCTCGCGCTGCAAGTCAAGCTGTTGCGTCTCCTCGAGACTGGCACCTTCCGCCGCGTCGGCGGCGCCGAGTTGCGCCGCGCCGACTTCCGGCTGATCTCGGCTACGCACCGGCCGCTTCGGCGGATGGCCGGGGAAGGTGCGTTCCGGCAGGACCTCTACTATCGACTGAGCGCGTTTCCGATCGCCCTGCCGTCCTTGCGCCAAAGGCGCGAGGACATCCCCGCCCTCGTCGCGGCGTTGCTGAAACGCGTCGCGCCCGACCGCGCGCTGGGCTTGGCTCCGGCCGCGATGGCGGCGCTCACCGCCTACGATTATCCGGGAAACGTGCGCGAACTGCGCAACGTGCTCGAACGCGCAAGCCTGCTCTGCGACGGCGACGAGATCGCGTTCGAGAACCTGCCCGACGAGGTCAGAGGGCTAGGCGATCCGGGCGACGCTTACGAACCCGCCCTTTCGCCGCCGCCCGTCAAGTGGGAGGACATCCAGCGGCGGGCGCTTCTCGACGCCGCGGCCGCCCATCGCGGCAGCCGTCGCGCGCTCGCGCAGAAGCTCGGCTTCAGCGAGCGCACGCTCTACCGGCGCCTCGCCGAGGCGCACGCCAACTCGTCGACTGCAACGCGATCCGCCGTCGCCCTCAATCGGACGCCTGGCCAGCGGGTGGACTGAAAGGCGAGATTTCCCGGCGAGGCGGGCTGGCGCGGACTCAAGCATTTGCTGAAGAACTGTGGAGTCGAGTGCTCCAAAACTTTCGCGACGCCGCCCACAAAACAGAACGGGCCCCGACGCGCTGTGGCGGAGCGGGGCCCTGGTTCGCCAATGCGAAACCTTCTGGGATAAGCAGATGATATTCGGCGATTCCGACGCTTGGCCTTCGCGTCTTCATCGCCGCCATTTAGCTAGCGATGTCTGAAGCGCCATCCGCTCTGGCATATTGAGCGACCCGACGCTTTGACTCCAGATTTAGGTGGAGTCATTCATCCTGACCCGGTGGAGGCATTCACACCCCACTTTCTGCCGCGCCCTTGAGCTCCGGCTCTGGTAGTCGCCCTGATTTGCTCGACGCTCTTCATGACGACTGGGTGACAGTCTTCGCCTGAATGCAGCGGCTGTCAAATGAATTCTTGCTTGCCCCGGGAGCGAGCGGATGCGGCAAAACGCGGCGCCTGAAAACCTGCGGAACTTAAGGGAAAATTGATCGTCGTCGGGATAGCGCGGCCTGCGCCCCGACAGGCGGATCTTGTTGTTTGGCCTCCTGCAATCGGCGCCGGTGTTCCCCACGAGGCGCACGAGCATTCCACCAACAATGCCGCCGCGGTCGTGCGTTTCGTGGAGTTCGCGGCGAGTCGACATTTCGTCGCGTCGGCCCTCATCCGGCCGCGCTTCGCGCGTCCCCTTCTCCCGCAGGCGGGAGAACGGGCTTCTGCTTTAGCCGCCCGCCGCTTCGACGGCGGCGATCGCCGTCATGTTGACGATGCCGCGTGCGGTTACGGTCGGGGTCAGAACATGCGCGGGCTTCGCCGGCCCGATCAGGATCGGCCCGACCGGCAGCGCGTCGGCGATCACCCGGGTGAGCTGCAGCGCCGTGCTGCCCGCATCGAGATTGGGGAAGATCAGCACATTCGCCGGGCCCTGGATGCGCGAATGCGCGATCACCCGCTGGCGCGCGACAAGCGAAAGCGCGGTGTCGGCCTGCATCTCGCCGTCGACGTCGAGATCGGGAGCGAGCTCCTCGATGATCGCGAGCGCTTCGCGCATCTTGCGCGCCGAGGGCGTGTCGGCGGAGCCGAAGTCGGAATGCGAGATCAGCGCGATCTTCGGCTCGATGCCGAAGCGTCGCACGTGATGAGCGCAGGCGATCGCGGTGTCGGCGATCTCCTCGGCGCTCGGGTCGTAGCGCACATGCGTGTCGGCGAGGAAATAGACGCCGGCCGGGGCGATGACGAGCGACAGCGCCGAGAAATCCTTGGCGCCAGGGGCGAGCCCGACGATGTCGCGGATATGCTTCAGGCGCGAGGCAAACCGTCCTTCGAGGCCGCAGATCAGCGCGTCGACCTCGCCGCGATGCAGGGCGAGCGCGCCAATCACGCTCGGCGAGGTCCGGACGACCGTGCGCGCGACGTCGGGCGTAACGCCCTTGCGCCCGGCGACCTTGAGGTAGGTCGCGACGTAGTCGCGATAGCGCGGATCGTTGCGCGGATCGACGATTTCAAAATCGGCGCCGGGCTCGATCGTCAGTCCGAACCGCTTGATGCGGTCGCCGATGACTTCCGGCCGCCCGATCAGCACGGGGATCGCGATGCGCTCCTCGATCACCACCTGGGTCGCGCGCAGCACGCGCTCGTCCTCGCCCTCCGAGTAGAGCACCCGCTTGTTCGCCGCGCGCGCCTTGGCGAACAGGGGCCTCATCATGAAGCCCGAGCGGAAAACGAAGCGGTTGAGCTCGTCGGCGTAGGCGTCGAAGTCGGCGATCGGCCGGCGCGCGACGCCGCTCTCCATCGCCGCACGCGCGACTGCGGGGGCAATGCGCAGCATCAGGCGCGGATCGAACGGGCTCGGGATGAGCGAGCTCCTGCCGAACAGCGTCGAGTGGCCGTCATAGGCGCGCGCCGCGACTTCGGACGGGGTCTCGCGCGCCAGCGCCGCGATGGCGGCGACCGCGGCCTTTTTCATCGGCTCGTTGATCTCGCTCGCGCCGACGTCGAGCGCGCCGCGGAAGATGTAAGGGAAGCAGAGGACGTTGTTGACCTGGTTCGGGTAGTCGGAGCGGCCGGTGCAGATCATGGCGTCCGGCCGGGCTTCCATCGCGAGTTCCGGCATGATCTCGGGCGTCGGATTGGCGAGCGCCATCACCAGCGGGTCGGTCGCCATGCGTTTCAGCATCTCGGGCTTCAGCACGCCGCCGGCCGACAGGCCGACGAAGATGTCGACGCCCTCGATGACGTCGGCGAGCGTACGCGCGCTCGTGTCCCGCGCGTAAACCGCCTTCCAGCGGTCCATCAGCTTCTCGCGGCCCACATAGACGACGCCCTCGATGTCGCAGACGGTGATGTTTTCCTTTTTTGCCCCGAGCGAGACGAGCAGGTTGAGGGAAGCGAGCGCCGCGGCGCCCGCGCCGGAGCAGACGATTTTCACCTTGTCGATCGACTTGGCGGTGAGCAGGAGCGCGTTGGTGACTGCGGCCGAGACGATGATCGCCGTGCCGTGCTGGTCGTCGTGAAAGACGGGAATGCCCATGCGGGCCTTCGCCTTCTCTTCGACCTCGAAACATTCGGGGCCCTTGATGTCCTCGAGATTGATCCCGCCGAAGGTCGGCTCGAGCGCGACGATGATGTCGACCAGCCGGTCGACGTTCGTCTCCGCCACTTCGATGTCGAACACGTCGATGCCGGCGAACTTCTTGAACAGGACCGCCTTGCCTTCCATCACCGGCTTGGCGGCGAGCGGACCGATCGGGCCGAGGCCGAGCACGGCCGTGCCGTTGGTCAGGACGGCGACGAGATTCTGCCGCGCGGTGTAGAGCGCCGCGTCATGCGGATCGGCGGCGATCGCCTGGCAGGGAAAGGCGACGCCCGGCGAATAGGCGAGCGCCAGGTCGCGCTGGTTGGCGAGCGGCTTCGTCGCCATGATCTCGAGCTTGCCCGGCCGCGGCTCGCGGTGAAAATGCAAGGCGTCCGATCTGAGATCGGCCGAGCCGTCGTTGGCCATTCGCATGCCTCCTGTCGCTGGCGGCCCTGCTTGACGCATTCGCGAGGCCGCGACAAGGGAGCGGGCGTGAACGTCGCCGCGCCGTCGGCTATGAACGCCGGGCCAGAAAGCTATTGCCGCTCGGCGTCGGCCGAGACGGTCACGGCCTCCGGTGGAAGGACGCCGCCTTCGGGCGCCTCGGCCCGCGCGACGGGCTGAGTCTGCGGGGCGATCGTCGCCGTCGTCACGGGCTCCGCGACCGCATCGCGCGGCGGGGCCTTTCCGGCGATTTGCGTCTCGATGGCCTTCGGCAGTCCCGGCCGGACGCCGGGCTCCTCGAGGAAAGCCGACCATTGGGCGTTCGAGCCGAAGAAGGCGTTGCGGTCGACCTTCGGCCCGATGCCGGCGACATGCGCGTCCGACTGGTACTGCCAGAAAGTCCAGGGCCGCGATCCGTATCTCACTGCGGGATGATATTTCGTCGAGCGCACCCAGATCGGGTAGTCCATGAACGCGCCGTCGGCGAGGATCGCCTCGTAGAAGTCGACCGTCGTGTAGATGACCGGCCGCTTGCCGTAGTGACGCTCCATCTCGTCGAGCATCACCTTCATCTGGGCGATGGCGCCCTCCTGGGTGAGATGCTTCTTGCAGGTCTTCGAGGTGGGCGTCGCCTCGACGTCGAGCACCGGGGGCAGAGCGTCCGCCTCGACCGGGGCGTTCTGCTCGAAGAAGGCCATCTCCTCCATCGGCGGCCGGCACCAGTAGACGAAGTGGTAGGCCCCGTGCGCGATGCCCGCGGCCTTCGCTCCCTCCCAGTTCGCCTGGAAGCGCTCGTCGGCGTGGTCGCCGCCTTCGCTCGCCTTGATCCAGGCGAATTTCACGCCGCTGTCGGCGACCTTGCTCCAGTCGATCTCGCCCTGGAACTTGGAGACGTCGATGCCGTGAATGGGATAATCGCGGGGCCTCGGACGGTCGCCGGAGAAGGCTTCGTCGACGACGTCCAACGGATGGCCGCCGCCGCAGCCCGCAAGCTGCAGCGCCATGAGCGCCAGCGCCACTCCGCTGAACGCCCCCGATAATACCGATCTTGCGTCCCGCATGCTCCGCCTGTCGTCAGTCTCCGGCCGCGTTTGGAGCGAAAGCGGAGCTCGTTCGGGGCAAATTACAGCAATTTTGGTAACGCTCCGTAAACACCCGCCCTTGGCCGCGGTTCGCTTGACCTCGCCCGCCGCGGATAGCAAGGAAGCGCCTTTCACGCAACGGACGGAAAATGTCAATGCGGATCGCAGCGGCGCTGACGGCGTTGGTTTTGAGCGCCGGCCTCGCGGCGGCGGCCGAGTGCGGCCCCGACAAGCTCGGCACGGCGCGCATCCAGGCGGTCGGGACGCATGGCGGGCTCGAGGTCGGCCTCAAGACCTACGATCGGACGATCCCGCTCGCCGACCATGAAGTCATCCTGACGTTCGACGACGGCCCCGAGGCGGTCAACACGCCAAAGATCCTCGACGCGCTCGCCGAGCAATGCGTGCGCGCGACCTTTTTCGACATCGGCCGCAACGCGGAAGGCCTGCCGGCGATCGCCCGCCGCGAGGTGAAGGACGGCCATACGGTCGCGCACCATACCTGGTCGCATCCGCAGCCGACGCTGCGCTTCTTGCCCGGCGGCGACGCGGCCGCGCGCGCCGACATTCTCAAGGGCATGATCGCGGTCGAGAAGGCGGCCTACGGGCGCAATTTCAAGGGCCTCGATCCGAAGGAGCCGAAGGACCTCGGGCTCGAGGCGCCATGGTTCCGCTTTCCGGGCTTCGCCGACACCCAGGATCTGCGCGACTGGTTCAAGGCGAACGACGTCGGGATATTCGGCGTCGACCTCTGGGCCTCCGACTGGATCCAGATGACGCCGGAGGAGGAGCTCAAGCTGGTCATGGCCCGGCTGGAAAAGAACGGCCACAAGGGCATGCTGCTCCTGCACGACAACCATCCCTGGACCGCGGCGATGGTCCCGATGCTGCTCAAGGAACTGAAGGCCCACGGCTACAGGATCGTCCATATGGTCGCGGGACCGGGGAACGGTCCGACCGTTTCGGCGCCGCCCGGCTGGAGGTCGGAGACCGAGCGCATCATCGGCGCGCTGAAGCCCCGGCTCGAAAGATCGGCCTCTCGCAGGCTGGCGGACGGGCCGATTCCGGTGAAGCCGGCGCCGACGGAGTAGCGCGGCGGCCGTCGCGGCGCCTTCATCGGCCCAAGGCAGCTTCACCGGGACACCTAAGACGCCATCTCCCTCGACGGGAGGCGGTCGAAAGACTGACCTTTCCCTGCTCGTCCGCTTCAGACAGCGCGATGGGCTGCTTCCTGCGCAGACGCGTCGGCAGGTCGGCGACGAACTGGATCGCGCTCGGCGCGGCTGAGGGCGAGAACGCCCGGACGTCCGGCCCGCGCATGCGGCGGGCGTTGCCGCTCCGTCCGCGTGCGCGGAGCGCTTCAGATTCGCGCAAGCCGGCGGACGCACCTTCGGTCGCCAGGAGCCTCGCTGCTGCAGTGACGCCGTCAATCCGTCTTTACACTGTCAAACTTTCGTATAAGAATCGCTGCTCCGGCTCGGCCACGCCGAATCCGGAAAAGACCGGGCGGCGACCGGCTCGCCCCCCTCGACAAGCTCGGGGGGAGGGCGCGGCGTCCGTTCGGCGCATAGGGAGGTTGCCGCCATGACCAGTCTGCCGGCCGATGAAGATTATGCCAGGGCCGTTCTGTCGATCTTCCAGGCGCGTCGGATTCGGGCGCGCCAGTCGCTCCGCCTCGGCGAGGTGAGGTCGGCCTTCCTGCTCAAGAACATGGGCCGCCTCGCCGACTTCGAGGCGGCGCTGCAGTTCGCGACCAGCCGCGGATGGCTGGCGCTGGCGCTCGACATGCTCCGACTGACGCCGCCCGGCGCCGAGGAGATGCAGACCGTTCCGGCGTTCGGCTGAGGGCGCCCTCGGCCGCGCTCAGCAGAGCAAGGCGAGGCGCCAGACGAGCAGGCCCACGAAGAGGAGGGCGGCGGAGACGCTCGCCAGCATTGGCGAGAACGCCAGCAGGATGGCGAATATCGAAAGCGCTGTGGCGACGAACATCCTCATGACGCCCACACCCGTGGGAGCCGAGGCGGCCGGAGACAGAATTGCGGATATCCTGTCCCCGGTGGAGCGGCGCAAGTCCCGTTACGCCGTTCGCCCCGGCTCTTGTGATTAAGTTAACACAATATCCGGGAGAACGCAACTTTACCGGTTGTGTTCCAGCAATTCTAAAAGTCGGCCGTGGCGAGGGTCCTATTCGATTTTTTGGGTTGTGAGGAGGTTGGGTGGGATTATGAAGGTGGCGAGGGCTTCGAGGAGATCGGACCAGGCGGGGAAGACCGCCAGGGTGGTCAGGGTTGCAAGATGAGCAAAGAAGCTCGTTCGCTTTTCCGCCGCCTCTCTCGCTTTTCGCCAGGGCGGTTCGAGAAGGTCGAGAACCGTATGCCAGGCGAAGGCGAGCAAGTTGAGCGCGGCGAGCGTCATGGCCAGATTGGTCTCGCCGTGCCCGAAATTGTGTTCAAGCTCGTAGCCGTTGTTTTTCAGGACGTTGAAGCCTTCGTTCTCGATCTTCCACCTTGCGCGGCCTCAAGCGGCGTGAAGCACGGCGACATCCGCCTGCTCGGCGTCGCAGCCTACGCGGCGCCGGTCCTTTCGACGCTCATCCTGATCGCGGCCCGGGTCGCGCCCGCCACGCCCGCGCTCGCCGCCGCCTGCGCGCTCATCGTCGGAGGGGCGGTCGTCGCCTCGCGCCAGGGCTGAGTCGGACGCCTGCCGCCATAAAAGAAGCCGGCTCAAAGGCCGGCTTCTTGCGCGTCGGAAAAAAAATGGAAGCGCTCAGCCCTCGCCGGCCGTCGACTTCGGCTTCAGGACCTGCCGGCCGCGATACATGCCGGATTTCAGATCGATGTGGTGGGGGCGGCGCAGCTCCCCCGAATCCTTGTCTTCGACATAGGTCGGGGCTTTGAGCGCGTCGGCCGAGCGGCGCATGCCACGGCGCGACGGAGAGGTTTTGCGTCTGGGGACGGCCATTGATACGACTCCGAATAGGGACGCGCGCTCGCTTTCGCCGCGCGCGGGAATTTTTGGAAGCGCGGCTCTTACACGCAAAAGCGCCCGGACGCCAGCCCCACTGTGCGATCTCCCGCGCGTTGCGCCCTCAGGCCGAGCCCTTGGTCTCGAAGGCGGCGAAGGCCAGCGCCTCGCGGGGGTCGCGATCGGCCCACAAGACGAACTGGAAGGCCTGGTAATAGGTCTCGCAGGCGGTGACCGCTGCTTTGACCACGGCCGAGCATTGGGCGTTGCTTGCGCTCGCGCCGCCGGCGAGGCAGAGCGAATGCCGGAACATCACGAGGTCCTGCCCGCTCCACAGGTCGAAGTGGCCAAGCCACAACTGCTCGTTGACGAGCTGGGCGAGTTCCGCAATCGCCGCCCGTTTGCGCGGAGGGACCTTGAGGTCGAAGGAGCATGCGACGTGAAGCGACTCCATCTCGGGAATCCAGGTGAAGGAGAGGTCGTAATTGGCCCAGGCGCCCGAAACGAGGATGGAAATCTCGTCATCCTCGGCCCGATCGAAGGCCCATTCGTTGTCCGCGGCCAACCGCTCCACGACGTCGACCGGGTGTTCGGGGCGATCCTCGGCGACAGTCTCAATCAGGGTCATAAGGACAACTTTCGGCGCGAAATGGCGGGACGCGGGAGAACGACGCACACAGGGCCGACGCGCTTCGATGGAGACAAGCGCCCGACGCAATCCGCTTATTCACAGCGGACCGTGGCAACCTCGATGATTCGCGCTGAAATCGTAAACTGCACAAAATCCGTCGTCCACAGATTCAGCGAAACGAATCGAAACTCTGCGGAAGAAGTCGAGTCGGATCAGGCCTTTGGCTCGGCGAGCCTCGCCTCGAGCGCGGCGACCCGGGCCGCGAGCTTCTCGTTCTCGTCCCGCGCACGCGCCGCCATCTCGCGGACGGCCTCGAATTCCTCACGGCTGACGAGGTCCATGCCGGCCATCATCCGCTCGAGCTGGCTCCTGGCGAAGGTCTGCGCCTCCCGCCGCGCGCCATCCGCCAGCCCCGCCGCATCGGTCATCAGGCGCGAAATATCGTCGAAGAAACGGTTGCTGGTCTGCGGCATGAGCGGCTCCGAATTCGCCTCCGGCGGCGGCCGGACGGACGCGGTCTATGTGGCGCGGACGCGCAAGCCGTGCAAGGGAGCCGGTTCCCGGCGCCCTTCCCCTGACAAGGGAATCGCCCTTCCCGGCCCCGCCGCGGGCGGGACGGACGCTTGGGGGGCGAGCCTTGCGCCGATCCGTTTGCCCGCCCGAGAATCTCTGCTTAGCATTGTGCAGCCGTCCGCCCTCCAGGAAACCCCATGCGCGTCAAAGCCGCCGTCCTCAACACGATCGGCCTCCCTCCGCCCTACGCAAGCTCGCGGCCGCTCGAGATCCTGGAACTCGACCTCGCGCCGCCCGGCCGAGGGGAGATCCTGATTCGCGTCAAGGCGGCCGGGCTTTGCCATTCCGATCTTTCGGTCATCGATGGCTCCCGGCCCCGCCCCGTGCCAATGGCGCTGGGGCACGAGGCGGCGGGAATCGTCGAGCAACTCGGCGCGGGCGTGACCGACCTTTCCGTCGGCGACCACGTCGTGCTGGTCTTCATGCCGAGTTGCGGGCGCTGCGGCCCGTGCGCCGCCGGGCGCCCCGCGCTTTGCGAACCAGGGGCAAAAGCCAACGGCGCCGGGACGCTGCTCGGCGGCGCGCGACGGCTCTCGTTCCGCGCCGAGCCGGTCTATCACCATCTCGGAGTCTCGGCCTTCGCGACCCATGCGGTCGTTGCGCGGGAGTCCTGCGTGAAGATCGATCCCGACCTGCCGTTCGAGCTGGCGGCCCTGTTTGGCTGCGCGGTGCTGACCGGCGTCGGCGCGGTCATCAATACGGCCCGGGTCGAACCAGGCGCATCGGTCGCGGTGGTCGGCCTCGGGGGGGTGGGCCTTAGCGCCGTCCTCGGCGCAAGGCTCGCCGGCGCGCGGCAGATCGTCGCCATCGACCTCTCCGACGAAAAGCTCGCGTTCGCACGGCGGCTCGGCGCGACGGACGTCGTGAACGCCAGCGCGATCGACGCGGTCCAGGCCGTGCGGGGCCTCACGGGCGGCGGGGTCGAGGTCGGGTTCGACATGGCCGGAGCCGTGCCGGCGCTCGAGTTGGCTTACGCCGTCACGGCGCGGGGCGGCACGACCGTCACCGCGGGGCTGCCGCACCCCGACAAGCGCATGGCGCTCGCGCCGGTCACCCTGGTCGCCGAGGAGCGCACGCTCAAGGGCTCCTACATCGGCTCTGCCGCGCCGCTGCGCGATGTGCCCCGCCTCATCGCCCTGTACAAGGCCGGAAAGCTTCCGGTCGACGCGCTGCTGACCCACCGGCTGAAGCTCGAAGAGATCAACGCGGGATTCGACCGCCTGCGCGAGGGGATCGGGGTGCGGCAGGTGATCGAGTTGTAGCGCGAGATGAGATCGGTTCGAACCCGAGCCTGTCGCTGAACCGTCCGCAGCCACGAGCGGCGCTGTCGTTCCGGCCTAACGAGGGCCCGACTTCGAATCCGAGACGCGGCAAGGGGGCGGGGCGCGCTCCTGCTTCCCTCCTGTCCTCCGCACGGCGAGGCTCTGTTTTCGATCGGCCGACGCGCTCCCGATCGGGGGAGTTGCTCCTGTTTCTCCCTGGTACCAGGGAGAAACAGGTCTTGGCGCGTGCGCTTGTCAGCCAGTTCCAGCAGGAAAAGGTCGCTTTTTCAGGTGTTTGAAACAAACCACTGAACTTATAAACCTACAGTAGAATGTAGAAATAACAGGAAAATTCCTGCCCTGTTCCGAGCCGGAACAGGGCAGCCGGAAAGGTTGCCGCCGCGCCGGGCGGAAACAGTTACGCCTGGATGTTGACAAACTGGATGAAAGGCGGATTTTTCGGACACGAGCGGGTCTGATGCGTCGGGTTGAACCTCCCTCCTTATCGCGGGGCGGCGCCTCTCCCGCCCCGGGCGCCGATCGCCTTGCCAATCCCGGCCCGACTGGCGAAATTGCCCGAATGCGCCTGCCCTATCATGGCACCCTCGTCTTCGTCTTCGTCGCCCTGCTCGGAGCGAGCGCGCTCGGCATGGCGCTGCACGGGAGGCTCGGCGAGCGGCAGAAAAGCCGCGAGACGGTCGAACACCTCCGGCTCGTCATCTCCATTCTGGTGACCTTCACCGCGATCGTGCTCGGCCTTCTCCTGTCGGAGGTGAAGTCCACCTACGACGCGTTCGATAACCGCCTCAGGAGCCTCGCCGGCTCGATCACCGAGTTCGACCAGCGGCTGCGCCAGTACGGCGACGAGACGACGCCGATCAGGGCGAACCTGCGCGCCTATCTCGCCGGCGCCATCGCCGACACGTGGCGCGACGAGCCTCCGCCTTCAGGGGTCTATCCGACCTACCCCGACGAGCCGGACGGCGTCGAAAGGGCGCCGCTCGGCAATCTTCTGATCGAGGTTGACGACGAGGTCCGCAAGCTCGAGCCGGCGGACCCGTTCCACGCGGGCCTCGCCAATCTCCTGCAGACTCAGTCGACCGAGCTCCTGCAGCAGCGGCGCCTCGCGATCGAGACGGTGCACGACACCATTTCCTGGCCCCTCCTCGTCGCCATGACGCTCTGGCTCGCGATCGTCTTCGGCGTATTCGGCCTGACCGCGCCGCGCAACGCCGTCGTCTACGCGACGATCCTGCTTTGCGCGCTCTGCTTCGCCTCGGCCATCTTCTTCATCCTCGACTTCGACCGGCCGCTCACCGGGATCATCCGGGTGTCGAGCGCGCCGGCGAACGAGGCGCTCCGCCGCCTTGACGGGCCCTGACTCCGGCGTGACTGGCCGCAGGGAACGACCATCGATCCGCCCCGAGACGGTCTCGCGCGGCCACCTGTAACCGACGCTGGGCAGCCGTTCTATTTCCGGAACGGCGCGGCGCGTGGCGGCTCACGGCGTCATCAGCCGAGCCAGAGAGGCGTGGCCAACGGCGTGGGCGTCAATGTCAACGGTTGCGCCGACCACGTTCAACTCAGCGCCCTGTCGAGCACCTCGAGCTTTACGATCGGCCTCGACACCTACACGGTCAACATCGTTGGCTTCGAGCAGGGCGGCGTCCAGACGAGCTCCTTCTGGACCGAAGAAGGCGTGACCAACACCGCCAACCTCGTCGCGAACGTCGACCTGACCAGCCGAGTGTTGGGGACGCCGGAACCCTCGACCTGGGCGATGATGCTCCTGGGATTCGCCGGGCTTGGCTACGCAGGGTTCCGCAGCCGCAAGACGGCGATTTCAATCGCCTAAACGCCGCGCGGCGACAAACGTGAAGAAAGCCGCCCGTTCGCGGGCGGCTTGACTATTTTCCGTGGAAGCGAGGAGCGCTGCGGAGGAAGCGGCGAAGCCCGAAATCATATTTTTGCATGCGGATATTTGAATATTTTCTCCGCCGCGCCCTTTCCGTCTCCCTCGAAATTCCCTATTTAGAGGCCTCGCCCCGAGGCATGCGCCCGGCGCGCGCGGAGGGAGCGACAAGATGGCGTCTCGCGACGAGGTGATGGCGGCGCTGGCCGGAGTTCCCGGCCCGGACGGAAAAACGCCGCTGCCGGAATCCGGCTCCATTTCCGGTCTTACCGTCCGGGACGGCAAGGTCTTTCTCGCCATCGTCGTCGATCCCGACCGGGCGAAGGCGATGGAGCCGATGCGGGCCCGGGCTGAGGCGGCGATCATGGCGGCGCCCGGCGTCACGAGCGCGGTCGTCACGCTGACTGCCGAGACGGCCCGCCAGATCGGCGGCGCTGCGACCGGACATGCCCACGATCACGACCAGGCGCACGGCCAGCACCAGCGCCAGCCTGGCCACGGCGGCCGGTCGACCGCGCCCATCGTCGGGGTCGCGCACATCATCGCGGTAGCGTCCGGCAAGGGCGGCGTCGGCAAGTCGACGGTCGCCTGCAATATCGCCGTCGGCCTTGCCAGACTTGGCCTGAAGGTCGGGGTGCTCGACGCGGACCTGTTCGGACCCTCAATGCCGAAACTGTTCGGCATCACGGCCAAGCCAGACATGGCCCCGGACGGCCACAAGCTCGCCCCGCTCGAGGCCTACGGCGTCAAGGTGATGTCCATCGGTTTCCTGATCGAGGAAGGAGCGCCGGTGATCTGGCGTGGGCCGATGGTGATGTCGGCCCTGACCCAGCTCCTGCGCGAGGTCGACTGGGGCGAACTCGACGTCCTCGTCGTCGATATGCCGCCGGGTACGGGCGACACGCAGCTCACCATGGCCCAGAACGTGCCTCTGTCCGGGGCGGTGATCGTCTCCACGCCGCAGGACCTGGCGCTGATCGACGCGCGCCGCGGCATCGCGATGTTCAAACAGGTGCAGGTGCCGCTAATCGGCATCGTCGAGAACATGAGCTACTTTGTCTGCCCCCATTGCGGCGGACGAACCGACGTCTTCTCCCATGCCGGCGCGCAGCGCGAGGCCGAAAAGCTTGGTGTTCCGTTCCTCGGCGAGGTGCCGCTCGACATCGCGATCCGCGCCAATTCGGACGACGGGCGGCCGATCGTCGCGACCGTGCCTGACAGCGCGCACGCCGGCGCGTTCCTCGAAATCGCAAGGCGCGTCGCCCAGACCCTCGAAGCCGGCGCTCCGGGCGCCAAGCCGGCCCCGCGAATCCGCATCGTCTAACCGGGGAATGGGAATGGCCTGGCCGACCGACATTACCGTGACCGAGAAGGGCCGGACGCTCGAGGTCGTATTCGACGATGGCGAGACGATCCGCCTGACGGCCGAGCGGCTGCGGGTCGAGAGTCCGAGCGCGGAGGTCCAAGGCCATTCGCCGAGCGAGAAACGGATTGTCACGGGCAAGGAAAACGTCGCCATTGTCGACATCGAGCCGATCGGCAATTACGCGATCAAGATCGTGTTTGACGACGGGCACGACACCGGGCTCTACAGCTGGGACTATTTGCGCCGGCTTGCGGGCTGATCGCCGGTCGTCGGCACGGACGAAAGGGGACGAGAATGAACTATGAATTCGACGGCCGTCTGATCGAGGCGACCGAGACGGGGTATCTCGTCGATCCGGACGATTGGAGCCGGGAGCTGGCTCACCATATCGCCGGGCTCGAGCACATCGAACTGACCTCGCGTCACTGGGACCTGATCGACTATTTGCGCGATGAATACATCAACAACAACCAGAGTACTCCCAACACACGCGCAATCATCAAGGCGATGAGCGAGCGCTGGGGCGAGAAGGTGGAGCAGAAGGCGCTTTACGACCTCTTCCCGCTCGATCCATCGAAACAAGGCGGAAGGATCGCGGGATTGCCGGAAAGCAAACGAAAAGGCGGATACTGACGCGCGTCCGTACGAAGGGCGCCGGCGGACCTAGAACCGGCAGAGAACGGTTCCGGCGATCTCGCACTGGAACCCCTCGAGGGCGTGCGTCACGGTCTTGATGTCCTTGACCTTGCTTCGGTGGCGACGCGCGATGACGATCGCAGAGCCCACCCGCGACGCGACGACATAGGCGTCCGAGCTTTCGAGCGCTGGCGGGGTGTCGTAGATCACGACGCCGTAATTGCGGTGGGCGCTCTGCGAGAGGTTCAGGAATTCCTTCGAGCTCAGAAGCTCCTGCGGATGTGGCGCGGTCGACCCGGCAACGAGCAGCGAAAGCCCCGGGACGACGTCGAGCGCGACTGGCTGTCTGGTTGCGTCGCTGTTGGTCAGGGCCTCGACCAGGCCTTCGGTTTTCACGTCGACCCCGAACAGTGCGGCGAGCCTCGGCTCCCTGAGGTTCGCCTCGACGAGGAGCGTCGGCACGGCCATTTGCGCGAACGACAGCGCGAGATTGGCGGCGAAATAGGTCGCTCCCACGCCCGAGTGCGGGCCGATGACGGCGAATGCGTTCTTGCCTTGCGAGAGAGCGCCGGTAGCCAGCGCGGAGCGCACCGACCTGAAGGCTTCCGCGCCCGCGCTGAAAGGCTGATATCCGACCACGAGTTCGCGCGAAACCCGCCGCTCGTCACTGCCGAAACTGAGGATGGGGTAGTTATACCGCTTCGACAGGGCCAGAAACAGGCTGTCCCGCCGCACCAAACCCAGCGTGATGGCTGCTTCGCCGAAGGTCAGGCCTTTGCGCCGCTGGAAGCCTCGAATGGCCTCCACCTGCGCCTCGCTTAGGTTGCCAGCAGCGAGAATTTGCTGTTCGATAGGGTCCCTCGCCTCGACACGCACGACTTCCGAGTCCGGCTGGCGGTTCGAATTGATGTTCATCCACGAAGACCTTTGTAAAATCGCCGCGCCAGGCAGCCCCAATATACCTGCTCTATATGCATTATATGCATTCCTCCAGACCGAGCCTTCGGAAATCAGAACAAGCGTTCATTGACAATAATCGTGTCGTTGGGCTCGACCTCGTCATCGAGCGCTGCGGGCACCTCCTCGGTCTGGCCGTCTGCGGACTTGCGTTTGATTTTCAGGCGCGAGTCCGTTCCAAGTTGCCCCAGCCCCCCCGCGATCGCGATGGCCTGCTGAACGGTCAACGCTTGTGTCAGCGGAAACTGGCCGGTATGACCGACAAATCCGTAGACATAGTAGAAAGGTGTGAGATCGACGTAAATTTCATCATTGTTTTGAACAAGAATTTTATCAGGATTGACCTTCCCGTTGAGAAGATCCTTGCCATAGTAACGCCTGACGGTCGCGCCGCGCCGGAGGATAATCGTTCCTCCGCTCTCCCTCAACCCGCCCGCCCGAGCCAGGATTTGCGCTAGGGTCGTCGTTCTGTCCAGAGTGTAAACTCCAGGAGCCCCAACCTGGCCCTGTACGCTCGCCTGTGTGCCGAATCCCGTCGTTTCGACGAGCACGTGCGGCTCGTTGACGATTTGACGCTCCGAGAGCCGCCGTTCGATGGTGCGCGCCAACTGCTCCTCCGTCAGCCCGGCGGCCTTAATCCGGCCGACGTAAGGAAAATTGACCGTGCCGTCGGACTCAATGCGGGTTGTCGTATCCATATCCGGCTGGCTGACGACCTTGATCTGGATCACATCGGATTTTGTCAGAATGCGGCCACCCTGGGCGTTCGCAGCGAGGCTGAACGCCGCGGCCAGGGCCACGATAGCCAGTCGGGCGATCCAGCCGCCGATCAGTTGAGTTTTCGTTCGCATTTTCCACGCTCCAATTCCGGAGTCTCAGTACGGGTTGAAATTCAATGCAAGCAGGGCGACGTCGGAGGGCGTCAGGAAGTTTGCCTGCAGGGTTCTGATGTGGGTATAGCTCAGGTTCGCCGAGATAAAGGGGGTAATGGCATAGTTTATGCTCGCGTTTGCGCCATAGCTGCTCGAATTCTGGGTGAAAGGCTGGAAGGCGGGATTGACGGTCAAGCTCGTGGCGGAGCCATTAAAGCCGGTCGAGCGTGAAGCAAAGGCGGTCGCAGAGAAGCTCACTTTCGGGGTCACCGCGTAGGCTAGGCCCAGGCTGGCGCTTTCCGTCGCCTGCAGGTTGGCGATGACCGACGTCGGAGGCGACACGGTGCGCGAAGCTGAGGCCGACAGGTGGAGCTTCGGCGTCGCCGTCCAGGACACTTGCGCCGAATAGATCGGTTCGAATCCCGTCGCGGGATCCAGACTGAAAGACCCGTTGCGGACGCCAACCACGCCAACTGACGCCGTCAATGCGAGATTAGGGCTTAAGTTCTTCGTATAGGTCAGATCGACCTGGTTATCGACGATATTGCTGAGCAAACCTTGCCCGTTGAGAGTAATCGGCCGGCCCGAGAAGTCCGTCCCTGTGACGGTGGCCAGCAACTGCAGGCTGTTTGTCTCCGAGACGGTGTAGGAAATTCCAGCCGCGATGAACTCGCTCCGGTAATCATTGAATTTATCGACTGTCGCCGAGTTCGCCGAACTGCTCAGGCCGCTGTTCAGCACAAGAGAATAGTTGCCGGTTACGCGACACCTCCCGGTCTCGTTGAAAGAGATTGTCGTCATCTTGTTAAAGACGTTGAATCCGACCTGCTGTCCCGGTTCGGACGGGGACGTCCGCTCCGAGGCGATCAATTGGCCGTCACACTTGGACCCGTATGTCCAATTGTCGCCGATATCGAACGAGTTCGACAACGAATTCAGCAGGGTGTCGGAAAAATATCGGTACATCCCGAGCGAGCCGTCTGCGAAAAATTGCTGACCTTCCCAATAGGCCTTCGTGGAGGCGCTGACGTTCGAGATCGAGACCTTACTGCCGAGGGGCTGACCGAACCCTGTGACGCCGCCCGTTTTCGTCAAAGGAGTGTTGAGAATATTGCTGTTGTACCCGGCCCTCTCCTGGAATTTCAACTGCACCGGCAGATCGCTCCAGTTCTCCGGAACCCGGGAAAACACTCCATACATCGCGGGGGCGATCGTCATGGCCGAAGGCGCGTCGGACGCGGAAAGATCGCCTGCATGGACGGCGCTGGCGCCGGCAAGCAACACAATTCCCCCGAGCGTCAACGCCGCGCGTCGAATCATCTCTGTCGAACGCCCCGAAACGCGCGCACGTTTTTGCTCTCCTTGCGCCCAAGTGGGCCACGCCGATATTCGGCGTCGACCCGATACAGGACGCCTTCCCATCTGCTTCCGCTCGGCAGTCACCCCTCCGAAGCCCAACCGCGCCAAGGTCCAACTTTCCCGTGTTTCGTGTAGATATCAAACACGGATAAATTGAAATACCACAATTTCTCTCGGACCGCACTGCGCGGCCGCGGCGTTGCCCGAGAGCAGCCCCGCCAACGCAATTCCTGGCACAAAAGCGCGCCTCGCCTGCCCCAGCGGGAGAATCACACTTACCCAAGTTCCAGGCGGAGCGACAGGAGCCAAAAGACACACCTGTGAGAAAAAACGGACAAGCTTCGCTCCGGACTGCGGCGTGTGGACATTTCCGTCGCCTGCGCTACCGTTGCGGCTGCCGGTACAGGAGCGTTGGGGGAACGAATGAAGTCGCACTATCGGGTCGTCGTGATCGGCGGCGGCGTGGTGGGCGCCTCGGTTCTTTACCATCTTGCGAAATTTGGCTGGACCGATGTCGCTCTGGTGGAGCGCTCTATCCTGACCGCCGGTTCGTCCTGGCACGCGGCGGGCGGTTTCCACGCGCTCAACGCCAATCCGAACATGGCGATCCTCCAAGCCTACACAATCGACCTCCTGAGGGAAGTCGAGGCGGAATCGGGCCAGTCGATCGGCATGCACATGACCGGCGGCATTCACGTCGCCTCCGCGCCGGAGCGCTGGGAATGGCTGCAATCGTCCTACCGCCGGTTCCAGGCGATCGGCATCGAAGACGTGCGTCTCGTCACGCCGGAAGAGATCCGGGCGCTCTGCCCCATCATCAACACGGACGGCGTGTTCGGCGGCATGTGGGCCGACCGCGAAGGCTACGTCGACACGACCGGCACGGTCTGGGCCTATGCGGGTGCGGCAAAAAGGCGCGGCGCGGCGGTGATCGAGCACAACAGGGTCGTCGAACTGAAGCAGCGGCCGGATCGGACCTGGGACCTCGTCACCGAGAACGGGACAATCAACGCCGAGCACGTTGTCAACGCCGCCGGACTCTGGGCGAAGCAGGTTGGGCGGATGGTCGGACTGGAACTGCCGGTGTCCCCGCTCGAACACCACTATCTCATTACCGAGACAATTCCCGAAGTTTCGGCAATGAAGGCGGAAATGCCGATGGTCGTCGACCTCGAGGGCTACACCTACATGCGCCAGGACCAGAAGGGAATGCTGGTCGGGATTTACGAGACCCGTCCTCAACACTGGTCGATGGACGGCGCGCCCTGGGACTACGGGGTCGAGCTTCTTCAGGAGAACATCGACCGCATCTCGGAGGAACTCGAACTCGTCCATCACCGGTATCCGGTCTTGCAGAAGGCTGGCATCCGCAAATGGGTCAATGGCGCATTCACCTTTTCCCCCGACGGGAACCCACTGGTCGGTCCGGTCGCGGGCAGGCCGGGGTACTGGCTCGCCTGCGGCGTGATGGCCGGGTTCCTCCAGGGCGGCGGCGTCGGCAAAGCGCTCGCCGAATGGATGATCCGCGGGGAAACCGCCGAGGACGTCTACGGCCTCGACATCGCCCGCTACGGCGCCCACGCGTCCAATCGGGAGTACATCCGTCAGACGACCGGCGAGTTCTACGCCCGCCGATTCGTCATGACCTACCCGAACGAGCAATTGCCGGCGGGCCGTCCCCTCAAGACAACGCCCGCCTACGACGCCATGTCGGCGGCGGGCTGCCAGTGGGGTAATTCCTGGGGCCTGGAGATTCCGCTGTATTTCGGGCCGCCCGGTTTCAAGGAAAAGCCGACCCTGAAACGCTCGAACGCCTTCGATATCGTTGGCGCGGAGTGCCGCGCGGTGCGCAAGAGCGTGGGACTTCTCGATATCGCGGCGTTCTCGCGCTACGAGGTGACCGGACCGCAGGCCGAAAGCTGGCTCGACTGGCTGACCGCCGCCCGCCTGCCGAAGCCCGGACGAGCGAAGCTCGCGCCGATGCTTTCGGAGACGGGCCGGCTCAAAGGCGACCTCACAATCATCAACTGGGGCGACGGAACCTTCTGGATCGAAGGCTCCTACTACCTGCGCCAGTGGCATATGCGCTGGTTCGCCGACCACGGCCGCGAGGGGGCGTTCGTTCGCGACATTTCCGACGACGTGATCGGCTTCTCGCTGTCCGGGCCGAAGTCGCGCGCGCTGCTCGAGCGCGTCACGCACCAGGACGTGTCGAACGCCGCCGTTCCATTCATGGGCGCGGCCGTCGTCGACGTCGGCTTGATCCGGGCGAAGGTCGCCCGCCTGTCGGTCACCGGGGAACTCGGCTACGAGATCAATTGCCGGGCGGTCGAGCATGCCGCGCTGCGCCGGACGCTTCTGGCGGCTGGCGCGGACCTCGGGGCCAGGGAATACGGCTACAATGCGCTTCTCGCGCTCCGGCTCGAGAAAAGCTTCGGAATCTGGTCGGCCGAATTCACCCAGGCCTATACGCCACGGATGACCGGCATGGACCGCTGGATCGCCTGGGACAAGGGCGATTTTGTCGGCAAAACGGGGGCGCTCGCCGAGCGCGACGGTTCCGGGCCGTCGCAGACGCTCGTCACGCTGGAAGTTGACGCCCTCGACGCCGACGCCTCCGGCTACGAACCGGTCTGGCGGGACGGGCGCAAGGTCGGGTTCGTCACCTCGGGCGGCTTCGGCCACACTCTCGGCAAGAGCCTCGCGATGGCTTTGATCGCACCCGATGCGGCTGCCGTCGGCAACGAGCTCGGGGTTCACATCGTCGGGATCGAACGCCGTGCGCGCGTGATTCCGCCCTCGCCCTATGATCCCGCCGGCAAGGCGATGCGCGCATGACTGCGCGCGATGCGTCACGCGAGCGCGCCGGATCCCACGCGGACCGGAGACCATCGATGAGCCCGCGCTATTCCGCGCTGACCATTCTGCGCGAGGCCCTCGGCGGCCACAAAGGCTGGACGCCGGCCTGGCGCAAGGCGAAGCCGAAGCCGGCTTATGATTTCGTGGTGGTGGGCGGGGGCGGCCACGGCCTCGCGACCGCCTATTATCTGGCGAAGAACCACGGGCGCACGCGCATCGCCGTGATCGAGAAGGGCTGGCTCGGCGGCGGCAACACCGGCCGCAACACGACGATCGTGCGCTCGAACTATTTCTACCCCGAGTTCGTCGCGCTCTACGACATGGCGCTCCGGCTCTACGAGGGCCTGTCGCGCGACCTCAACTTCAACGTGATGCTGAGTCAGCGCGGCCTTCTCAATGTCTCGCACACCCCGGCCCAGCTCGAGATCGCCGCCCGCCTCGCCAACGCCATGCAGCTCAACGGGATCGACGCGGAGCTGTGGGGACCGGACGAGATCCGCAAGCGCCTGCCGCTGATGTCGCAGTCGCTCGATTCGCGCTATCTGCCGAACGGCGGCGTCTGGCAGGCGAGAGCCGGAACTGCGCGCCACGACGCGGTCGCCTGGGGCTACGCCCGCGCTGCGGACGGCCTCGGCGTCGATATCGTGGAGAACTGCGAGGTCACCGGCTTCATCCTGCAGAACGGCGCCTGCGCCGGGGTGGAGACGACGCATGGCGAAATCCGCGCCGAGGCGGTCGGCGTCGCGGTCGCCGGCCATTCGTCTCAGCTCATGGCCAGGGCGGGCGTCCGGCTGCCGATCCATTCCTACACCCTCCAGGCGATGGTGAGCGAAGCGGTCAAGCCGTGTCTCGACATCGTCGTCCTCCAGCTCGGGACGGGCGTCTATGCGAGCCAGTCGGACAAGGGCGAGATCGTGTTCGGCGGCGCGCTCGACCGCATTCCCTCCTACGGCCAGCGCGGCAGTCCGCCCGTTCAGGAGATCGTCGTCTCCGGCCTGACCGAGATGTTTCCCGCCTTCGGGCAACTGAGGCTGATGCGGCAATGGGGCGGCATCGTCGACGTCGTCCCGGATTCCTCGCCGGTCATCGGCCCGTCGCCGACGCCGGGCCTGTTTCTGAACTGCGGCTGGGGCACCGGCGGCTTCAAGGCGATTCCGGCCGGCGGAACGCTGCTCGCGCATCTCCTGGCGACCGGCTCGCATCACCCGGTCAGCCGTCCGTTCGACCTCGACCGGTTCGCCGCGGGACGCCTGATCGACGAGGCCGCGGGATCGGGGATCGCGCATTAGACCCCTCCCCCGGGGCCGGGGGTTGCGGGAGAGGGCGGCGGCCGAAGCCGGCCGGATGAGCATCTGTGATGGGAGTCAAGCATGATTTAGCTCCCAGAGTCTGTCCTCGCGGACGAGGGTGTTGGCGAGGACGAGTAGCTTTCGCATGACGGCGGTGAGGGCGACTTTGGCCACTTTGCCTTTGGCGACGAGCCGATCGTGGAATTGCTTGAGGGCGGGATTGAAGCGGGAGGCGTTGAGCGCTCCCATGTACAAGGAGTTGCGCAGATGAGCGCGGCCTCCTCTGATGTGGCGGGCGCCTATCGTATCGCCGGTGTCGCAGGCGATTGGGGCGAGGCCTGCGAGCATGCCGGTCTCTTTGGCCGAGAGGGTTCCGATCTCGCGCAATTCCGCGACAATTGCGGCTGCGATGACCTCGCCGACGCCTGGAATCGAAACGAGGATTTCGAAGCGCCTTGCGAGGCAGGGATCGCTTTGGATCAGGCGTTGGATCTCGGCGTCGAGGTGGGAGAGCGAGGTCTCGAGCGCGCGCAACTGGCGATTGAGCTCGCGGATCAAACATTTGGTTTTGCTGCCGCCGCGCCGATTGAGAAGCGCGGTGCGCTCGTCGCTCGCCGCCTGGCGGCCGCGCACGAGTTCCTGCAGGCCTTCGAGAAGTTCGCTGGGCGGCTCGGTAACGGCGGGATCGAGAGTGTCGCCGAGGATGGCCAGCATGCGCGCGTCCACGCGGTCGGTCTTGGCGAGCATCCCGATCGCCTCGGCGAACAGCCGCGAACGCAATGGGTTGACGACAGCGACCCTAAAGCCGCTGGCGCTGAGGGAACGGTGGGCGAGCCGGTGCAGCTTGCCTGTGGCCTCCATGACGACGAGGGCCACGTCATGAGGTTTCAGCAAGCGCTTCAGCCGCTTGATTCCGTTCGGGTCGTTGTTGACGCTGACCGTCTTTCCCACTGGATGGAGGTAGACGTCGAGCCGTTCTTTACAGACGTCGACTCCGACATACACTTGCGTTGCGTTTGGCTCGGGCGAGACCTTGCCTTGCATGCGGGACTTGCTCCCCATCATCTGTTCAGGCCAAGCGCGAAGGACGGACGGATCCAGCTCATCCACGGTTTCAAGCCAAGGGGACTACGATCCCGCCCGCCCGACCGCCTGGGGGTGGCCACCCCCAGGCGGTCATCCCGAGGCTTAAGGCGATTCGGGACAAACAGACCATGCAAGGGGAAGCCGGCGCCGGCGCCAAGGCGGTTCCCTGCCAACAGATCCTATGCGGGTGGACGGCGGCCGGACTTGGTAGGCTGAGCTTCCACACCAGCATGGAGGCAACCGATGGAGTCCGTCCCCTCTGCGACCGTTGTCGCGGCCACCGTCCGAGCGAATGCGATCACGTTGTTCGCCTCGCTCGAATTGAGCAAATCGAAATGGGTTGTGACGATGAACAGTCCGGGCAGCGAGAAGTTTTCCAGGCATACAGTTGAAGGAGGAAACGGCGGCTGTTTGCTCGGCCTTCTTTCGCGGTGGCGGGGGAAGGCCGAGGAGCGCTACGGCGTTGCGATCAAGACGGTGGTTATTCAGGAAGCGGGACTGGACGGGTTCTGGATTCATCGGCTGCTGCTCGCGAACGGGATCGAGAGCCATGTCGTCGATGCGGGTTCGATCGCGGTCGCGCGGCGGCATCGGCGGGCCAAGACCGATTCGATCGACGGCGAGACACTGTTGCGGACGCTGATGGCCTGGGGTCGGGGTGAGCGGCGGGTCTGTTCCATGGTTCAGGCGCCGAGCCCGGAAGACGAGGATCGCCGGCGTCTGACGCGTGAGCGCGGCACGCTGGTCAAGGAACGCATTCAGCATACCAATCGGATCCGGGGGCTGCTCAGCGGCCAGGGCGTCCGGGATTACAATCCGCTTCGGCGCGATTGTCTTGAACGGCTTGAAGCGCTGCGGACCGGCGACGGCCGTCCTCTGCCGCCGCTGCTGAAGGCGGAAATCCTCCGGGAACTCGGTCGGATAGCGGTGGTGACGACGCAACTGGCTACGGTCGAACGCGCCCGCGACGCGCTGGTCCATACGGAAGTCGAGAAGCCGGACACTCCCGCCGGCGTGCTCATCAAGCTCAACGGCATCGGCCCTGAGTTCGCCTCGCTCCTGTGGCTGGAAGCGTTGTTTCGCCGCTTCGCCAACCGACGCCAGGTAGGGGCTTACGGCGGATTGGCGCCCAGTCCCTGGCAGAGCGGGAGCATCGAACGGGATCAAGGCATCTCGAAGTCGGGCAATCACCGCCTGCGCCGAACCATGATCGAGCTTGCCTGGTCGTGGCTGCGTCATCAGCCCAACTCGGCGTTGAGCCGCTGGTTTCGGGCGCGGGTCGGCGCCGCCAAAGGGCGAATCCGCCGGATCGCCATCGTGGCGCTGGCCCGCAAACTCCTCGTCGCCCTGTGGCGCTATGTCACCCAGGGCGTCGTTCCCGAGGGCGCCGAGCTCAACGCGGCATGATCCAATGGCTCGACCCGCTCCAGCGAGGGCTCAATCCACCTCAGCAATGGCTTAACCCACTCCACCCATTCCAGCGAAGCTGAATATTGGCTTCGCCGGATCCGGGCGGGCGGTGACCGGTGTTTTCCCTTGGCTGAAACACGCCGCTCAACAGGATGGTCCCGCCAACCCGAGCCCGATGCCCTCGAGCATGAGGGATTATGGTCCGAGCCCAGGCTCAACCGGATGTGAGGTGATGCGGCCATCAAGGCTGCATGGCGAAAAACGGGCTCACGCTTCGGATCCAAACCCAAAGGAGAACGGAACGTGTCAACGACAATGAGACGCCTGGGTTGGTAATTTCAGACCTCCTGACCTAGCGTAGCGCAAAATGTCCGGTTTTGGCGTCGGTCAGGGAGCCTGCGGAACAGCCGTGGCGGTGCTACAGCGCGGCGCGCAAGGTCCATAGTGCGCGCTCAAATCGTGAACCGAGAAGGAGGAAGCGTTGAAATTTCGCCCGCTGCACGATCGCGTTCTGGTTAGACGCGTCGAAGCCGAAGAAAAGACCAAGGGCGGGATCATCATCCCTGACACCGCAAAGGAAAAGCCTCAGGAAGGCGAAGTGATTGCAGTCGGGCCCGGAGCGCGCGACGACAATGGCAAGCTCACTCCGATCGACATCAAGGCCGGCGACCGCATTCTGTTCGGCAAGTGGTCCGGGACGGAGATCAAGATCGCAGGCGAAGAACTCCTCATCATTAAAGAAAGCGATGTGATGGGCGTCGTCGAAGCCAGCAAGGCGCCGGCGCGCAAGAAGGGTTGAACTCGGGTCAAGGCGATCCTGACCTGAACAATGCGGAGACAATCCAATGGCTGCCAAGGAAGTCAGGTTTTCACAGGACGCCCGCGAGCGGATGCTGCGCGGCGTCGACATTCTCGCCAACGCGGTGAAGGTGACACTCGGCCCCAAGGGCCGCAACGTCGTCATCGAGAAGTCCTGGGGCGCGCCGCGCATCAGCAAGGACGGCGTGACGGTCGCGAAAGAGATCGAACTCGCCGACAGGTTCGAGAACATGGGCGCGCAGATGGTGCGCGAGGTCGCAAGCAAGCAAAGCAGCATCGCCGGCGACGGCACCACGACCGCGACGGTCATTGCTCAGGCGATCGTCAAGGAGGGGCTGAAGGCGGTCGCAGCGGGCGCCAACCCGATGGACGTCAAGCGCGGGATCGACGCCGCGGTCGAGACGATCTCGGCCGATCTCGGCAAGCACAGCCGCAAGGTTACCAAATCGGATGAAATCGCGCAGGTCGGCACGATCTCGGCCAACGGCGACAAGGCGATCGGCGCGATCATCTCCCAGGCGATGGACAAGGTCGGCAAGGAGGGCGTGATCACGGTCGAGGAGGCGAAAAGCCTCGAGACCGAGCTCGACGTCGTCGAGGGCATGCAGTTCGACCGCGGCTACCTCTCGCCCTACTTCATCACCAACGCCGAAAAGATGATTGCCGAGCTCGAGGACGTTTACCTGCTCATCCACGAGAAGAAGCTGTCCTCGCTGCAATCTTTGCTGCCGGTGCTCGAGGCCATTGTGCAGACGGCCAAGCCGATGCTGTTCATCGCCGAGGACATCGAAGGGGAGGCGCTGGCGACGCTGGTCGTCAACAAGCTGCGCGGCGGCTTGAAGGTCGCGGCGGTCAAGGCGCCGGGCTTCGGCGATCGCCGCAAGGCGATGCTCGAGGACATCGCCATCCTCACCGGCGGCACGATGATCGCCGAAGACCTCGGCATCAAGCTCGAGAACGTCACGCTCGACATGCTCGGCAAGGCCAAGCGCATCCGGATCGAGAAGGAGAACACCACGATCGTCAACGGCGCCGGGTCGAAGAAGGACATCGACGCCCGCATCGGCCAGATCAAGGCGCAGATCGAGGAGACGACCTCCGACTACGACAAGGAGAAGCTGCAGGAGCGCCTGGCGAAGCTCGCTGGCGGCGTTGCGGTGATCAGGGTCGGCGGCGCGACCGAGGTCGAGGTCAAGGAGAAGAAGGACCGGGTCGACGACGCGCTTCACGCCACCCGCGCAGCCGTCGAAGAGGGCATCCTGCCCGGCGGCGGGGTGCCGCTGCTGCGGGCGGCAAAGGCGCTCGAAGGCCAGAAGCACGAAAACGATGATGAAAGGACGGGACTGGAGATCGTCCGCAAGGCGATCCAGTGGCCGGCCCGCTACATTGTCGACAACGCCGGGATCGACGCCTCCGTCGTGGTCGGCAAGCTGCTCGACCACAAGGACTACGCCTACGGCTACGACGCCCAGACCGGCGAATACGGCGACATGTTCAAGCTCGGCATCATCGACCCGACCAAGGTCGTGCGCACCGCCCTGCAGGACGCCGCATCGATCGCCAGCCTCCTGATCATGACAGAAGCGATGGTCGCCGAGAAGCCGAAGAAGGAAGCGCAAGCGCCGGCCATGCCCGGGGGTGGGATGGACTACTGAGCGGCCAAGCCGCGGAGAGAGGTCCTCTCGCCTGACGACGCCGGCGGGCGAATCCAGAGATGGAATTCGCCCGCCGGCGAGCGCATGGAGGGGCCGGAGCGTTAGCGGCAGAACACTACTCCGAGGGAGCCGGGGGCATGGGGCCAAGTTCCCGTCAGCAGGGAAAAATGCAGCGAATTTCCCCCTATTTCGGCGATTCCTGGAAAAGCCGTCTCCAAAAGACCAATAATTCTCGGCAGTTCCAGGAGAATTCCCTACCCGACCGAGCAGGGAATTAATTCTGCCCATCAGGGAATTAAAGTTCCCTGCTCGGTCGAAAGCAGGGATATACCCTGACTCATTGAGAAAGCGGGGCAAGGGGGGTTGCCGTGGATCAAAATCCAAATTCTTGTTTGGTTGATGATTCGCGGGGGTTACCTTTCTGCTGACGACCGGGCCGATCTGATCGCGTTGGCGCGAGACGGTTCGGCGGCGCATCGTCTGGCGCGGCGGGCGAACGCGTTGGTCCTTCTCGACGACGGCTGGAGCTGTGAGCGTGTCGCCGCAGCGCTGTTCGTCGATGACGAAACCGTCCGGCGCTGGCATCAGCTGTTCCTGGAGGACGGGCTCGAGGGATTGACGCGCTTTGACGGCGGCGGCTCCTGCCCGCGCCTGGCGGAAGATCAAGAAGCGAAGTTGCAGTCGTGGATCGCTGCGACCTTGCCGCGTTCGACACGCGACGTCGGCGCGTATATCGAGAGGGAATTCGGCGTCGTTTATGAGAGCCGTTCTGGGCTGGTGGCGATGCTGCATCGGCTCGGGCTCGAATACCACAAGCCCGAGACGATCGGACGCAAGCTCGACCCGGAAAAACAGCAGGCGTTCATCGAAACCTACGAGAACGTGCTGAATTCGCTGGGGCCGGACGAGGCTGTGCTGTTCGTGGACGCCGTGCATCCGACCCATGCGGCGCGCCCCGTCGGCTGTTGGGCGCCGGCGAAGGAGCATCTGGCGATCGAGCAGACCAGCGGACGCCAGCGCCTGAACATTCACGGGGCCATCGATCTCGAAACCGGCAAGACGGCGATGATCGACGTCGAAACCGTCGACGCCGCCTCAACCATCCGGCTGCTGCAAGCGATCGAGGCGATGTATCCACTGCTGGCGCTGATCCACGTGTTTCTGGACAATGCGCGCTATCATCATGCCGCTCTTGTGCGAGAGTGGCTGGCGCAGCCCGGCAGACGCATCAAGCTGCATTTCATCCCCGCCTACTGCCCGCATCTGAACCCGATCGAGCGGTTGTGGGGCGTGATGCACAAGTCTCTGACCCACAACAGGACCTATCCCACATATCGTGAATTCGCCGACGCGATGCTCCACTTCCTGCGCGCCGAAGTCCCCAGTCGATGGGGAGAAATCGCCGATTCGATCACAGATAATTTCCGCATAATCCGCCCCGCCAATTTTCGCATCTTGGCGTGAGCGGAGTATATCTCAGCCTTTCCGACGCTTTCCGTGGGGGGTGCGTCCGTAAGATCAGAAGAAGCCAAAAAGCGAAAAACGGATCAATGTCCATGCGCTTATTTGGTCTCTCGCTCTTGGAAGAGTCGGAATGGTTGGTGACTGGACGCTAGGCGCCCGCCCGCAGGGCCTCATCGCTCGCCGAGACCGATAGCGCCGGGTCGCTCGCCGGAGGCAGAGGGAACGCAAGGATCGCTGCGCCGCCGCGGGGAGCGGGGAGGCGCGCGAGCCCATCGCTATCTTGCGTCCCCTTCGGCGGCTTGTAGGCCAGCCGGCAATGGCCGGCGCAATAGGATCGGCCTCGGGCCGGCGGGAGACCGCAGTAGGCGAAGTCCTCGGTCATGGGATCGCCGAGCGGCCATCTGCAATTGGCTTCGGCGATCTCCTCGAGCCCCAGCCTCAGCATTTCGCCGACCTCCGCCTCGGCGAAGATCCACTGCTGTCTCCTCGGTTCGCGAGGGAGCGCGTGGACCAGAGCTCGCCGGGAGGAAGCGGCCTTCGGGCCGCGCTCGCAGGGGGCCGTCGCGCGGGGGGAGGAAGGCGCTCGCTGCCGGTCGGTTCCCGCCGCTGCGCCGCCGCTGAGCTTGATCCCGACCCGACTGGCCTTGCCGATCACCGCGCTGCGCGACGGCGCGCCGAGCGCCTCGGCGATCGCCCTGGCGCTCCTTCCCTGAAGCGCCAGCGTCTTGAGGGTCTCGATCGCCTCTTCCGTCCACAACATGTTCACGCCCCACCGCACTCAACAGTTGCCAGTGGTGGTAAATACAACCTTAAGTTACAATTTGCAACCCTGAAGTTTGTGTCAGTTTGCAACAAAAAAGGGGATGCGCCGATCCGGTTCCCGCGATCAGAGCAAGGCGAGGGGGATCGTCGATCGCCCGTCGGGCGCGCGACGAAAGGACTGGCCGCGCGCCGGTCTTCGGCGGCCGTTCGCAACGGCTGGAACAGAACGCCAACTGGACAAAACGGGGAGCGGCTGCCATCGTCTTTTGGATGCAAGCGTCTTTGAGGACATGGTCATGACCACCGCCGCCAGTCCGAGTTCCGCAGCGCGCACGGACGTTCCAAACGACCTTGCCGCCCTCTGGCTGCCGTTCACGCCGAACCGCGCCTTCAAGAAGCGCCCGCGCCTCATCGCACGGTCGAAGGACATGCATTATTACACGCCGGAAGGGCGTTCAATCCTCGATGCGACCGCCGCGCTCTGGTGCTGCAACGCCGGCCATAACCGGGTCCCGATCGTCGCCGCCATCCAGCGCCAGGCGGCCGAACTCGATTTCTCGCCCACCTTCCAGTTTTCCCATCCGCCGGCGTTCGCGCTCGCCTCGCGCCTCGCCGAGCTTGCGCCTGCCGACCTCGACCACGTGTTCTTCGCCAATTCCGGATCGGAAGCCGCCGACACGGCGCTGAAGATCGCCATCGCCTATCACAACGTGCGCGGCCACGGTTCCCGCCAGCGCCTCATCGGCCGCGAGCGCGGCTATCATGGCGTCGGTTTCGGCGGCATTTCGGTCGGCGGCATGGTCAACAACCGCAAGTTCTTCGGTTCGCTCCTTGCCGGCGTCGACCATTTGCCGGCGACCTACAATCGCGAACGCCAGGCCTTCACCAAGGGTGAACCCGAGTGGGGCGGCCATCTCGCGGACGCGCTCGAGGGAATCGTCGGGCTGCATGACGCTTCGACCATCGCCGCCGTCATCGTCGAGCCGATGGCCGGCTCGACCGGCGTGCTGCCGCCGCCGATCGGCTATCTCCAGCGGCTGCGGGAGATTTGCGACAAATACGGCATCCTGCTCATCTTCGACGAGGTCATCACCGGATTCGGGCGGTTGGGCCACGCCTTCGCCGCCGAGCGCTACGGCGTCGTACCGGACATGATCACCTTCGCCAAGGGCGTGACCTCCGGCACGGTGCCGATGGGCGGCGTCATTGTGCGCAAGCACGTCTATGACGCGTTCATGCAGGGTCCCGAGCACGCGATCGAGTTCTTCCACGGCTACACCTATTCGGGTCACCCGCTCGCCTGCGCGGCCGGTCTCGCGACGCTCGACGTCTATCGCGACGAGCGTCTGTTCGAGCGCGCCAAGGCTCTCGAGCCCAAATGGTGCGACGCGCTCATGTCCCTCAAAGGCCTGCCGAGCGTGCTCGACATCCGCTGCGTGGGCCTCGCCGGGGCGATCGACCTTGCGTCGATCCCCGGCAGCCCGACCTTGCGCGGCTATCGCCTGCTCGAGCACTCGTTCCACGAGGAAGGCGTCATGCTGCGCATCTCGGGCGACACGATCGAGCTGATGCCGCCGCTCGTCATCAGCGAGAACCAGATCGACGAAATCGTGGAGAAGGTGGGAGCATCGATCAAAGCGGTGGCGTAACGCCTGCTCGTCGTGGGACGTCAGCGCCTGGCGCGGCAGAGCGCCGCAGTCGCGATCCGCCGCCGCACATTGCGGCGCCGCCCGGGCTATCGATGACAATTTAGGCAAGGGCCGCATTCCCAATCGACCGGCCCGCCTGTATGACTCCCTTTGGGTTTCCGCGGGAGGCCGCGACCCGGGGCGGGTCTGCCCGAGGCGTCGCTCGAAGGACAGAGTCACTGGGAGAGGAAAATGGGTTTGAGATTCATGCAATCCGTGATCGTCGGCGCATCGCTCGTCGCGGCGCTGGCCGCGGCGCCTGCGGCTTTCGCCAAAGACTGGAAGACCGTCGTCATCGGCATGGAAGGGGCCTATGAGCCCTGGAACCTGACCGACTCGAGCGGCAAGATCGTCGGTTTCGAAGTCGACCTCGCCAATGACCTTTGCAAGCGCGCCGGCTTCGAATGCAAGATCATCGCCCAGGACTGGGACGGCATGATCCCGGGACTCAAGGCCGGCAAGTTCGACGTCATCATGGACGGCATGTCGATCACCGAGGAGCGCAAGAAGGAGATCGACTTCTCGAAGCCCTACGCCGCTCCGCCCGCCGCCTTCATGGCGGCGAAGGACAGCCCCATCGCCAAGGCGCTCGGGCCCGGCAAGGTGGTGAACACCGCCAAGGACAAGGCCGCCGGCGACGCGGCGATCAAGGCGGTCCAGGCGGCGCTCAAGGGCAAGACGATCGGCGTCCAGGTGTCGACGACGCACGCCAATTTCGCCAACAAGTATCTGAAGGACATCGCCACCGTCAAAGAATACAAGACGACCGACGATCGCGATCTCGACCTCAAGTCCGGACGCATCGACGTGGGGCTCGACGACTATCCGACGATCGCGGCGACGCTCGACAAGCCGGACGCCAAGGACTTCGCCATCGTCGGTCCTGAGTTCATCGGTGACGTATTCGGCGTGGGCGAGGGCATGGGACTGCGCAAGAGCGATGCGGACCTGACCGCCAAGTTTGACAAGGCGCTCGACGAAGCCTTCGCCGACGGCTCGGTCAAGAAATACAGCATGAAGTGGTTCAAGATCGACACCACTCCGTAAGACTAGGAGACGCGCCGCTCCCCAAGGAAGGGGCGGCGCGTTTCGCAAGGGGGCGCCGGGACGTGGGCGTTTTCGACATCTTCGGCTTCGGCCCGGGCGGGTGGGGCCTCGCCATGCTCCGCGGCGCGGGCATGACTCTGCTCGTTTCCGCCTGCGGCCTGCTGATCGGCGCCGTGCTCGGATCGCTCGTCGCCTGGGCGCGGCTCAGCAAACACCGCCTCGCTGGAGCGGCGGGCGAAGCCTATGCCGCGCTGTTTCGCGGCCTGCCCGAGTTGCTGGTCGTCTATTTCGTCTATTTCGGCACCTCGACGCTGCTGACCGGCCTTGCGAATTTCGTGGGCTACGAAGGCTTCGTCGGCGTGCCGTCGTTCCTCGCCGGATCGCTCGCGGTCGGCGTCATTTCCGGCTCCTATCAGGCGGAAGTGTTCCGCGCCTCCTACCTGGCGATCGCCAGGGGCGAGCTCGAGGCGGCGGTCAGCGTCGGCATGGACCGGTTTCTGATGTTCCGCCGCATCATCGCCCCGCAGGTTCTGCGCTTCGCGTTGCCCGGCCTCGGCAACCTGTGGCAGGTGGCGCTGAAGGACTCCTCGCTGATCTCCGTCACCGGCCTCACGGAGCTCATGCGGGTGAGCCAGATCGGGGCCGGATCCACCCATCAGCCGTTCGTCTTCTATCTCGGCGGGATGGCGCTGTACCTGTTCATGACGCTGGTGACGACCCGCGTGTTCGACATCGCCGAGGCGCGGGCGACCCGCGGCATGCGCCGCGCGGCGGGGTGAAGGCATGGACTGGAGCTTCATCGGCGCCACACTCCTGCGACTGCTCGCCGCGGTTCCCCTGACGCTGTCGGTCTGGGCGGCGTCGGTGATTCTCGGCGCGATCATCGCGGCGGGCGTGACGTGGATGCGGGCGAGCGGCTCGAAGCCGCTCGAAATCGCCGCGCGCGCCTATGTCGCTGTGTTTCGCGGCACGCCGCTGCTGATCCAGCTGTTCATCGTCTATTACGGCCTCGCGTCCCTGCCGGCGGTCCGCCACAGCATCTTCTGGCCGGTCCTGCGCGACGCCTTCACCTGCGGCGTGCTCTCGCTCGGCCTCTGCACCGCCGGCTATCAGGCGGAGATCTTCCGCGGCGCGCTGCTCGCCGTGCCGCACGGGCAGGTCGAGGCGGCGCGGGCCTGCGGCATGTCCAATCTCTTGCTGTTCCGGCGGATCATTTTCCCGATCGCGCTGCGCCACGCGTTGCCGGCCTATTCGACCGAGATGATCTCGATGATGAAGGCGACCGCCCTCGTCTCCCTCATCACGCTGTGGGACGTCCTGAGCGTGGCGCTGAAAATCCGCAACGACACGCTCGTGACCTACCTGCCGCTGATTCTTGCCGGGGCGATCTATTTCGCCATCAACTACGTCATCGGCGCCGCGTTTCTCGGTCTCGAGCAGCGTCTCTCGCCGCACCTGCGCGCGCGGCCGAGCTAGAGGGAAAACGAGCATGCCCGCCGAGACCGCTCTCGAAGTCAAGGACATGCGCAAGCGCTTCGGTTCGCTTGAAGTGCTCAAGGGCATATCCCTGACCGCCAGGGACGGCGACGTGATTTCGATCCTCGGCTCGTCGGGCTCGGGCAAGAGCACGTTCCTCCGCTGCATCAACCTGCTCGAGACGCCGGACGAGGGTGTCGTCACCGTCGCCGGCGAAGTCATCAAGATGCGCAAGCGCGGCGATGGCCTCGCCGAGCCGGCCGACCGGCGGCAGGTCGACCGCATTCGTTCCGAGCTCGGAATGGTGTTCCAGAGCTTCAACCTGTGGTCGCACCTGACGGTGCTCGAGAACCTGACCGAGGCGCCGATCCATGTGCAGAAGCGGCCGCGCGCCGAATGCGTCGACGAAGCCCGCGCGCTGCTCGCCAAGGTCGGCATCGCCGACAAGTGGAACTACTATCCTGCCCATCTGTCGGGCGGGCAGCAGCAACGCGCCGCAATCGCGCGCGCGCTCGCCATGCGGCCCAAAGTCATGCTGTTCGACGAGCCGACCTCGGCGCTCGATCCCGAACTCGTCGGCGAGGTCTTGCGAGTCATGCGCGCGCTCGCCGAGGAGGGCCGAACCATGCTGGTGGTGACCCACGAGATGGGCTTCGCCCGCGATGTCTCGACGCGGGTGATGTTCCTGCACCAGGGTCTGGTCGAGGCCGAAGGCGAGCCGGAGGCGCTGTTTTCCGGCGCAACCTCGGAGCGGTTCCGCCAGTTCATTTCGAAGGAGCGGGGGTAGCGGCGAACTCGCTCCTTGCACACATGACGCGTTGCGCGTTCTCTCGCCTCGTCCATTCCGATTGGAGCACTGCGTCAGGCAAGCGCTGGGCTGTGGAAGCGCGGAACAATTCGTCTGGATGGCTGGTAGAGAGGCCCAAACCCGTCGGCGCTCTCGAAGACTTCCTGAAACACCTGATATCTCCGTCGCAATCGACGCTAGCCGGGTTTGATTTTCCGATTGGTATTCCGGCTGCATATGCCCGGAGGGCGAAAGTCACGCGATTCACCGAGGTGCTGGATCGCTTTGGCGCCGGGGAATGGTCGGATTTCTATAGCGTGTGTGACGCTGACGATGAAATTTCGTTGCATCGCCCCTTCTATCCCCGGGTAGCATCAAAGAGTGCGAAACAGATTTATTTACTCAAGGGGCTTGGCGTCGGCGCCATCGACATGCTGAGACGAGAATGCGAGCGACAGACAGATACGCGTAGGGCTGCCTGCTCCCTGTTTTGGACCCTCGGTGGAAACCAAGTCGGCAAGGCTGCTATCTCCGGCTGGCGAAATATCGTTCAGCCGGCAAGGAAGGAGGGGGCGCTGCTGTGGCCGTTTGACGGCGACCTTACCGCGCTTTCGGAATGTGGCCGCCTTGTGATCTGCGAGACCTATCCCGCCGAAGCATACGGGCAGGTCGAGGTTCGATTTCCGTCTGGGACCAGCAAACAGAGGCAGAGCGACCGGCGCGCGGTAACTGCTTCGCTTCTCTCTCGATCTTCCGAACGCGGCGTCCGTTTCAGCGACGCGATGCGCGACGCTCTCGCCGATGGATTCGGCCCGCACAAGAGTGGTGAAGATCCTTTCGACGCCGCCCTCGGTCTTCTTGGCATGATTGACGTTGTCGAAGGTCGAAGGCCGGCTGCTCCAGCGTCCGTCGAGGGGATTGACTGCGAAGGCTGGATTTTGGGCCAAGCCGCGTAGCGTTTCCGTTTCAGCGTTGTACGGCACAGATGCCTTCGTCCCTCTGGAGGACGATGACAGCCGTCGATTCGTGCGCCATCGTTGCACACCTTCACGGAGTTCCGGGGATGCCTCGCCTGTTCACCGGACTGGAATTGCCGGAGAGCGTCATCAGCCAGATCGCTCTTGCGCGCGGTGGCGTGGTCGGGGCGCGCTGGCTCGAGCCCGCGGACTATCACGTCACGCTGCGCTTCGTCGGCGATGTCGACGCGCGGACGGCGCACGACGTCGCCGAAACGCTCGACGATATCCGCCGCCCGGCGCCCCCGGTCGCTTTCGATGGGCTCGGCTGGTTTGGCGGCGACAAGCCACGCGCCCTGATCGCTCGGATCAGGGCCGATGCGGCGCTGATCGAACTGCAGGCCGAGCAGGAGCGTCGCCTGAGGCGGATCGGGCTTGCGCCGGAGACCCGCAAGTTCACGCCGCATGTGACGCTCGCCCGACTGCGCGGCGTCGGCTCGCGCGCCGTCGCCGACTACCTCGCCTCCCGCGGGTGGCTCGCCATCGACGCCTTCACGGCGGAGCGGTTCGTCCTCTTTTCCGCCCGCGAGGGTTCGGGCGGGGGGCCCTACGTCGTTGAGGCGACCTATCCGCTGGGCTAGCTTCGACGCATGCACCCGACCATCGACGTCGCCCGCCGCCGCGTCCGCCTCGATCCGCGCGATCCTGCCTTCTTCAACCACCCTTATCCGGCCTACGCCGCGATTCACGCCGAAGCGCCCGTCTTCTTCTGGGAGGACTACGGCTTCTGGTGCTTCGCCGCGCACGCCTACGTGTCGGCGCTTCTGCGCGACAGGCGCTTCGGCCGGCAGGTCCTGCATGTGATGAGCCGTGAGGAACTCGGCTGGCCGGCGCCCAAACCCCATCTCTCCCCGTTCGACGCGCTCGAGCGCAATTCGATCCTGGAGATGGAGCCGCCCGAGCACACGAGACTGCGCAATCTCATCAACCGCGCCTTCGTCTCCCGCCAGGTCGAAAGGCTCGGGCCCCGCATCGCCGCGCTCGCCCACGAGCGGATCGACGCCGTCGAGGCCGGGGGCGCCGCCGACCTCATCGGGAAATTCGCCACGCCCATTCCGGTCGCGATCATCGCCGATCTCCTTGGCGTCCCGCGCGAACTCGGTCCCCGAATGCTCGACTGGGGGCGCCGGATGGTGGCGATGTACCAGTTCGGCGTCACCCGTGCGGTCGAGGACAGCGCGGCCGAGGCGGCGCGCGAATTCGCAGACTTCGTGCGCGGCTACGCCCGGGTGCGCCGCTCCGATTTGCGCGACGACCTGATCAGCCAGCTTCTCGCGGCCGAAAGCGATGACGGAAGGCTCAGCGAGGACGAGCTTGTCGCGACCTGCATTCTCGTGCTCAACGCCGGGCACGAGGCGACGGTGCACGGCATCGGCAACGGCGCCAAGGCGATGCTCGAGCTTGCCGTCGATCCGCGAGAGGCCTTCATGAGCGACAGGGCGCGCGCCGCGACGGTCGAGGAATTGCTGCGGCTTGACGCGCCGCTCCATCTCTTCACCCGCTATGCGCTCGAGGATGCAGAGGTGGCCGGCGTTCGGCTCCGCAAGGGCGAGAAGGTCGGGCTCCTGCTCGGCGCCGCCAACCGCGATCCGGCGCGCTTCCCGGATCCGGATACCTTCGAAGCCGCGCGGGACGCCAATTCCCACGTGACTTTCGGGGCCGGCATCCATTTCTGCGTCGGCGCGCCGCTTGCGCGGCTCGAGATGGCGATCGCTTTGCCGATCCTGTTCGATCGCCTGCCGGGGCTGAGACTCATGGAGAAGCCGCGCTATCGCGACGCCTTCCATTTCCACGGGCTCGAGGCGCTGCGTGTAGCCTGGCGATAGGCGCGGCCGTCCCATTTTCGCCATGCAAATGGATTCTTTGCGGCAGCGCCGACGGAGGGTATAGGCGTCGGCGGTCGGCCGGTGGGCTCGGCCCTTCTTCCCGCTCGCGGGGAGAAGGTGGCCCGAAGGGCCGGATGACGGGCGGCGCCAACGATTGGCGTGCGGCCCAGTCCCTCATCCCGGCCCTCTCCGCGCAAGCGGGGAGAGGGAGTCAAGCGAGCGAGGCGAAAGCGATTCCGGCATGGTGTTTTCCTCGGTCACGTTCCTCTTTTATTTCCTGCCGATTTTCATCGCCTGTTACGTTCTTACGCCGACCATCGTCGGCAAAAACATCGTCACGCTGCTGTTTTCGCTCGTTTTCTACGCCTGGGGCGAGCCGCGCTTCCTGCTGATCCTGCTGTTCGCCATCGTCTTCAACTACGTTGCGGCGATCGTGATCGACCGCAACGTCGAATCGCGCCGGAAATGGGCGCTCGGCGTCGCCGTCGCGGTCAACCTCGCGGTGCTCGGCGTTTTCAAATACGCGAACTTCGTCACCGCGAATTTCGCCGCGCTCCTGAAACCCCTAGGCTACGACTTCGGCCATACCAACATCGAGCTGCCGCTCGGCATTTCGTTCTTCACCTTCCACTGCCTCAGCTATATCATCGATGTCTACCGCCGTCGTTTCCGCGCCAATCGCGACCCGGTCGACGTGGCGCTCTACATTTCGCTCTTTCCCCAGCTCGTCGCCGGCCCGATCGTCCGCTACAAGACGGTCGCGCGCCAACTCGACAGGCGCCGTCAGACGCTCGGTCGCGCCTCCGTCGGCGCGCGCATCTTCATCATCGGGCTGGCGCAAAAGGTGCTGATCGCCGATGTCGTCGCCCCGCTGGCGCAGGTCGCCTTCGATCAGGTCCCGCATCGGACCATGCCCGAGGCGTGGATCGGGCTCCTGGCCTATACGGTCCAGATTTATTTCGATTTCGCCGGCTATTCCAACATGGCGATCGGGCTCGGCATCGTGCTGGGCTTCACCTTCCCGCGCAATTTCCAGTTGCCCTATACGTCGCTCTCGATCACCGAATTCTGGCGGCGCTGGCACATGTCGTTGTCGTCGTGGCTGCGCGACTATCTCTACATCCCGCTCGGCGGCAATCGCGGCACGGATCTGAAGACCTACCGCAATCTCGTCACCGTGTTCGTGCTCTGTGGCGTTTGGCACGGCGCGAATTGGACCTTCGTGCTGTGGGGCTTCTGGCACGGCGCCTTCCTGGTCGTCGAGCGCCTCGGGCTGAAGAGGCGTCTCGCCCGCATTCCGGCCTGGGCGCGCTGGCTCTATGCGCTGCTCGCCGTGATGGGCGGGTGGGTGCTGTTCCGGGCCGCCGACCTGTCGACCGCGGTCGACTATTTTGCCAGCCTGATCGGCCGGAACGGCCTCGGCGATGTGAGTTTCGACATGCATGACGCGCTGAGCGAGCGGGCGATCGTGACCCTCATCATCGGCTGTGCGATCGCGGTCCTGCCGCGCTGGCTGCCGCGCGTTTCCGCCCCGCTGATCCTGCGCGCCGCCGCGGACACGGGGTGGACCTTCGCCCTGCTCGTCTTTTCGATGATCACCGTCGCCTCGGGCGCCTACAGCCCGTTCCTCTATTTCAAGTTCTGACGTGGCGATGCTGTCTCGCCATCGCCGTTTTTTCGCTCTGGCCGCTTTCGCGCTGCTTGTGACCCCGCTCATCGTCGGCGTCGCGCTGCCGGACGGAGAGGCTTCGGTGCTGAAGGAAGGCCGGCGGCCCGCTCCGCCGCCGCCGCCGCCGGCAAGCTTCGCGGCCGCGCTGTCGCTGCCGGGCGAGATCGACGCCTATCTCAAGGATCGCTTCGGCCTGCGGCGCTTCCTGATCCGCGCCCACAAGGACCTGACCCGGCCGGTGCTGGCCTCGGGCGGCGGCCCGGTGCTGATCGGCCGCGACGGGCGGATGTTCTATCTGGGCGACGAGATGGTCCGACAAAGCGCCGGGCTCATCTTGCGCGACCAGAAGGTGTCCGACGTCGCCGACCTGCTCGCGCGGGTGAAAGCCGAGCTGGCGCGTCGCGGCGTCAGGCTTCTCGTCGCCACGCCGCCGAATTCCTCCACGATCTACCAGGACGATCTTCCGGTCTGGGCGCAGAACCACGGCAGGACGACCGAGTACGACCTTCTTCTCCAGTTGCTCGCCGACCGCGGCGTAAAGACGGTCGACTTGAGGCCGGCGGTGATCGCCGCGCGAACCAGGGGAAACGTCTACCTTCTGCACGACACCCATTGGACCGATCGCGGCGCGCTGGCGGCGTTCAACGCCATCGCCGAGGCCGACGGCCATCCGGACTGGCGGCTCGACGCCGCCTCCGCTTTGGCGCCGTCGATCCAGCGCGAGGGCGGCGACCTTTTCCGCATGCTTGGGCTCGAGGATCGCGCGACGGAGACGGTCGAGGAGTTGAAGCTTCCCCCCAGGGGGAGATCGAAAGACATTTCGAGCGATGAGGCGCCGGACTACGTCCTGGAGTCGGACGAGCCGGGGCCGGCGATTCTTGTTCTCGGCGACTCGTTCACCCGGCGATACTTCCCTCCCCTGATCTCGCAGCACGCCGGACGCGTGGTCTGGCTGCACTATCGGCACTGCGCGTTCGACTGGCGACTAATCGAAGAGTATCGTCCTGACGAAGTCTGGTGGATGCCCACTGAGCGCGGGCTCTACTGCGAACCGGGTGCAAGCCCCCTCAACTTCCCCTCTCCCAATGCGGCGCTCCGATAGCATGACACTCCCGCCGACATCGCCTCCGGCGATCGCAGACATCCCGGTCGCAAGCCGTCGGCGCGTCCCGATGACCGCCCGAGCCGGAATGCTGCCTCGCCATCGGCGCTGGTTCGCTGCGCTGAGCTTTCTCCTGCTCGCGACTCCGTTGACATGGGGCATCGTCCGCCCGGATAGCCCGGAGCTTATCCTGAAGGAAGGACGCCGGGCCGCCGCCGCGCCACCGGCCCCTGTGACGCTTACCGACTGGTTTGCCCTTCCACCGCAGATCGACTCCTACCTCAAGGATCGCTTCGGCCTTCGCAGTGCGATGATCCGCCTGCACAAAGACCTGACTCGTCCCGTGTTTCAGAAAGTCAATCCATACATCCTGATCGGCCGCGATGGGCGCATGTTCTACCTCGGTAACGAGATGGTCCGCCAAAGCGCGGGTCTTGTCGTCAGGGACCAGAAAGTTGCGGAATCCGTGCAACTCCTCGTCTCTATTCGCAATGCGCTGGCGAAGCGGCGCGTCGGCTTTTTGGTGACCGTGCCGCCAAATTCATCGACAATCTACCAGGACGATCTTCCAGTCTGGGCGCAAAACAAGGGAAGGCAAACGGAATACGATCTTTTCCTCGAGAATCTGAAAGCGCGCGGAGTCAGGACGGTCGACCTGCGACCGGCTCTGGCCGAAGTGCGCAAGACTGACGAAGCTTACCTGCTCTACGACGCGCACTGGACGCCGCGCGCGGCGATCGCCGGATTCAACGCGGTCGTCGAGGCGGACGGCCACCCGGCTTGGCGGATCGATCCGGCGACGGCGCTCGGTCCGCCGGCGGAGAGAAAGGGAGGCGACGTCGCCCGCATCATGGGGGTGCAGGACGAGGTCGCGGAAATGGCTGAGCCGTTCGTTCTCGACGCGACAGGGACCGACGAGGCGATTTCCCCGGGGGCGATGCCGGATCATGTCATCACCACCGGAAGGCCCGGCCCGGCCGTCATGGTGATCGGCGATTCGTTCACCGCGGGCTATTTCCCGCTCATGCTGTCCCAGCATGTCGGTCGCGCGATCTGGGTGCATCATCATGAATGCGGTTTCGACTGGAAGCTGATCGACAAGCTTCGCCCGGACGAGGTGTGGTGGGCGCCGACCGAGCGATTCCTGGTGTGCGATCCCGGCGCTCGCCCCGCCGGCTTCGCCGGCTGAGCGGCGATGGGCGATTCGCTCCGCGCCATCGCCTTGCCTGAGCGGCGATGCTGAAGCGCCACCGCCGATATTTCGCCGTCCTGGCGTTTTTCATGCTCGCAACGCCCGTGATCGTCGGCCTCGTTGCGCCCGACAGTCCTGCGACTGTGCTCAAGGAGGGACGCAGGCTCGCGCCTGCGCCGCGCCTGCCCGCGACCGGAGCCGACTGGCTGGAATTGCCGACCGCGCTCGACGCCTATCTCAAGGACCATTTCGGCCTGCGGCAGGCGCTCATCCGCGCTCACACCGATCTGACCAAGCCGATGCTCGGCATGGGCGACAGTTCCGTGCTCGTCGGCCGCGACGGGCGGATGTTCTATCTCGGCGAGGAGGCGGTGCGGCAGAGCGCCGGCCTGGTCCTGCGCGATCAGAGGGTGGCCGACGCGGTCGACCTGATCGCAGCGATGCGGGACGATCTCGCCCGCCGCGGAATCCGCTTCCTCGTCGCCTCTCCGCCGAACGCCTCGACCGTCTACCAGGACGACCTGCCGGGCTGGGCGCAGAACCGGGGCCGGCAAACCGAATACGCTCTCTTTCTGGCGGGCCTCACGGCGCGCGGCGTCACGACGATCGACCTCAGGCCGGTCATGGCCGAGGCCCGGTCCACCGGGGCGGCCTATTTCCGTCACGATTCGCACTGGACGGCGCGCGGCGCGCTGATGGCCTTTAACGCCGTCGTCGAGGCCGACGGCCGTCCCGACTGGCGGCTCGATCCCTCGGCGGCGCTGACGGCCCCCGCGCCGCACCCAGGCGGCGATCTGGCGCGGCTGCTCGGGCTGCAGGACAGCGCGACCGAGGAGGCTGAGGAGCTCAGGCTGCCGCTCGGTCAAAAGACGCTGCTGACGTCGGATCCATACGGCGACTACGTTCAGTCGTCCGGCAGGGCGGGGCCGACGATCATGATCATCGGCGATTCGTTCACCGGGGCCCATATCGAGCCGATGCTGCTTCAGCACGCCGGACGCGTCGTCTGGCTGGCCTCCGAGCACTGCGGCTTCGACTGGTCGGCGATCGACCGGTTCCGGCCGGACGAGGTGTGGTGGATGCCGAACGAGCGGTTTCTCATCTGCGATCCGGGCGTCCGCCCGCGCGGTTTTGTCGGCTAGCGTCGTGACTCCAGAGCGAGGCCGAATTCCCTGCCAGCAGGGAAAAATGCAGGGAGTTTCGCCCATTTCGGCCGATTGGTGAAAAATCGCCCCAGAAAGCCTAATGATTCGAGGCGGTTCCACGAAAATTCCCTACGCGGCCGAACAGGGAATTAATTCGGCCCATCAGGGAACGAAAGTTCCCTGTTCCGCCGAAAACAGGGACAACTCGCGTATGACAAGCTGCGTCAGCCCGGTTGGCCGGCTCGTCCGTCGTCAGTAATTTGGTAAAATCCGAATGTCGCGAGCGCGCCCCGCCGCCGGGCGAGAAGACGCTGCTGACGGGGGACCCGTACGGCGATTAGTCGTCCGGCAAGCCGGGGCCGACGATCATGATCATCGGCGATTTGTTCACCGGCGCCCATCTCGAGCCCATGCTGCTCGAGCATGCAAGACGCGTCGTCTGGCTCGCCTCCCAGCACTGCGGCCTCGACTGGTCGGCGATTGGCCGCTTCCGTCCTGACCAGGTGTGGCGGATGCCGAACGAGCGGTTTCTCATCTGCGATACGGGCGTCCGCCCGCGCGACTTTGCGGGGTAGGGTGTCCGTAGCTCGTCAACCTGTCGTGTTTTTGTAGCGCATGATGTGGCGTCTTCGGGTTGATGTTCGAAGCGGGTCGGAAGCCGCGGACGGCCCGGCTCGAGAGGAGGATGCTGCGTCGATCATCTCCGGGTTGGGTTTGGGCTGTTTCCTTGTTCGGCTGGGCGGCCGTTTCCTCGTCCCGGCCTGCGCAGCGGAATTGGCGTCGCGCGCAGGGGCGGTCAAGGATGCGCGCAAGCGCGCCCGACAGGGCTTGTCCTTGACGGCCCCGAGCACGACGCCAGACTTGGGCGCAGTCGGGACGCGGAGGACTCCCTCGGCGTCGTAGTCGGCGAGCCGATGCGGGCCGAGGAACACAGCGCAGGCTCCGTCGGGGTACTCGTGCACCCGCAACCTGCGCCCTGACGAAATGCGGGCGCAGGCGGCTCTCCGGCAGTTGCAGGCGCCTTGCGTTCCAGGCGACGGTGTTGTCGCCGGCGACCGTGCGCTCCTCGACGACGCAGAGGATCTCGCGCCACATCTCCTTGGCGTCGGGGACGAAGGCCGAGCCTTCCTGCTCGGGGTCGACGGCGAAGCGGGCGTTGTGCTCGGCGATGTAATGGCTCTTCAGCCAGGCGTTGGCCGCCTCGACGGTCTCGATCCCGGCCAGCCGCAGCTCCTTGGGGAGCCGGTCCTGCAGGGTGGCGAACAGCCGCTCGGAGCGTCCCCGCGCCTGTGGCGAATAGGCGGCGATGTGCTCGATCCCCAGATGCGCCAGAGCCCGCCCGACCTGCGTCTGGACCGTGCCCGAGACTTTCCCGCCGGCCTCCGGGGTATGAAAGTAATGGCTGCCGCGGTCGGTGTAGAGCGCACAGAACAGGCCGCGCTCGCCGATCACCTCGCGCAAGGCCTCAAAGGTCGAGGCCGTTCCCTCCTCTTCGACGAGGATCATCGAGTAGATCTCGCTCGTGGCGTCGTCCATGGTGACGATCAGGTCCATCGAGGGCCTGCCCTCGACCCACACGTGCCGCGACCCGTCCTGATGCAGCATCATGCCGCGCATCGGCCGGCGCGGCCGCTTCTTGCGGTGCGCCGAGCGCTTGGGCGCCGGCCTGACCAGCCCGGCCCTGTGCAGGCAAAGCTTCGTCACGGTGTAGCCAAGCGTGTAATTGTGGCGCTTGGTCAGCTGCTCGTGGAAATGCCTGACCGTGAAGTCGGCGTACTTGTCCCGGTAGAGCCCGAGCATCCGCTCGACCTCCTCCTCCGGCGCACGCCGCGGCGACGGCGCGCCGCGCCGATCGACCAGCCCAGCCTCGCCGTCCGCCTCGTAGCGCTCTCTCCATCGCTGGAAAGAGCGAACGCTCATCCCCAACAGCTCCGCCGCCGTCTCCTGTGTCATCTCTCCCGAGTCCCAGCGGTCCAAAATCGTCGAAAACCGCATCTTCCGTATTCCCTCGCGAATGTGCGCCGTGTCCATCAAGGCCCTCCAGGGCCTCCAAAAAACACGACACTTCACGAGCTACGAAATCACGTCACTCCATCTGCTAGCGACAACTTTGCGGGGTAGGGTTGCTCCCGCCTGGCGCGCCGTCTTATCCTCCCCTGCGAAGCGGGCGACGGGGACCGAAGGCCGGTGGAGGGGGAAGGACGAGACTTATGAGAGCGCCGCGAGACGCCATTGCCGCAGCCCGAAAGCTTCGCCGCGCGCTTTCCGCCCCCGAGGCAATGCTTTGGAGCCGGCTGAGGGCGCGGGCGCCCGCAATGCCGGCGTTCCGTCGCCGGCATCCGATCGGGCCTTACGTGCTCGACTTCTATTGCGCCAACGCGCGCCTCGCGGTTGAGATCGACGGGAGGAGCCACGAGGTCGAGAACCGCCCGCAACGGGACGCGCGGCGCGACGCATCGCTTCGCGCGCAGGGCGTGACGGTGCGGCGGATACCAGCCGCCGAGGTCCTCTCCGGCGTCGACAACGCGGCCGACGGGATCATGCGCCACGCCATGGCAATGATCGCGGCAAGCGGCCCCCTCCACCGGCCACATAGCCCGTCGAAAGACGGGCGTCTTTCGACGTCCTATGAGGCCGGTCCCCCTCCCCCGCAAGCGGGGGAGGATGGCGCCTCGCGAGCGTAGACGTTGGTCCCGCAGTTCATCGAAGCCCGCAGCGTGTTCGTGCTCGGCGGCGCCCGCTCGGGAAAAAGCGCCTACGCCCAGGGCCTGGCCGAAAGAGCCGCCCCCGAGCGGGTCTATCTCGCCACGGCGCAAGCCGGAGACGCGGAGATGGCGGCGCGGATCGCGCGCCACCGGGCCGACCGCGGCGGCGGCTGGACGACGGTCGAGGAGCCGCTCGCGCTCGCCGAGGCCCTGGCTGCGGCGGCCCGGCCCGGCCGGGCGGTCCTGGTCGATTGCCTCACCCTGTGGCTGTCAAACCTGATGCTCGCCGGCCGCGACATCGGGGCGGAAATCGCCCAACTTGCTGGGTCGATCTCCGCCCTCCAAGGGCCTGCCATCCTCGTCTCGAACGAGGTCGGGCTCGGGCTCGTGCCGGAGACGAAGCTCGGGCGCGAGTTTCGCGACTGGCAGGGCCGCGCGAATCGTGAGATCGCGCGCGCCTCGGACGCGGTCGTGTTCGTCGCCACGGGCCTGCCGACGCTCCTGAAACCCGCGCCGCCGCTCGACTTGCGCTTGCGCTGAAAGCCGCTGGCAACTGAGCGCGAGGCTCTGTTACCATCGGGAACAGAACAAGCGCGAAAGGTTCGACGACGAATCGCTGAATGACCATGGGCAGCCTGCTGCGTCTTTTCGAGCGCCCGCCGGAGCCGGCGCATCTCGATGTCGCCCACAACGGCGAAACCTATCGCGTTGCGCTCAACCGCTCGGCGCGGTCGCGCCGGTTCACGCTCAGGGTGCGCGCGGCGACGCGCGACGTGCTTTTGACCATGCCGGCCCGCGCCTCGCTGAAGGCGGCGCGGGAATTCACCGAGCGCCATTCCGCCTGGATCGGCGTCAGGCTCAAGCGCCTGCCGCGCCCGGTCGCCTTCGAGCCGTCGGCGCGGGCGCCGTTGCGTGGGGTCGAGCACCTGATCGTCCACCGGCCGGGTGCGCGCGGCGTCGTCTGGCTCGAACCGGGAGAGGGCGAGCCGGTGATCTGCGTCGCCGGCGATCGGCCGCATGTGCCGCGCCGCGTCGCTGATTTCCTCAGGCGCGAAGCCGCGAAAGACATCGAGGCGGCCGTCGCGCGCCACGCCAGGGCGATCGGGGTTCAGCCGAAGCGCATCGCGGTGCGCGACACGGTCAGCCGTTGGGGCTCCTGCTCCTCGGCGGGGCGGCTCAGCTTCTCCTGGCGCCTGATTCTCGCGCCGTCCTTCGTGCTCGACTATCTCGCTGCGCACGAAGTGGCGCATATGGTCCACATGAACCACTCGCCGAAATTCTGGAGCCTCGTCCGCCGCGCCTCGCCCGACGTCAACCGGGCGGAGGCGTGGCTCAAGGCGCACGGCGCGAGCCTGCATCGGTATGGGGCGGAATGATCCTCTCTCCGGGGTCGGGCAACGAATGGCTTCGTCCGACCTGCATGAGGGGTCGGCTTCAGACGCTTGGCCGCCTGATCGGAAAGGGCAGGAGTGCGCAAATACCGGTCGTTCGCCCGCGGCTCGGGGAACGGGCGAAGTCGACACATTGCCGACCTTGCCGAACAATCCGGAACGTGCGGGGGACGTCGGAAAGCAGCCGTAGGCTGGACGCGCAGGATGCACAGGGCGAACCTACGCGGCCGTTGGCAGCGGACCGATCACGCGTCCATGCCGGTTCTACTCTGTCTTAGCTCCCGGACCAACGAGTCCCTCAAGAGCGTCCTGGGTTCCACGGTATCAATAAACCCTACTGCATCGACGATGAAAGTGACTCTGGGAGGACTGCGATTTGCCAAGAATTTCAGACATCCGGCGTCCAACGACCGAATCGTGCCGTCGCGCGTCCGGAAGGCATAAGGCATAAAGAACCGGCGCCTCGAACTTCCAGTAGATTGAAACCAGCACCTTTTCAAAAAAATCGACCCAGCCGGTCTTCGCGAGAGCGCCGCGTCAAGGCGCGCGAGCTGGGCAAGCGCTTCGCCGACAATCTCGAACTGCCGCTCCACGGCCGAGCGCAGGACGATATCGCCCGAAAATTCGGCGAAGGCCCTTCCCTCCGTCATTGCGGCGATTGCGTTTGCCGCCTCGCGCGCGTCCCACGGGAAGACTTTGGGATCACGTTTCAAATACGGGCTCCCGCGAGGCCTCGATGCTCGCCTTCAAATAGGGGTTGCGGATTGCGCCCGGCTCGACCAAGTCGACGCTACGACTGAACAGCGCTTCGAGGTAATCCCTTAGGCCGAAGTAAGTATCCAGTGTCAGCCGTTCGGGCGCGCGGGGATCGAATTCGACGAGGAAATCAAGATCGCTGCGCGTCGGATCGAAGTCCTCCGCCCGCGCCGCGGAGCCGAAGACGACAAGGCGCAGGACGCCGAATCTGCGGCAGATGTCGGCGATTTCGGACCGGCGCTCGGCGATCAGCGGCAGGATGGCGGTCTCCGTCGCTTCATGCGAAAGGCCGGCGCAGCGATCGTCCCGGCGTCCTTCACGCTCGAGCCCATCCGGCAAGGAGTTCATTGACATGACCCGAGCCGGAGATCACCCCAAGCCGTTCCGGCCGGCGCGGGTCGAGTCCCCATGCCCATTGACGACGCAGCCCCGGGGCCATGGCGGGCTCTTGTTCCCGCGAAAGGCTACGCTGGTTTCGCGAATTCGCCCGCTGTTCCGTCCACATCGCCGCATCTCACCCATCACTCTGAAATAACCCTCATTTTCTTCGGACGAGCACCGGCAATGGCGGCGCCAAATTCATGAATTGCTATTTTTGCCCCTGTTACCAGCAAACGCGAGCAGCGGCAGGCCCGCCTCCGGCTCGACCATCCGCCCGAGCGCGTCGAACAGGAGCCGCAGATCCTGCGGCCGCGACAGCCGGTGGTCGCCGTCCTTGATGAGCGTCAGCGCCGCCGGGTCGCCGCCGAGGCGCTCCATCAGCCTGAGCGCATGGGGATAGGGCACGTCCTCGTCGCGCATGCCCTGCAGCACCACGGTTGGGCAGAAGGTGCGGATCATGCCGCCGAGCAGGAGGTGCTTTCTCCCGTCCTCGACCAGCGCCCGGGTCAGGACGTCGGGCGCGTCCGACCAGGCGGAGGGGCGCCGCCAGGCCCCCGTCTCCATGATCGCGCGGCGGGCCTCTTCCGGAGCGCGCTCCCAGATCAGCGTCTCGGTGAAGTCGACCGCGGGCGCGATGAGGATGAGGCCCCCGAGCCTGCCCGCTTCGCCCGCCTGGGCGAGCGCGCGAGCGGCGAGCAGCACGAGATAGCCGCCCATCGAGGAGCCGAGGATGATCTGCGGCCCCTCGGTCTCGGCGCGGACGATCGCCAGGGTCTCCTCGAGCCAATCTGAGATCGTCGCGTCCTCGAGCCTCCCCTCCGAACGGCCGTGGCCGGAATAGTCGAAGCGCAGGAGGCCGAGGCCGAGACGTTCGGCCTCGGCGTCGAGCGCCGCCGCCTTGGTCGATTCCATGTCGGAGCGGTAGCCGCTGAGCCAGACGAGGCCCGGCGTCCCGCGGCGCGCTGGCGCGCGGCGGCGAAAGGCGATACGCCGCTTATTCGGGGGATTCCCGACCGTGAAGCCTTGCGGCCCTTCGTTCGACAGGCTCAATTCATCCTCATGATGCGACCCGACGCCCGCGCTTCGAAACCCTGCCGCCTGGAGGTCCCCCGCTTGGCCGAGGCGGCGTTCCGTGTCAATCGCGCGCCGGCCGGGCGAAGCCGCAGGTGAGCGCCGGTCCCCTTTCCCCCTTCGGACGCGGGTCGAAAGAGCCGCTCGCGGGTCGCACCATCCTGCAGATCGTGCCGCCGCGGGCCGCCGGCGGAGACGAGCGGTCGACGCTGGCGATCGCCGCGGCGCTGGTCGATGCGGGCGCGCGGGCGCTCGTCGCCGGCGAGGCGGAAATGCTCGCCAGCGAAGTGCAGGCGGTCGGAGGCCTGCATATTCCCTTTCCCGCCTCGAGCAAGAACCCCATCGCCAAGGCCCTCAACGTGCGCCGGCTCGCACGCGTTCTCGCGTCCGAGCGAGTCGATCTCGTCCATGCCCGCTCGCGCGCCGCCGCCTGGGTGGCGCTCGGGGCGTGCCGCAAGCTGAAAGTCCCGTTGGTCACGGCTGTTCTCGGCGAAGGGCCGGCCGGCCGGCCGCGCTCGAGCTTCGAAGCGGCGGCGGGGGAGGGCGACATCGTCGTCGTTTCCTCGCAATTCGCGGCCGACCGCGCGGCGGCGGTCTTTCCCGCCGCGCTCCCTCGGCTGAGAATCGTGCGTCCGGGGCTCGATTTCGCCAAGCTCGCGCCAAAGCTGATCAGCCGCGAGCGGGTGGCCGGGGCTCGCGAGAACTGGGGCGTCGAGCCGCACGAACGGGTGGTGCTCGCTCCGGCCCGTCTGGCGCCGTCGCGCGGGCAAAGGCTGGTCATCGAGGCCGCGGCCCTGTTGCGGGAAAGGGGCCTTTCGGACATCCGCTTCGTGCTCGCGGGCGCGGCGGCGAAACTGTCCTTCGCCCGCGAACTCGACGCCCTGGCCGCCGCGCGCGGCGTCAAGGACATCGTTATGCGAGTGGGTCCGCTTGCCGATCCGCCGGCGGCGTTCGTCGGAGCGAGGGTCGCGGTGTTTATGGCGAGCGAGCCCGAGGGCGTCGGGCGGGCCGCGATCGAGGCCGCGGCGATGGGCGCGCTGGCGATCGTCGCCGACGTCGGGCCGGCGCGCGAGATCGTGCTCGCGCCGCCTGAACGGCGCGGCGGCTGGATCGTTCCGCCCGGCGACGCGGCGGCGCTCGCCGCCGCCATCGAGCAGGCGCTGACGCTTGGCGCGTCGGCGCAGGAGGCGATCCGCCAGCGGTCGCGCGCGCATGTCGCCGAGCTTTATTCGCTCGAACGGATGAGGCGCGACATGCTCGGCGTCTATGCCGAGGCGCTCGCACGGTGAGCGTCGCCTGATTCGGGGCAATGACACTGCGTGTGACAAAGTTACGCGCCGGAATTGTTGGCGCAGATCCCTTCCGGGCGATAGACGGGGTGTGCGCGTAGCATTTGGCAAAGAGACAGAAGATGGTTTCCGTTGGATACAGCTTTCGACAGATCGCGCTGCACTGGATTGTGTTCCTGCTGATCGCGTTCCAGTTTTTTACCGGCGACAACATGACCGATCTCTTCCGCGCGGCGCACGGGGGACGACCGACGGAGCTCTCGTCCACCTGGACCGGAATCCACATCATTGTCGGCGCCGCCATCCTCATCGGGATGGTCTGGCGCCTCGCGCTCCGCCGGAGAGAAGGCGCACCGCCGCCGCCGAAACAACACCCCGCACTCGAATGGCTCGCAAGGGGGGTGCATGCTGGGCTTTATGTCGACCTCATCGGCGCCCCCCTCGTCGGCCTGGTCGCCTATTTCTGGCTGCCGGTCCTCGGCGAGGTGCACGAGCTCATGACCCGACAGATCCTGATCGTTCTGTTCGCCCTGCACGTCCTCGGCGCGCTGTGGCACCGGTTCGTCATGCGTGACGATGTCATGACGCGGATGGTCCGCCCCGCGCGTTAGGCGGCGCGGATCAGCGCAGCGCGAAGGCGGCTTCCGCGGTCGCGGCCGCAATCCCGCGCATAAGCGGAATTCCGGCGAGCGGCGCGCCGCCCGAGATGTCGCGCCCGACGAGCGCGAGTTGCCTCCACGTCGGATCGCGGGGCTTTGCGCTGTCCCTGAGCGCCAGCGCCGAAAGCGCGCACGTGGTCGCCCAGAAGCCACGGCGGCGGGGGAAATACGTCTCGAGCAATGCTTGGGCGCCGGCCTTCGCCGAATCGGCCCCGGTCAATGCGGCGTCGACCTCATCGCCCGCCTCGAACCAGTTGTTGCCGAATTCGCTGTCTGCGATCCGCTCGTGGGCTCGCGCGATCGCCTTGGGGTCGTCGCGCTCCGGAATCGCCGCCATGAGGGCGGACAGGATTTCCGCGGGGCCGGAAAGGTCAGGCTCGAGCGGTCCGAGCCCGAGCGCCTCAAAGGTCCTCACAAGCGGGAACGGCGGCGGCGCGCCGCTTTGGAGATTGCGCCCGAGGGCGAGGCGCATGAGCCGCTCGAACGTTGCGGGAAGCACCGGCTCGGTCGGCGTCGCCGACCGCAGCGCCTTCTCGATCGACGTCATTTCCTCGCGCCCCAGGCCGTCATACACCAAAGTTTCGACGACACCCGAGGACTTGGCCATGATCGAGGCGATTGCGTAGCCTTTTCCGCGCCCGATCGTCGCGAACAGGGCGCTCGCGCCCGAGCCGTCGCAGACCGATGCGAAATGCCTGGCGCCCTTCGTCGAGGGCTCGTTCGTCTCCGGCGCCGTCGGCGCCGGGCCGAAGGACGTCTCGATTGCGAGTCTTCGTGCCGGCGAAAGCCAGGGGCGAATCGTCTCGACCCGGTTTCTGATTTCGGGATCGAGCGCCCCCTTGGCCGCGGCGGCGCCGAGCGCCGCAATCGCGGCGAGCGCGAGCCGCTCGTCGCGATTGAGCAGGAAACCGAGCGCGCCGCGGCGCGCGAGCGGCCGCTCGTCCCGCACCAGGCTCTCGACCAGCGCGGTCTTGAAGTCGGTCGGGAAGATCGAGGTGAGACGGTCGGCTTCCTCATAGAGCTCGAACTCGCCCGCGTCGGTCCTGCCGACGAGTGGCTTCAGGAACGCTTGATAGGCCGCGTCGCCTGAAGCGACGCCGCCGCTCATGATCGCCCGCGCCATCGCGGCTCGCGCCGGTTCGCCGACGTCGAGACCGGCTGCGGCGAAGGTGCGGCCGAAAATGATCAGATAGCCGGGATGGATTTCGCCGCGCTCCGCCGCCTTGTCGACCGCCGACCGTACGCGGGCGAGCGTCTGGCGCGCGCGCGGGTCGCCGCCGTTCGCCTCGAGCCGCGTTTCGTTCAGCGCCTCGGAAAGGTCGGTCAGATGTCGGTCGTCGCGCCCGCCAGGCCGGCCGGACTTCGCCTCGGCGAGCAAGCGCCCGAGCAGGCCCTCGACGTCCTCGACCTGGCTCCCGGCATGGGCTGCGAACATCTCCCGCAGCTTTTGCAGATCATCCAGGCCGAGAAGCGCTTCGAGGTCAGCATCGCTCGAGGCGCCTGCGTCTTTATTCGAGCGGTTGCGCGCGGGTTTTTTCAAGGGATCGATCCGTCAGCAAGCGAAATTGCCCGCTGGCGGTAGCGGGGGCGCGGCGCGACGTCAACCGCGGCGGGCCCCATCGTCCACAGACGCCGGCCGCCCGGGCGGGGCGGCGGTCGCCTCAGCCCCGGATGAACGAGCCGTCGCGCAGGTCCATGATCGCCTGGCGGATCTCGGCTTGCGTGTTCATCACGATCGGCCCGTGCCAGGCGATCGGCTCGCGCAGCGGCCGGCCCGAGACGAGCAGGAAGCGCACGCCCTCGTCGCCCGCCTGAACGCTGATCTCGTCGCCCGCGCCGAACACCACGAGCGAGCGGTTGCCGACCTTGTCGCGGATCAGGACCTCCTCGCCGCCGACCTGCGCTTCGCGCAAGACGCCGAACGGCTCGGAGGCGTCGGTGAAATCGCCCGAGCCCTCGAAGACATAGGCGAAGGCCTGCCGATAGTCCTCGACCTTGAGCCGCTTCCCCTTTCCGGCGGGCACCGAGACGTCGAGATAGCGCGGCTCCGCCGCGACGCCGTCGACCGGCCCGGTCTTGCCCCAGAACTCGCCGCAGATCACCCGCACCGTCACGCCGTCGTCGTCGGTGATCTCGGGGATCGCGGCGGCTGGCACGTCCTGGTAGCGCGGATCGGTCATCTTGAGGCGGGCGGGCAGGTTCGCCCACAGCTGGAAGCCGTGCATGCGCCCCTGTGCATCGCCCGTCGGCATCTCCTGGTGCAGGATGCCCCGGCCGGCCGTCATCCACTGAACGTCGCCCGCGCCCAAGCTGCCGCGGTTGCCGAGGCTGTCGCCATGCTCGACCGAGCCCGCCAGCACGTAGGTGATCGTCTCGATGCCGCGATGCGGATGCCACGGGAAGCCGGCCTGATAGTCCTCGGGCCGGTCGCCGCGGAAGTCGTCCATCATCAGGAACGGATCGAAATCGGACGTGTCTCCGAAGCCGAAGGCCCGGCGCAGCTTTACGCCCGCGCCTTCCATGGTGGGCCGGGACGGGTTGACCCGCTTGACGGGAATCGCCGCTCTCACGGATCACTCTGAAATAACCGTCATTTTCTTCGGACGAGCACTGGCAATGACGGCGCAAAATTCATGAATCGCTGTTTTTCCCGCTGTTACCAGCAAACTCGAACAGCGGCAGGCCGGTCTGCGGTTCAACCATCCGCTCCAGCGCGTCGAACAGGAGCCGCAGATCCTGCGGCCGCGACAGCCGGTGGTCGCCGTCCTTGACGAGGGTCAGCGCCGCCGGGTCGCCGCCGAGCCGCTCCATCAGCCTGAGCGCGTGGGGATAGGGCACGTCCTCGTCGCGCATGCCCTGCAGCACGACGGTCGGGCAGAAGGTGCGGATCATGCCGCCGAGCAGGAGGTGCTTGCGCCCGTCCTCGATCAGCGCCCGGGTCAGGACGTCGGGCTCGTCCGAATAGGCGGAGGGGCGCCGCCAGGCCCCCGTCTCCATGATCGCGCGGCGCGCCTCTTCCGGAGCGCGCTCCCAGATCAGCGTCTCGGTGAAGTCGACCGCCGGCGCGATGAGGATGAGGCCCGCGAGCCTGCCCGCTTCGCCCGCCTGGGCGAGCGCGCGCGCGGCGAGCAGCGCGAGATAGCCGCCCATCGAGGAGCCGAGGATGATCTGCGGCCCCTCGGTCTCGGCGCGGACGATCGCCAGGGTCTCCTCGAGCCAGCGGGAGATCGTCCCGTCCTCGAGCCTCCCCTCCGAACGGCCGTGGCCGGAATAGTCGAAGCGCAGGAGGCCGAGGCCGAGCCGTTCGGCCTCGGCGTCGAGCGCCGCCGCCTTGGTCGAGCCCATGTCGGAGCGGTACCCGCAGAGCCAGACGAGGCCCGGCGTCCCGCGGCGCGCTGGCGCGCGGCGGCGAAAGGCGATACGCCGCTTATTCGGGGGATTCCCGACCGTGAAGTCTTGCGGCCCTTCGTTCGACAGGCTCAATTCATCCTCATGATGCGACCCGACGCCCGCGCTTCGAACCCATGCCGCCTGGAGGGCGCCGGCTTGGCCGAGGCGGCGTTCCGTGTCAATCGCGCGCCGCCCGGGCGAAGCCGCAGGTGAGCGCCGGTCCCCTTTCCCCCTTCGGACGCGCGTCGAAAGAGCCGCTCGCGGGCCGCACCATCCTGCAGATCGTGCCGCCGCGCGCCGCCGGCGGCGACGAGCGGTCGACGCTGGCGATCGCCGCGGCGCTGGTCGATGCGGGCGCGCGGGCGCTCGTCGCCGGCGAGGCGGAGATGCTCGCGAGCGAAGTGCAGGCGGTCGGAGGCCTGCATATTCCCTTTCCCGCCTCGAGCAAGAATCCCATCGCCAAGGCCCTCAACGTGCGCCGGCTCGCACGCGTTCTCGCGTCCGAGCGAGTCGATCTCGTCCATGCCCGCTCGCGCGCCGCCGCCTGGGTGGCGCTCGGGGCGTGCCGCAAGCTGAAAGTCCCGCTGGTCACGGCTGTTCTCGGGGAAGGGCCGGCGCGGCCGGCCGCGCTCGAGCTTCGAAGCGGCGGCGGGGGAGGGCGACATCGTCGTCGCCTCCTCGCAATTCGCGGCCGACCGCGCGGCGGCGGTCTTTCCCGCCGCGCTCCCTCGGCTGAGAATCGTGCGTCCGGGGCTCGATTTCGCCAAACTCGCGCCAAAGCTGATCAGCCGCGAGCGGGTGGCCGGGGCTCGCGAGAACTGGGGCGTCGAGCCGCACGAACGGGTGGTGCTCGCTCCGGCCCGTCTGGCGCCGTCGCGCGGGCAAAGGCTGGTCATCGAGGCCGCGGCCCTGTTGCGGGAAAGGGGCCTTTCGGACATCCGCTTCGTGCTCGCGGGCGCGGCGGCGAAACTGTCCTTCGCCCGCGAACTCGACGCCCTGGCCGCCGCGCGCGGCGTCAAGGACATCGTTATGCGAGTGGGCCCGCTTGCCGATCCGCCGGCGGCGTTCGTCGGAGCGAGCGTCGCGGTGTTTGCGGCGAGCGAGCCCGAGGGCGTCGGGCGGACCGCGATCGAGGCCGCGGCGATGGGCGCGCTGGCGATCGTCGCGGACGTCGGGCCGGCGCGCGAGATCGTGCTCGCGCCGCCTGAACAGCGCGGCGGCTGGATCGTTCCGCCCGGCGACGCGGCGGCGCTCGCCGCCGCCATCGAGCAGGCGCTGACGCTCGGCGCGTCGGCGCAGGAGGCGATCCGCCAGCGGTCGCGCGCGCATGTCGCCGAGCTTTATTCGCTCGAACGGATGAGGCGCGACATGCTCGGCGTCTATGCCGAGGCGCTCGCACGGTGAGCGTCGCCTGATTCGGGGCAATGACACTGCGTGTGACAAAGTTACGCGCCGGAATCGTTGGCGCAGATCCCTTCCGGGCGATAGACGGGGTGTGCGCGTAGCATTTGGCAAAGAGACAGAAGATGGTTTCCGTTGGATACAGTTTTCGACAGATCGCGCTGCACTGGATTGTGTTCCTGCTGATCGCGTTCCAGTTTTTCACCGGCGACAACATGACCGATCTCTTCCGCGCGGCGCACGGGGGACGACCGACGGAGCTCTCGTCCACCTGGACCGGAATCCACATCATTGTCGGCGCCGCCATCCTCATCGGGATGGTCTGGCGCCTCGCGCTCCGCCGGAGAGAAGGCGCACCGCCGCCGCCGAAGCAACACCCCGCACTCGAATGGCTCGCAAGGGGGGTGCATGCTGGGCTTTATGTCGACCTCATCGGCGCCCCCCTCGTCGGCCTGGTCGCCTATTTCTGGCTGCCGGTCCTCGGCGAGGTGCACGAGCTCATGACCCGACAGATCCTGATCGTTCTGTTCGCCCTGCACGTCCTCGGCGCGCTGTGGCACCGGTTCGTCATGCGTGACGATGTCATGACGCGGATGGTCCGCCCCGCGCGTTAGGCGGCGCGGATCAGCGCAGCGCGAAGGCGGCTTCCGCGCTCGCGGCCGCAATCCCGCGCATAAGCGGAATTCCGGCGAGCGGCGCGCCGCCCGAGATGTCGCGCCCGACGAGCGCGAGTTGCCTCCACGTCGGATCGCGGGGCTTTGCGCTGTCCCTGAGCGCCAGCGCCGAAAGCGCGCACGTGGTCGCCCAAAAGCCACGGCGGCGGGGGAAATACGTCTCGAGCAATGCTTGGGCGCCGGCCTTCGCCAAATCGGCCCCGGTCAATGCGGCGTCGACCTCATCGCCCGCCTCGAACCAGTTGTTGCCGAATTCGCTGTCTGCGATCCGCTCGTGGGCTCGCGCGATCGCCTTGGGGTCGTCGCGCTCCGGAATCGCCGCCATGAGGGCGGACAGGATTTCCGCGGGGCCGGAAAGGTCAGGCTCGAGCGGTCCGAGCCCGAGCGCCTCAAAGGTCCTCACAAGCGGGAACGGCGGCGGCGCGCCGCTTTGGAGATTGCGCCCGAGGGCGAGGCGCATGAGCCGCTCGAACGTTGCGGGAAGCACCGGCTCGGTCGGCGTCGCCGACCGCAGCGCCTTCTCGATCGACGTCATTTCCTCGCGCCCCAGGCCGTCATACACCAAAGTTTCGACGACACCCGAGGACTTGGCCATGATCGAGGCGATTGCGTAGCCTTTTCCGCGCCCGATCGTCGCGAACAGGGCGCTCGCGCCCGAGCCGTCGCAGACCGAGGCGAAATGCCTGGCGCCCTTCGTCGAGGGCTCGTTCGTCTCCGGCGCCGTCGGCGCCGGGCCGAAGGACGTCTCGATTGCGAGTTTTCGTGCCGGCGAAAGCCAGGGGCGAATCGTCTCGACCCGGTTTCTGATTTCGGGATCGAGCGCCCCCTTGGCCGCGGCGGCGCCGAGCGCCGCAATCGCGGCGAGCGCGAGCCGCTCGTCGCGATTGAGCAGGAAACCGAGCGCGCCGCGGCGCGCGAGCGGCCGCTCGTCCCGCACCAGGCTCTCGACCAGCGCGGTCTTGAAGTCGGTCGGGAAGATCGAGGTGAGACGGTCGGCTTCCTCATAGAGCTCGAACTCGCCCGCGTCGGTCCTGCCGACGAGTGGCTTCAGGAACGCTTGATAGGCCGCGTCGCCTGAAGCGACGCCGCCGCTCATGATCGCCCGCGCCATCGCGGCTCGCGCCGGTTCGCCGACGTCGAGACCGGCTGCGGCGAAGGTGCGGCCGAAAATGATCAGATAGCCGGGATGGATTTCGCCGCGCTCCGCCGCCTTGTCGACCGCCGACCGTACGCGGGCGAGCGTCTGGCGCGCGCGCGGGTCGCCGCCGTTCGCCTCGAGCCGCGTTTCGTTCAGCGCCTCGGAAAGGTCGGTCAGATGTCGGTCGTCGCGCCCGCCAGGCCGGCCGGACTTCGCCTCGGCGAGCAAGCGCCCGAGCAGGCCCTCGACGTCCTCGACCTGGCTCCCGGCATGGGCTGCGAACATCTCCCGCAGCTTTTGCAGATCATCCAGGCCGAGAAGCGCTTCGAGGTCAGCATCGCTCGAGGCGCCTGCGTCTTTATTCGAGCGGTTGCGCGCGGGTTTTTTCAAGGGATCGATCCGTCAGCAAGCGAAATTGCCCGCTGGCGGTAGCGGGGGCGCGGCGCGACGTCAACCGCGGCGGGCCCCATCGTCCACAGACGCCGGCCGCCCGGGCGGGGCGGCGGTCGCCTCAGCCCCGGATGAACGAGCCGTCGCGCAGGTCCATGATCGCCTGGCGGATCTCGGCTTGCGTGTTCATCACGATCGGCCCGTGCCAGGCGATCGGCTCGCGCAGCGGCCGGCCCGAGACGAGCAGGAAGCGCACGCCCTCGTCGCCCGCCTGAACGCTGATCTCGTCGCCCGCGCCGAACACCACGAGCGAGCGGTTGCCGACCTTGTCGCGGATCAGGACCTCCTCGCCGCCGACCTGCGCTTCGCGCAAGACGCCGAACGGCTCGGAGGCGTCGGTGAAATCGCCCGAGCCCTCGAAGACATAGGCGAAGGCCTGCCGATAGTCCTCGACCTTGAGCCGCTTCCCCTTTCCGGCGGGCACCGAGACGTCGAGATAGCGCGGCTCCGCCGCGACGCCGTCGACCGGCCCGGTCTTGCCCCAGAACTCGCCGCAGATCACCCGCACCGTCACGCCGTCGTCGTCGGTGATCTCGGGGATCGCGGCGGCTGGCACGTCCTGGTAGCGCGGATCGGTCATCTTGAGGCGGGCGGGCAGGTTCGCCCACAGCTGGAAGCCGTGCATGCGCCCCTGTGCATCGCCCGTCGGCATCTCCTGGTGCAGGATGCCCCGGCCGGCCGTCATCCACTGAACGTCGCCCGCGCCCAAGCTGCCGCGGTTGCCGAGGCTGTCGCCATGCTCGACCGAGCCCGCCAGCACGTAGGTGATCGTCTCGATGCCGCGATGCGGATGCCACGGGAAGCCGGCCTGATAGTCCTCGGGCCGGTCGCCGCGGAAGTCGTCCATCATCAGGAACGGATCGAAATCGGACGTGTCTCCGAAGCCGAAGGCCCGGCGCAGCTTTACGCCCGCGCCTTCCATGGTGGGCCGGGACGGGTTGACCCGCTTGACGGGACGAATGGACATGAAGCCTCCAGGTCAGGATACAGTGGAGCGGCTGCCGAAAGACTATCTTCATTCGCCGTTCTGGAATAACGAACAGGGACAAGTTCGTTGTCCGGAACGCGTCGAGCGCAAAGATAGGAATAGCGCGCTGACGGCGCAAGTATATCAGTCGGGGTGAACGTTCCCATCAGCCGGAGCGAAGGATCCTTCCCTGAGCCGTCTTCCGCCTTTCCGCCTTGCGGACGACGGGGTGCGCGGAGGGCCTGCTGTTTTCGCCGCCAGCCTCGAACCCGCACACAAACCGCTTGTTTCCCCATGAGCGTGGGTGCATTTTCGCGGGTGGGTGAGTGGGCGTCGGCGCCCGCCGGATATTCCGCTTCCAGGGACTCATTGATGCTCGATCCCGTCGGCTTCTGGAGCTACGCGCGTTTGGACGAGCAGCAGACCGGCGGGCATTTGAGCCAATTGCGGGCGATCGTGGGAAACGAGATCGGCCTGCGGTATGGTGACACGGTACTTCTCTGGCAGGACGTGGCGGCGATTCCTTACGGCGCGAACTGGGCCGACGAGATCGAGCGAGCGATCGGCCAAACGACATTCTACATTCCGGTCGTCACGCCGCGTTTCCTCAAGAGCCAATATTGCCTCGACGAATTCAGGTCGTATCGACGGCGCATGATCGCGCTCGGCCGTGATGACCTGATCTTTCCCGTGCATTACGTCGACGTGGACCACATTCGGGCGGGGGATACGATTTTCGGTGACGACCTGACGGCGCTGCGGCGCTCGCAATGGATCGACTTTCGGCCGCACTTCTATTCCGAGCCGAATTCGTCAAGCGTTCGGCGATGGGCGGGTGACTTTGCCAGGGGCGTCATGCAGGCAATGCGGCGTTCGCCGCACGGGACAGGTGGAGGCGCCCTCCGTCCTGCGGCGAGCGGAAGGGGTCGCCGGGGGCGGCGGGTCAGAAACGCGCCTGGCGCCGCTAGCCTCGCGTTCTCCCGCCGTTCTGACGCCGGCCGAGGAAAGCGCTCTAGCGCCGAAAGATGAATTCCGGGAAGGCGTCGATTTTCCCGTTATGGTGGTCGTCCCCGCCGGGACTTTCACGATGGGTTCGCCGGTACAGGAGGAAGGCCGCTTCGACAACGAAGGGCCGCAACGCGACGTGCGGATCGCACAACCCTTCGCGGTCGGCAAGTACACGGTGACGGTCGATGAATTCCAGGCCTTCGTTGCGGAAACCGGCCATGACGCGGGATCGGCGGCCCGGGTCTGGAATGGCAAGGAGTGGGAACTGCAAAAAGGTCGTTCGTGGCGCGATCCGGGGTTCGCGCAGACGGGCTCGCATCCGGCCTGTTGCCTGAACTGGCACGATGCGCAAGCCTATGCCGAATGGCTGTCCGGCAAGACTGGCAGGGCCTACCGCTTGCTGAGCGAAGCGGAATGGGAATATTCCGCGCGCGGACAGACGCGGCCGGGAAACTATCCGCGCTATTTCTTCGGGGATTCGGAGGCCGACTTCTGCAAATACGGCAACGGCGCGGACCAAACCGCCCAGAAGCAAGTTCCGGGCGCGAAGGACTGGACGGTTTTGCCGTGCAGTGACGGCTATGCCTATACCTCGCCGGTGGGGTCATTCAGGCCCAACGCATTCGGCCTTTACGACATGACCGGGAATGTCTGGGAATGGGTAGAGGATGGCTATCACGACACTTACCGCGGAGCTCCAATCGATGGCAGGGCTTGGACGGAAAAGAAAAGTGATACTCGGGTCCTCCGCGGCGGCTCCTGGCTCAACAATCCGAGGGACCTCCGCGCCGCGCCGCACAGGGTACAACCCAGACATCCGGTCAGCGTCACGGCTTCCGCTTGGCCAGAACGTTAACTCCTTGATCTTTAACTCTTTACGTCCTGACATCGTCGGAAGTGGACAAATAGAGTAGCGACTAGGGGTCCAGGGGCGTAGCCCCTGGCGAAGTTTTTTCGGAATGGCTCTATGGCCGACGCCGCGCAAATCACCGGTCCCGCTCTCGAGGCGCATTTTCAATTCATTCTCTGGCTCATTCCCGCGGTCGAGAAGTTTCCGCGCGGCCAAAAGTTCCTGCTCGGCGACCGGATTCAGACCACGGCGCTCGACGTGCTCGAATGTCTTGTGGAAGCCACCTACACGCGGGATCGCCGGTCATTGTTGGCTCGCGCGAATCTCGGTATCGAGAAATTGCGGTTCTTCTTTCGGCTCGCGGTCGAACTGAAGCACCTCGATCGGCGCCGCTACGAATTCGCGGCCCGCGCGCTCGATGAAATCGGCCGCCTCGTAGGCGGCTGGCGAAAGTCGCAGGATGCCAAGACGGCAGAGCCAACTCTTTGACAGCTTCGCCAATTTCGAGGCGCTGCGCGCCGCGGCAAAACGCGCTGTGCGCGGCAAACGTCGCAAACCAGGCGCGAGCGCGTTTATCGCGAATCTCGAAAAAGAAATCCTTCGCCTCGAGAGGGAATTGCGCGACGGCAGCTATCGACCCGGCGAATACATGACGATCCGCGTCCGCGATCCCAAGGAAAGGATCGTTTCGGCCGCGCCTTTCCGCGACAGGGTGGTGCATCACGCGCTTTGCGCGACGATCCAGCCCGTCTTCGAACGTGGCTTCATCGACAACAGCTTCGCCAACCGGACCGGCAAGGGCGCGCATAAAGCGATCGAGGCGTATGAACGCTATCGCGATCGCCATCGATTTCGTGTTGCGCGGCGACATCTTCCGCTATTTTCCGGCTATCGACCATCGGGTCCTGAAGGCCGACTTTCGGCGCCGTATCGGATGCCAGCGCACCCTGGCGTTGATGGACGCCATCGTCGACGGCTCGAACGCGCAGGAGCCAGTCGAGCTTCATTTTCCCGGCGACGACCTTTTCGTGCCGCTCCGGCGGCGGCGCGGACTTGCCGCTCGGAAATCTCACGAGCCAATTCTTCGCGAACCTTTATCTCGACGGGTTCGATCATTTCGTGACGGAGGTCTTGCGCGCCCCCTATCTTCGCTATGTCGATGATTTCGCGTTGTTCCATGACGATCCCGCCGTCGTCGCGGAGTGGCGCGATCGAATCGCGCGATTCCTGGAAGGTCGTAGACTCCGTTTGCATCCCCGGAAAACCGAAATGTCGCCGACCTCGGCGCCGGCGTGCTTTCCTGGGCTTCGTACTCGCGCCAGGGGGGCGACGCAGTCTGCCGGAGGACAACGTGCTTCGCTTTCGAAATCGATTGCGTGGCTATCGGGACCGTTGGCGAGCGGGAACGATCGATCGCGCGTCTATCGATGCTCGCGTTCGAGCATGGATTGCGCATGCTTCGCACGCCGACACATGGCGCTTACGCCATTCGATCTTCGCGGGGGGTTGGTTCGATCCGGCTTGTCCCGTCGAAGCCTGAACGGTCCCTTGTGGTCGGGTCCTCCGCGGCGGCTCCTGGAACAACAATCCGAGGAACCTCCGCGCCGCGAACCGCAACAGGAACAACCCAGACAACCGGAACAACAACAACGGCTTCCGCTTGGCCAGAACGTCTTCCGCCGGAGCCGCCGGGATCAAGGTCCCGGCGGGCGCGCATGTTACGTTCAGGACCGTTCATGATGAGTGGGCGGCGGTCGAACTCAGCGCCGCCAGCACGGCGCCTGTCTTGGCCCACCAGGTGGGCGACAGGCGCCGTCCGCGCATCGTCCCGCTACTTCGACTACCCCCTCGGCCGCCCGCCGACCTGCCTCACCGCGGCCGATCCCGCCGCGACGGCGCGCTGGAGCGCCGCCGGATCTCCGCGCCTTCGAGGCGGGCGGCGAGAAAGGCGGCGACGAAGGCGTCGCCCGCGCCGGTCGCGTCGATCGCCTCGACCGGCGGCGCCGGGACCCGCCAGCGCCGCGCGCCCTCCGCCGCCAGGCAGCCGGCCGCGCCGCGCTTGAGAACCACGAGCGGATAGAGGGCGGCGAGACGCTCGCACTGGGCCTCGGTCTCGCCGGCTCCCGTCAGCGCCGCCGCCTCGTCCTCGTTGGGGAAGAGAATGGCCGCGCCGCGCGTCCACTCGAGAAACGCCTCCGGGCCGACCTCGCGCAAGAACTCCGCCGAGGCCGGATCGACGCTGACCGGCGTCCGGCCGGCGCGGCGCACGACGTCGAGCGCGGCCTCGCGCGGGGAGGGGGCGAAGAAGGAATAGCCTGACAGATGGATGAGGGACGCGCCCGCGATCAGCGCGTCGGGGATGTCGGCGGCGGATAGCGCCTCGTTTGCCGCCCGGTCGGTGTAGAAGCTCCGCTCGCCGTTTGCCTCAATCAGCGCGACGAGCCGCCCCGTCGGCCGCCCGGGGTCGCCGGTGAGATGCGGCGTCACGCCGGCGCGCGCGAGCGACCGCGATTCCGCCTCCACGTCGGCGAGGCCGACGCGGGCGACGAGGTCGACCGCGACGCCGAACGAGGCGAGCCACGCCGCCTGGTTGGCGGCCGACCCGCCCGGCTTGAACCGGATCGTCGCGCGGCGGTCGGAGCCTCGAGCAAGCGGGCCGTCCGGACGGACGATCACGTCCGTCATCACGTCGCCGACGAGCAGGACGCGCCGCTCAGACGCCGGCATGAGTGTGGTCCTTGCGCTCGAACCGGCCGCTCCGGCCTTCAGGTCGACAGAAGCCGAAAGTCTTGTATCTTTCGCTCTCACGTTTCGCGCGGCGCGAGAACAATCGAACCGAAGGTCGAGAGATGATCGATTTCTGGGTTTCGATCGGCAGCACCTATTCGTACCTGACCGTGATGAGGTTGAAGTCGGTCGAAGCCGCGAGCGGCGTCGCCTTCCGCTGGCGGCCCTTCTCCGTCCGGGCGATCATGATGGAGCAGAACAACATCCCGTTCGTCGGCAAGCCCGTCAAGATGGCCTATATGTGGCGGGACATCGAGCGCCGGGCGCGCAAGCGCGGGCTCGAGCCGCGGCTGCCGGCGGCGTATCCGCTGAAGGAATTCGATCTCGCCAACAAGATCGCGATCGTCGCCGAAACCGAGGACTGGTGCGCCGACTACATCTGCGCCGCCTATCGGCAATGGTTTCATTCGGGGCGCGAGCCGGGGTCGGAGCCGGGCCTTTCGGAGGTCTTGCACGAACTCGGCCGCGACGCGGCCCGCGTCCTCGCCTCCGCCCGGACCGGGCGGATCGAGGAGCGCTACAAGCGCGACACTGAAGAGGCCAAGGCGCTCGGGGTGTTCGGCTCCCCGACCTTCGCGGTCGACGGCGAGCTGTTCTGGGGCGATGACCGCCTCGAGGACGCGATCGAATGGTTCAAGGAGAAGGTGAAGCCCGCCGGTTAGTTTTCTCACGGCCGCACGGCACGTTGCGGATCAATCCCATTTCAACAGCGTAAATGCAGGGCCTGCGCATGATCTATCGGCGAGAGCGCGAATGGAACAACGCTCCGCGGAGATGGGAGACAACGTCCGCCTGTGACTGCGATGACGAGATCGATTTGTCCGCGGATCGCCTCACTCGGTTGCTTCACCCTCTCGCCAGCTCCGCCGCCGTCTGCGCGGCGAGGATCGCGTTGTTCTTGATCAGCGCGATATTGGCCTCGAGGCTTCTGCCGCCGGTGAGCTCGACGACGCGCTTCAGGAGGAACGGCGTTGCTTCCTTCTTGCTCACCCCCTGTTCCTTCGCCTCTTCCACTGCGACCGCGATCCGCTCCTCGATCATCGCCTCCTCGAGCGCCGAGTCCTCGGGCACCGGATTGGCGATCAGGAGGCCGCCGGGGCCGATGTCGCGCTGGAGGCGGATCATGCGGGCGAGGTCGAGCAGGCCGTCGCAGCGGTGCTCGAGCCTGAAGCCGGACGAGCGGGCGTAGAAGGCGGGAAATTCGTCGCAGTGGTAGCCGACGATCGCCACCCCCTGGGTCTCCAGGAACTCGAGCGTCTTCTCGATGTCGAGGATCGACTTCGCTCCGGCGCAGACGACGGCGACGCGGGTGCGCGACAGCTCGACCAGGTCGGCGGAGATGTCGAACGTCTCCTCGGCCCCACGGTGAACGCCGCCGATGCCGCCGGTGGCGAAGATCTCGATGCCGGCGAGGCCGGCAAGGAACATCGTGGCGGCGACCGTCGTGCCCGCCGAGCCGCGCCGGGCGACGACCGGGGCGAGGTCGCGCCTCGAGGCCTTGACTACGCCGCCCGAGAGCTCGCCGAGGCTTTCGATCTCCCTGCGCTCGAGGCCGACCCGGAAGCGTCCATTGACGACGGCGATTGTCGCCGGCGTCGCGCCGAACGAGCGCACCGCGTCCTCGACGGTATTCGCCGTCTCAACGTTGCGCGGGTAGGGCATGCCATGGGTGATGATGGTCGATTCGAGCGCGACGATCGGTTTTCGCTGCGCGCGCGCCTCGGCGACCTCGGCGGAGAAATCCATCAGATCGGCGGCGCTCATCTCGAAGTCACTCCACGGGGCCGCGATCGGCTCGACTCCCTGATTATCGGAAATCGCCGGCCAAGGATCAATGGCGCGTCGGCGAGGCTCATGCCGAGGAGCCTTTCCTTCGGGCAGGTCTCATGCGCAATTTGGATGGAGCACGACGAATGGGCTAGCTTGGCGGGGCCATCGCGCGCGGCCCCGGGGCGGTCGCAGACTGCGGGCGAGAGGAGGCTGGAAACCGACACAATGGAGGAAAAGCCGGAGGTTCCCCAGGCGCCGAAGCCCGATCTCGCTGGGGCAGTCAGGCGCGCGCGGACCGAGAACGCCGAGCGCGCGCAGGCGATCGCGGAGCTGCGCGAGATCGAGATGGGGCGCCTCGCGCTGCTCGAGACCGAGCTCAAGCCCGTCGTGCGGCAGGCGCCCCCGGGCGTCGACCTGTTCGATCTGACGCTCTCGCCAGGCGAGCATCCGCGCCTTTTCCTCGACATGGTCGCCTTTGTCGAGATGGGGCGCGACCGGCGGTCCTACCGCTTTTTCCAGGACACGCTGCATGGGCGGGTTCTGATCGCCGAGAGTCAGCAGATCGATCGGATTGTCGCCGCCGTCACCAATTACGTGGCGCGGCGGCTCGTCGAGCGCGAAAAAGCCTTGGCCGCCGAAGGCCTCGAGGACGCGCCGCAGCCGAAAGGATGGCCGACGCGGCCGGCCGTATCCGCAGCGGACCCGGCCTTTCGCTGGCCGGACCAGCCCGAGAGCAAAGTCGTGGCGCAGGTCCTCGCTGCGCCGGCCGCGCCCGAGCGGTCATGGGGCGGGAGAATTGGGAGCGCCTTCGCCTTCCTCCTCATGACGCTCGGCTCCGTCACGCTCATCTGCCTGCTGTCGCTGGGCTCGTACCTCGTCTGGACGTTACGGATGCGCGCGATCTGGGCGCAGTGGTTCGGCCAGCCGCCGTTCTAAAGGCGAAATCACGGGGCGACGAGGATCCGCGGCGATCTTTCACAATCCGAAACGGCGCTGCCGCGGCCCGGATCCGGCGGATCGTCGTCTCCGCTACGGACGCAAGATCTTGAGCGGGCGCTCGGGTCGTTAATCCTCCGTCATCCGAGCGACCGACTTCTGTCCGGCCGGTGCCGCAGCCATGCGCGTGGCGACTTTGCCGAGATGAAGCTGGATCGGCGGATCAGCCCGTGCGCCGTAGCGTTCGGCGAGTTCCCCCGCCTGTCGGCCGGTTTGCTCCAGAAGCGCGATTTCGTGCCGGAGTCGGGCGAGCGCGTCGCGGAGCTGCTCCAATTCGCGGGTCAGGTCCCCTCATGGGCTTCCGGGAAGCTCCGAAACGAATATACGTCGGAACTGGACGCTCGTAAACTTTGTCCACTATCGCAGCGGCCACAATTAGGGAAACTTACGCAGGGAGGTAAGAAAACTGAGTTAACCCAGCCGGTTGCGTCGATGCCGTGATCATGTGCAGCGCGGACGCTCGCGCGCCTTCGCCGGGACGCGAGTATCGCCGTCCGCCTTGATTCGTACGCGCTCGCGCGTGACAATCGAGCGCTCTGTCCCGCCTATGCAGCCGGGAACTGCGGGCGGACTTCCGGAGCGGGCAGGGAAATTATGGACGGCTCCTTCTTTTCCGATCTTCTGACCTCGATCGCGGAACGCGGCCGTTCGATGCTCAAGGCGACGGCGTGGCCGCGCGGTTCCGGCAATGGCGGCTCGCTTGCCGAGATGAGCGGCGCGCTCCTCACCGAGCGCGGCGAAGCATCCGGCGCCGCACTGGCGAGCGAGATTCTCGCCCGCTACCGTGACCTTCCGCTGGCCGACAAAGTCGCCTTCTTTCGCGCCTTGGCTGACGATTTCGGGCCCGACCGACGCCGTGTCGAGGACGCGGTCGCCCGTTTCAGCGCGACCGGCGGGGAATCGGCGGCGAGCGAGATCCACTATGCCTCGGAGCCCCGCCGGCAGGAGCTTTTCCGCCGCCTCAACCGCGCTCCCGGCGGAACGGCGGCGCTCGTCGCCATGCGCGCCGATCTCATCGAGGCCTTGCGCGGCGATTGCGGCTTCGCCGTCGTCGACCGCGATTTTCAGCACTTGTTCGGCTCCTGGTTCAATCGCGGCTTTCTCGTGCTGCGCCGCATCGACTGGTCCACGCCGGCGGCGATCCTCGAGAAGATCATCCGCTACGAGGCGGTGCATGAAATCCGCGACTGGGACGAGCTCAGGCGGCGCATCGATCCGACGGACCGCCGCTGCTACGCCTTCTTCCACCCCGCGCTGGTCGACGAGCCGCTGATCTTCGTCGAGGTCGCGTTGACGGTCGAGCCGCCGGCTGCGATCGCCCCGCTGCTCGCCGAGAGGCGCGCCCATGTTAGACAGGACAAGGCGCGAGCGGCCACGTTCTATTCGATCTCCAACTGCCAGCAGGGTCTCACGGGGGTCAGCTTCGGCAACTTCCTCATCAAGCAGGTGGTCGAGGAGATTCGCCGCGAATTACCGCGCATCGAGACTTTCGTCACGCTCTCGCCGGTTCCAGGGCTTCGCGCCTGGGTCGAGTCGACGGACGATTCGGCCGTCGAGCGGCTAGCCAATGCGGCGAGGGAAGCCGCTCTCGACGACGGCTGGCCCGGGAAGCCCGAGACCGCCTCGCGGCTGCGCGTGGCGGTCGAGCCTCTGGCCGCCTACTATTTCCTGAAGGCGCGGCGCGACGACGGCCGGGTCATCGACCCGGTCGCCCGATTTCACCTCGGCAACGGCGCGAGGCTCGAACGAATCAACTGGATGGGGGACCTGTCGCGCAAGGGCGTCGCGGAATCGTATGGCCTCATGGTCAACTACCTCTACGACCTGGCGGAGATCGAGCGCAATCACGAGGCCTACGCCAACGCGCACGCGGTCGTCGCATCGACCTCGGTGAAGCGTCTCCTGTCGAGCGCCCGTTCGCGCTCCGCGGCGCCCGCCCTGCCGGCGCCGGGCAATTGAGCTCGGTCCGCAAGGGATGCAATCACGGCGCCCGGAGATTGAGCATGGCAAGGGACCGCCGCGCGCGACTTGTGGACAAAGTCTGCATCATCGGCGGCGCCCCTTTTGCGCATTCACCTTCTCTTAAACAATCGGCTGGGAGATTACCCAACGGCGCGATTCGCAAAGGGCGAGGCGAGATGAAGTCACGGATCCAAGAGGCGCACAATCGATTGCGGTCGAACTGCGCCTCTTGCAGTCGGCTGGCCCGGAACCGGCTTCTCGCCGCTCTTGTTCCCGCCGTGCTCGCCGGCGCTGCTCCCGCGAAAGCCTACACTGTGACAAACGATCCGGGCGGTTCGGTCGATCTTTACGCCATGGCGGCGGCGCTGAGCGCCGAGCCGATCCGCATCGTTGGCCGATGTGAATCCGCCTGCACCGAGTATCTCGCCGCGCGCCACGTCTGCATCTCGCCGGGCGCCCGCTTTATGTTCCATGCCGCGCATAATGCAGACGGGTCGCGGAATGAGCGCGGCGTCCGCGTCATGCTCGCATCCTATCCGCCCCCCTTACGTGAATGGCTGTACCAGCGGGGCGGGCTGACCTCGGAACCGATCGACGCCAGCGGCCGTGATCTGATCGCCCTCGGCCTTCCGGCCTGCGAGTGAACGGCCTTCGTCTCCAGCGAGCGCTCGTAGAAAATTGAGCGGAACCGGTGTAGCGTTTAGGCTGCGAAGCGATCAAACAGGGAGGGACGTCATGTACGCCGCAATTCGCCAGATGAAGGCGAAGCCAGGAATGGCGGACCAGCTGGCCGAACGGATCAGGGGCGCCGTGCCGATCGTCAGCGGGGTCTCGGGCTTCATGGGCTATTATGTGGTCTATTCTCCGGACGATACGGTGACCGCGGTCAGCATCTTCAACAAGGTCGAGGAAGCGCAGGAGTCAAACCGCCGCGCACTTGCCTGGATCGAGAAAAATCTGGCGCCTTTCGTGATTGGCGCGGCCACCGCGACCGCCGGACCGGTGATCGTGCATTCGGTGCCCTGATCAGCGACGAGTTGCCTGATCCTCAGCGTGCTGGAAGCAAAAGAACTCGAACGCTTTCTGTGTTCCGCGCAAACTGAATGGCCGGATCGTTACTTTCCAGTCACGCTCATGACGGCCGGCGGATTGCCGGTCGAATGCATGGTGCGCGCGCCGATGTGCCCCGACGCCAAGGTCAACCCGAAGGCCATCGCCCAGACCAGCACGATCGTCGCCAAAGCGATTGTCAAAGGGCGCTCATTGCGATCGTCGACCAGACTCTCATCCAGCGAGCCAGTCAGTTTCCAAATTCCGGACATCACCATCTCCACCGAAGCCGCCGTATCCAAAGTGGGCGGCTCATCAACCGCAGAAAGGAAAGCACAACGCCAGCGCGATCGCCGTGACGCGCGTCACACTGCGGCCTAAGGCAATCAAAAATAGGGAAATTAGACTAAAGTCGGCTTGCCTGGTGACGCCCGGTTAACATCCATATCGCCGCGCGCAGTTCTAAACTGGAGATCGGACCTGGCCGGAAGAGGCCAGCGGACGAAGCCCCGGCGTTGTCGCGCAGGTTGCGAGGGCGGGATCACCCGGGTGATTCCGCCGGATCAGCTCGGCGAAGGAGAGATGAGTGGGCCGCAAGTCGAAGATAGACAACTCGCTATTCGTTCGATCGGGTGCTCCGGCCCGGGGTTCCGCCCCCTCGACCCTCTCTACGCCAAGCTCCGAAGAAGGCCTCCGCCTCTTGCGGGATTTCATGAGTATTCGACAGCCCGCGCTGCGTGAGGCGGTGATCGAGCTGGTGACAAGACTGTCAATCTCCGACGGAAGGCGCTAGGCGCAGGCCCGGTCCTGAGCCCAGCCATCGGGCGCCGAGAAGCGATCCCTGCGACCGCGCTCTTTGGGCAACCATTTCCGCTTTGCCTGAGTTGCCTCGGCTCCGGATCGCTTGACGATCCCATTCACGGGTCGCGGTGAAATTCGGGGCGCTCGGGAACAAGCGCCAAGCTGTCGAATTTAGCCTTTCATTCGACCCAAGGAGATCCTTCATGGCGAATCCGTCCGACAAGGGCGCGCGCGGGCCCGCCGATCCGATCGCCGAGCCCCTCAAGACCACGCCTTCCGCGCCCTCTCCGACCAGGGTGACGTCGCCGGGGACAGCGCCGGGCATGTCCTCACCCGGCCCGTCCGGGTCTGGCGTGTCCTCGTCTGGCGTGTCCTCGTCCGGTATCGCGGGAGAGTCGTCGCGGGGGGTGGGCTCCGGCCAGTCCTCCTTTGAAACGTCCCCCGGCCGGCGTTCGAACGTGGCCCAAGACGATGCTTCGCTCGGCGCCGGGTTAAGAGACACCGCGCAGACCGCCACGGACGCCATCCGCCAGCAGGCGGCCCAATTCGCAGGCGACGTCGGCCACGAGCTCAGCCGGACCGGCGAAGCGCAGAAGGCGCGCGGCGTCGAGGCGATCCGCGGTTTCGCCCGCGCCATCGACAGCGCAGCGGAGGAGCTGAAGCCGCAGTCCCCGGTGGTCGCGCGCACGGTTCACGAAGCCGCCCGCAGCGTCGAGGGCCTGTCCGACAATCTGTCCAACCGGAATGTCAGCGAGCTCATCGAGTCCGCCACGCAGCTCGCCCGGTCCCAGCCGGCCTTGTTCATCGGCGGATCGGTCGCCGCCGGCTTTGCGCTCGCCCGTTTCCTCAAGAGCAGCGCGCGTCAACGGCCGACCGCCGGCCTTGATCCCCATCAGCGCTAGGACGAGACCCCATGGCGACCAGAGAAACATCGCGTCCGATCGTATCCCTGATGACGCATGTGGCGTCGGATCTCGCTTATCTCGTCCAGACCGAGTTCCGGCTGGCGCGGGCGGAAATGGGCGAAAAGCTGTCTTCCGCATCCAGCGCCGGCGTGTATCTCGCGCTTGGCGGCGTCGTCGCGCTCGGCGGGTTCATCGCCCTCCTGTTCGACATCGCGCACTGGATCGCGGCGGCCGGGCTTTCGTACGAATGGAGCCTGCTGATCGTCGCCCTGGTTGCGCTGGCGATCGGCGCCGCAGTGGCGATGGCGGGCATGGCGAGGCTGAGGGGGTCGGCGTTCGTGCCGAACCGCACACTTGAGCAGGTGCGCGAGGATTACGTCGTAGCAAAGGAGCATGTGCGATGACAGCGCATCACGACCGGCGCAATGAAAGCCGCCTCTCCACGACTGGAGACTATGAGCGGGAGGCCGAGCAGACGCGCCGCCGGCTTGCCGACAACCTCGACGAACTCAGCGACCGCCTGACGCCAGGGCAGGTGTTCGACGAGATGCTGACCTATTCGCGCGCCGGGGGCGGCACGTTCTTCCGCGCTTTCAGCAACGCGATGCGGGAAAATCCGCTGCCGAGCCTGCTGATCGGCGCCGGCTGCATGATGTTCCTGTCGGAAAAGATGGGCCTCCGCGCCGGCGCCTGGGGAAACGGCGGCAGGCCGATGATGGCGACCGCGGATGATCCCTACGGATACGGCGCCTCCAGCGCATCGCCGGGGGTCGTGGACGCGGCGGGACGCATGGCGAATCCGGCTGGGCGCATGACCGGGTCGGCGGCGTCGAGCGCGCGCTCGGCTGCGGCCTCGGTCCAGTCGGGGCTCGCGAGCGCAGCCGAGGCGGCCAGCCGCCAGACGTCGAACGCGACGGGCGCCGTCGCCGACACGATGAGGCGGACCGCGGCGACGGTCGGCGACACCGCCTCGGGCGCTGCCGATGCGGTTCGCGGGACAGCCCATGACCTGCGCGATCAGGCTTCCGCCGCGATCGACCAGGCCCGGCGCGGTGCGCAGAACGCGGCAGGCTCCGTGCGCGACACGGCGGCGTCGGTGACCGGCGCCATCGCGGACACGGCGTCCTCGATGAGCGGCGCATTGGCGGATACGGCGTCGTCGGTCGGCGGAACGATTGCGGATACGGCGAGCCGCACGCGGCGGCAGGCAGCCGACGTCGTCAGGCAAGGGCGCGACAGCGCCGCCTCCTTCGTCACAGAGCAGCCGCTGCTCTGCGCGGCGATCGGAATCGCGGTCGGCGCCGCGCTCGCCAGCCTCCTGCCCTCGACCGAGACGGAGGACAAGCTGATGGGCGAAACCAGCGACGCGGTGAAGGGCGCCGCCGGCCAGGCCGGTTCCGATGCGCTGGAAAGCGCGAAGACCGTGGCGAGCAAGGTCGCGGACCGGACTCAGACCGCGGTCAGGGAGGCGGTCAAGGAAGAGGGCCTGTCGCCTGGCGCCGTCGCCGACGCGGCGCGCAATCTCGGCGAAGGCATGAAGCAGGGCGCCCAGAGCGCGATGGAGCAGCCAATGACCGGGACGGGGCCGCAGGAGGGCGCTTCCGGCTCGAGCCGCGGCTGAACGAGGGGAGGGGCCCGGTGCCGGAGCGACGCCTGCTGTTGCCGCTCCTGGCTTACGGGGCCTTGAGCGTCGTCGCCTTCGCGCGTCGCGGCGAGCTTCGCCATCCCGTACGCGAGCCGCGCGCTGCGGCGGGCGGGCAGCCGCGGCATGCCGGACGATCCGACGACAGCCGGGCGCATGAGCGCGGACGCGGGCGGCGCGCCGCAGCGCCCTGGGATATTCCCTGGCGCGGCTGGAAAGACATCCTCTGGCGGACCTATGAAGGGATCAACGACAACCGCCTCCTCGCGGTGGCGGCGGGTGTCGTCTTTTACAGTCTGCTCGCGCTCTTCCCTGCGATCGCGGCTTTCGTGTCCCTCTACGGGCTTTTTGCCGACCCGCATTCCATCGACTCGCAGGTGTCTTCAATGGCCGGGGTTCTGCCGGCCGGCGGGGTTGACCTCCTGCATCAAGAGTTGCGCCGCCTCATCTCCAATAAGGGCGCGAGCCTCAGCACCGGATTCGTCGTCAGCCTCCTGTTCGCGCTGTGGAGCGCCAACGCCGGCATGAAGTCGATCATCGACGCGCTGAACGTCGCCTATGACGAGGAGGAAAGACGAAGTTTCATCCGGCTGAACCTCGTCTCGCTGCTTTACACTGTCATCGCCATGGCGGCGCTCGCCACGGCGATCGGCGCGGTCGTCGTGGCGCCGATCGTCCTCGGCGCCATGGGGCTTGGCGGTGTCGCTGGCGCCTTGGTCGCCTACGCGAGGTGGCCCGCGCTGCTCGTCCTCGTCATTGTCGGACTCGCGGCCGGATACCGGTACCTGCCCTGCCGGCGCGAGCCGCGCTGGCAGTGGCTCTCCGTGGGAAGCGTCGTGGCGACCCTCGCCTGGTTTGCCGGCTCGCTGCTGTTCTCCTGGTACATCGCCAATTTCGGCCACTACAACGTGACCTACGGCTCGCTCGGCGCCGCCGTCGGCATGATGATGTGGATGTGGATCTCGATGGTCGTGATCCTGGTCGGCGCCCAGCTGAACGCTGAAATCGAGCATCAGACCGGGCGCGACTGACCTGTCGTGCTCGCGCCGGGCGACCGCGGCCGCCGTCGACCGTGCGCCGCCGGCGCATTTCACAGGATCAGGCAGCCTTTCTGTTGATGGTCTTCATCGCGAGATCGGTCAACAGCTTGTCGGTCTTGATCTCCTCCTGCAGCGTCTCGTCGAGAAGTTTCGCGGCGTCCTCCATGCCGAGCTGACGCGCCCAGCTCTTCAGCGTGCCGTAGCGGGCGATCTCGTAATGCTCGACGGTCTGGGCGGAGGCGGCGAGCCCGGCGTCGAGCGCGTCCTCGCCCTTGAACTCGTCCATCATCTCCTTGGCCTCGTCGATGATCCCGATGATCGCCTCGCAGGTCTTGCCGCGGGCGGGGCGGCCCATCGATTCGAAGATCTCGTTCAGGCGCTCGACCTGGCCCTCCGTCTCGTCGCGATGTTTCTCGAACGCCTGCTTGAGCTCGGGAGAGGTCGCCTCCTTGGCCATCTTCGGCAGGGCCCGCAGGATCTGCTTCTCGGCGAAATAGATGTCCTTGAGCGTCTCCGTGAAGAGATCCTCGAGAGGGTTGGCGGATTTGCGACTCGGCATGGTGCGCTCCTTGGCGTTGCAACGCGGGAGAACCGCCGGCGCTGACGATGGTTCCGCCGGAGCGCGCCATCGGGTAAAGCCGCCTCAAAGCCGTCATCGCGAGTGAAGCGAAGCGATCCATGGCGCCGCGCGCTCTTCGGCGCTCGACCGATAGACGAACGACGGCAACATCGAGGGACGCGATGCGTGTGCTTGCCGAGGCATTTCGATTGCGCAGGCGGGCGCTTGCGTTCGCCCTGGCGACGGCCTGGCTTTGCGCCGGGCAGGCGCAGGCCGACGTCGAAGCCGACAAGGCCGCGATCGCGGCGCGGCTCGAGGCTTTCGCCGCGGCGTTCAACGCGCGCGACGCGGCGGGCGCCTGCGCGATCTTCGCGCCCGACCTGATCTCGACCATGCGCGGCCGGGCGGACAACGATCGCGACGCGGTCTGCAAGCGGATCGCCAAAACGCTCGCCGACCGCGGCGTGGAGATGCGCTATTCGCCCGACATCGAGGAGATCATCGTGAGCGGCGACCTCGCCGTCGTCCGGCTGGTGTGGAACGTCTCCATCCGCCGCGGCCCAACGCCGGCGATGAGCAAGGAGCCCGGCCTCGACGTCTTCCGGCGGCAGCCGGACGGCCGATGGGCGATCAGCCGGTTCCTGGCGTTCTCCAACGCGCCGGACTGAGCGGCGCCGCTGGCGCGCGCCTCACACGTGTCCGCCCTTGGCTCGCGCCGTCACGTCGATCAGGTCGACGATGTGCTGCGCCGCGCCGCCGAGCGCGATCACCGGCCTCTCCAGCGCCAGCGTCAGCTCGCGGTTGAGGCCGAAAGCCGGCGGGCCGAGGATGCATCGCCACGCTTCGATGTCCTGGGCGCTGGCGCGCTTTTTCGTGTCGGCGAAATCGAGCATCGCGCAAGTGCAGATGAGGTTGTGGTTGCAGCGGATGTCGAACTTGACCTCCGCCTGCGCCGTCGACGGCTAGAGGATCTGGGCGCGGGCAGCGTCGAATACTGGATCGCCGGCAGCGCGTCGAACGGCACATAGGGCACGACGTCGAGGACGATAGTTGATCAGTCGATAGTCCGCGACCGTTGCGGCGTAGGCGGCGGCCCAGGCGTGATCGCCGGTGCGCGGCGACGCGAACAGGCAGGCGCTCGCCCGGTCGCCGAGCAGCCTGGCGACGTCGAAGCTGAGATAGGTCGCGATCGCCGATCCGAGGCTGTGCCCGCAGACGGCTGCCGTTCCGGCCGCGCCGACGACGGTCGCAATCCCGTCGGCCGCCTTGGTCCCGACCTGGATGCCGGTGAGGCCGACCAGCGTCATGCTGTCGTAGATGCCGAAGAAGCCCATCTCCACTTTCGCTCCCGGCGCCGCCGGCGTCGGGCGCGGAACGAAATCCGCGTCGATCACCCATTCGGCGAAGCCGTTCGTCCCGCGAACGGCGGCGGCGTAGCGGTTCGGATCCTGTCTGGTTGCGGGCCAGAAACCCATAGAAGACAGTCGGCCCGAGCTGGACCGTCAGCGGGACGCCCGGAGCGACGGCGGAGGGATCAGGCAGGATCGAATCCTGCGCGAGCAGATGGCCGACGACGTCCCATCCCGCCGCGGCGATCCTCGGCTCGTCGTGCGGCGTGATCGAGCCCGGCACAACCATGCCCTCGGCGAAGGCGACGAGAAAACCATAATCGACGGCGTCCTGGTCGGTGATCGGCATGGGGCGGTCCTCCTGAGATTACCCTTCTCCCCTTGCGGGAGAAGGTGGCCCGAAGGGCCGGATGAGGGGTCGCGCCGCTGGCGCAACGCGCGCCTGCGCTATTGACCTTGTTGTGACTGCTGTCCCTGCTGCGCGGGCAGCTGATGCTGCATGCCGAGCATCTGCGGCAGCCACGCCTTGTGCTCGCTTTCGAGCAGGTCCTCCGTCGTCATGACGAGGTCGGCGAGGCTCATCGGGCTTCCCTGTCGAGCCCGAGAATCGCTCGAGGCTCGACTGCGTCGCCGCGTAGCTCGCGATCAGATACTTGCGCCGGTCGATAAGGCCATAGGCCGCGATCGAAGCCGCGATCGTCGTCATTGCGCCGATCCACGGCGCAAAGTGCTGCGCCCAGGCGCCGAGCGCGCCGAAGACGACCGCCAGAAGGCCGGCCGCGAAAGCGACCCACCAGAGCATGTCGGACGCCTTCTGGTTTCTCGCCCGCGCGTCCCTGTAATACGTGATCTGGTCCTGAATTCGCGCCGCAATGTACCAGTCCTTGTCATCGGGGACGGACGGTTCGCGCTTGTCGCCGCCCGACGTCCGGGACTGGATCGTCGGCGCGCACGAGGCCTTGTCACTCGCCTGCTTGGCGATCGCGCTCGCGTTGGCTGCGAGAGCCTTCGCCGCGTCCGCGTCGGCGACAGCGTAGGCGCCGGCGCGCGCGGCGTAACGGAAACACTCGGACTTGATTCCCTCGGCCGTCGCCCGCGCCTGGATCCATTGGACCTCGTCGCCCGTCCCGACGAACTGCCGCCCGAGGAAAGCGCCGACCGCCGAGGCGACCATCGCGGCGAGCGAGACCGCGGGCGCTCCAGGGATCGGACGCAACCGCGGCCAGGGCGCCGAAGCACAGCGGCGGCGATGACCAGAGCAACGCCGCGAGGTTCCACCGCTCGGTCGCGCTCTGCAGGTCGCGCGCCGCCTTCGCCCAACCGCGATAGGCGTTCCAGGCTTGTCTCAGCATGGGGCATTTCCGCTGCGCGGCTTTGTGTCGGCGATTGTCATGCGACCCTTCTTCCCGCGCCGGACAAGAGCCTGCCCGTTGACGAAGACACAATGGAGAGGGGCGACAGGAATTGCCGCGCGGCCGATCCGGATAGGGCGTCGTCGGTCATTTGTTGTCCTGCGCTGTTGTAGCAGCCGCGTCCGAAAGGTCCGGCGGCGGCGGGTCGGTGACGCAGATCGGTCGGTCGAAAGTCAGCGGATATTGGGTCACGCCGTCGAGGCTGACCGGGTCCGGCCCGTCGTGCACGCGCAAATAGGCGCAGGCGACCTGAAGGATATTGCCGGGCGGAATTCCGCCTGACGTCCCAGATGCGCGCGGTCTTGTCCGCAGAGGCGGTGACGACGCGCTTGCCGTCCGGGCTGAAGGCGGCGGAAACAACAGAGCCATCATGACCTTTGAGCGGGGCGATCTGGGTTCCGGTCTCGGGGTCCCAGACGCGCGCGGTCTTGTCATCAGAGGCGGTGACGACGCGCTTGCCGTCCGGGCTGAAGGCGGCGGAAACAACAGATCCCATCATGGCCTTTGAGCGAGCGATCTGGGTTCCGGTCTCGGGGTCCCAGACGCGCGCGGTCTTGTCCCAGGAGGCGGTGACGACGCGCTTGCCGTCCGGGCTGAAGGCGGCGGAAACAACAGAGCCCATCATGGCCTTTGAGCAGAGCGATCTGGGTTCCGGTCTCGGGGTCCCAGACGCGCGCGGTCTTGTCCTCAGAGGCGGTGACGACGCGCTTGCCGTCCGGGCTGAAGGCGGCGGAAACAACAGAGTCATCATGGCCTTTGAGCGGCGCGATCTCGGGTTCCGGTCTCGGCGTCCCAGACGCGCGCGGTCTTGTCATCGGAGGCGGTGACGACGCGCTTGCCGTCCGGGCTGAAGGCGGCGGAAACAACAGAGTCCATCATGGCCTTTGAGCAGAGCGATCTCGCGTTCCGGTCTCGGGGTCCCAGACGCGCGCGGTCTTGTCCGCAGGAGGCGGTGACGACGCGCTTGCCGTCCGGGCTGAAGGCGGCGGAAACAACAGAGTCCATCATGTCCTTTGAGCAGCGCGATCTGGCGTTCCGGTCTCGGCGTCCCAGACGCGCGCGGTCTTGTCATCAGAGGCGGTGACGACGCGCTTGCCGTCCGGGCTGAAGGCGGCGGAAACAACAGAGCCCATCATGGCCTTTGAGCAGGGCGATCTGGGTTCCGGTCTCGGCGTCCCAGACGCGCGCGGTCTTGTCATCAGAGGCGGTGACGACGCGCTTGCCGTCCGGGCTGAAGGCGGCGGAAAGAACAGAGTCCATCATGGCCTTTGAGCAGCGCGATCTGGCGTTCCGGTCTCGGCGTCCCAGACGCGCGCGGTGTTGTCCTCAGAGGCGGTGACGACGCGCTTGCCGTCCGGGCTGAAGGCGGCGGAAGCAACAGAGCCCATCATGACCTTTGAGCAGTCGCGATCTGCGTCCCGGTCTCGGCGTCCCAGACGCGCGCGGTCTTGTCCTCAGAGGCGGTGACGACGCGCTTGCCGTCCGGGCTGAAGGCGGCGGAAACAACAAAGCCCTCATGCCCTTTGAGCAGTAGCGATCTGGCGTTCCGGTCTCGGCGTCCCAGACGCGCGCGGTCTTGTCCGCAGAGGCGGTGACGACGCGCTTGCCGTCCGGGCTGAAGGCGGCGGAAGAACAACAGCCCTCATGCCTTTGAGCAGGGCGATCTGGGTTCCGGTCTCGGGGTCCCAGACGCGCGCGGTGTTGTCCGTCAGAGGCGGTGACGACGCGCTTGCCGTCCGGGCTGAAGGCGGCGGAAACAACAGAGCCATCATGGCCTTTGAGCAGAGCGATCTGGCGTTCCGGTCTCGGGGTCCCAGACGCGCGCGGTCTTGTCATCAGAGGCGGTGACGACGCGCTTGCCGTCCGGGCTGAAGGCGGCGGAAAGAACAGAGCCATCATGTCCTTTGAGCAGAGCGATCTGGGTTCCGGTCTCGGGGTCCCAGACGCGCGCGGTCTTGTCCGCAGAGGCGGTGACGACGCGCTTGCCGTCCGGGCTGAAGGCGGCGGAAACGAACAGTGCCATCATGTCCTTTGAGCAGAGCGATCTGGGTTCCGGTCTCGGGGTCCCAGACGCGCGCGGTCTTGTCCTTAGAGGCGGTGACGACGCGCTTGCCGTCCGGGCTGAAGGCGGCGGAACCAACTGAGCCCATCATGCCCTTTGAGAAGGCGCCGCTCCCGCAGGTTTGGAACGATCCGGCCGAGGGCGTCCAGGTTTCCGAAAGCTTCCGAGGCGCTATGCGAGCCTCGCCCCCACGCGGCCATGCCGCCAAAGCGAGTTTCGCCGCATTGACCGGATGCATATCGGCTTCGATATCTGCCAGCGCGGTCAGCGCAACGGACTGGTTCTGGATCGCTTCCCCGGCTTTTTGATCGGCCAGCGCCTTCTGTTTTCTTTCGTTCTCGCCCGCTTCTTTCGCCAATCGGGTCTGCGCATCGGCCATGCTGCGTTCGACCTGCGAATATATGCCGAAGCCGACAGCAGCTATCGCGAATAGGAGCGCGACAAGCGCTCCAAAGCGGGTTCGTCAACTCGCGCGTTGCTCCGACGCAGCGACATTTCTGGCCGCAAGTGCAAGCTTGTTCGCGTCTTCGATCTGCCGCGCCTGTGCCTCGTCGCGCTCGCGCTGGCGCTGCTCCGCTTCGGTTTTCTTCGCAGTCACATCGTCTTGAAAAGCCTTCTCGGAGGCGGCTACGAAGTCTCTGTCGGCTATTGAAAACCAGTCCGCGCGGCGTTCCGCCAGAGTCGTCGAACAGCTCGCGCTCCGCGCCGGCGGCGAGGTAGCTGGCCTTCCTCTCATCCGGCGCCGCGCTCCACTCCTTCGCCCGCTCCATCAATCGCGCCAGCCGGCGCACGTCGGCGGCGTTGGTCTTCAGCATGTCCTGAAGCCACGGCCATTGGGTGATGAGCGCCTCGTGGGCGAGTTCCGCATGGGTCGCGCCGACCGAGACGAGCCGCCCATATTCGTCCTCGCCAAGTTTCTGCAGCAGCGCGCGCCGCGGCGGGTCGAAATCGTCGAGCGAGGCGCCGAGCCGCGTCGCGCCGCCGGTGTCGCCGAGCCGCACGAGGCGGACGAAGATCGATTCGAGCCGGTCCCGATCGTCCGGAGGCAGGCGCTGGAGCGACCATGTCCGCTTCGTTGGCCAGCGCGCCGCTGACCCGGCCGACCGACTGATAGCACTCCAGCATCGGCGGGCCGTTCGGGTGGTGTCGCTGCCACGCGGCGCGCAGCGCCACCTGCAACAGCGGCAAGTCGCTCGCCTGATGCGAGATGTCGGTCTGCACCGCATCCGCGAGCGCCGTCTCGTTGGTCTCGCCCGCGAGCTTCAGCGGCTCCAGCACGGCCTCGCGCAGGCCCGCCGGCGACATCGCCTTCAGCCTGAGGACCGCATCGTTGTTGTCGGCGGTGAGGCGCTCGAACAAGGCGGGTCGGCCGGCCGCGTCCTTCACGCCGCTCGCGAGGTTGAAATAGTCGGACCGCACGGTGAGCAGGATCCGGATGTCCGAGGGGCCGTCGGCCAGCGCCAGCAGCAGCGCGGCGAAGGCGGCGGCGTCCTTGTCGGAGGTCGCGGTGAACAGCTCCTCGAACTGGTCGACGATCAGCAGCGTCGAGGTCTTGTCCGGCGGCAGGCCGCAGCGCAGCGCAAAGGCGGTCTTGCCGGCGTCGGCGAGCGAGACGCTGTCGCGCAGGCTCGCGACATCGGCGAGCGAGCGCCCGAGCTTCTGCGCCGCGATCTCGACGCCCTGCCGCAGGCCCTCGGCCGGGATCGGCGCGGGGCCGCATCGTCACCACCTGCCAGATCTTGTCGCGCGCCTCCTCGCGCACGGGGTCGATCAGCGCCCCGCCGCGGAAGGCCGGCGCGAAGCCCGCCCGCGCCAGCGACGACTTGCCCGTGCCGCTGTCGGCGACGACGGCGACCAGGCGATGCTTGCGGAATTTTTCGGTGAGTTCGGCGATCTCCGCCTTGCGGCCGAAGAAGCGGTCCGACTCCTCCTCGCGCATCGCCCGCAGGCCGACGAAAGGCTCGTCGATGAGCTTGATTGCCGCGTCCCATTCGAGCGCCGAGGACCGCCTTGAGGAGCTTGGCCAGCTCCTCGCCGTCGCCGAGCGGGTCGCGCACGCCCTGATAGCGCCTGGCGAAGGGCGGCAGCGCGCCCGATCCTTTGCTTTCCGCGGCGAGGGCCGGGATGAACAGGAGCGGGCCCGGCTTGCCGGTCGTCGCGCGAGAAATCGCGAGATCGACCTCGGCCTCGACCCAGTTCATCACCCCGCCCGAGCCGACATAGACGACGAAGGCGGTGGCGTGATTCTGGATGGCGTCGGCGATCTGCGCCGACCACGAGGTTCCCGGCCTCAGGTCGTCCTTGTCGAACCAGACTCTCAGGCCGGCCGCCCGCGCGTCCGGCGCGCTCTCCAGCCGCCGCTTCAGCTCCCGCGCCGCCTCCGTGTCGGCGCCGGAATGGCTGAGGAAGACGACGGGCGGCGAAAGGGGCGATAGCCCGTCATCCGCGCGGGAGGGGCCGATGCGACTTGGTCCGGATCGAGACGCGGCCTCCGAGCCCGCGCCGCGCCGGCTGCCCGAAATTCCGGGATCTTCCCCCGAACCTTGACGCGACATTCCCGCCCCTGGGGAAAATTCACCGCTCCAAACCTTGTGCAAAGTGCCACGCCCCCTCGGGTATGGCAAGGCGCAGGAAGTGCAACAATTTCTTGCGCGGACCAGAGTTTTGTTCTATATTTGTACCAGAGGAGCGGAGTGACGCCGAGGGCAGGTTCCCGGGTCGTAACAAGACGGACTCCGCCCGACAGTGACGGTCGAGGTTCTTGGTTCACCTTCCGGCAGCGGGCTTTTTGTTATCGAGGGTAATATTACATGAGGGGAGCCGTAGTATGAATTGGCGCTTTCCCGCAACGCAGAAGGTCGGACAGACGAGGCTCTTCGCGGCGCTCGCGGCCTTGCGCTTCGCGACCGAAATCAGTTCGGCGTGGCGTCGCACGCGTCATCGCTCGCGGGCCTTGTGCAGCCGAGCGCGAGGGGCCGGACCGCAGATGGCGTCGCAACCCCTTGGAATCCCTGGATTCGCGCCCGGGATCGGCGCGCTCTTTCGCCGCCGCGTCCCGCTCGTGGGCTAAACGGCCCGAGGTGCGGGGGATTGGAAATGGCCGCGCAATCCATTGGAATCGCTCGATTCACGCTCGAAAACGGCGCGGCCTTTGCTGCCGCGTCCCGCTTCGTGCGATTGGATTTGTCGTGCGAGCCGGGCGCGGAAATGGCGCAACAACCCCTTGGAATCGTTCGATTCACGCCCGGAAATTTCGTGGCCCACGCCCTCACGCCCCGCGCTCCCTGCAGGACCCGCGCGAGCGCCATGTAGTCGGTCTTCCCCGAGCCGAGCAGCGGGATCGTGTCGAGCACGACGACCGTGTCGGGGACCATGATGGCGGAGGCGCCCTTGATCTTCATCCAGGTCTGGACGTCGGCCTTGGTCGCGCGCGGATGCGTGGTGGCGAGGATCACCCGTTCGCCCCGCTTCGGGTCGGGCGCGGCGACCGCCGCGACGAGGTCGTCGGGCCACAGGCCCGAGACGAGGTCCTCGAGGGCGCCGAGCGAGACGAGTTCGCCGGCGATCTTGACGAAGCGCTTGGCGCGGCCCTTGATCGACACGAAGCCTTCGGCGTCGATCGCCACGATGTCGCCGGTGTCGTGCCAGCCGCCCGCCGGCGGCTCGAGCTCGCCCGGGTTGTCGGCGCGATAATAGCCGATCATCACGTTGGGGCCGCGCACGATCAGGCGCCCTCCTTCGTCGATGCCGGGCACAGGCTCGAGCCGCGGCTCGACGAAGGGCAGGAACTTGCCGACCGTGCCGACCTTGTTGAAGGCCGGCGTGTTGACCGCGAGCACGGGCGAGGCCTCGGTCACGCCATAGCCCTCGAGGAGGCGAAGGCCGAACTTCTCCATATAGATCCGGCGCGTCTCGGCCTTCAGCGGCTCGGCGCCGGAAATGACGTAGCGCAGCGTGCGGAAGCCGTAGGCGTCGGCGTTGCGGGCGTAGGCCGCGAGGAACGTGTCGGTGCCGAACAGCACCGTCGCGCCGGCCTTGTCGATGAGCTCGGGAATCTGGCGGTAGTGCAGGGGAGTCGGGTAGAGGTAGATCTTCATCACCGTCAGGAGCCCGAGCAGCAGCCCGCCCGTCAGGCCGAAGGCGTGGAAGATCGGCAGCGCGTTGAAGCCGACGTCGGTGAGTCGCAAGTCGAAGCACGCGTCGATCTGGGCGATGTTGCCGAGCAGGTTGGCGTGCGACAGCACGACCCCCTTGGGCACGCCCTCTGTGCCGGAGGTGAACAGGACGACCGCCGGGTCGTCCGGCTCCCGCTCGGCGAAAGCGCGGCCGGCCGTCAGGGCGGCGCGGAGTTTGTCGGTCCTCGTGGCGCTCTCGCGAACGTCCTCCAGCCAGACGATCCGGGCGACCTCCGAGATCGCCTCGACGACTTTGCCGAGTTCGGCCTTTTCGACGAACGAGCGGGAGGTCAGGACGAGCGCGATCTGCGCCGCCTGGCAGGCGGCGACGAGATTGTGGGGGCCGGCGGTGAAGTTGAGCATCGCGGGTACGCGCCCCGCCGCCTGCAAGGCCATGAACGTCACCGCCGAGCCGTTGGCGTTCGGCAGCATGAGGCCGACGACTTCGCCCGGCGCCGTGATGGCGGCGATCTTGCGCGCCAGCACGCCGACCCCGATGCGGAACATGCGCAGGGTCAGGGGGCCCGCCAGCGAGTTCTTCCACCGCGACGTGCGACAGGCCGCGCCTCTTCGCCTGCTGCTCGAAGACCGCATGCAGCGTGCGGCGGATGTCGGTCGTCTCGAAGACGAGGTCCGACATCATGTCGCACAGCGCGGCGCCCGCCGCGCTGTGAAGCGCCCTTCCGCGCAGGCCGGCGGGTGTTCCGAGGCGACGCGCCGGCAGGACGGTGACCGTTACCTTGGGAAAGAGCCGCCGTCCCGCGTGCTCCGGGTCGAGGCGCGAGAAAAACGTGCGCTCAGGGCCGACGAGGCGCACCGGCGTCACCGGCGCGTCGCTCTTCTCGATCATCAACCCGGCGGTTTCGTAATCGCGCAGCACCGGACCCGCGAGGGCGACGCGCCCTTCCGGAAAGATCGCCAGCGGCTGGCCGGCGCGCGCCTTCCTGATGAGCGCGCGCGCCGTCAGCGGGCGCGACGAATCGGCCGCAATGACGCCGGAGAGCCTCAGGAAGGATCGGATCCACCAATGCTGCGCGAGACCGTGGTCGATCGCGAACAGGGGCGGCTCCTCCATGAGCGACAGCAGGATCGGCGCGTCGAGGAAGGAGGTATGATTGACGGCGATAACAGCGCGTTCCCCTGCTCGCGGCAGGTGCTCGATCCCCTTGACCTCGAGGCGGAACAGCGCGCGCAACAGCAGGCGAAGGAAGAAGGCGAGGAAGTTCGCCGGGAGCCGGCGAAAAAGATAGAGCGCGGCCGCGATGTTGGCGAGGCCGAGGACGACCAGCGCCATCGGCTCGGTCAGACCCAGGAGTTGCAACAGGAGCATGGTCGCGAGCGAGCCGGCGACCATCATGAGATAATTCAGCGCATTGACCGCGCCGACCACGCGCGCGCGCCTTTCCTCGCCCGCCCATGCCTGGATCGCGGCGAAGAGGGGCACGACGAACAGGCCAGCCGCGGCGGAATAGAGGACGAGCTCGAGGGCGACGCGCAGGCCGAGCCCGCTCATGAAGAATTCGTCCAGCGGAACTTCGTGGCTGGCCCGCGCCATCGCGTTGGTCGCAAGCCCCAGGTCGATCGCCAGCGCCGCCATGACGAGCAGCAGGAAGGGCGCGGGCGCAAGCTCGATTCGTCCGCGTGACAACACGGCGGCGCCGAGCGAACCGGCGGCGATCCCGAGCGCGAAAATCAGATTGATCGCGATTTCGACGTCGATCCCGCCGCCGATCCGAGACTTGATGATCACCGGAACGAGCGAAAGCGTGACGATGCCAACCGTCCAGAACCAGCTTGTGGCGAGCGCGGCCACCCACTGCCGGTCGTCCGCGCGGACTTCGCCGATGATCCGCCAGGTCGAGGCGATGACGTTCCTGTGGACTTTCAGGCCGGGCGCCGCGACGCCGGTCGGCGGAATGAAACGCGCGGCTCCGTAGCAGGCCAGAGCGATGAACATCAGCTGCGTCACGACGCTCGCGGCCGAGCGGCCTTCGGCCGCTGCAAGACCCCCGACAATCAACCCGCAGATGATCGCGGCGAACGTCGCGCCCTCAACCAGGGCATTGGCCGCAACGAGCTCCTCGCGCCGCAGGTGGTCGGGCAGAATGCCATATTTGATGGGCCCGAAAAGGGCGGCGATGCAACCCAGTCCGAACAACGCCCCATAGAGCAGGATCGGCGAGGAAAGGACGAAACCCGCCGCGGCGATCATCTGGATGCCGATCTCGGCGAATTTGAGCCGCCGGGCGACCAGGGCCTTGTCGTGCGAATCGGCGATCTCGCCGCCCAGCGCGGACAGAGGGATCGCGGGCAAAACGAACGCCATCGAGGCGAGCAGGATTTCCACGCTGCTCCTGTCGCCGCCGAAGCGGAACAGGATCAGCATCGCCAGCATGTTGCGGACGAAGTTGTCGTTGAACGCCGAAAAGAACTGGCACCAGAACAGCGGCGCGAAGCGCCGCGAGGTCATCAGGGAGCGGAACATGAAGGCTCGGGTGTCCTGGCGGCTCGAACAGCCGATGGACGCCGAAAACCCCCGGCGCGTCAAGAAGGCGAATGAGTTCCGCTACTGCAGGACGTAACGGACGCCGACGAGGATCTGCTGAGAAACGTTGCGCTGCTTCACGGTCAGCCCGGTCTGCGGATTGACGAGCAGACTGGAGTCCCCGCCGTTGATGTATCGGTAGCCGACGTCGAGCGTTGCGCTCGGGCTGAGATGGAAGCCGAAACCTGCGGCGAGGGTCCAGGCGAAGCGATAGGTGGTGGAGTTGATTGTGCGGTTCCAGTTCTGAGTTATGAACGGGATATTCGGCTGCGGATTGATCGGCTGCCCTGCAGAGTTGACCCAAACCGAAGGGAAGCCGCCGGGGTTTGTGAGATTGGCCGCATAGCCGAAACCGTTCGCCGTCTCGGCGAAACTGGAACTCCCCTGCATGAAGCTCATATTGAGGCCGCCGCCAGCGCCGACGTAAGGGGTGAAACCGGCGTAGGTTCCAAGATCGACATATCCGGTGGCCAGGAACGTGTTGTTGTGCTGGCTGAGGCTCGTCGTCCCGCCACAGGTGTTGGTCGTGTCGTAGAGATATCCAGCCGGGAGCCCAGTGGCTGGATTTGCGACGCCCTGGAGGCTGTAGGGGCAAATGACGGCGAAGGAGCGCGTGCGTGAGGGGCTCGTCCAATAATCCCAGGTCGCGTCCACCCGGAAGTAGTCGTTGAATCGGTAGCCGAAGCCGAGGTCGCCTGCGAAGCCCGCCCCGGATCCGCCCGACGCCGGTGCGGCTGCCAGAAGTCCGGGCGGAACGGACGGGACCGTCGCCAGCGTGACCGACGGGGCGTCGTCGAAGCCGACCCCGATGTCGCCGCGGAGGTACCAGTTCGAGCCGATCTCGACCGAAGTCGGCGCTTGCGAGGCCGGGATGGTCATCGGCGGCTCGCTCCCGAACAGGTCGGCTGCGACGGCCGGCGCGAGGGTCAGGCTCACGAAAGCAGCGGATAGGACAAGTCTCATGCGTTCGCCCCGGTATGGCGCGCCGGCGCTTCCGAATGGCAGCGGCGTCGGCAGTCATCCTGGAGAAAACAACTTAATCATGACTTAAGCACAATAAGAATAGTTGGAGAAACTGACTTTCAGAATAAACTATTTGTCAAGAAATGACGCCTTCTCAAGAAATAGAGACAGGCGCTTGGCGAAGTCTTGCCTGACGCGCGTCAGCGGCGGCCGGCTCCGCCGCCATGGGGTCGCCGCCGGCGCATTGCCCCAGTCGGGCCAGGGAGAGGCGGCGAACCAGTCGCGGTAATTCTCGGCGAATCGGGCTTCGCCGCGCCAGCTGGCGAACTCCCACGGCTTCGGCGCATTGACGAAATGAAGCACGATCGGCTCGATCCTGCGTTCGAGGTCGAGCAGGAAGAAGTCGCCCATGAAATTATAGCGCGGCGACAAGGGCGCGAAGCGGCCGCGCAAGGTCGCGTTCAGCGCGTCCTGCTCCATGAAGGGGAAGCGCTTCGGCTCGTCCCTGAGCGCCGACGCCGCCCGCTCGGTCAGTTTCTCGGCGCGCCAGGCGGCCCGGTCGATCGCCATCAGGCCGGCATTGAAATAGGGCGTGTCGAGCGCCAGACCGAGCCCGCGGCGGGATCGCTTGAATTGGCGCACGAGGGCGTCGTCGCCCTTGTTGTCCATGAGGAAAATCATGTCGTAGGCGGCGGCGAGCGGCCGTCCGCCAAGGTCGAAGTCGGCCAGGCGCGAAAGCCCGGGGCGGACGATCAGCATGTCGGAATCAACGCTGACGATCCGCTCGACATGCGCCGGCAGAATCTCGGCGAGGAAGAGCCGGCGGAAGACGGCGCGCGAGAAACGTCCCTTGCCGCATAGGCTCGCATCGAAGCGGGCGAAGTCGAGGGTCAGAAGCTTGATTCGCTCGCGCAATGGCCGGGGCAGCCGGTCGAAGCCCGGCGTGACATCGTCAGGTTCGCAGACGAGGTAGATCTCATGGCTCAGATCGGGCTCGGCCTCGATCAGCGACGCGATCGCGCGCACCGCCGGCGGAAAAAAGGTGCGGTCGGGCGTGAAGCAGTATGCGGTGCGCAGAGGGACCCCCGGGTTTGCAGGCGCTTCGGTTCGGCCGGTCACGCTTCCGAGACCCGGTCATTTCCAGGCGCGGAATCAGTATTTTCAAGGCCTTGCGGCGCCATTTCCGATCCGCGCGCGTTCCTACAGGCCTCGCCGCCAGGATTCGTCCGCAGCCGATACGCCGTCGCACCCGCTGCGCCAAGCCCGATCGGTTGGGAAAGCGACGCTCAGGCGTGGGCGGCGCACTCCCCGGATCTTGTGGTCGAAGGTTCCACCGGCGCTACCAGTGCCGGGCGCGGAATCAATCTTTTCAAGGCCTTGCGGCGCCATTTCCGGTCCGTCGGCTGTCCCGCCCCGCCTTGCGCGCCGGAACGCCGAGAAGCCGCCGCTCCGCAGAGGCACGGCCTTCGGTCTTGCGGAGCGCCGCGCCCGTCGTGCTGGGGCTGATCCGTTGGAAACGGCGGGCGTCCGAGCGGCGTGGCTTCAAGGGAAGCGAACACGTGGAGCGGTCTCCTTGTCGGGCGTTTATAGAACAAAAGTAGAACATGCCTCTCCTTGTCTTGTCAAGGAATTGTTGGTTTAATTCTGGCTCCAGAGCTGCGGATGGCTCGCCGAGTTCCCGACCTTCCCGCTCGGCCGCCGCGACGAACGAGCCGGCCGATTTGAAGGCGTTGTGCTAATTCTACTGTGTCACAAGCGTTGGCTGAAGTTCGGCCGCGTTGCGACGGCTTGACAGCATGGGCATCGATAGAGCGATTTTGCCAGGGCGATCGTCAATTGCTTGCGCATGGTCGCAATCGAGTTGGCCACGTGGCGTTCGGGACGGTTCGGGGGCGCGTGGGAATCGGGAACGGCGGGAAAGAGCAGGTTTTTCGCGGCGCCAGCGGGCTGAGGGGGGAAAAGCCGATCTCTCGAGGATCAGGAACCCGTAGGCTGCGATGCAGAGGCTGGCGTGATGATGGAAATCCCCGCCAGCCTCGCCCCGGAAGGAAGCAGGCAAGGCCTACGGCCTGCTGACGACCCATACGCCGACAAAGGATCAACCGGTCACGCCGCAAACCTTCCATTTCGCGCTCGACCGACTAAGACGAGGCGGAGGCCCTGATCGACAAGTGGAAGGACGAGAGCGGCGTCGAGAAGGAAGACGGGTTCGAGGGTCCGAACGCGCCGAAGAAGAAGCGGAAGAACCAAACGCCGGCCGGGCAGATCGTTATGGACCACGACGACATCGCCTCAGATAGCTCCCCGATCGCCTTCGACCCCGGGCGTCATGAACGACATGAACGCCCCGCTCGACCAAGCTAGTGAGCTTCCTGTCTTGGAGGGCCGTTCGTGAAATTTCGCGCGAGCCTGTTGCGGCTCGTCGTGGGTGCGGGCGGTTCGGCGCTGTCACAGCCAGCGGTTCATGGCTCGCGCCCAAAACGCAAATTGTTCAGACGCCGCTTCGTCTGTCGGATGCGCTCCTGATGTTCCTCCCCGCGCCTGAATCCGACCGCGGTCGACAGGACATCGATGGCGACGAACGCGGCGATGCGCGAAATCCTCGGCGTGAAGATGTTCGTATTGTCAAGCGTCTCGACAATGAGCGGGACGTCGCACTTGGCCGCAAGAGGAGATTGCGATCCAGTGGCGCCGATGACTTTCGCCCCGCAGGCGCGCGCGGTCCGAGCGATCTCGATGAGGGAGCGCGTACGGCCGGAGTTGGAATTCATCAGTGCAACGTCGTTCGGGCCCATCATCGATGCAGCCATGATCAGCTAGTGTGAATCGAGTTGTGCGCCGCACGGCACGCCGAGCAAAACGACCGTTTCGTCGATCGCGCCGAGATCAAGGTGGTTGCGCGCCCAATCGAGAACTCGTGATCGTGTAGTCGAATATCTTCTCGATTACAGAGCGGAGATCATCCGCAGCAGACAGCACTGAGTGTGTCGCCGGCGTACGTAGCGCGAGGCTGTGAGCGAGGCGAAGCTTGAATTCCTGGAAGCCGAAACAACCGATCGCGACGCAGAATCGAATGATTGCGGGCTGGCTGACCCGCGCGAGTTCAGCGGTCTGCGCCAGAGTCGCCGGGAGTATGCGACGCAGATCGGCGAGAAGAATGTCGGCGACTTTGCGCTCGGACTTTCGCAATTGCTCATAGGTCGGGCGGGTCGCCTCGATAACAGTGACTGGCGTCGCGCGGATCGGGGCGAGATCTGTCAGCGCCATTGGCGAAACCCTCTGAAAAAGAGGCGCAACCTAATCCAACCGCAAAGTCCAGGCCATATGTGCTCGCGCACGACGCGCATGAACCGGAGCGGCCGCAAGCGCGCGGTCTATCGCTGCGGGATCAACCGTGTTGAATGAGAACATCCCGTAGTGATGGGCGATCATGGAACGTACGCCGGCGCCGCCGCACAGCGCCAGCGCTTCGGCGATGCTGAAGTTGCCCGCGAAGCCCGCCTGGCGCAGCGTAGCGGACCTTCCGTTCACCGGCAGAAGGGCCAGATCCGGCGCCGCCTGAGCGAGATCCTCGACCTGGCCTTCATAAGGAGTGCAGTCGCCTGAATGGAATATCGACGCGCCGCGGGTGGCGACCGCGTATCCAAGAAACCGGCAGCGGCCGGCCTCGTCCCGTTCGATCGTCTCGTGCGCCGCCCGCAGCGCCCGCACCGTAATGCCCGGGAGAGGCGAAATGGTCTCGCCGGCATCCATAAGAACGAGACGGTCGTCGCTGGCCTCCGTTCGTTCGCGCGCCAGCGCGGCCGACGCTGCGGGCACGACAAAACGGAGGCCAGGCAACCTCCGAGCCAGGGGCGCGAGCGTTCCAGGGTCCATGTGGTCGGTGTGATGATGCGTGCAAAGAACCAAGTCGATGCCGCCGAGCTCCTCCGGGGTGGCCGGGGCCGGAGCCATGCGCTTGTGCGAGTAGGGCGTGCGTGCGTACTTCGCCTCCAGAGTGTCGGACAAGTAAGGATCGATCACGATCCGCCACCCGCCAATCTCGACGACAAAACCGGCTTGGCCGAGCCAGTAGAGGCGTGTTTCGAGCGTTGGGGGAGCATCCAATCTCTTCCCCAGCGGTCCCGAAAAAAAGGTTTCGACGAGTCGCGCGGTCACGGTACGTCTGCAAGAGCTTCAAGCAGGTTCGCGACAGCCGCAGTTGTCGCTCTCTCCACGCTTTCCGTCGTAAACCCGCCGATGTGGCTCACGGCGATCACCCGATCATGTCTGGCGAGCGAGAGCTCCTTGGGCGGCTCCTGTGCAAAGACGTCGGTCGCGTAGACCTCGACCTGGCCGGATTCCAGAGCGGCCAGCAGCGAGGCTTCGTCGACGAGCGCGGCCCGGGCAGTGTTGACGAGCACTGCCCCGCGTCGGAACGTGGCGAATTGCTCGGCGCCGATCATCGGTTGTCCATCCGCCGGCGCCGGACAGTGCAGGCTCACGATCTCCGACTCTGCAAAGAGGGTGGCAAGATCGACCCATTGGATCGCTTCCTGCAGCGTCGCGTCGACCGTCGGCCGAAGCGGATCGTTAGCGAGAACTTTGGCGCCGAGCGCTGTCGCCAGCCGCGCCACCTCCCGGCCGACCGCTCCCATGCCGACGACGCCGAACGTGCGGCCACGAATCTCGCGTCCGATCCTGCGAGGCCATTTGCCGGCCTTGATCCCGGCGTCGACGAACGGGACATGACGCAGGGCGGCAAGCGTCAGGCCGACTGTCAGCTCGGCAACTCCACGGGCGTTGGCGCCATTAGCCGTGCGGACCACGATCCCTCGCGCCGCCAGCGCGGAGAGGGGCAGATTGTCGATGCCGGTGCCATTTCGGCTTATCGCCCGCAGGTCTTGCGCTGCGGAGATCACCGCCTCGGAGATGGGTTCCACGCCGGCGAGCCATCCAACGACGCCGGGGACAAGACGGATCAACTCGGCTTCGTCCGGCGTCTTCCCGGGGGTGCAATAGACGACTTCGTAGCCGTGCTTCCGAACGCGCTCGACCGCCGCATGAGGGCTCGCGGTGAGCGATCGCGGGGTGACGAGAATGCGACGCATCGGTTCACTCCTTGACGGCGCGCAGCGCGATGGCGGACAGCGCTTCGAATTCTTTGCCGCGAACGGGAATGCTTATGTGGAAGACTTCGGCGATCACCTGCGTCCAGCCATGCAGGAAGTATGTCCAGCCATCTTCGATTTGCAGGCCAAGCGCCTGGCTTTGCGCACGCGCCTGATCGAGGAAGACGAGTTCGCCGCGATAGTTGAGGTCCCAGACGATCCCGTGGTCGGGAAAGCGCGCGGAGTTGGTGAGAGGCGAACCCGGCGCGTCCTTGCCGAGCCCGGTCGCGTTGATGACGAGCGATCCGGGTCGAAGGCCTGAAAGCACCGCGTCATTGTCGCTCGGCATGGAAGAGAGGACATATTCGGTCGGAACGCCCGAGGCGAGCTCGGCGTGGATGCGGCGGATTTCCTCGAGCCGCGCGGGGCTGCGGTTGGAGACGACGATCCGCGCCGGGCGATCGGCGCCTCGGCTGCGCTGCATCAGATGCCAGGTCAGAGCGATCGTCGATCCGCCGGCGCCCATTGAGAAGACCTCGGCGCCCGTTCGTTCGAAATGCAGCTCGGGCAAGAACCCGTCGAGCGAGAGTCCCGAGGAAATCGGGTCCTTGGCGTGGCAGATCAGCCGGCCGTCCCGTTTCGACAAGCAACTCGTCTCGCCCATGAAGCGCGCGTGCGGGTCGATCTCGTCAAACTGATCGCGGCAAGCGTGATAGAGGTCAATTTTGTGTGTCGTCACCAAGGCGCCGAGAGAGAGAGGATCCTCTTTTACGAATTCGACGGCTGACCGATACTCGGCCGCCGGCGCATGCAGCGGCAAATCGACGCCCTTTATCACGGCGCCCGCGAGACCCAGGTGTTTGGCCCAGGCGGGGAACACCTTCATGATGGAGCTCTTGGCGGTGGTTACACCGAGGAAATAGAGGGTCGGCGCTGAGGCGGGCGCAAGGGTCATCGCGGACCGGTGCGGATTTCGGACGCGCGCTCGACCGCGGCTCGGGCGTTCTTCGTAATGTCGGCGAAGCGGCGTTCGCGGATATCCTCGGCGCGCGCGATCCAGGTGCCTCCGACGGCGGCGACCGCCTTCAATCTCAGCCAGTCCGCCATATTGTCGAAGCTGACGCCGCCCGTCGGCACGAACTTCACGCCGAGATGGGCGAAAGGCGCCGAGATTGCCTCGAGGGCGCGCGGGCCGCCGGCGGCGCCGGCAGGAAAGTACTTCGCCAGCCGGACTCCATGCCGCACCGCGGCGCCAAGTTCGCTGGGCGTCATCACCCCAGGAGCGAAAGGCAGGCCGAGCTTATGCGCCGCATCCACAATTTCCGCGTCGAAGCCCGGCGCGAGACCGAACTTGGCGCCGGCGCCGACTGCCGACTGGAGCGAAGCGGGGTCGAGCACCGTTCCCGCGCCGATCAGCAGCTCGGGGCGGGCATCCCTCAGGGTCGAGAGGGTCTCGGCGGCGGCGGCTGTGCGAAAGGTGATCTCGGCGACGCCAAGGCCCCCCTCCAGGAGCGCGTCCGCCAGAGCCACGGCGTTATGCGCGTCGTCAATGGCGATGACCGGCACGACGCCCAGCGAGGCGATGACGGAAAACGGATCGGACATTGCGGCTTCTCCTGATTGGGCCTTGGTTACGAGCCGTTCGCGAACAAGCGTTCGATCACCGAGGCGGGACGCTCGTGGTAACTGGAATTGTCGATGAGGGTCCAGCCGCCAGACCCGTCGTCGACGATGCGGCGGCGCATGCCGCCCGCCTCCTCGATGATCGCGTAGTCTTGGCCGGAATCGGCCGGATACGCGAAAGTCATCACGAGGTCGTCGTCGCCGACATTGACCGAGCGGTGAATCCAATAGGGCGGAACGTAGCAGAGCGTCCGCGAGCCAATTTCGACCGTGCGGATTTCACCTTGGGGCGATTCGAGCAACATGACGCCGCGTCCGCTCTCGCCGTAGTACATCTCCGGTCGGTTCCCCTTGGCATGAATGTGGCCGCGGGTGAGGAAGTACTCGCGCCCGACCTTGCCCGGACGCATGCGCGTAACGCCAAAGATCATGTCGCCCGGATCGGCGGAGGGTTTGAAATCCGTAACCTCGTAGGTCATGGCGTCGCCGAGCTCGCGTCTTAGGGCGCGGAACGCCGCTTCGTCCTCGTAGAGCCCCTCCAGGTCGGCGAGCGTTTTGACGTAGCGGTTTGTCGCGCCGATGAGTTCGCCCTTGGCGACGTCGACGCGGCAGACAGCTGGCTCACGCAGTTTCATGGTTATCCCTTTTCGCGCTCCCCGACAGGGGGCGCGATCTCCATTCTTGTATTTTTGAAACAGTCACGGAAATGGCCTTCGTATCGAAGTTTCCTGCCAGATCCACGATCTTTTGGGCATTGCGCCCAACTTACGCTTTGTAGCATAGATATGAATTCCCGGATCTGCCCGGGGGGCCGAAAACATCTTTCTGACCGCATTGTGGCTATCACCAGGAGGTCTACATGGGCCTGATCATCGTCGTCGCCATGCTCATCCAGTATGGCGCCGGTTCCCTGAGGCGGTGAGTTATCGAGCCCGCGAGACATTCCCTTGGCCCGTGACCTTACACTTTCCATCGATGTCGGCACGGGCAGCGTGCGTGCAGCGCTGGTTGACGGAACGGGAGCGATTCTGCACATCGCTGCCCGGGAACACGACCAGATCGTGCCGCAGTTCGGCTGGGCGGAGCAGCGGCCTCTCGACTGGTGGGCCGGCGTGGCGGCGTCCATTCGCGACGCGCTTTCCGCCGTTGAAAGCGCGCGCGGCCGGATAGCGGCGGTTTGCGCCTGCGGGCAGATGCACGGAACCGTCCTTGTCGACGAGGCGGGGCGCCCGACCCGCGAGACGGCGCCTCTCTGGAACGACAAGCGAACCGCCGGGATCGTCGCCGACTTCGAGCGCGAACACGGCGCCTCGGCCTTCCTTTCCGAATGCGGCAACCCGCCGACCCCGGCGTGGCCAGGCTTCAAATTGATTTGGTTGCGCGACAACGATCCTGCGGCCTATGCCGCGGCGCGGGCCGTCCTCATGCCCAAGGATTTTGTCAATCTGCGACTCACAGGCGAAGCCGCGATGGATACCGGCGACGCCTCGTGCAGCTTTCTGATGGATCCGCAGACCCGGCGCTGGTCCGAGACCATGATCGAACGCCTCGGAGTCGATCGCGCCAAACTGCCGCCGATCCGCGAACCGCTGGAGATTCTCGGCTCTGTGACGCCCGAAGCCGCGCGCGAGACCGGATTGGAGGAAGGAACCCCGGTGCTGGTCGGCGGCGCGGACTATCCTGTCGCGCTTCTTGGTTCCGGCGCCTGCCGGCCCGGTCTCGCCTCCGACGTGACCGGCACGTCGTGCATCCTGACCCTCATCGCCGACGCGCCGCTGCTCGACCCAGAGATCTGCAATGTCGCGACTATAGAGGGGAATTGGGGGGCGTTTGTCCTGCTTGAGACTGGCGGCGACGCCATGCGGTGGGCGCGACGGGCGTTCCACGAAAAGTCGCTCAGTTACGACGAGATAACTCAGCGCGCCGCCTCGGCTCCTGCCGGGTCGGGCGCGCTGTTCTTCATGCCGTATCTGACCGGTGAGCGACTTGGCGCGCACCGCAACGCCCGGGCGCAGTTCTTCGGCCTCGGCGCGGCGCACGGTCTTGCTCACCTGCATCGTGCTGTTCTCGAGGGCGTCGCCTTCGCGGCGGCGCGTCACCTTCGCATCATGGAACATGCTGCGGGCCGCAAGCTCGAACGTGTCATTGCCTCCGGAGGCGGGGCGAAGACAGACTTGTGGTTGAAAATCAAGGCGAGCATTTACGGGCTGCCCATCGTGGTGCCGAGGGAGCCTGAATGCGGAGTGGTCGGCTGCGCGGCGATGGCGGCGACCGCGACGGGACGCTTTTCCCGGCTCGAAGATGCAATCGAATCGTATGTGCGGCACGTCGACGAAGTGACGCCCGATCCAGCCTGGGTCCAAACATACGCGCGTATGCAGCCGACGTTCGACAAGCTCTACGCCCATTCGCAGGCGCTTTACGACGATCTTGACGCTCTGGCCGGCGGCGAGAGCAGAGCAGGGCCCTGACAGGCCGAACTTCAAGGACAATCACTCATGGACGAGATCCTCGCGACATTCCGCCCCGACCTCTTTGCAGGTAAGCGCGCTCTGATATCCGGGGGCACCAGCGGCATCGGCCTATGCCTGGCGAAAGCTTTCGCCCGCCTGGGAGCGGACGTGATCGCCACGGGCGCTTCGCGCCGGCGGCTCGACGCGGCGCGCTCGGACGACGAGGCCAAGGCGGTTCGCTTTGAACAGCTTGACGTTCGTGACCGCAAGGCGATCGACGCCTTCGTCGGCGTCTTCGATCGACTTGACGTGCTTGTCAACGCCGCGGGCGTCGCCAAGCCGGAAAAGGAGTACGAGGAGGACGGATTCCTGGACGTGATGGACGTCAATCTTAATAGCGTGATGCGTTTGTCAATGGCGGCGCGCCCCCAGCTTGCTCGATCGAAAGGCGCGATCGTCAATTTTGCCTCCATGTTGAGCTTCGTTGTCGACGACGGTGTGCCGGCCTATTGCGCCAGCAAGACCGGCGTTGTGGGTCTCACAAGAGTGCTCGCACATCGCTTCGGACCCGAGGGGATTCGGGTCAACGCGATTGCGCCGGGCTACCACAAGACAGACATGACGAAGGCGCTGTGGTCCGATCCAATTCCTGCGGCCAAGATCGCCGCCAAGGCGGCCTTGAAACGCTGGGGAACGGTCGAGGACCTCGTTGGGGCGGTCGTGTTCCTTTGCTCGCCAGCGGCGCAGTTCGTTACAGCGACGACGCTACCGGTCGATGGCGGCTACGTCGTCAGCGGTTTCTGACTTCGGCTAAGGGGGCCGTGCCGTGGATGCATCGCCGAGCGGACGCGTCGTGTTTGGACGGGTCTATCGGCCCGCCGGCCAGGCTTGCCGGTCTCGGCTAGCCGGCGCGAGCAAGGCCGATATCGAAAGGGTCGCCGAAGGGGCGCTCGCGTCCGATTCTGCGACCTGGCGCTCGGCTGCGCCACTCTCGGTGGAGACGGTTCGTTCGGCGTTTTATGGGGGAGGACGATGAGCGCGGTCGCTCGCCGGCTGCCGCCGTTCTGGAGCGAGGCGACGAAGTCGTCCTGCTCAACGGAGCGATGAAGATCCGGTTGCCGTCGACTCCCACCAACAACACTGCAGAATTGTTTGCTCGGTCAGGGAACGGGGCGGCGATCCTTCTGCCGGCGCCGGCAATTCTGGGTCAAGCAAGGTGCGCCAATTCGCGGCGCGGAGGAGGCAACATGTACCTGGATCGGTTCAGGCTGGAGGGCCGCGTGGCGGTCGTCACGGGCGGCGCTCAGGCGATAGGACTTGCGTGTGTGGAGGCGCTCACCGAAGCGGGCGCGCACGTATATATCGCGGACCGCAACCCGGCGGCCGCGGCGGAGGGGCAGGCGACGCTGGCGGCGAAAGGCTACAAAACCGACTTCATTGAAATGGACGTGACGGATTCGGCAGCCGTAGACGCCGCGGCGGCAAGGGTGCTCAAGGAGAAGGGACGAGTTGACATCCTGGTCTGCAACGCGGGAATCGCGCGCTCGGAAACTCCGGCCGAGGATCTGACTGACGAACATTGGCTCAACGTCATTGACGTGAATCTCAATGGTCTCTTCTGGTGTTGCCGAGCGTTTGGCAGGTCGATGCTCGCGGCGAGGAAGGGCTCGATCGTCAATATCGGATCCATGTCCGGCTACATCGTCAACAAGCCTCAGCCGCAGGCGCAATACAATGCGTCGAAGGCCGGTGTGCATCACTTGACGAAATCGCTCGCGGCGGAGTGGGCTGCCCGCGGGGTTCGGGTGAACGCGGTGGCTCCGACCTACATCAACACGCCGCTGACCGCGTATGCGAAGCAGAACAAGCCGATGTTCGACGCCTGGATCGACGGCACGCCAATGGCGCGCATCGGTGAAGTGGATGAAGTCGCAGCAGTCGTGTTGTTTCTCGCCTCCGATGCGGCGAGCCTGATGACTGGTTCGATTGTCGTTGTTGACGGCGGATACACCTGCTGGTGATCCGCTTCCTTTGGTCTCGTGACTTTCGACCGTCTCCGGTGAAGCCTGGAAACGTTCAGCGAGCACCAAGCGAGCGCCGGACTGACGAGCGCCGGATACGTTGACAGAGCGGCCGTGCCATGCGTTGCTACGCTCTGCCGCGCGCCGTCAACAAAGAAACGGTGCTGCGGTTTCGGGCTGAGCCAGGCGAGCGGTCGCTGCGTCAGTCGATTCGCGTCGTTGCCCCTCGGGCGCAAAGCGTTAATCGATTGATCCGTAACGCTGCCCGGCAAGCCCAACGCTTGCAACGGCAATTGCGTCGCTGCAGCTAGGGAGGAACGAAGATGGCCGATTCTATCCTGACCACCCCTTTGCGTCTGTCCGTGCCACGTCGCCGCTTTCTCAAAGGCGCGGCGGCCGCCGGCGTATTCGGCGCCTTTCCTGCGATCCTCAGACGCCCGGCATTCGCGGCAGGGACTCCGACTGTCGTGAACTCCATTCGGTCGCTTTCGAACCCCTATCACGCAACCTGGAATAAGGGAGGCGCGGCCTTCGCGAAATCCGTCGGCGCCGACTATGTGACCCTGGTCACCGAGGGCAACAGCGAGAAGGGGATCGCCGACATCAAGGCGATCCTGGCGAAGACCGGGGGAAATTGCGTCATCAATGTCGATCCCAACGACAGCCCCGACGCCCGTCCGATTGTCCAGGCTTGCAAGGATGCGGGCGCTTATGTCGTGACCCAGTGGAACAAGCCCCAGGATCTGCACCCTTGGGATTTCAATCCCAACTATGTCGCTCACATCTCCTTCAGCGGCGTCCCTTACGGCAAGGCGATGGCGGAAACCCTGATCAAGGCGATGGGCGGCAAGGGCGGCATCGTCGCACTCGGTGGCATCGAATCCAATGTCCCCGCGATCGAACGCAAGGCCGGCCTTATGGAGGCGCTGAAGGCCAACCCCGGCGTTCAGCTGCTCGACATGCAGGTCGCCAATTGGTCCGCCACCGAAGCGCTGCAAAAGACCAATGCGTGGCTGACCCAGTTCGGTGACAAGATCGGCGGAATCTGGGCCGCCAATGACGACATGGGGCTCGCGGCCGTGGAGGCGCTTCGGAGCGACGGAAAGGCCGGAAAGGTTCCGGTGACAGGAATTGACGGCATCAAGCTCGCAGTCGAGGCGATCCTCAAGGGCGAAATGGCCGGCACCGTCGCGTGGGACCCGTATTGGCAGGGCGGCATGGGCCTGTCGATCGGCTATCACGCTAAGACCGGAGCGTTCGACCCGGCGAAAGAGCCGAAGGATCACCGGGAATTCTACGGCAAGGGCGTGATCATCACCGCGGACAACGCGCAGTCATATTACGACAACAACATCAAAGCGGAGCCCAAGCTGGACTGGAACGATATCTGGGGCCGTGTGACCGGGCAGATTCAGTACAACTAGTGAGGCGTTGAAATCGGGCGGGCGCGACGGCGCGCCCGCCCTCTGCACATGGGCGGCGCACGACGCCTTGTATTGCAGGCGCCCGGTCCTTGAACGAGCCGCCGAAAGGGCAGCCCCTGAAAGCATTTCTGAAATCAGCGGCGGCGACGGGCTCGACCGGCCGGCCCCGACGACGCTGGCGGGTCGCCGTCTGGGCGCCGGCCATGGTGCTCGTCCTGCTCTGCCTGATCATCGCGGCGTTCAACCGCAATTTTCTCAGTCTGGGAAATTTCGTGCGGATGAGTCAGGACGCCGCGATTCCTCTCGTCCTGGGCATCGGCGAGACCTTCATCATCCTGATGGGATCGATCGACCTCTCGGTCGAGGGGGTGCTCACGCTCGGCGCGGTCATCCTGTCGATGACGGTGCTCAACGGGACGAACGACAACAATCTCGGGGCTTTTGCGATCGTCCTCGTGCTGGCGGTCGGGGCCTTGGTCGGCTTCACCAATGGCGTCATCCACGTGCGGCTTAAGGTGCCTTCGTTCATGGCGACGCTCGGCACTTGGTTCATCGGAGTGGGAATCGCCAATGCGCTCCTCGGCGGCATGGCCACGAGAATCAACAATCCCTGGATTCGCGGCCTCGCAATCCAGCGAGTTCTCGGGTTCCCTTGGGGGGTCTGGCTTGCGCTCGCGTGTCTTGCGATTGCCTTCGTCATCCAAAACTACACCCGCTTCGGGCGGCATGTTTATGCCCTGGGCGGTGGCGAAGAACTCGCCGCCCTGTCCGGCATTTCCGCGAATTCCGTTCGGATCGTTGCATTCACGATTGCGGGCGTCTTCTACGCGATCGGCGGCATCCTCGCCGCGGCGCAGCTCGGTCTGGGCAGCGCCCAGATCGGAAATGGCCGCCTGTTCACCGCAATTACCGCCGTCGTGGTCGGAGGCACCGCTCTGTCCGGGGGACAGGAGGCGTCCTGCAGACCTTCGTCGGGGTTTTGATCGTGTCCGTCCTGTCGAACGGCATGGTTCTTATGGGCGTGCCGCCAGCGTCCAGATCGGGTTTCAGGGTCTCATGATCATCGGCGCAGTCGCGCTGTCGATTGATCGCAAGCTGATGCGGATCGTCAAATACTCAGGACCCGCCAGTCGCCGCGCTGTCAATGCGCGGGGTCAGCAAGCGCTTTCCCGGGGTCCACGCGCTGAAAGAAGTTTCCATCGACGTCAGAGCGGGAGAGGTGGTCGGACTGATCGGCGAGAACGGTGCGGGCAAGTCGACGCTGATGAAAATTTTGAGCGGGGTCTATCAGCTGACTTGGGGCAAATCTTCATTGCTGGTAGTTTGTCCGTCTCCACGACGCGGCCGACGCCAACCGAAAGGGGATCGGGATGGTGTTCCAGGAGCAGTCCCTTCTCCCCAATCTGACGATCGGCGAAAACATCTACCTCGGTAGCGAGGCGCAATTCACGCACTTCGGGCTCGTTCGTTGGCCAGCTCTCTACGCTGCAGCCGCGCGGCAGCCGAAAAGGTCAGCGTCGACGTCGATCCCCGTCGCGCGCGGACGAATTGAGCTTCGCCGCGCGCCAGATGGTGGAACTCGCCAAGGCGCTGACGCTCGAGGAGCATGCCGCCGGTCGTCTCGTTAACCTGCTCGACGAGCCGACCTCGGTGCTCGAGCGCGCCGAGATCGACATCCTGTTCGCGCGCGTGCGGGCCCTGAAGTCGCGCGCTTCGTTCGTGTTCGTCTCCCACCGGCTCGACGAGGTGCTGGAGCTCGCCGACCGCGTCTACGTGATGAAGGACGGCGCAGTGGTCGCCAATTGAAGGCTGCGGACGTGACGGTTGAGATGCTGCATCAGCTTATGGTCGGCCGGACGCTGCAGGGCGATTACTTCTACGAACCTCTGCAG
>CAVUHX010000006.1:0-95962 GCA_963741405.1 uncultured Alphaproteobacteria bacterium
GACCAGGCAGCCTGATATGATTCGAATCTCAAAATCGATGAACTAGCGAGTGCTTCAGCTTCATCAAGGACTGGGCAGAAAAGAAGGTCATGCGTCATCTGGCGCAGGCACGGAAACGACAAGGCTTCGGTTGGAAGCGGTGGAATAGGCGTTGGCTCTACGACACGCTGGGGCTGTTCGACAGCTATCGCGTGAAGCGATCCGCGCCGAAAGTCGTCCCAGCAGGATAGGTCCCATAAACCTCGACGCGAAGCAGATGGGGGAGCGCAGTGCGGGAAATCCGCAAGCTGCGTTCGACGTGGCGGGGACAGGAGACGTGGTACGGTCGAGATACTGAGACACTCGCAGACGAAAGAGCGAGCTAACAGGAAACTCAAACTTCGACCTAACCGGAGCTTCTTTCTTTCGCGAGGGTCAAGCCTCTGATTTTGCGCATATTTGGGGTTGCGAGGGGTGAAAATGTAGCCATGTAAATCAGATAGTGTTGTTGATTGTGCGACGCGCATCCGCTATCCTACGCCCATGTACATCGAGACCGTCCCCAACCGCGGCTCCCCGCCCGCGATCCTGCTGCGCGAGAGCTACCGGGACGGCAAGACCGTGCGAAAGCGCACGCTGCTCAACCTCTCCCATTGGCCGGCCGAGCACGTCGAGGGGCTGCGCGGCGTCCTCAAGGGCGGGGTCGTGATGCCGCCGGGCGAACAGCCCTTCGTCATCGAGCGTTCGCTGCCGCATGGCCGGTCGCAGCCGTCCTGGGCGCGACGCGCGCGATCGGCCTCGACAAAATCATCGGTCCCAAGGCCACGCGCGAGACCGACCCCGAGAGCTGTCGACCGGTCGACCTCGTCCTGGCCATGATCGTCAGCCGCATCATCGCCCCGGCCTCCAAGCTCGCCACCGCCAGGCACTGGATCAGGCCACCGCCGCCTCGAGCCTCGGCGTCGAGCTGGCCTTGGGCGACGTCCGCGAGGACGAGTTCTACGCTGCGCTCGACTGGCTCCTCGAACGCCAGGTCCGATCGAGACCGCGCTGGCAAAGCGCCGCCTGAAGGGCGGGACGCTGGTGCTCTACGACGTCTCGTCGAGCTATGTCGAAGGCCGCTGCTGCCCCTTGGCCAAACGCGGCTACAACCGCGACGGCAAGAAGGGGAAGTTGCAGATCGTCTATGGCCTTCTGTGCGCGCCCGACGGCTGTCCCGTCGCCATCGAGGTGTTCGAAGGCAACACCGGCGATCCCATGACGCTCGCCGATCAGGTTTCGAAGCTGAAGCGCCGCTTCGCCATCGACCACGTCGTGCTGGTCGGCGATCGCGGCATGATCACCCAGGCGCGCATCGACAAGGATCTGCGCCCCGCCGGGCTCGACTGGATCACCGCCTTGCGCGCGCCTGCGCTCAAGGAACTGGTCGACGACGGACATTTGCAGATGTCGCTGTTCGACGAGCGCGACATGGCGGCGATCACGTCGCCCGAGTTCCCCGGCGAGCGGCTGATCGTCTGCGCAACCCGGATCTCGCGCGCGAGCGCGCCCGCAAGCGCGAGGACCTCCTCGCCGCCACCGAGCGGATCGCCAAGACCGTCGCCAGCGTGGCGCGCAAGACCCGTCCCTTGCGCGGCGCGGCCGAGATCGGCATCGCGGTCGGCGCCGTGCTCGGCAGGCACAAGATGGCCAAGCATTTCGAGCTGACGATCGCCGACGACCGGTTCGCCTTCGCCCGAAAGCGCGAGCAGATCGCGCAGGAAGCCGCGCTCGAGGGCCTCTACGCCGTGCGCACCAGCCTGCCCGAAGAGACCCTCGCCGACAACACCGCGGTCAAGACGTACAAATCCTTGGCCATGGTGGAACGCGCCTTTCGCTGCCTGAAGACGGTCGACCTGCATGTCCGGCCGATCTACCATTGGCTGGAGGATCGGGTCCGCGCCCACGTGTTCCTGTGCATGCTGGCCTATTACGTCGAGTGGCATATGCGCGAGCGCCTGGCGCCGATGCTCTACACGACGACGACAAGGCCGCCGCCGAGGCCCTGCGCGAGAGCCCGGTCGCCAAGGCGCGGAGCTCCCCCGCCGCCCTCGCCAAGAGCGCCACGGGCCGCGCGCGACGGCGCCCCGGTCCACTCCTTCCAGACCCTGCTCGCCGACCTCGCGACCCTCGCACGCAACACCGTCGTGACCGCGAACGCGCCGGACCACCCTTCACCATCCTCACCCCGCCCGACTCCGATCCAGCAAAAGGCCTTCGACCTCCTGGGATTCCCCATCGCCTGTACCCAGTAGCAGCGACCCCGGAGCCGCTCGCCGTGAGCGAGATCAATGACTTACGCTTCGTGAAAGAAAGAAGCTCGGCCTAAACCGGCGCGCCTGTCCTCGACCCTACTGATGAGCGAGAAAGGGAAACGGAGCCATTGGCCAAGCCTCAACGCCACCGCGCCCTTCCTCAACTCTACATCGCGCTCGTACCGGCGCAGACAGTGCAACGGGCTTCCAAGCCTTGTCCGTTGGTTCACATCACTTCGTCGCGCCCTCGATGCTGATCGCCTTGGCGGCGAAAACTCCTGCTTGAAGAGCCCTGGTTCAGGCTGCGACCGGCCTGTCGTCGTATTGGCCGCCCCTCGTCATCAAAACGAAGACGATACGCGCGACCTTGTTGGCGAGCGCCACCGCGGTCAGCTTGAACTTGTGCTTGACCGCCTTGCGCTCGAGCAGCCCGCTCGCCCACCGACGCAGGGCGTCGTTATGGCCCTTACGGTGGCTGAGCGTCGCGCAGGCGCCGACGACCAGAAGCTTGCGCAGGTAACGGTCGCCCATCTTGGTGATGCGCCCGAGCCGCTCCTTGCCTCCGCTCAAACTCTGGCGTGGCGTCAGCCCGAGGAAGGCTGAGAACTCGCGCCCGCTGGCGAAGGCGCTCATGTCCTGGATCGTCGCTGTGATCGCCGAGGCGATGACCGGGCCGATGCCGGCAATGGTCATCGAGCGCCTCGCCGTCTCGTCCGCCTTGACCGCAACCTCAAGCTCTTTGTCGATCGCGCCGATCGCCTGTCGAGCGCGTCGATTTGGCCGATGAGCGGACGAAGCGCCGCGCGCACGCTATCGGGGACCACGATCTCGCCGTTATCGTCGAAGCCGTCGACGGCCAGGCGCTTGAGGTCGTAGGCGTGCTGCGCCCCCTGCGCTGCGACGACGCCGATCTCGGCCATGTGCCCGCGCAAAGCGTTGAGGAGCGACGTGCGCTGACCAGCGAGCAGCTCGCGCGCCCGATGGCGCATCAACTCGGCCTGGTTGTCGATTCCGCGCACCGACACGAACCTCTGGGCCGGCCGACATAGGATCGCGGAACGCGATCCGTTCCGGATCGCTATGCCGCCTCGCAAATCGCCGCCCCGTCGGCCGCGTCGTTCTTGTTGCGCCGGACATCGGGCTTCACATGCGCCGGCGGGATCAGCTTCACCTCGTGCCCGAGCGCCAGCAATTGCCGCCCCCAGTGATGGGCCGAGGAGCAGGCCTCCATCGCCACCACGCACGGCGCCAGCTCGGCGAAGAAGGCGACGAGCCGGCCACGCGTCAGCTTGCGCGCCACGACGACCTCGCCCTTCGCATCGACGGCGTAAACCTGAAAAACCTTCTTCCCCAGATCGAGCCCAACGCGCGTGACAGCGGTCAAATTCCGGGTAGACTTGCGCAATCGACGGCTTCCTTCAGATGGGTTGATGACAACGACCATCTTGGCACACTGATGCCGTTCGGGGTGCCGTCCACCCCATCATCGTAAAAAGAACAGGGCGAGCCGCGCGCCCGTCGTCCGGCTTCTGCCGGAAAACAGACGTCTTTCCAAGCTGTTGCAACACAATCTGCAATGACGTAGCAAATAGAAACCGTGATATATAACAGATCCTATGCGGGTGGACGGCGGCCGGACTTGGTAGGCTGAGCTTCCACACCAGCATGGAGGCAACCGATGGAGTCCGTCCCCTCTGCGACCGTTGTCGCGGCCACCGTCCGAGCGAATGCGGTCACGTTGTTCGCCTCGCTCGAATTGAGCAAATCGAAATGGGTTGTGACGATGAACAGTCCGGGCAGCGAGAAGTTTTCCAGGCATTCAGTTGAAGGAGGAAACGGCGGCTGTTTGCTCGGCCTTCTTTCGCGGTGGCGGGGGAAGGCCGAGGAGCGCTACGGCGTTGCGATCAAGACGGTGGTTATTCAGGAAGCGGGACTGGACGGGTTCTGGATTCATCGGCTGCTGCTCGCGAACGGGATCGAGAGCCATGTCGTCGATGCGGGTTCGATCGCGGTCGCGCGGCGGCATCGGCGGGCCAAGACCGATTCGATCGACGGCGAGACACTGTTGCGGACGCTGATGGCCTGGGGTCGGGGTGAGCGGCGGGTCTGTTCCATGGTTCAGGCGCCGAGCCCGGAAGACGAGGATCGCCGGCGTCTGACGCGTGAGCGCGGCACGCTGGTCAAGGAACGCATTCAGCATACCAATCGGATCCGGGGGCTGCTCAGCGGCCAGGGCGTCCGGGATTACAATCCGCTTCGGCGCGATTGTCTTGAACGGCTTGAAGCGCTGCGGACCGGCGACGGCCGTCCTCTGCCGCCGCTGCTGAAGGCGGAAATCCTCCGGGAACTCGATCGGATAGCGGTGGTGACGACGCAACTGGCTACGGTCGAACGCGCCCGCGACGCGCTGGTCCATACGGAAGTCGAGAAGCCGGACACTCCCGCCGGCGTGCTCATCAAGCTCAAGGGCATCGGCCCTGAGTTCGCCTCGCTCCTGTGGCTGGAAGCGTTGTTTCGCCGCTTCGCCAACCGACGCCAGGTAGGGGCTTACGGCGGATTGGCGCCCAGTCCCTGGCAGAGCGGGAGCATCGAACGGGATCAAGGCATCTCGAAGTCGGGCAATCACCGCCTGCGCCGAACCATGATCGAGCTTGCCTGGTCGTGGCTGCGTCATCAGCCCAACTCGGCGTTGAGCCGCTGGTTTCGGGCGCGGGTCGGCGCCGCCAAAGGGCGAATCCGCCGGATCGCCATCGTGGCGCTGGCCCGCAAACTCCTCGTCGCCCTGTGGCGCTATGTCACCCAGGGCGTCGTTCCCGAGGGCGCCGAGCTCAAGGCGGCATGATCCAATGGCTCGACCCGCTCCAGCGAGGGCTCAATCCACCTCAGCAATGGCTTAACCCACCCCACCCATTCCAGCGAAGCTGAATATTGGCTTCGCCGGATCCGGGCGGGCGGTGACCGGTGTTTTCCCTTGGCTGAAACACGCCGCTCAACAGGATGGTCCCGCCAACCCGAGCCCGATGCCCTCGAGCATGAGGGATTATGGTCCGAGCCCAGGCTCAACCGGATGTGAGGTGATGCGGCCATCAAGGCTGCATGGCGAAAAACGGGCTCACGCTTCGGATCCAAACCCAAAGGAGAACCCAAAATGCCGAAATGAAAATCACCCTTGACCGGAAACGCCCCATGTGAGGGAAAAAAGCTGCGAACTTCCCGCATTTCGGCCGATCGAGGGAAAGCGGTCCCGAAAAACGCAACGGATCGAGGCGGTTTTGGGAAAATTCCCTACGCGGCCGAACAGGGAATGAATTCGGCGCATCAGGGAATTAAAGTTCCCTGTTCGACCCAAAACAGGGATATCTCGTCGCTGCCAGGCTCCCCCGCCCCCCACCCTAACGAGCCGAGCCGCGCCGCCTGGTCGACGCTTTCCCTCGCGGAAGCGCGGCCGGCCTGGCGGCCATCGATGACGCCGCTTCCTAACAGCCTGGCCGCCCTGCCCGTATTGAGAATCGCTTGACATCCCATGCTCTCCGCCCGTTGCAGGGCGCGGCCCGCCCCCGGCGGTTGTGCCGCCGCCCAAAGGCTGCTATCGCTCCGCCGCCGGGTGACCACAGTTCAATCACAATCGCGGGGGCGAGGCGGAACATCACCGTTTGACGGAGCCTGACTTCATGTTGGACACGCCGAAGCGCCGCAGGTTTCTGCTGTTTCTGGTCAAGCCCTCCCATTACGACGACGACGGCTACGTCATTCAGTGGGTGAGATCCGCCCTGCCGTCGAACTCGCTCGCCTGCCTGTACGGGATCGCCAGGAACGCGATGGAGACCGGCGCGCTCGGCGAGGACGTCGACGTCGAGATCTTCGCCCTCGACGAGACCAACACCCGCATCCGCCCCGACCGCATCGCCCGGCAGATCAAGGAGGCCGGCGGCTTCGGCCTGGTCGGCTTCGTCGGCGTGCAGTCGAACCAGTTCCCCCGGGTGATGGACTGCGCAAGGCCGCTGCGGGCCGCGGGCGTGCCGGTGTGCATCGGCGGCTTCCACGTGTCGGGCTGCCTCGCGATGCTTCCCGAGACCCCGGATTCGCTGAAAGAGGCGCTCGGCCTCGGCATTTCGCTGTTCGCCGGCGAGGCCGAAGGCCGGTTCGCCGACGTCTTGCGCGACGCGGCGGCGGGAACGCTGAAGCCGGTCTACAATTACCTCAACGACCTGCCGGGCCTCGAAGGCGCGACCCATCCGATCCTGCCGCGCGAGCGGGTCAACCGCTCGCTCGGCATGATCTCGAGCTTCGACGCCGGCCGCGGCTGCCCGTTCCTCTGCTCGTTCTGCACCATCATCAACGTGCAGGGGCGGAAGTCCCGCTACCGCACCGCCGACGACATCGAGGCGATCGTCCGCTCGAACCACGCCAACGGCGTGCGCTATTTCTTCATGACGGACGACAATCTGGCGCGCAACCGCAACTGGGAATCGATCTTCGACCGGCTGATCCAGTTGAGGCAGGAGGGGCTCAACTCCCGCTTTGTGATCCAGGTCGACACCGCCTGCCACAAGATCCCGCGCTTCATCGAGAAGGCGGCGGCGGCCGGGGTCAAGCGGGTGTTCATCGGCCTCGAGAACATCGATCCGGACAATTTGATCGCGGCGAAGAAGAAGCAGAACCACATCGCCGACTATCGCGAGCTTCTGCTCGAGTGGCGCAAGCACAGGTGCATCACCTACTGCGGCTACATCATCGGCTTCCCCGCCGACACGCCGGAATTGGTGCTGCGCCGCATCGACATCATCAAGCGCGAGCTGCCGCTCGACATCCTGCAGTTCTCGTGCCTGACGCCGCTGCCCGGCTGCGAGGACCACGCGAAAGCGGTCGCGGCGGGGGTCGACATCGACCCGGACCTCAACAAGTTCGACCTCGAGCACGCGGTGACCGACCATCCGCGCATGTCGCGCGCCGAATGGCAGAAGCTCTACCACGACGCCTTCAAGGCCTATTACACCGACGACCACATGAAGACGGTGATCCGCCGCGCCGCGGCCGGCGGCGCGCGGGCCGACACGGTGGCGTTCCTGATGGTGACCTTCTGGGCGGCGAGCACGCTGTACAACATCTATCCGCTGGAGGCGGGCCTCATAAGGCGAAAGGTGCGGCGCGACCGGCGCCCGACCCTTCGGATCGAGAACCCGCTCGTCTTCTATCCGAAATATTTTTGGAACATGGCTGTCATCCACGCCCGGGCCGCGGCCAAGCTGGCGAAGATTTGGTGGTTCATGCGCTCCGTGCTGAAGGACCCGAACGCCAAGGCCTACACCGACGAAGCGCTGCGGACGGCGGATGATTATGACGGCCAGGAGATGTACCAGCTGTCGGATTCCGCCCGCCAGGCGGGCGCCAAGGCGAAGCATATCGAAGAGCGCAAGCACGCGCACGCGGAAGCCGCCGCGGCGCGGGCGGAGGCGGCGGAGTAGGCGGGCGTTTGGCAAAGGGGAAGGGCATGGTTACAATGCCGCCATGCTCGACAAATGGGAAAAAACGCGAGACCTCATCGCGAGCCTGAAAGCGTCCGCGCCGTTCGAGGTTGAATTGACGCCGCCGCTTATCGCGCAGCTTCGCGCCTCGTCGCCACCATTCGACCTCGAACCGCGGCAGATTGTGACTGGCGTCTCATACTCTGGCGACGAAGGCGGCATCCTCCCCTCCGTGCCAATGACGATGAGACAAACGCCCCCTGGAGTTTACCCTTGAGGGCTGAGGTCACATGCTCCCATGGTCATGCCGCATCCCCTTCGAAACGACTCTTGCCGATGGCTCCGCAACAGAGGGAGGCCGTAGGCCGATCGTTGTTGCGGAGCCATCGGCGGCCTCGCCTGAACTCTCCGACCGGCCACGCCGTCGGACGTTCACGACCGCCTACAAGCTTGGGATACTTCGCCAGGTCGATGAGGCGGGGCCGGGCGGCATTGGCGCGATCCTGCGGCGCGAGGGGCTGTATTCCTCACTGTTGACGGATTGGCGTCGGCAACGCGACGCCGGCGCCTGCGAGGCGCTGAAGGCGGTCAAGCGCGGCCCCAAGGTCGCCGAGCCCAACCCGCTGGCGGCCGAACATGCCCAGTTGCAGCGCGACTACAAGAGCGTGACGTTGCGCTTGCAGCGCGCCGAGGCGATCGTCGAAATCCAAAAAAAGTGGCTTTGCTGCTGGGCCTGTCGATGCCCGGCGACGAGGCGTCCTGATGGACGCCGTGGCGGCCCTGCCGCCCGGCGGCGGGCTGATCGGCGCGGCCTGCGCGGCGCTGGGCCTGTCGCGCGCCAGCTTCCATCGCCGGACTGCGACAGCCCGGCGCCCTCCCGCGCCGTTTCGTCCGCGCCCTCGTCCCGCCAGGGCGCTGGCCGTTTCCGAGCGTCAGGCCGTCCTCGATCTGTTGCGCGAACCTCGGTTCGTCGACCAACCCCCGGCGGAAGTCTACGCCGAGTTGCTGGACCAAGGCCTCTATCATTGCTCGATCCGGACCATGTATCGCATCCTTCACGAGAACGGCGAGGTGAAGGAGCGTCGCCAACAGCTGCGCCACCCCGTCTACAAAAAGCCGGAACTCATCGCCGAGGGCCCCAACCGGGTCTGGTCATGGGACATAACCAAGCTGATGGGACCGGCCAAATGGACCTACTTCTATCTCTACGCGATCATCGACATCTTCAGCCGGAGGGTCGTGGCCTGGCTCGTCGCCGACGCCGAAAGCGCCACCTTGTTCAAACCGCTGTTCGAGGACGCCGCCGCCAAGCACGGCGTCTTGCCCGGCCAGCTCACCCTGCACGCCGACCGCGGACCCTCCATGAAAGCCAAGGCCACCGCCCTGTTGCTCGCCGACCTGGGCGTCACCAAGTCCCATAGCCGGCCCTACACATCCAACGACAATCCCTTCTCGGAAAGCCTCTTCAAAACCTGCAAATATCAGCCTCAGTTCCCGGAACGCTTCGGCTCCATCCAGGACGCCAAAGCGTTCTGCCGCAGGTTCTTCCAATGGTACAACGCCGAACACCACCGTCTCGGTATCGGCCTGATGACGCCAAACCAAGTCCACTACGGACAAGCCGACGAAATCTACGACGCCCGAAAGCAGACCCTCGAAAACGCCTTTCTCGCCAACCCGAACCGATTCGTGAAAAACATCCCCTCGCCCCCCGACAAGCCAACCGCCGTCTGGATCAATCCGCCCCAAATCAAGCCTAAAATCCAAGCCTAAATTCAGACCTCCTGACCTACTCGCCCAAGTCGCTCAAAATTGGGGGTATAGTCTCTTGAGTTTGACGCGGGCATCGTTGGTGGTGAACTGCCAATCGGCTTTGGCGTGATGTTTGTTTCGATGGGCCTCCCAAGCGGCGATCTCTTTTGCGAGCGTTGGCTTGTCGGGAATGCGGCGATCGAGGCATTGGTTGGTCAGGACGGCAAGTTCGGATTCTGCCATGTCGAGCCAGCTTCCGTGTTTGGGCGTATAATGCCACTCGAAACGCTTGGCGAGGCGGCGAGCCTCCTCTGGCGGGAAGGCCACGTAGAGCGAGGCCGCCGTGTGCGTGCTCAGGTTATCCTGAACCGGGACGATCTGTTTGGCGTCGGGAAAATGGACGTCGGATAGTTCTTTGAGCACTTGCGCGTAATCGACGGCGGCGTGATGGTCGGTGACCTTGACTTTGCGCCAGCCCTCCAGCGGAGCGAACGTCATGAATATGTTGGCCACGCCGTTGCGTTCGTACTCGTAATCGTACCGGATCGGTTGCCCGGGCTTGGCTGGGATCGGCTTGCGCGTCTCTATGACCAACTGTTTCGACGTTTCATCGAGACAGACCAAGGGCCGCTCGGGATCACGCGGCTTTTGGTAGGTTTCCAGCACGTCTTCCATCGCTGCGACGAAGGCGGCGTTGGCGTCGGGTGGAATCACCCATTGCCGATTGCGGTGCGGTTGGAGAGTGTTTTTTTTAGAGTCCGTCCGATCGTGTTATCGCTCGCTTTCTCGACGATGTTCAGTTCGACGACCTTCTCTTCGAGCAGCCGCAGGCTCCAACGCGCGAAGCCCTCGGGAGCCGGAGAGCAGGCCAAGGCGATCAACTTGGCCTCGGCCGCGCCGTCGAAAATTCGGGGACGGGCGGAATTCGGATTGTATTTGCGCAGCAGGGTCGCCTCGAACCCTTCTTCGACCAATTGTCGCCGTGTGCTACCGACGGTGTTGACGCTGGTATCCAACGCAGCCGCTATTTCGCGGTCCGTCCAACCTTCTCCCGCCTCCGACGCGTCCGCTTTGAGCAGGATCCTCGCCTTCGTGATCAGTTGCGCCGATCGCTTGCCTGAGCTGATCAGCGCCTCAAGCCGCTCGCGCTCCTCCGCGCTCAATTTCACAACGTACTTCTTCGCCCCAGTGCTTGTCCCTGCCACGAATCATCCCCATCCTCGCCCCGCCGGCGCAGGCACAGGAGATTCAGAAATGCCACCAAGTTTCAAGGACGCGAGCGACTAGCGTAGCGCAAAATGTCCGGTTTTGGCGTCGGTCAGGGAGCCTGCGGAACAGCCGTGACGGTGCTACGCTCGATCGGCGAGCCGGGAAAGGCAAGCCCGATACGGGGCGGCGGACGCACTGAGAAGCGAATCCGCAGGCGCGAGCCGGGGAAGATTGTCGCGGTTTGGTCGAGCATCTCACAGAGGGCCTGGGCGGCGTGGGTTCGATGCGGCGAGCTGAGCGGAGCCAAGGTGATATGCAACTCGCTATCGGAGACGCGGATGTCGCCTGTCGCGGCGAACAGCTCATGGAGCAGGGTTCGCCCCTCTTGATCGGCACGGGCGTAGTGAGGTCGCAGTAGCGTTACTAGATCGCTCTCGGCCTGATAGGCGACCATCTTGATGATGTCGGTCAGGTGCTTGCGCTCGGTGGCGAGCTTGACCACGGCCCGCTCGCTGAGGTCTCGGACCTCGACGCGCTTAGCAACATCGCGGCGCTGCTCGAAGAGCCGGGCGACGCGAGCGCGGGCCGTGCGCAGCCGTTTGCCGAGCGTGCCATGAGCGATCTTGAACCCCCGCATGGTCGGCCGGTGCTGCTCGGCGTTGTCCGCGGCGGCGGCGCCGTATTCGCGTTCGAGCTTGGCGAGATCGGCGCGCGCCGCACGGACCTCCTTATCCAAAGCACGGCGCTCGGGATTGGGGATGGAGCGGGTCGGGTCCTCCGGCTCGATCCGGTAATCGACGAGTGCATCAAGCAGGAACTCTTCCCGCATGTACTTGAAGAAGTTCTCCTGTCGCCAGCGCTCGAACATGCGGTAGGCGACCTCGATGTCGCGCAGGTCCCATCGACTGGTGATTACCTGCGTCTGATGGCCGTCGTCGCACAAGCGCGTGACTTGCCGTAGGCGCAGCTTACCTTTGAGGAAGCGCACGGGCTGGTCGTGCAGAAGATAGTCCACCCGGCATCCGTCGAGCTCGGCGTGACGGGCGATGAACCGCCGCTCATTGATGCGACGGCGCCGGCCCTTGCGATAGGTCAGCAAGTCGAAGCCGCCCTTGATCATCATATCGAACAACTTCGGGCTCCAGCCGCCGCGGTCGAAGACGATGGTGACCCGTCGCTCGCCGACCAGGTCGCGCACTTCGCGAAGCAGCCGGGGCAAGGCCTTCGTCAACGCCACGTCGACCTCCCCGGTCACCACCAGCAACGGGTCGCCGGAGCGGTCGTTGATCCAGTCGTCGGTGCTGGCGGGCATGGCCAGATGGCGGCGCGCCACGTAAGCCTTTGATGCGATGGCGCGTTGGCCGTGATAGGCGCGCACATGGCCGTCGATGTACAAGAACCCCATGAGATGTCCGCGCTGATCGACACGCAGACGCGCAAGCTCCGCGCCCAGCTGCTCGGCGCAATGGTGTGCCGCGAGGCGGGTGAGCCGGCGCCGCAGCGTCTTCACCTCCGGCGCGCGGTCGAGCCCGAGGAGCCTGCCGAACGCGGCCGGGTCGCGTTCCTTGAGATGCTCGGGCCGCTTGATGCGCAGCAGCGCCATGAGCAGGAGCGTCAGCAAGGTCGTGCGCAGGCCATAGAAGGCCGGACCGATCTCACCGTAGAGCTTGCGGCTGATCCGAAACAACCCGCTCTCGACCAGGCACGGGAGAGCGAGCAGGACGCCGACACCGGGAACCGAGGCCCCCTCGCGAAAGAGCGGTGCGGCATCATCGAGCAGCCCCAGATGGGCGAGTTGCCGATCGAAGCTGCGATCGCTCGCGTCGCGGTCGAGGCTCATCGGCGCCGGTTCGGCGTCGTCCTCAGCCGCGCTGATTGGATCGCCAGCGCCGTCCTTCACTGATGGCGCGGAGCCATCCTCATCATCGTCGGTCGACTTCGCAGACGGCACGCCCGCCGCCGGCGGCGCCCCCGCCGCTGCGGTCGTCATCCCGGCGAACGCAAGCTGTGCGCTCTCGGCGGGCGTCGAAGGTCCGACCAGCTTGCGAATCGCCTTCTCGCTCACCCCCCAGCCGGTGCGCGACCGCCCGGTTGCTCATCCCCTGGCTTTTCAGCAGCTCGATGCTGCGTAGACGTTGCCCGGAGATCCGTCGCCGACCGCGACGCCAGCCTTCCTCGCGACCGAGCGCCGCCATCCCGCCCTGCACATAGCGCGCTTGGTGGCGCCGCACGGTGCGCACCGATCGATCAAACGCCCGCGCCACGTCCGTTTGCTGGGCGAACCCCGACTCCACCAGGAACACCATCGCATAGGCCTCGGCGACCGCATCCTCGGCGCGATAGTGATGCACCGGCAGTCCACCCACAACGATCACGCGCTGATCCGCTTCGATCCGCAAGCTGCAGCGCGCATTGATCACCACGGTATTCGACGCCGCCGGAGATGGCAGCGCCAAGGCTTGTTGGGTTCTCATGCCCCGAGCTACAGCGGACAAGTTTGGGTCCGCAAGGCCGCCGTGAAACCTCATTGTTTCAGGGGGATGCGCCGTGAGCATCAGAAAAACCGGACACGTATTGGTCCGCACCTCGCACAGCCGTGGGCAGCCGAAAGGCCAGAGATTTCAGTCCTCGAAATCGGCTATGTCAGGAGGTCTGAAATTGGAGCGGGTGAAGGGAATCGAACCCTCGTGTTCAGCTTGGAAGGCTGCTGCTCTACCATTGAGCTACACCCGCGCCGCAGGCGCCATCGGCCAGGACCGATGGAGGCCGCGCTCCCGCCGTTCATGGCAATCCCGGACCGCGGTGTCAATGCGGGGTTCGATCCACAACAGGGCGATCGCATTTCAAAATTGGGCCAGGAGTTTGGAGAGGAGAGCGTCATTCCACCCGGCGTGCTTGAACTTTCCGCGCAGGGATCCCTTGGATCCTTCCGTCTGCATTGCGTTCAGCGCCATGTGGCGCAGGATTGCCAGATTTTCGGGGCCGTGGCCGAGGCGGGTGCGATCCTGATCCTCGTTCATGATGACGTCGAGACGCCAATGCAGCCGGTTCTCCACGCCCCAATGCTCGCGCGCGACTTCGTTCAATCGCCCTGGGGGTAACTCCGTACTGAGTAAGTAATAAGCTGTTTCCATTGTCGTTTTCGTGGACGTTTCGCGGGTTCGCACCACTTTGCCCACGGCCTTCAGCCCAGGCCATTGGTGATCGTCTTGCAACCAGCCGATATCGGTCGAAACCGTCGCGGTCCGCGTCTCGATGCGGCCGTGATCGGCGTCGACGTCCGGCTTGGACGTCGCGGCCTTGATTCGGGGTCATCCAGATGCAGGCGCACGTCGTCATGCAGACTGCCCTGGTTGCCCTTCAGCGCCAGCGCATAGTCGCCGCCCTGTCGAACGATCTGGTCGACAATCGAACGCTGGCAATTGAGCGCGTCGACGGTCACGATCGTCCCCTTCAGCGACAGCATCTCCAGCAGCTTGGGGACGGCGGTGATCTCGTTCGACTTCGCGTCGGCGGCGATCTGCGCCAACACCATGCGTTGCTGGCAGACCCATGCGCTGACCATGTGCAGGGGCGATTTGCCGCTGGCCTTGTCGAACGAGCGGCGCAACACCTTGCCGTCGATCGAGATAACGCCCTGACATGGAATTGAAAATCTCGACATGAACCGCTGGAAGACGGCTCGGAATTGCTCCGGATCCAGTTGACGGAAAAGCCGGCTGAACGTGTCGCGGCTGGGCAGGCCGTTGGCCAATTTGAGGAAGCCACGCAGAAAGGGCTCTTTCGCCTTGGCGATCAACGCCATCTCGACCGCACTCTGTCCGCCGCTCAGAACCGAGCAAAGCGCCATGATCAAGAGTTCGTGGAAATCATGAAGAGCCGCGTTCCCGCTTCGCGGATCGTCCAACTCCTCCCAACAGGCCGCAAACTGATCCAATATCGTCTCCAAAGGCTTGATTCGCGCCCTCGAAGGTAGAATTGATCAGCCCACCGCCCCGCAAGCCCCAGAAATCTCCTCAACCCTTTTTCAAATGCGATTCCCCTGCGATCCACAATCCCCGATCAAATCTGGGCGCGCGCCTTGGCGTGACCGATTTTGCGGTCTCAAGGGGCTGGCAAGGTCACTTGGGCGAGGCCGGGTCATGGAAACGCGCCAACCAGGCCGACGGCGCCGAAGGCGAGGGCGTCGCGCTCCAACCGCTCGCGCCGCCACCGGGTCTTCAACGCGCGACGTTCGGCTCGAGACAGCAAATCCTTCTCGATCGCCCGAAGAATCGCCGAAAACCCGCCGTCGCGCTCCAACCGCTCGATGTCGTCAACGCAATCGCCGCCGGCCAGGTTCAGCAACACCACCGCCAGAACCATCTGGATGTCCAGCCAGCCCTGGCTTCCCGCCACGCCAACATGCCGTTGGATCACCGCCCCCAGCCCACTGGCCTTCACCAGATCGAGATAGACCGCAAGACCGGCCAACGACGTCAACCCATGGCGCGACGAATCGCTCTCGTACTGGAAATCAAGCACGCCCTGCGCCAACATCCCCGCACCCCGTTGGTGATGGTTTTCGAGTTGCAAACCAAAACTATCTCCTTGATCCCTCAAGGCCAACGGGGAACTTCAATTTCTTAACGATAAATCCAGGCAGGGATGGGTCGGGTTTGAACCGCCCGCCCCTGTCGCGAGGCCCGGCCCGGGAATCGCGGCTCCGCTTACGGAAACAGCCCCCGCGCCTGCTTTGCCTTCATGACCCGCTCGACTCCGATCGCCATCGCCGCGGTGCGGTTCGTCACCCCGTCGCGCCTGGCGCGGTTCACCACCATGGACCATGAGCGGTCGAGCGCCCGCTCTAGTCGGTCCATGACCTCGTCCTTGGACCAGAAATACTGCTGCAGGTCCTGCACCCATTCGAAATAGCTGACCACCACGCCGCCCGCGTTGCACAGGATGTCGGGGATGACGAAGATTCCGTCGTTGCGCTCGGCGAGAACCCGGTCGGCTTGTGGCGTGGTCGGGCCGTTCGCCCCTTCGGCGATGATGCGGCAGCGTAACTTGCGGGCGAGGTCGGCGTCGATCACCCGCTCGATCGCGCAGGGCGCGAGAACATCGCAGGGTTGTTCCAGAAGGGCGCGCGGATCGATCGCAGCCTCCTTCGACCAGCCGGCGAGCGAGCCCGCCATCCTTGCGTGATCGACCAGCGCCCGCGGATCGAAGCCCTTCGGATCGTAGTAGGCGGCGCGATGGTCGCTGACGCCGACGATCTTGACGCCGCGCGCCGCGAGCCCCAGCGCCGCATGCGAGCCGACGTTGCCGAAACCCTGCACGATCGCGCTCGCCCCGATCGGGTCAATCTCGAGCGCCTCCATGGCGCGGAAAGAGAGGAAAGCGACGCCGTGGCCTGTCGCTTCGCGCCGGCCGAGCGTGCCCCCCGTCCCGACCGGCTTGCCGGTGACGATCTCCGGCACGGTGACGCCCTGGTACATCGAATAGGTGTCCATGAACCAGGCCATCACCTGCTCGTTGGTTCCCATGTCGGGCGCCATGACGTCGACGCGAGGTCCGACGAACGGGATCATCTCCTGCATGTAGCGGCGCGACAGGTTCTCGAGCTCGTTCACCGACAGCGCTTCCGGATCGACCGCGACGCCGCCCTTTCCGCCCCCGTACGGCAGGTCGGCGAGCGCGCATTTCCAGCTCATCCAGATCGCCAGCGCCGCGATCTCGCCGATGTCGACATTGGCGGCGAAACGCGTGCCGCCCTTGGCGGGCCCGAGCGTCAGGTGATGCTGCACCCGGTAGCCGGCGAACACCTTGGTCGAGCCGTCGTCCATATGGATCGGACAGGAGACGACAATGGCGCGTTTCGGGAACAGCAGCCGGTCGCGCTCGTCCTGGGCAACGCCGAGATGGTCGGCGATGACGTGGAACTGTTCGCGGGCCATCTCGAACACGGGGCCCGAATAGAGGTGCTTCATGGCGTTCTCCCGTGTCGCGGGCGAGGCGTCAGCCGCAGTTTCCGCCCGAACGATCCAGCGCGACGAAAGCGATGTCCAACGGCTGGGCGAAGAGGATAGCGGCGATTGGCGCCGAAGGCGAACGGGGCCCGGTGTTGGACAGCAATTCTCATTTTGAGATTGCGGGATTTTTTTTGGCTTGGGTCTATCGCGCTGAATCGATTTCTGATTCAAGCTCTGTGTGACGGTTTTGACGGATTTTCTTGGAAGGGTTCGAACGACCTGCGCGGGCTTGGCGGACAGGCGGCAGGGCAAGAATTCGCATTGGACGATGGCCGATATCGGCATGGCGGCGTTTTCCGCGTTTTTTATGCAGAGCCCGTCGTTTCTTTCTCACCAAATTCAGCTTCGCGCCGGGGCTGGGCACGGGCGCTCCAATTGCGAGACGCTGTTTGGCATGCAGTCCATACCCAGCGACAATCACATCCGTGACATGCTGGATTTCGTCGAGCCTTCGAGCCTCGACGGATTATTCGACGAGGCGCTGACAGCGGTGGAGCGGGCCGGCGCCCTGGCGCCCTTGAACCGTCTTGACGGGCGGATGCTGATCGCGCTCGACGGAACGGAATACTTTTGTTCGAGCAAACTGTCGTGTCGCCACTGTTCGACGCGCAAACGCGCCAATGGCGTGACCGAGTTTCATCACACGATGCTCGCCGCCAGCATCGTCACGCCCGGACGCAACCTCGCCCTGCCGCTGCCGCCGGAGTTCGTGCGGCCACCAGACGGCCACGACAAGCAGGATTGTGAAAGCCGCGCCGCGCGCCGTTGGCTCCTCGCCCATGGCGAACGCTACAGAAGGTTCGATCCCGTTTATCTCGGCGACCACCTCTATGCCCATCAGTCTCTGTGCGAGGCGGTCCTGGCGAGCGGCGGACATTTCCTGTTCGTCTGCAAACCGGACAGCCACAAAACGTTGTACGAATACCTGACGGGCATCGAAATGGCCTGCCTGTCGAAGCCGGTCAAGCGCGGCAAACAGCGCGCCACCCATGCCTGGCGCTGGTTGAACGCCGTCCCGATCCGCCATGGCGAGGACGCGCTGATGGTCAACTGGCTAGGGTTGACCATTCGAAACGCCAACGGCGAGATCACATATCGCAACAGTTTCGTCAGCGACCTTCCCATCGATGCGAGCCGGGTCGAGGGCATGGCCGAGGCAGGCGGGCGAGGTGGAAAATCGAAAACGAAACCTTCAACGTGCTCAAAACGAAGGGATACAATCTCGAACACAACTTCGGCCACGGAAAAAGCCGTCTGTCCTCAGTGCTGGCGAGCCTCAATCTCCTCGCCTTCGCCATCCATGCCGCCGCAGAGCTCGCCGATGAAGCCTGGAACCTCGCCCTCAAAGCCTCCGGCGCGCGAATCCGCTTCTTCAATCATCTGCGATCCCTCACCGTCTTCGTCCTCTTCCCCTCATGGGAAGACATCCTCAAAACCCTCGCTTTTCAACCAATGCTGCCCCAGCCGCCATGACCAATGCCAAAATGAGAACTGCTGGGGTTGTCCCGCACAGCGGACTGCAGCATATCGTTCGCTCAGCCCGGTCGATCAGTGGCCGATCGTCGCCCCGGCCGACACGATGCCTGAGCCCGCGCTGACCGGCGCAAATGCGCCGGCTACGACGTTGAACACCTTCTGCAGCTCGGTCGAGGGCGAGTTCGACACGTAGATGACGTCGCGATTGGCGATCTGGAAGCTCTGCTCCATGAAAAGGCTGTTCGGGTCGGAAAGGTCGAGGCGGTAAACGACAGGAGTCGAACGCCCGGTTTCGACCTGGGGATTGTTCGGATCGAACCGTCGCGCCACCGACCCAGGCTCATATCGAAAGACGAAGACTCCGCGCATGTCCGAACGGCTGTCGAGCAGTCCGCCAGCCTTTGAGAGCGCCTGCGCAAGGGAGATTCCGTCCGCCTGGAAGGGAATCTCCGCAACGCTTCCGAGCGCGCCGTACGCAATGAAGGTCTGCGGATCGTGGACCAGCGTAATGGCGTCGTTGGGATGCAGATAAATGTTTTCGCGCGGATTGTTGACGATTGTGATCAATGGAACTCGCGCGGTCCTCGACCCTCGCGACAATTCGACGAAATCTTCGTTGACGGGGTATTTTACCCCGCCCGCCAGCGCGATAACGTCGAGAACGCGATAGCCTTTGACCGAAAGCGGGACTTGAGCGCCGGTCACGACTTCGCCGTTCACTGCAACGCTGCTGCTTATGGGCTTCGTAACGTTAACGAGAACCTGAGGCTGGATCGCCTTGCCTTCCAGAGCCTGCTCGATGACTTTTTGCACGTCCCGCGTCGTCTTGCCGACCACGCGAACCCGACCGGCGTAAGGCACGGTGATGCCGCCGTCGCGACCGACGATTTGCTCGGGAATCGTCGCGCTATTGGCTCCGGTGCTGACCGAACTGACCACAGTCGTGGCCGCCGATCCTGTCCCAGAGAACAAGCCTCCAGCGCCGGCTTCCCAAATCGTCACGGTGACCGCGTCGCCGACGCCGATGACCGACTCCGCCGAAACCCGGCGGTCGCCAAACTGGGAGTAGAAGCTGCCGACGCCCCTGCGCTTGAGCGCATCGATCGTGGTCGGGTTGATGTCGACGACAGTGTATCTCTGGACTTGATTGCCGTCGATTTGACGGGTCGTCACGTCCGATGCGCTTGGCCCCGAGTTCCGGCAGCGACGCGCAGCCAACGAGAGTCAACGCGCCCGCAGAGCAAAGCGAAACGAACAATCCTGATCGACACGGTCGCCGCATTTCTCGCCCCGATTTCGTCCAACTTCTATCAGACGAGGGTCGCCCCTGGCTACCCGCCGCACACGCTATCCGCCTCGGTGTGGCCAAATTGTAACGCCTTGGCCCCAGCGCGGTATAAAAAAAGCGGAGGCGGTGCAGCGATGTTGAGTGAGACGCCGCTAGTGTGAACGGGACTTCCTTCAGTAATTTGCACTGATGTACCGTATTTTCCTCCCAGGCATGTCTGAAGGATTGTATGCAATAGCCGTTATTCTTTATTCGCTTGGGTTAACGAAACGAATAAGCCGGGATTGACTTCTTATAAACGGTTATATATTGGAGTTTGACATGCTCGGCGTGGCTCGCTCGCTCGCTCGACCGCCCGGTTGACAGGCAGACGGAACTCCGGTCAAAAGACGCAGGAAAATTCGCTGCGACCGCTCGTTCCACGTTCGACAGGTGCGTGAAAGAGCCGTCCAATATTCGCCGTAATCTTTCTGGTGGTGGTGTTGGGGAGAGCTTCTTCTCTAGAGGGTGGAGAGATTGCGGCTGCAGATCGCGCCTGCCGACTCCCCGGCGCGCCGAGTGTCGCGGATTTGGATTTGCTCCCATCGGGGCAGCGTGCGATTTCGACCGTCTTGGCTCACGGTTTGTCGCTGCCCCTGCATTGGCGCATCGTCGCTCCGGCGCTCACCCGTAGTTGCACGCGGGCTACGGCATCTTGCGACCAAGTCGATGAGCCACGCCGAACCGCGTCAGAACGTTCGCCTGCGCTCCAGCGTGAGCCTTGAGCCGATGACCCTCGTTCGGACCGGGATTGCTTCGAAAGGCGAGCCCGCCAAAAGGGAACAGCAGACGAGTCTTGGCGTGGACCCCGTTAACGAGCCTGGTCTCGATGCAGATGCCGACTGCGCGGCAGATTCTTTTGGCGCCTTGCCGCGACTGAAGGAGCAGCGGGCGGTCGCCGCGGAAATTGACCGGCTCGGCTATAGGCGGCCGTATTTCCTGGTTCACGAGGGCCGCGCTGGCGCCTCAACGGTGATTGACGGGCGAGTTCTCGTCAATTTTTCCTCATACGACTATCTGGGTTTTAACCAGCATCCCGACGTCCATCGAGCTGCGATCGATGCAATAGAGCGCTATGGGGTGTCTCCGTCAGCCAGCCGCCTCGTGGCCGGAGAGCGGCCTATCCATCACGATCTTGAAGAGACGCTGGCGCGCCACTATCACCATGAAGCAAGCCTGTCATTCGTGAGTGGATATGGAACGAATGTCAGCGTGATCGAGACCCTTATGGGTCCTCATGATTTAATTCTGATAGACTCGCTTGCGCACAACAGCATCATCACCGGCGCCAAGCTCTCGAGCGCCAAAGTCAGATCGTTCCCACATAATGATCTTGACGCCCTCGACGATGCGTTGGGCTGGCGGAGGAGCCAGTATCAGCGCGTCCTGATTGTGGCCGAAGGGCTCTACAGCATGGACGGTGACGTCTGCGACCTGCCGAAGCTAATCGAAATCAAGGAGCGGTACCGCACCCTGTTGATGATTGACGACGCGCATGGACTCGGCGTCTTAGGAGAGAATGGATATGGCGCCTTCGAACGGTTCGGTGTTGATCCTCGCCGTGTCGATATTTGGATGGGGACCTTGTCCAAGACCCTTGCCTCATGTGGCGGATTCGTCTCCACATCCTCGGTCGTCGTCGAATATCTTAAGCATAACGCTGGCGGATTTATTTTCAGCGTCGCTCTCCCGCCTGCTTTCGCGGCTGCTGCCCTGAGCGCTTATCAGCTCCTTATGAAAAGCCAGGACAGGGTCGGTAAACTGCGCCGAAACGCGGCCCTCTTTGACCGCTTAGCGCGCTCGAAAGGTCTGGACTTGGGCAAGAGCGTCGGTGAGGCAATCATGCCCGTTATCGTCGGAGATTCCGTCCAGGCCGTGGCGATCAGTTCAAACCTGCTCCTCCGAGGCATCAATGTTCAACCGATCGTTCACCCTGCGGTCGCCAACGGAGCGGCGCGCCTGCGGTTCTTTATTAGCTCGGAGCATGCTCGGAAAGACATCGAGTTCGCTGTCTCGTGCCTTGCCGAACAAATGAGCCTGTCAAGAACCGCGTTACCAAGCGTGTCAGAGGAAGGATGAACGGATTTGACGTGCGTCCGGTTCGCGACCGGGCAGGTCTGGAGGATTTCATATCGGTCGCCCACAGAGCCGAATCTGCGAATCCAATGTGGATCGAACAGCTTCACTACGAAGTGAGATTGATGTTCGATCCGAAGAAGTCCCCCTTCCTTAGAGAAAACGACGTTCAGCCCTTCGTAGCCTATGCGGGAGGCGAACCCGTTGGGCGCGTCGTGGCAACCATTGACGCGGGCCATCAGCTAAAATACCGTGACAGATCTGGGTTTTTTGGCTTCCTGGAGTTGATTGAAGACCCCCGATGCTTCCAGGCACTTTTCGAGTCCGCGGAATCATTTCTCCGCATAAAAGGAATGGTCACATCGCGCGGGCCGTTCGGACTGAACATCAATGGTGAAAGCGGGCTTCTGGTCGAGGGGTTCGAAGAAACCCATGTCGTGCAGACCAACCACTGTCCTCCGTACTATTCTCGCAGTTTGGAGTCGCTCGGATACGCCAAAAGAATCGATCTTTATGCATTCCTCTGCGATGTGCGCAAATCGACCGTCTCCCAACGCGTTCAGCGGGAAATGGCGAAACCACAGGCGCCTCGGATCGACATTCGTGCGAGCTCCTATCGCACCTTCTTCAAAGACCTTTCAACGCTAATGCACTTCTACAACGAGGCGTGGTCAGAAAATCTTTGGTCGCTACCGGTCGGTCCGGACGAGGCCGCGTTCGTTGCAAAAAGCATGTTGCCCTTCGTTAAGCCCAAGTGGATAAGTCTTGCCTTCTACAAAGGAGAGCTTGTGTCGATTGTTGTCCTGATACCGGACGTCAATGAAGCGCTTCAGGGGCTGGGAGGGCGGCTCTTTCCTACTGGACTGCCTCGGTTAATGTGGCGTCTCCACGGTCGGGGAACGCGGCGCGCCCGGGTTGTCTTAGCTGCGACCGCAAAAAAGTGGCGTGAGACTATCGTCGGCATTGCCGCGTTGGCCGCTCTCATGGCGAAATCTGTCCAGGATGCACGCGACGCCGGACTGGATGAGGTCGAATACAGCTGGATTCTGGAAACGAACAGAGCCGCAATTGCACCTGTCATGAGGTTGCCGGCACGAAAGAGTAGGGTATTTCGAATCTACGAAAAGGCACTTTAAGACGTCGCCGTTTCTGCTGGAGTAGCCAAACGGGCGGAATAGAAATTAAGGGAAAGAGCATGCCGGAGACACGACATCAAGAAGGACCGACCTACGGCGACGCCGGAAACGCTGTCAGGGCGGACGTGGCCCACGTTCTGCAGGAAATCATAAGAAGAAGGGCCCAAACCGACGCTTCGAGCTGGACTGAGGCAACACCTTTCTCGGAGACAGGCCTCAATTCGTTTGATGCAATCGAGTGTGTTTTCGAGCTTGAAGAGCACTACAAAGTGGACATCGACTTTAACGCCAATGATCCCGAGTCCAAAATGGAGAAGATTAGCGACTTCATTGATATGGCTGTGCGCGCGATCGAAGGGAAAGGCAAGGCGTGAACAGAGTGTTCGTCACCGGCGTGGGTGTCGTATCGAACGCCGGGGTGACGCTGGACGATTTTTGGAGGTCACTCGTCGACGGCGAAGGCTCCTTTACGACTCCAAGTCTCATCCCGCGAATGTCCCTGCCTGTCGGTGCGGTGAGGGATTCGACTTGTCTCGAGGATCTGCCCCTGCCGTCGCTTGCTCCTGTCGATCGAAACTCAGGCTTCGCCATTGCCGCGACGCTTCGCGCGCTAGCTGACGCAAGAATCGCTTGGCCTCTTCAAGATTCCGAGCGGGTCGCCGTCGTTCTCGGCGCCGGCGCCGGCGGCCAAGAGACGGTAGAAACTCAGTATCGGAGACTTTATTTGGAAGGAAAGAAGGCTCACCCCCTTACTATCGTCCGAGCGATGATGAGCGCGTGCGCGAGTTTGGTCTCCATGGCCATTGGGGCGAGGGGTCCATGCTTCGTGACCTCCAGCGCGTGCGCATCTTCGTCGCACGCTATTGGGATTGCGGCCTCTATGATCCGAACAGGGTTGGTCGATACGGCGATCGCCGGCGGTACGGAGGCTTGCCTGACCGAGGGATCGCTTATGGCTTGGGATTCCATGAGGATCCTCAGCCGTTCCACCTGTCGGCCTTTCGCGAAGGGTCGCGACGGGCTCGTGGTCTCAGAAGGCGCGGGAGCCCTGATCTTGGAATCGGAGGAACACGTTCGATCGCGAGGCGCCGACGCCGAGATCGAACTTGCCGGATTCGGATCGAGTTCGGACGCGGGCGACTTATTCCAACCATCGGCCGACGGAATGCGGCGGGCGATGGAAAGCGCGCTTCGCGATGCCGAACTTGCCCCTGGCGACATCGATTACGTCAATGCGCACGGGACGGGAACGCGCTCCAACGACGCAATCGAAACCGATGCGATGAACCTCGTTTTCGGTCGGAACGGACGCCCGGCAATATCCTCAACGAAGGGGGTCACCGGTCATGCTTTGGGCGCCGCTGCCGCGATCGAAGCAGTGGCGACAGTACTGGCGATGCGGAAGCAGGTGGCGCCGCCGACCGCAAATTTCGACAAACCCGACCCTGCTTGCGACCTCGACTGCATCCCGAACTTTCCACGCTCGATGAAGATTAAGGCTGCGCTCTCGAATTCTTTCGCGTTCGGCGGCCTCAACGCCTCGATCGCGTTCCGACGCGCGGAAGTCTCGCCAGAATCCCGATGACCGTTCCCTGGGCGCAAATCGAGAATTGCACCGAGGGTCTGGAACTTGGCGTCAGCGCCTGGATTCGCATCAGTCAGGAGCAAATCGACCATTTCGCTCAGGCGACGGGCGACTTTCAATTCATCCATGTCGATCCCGAACGGGCGGCGCGGGAGGGACCGTTCGGCGGTGCTGTCGTGCACGGATATCTCCTTCTGTCGATGATGCCCATTCTCCTAGCGGAGCGGATCGCGTTCCCGCGCGAGGCGGTGGTGGTGAACTTCGGTCTCGAGAAGCTGCGTTTCGCGGCACCCGTACGGGCCGGCGAACGAATTCGGGGCCGGTTCGCCATAACGGGAAGGAACCGGATGGATCCGACCAGAACGATCCTGAAGGTGAGAGGGTCGATTGAAGCTCAAAACGCGGCCCGGCCTGCCGTCACCGCCGATCCTTTGATAGCGCTTGTCGTTTTCCCTCCGGCACTGCCCGCGGCGCCGACGGACCCCGAACCGAATCGACCCATACCTAGTCCTTGGCAAAGCTAGCTGCGAGGTCGCGGGTGACAACCTGTTCTGACATCTCGGTGCTTCCAGTTGTAAATGGGGAACACGGCGCGATCATGATGAGAGCTATTGACGGAATACGCCAGGCGAAATTAAAGACGCGCAAATCCCAGATCGGGAACCCGGTGCAGTTGCTTGGCGCAACAGTCATCGGGCGGGATGCGACCGCGGCCGATCCGCAAGCAAGCCCGGTGAAACTCTGTCTTATTTGCGGTGGACGAGCCGACAGACCCTCGGGGGCTTGGTGACGAACACGATCGTCTATGACCTGGCGCGAGCGTTCCTTGGCCCGGTGTTCGCCACGCCCCGGGGCATCGACCGTGTCGATTTCCTGCTTGCGCGTCATTTCTTGCGAGAGTCGCGGGGCAATTTCTTCGGGATCCTCCCCACTCCCTGGGGCATGCGTATCTATGAGGTTGACCGGGTGCAGCGATGTCTGGAACGCCTCGAGGAACTGTGGGCGGAAAATTTGGATCCGGCAGACGATGCCGCCTATCGGACTCTCATTGGCGCGCTCGCGAACCGCCGTAGCAACGGACCGAGCAGGCCGAGAAATGCCCGCGCCGTAGCCCGAAAAGCGCAACGGATGGCGTCGCTGGTCGCCTCCGCCGGATTTTCGTTCGGGCAATCGGCAGTCGCCAGCGTCCCCCGGAACGCCGTGTACGTCAACGTGGGGCAGTACACGCCTGCGATACCGCAATTCTTGACCTGGCTGGACAAGCGTCGCGACGTCAAGCCGGTCTTCATGCTTCACGATGTGATTCCACTCGAAAAACCTGAGTGTGTGTCGCCGCGGGGCGCAAAAAACCATAGGACTATGCTAAAATCTATTGCGCGTCACGGGGCCGGGCTGATCGTAACGACGGCGCACGCTCGCGAGACAATCTTGAGGGCGCTCGCGGCCGAGGGCCGCTCCGGAATCAGGACGCTGAGCATCTCTTTGCCTCTTGCTGAAGCATTCGATGCGCCGGCCGAACCGGAGCCGCTTCTCGAGAGGGTTCCCTATTTCGTCGTTTGCGGCGCGGTCGAACCGCGCAAGAATCATCTTCTGCTGTTCAAGGTTTGGCAAACGCTTTGTCAGTCGTCTAAGTCCGCGCCCCATCTCGTGGTGATCGGCTCCCGGGGTTGGGCGGGACAGCCGATCCTCGATCAGATGTTCAGCGGCGAAGCGACGCGCGGAAAGATCCACCATGTCGCAGGGCTTTCCACCCCGGCCATGAAGCCGCTCATCGCCGGTTCGCTTGGCCTGCTGTCGCCCTCCCTCACCGAGGGGTTCGGCCTGCCGATCATCGAAGCGTTGCATCTCGGGGTGCCGGTGGCGGCGTCGGACATTCCAGCCCATCGCGAAGTGGCTGGCGACTGCGCCATCCTGCTCGATCCCAATGACGCCTCGGCTTGGCAGAGCGCGATCGTCGCTCTAAGTTCAAATCGAAGCCGACGACCCGCTGCGCGGTCCGCGACCGACGCAAGTCGAGAACGGTCCCAGTGTCTCAACGCGATCAGCGAATTCATTGAGGCGCTCTGACCAACACCTTCGGCGCCGGAGAGCTCCTTTGCCGCCGGACTGTCCGGACCTGCTGCGACGGCGGACGACGACCCCTCGCCGGCCGCGGGTTTGGCACTCCTGGCAGCCGTCGACCCCCTCGTCCACCACGCGACCATCAGCCTGTCACAGACAAGCGCAATCGGGTTTTTTCAGAGGCCGGCTGGACGGCGAGCGTTCTCATGCGCCCGATTTCCTCACCGCGCTCGGAATGCCCCCGAAATTAGGGGGCCTTTTTGGTTTCGTCTGCTGTCGACACCCTCGCTGCGGTGCTGGGTATTGCGCTTGACGCGTCGTGACTGCGAAATGTAGGAACATGCTGTATAGGGGATCTTGTGGGGCGCGTACATGATTCAGCCAAGAGTGTTTCGGCCGTTCGACATGCATCGAGAGCACAAAAGCTTTCTGGCGACTGCAGAACTTAAGGTTTTAATTCCGATTGCCGCTCGCTTACCTCATTGGGTGACTCCAGATAAACTTTCCGCGTTCGGAGTATTAGGGGCAGCCACAACGGCGGTTGCTTGTGTCGCAGCTGGTGTGAATTTGAATTTTCTATATATCGGAATCCTTGGTCTTGTAATCAATTGGCTCGGCGATTCCCTGGATGGCACTCTTGCCCGCCTTCGAGGCATAGAAAGGCCAGCATACGGGTTTTACGTAGACCTGTGCTCCGATGTTGCGTCACACACCATGATCATTTTTGGCCTCGGCCTGTCGCCGCTCATGCATTTGAGCACCGCTTTGATGGCGCTACTCGGAAGCATTGTATTGCAATTTTATGATGTGCTTCAGCTTCCGATTTCACGCGTCCATCAGGCATCGCATTTCGGCTTTGGGTCTACTGAGATACGGCTCCTGATCATCGGCGGCTTTCTGCTTGTATTAATCTTCGGGCAGCACTCGGTAAATATTATCGGCCCCGTCACAATATTTGATGTAGTCGGCTTTACCGTGTTCGTTGTTTCGGCAATCGGCGTCGTCATGGCATTTTGGCGTGACAGGTCAAAGTTCGTCCAACTGGATTCTGTTCGGGTCCGGGGTTCGATCGCGGGAGAACAGCCGGCTGTGTTTTTGCGGGATCCATCAACACCGCCTTTCGCCGATCAAGGAAAAATCCCGGTAACGGCGCAGGTTTCGGACCTCGCTGATCGGCAGGAAGGCGCCCGTGCCTAACTCAGGCGACGTAGCCGCGTCTTCCTTCAATGCCGGGCATAGACTGAGAGGGACTTTCGCATGCCGCCGCCCGTCATCGCGATCACCGGGGGGAGCAGCGGCCTCGGCCGCGCGTTGGCGCTTGAATACGCGGCGCCCGGCGTCGCGCTCGCCCTGATCGGACGAAATGCCATGCACTTGGAAGCGACGGCTTCGGAGGCGCGGGCCCGAGGCGCAGAGGTGCGCATCGGGAGAATCGATGTGCGCGATCGCCAGGCGATGAGCGGATTTCTTCTCGAGATCGACACCGCGACGCCGATCGATTGCCTGATCGCGAGCGCCGCCGTGTCGATGGTCACCCCGGCCGTTGGCGCGGTCGAAGACCTGACAAAATCAGCCGATCTCTTCGACGTCAATCTGAACGGCGTCATGAACGCCCTCGCGCCGATAGCGCCTAGGATGCGGGATCGACACGCGGGGCAGATCGCTCTGTTCAGCTCGATTGCTGCCTTCGCCCCGCCCCCCGATTCGCCGACCTACGCCGCCAGCAAGGCCGCTATCGTCGCCTTTGGGCTGGCGACCCGCGCGCTCTATCACGCGGACGGCGTCTCGGTCAGCATCGTCTGCCCCGGCTTCGTCGACACGCCGATGACTGGGTCTTTCAGCAGCGCGAAGCCGTTCCTGGTCGGCGCCGAAGACGCGGCCCGCCGCATCCGCCGGGGCATAGAACGACGAAAGGCGGTTATCGCGTTTCCCTGGCAGCTCTATCTCGCCGCCCGCCTTCAGCAATTTCTGCCAGACCCCTTGCGTCGCCGTGCCATGTTGAGCTTTCGCGCCGTCGCGCGGCGGCAGGCTTAGCCGAAATTCGCCGATTCGGCGGCGGTTCTGGCGATTTTTCATATCGGCAGGGGCGGCAAGCGATTGATATTGTTAACCCGACTTTCTCAAGCGCCCTCCGCACTCATGGTATAGGTCCGTATGCGCCAGTTGAACGATCCCGTCCTGAGCCGCTTCCGCACCGCGCTGAGAAGCGCCTATGGGGAGCGCATCGAACGCGTCGTGCTATTCGGCTCGCGCGCCCGGGGCGACGCACGCCCCAACTCCGACTATGACATTGCGGTCTTCCTCGAGGACTTCGGCGGAATTGGCGAGGAGATGAGAGCGATGGCGGAGATCGAGACCGATATCCTGATTGATATGGGCGCGGTGATCAATGCTCTGCCGATGCGAGCCGGCGCGTACCGCGATGGCGCCGGGCTGATGGGGGAGCTTCGCCGTGAGGGCCGCGACCTGTGAAGCGACCCAAGGAGGACCATCCCATGATCGTCAGCCCCTATGGCTCCTGGGCCTCGCCGATCACCTCCGATCTCATCGCGGCCGAAGCGATCCGGCTCGACCAGGTCGCGCTCGACGGCGACGCCGTCTGTTGGACCGAGTTGCAGCCGCAGAAGCAGGGACGGACCTTCCTCTATCGGTCGGTCGGCGGCGGCGAGCCCGAGCCCGTCACGCCTGATGACGAAAACAATCGCTTCAACGTCCGCACGCGCGCCCATGAATACGGCGGCGGCGCCTTCGCGGTCGATGGCGGAACAATCGTCTTCTCGAATTTCGCCGATCAGCGGTTCTACCGGCAGGATCTTGTGGGGCGGCCATATCCGATCACGCCGCTTCCGGCGTCGGAGCTGGCGGGAGCGCTGCGCTACGCCGATGGAATCTTTGACCGGCGCCGCGGCCGGATCATCTGCGTCCGCGAAGACCATACCGGAGGAGGCGAAGCGGCCAACGCCCTCGTCGGCGTCGATCTCGCGGGCGCTGAAGAGCCGCGAGTCCTCGTCTCCGGGAGCGACTTTTTTTCCTCGCCGCGCGTCAGCCCGGACGGCGAACGTCTCGCTTGGCTGAGCTGGAATCATCCGAACATGCCCTGGGTCGCGACCGAGCTCTGGGTCGGGGAGATTCTGGCTGACGGCGCGATCGAGAACGCGCGCCGGATCGCCGGCGGGCCGGAGGAATCGATCGTTCAGCCGGAATGGTCGCCGGACGGCGATCTCGTCTTCGTCTCCGACCGAAGCGGCTGGTGGAACCTCACTTGCGAGCGGGATGGGGCAATCGAGCCCCTGGCGCCGATGGAAGCTGAATGTGCGCGCCCGCAATGGGTGTTCGGCATGTCCTCTTATGCGTTCGAAACGTCCGAACGCCTGATCTGCTCGTACGTGAAAGACGGCGTCTGGACGCTCGCCCGGCTGGACCTGCGCAGCAGGCGGATCGATCCGATCCCGACCCCGTTCACCGATATTGCGCAGGTCCGTGCTAGCAAGGGCCGGGCGGTGTTCCTCGGCGGAACGCCGTCGGAGGCGCTCGCGCTGGTCGAGCTCGATCTCGGCGACGGGGCGAGCCGGATCCTTCGCCGCTCGTCCGTCGTGCAGGACAGCGTTCGCCCCTATATCTCGCGGCCGGAGCCGATCGCCTTCCCGACCAGCGAGGGCGAGAACGCGCATGCGATCTATTACCCGCCGTTCTCCCCCGCCTTCGCCGCTCCCGCCGGCGAGACGGCGCCGGCGCTCGTCCTCAGCCATGGCGGGCCGACATCCTCGGCTTCCAGCACGCTCTCGCTCGGCGTCCAATACTGGACCAGCCGCGGAATCGGCGTGCTCGACGTGAACTACCGCGGCAGCACCGGCTATGGCCGCGCCTACCGGCTGAAACTCGAGCGGCAATGGGGCGTCGTGGACGTCGCGGACTGCGTCCACGGGGCGAAATTCCTGGTCGAAAGCCGAAACGCCGACCCGGCCCGCCTGATGATCGCCGGCGGCAGCGCCGGCGGATACACGACGCTCTGCGCGCTGACGATGGAGCGGGAAAAGACCTTCGCCGCCGGCGCCAGTTCCTACGGCGTCAGCGACCTTGCGGCGCTGGCGCGCGACACGCACAAGTTCGAGTCCCGCTACCTCGACTGGCTGATCGGACCCTGGCCGCAGGAAGAGCGGCTCTACGCCGAACGCTCGCCGATCAACCATGCCGACCGGCTCTCCGTCCCGGTCATCTTCTTCCAGGGGGCCGACGACAGGGTCGTTCCGCCGAACCAGACGGAACTCATGGTCGCCGCCCTGAAGGAACGGGGGGTTCCGGTCGCATATCTCCTGTTCGACGGCGAAAGCCATGGCTTTCGCAAGGCGGATACGATCAAGCGCGCCCTCGACGCGGAGCTTTACTTCTTTGCCACGCTCGTCCTGCGGTCTGGCCTGCGTTTCTGATCCGGTCGCCCCGAACCGGCTGATGCTTTCGGTTGTGACATGGATCGAGGCGGACGAAGCCATGAGCATTTCTGACCCCGTGTCGCGATAAACGACCACCCATGTTTATTTACGTAAATACTATGTATTTTATCGTCGAGCGTTGCGCACCGCGTGAAAGTTGCAGATTTTGGCGCCTAAGGTCTTGAAATCGCTTGGGAGCGGACGGATTCTCCCAAAGACGGCGCTCACCTCCTACTCCGCCGCTTGGCGCATGGCGCCGTAGCGGGTGAGCTGCGCCCTCAGGGGCGCCGGCTTCAGCGGCTTGTGGAGGATGATGACGTCCTCGGCGACGGCGCGGTCGCGCACCTCGGGGCTCCGGTCGGCGGTGGCGAGGATCGCCGGGACGAAGCGGCCGAGATCGGCGCGGAGCGCCCGGATCGCCTCGATCCCGTCGCCCTCGTCGAGATGGTAGTCGGCGATGACGACGTCCGGCGCACCGACCCTCGCCACCGCCTCGCGCGCCTCCGCGAGACCATGCGCAGTCGCAACCGAGCAGCCCCAGCGGCTGAGCAGCGCGCGCATGCCCTCGAGCACCCGCGGCTCGTTGTCGATCGCCAGGATTTTCAGGCCGTTCAGCGGCTCGCCGGCGAGCGCGGGGAGCGGAGCGCCGTCCTCGGCCGGGACCGTCGTCGTGGCTTCCCCCAAGGGGGCGGTGACGAAGAAGACGGAGCCCTCGCCGGGCCGCGAAGTGAGCCCCACCGGATGGCCGAGCACCCGGCCGAGACGCTCGACGATCGACAGGCCAAGCCCCAGCCCGCGCGCGACCCGCGCACCCTGATCGAGCCGCTGGAACTCCTCGAACACTGTCCGCTGCCGGTCGGACGGGATGCCGAGCCCGGTGTCCCAGACCTCGATCCGCAGCTCGCCGCCCGCGCGCCGGCAGCCGACCAGAACCCGGCCTTTCAGCGTATATTTCAATGCATTGGAAACGAGATTCTGCAGGAGCCGGCGCATCAGGCGCCGATCGGTGCGGATCGCAAGCGCGCTCGGCACGAAGCGCAGCTCCAGCCCCTTGGATTTTGCGAGCGGAGAGAACTCGACCTCCAGCGTGCGCATGAGGTCGGCGAGGGGCACATCGGCGATTTCCGGCCGGGTCGCCCCGGCGTCGAGCCGCGAGATATCGAGGAGGGCGCCGAGAATCTCCTCGACCGCCTCGAGCGAGAGGTCGACGTTGCGCGCCAGGTCGGCGCGATCGGCGCCGCCGGCATGGGAGGCGGCCTCGGTCAGCGAACTCGCGTAGAGACGCGCGGCGTTGAGCGGCTGGAGAATGTCGTGGCTCGCCGCGGCGAGAAAGCGCGTCTTGGAGAGATTGGCCTCTTCCGCCACCGTCTTGGCCCGGGCGAGTTCGGCGTTGAGCCGCTGCAGTTCGGCGGTGCGCTCGTCGACCCGCTGCTCCAGAAGCTCGTTGGCCGCTTCCAGCGCCTCCTCGGTCTGCACGGTCTGCGTCACGTCGGTATAGGTGGTGACGATCCCTCCGTCCGGCAGCCGCGCTGAACGGATCTCGATCACCCTGTGGGTGGAGAAGAGGCGCAGCCTCGTCGGCTGGTCGTCGTAGAGGAGCGCCGCCACCCGTTCGGCGACGAAGTCCTCGGAATCGCCCGGGCCATACGCGCCGCGCGCGGCGTTGAAGCGCACGATCTCGTCGAGCCCGACGCCGAGACGCAGCAAGGCCGGCGGCAGGTCGAACAGCTCGACGAATTCCCGGTTCCAGGCGGTCAGAGCGAGGTTCGAGTCGAAAACGGTGATGCCCTGCCGGGCGTGGTCGAGCGCATGCTGCAACTGGTCGCGGCTCGACTGGATCGCTGCGGACGCCTCGTCCATCAGTTTGAGGGCCGACTGGCCCGACACGGCCCGCGGCCGCAGCAGCAGCGACAGCACCTGGCGGGAGGTGGAGGCGCCGATCGCCGGCGACAGCAGGAACTCCGCATGGCGAATGAGTTGGGCGCTCGCCTCCTGCGCAGGGTCGTATTCGAGCCCTTTCTCGCGCGTGAAAGCCGAAAAGGCGCGATGCGCCCGCGCCGCGCCGAGATAGCGCGCCACCGCCGCTTCGAGCTCGCCCGCGGTCGTCGAGGAGCGCCAAAGGCGGAAGGCCTGCGGCTTGCCGCCGACGCCGGCGAAGGCGCTCGCCTGGGCGCGCTCGAGCGCGGACGGCTGGCGGGTCAGCGAGAATGCGACGAAGGCGGCGATATTGACAGCGAGCGAAAGGAGGGCCCCGCCGACGAACGGGGTCGGCGCGAACGAAACCAGCGCGCCGGGGCCCAGCCAGTCGATCGCCAGCGGTCCGTGGGCGAAATAGGCCGCAATCGCGCGTTCGGGCGAGATCGACGGCAGGAGCAGGAGGTAGCTCCAGGCGAGCGAGCCCGCCGTCATGCCCGCGACCGCGCCGCGGGCGGTGCCACGCCGCCAGAACAGGCCGCCGAGGAAGGCCGGAGCGATTTGCGCCACCGCGGCGAACGCCAGCAGCCCGATCGAGACAAGCGCCGCTTCTCCGGCCAGCCGTTCGTAGACGAAGCCGAGGGCCAGAACGCCGAGGATCGCGAGCCGGCGAACCCAGAGAACAAGCGCTCCGATGTCGCCGCCCTCAGCCCCGCGCCGCTCCCGCGAGACCGATCGCCGCAGTAGAAGCGGCATCGCCAGATCGTTGGAGATAGTGATCGCCAGAGCCAGACTGTCGAGCACGACCATGCCGGTCGCCGCCGAGATGCCCCCGATCATCGTGAGAAGAGCAACCCCGCTCGCTCCCGCGGCGAGCGGAAGGGCCAGAACCGTCAGATCGCGGTTGACCGCCACGTCGGGGAACAACTTGAGCCCGGCGACGGCCAGAGGCGCGACGAAGAGGTTGATCAGCACCAGATAGGCCGGGAACAGCCACGAGGCTGTGCGCAGGTCGCGCCGGTCGTGGTTCTCGACCACCGCGACGTGGAACTGGCGCGGCAGGAGAATGATGGCGAACCCCGAAAGCAGCGTGGTTGTTACCCAGGCCGCGGGATTGGGCGGCGTCCGGATGACCGCGGAGATCCTCGGATCCAACTGGGCCGTTTGGGTGAGGTCGGCGATGCCCCCGTTGAGCCCCCAGACAACGAACGCGCCGACCGCCAGAAACGCCGCGAGCTTGACGATCGACTCGACGGCGATGGCCAGGATGAGACCGTCCTGATGCTCTTTGGGATTGAGCCGCCGCGTGCCGAAGGCGATGGCGAAGACGGCGAGCACGAGGGCGATCGAAAGAGAGAACACGAACGAGGGCTTGTCCGGGACGAACCTCGACCGCTCGAACGAATCGACGACCGTCATCAGGGTGGTGGAGACCGCCCTGAGCTGCAGCGCGACGTAGGGGGCCGAGCCAACGAGCGCGATCAGAGCGGCGGCGGCGGCGACCGCCTGCGATTTTCCGTACCGCGCCGAGACGAAGTCCGCGACCGTCGTCAGGTTCTGTGACCGCGCAAGATTGGCGATGCGGCCGACAAACGGCGCGCCAAGCCCGATGACGAGGATCGGGCCGATATAGATCGGCAGAAAATCGAGTCCTTGCCTGGAGGCGAGCCCCACCGAGCCGTAATAGGTCCAGGACGTGCAGTAGACCGCGAGGCTCAGCGCGTAGACGACGGCGCGTGGGGCGCCCGAGACGAAGCGCCTTCCTCCCCGATCGCCCCACCAGGCGATGAGGAACAGAAGGAGGATATAGCCGATCGCGATGAGAAAGACCGTCGCGCCGTTCATCGAGCCAAGGGTCTTCCCTTCTTCCCCCGGCCAGATTACGGGAAAGCGGCGGACTTTGCCAATCGCGGCCGACCAGAGGCCCGCGAACGAGGCCGCACGTCTATGGGGTCAGCGCCACGGATGAGCCGCCGACGACTTGCGCTCGTGGGCGTCGATCGAAGGCGCCTCGACCATGGTGAGGCCGATGTCGTCCAACCCCTCGATCAGGCAGTGCTTGCGGAACTTATCGATCTCAAACCTGACCACGCCGCCGTCGGGGCCACGAATTTCCTGGGCCGGCAGATCGACCGTCAGGGTCGCGTTGGCGCCGCGCTCGGCGTCGTCCATCAGCTTCGCCAGGTCTTCGCGGGAAACCCGTATGGGCAGGATGCCGTTCTTGAAGCAGTTGTTGTAGAAGATGTCGGCGAAATCAGTCGAGATCACACAGCGAACGCCAAAGTCGAGAAGCGCCCAGGGTGCATGTTCGCGCGACGACCCGCAGCCGAAATTATCCCCGGCGACCACGATTTCTGCCTTCCTGTAGGCCGGCTTGTTGAGGACGAAATGGGGGTCCTCGGACCCGTCCTCGCGGTACCGCAGTTCCGCGAACAGGCCGGCGCCCAGTCCGGTGCGCTTGATCGTCTTCAGATATTGCTTCGGAATGATCATGTCCGTGTCGATATTGTCGATCGGCAACGGCGCGGCCACTCCGGTCAGGGTCGTGAACTTGTCCATGGATCCAACGTTTCGTATCGAGCGCCGGCTTCGGCGGTTCCGGATAGCGCTCTAGCAAACACCGCCCCGGCGGGCAAACCCGTACATTCAAAGATAGCGCTCGAGTTCTTTCGCCGTCTCCTCGGGCGGCCGGTCGAGATTGAGCGCCTCGACGAAGCCTCCGGCCTTGTCCATGAGATAGACGATCGAACTGTGGTCCATCGAGTAGCCTCCGTCGGATTCGACCTTCCCCTTGCGCGCGAATACGCGATAGGCCTTTTCGACCGCCCCGATCGCCTGAGGGCTGCCGGACAGGCCGATCATCCGGGGACCAAAACTGGCGGCGTAATCCTGCATCACCTTCGGCGTGTCGCGCTCGGGGTCGACGGTAATGAAAAGGGCGGGGGGCGCCTTGTCCCCCATCGCCGCGAGAATATCGGAAATGCGCGCCAGTTCTGTCGGACAGACGTCCGGGCAATGGGTGTAGCCAAAATAAACGAGGAACAGACGCCCGCGCAGCGTCTGATCGGTGACCGTCTTGCCCGAGCCGTCCTCAAGCGCGAACGGGCCTCCGATCAGCGATTGGCTGGAGCCTTTCGGCCCCAACGCAAGCCAGAGCGCGATCAACGCCAGAACGGCGATCGCGGCCGTCGTCAAGGCGACCTGAAGCGAAAAGGCGCGGGACGTCCCATTGGCGACGTCTGGGTCTGCGGGCGGCATGGCGCCTCCGGACGAATTCACGGTCCTGATTGCCTCCGTTTCGAGTCGCCTCCAGCCGGCCCGGGAGCCGCGGAGCGATAGGCGTACACTATTGACCCTTGCAGGCCCAGGCGCCACGAATATGGCGGAGAGGAAACACATGGTGCTGCGGCAGCTTGAATATCTGGCCGCGCTGGCCCGCGAAAAGCATTTCGGGCGCGCAGCTCAGGCCTGTCATGTGACGCAGCCGACGCTTTCGGCGGCTATAAAGCTGCTCGAAGACGATCTCGGAGCGCCGATCGTCGAGCGGGGCCATCGCTTCGTCGGGCTGACCACGCAGGGCAAGCTCGTTCTCGAGCACGCCCATCGCATGCTGGCCGAAGCGAACAACCTTCGGCGCGGCCTCGATGAGATCGACAAGGGCCTGAGCGGCCGGCTCCGGATCGGAGCAATTCCGACGGCGTTGCCCATCGTGTCGCACCTCACCGGACCGTTCACCACGAAGTTTCCGGGCGTCTCGTTCGCGGTGCTGTCGCTGACTAGCCAGGAGATCGAACGCAGGATCGAGGATTTCGAACTCGATGTGGGGCTGACCTACCTCGATGCGGAGCCGATCGAGCGGGTCAAGGCGAAGCCAATCTGCGTCGAGGAATACGTGTTCCTGACGCCCTCGCATTCGGCTTTCTCCGACCGATCGGAGATCCCATGGAGCGACGCCGCCCGCACACCGCTCTGCCTGCTGACGCCGGACATGCAAAACCGCCGCATCATCGACGGCATTTTCCGCTCGGTCGGAGCGAAGCCCAATCCGGCGGTCGAAACAAATTCGATCTTCAATCTCGTGTCGCATGTGGCGGCCGGCCAATGGTCGGCCATCGTCCCGCGGCAGCTCCTGCGTTTCTTCGGGCTCCCGCACGGGACGCGGGCGATTGATCTCGTCGAGCCGACGGCAAGCCGGATGATCGGCCTCGTAATGAGCGACCGGGAACCGCCCTCCCCGCTCGCCCGCAACCTGTTCGGCATGGAATGGCCGGCCGACATCGCCGGCCAGATCGAGCCGCCCGGCCGCCGGCCGGAAGGGCCACGATAGCTCTGATCTATCAAGCGTTCCGAACGTTCAATTTGCCGGAACACTTTCGTCGGCGCATCCTTGAGAAATCGGGGAGGAGCGGTTATGGCCGCACGTGCGGCGTTCGATGTTGAGTTGGCCCGCAAGCTGATCGACCGAAGGCGGTCGACGCCGGGGGCCGCGCTGCCGATCCTTCACGACCTCCAGAACCAGTTCGGTTATATTGACGACGCCGTAATAACTCTTCTCGCGGACGCGCTCAATACCTCCAAAGCCGAAGTTCTTGGCGTGGTCACGTTCTATCATGACTTCAGGCGCAGTCCGGTCAACGGCCGGGTGCTGAAGATGTGCCGGGCGGAATCGTGTCAGGCGACGGGATGCGAGGCACTCATCGCCCATCTCGAAAGCCGCCACGGGATTGTCCCGGACGGTTCGGACGCGAGCGCGGCTCTCCACGTCGAGACAGTCTATTGTCTCGGTAACTGCGCCCTTTCCCCTGCGGCGCTGCTCGACGGCGAACCGATCGGCCGCCTCGATCGCGACGGGCTCGACGCGATCGTGGCCGGCGCGAACAGTCCGGTCCCATGAGCGCGCCAATCTTCGTTCCTGCGGATTCCGCGGCCCTTTCCGTCGGCGCTGACAGGACGGCCGCGGCTCTGGCGCGCGAGGCTCGACTTCGTGGCTTCGATCTCTCGATCGTGCGAACCGGCTCGCGCGGCCTTTTCTGGCTCGAGCCGCTGATCGAGGTCGAGACGCCCGCAGGCCGCGTCGGTTACGGGCCCGTGGCTGCGGAAGACGCCGCCTCGCTGTTCGAGGCCGGATTTCTGAGCGGCGGAGCCCATCCGAATGGACTCGGCCGGGTTGAGGAGATTCCCTTTCTCGCCCGGCAGCAGCGCCTCGTCTTCGCCCGCTGCGGCGTGACGGACCCGCTGTCGCTCGACAACTATCGACGCCACGCCGGCTTCAAAGGGCTTGAACGGGCGCTCAATATGAGGCCAGAGGTCGTGATCGACGAGATCGTCGCCTCGGGTCTGCGCGGGCGCGGCGGCGCCGGCTTTCCGACCGGCATCAAATGGGCCGCGGTTGGCGGGGCCATCGCGGACCGGAAATACGTGGTCTGCAACGCCGACGAGGGCGACAGTGGGACTTTCGCCGACCGCATGCTGATGGAGGGCGATCCGTTCCTGGTGATCGAGGGCATGACGATCGCCGCCATCGCCGTTGGCGCGACCATGGGCTACGTCTATATCCGGTCGGAATATCCGCACGCCTTTGACGTCTTCTCGCGCGCGATCGAGTGCGCCCGCGCTGCTGGCGTCCTCGGCTCCAGCGTGCTTGGCTCAGCCTATGCTTTTGACATCGAGCCCCGGCTGGGGGCTGGCGCCTATATTTGCGGCGAGGAGACTTCGATGCTCGAGAGCCTCGAGGGAAAGCGTGGCCAAATCCGCGCGAAGCCGCCGCTGCCGGCGCTTTCCGGCCTGTTCGGCAAGCCGACAGTCATCAACAACCTGCTGAGCTTCGCCTCGGTCCCGTGGATTCTCGAGCACGGCGCCAAGGCTTACGCCGAATACGGCGTCGGGCGCTCGCTCGGCTCGCAGCCCTTCCAGCTCGCGGGCAACGTCCGCTTCGGAGGACTGATCGAGCTGGCTTTCGGACCGACCATCCGCGAACTCGTCGAAGGCTTCGGCGGCGGTACGCGTTCGGGCCGGCCGATCCGAGCAGTCCAGATCGGCGGACCGCTCGGCGCCTACTTCCCGCAGAAGCTCCTCGACATTCAACTCGACTACGAGTCGATGACCCGAGCCAAGGGCATGCTGGGGCACGGCGGAATCGTCGTGTTCGACGACACGGTCGACATGGCCCGCCAGGCGCGGTTCGCGCTTGCCTTTTGCGCAAAGGAAAGCTGCGGGAAATGCACGCCCTGCCGCATCGGCTCGACCCGTGGCGTCGAGACGGTCGAAAAAATCGTCGCCGGCCAGGACCGCCAAAAGAACGTCGAACTTTTGCGCGATCTTTGCGAGGTGCTGACGGACGGTTCGCTCTGCGCCCTGGGCGGACTTACGCCATTGCCGGTCCTCAGCGCGCTCGACCACTTCGGGGAAGACTTCGCCAGGGCGCCGTCCCGCGCGGCTGCGGAATAGGAGTTCGCTATGGCCCTTCCGCAGGAACTCGACCTCGGCACGCCGATCCGCGCAGGCGAAGCGACCGTTACGCTTACCATCGACGGCCGGAAGGTCAGTGTTCCGCCTGGGACGTCGGTCATGGCTGCCGCCGCCATGCTCGGGAACTCGATCCCAAAACTTTGCGCGACCGACAGCCTCGAGGCGTTCGGCTCGTGCCGTCTGTGCCTCGTCGAGATCGAGGGGCGCAGAGGGACGCCGGCCTCGTGCACGACGCCGGCAGAGAAGGGCATGGTCGTCAATACCCGCACGCCGCGTCTCGAGCGTCTGCGGCGGGGGGTGATGGAGCTCTACATTTCCGATCACCCGCTCGACTGTCTCACCTGCGGCGCCAACGGCGATTGCGAGTTGCAGACCCAGGCCGGAGTCGTGGGCTTGCGCGAAGTCCGCTACGGCTACGACGGCGTCAACCACCTGAAGGCGCCGACCGACGCGTCCAACCCCTATTTCACGTTCGAGTCATCGAAATGCATCGTCTGCTCGCGCTGCGTTCGCGCCTGCGAGGAAGTGCAGGGCACCTTCGCGCTGACGATCCTCGGCCGCGGTTTTGATTCGATCGTCTCGCCCGGCGGGGTCGATTTTCTGTCGTCCGAATGCGTCTCCTGCGGCGCCTGCGTGCAGGCATGCCCGACGGCGACGCTGAACGAGAAGCCGGTCGTCGACAACGGAACGCCGGAGCGGACGGTCGTGACGACCTGCGCCTATTGCGGTGTCGGCTGCGCCTTCAAGGCTGAGCTGAAGGGCGACGAGGTTCTGCGCATGGTCCCGTACAAAGCCGGCAAGGCCAACGAGGGCCATTCCTGCGTCAAAGGCCGCTTCGCCTATGGCTACGCCACCCATCAGGACCGCGTTCTGAAGCCGATGATCCGGAAGCGGATCGAAGATCCGTGGCGCGAAGTCTCGTGGGATGAGGCGCTTCAGCACGCCGCCGGCGAGTTCAAGCGCATCCAGGCCGCATACGGCCGCGACTCCCTCGGCGCAATCTCGTCATCGCGCTGCACCAACGAGGAGGTTTTCCTCGTCCAGAAGCTCGTGCGCATGGGCTTCGGCAACAACAACATCGACACCTGCGCCCGCGTCTGTCATTCGCCGACGGGCTTCGGGCTCGCCAACACCTACGGGACCTCGGCCGGCACCCAGGATTTCAAGTCCGTCGACAAGTCCGACGTCATCGTCGTCATCGGCGCCAATCCGACCGACGCCCATCCGGTGTTCGCCTCGAGGCTGAAGAAACGCCTGCGCGCGGGCGCCCGCCTCGTCGTTATCGACCCGCGCCGGATCGATCTCGTGCGCAGCCCGCACATCTCGGCCGACCATCACCTTGCGCTGAAGCCGGGAACCAATGTCGCCGTGCTCACCGCTCTGGCGAATGTGATCGTGACCGAAGGCCTCGTCAACGAGGCCTTCGTCGCCGAGCGTTGCGACAGGAACGATTTCGAATCCTGGGCGCGCTTCGTCGCAGAGGAGCGTCATTCTCCGGAAGCAACCGCCGCGGCGACTGGCGTCGATCCCGGTGAATTGCGCGCTGCCGCGCGGCTCTATGCAACCGGCGGCGACAGCGCGATCTATTACGGGCTCGGCGTAACCGAGCATGCCCAGGGATCGACGGCGGTGATCGCGATCGCCAATCTCGCTATGGCGACCGCCAACATCGGGCGCGAGGGCGTCGGCGTGAACCCGCTGCGCGGCCAAAACAACGTGCAGGGTTCCTGCGACATGGGCTCGTTCCCGCACGAGTTCTCAGGATACCGGCACGTGTCCGACAATGCCACCCGCGAGGTGTTCGAGCGCCTCTGGGGCGTGAAGCTCAGCGACGAACCGGGCCTTCGCATTCCTAACATGATGGACGAAGCGATCGACGGTTCGTTCAAGGGTCTCTACCTTCAGGGCGAGGACATCGCCCAATCGGATCCGGACACGAGACATATCGTCGCCGGTCTTCGGGCGATGGAATGCGTCGTTGTGCAGGATCTGTTCCTCAACGAGAGCGCGCGTTTCGCTCACGTCTTCCTCCCGGGCTCGTCGTTCCTGGAAAAAGACGGAACCTTCACCAACGCCGAGCGGCGCATTAGCCGCGTGCGCAAGGCGATCGAACCGCTGGCCGGCAAGGCCGATTGGGAGACGACGGTCGCGCTCGCCGAGGCGATGGGCGCGCCGATGCGCTACAGCCATCCTGGCGAGATCATGGACGAGATCGCGCTCACCACGCCGACTTTCCGCGGGGTGTCCTACGCGCGGCTCGACCAACTCGGCTCGATCCAGTGGCCTTGCAACGACGGAGCGCCCGAGGGCACGCCGATCATGCATGTCGACCGGTTCGTGCGCGGCAAGGGCCGGTTCATGCTCACTGAATATGTGCCGACGGAGGAGCGCGTCGGCCCGCGCTTCCCGCTGCTTCTGACCACAGGTCGCATTCTCTCCCAATACAACGTCGGAGCGCAGACGAGACGCACCGCCAACGTCGCCTGGCATGGCGAGGACGTGCTGGACATCCACCCGTTCGACGCCGAACAGCGCGGCGTCGTTGACGGCGACCTCGTCGCCTTGCAGAGCCGTTCGGGCGAGATCGCCTTGCGCGCCCGGGTGAGCGAGCGCATGCCGCCGGGGGTGGTCTATACGACGTTCCACCATCCGGTCACCGGCGCCAACGTGGTGACGACCGAGAATTCCGACTGGGCGACCAATTGCCCAGAATACAAAGTGACCGCGGTGCAGATCCGGCGCACAAACCATCTTTCGGACTGGCAGGTCAACGACCAGGAGGAAGGGGTGAGCCTGCGCCGCGTCGCTGGAGCGCATGTCGATGCCGCGGAATGAAGGCGCCGCCTCGATCGAGGTCGAGACGCGCTCCTTTTCCTATGATTCCGGCATAGTCGAGCCGGCGTTTCAGCGCACGGTCGCAGTCGAGGCGCCGGTCGAGATCGTCGTCGGCGGCGTGCCCTTCGCCGTGATGATGGCGACTCCGTGTGACCTCGAGGACTTCGCGCACGGATTCCTGCTAACCGAGGGGGTCGTCGGGCGTCCCGACGATATTCGCGGAATGGAGATCGAAGAATCGGCCGAGGCCTGGCGGGTCAAGGTGACGCTTACAGGGGCGAAACTCAAGACGCATCTCGCGCGCAAGCGCGCCATCGGAGGGCGCACCGGCTGCGGTCTGTGCGGGGTCGAGGATCTTTCACAATTGCCTCCTCCCCGGCACCCGGTCGACCGCGGACCGCCGGTCGAGCCGTCGGCGGTCGGCTTGGCGCTGGCGGAGCTCGAGAACCGCCAGCCGCTCAACGCGCTCACCCGCTCAGCGCACGCTGCTGCCTGGTGCGCCCGTGACGGGCGAATCGTGCTGGTCCGCGAGGACGTCGGGCGTCATAATGCGCTCGACAAGGCGATTGGCGCTCTCGTGCGCGCCCGTGTCGGCGCCGAGAGCGGGTTTTTCGTCATCACCAGCCGCTGCTCGTTCGAGATGGTCGCGAAAGCTGCGATCTTCGGCGCGGGCGCGCTCGTGTCTGTCTCCGCGCCGACGTCGCTTGCGCTGGCGCGCGCGCGCGACTACGGCATTTCGCTAATCGCCGTCGCCCGCACCGACAAGGCGCTGAGCTTCGTCACACACGGAGACGCGCGAAGCGGAGATTTGGCGGCGTGACGACGGACAAGATCGAAAAGCTCGTACGAATGGCCAATCAGATTGGCGATTTCTACGCCGCCATGCCCGAAACCGAAGCCGCCAGCGGCGCCGCGACACATCTCCGGCGCTACTGGACCCCGAAAATGATCCGCGAGCTCGTCGCCTCGGCGGAAGCTGGGCACCCGGGCCTGAACCCGACCGCTGCCCAGGCCGTCGAGGCGCTCAAACGCGCCGCGCAGGCCTGACGCCCCGTCTTCATGCGGACATTTCGATCGCCCGACCTCAGGCGGCTGCTCGTCGGGCAGCACATCGTCAACGGCGCTACGGTTGGAGTGGGCGTGATCGCCATCGCTCTGGCCGCCTCGGCGATCTTCGGCTTCACCGCCGGGCAGCCTGCAACTCTGGGCGCGATTTCGGCCAGCATTTCCGATCTCCCCGCGCCGTGGCGGGAGAAGGCGCGCACGATGGGCTTCGGCTTCGCGCTTGCGCTGATCGCGACAATGGCGATCCAGCTCGCGCTGCCCTGGCCGCCGGTCGCGCTCCTGACGATCGGGGGAATCGCATTCGCGGGCGGAATGATCACCGGGATGGGACGCTGGGCCATCGCCGTCGGCATGCAAGCGCTCATTCCGATGGTGTTCGTGCTCGGGTTCCCGCACGAAACTTTGGCGACATCGATCCGCATCGAGACGCTGTTCGCCGCCGGCGGTATTGCCTACATCGCCTTCGCCCTCCTCGCCACCGTCTTGACGCACGCGAGCGCCCGCCGCCTCGTCGCAAGCGAATCGATCCGCGAGTTCTCCCTCTATCTGCGGGCGGTCGCCGCCATCTTCGATCCCGACTCCAATCTGGAAGCGGCCTATGGTGGGGCGATCCGCCAGCAGGCGGCGCTGTCGGAGCAATTGCAGTCGGCTCGGGCGCTTCTGCTCGACCGCACGCGGCGCGGTTCCGAAAGCCTGCGGCTCGCCGCGACGATCGGCATCCTGCTCGACGCCTTCGATGCGCTCGTCGCCGCCCAGTGCGACGTGGCGGTGATCCGCAGCGCGCCCGCGGCCGCCGCCCTTCTCCGGCATATCCGGGCGGCGATGCGGGTTGGCGCGCTCGATCTCGACCACCTGAGCCTCGAAATCCTGACGACGAGCAAGCCAACACTGCCACCGGACCATCGGCTCGCCATCGACGCCCTCGAGCGGGAGGCGACGAAACTCGGGGAAATCGAAACTGATCGGACGGCCATGGATGCGCTCGGCGCGGCGTCGCGGCGGCTACTTCTGGCGCTTGGCGATATCCGAAGGCTGGAGAAGGCGCTCTCGGACGACGGGGCGGCGGAAACGGCGATCGGTGGGGTCAGCCTTGCCGCCTTCCTTCCGAGACGCTCCTATTCGCTTGCCGTGCTCGGGCCGCATTTCGCCCTGGCCTCCCCGGTCTTGCGCTATTCCGTGAGACTCGCGCTGGCGATGATGGCGGGAGCGGTGGTCGCGCAATTCCTCGGCGATTCCGGGCACGGCAACTGGGTCTTGCTGACGATTTCGGTCATCATGCGCGCAAATTACGGTTTGACTAGGCGGCGTCGAGATGACCGGGTCATAGGCACCTTGATCGGCTGCGTCCTCGCCGCGGGCGCGGTTGCATGGCTGCCGGCCGGGGTTCTGGTTGCAGTACAGGGTGTCTCGCTGGCCGTCACTCACAGTTTTGTTCGGCTCAATTACGCGCTGGCCTCCGTGGGAGCTTCGGTGACCGCGCTGGTGTCTTTGCATCTCGTTCAGCCCAGCGCGCCAGCCCCGATTCTGGCGCGCCTCTCCGACACCCTGCTCGGCGCGGCGATCGCTCACCTTTTCAGCTACGTCTGGCCGCATTGGGAGTTTTCAGAGGCTCCGGGCATCGCCTCGCGCCTTCTGGCGCGTCTGGCGACATTCGCCGACGTCGCGCTGAGGCCCGCCGCCCCGCAGGAGTACCGGCTCGCCCGAAAGAACATGATCGAGGCGCTGGCCGCCCTCTCGGACTCGGCCGGGCGGATGAGCATCGAGCCGACCGCGACCCGGAAGGGGCTGGACGAAATGGCGGCGCTGCTGATCGCCGCGCACGGGCTCGTCGCCGAACTGTCGGCCGCCCAACTCGCCGCGCGGAGCGGCGCTCCTGCTGCGGACGAAGCCACGCGGTCCTGGCTTCAGGCGCAACTTGCGCAGACAGCCGTCGCAGCAGAGGCGGGCAGACCGTCCGGCTCGCTGTCGTCGGCGGCGCTCGCCGTCCTCGATGCGGCCGAGCGATTCCGGAGGGCGGCGTGGGTCGAATCGGACGAAGCAGAGGCCTGACCAGGACGCGCCTGTCGAAGCCGCGCCGCATAAAAAAGCCAACCTCCCGTGTCAGGAGATTTGAATGCCAAGCGCCTCCCGCCGAGGAACCCGACGTGAGGACGTTCGGACGTGGGCTGAGTTTTCAGGACGGAGGAGAACCCTATGGCTAACGTCGAATTGCGCTACGCGTCCGGGCCGTCGGCCCGTTACTTGGACGTCTCGCCGATGATCTCGGCGCTTCGCTTCCAGCCCGACGATTTCGAGTTCAAGCATGGCTGGCTGCATCACGTGCCGAGCCGTCACCGGTTCCAGTTCGACAAGTTGGGACGGGTGCAGATCGACGCGCTGTGCGGCTGCGCGAGTCTATCGGTCAAGTCGGAGCAAACCGACGAGCTGGTGTCGATGTTCAAGACCTGGCGCAGCGAATACTGGATGCCGCTCGAGACGAACCGCGAATTCGCCTCCCATTTCCGCAAGCCTAACGCCTGGGTGCGGCTGTTCCGCGACATGCGGATGGCGTTCCGGCGCTTCCTCCGCCGCGACGAGCCTGCTAGCATTCCGATCGACGATTTGGCTGCGGCGCGCGCAACGCCGGCGGAATAGGACAAGGACTCGAGCACATCGCCTCGGCCGTGCTGCTCGCCACCCCACCGAGGGCAGCGCGGCCTTTGTTGTCTTGCCTGCTGCTCTCAGTTCGACGGCCGGAACCCGAGCAGCCGACGGCGCAGGGCCGGCCCGATCAAGCTCCAGCTGAAATCGAAGGCGGCGCAAATTTCCGCTGTTCGCCGAGCGGGCCGCTTACACGATTCCGGACGACGAGCCCGCGACGGACGGCCGCTCCTTCGCCTTGCGCACCCGATAGTTCGAGGCCCGGTAGACGGCGACCGGATCAATCGCGCCGCCAGCGCGCCTCCGCCCCTCGGCCAGGATCGGGGACACGTCGGTCACGAAGCCCGCCTTGAAAATGCGAATCGCGGCCATGACGTCGTTGGCGTTCTGCGCCGCTTCGAGGCCCCGGCGATCGACGAGAAGCGCCTGCGCGTAGGCCCGCTGCACCTCCGTGGCCGAGACCATCAGACTCTCGATCGGATCGGTGACGTTATGGGACTGATCGAGCATGTAGGCCGGATTGAATCCGGCAGCGCCCCGATCGGCCGCGTCCACCAGTTCGTTGAAGACCCGGTAGAGACGGAACGGGTCGATCGAGCCGGCATCGAGATCGTCATCGCCGTATTTGGAGTCGTTGAAGTGGAAGCCGGCGAGCTTTCCGGCCCGGATCAGCCGGGCGACGATCTGCTCAATGTTAACGTTCGGCGCATGGTGGCCGAGGTCGACCAGGCAGAAGGCCTTCGGGCCCAGCGCCTCGGCGGCCATCAGGCTTGTGCCCCAGTCCGAAATGACCGTCGAATAGAAGGCCGGCTCGCAGAGCTTGTGTTCGAGGAACACCCGCCAGTCGGCGGGCAGGCCGGCATAGATCGCGCTCAGCGACTCGAGATACCAGTCGAAGACGCGGTTCAGGTTCGACTGGCCTGGGAAGTTCGAGCCGTCGGCGATCCACACCGTGAGCGCCTTCGACCCGAGCTTCTCCCCGATTTCGATGCACTCGAGGTTGTGCGCCACCGCTTGATCGCGCGTCGCCTTGTCGCTGTGGGTCAGCGAGCCGAACTTGTAGGAGAGCGCCTGGCCGGGCTGGTCCTGGAAAGTGTTCGAGTTGACGGCGTCGAAGCCGACGCCGAGCGCCTTCGCCCGCTCCGCGAGCTCGCGGTAGTCGCTGACCTTGTCCCACGGAAAGTGGGGCGAGCAGGTCGGCGTCGCGCGGGTGAGCTGGTGAATCGTTGCGCAATCCTCGAGCTTGTCGACGATGCCCCGCGGCTCGCCCGGACCGGGAAAGCGGGCGAAGCGCGTGCCGCCGGTCCCGACGCCCCAGGTCGGCACCGCGACGGCAAAGGCCGCGACCTTGGCGGTCACCGCGTCGATATCGAAGCCGCTGCGGCTGAGGCGGCGCCCGAGCGCTGCATAGTCCTCGTCCTGCGCCGCCGCGAGCCTCGCGTTCTCCTCGCTGATCAGCGCGTCGGGTATGCGATACGACATTGGGTTTCCTCCCTTCAATTCTCCTCCCACCGCCTGCTGGAAGAGGGCCGGGGTGAGCGGCGGGGCTTGACGTCGCAGTCTCGCCTGCCCCTCATCCGACGGGCTTCGCCCGCCACCTTCTCCACGCAAAGCGGGGAGAAGGAAGCTACCGCGTGAAGCTCACCGCGTTGCCGGCGTCCACGTTGAGTATGTTGCCCGTGCTCTTGGCCGACAGGTCGGAGGCGAAGAAATAGACGGCCTCGGCGATGTCCTCCGGATAGACGGAGCGTTTCAGCAGCGATCGCTGCCGGTAAACCTCTTCGAGATCCGTCTCGGCGACTTTGTTCGACGCAGCGCGCTGCGCCCGCCATTCGCCCTGCCAGATCTTCGAGCCGCGCAGCACCGCGTCGGGATTGACGGTATTGGCGCGAATGCCGAGGGGCGCGCCCTCCAGCGCAAGACAGCGGGCAAGATGCACCTCCGCCGCTTTCGCGGTGCAATAGGCGGAAGCCCCGGGCGAGGCGGCGAGCGCGTTCTTCGAGGCGACGAACACGATGCTGCCGCCGAGCCCCTGATCCTTCATGACGCGGTAACCCTCCCGGGCGGCCAGGAAGTAGCCGGTCGCCAGAATAGCGATGTTCCGGTTCCAGAGCTCGAGCGAGGTGTCCTCGAACGGCGCGGCCGAAGCGATGCCCGCGTTGGCGACGAGGACGTCGATGCCGCCATAAGCGACGACGGCGTCGCGGAAGGCGGCTTCGACCGCAGCCTCGTCCGTCACGTCGGCGATCGCTCCGGCGACGGCGTCCTTGCCGAACGCCTTGCGAAATTCGGCGACGGTCGCATCGAGGCTCGCCCTGTCGATGTCGGCGAGCGCGACGCAGGCGCCTTCCCTCAGGAAGCGCTGGGCGATCGCCCGCCCGATGCCGCCCGCCCCCCCGGTGATGAAGGCGACGCGTCCGGCAAGTGACTTCGGCTTGGGCATCCGCTGAAGCTTGGCTTCCTCCAGGAGCCAGTATTCGATGTCGAACGCCTCCTGCTCGGCGAGCCCGACATAGCGGCTGACGCCCGAGGCGCCGCGCATGACATTGATCGCGTTGACATAGAACTCCGCGGCGATCCGCGCGGTCGCCTTGTCCTTGGCGAAAGAGAGCATGCCGACGCCCGGAACCAGGGTGATGACTGCGTTCGGATCGCGCATCGCCGGCGAGTTCGGACGCTTGCAGCGCTCGTAATAGGCCGCGTAGTCGGCGCGATAAGCCGCAAGAGTGTCGTCGAGCGACGAGACAACCGCATCGAGGTTCATTGCCGCGGGATCGAACGGCAGCACGAGGGGCCGGATTTTCGTGCGCAGGAAATGATCCGGGCACGAGGTCCCGAGCGCGGCGAGCGGCTTGAGGTTCCGCGAGTTGACGAAATCAAGAACTTCCGGCGCGTCGGTGAAGTGGCCGATCTTGCGCTCGCCCGCCGAGATGCGTTTGCGAATCGCGGGCATGAGCCGCGCGGCGATCGCGCGCCGTCGCTCTGCCGGCAAGGCCTGAACGGCTTCGCCGCCAAAGGCCGGGTCGCGCACGTGGGCTGCGAGCCAGGCGGAGGCTTTATTGATCATGTCGATCGTCGTCTCGTAGCAGGCCTTCGAGGTCGGCCCCCAGGTGAACAGGCCGTGGCCGCCGAGCACGACGCCTTTCAGCTTCGGATTGGCCTCCGCCACCGCGCCGAGCTTGAGGCCGAGGTCGAACCCCGGCCGCTGCCAGGGCAGGAAGCCGAGTTCGCCGCGGAACGCCTCCTGCGTCAGCGCCTCGGCGTTTTCGCTGGCGGCGATCGCGATCACCGCGTCGGCGTGCACATGGTCGACATGCGCATGCGGAACGAAGCCGTGCAGGGGCGTATCGATCGAGGTCGCGCGCGGATTTAGATTGAAGGTGCAATGGTTGAACAGCGCGACCATCTCGTCCTCGTGGACGAGGCCCCGATAGACCGACTTCAGGCCAAGAAGCTTGTCGAGATAGAGCGTCGAGAAACCGTCGAGCTTCATTGAGCCGATGTCGCCGCCCGATCCCTTGACCCAAAGCACCTTGACCGGCGCTTCGGTCAGAGGATCGGCCTCGGTGAGCTTGGCGGAGGTGTTGCCGCCGCCGAAATTGGTGATGCGCAGGTCGCTGCCGAGAAGGTTCGAACGATAGAGGAGGAGGCCGGGCTCGTCGAGCGTGGCCGCATGGGCGTCGTCCCACAGATCGGGCAAGGCCGCTTCGGAGCCGGAAGGCTGGCCGCTCATCGGTCGTTCCTCTCAAATTTAGAGCGATTTTGAGCGAAGGTACCGCAATCGATCGCATTTCGTCAACGTCGACGCGCGACCGCGCCAATCGATGAGCGAAGTTGATTGAACGTGATTGACAGCCTTCGGGGTCGATGGCACTCTACCCGGTAATCAGAAGTCAGTCGAGGGAACGGCAAGGGGCCATGCGCGACCGACAGCGCGCCGAAATCGTCAAGAATCTGCTGGCCGAGCGGGGCTACGTCTCGATCGCCGACATCATGTCGGCGACCGGCGCATCCGCCGCCTCCGCCCGCCGCGACGCCGGGCGCCTTGCCGACGCCGGCTATGCCGAGCGTCTGCATGGCGGCATCCAGGCTTTGGGCGACGCGTTCTCCCGGCCGATGACGCCGAAGCCGCTCGCGACACGCTCCTTCGACGCGAGCCGCACGATCAACATCGAGGCCAAGCGCGCCATCGCCCGCAAGGCTGTCGAGATGTGCGCGACCGGCGACGTCGTCATTGTCAACGGCGGCACGACGACGTTCCAGATGGCCGAGTTCCTGCGGGATACGCGGCTCAACATTCTGACGAATTCCTACCCCCTGGCGGAGTTCCTGATCCACGAGACGATGAACCGGGTCGCCCTGCCCGGCGGCGAGGTCTATCGCGACCAGAAGCTGATCGTCGCGCCGTTCGACGACGACGCCATCCAGCACTATTCGGCCCGTCTCATGTTCATGAGCGCGATCTCGATCGGGCCGCTCGGCGTGATCGAGGGCGATCCGCTGATCGCGCGCGCCGAAACGAAGCTCCTGAAGCGCGCCGAAAGGCTCGTGGTGCTCGCGGACGCTTCCAAGTTCACCGCCCGCGGAAGCCTGGTGGTCTGCCCGCTTTCGCGCATTCACACGCTGATCACCGATTCGGCCGCGCCGCCGGAGGCTCTCGCCATGCTGACAGAGGCGGGCGTACGCCCGATCGTCGTCGACCCCGAGGCGAATTCGACGGAGGCGGCATGAGCGACGTTTCGGACGCGCCCCCGCTCCTGCAGGCGCGCGACATCGAGAAGACTTTCCCCGGCGTGCGCGCTCTCAGCGGCGTATCCTTCGAGGTGAAGGCGGGCGAAGTCCACGCCCTTCTCGGCGAGAACGGCGCAGGCAAGTCGACGCTGATCAAGATCCTGTCCGGCGTCTATCAGTCCGACGGCGGCGAAATCCTGATCGACGGCCGCGACACCCGCTTCGCCTCGCCCGAGGACGCCAAGCGCGCCGGCGTTGCGACGATCTATCAGGAGCTTCTTCTTTTTCCCGAACTGACTGTCGCCGAGAACATCTTCCTCGGCCATGCGCCGCTTTCCGGCGGAGGCCGCATCGACTGGCGCGCGATGCGCGCCAAGGCCGAAGAGCTGCTCGACTCCCTGGAGATCGACGATCTTTCGGCCGACCAGATCGTTGGCGCGCTTTCGGTCGGCAACCGGCAACGGGTTGAGATCCTGCGCGCGCTCTCCCACGACGCGCGAATCCTGATCATGGACGAGCCGACCGCCGCGCTGACCGAAAGCGACGTGATGCGGCTGTTCGACATCGTACGGCGTCTGAAGGCGCGCGGCGTCGGCATCGTCTACATCAGCCACCGGCTGGACGAGATCTTCGAGATCGCCGACCGTGTCACCGTGCTGCGCGACGGCGCCTACGTCGGCTCGCGTCCGGTCGCCGACACGACTTCCGCCGAACTCGTTCAGATGATGGTTGGGCGGCGCATCGACAATCTCTTTCCCAAGATCGTAGCGCCGATCGGCGCGCCGGTGCTCGAGGCGCGCGACATCGTGCGCAGGCCAATGACCAAAAGCGTCAGTCTCATCGTTCGCGCCGGCGAGATCGTCGGCCTCGCCGGCCTGGTCGGCTCCGGGCGCAGCGAGTTCGCCCAGACGATCTTCGGCATCGCGCCCGCCGAATCGGGCGAGATCCGCCTCCTCGGCCAGACCGTCAGGATCGATTCGCCCGAAACCGCCCGCGCCAAGGGAATCGCCTACGTCCCCGAAGACCGCGGCGTGCAGGGCCTCGTCCGGCCGATGAGCGTTCTGCACAATCTCTCGCTCGCAGGCCTCGGCGCCCTCTCGCGGGCTGGCTTCATCGACCGCGCCGCCGAACTGCGACTGGCGGAAGAGGCGGTTCAGCGCTTCAGCGTCAAGACGAGTTCGGTGGACGAAATCGCGGGACGACTCTCCGGCGGCAACCAGCAGAAGATCGTGCTCGGCAAGTGGCTCGCCAACAATCCGAAGCTGCTCATCCTCGACGAGCCGACCCGCGGCATCGATGTCGGCGCCAAGGCCGAGATCCACCGCCTGATGAGCGAGCTCGCCGGAACCGGGGTCGCGATCCTGATGATTTCGAGCGAGCTGCCGGAGGTGCTCGGCATGAGCGACCGGGTGCTCGTGATGCGCGAGGGGCGGCTCGTGGCCGAATTCGACCGCGCGCACGCCACGTCCGAGGCGGTCGGCGCCGCGATGATGGGCGAGGCTTCGAACGTGGAGAAGGCGGCGTGACCGCAACTGTCGCGACAGGCGCGGCGCGCGCGCGCGCCGGCGGCTTCAGGCGCTTCGCTTCACAGGAGGCGTTGCTCGCCGTCGCCGTGATCGGTCTCGCCGTCGCGGTCGGCTTCATCAATCCGCGCTTCCTGGCCTACCGCAACATCGCCGACATCCTGCTCGGCAACGCCTATATCGCCATCGCTGCGATCGGCATGTCGATGGTGATCATTTCCGGCAATATCGACATATCCGTCGGCTCGCTGATCGGCGTTCTGGCGACGGTCAGCGGATCGCTCGCTGTCGCCGGCGCGCCGACGATCGTCGCCTGGACCGTGCCCCTCGTCCTTGGCGTTGCGGTGATGGCGGCGCAGGGGGCCGTCGTCGCCTATCTGCGCATTCCCGCCATCGTCGTCACGCTCGGGATGCTGTCGATTCTCAAGGGCGGCCTGATCAGCGTCACCGGCGGCAAATGGATCACCGACCTGCCGCAGGGCTTCCATCTCGCCGACCTCAACATCCTCGGCGTGCCGATGCCGGTCCTGATCATGGTGCTCGCGACCGCGCTCGCGGCGATCTGGATGCGTTATTCGCCCCGCGGCCGGGCGATCTACGCCACCGGCGGCAACGCCGAGGCGGCGCGCCTTTGCGGCGTCAATCCGCAGCGCACCGTCGTCATGGTGTTCGCGCTGCACGGCTTCTTCGCCGGCATCGCGACCCTCGTCTACGCAACACAGCTTCGCGTCATCCAGTCGACCACCCCGCCCGGCCTCGAGCTGACCGTGATCACCGCCGCCGTCGTGGGCGGGGTCAGCATCCTCGGCGGCGTCGGCACCGTCGTCGGCGCGACCCTGGCCGCCATCCTGATCGCCGAAATCACCAGCGCCCTCGTCTTCATCAATATCTCGCCCTACTGGACGGACGCCCTCCGTGGCGGGCTCATTCTCGCGACCGTCATCGCCGACATCCTGCGACGGCAGCGGCGCGCGACGCGGGGATGGAAGAAATGAGCGTCGCTGCGGAAGTTTCCGTCCGCCGCGTCCCGTGGTGGCTCAAGCGCCACGAGACGCTGCTCGCGATCATCCTGGCGATCGCGCTGATCGGCCTCGGAGCTCTCAACGACCGCTTTCTCACCATCGACAACCTGCTCAACCAGGGGCGGCTGATGACCGAGATCGGTCTCATCGCCCTGCCGATGACTTTCGTCATCGTCACCGGCGGCATCGATCTTTCGGTCGGCGCGATCGTCGGCCTGTGCGCGATCATGCTCGGCTACTCGTGGAAGTATTTCGGCTTTCCGCTGCCGCTGGCGATCGTCTTTGCGCTTTTCGTCGGCGGGCTCGCCGGGTTCGTCAACGGCCTCGTCATCACGCGGATCAAGGTGCCCCCGCTGATCATGACGATCGCCACGCTCGCGCTCTACCGCGGCCTCGCCGAGGGAGTGAGCCAGGCGCATTCGGTGCGCAGCTATCCGGAATGGTTCTATTTCCTCGGCCAGGGCAGCCTGTTCGGCGTGCCGACCCAGCTCCTGATGCTTGTCGTCCTCATCGTCATCTTCGGCGTCGCGCTCGACCGAACGACCTTCGGCCGCACGCTCTACGCGATCGGCTCCAACGAGACGGCGGCGCGTTTCTCCGCCCTCAACGTCGATCGGACGAAACTCGTCATCTACACGCTCTCGGGACTCGCCTCCGCGCTCGCGGCCGTCGTGCTCGTCTCGCGGGTGACGACGACGCGCATGGACATGGGCATGGGCTACGAACTCGACGTGATCGCGGCCGTGGTGCTCGGCGGCACCAGCATCTTCGGCGGCTCGGGCACGATCTGGGGCACGGCGATCGGGCTTGCGATGATTCAGCTGTTGAAGAACGGTCTGGCGTTGACCGGCGTGAAAGGCGACGCGACAATCGTCGTCATCGGCGTAGCGCTCATTCTCTCGGTGCTGATCGCGAGCTCGCTGCAGCGTCGCAAGGACTGAGAAATCACAAGGTTAGCCGCGACTTTCGGCGGCGAAGCAGGGAAGGAAGCGACAAATGAAAACGAAATATCTTCTGACGACGGCAGCCGCGGCGATCGCGCTCGCCGCCTGGACGACCGGCGCGAACGCCGCGGCCAAGTGGGACGGCGGCGACGACCTGCCGACCAGCCCGCTGGCGTGCGAGGCCGGAGCTGCATCCGCTGCCGCGCCGATGAAATACGACGGCGGCCAGCCGACCAACCCGCCGAACAAGGCCGGCAAGGAGATCACCATCGTCGACGTGCCGAAGCTGATCGGCATCGGCTACTTCAACGCCACTTCGAAGGGCATCCAGGACGCGGCCAAGGAACTCGGCAACGTCAAGGCGAAGACCGACGGCCCGACCGAGGCCAAGATCGACGAGCAGATCAAGTTCATCGACAATTACATCACCAGCGGCGTCGACGGCATCCTGTTCGCCGCCAACGATCCGGTCGCCATCGCGCCAGTCCTGAAGAAGGCCTTGTCGAAGGGCATCCATGTCATCGGCTACGACGCCAACTCGACGCCCGATGCGCGCGAATGGTTCGTCAACCAGGCCCAGTTCAACGGCATCGCCAAGGCGATGATGGACTCGATGGCCAAGGAGATCGGCGAAGATGGCGCGTTCGCCATCGTCACCTCGACCTTCACCACGCCGAACCAGGCGCGCTGGATCGCCGAGATGCAGGCCTACGCCGCCAAGTGCCATCCGAAGATGCAGTGGCTGGAGACGGTCGAGGCGCAGGAGGACAACAACCTCTCCTTCAACCAGGCGACGACGCTCATCAACAAGCATGGCGACAAGCTGAAGGGCCTGTTCGGCATGACCTCGGTCGCGACCCCGGCCTCCGCCGAAGCCGTGACCAAGGCCGGCCTCTGCGGCAAGGTCGCCGTCGTCGGCCTCGCCACGCCGAACGCGATGAAGCCCTATGTCCACGCCGACTGCGTCAAGTCGGTGGTATTATGGAACCCGATCGACCTCGGCTATGCCGCGACCTATGCCATGCGGGCGGTCGTGGACGGCAAGCTGAAGCCCGGCGACACGTCCGTCGAGGCGGGCAAGCTCGGCAAGCTCAACGTCGTCAACGGCAGCGAAATCCTGCTCGGAGCACCCTTCATCTACGACAAGGCCAACATCGACAAGTTCGACTTCTGACGCGATTCCCTCTCCCCGCGACGCGGGGAGAGGGCCAGGGTGAGGGGCTGCGCCGAACGGCGGAGATTTGGGCGTCGCCCCTCATCCGGCGCCAGAGCCCGTCGAGAGACGGCGTCTTCGACGCCCTATGCCGCCACCTTCTCCCCGCGAGCGGGGAGAAGGGATCCGCCGGAGGGCACCATGCAGCGCTACGCCTTCAAGATGTTCCTCAACCCCGGCGAGGCGCACGAATATCGCCGCCGGCACGACGCCATCTGGCCGGAGCTCGAGGCTCTCATCGGCGAATCGGGCGTCCGCAACTATTCGATCTTCCTCGATCCCGACACCAATACGCTGTTCGCCTATCTCGAGCGCACCGACGACCACCGGATGGACGACGTGACGAAGCATTCGGTGATGCAGCGCTGGTGGGCGCACATGAAGGACATCATGGCTTCCAATCCCGACGGCAGCCCCGTCACCGCGCCCCTGGTCGAGATGTTCCATCTGGAGTGAGGAGAGTGGCGGAACGGATTCAATCTTGTCACGCCCGCGCGCGCGGGCATCCAGGGCCACGGGGCGAAACGACTCTATCGATAAGCGTCCGAGCGGAGGCTCTGGATCCCCGCGTTCGCGGGAATGACAACGAAGGACGAAGGCCGCACGCGGGAGACTTCGCATGAGTGGCTGCGTCGCGGTCTTCGACGTCGGCAAGACCAACATCAAGCTGGTCGTGTTCGAACCCGACGGGAGGCTCGTCGCCGACCGGTCGCATCCCAACGCATCGCTTCCCCCCGATGCGGACTGGCCCTATCTCAGGCTCGATACGGACCGCGCCTGGCGCTTTCTTCTCGCCGCATTGAAGGAAGTCGCGGCGAAACATCCGATCGAGGCGATTTCGATCACCACCCACGGCGCTTCGGGCGTCCTGGTGACCGACGAGGGCGTGGCGCTGCCGCCGGTGGATTACGAGTTCGACGGTTTCGGCGCGGTCGATGCGGCTTACGACGCCGTCCGCCCGCCGTTCGACGAGTGCTTCTCCATGTTGAGCGCGGGCGGGCTCAATCTCGGGCGGCAGATCTTCTATCTCGAGCGGACGTTTCCGAAAGAATTCGCCGCCGCGCGCGCCTTCCTCCCTTGTCCGCAGTTCTGGTCCTGGCGGCTCAGCGGCGTCATGGCGACCGAAGTCACCTCCCTCGGCGCCCACACCGATCTCTGGCGCCCGAAGGAAGGGCGCCTGTCGAGCCTCGTCGAGAAGCAGGGCTGGACGCGGCTCTTTCCGCCGATCCGCCGGGCCTGGGAGACGCTGGGGCGCCTGAGGCCCGAGATCGCGGCCGAGACCGGCCTTTCGCCCGAGGCGCGCGTCATCTGCGGGGCGCACGATTCGAACGCTTCGCTCGTGCCCTATCTCGCGTCGCGCAGCGACCCGTTCACCGTCCTTTCGACGGGTACATGGGTCATCATCCTGGCTGTCGGCGGCAAGGCGCCGATCATCGAGAAGGCCGACATGCTCGCGAATGTCGACGTGCGCGGCCGCCCGGTGCCGACGGCGCGCCTCATGCTCGGGCGCGAGTTCGCCGTGCTGGCGGGCGAAACGCCCGCCGAGGCGCATCAGTCCGACGTCGCCGCGCTGGTCGCCGCGGGCGTGATGGCCATGCCCGCCTTCACCGACCAGGGCGGGCCGTTCGCCGGGCGGAAGGGTTTTATCGAGGGCGAGGCGCCGAAGACGCCGGCGGCGCGGGCGGCGCTCGCCACCCTCTATTGCGCGCTGATGGCCGCCCATATGCTGAGGCTTCTCGAAGCGCCGGGCGACCTGATCGTCGAGGGCGGCTTCAACCGCTCGCCCGCCTTCGCCGGCGTGCTCGCCGCCCTGATGCCGGGCCGCAACGTGCTCGCGGCGCCCGCTTCCGGCGCCGCCGAAGGGGCCGCCCTGCTCGCCCACTGGGACGAGAAGCACGCGCCGCCCAAGCTCAAGCGCGCGGACGCGTGGAGCGTTCCGGGCTTGCGCGCCTATCAGGAGCGGTGGGAAGCGGCGCTGTGAACGGGCCCGCGCGCGGTCCTCACCGGACGCTCCTCCGCTCTTCGTTCGCCGCCTTTCCATGCGCCGCATCGATCGTTCCCAGCAGGGCCTGCGGATCGGACGGCTCAGCCAGCGCCTCGGCGACCCTGTCGCGCTCGTCGCTCTGGTTCGGGTCGTTGCGGCGGAATTCCTCCAGGAGCGCAATGATCTTCGCGGACTTCTGCTCGGACAGGATCGCGATCTCGAGCGTCAGCTGGTCGCGGCGGGTCGCCAGTTCGTCGTCGTGGCGCTGAGCGATCGAGAATGATCGCCGCGAGGATAAGGCTGAGGGTCGAGGCGACGGTCGCCAGGACGGGAAATGGAAACGGGTCGGGCGCGCGCCATCCGAGCGCCGGAAGGCCGAGATTGACGGCGAGCCACGCGACGGTCACGACGGCGATGACAATCAGGGTGCGTGGCCGTGCGACGACGCCGGTCGTCACCGACACGAATTTCTGCAGCGCCCCGGCCTCGCGGTAATGGGCGGCGTGCAGTTCGGCGATCGCCGCGACCGTCTCCTCGACATGTGGCGGCGCGTCTCCTGAGGCCATTGTGATCGTCCCTGCCGGCTCGCGCTCCGCCCTCGCGAGAACGCCGCGCCGGCCATGCCGTTCCCGCCGACGGCTGGGCGCGCGGCTGGTGGTTATAAAAACGTGTTAAATATGTGATATCTCGCCTTCGGCGGCGACGCTAAGCGGGGTCACAACCTTCTGAAATCATTGGGAGCCCCCGCTAAATTGGCGCAAAGCCGCGATTGGCGGTCCTTGGGCTTCCGGCTCTGCGCCGCCAGTGGCGTCCGGCCGCGGCGGAGGTCTAAGGAAGCCAAAACCGGAATCGAGGATACAACACCGATGAACGCCGAGCACGGCCCCGTTTTCACCCGCCGCCCCCATCCCGCGCCGGTCGCGGCGAACAAGCGAGCCTCGATGCTCGAGGATCCCGGCTTCGGCCGCGTCTTCACCGATCACATGGCGACCATCCGCTGGACCGAGGAGCGCGGCTGGTGCGACGCGGAGCTCCGGCCGCGCGAGCCGTTCGTGCTCGATCCGGCCAGCGCCGTGCTGCACTACGCCCAGGAGATCTTCGAGGGCCTCAAGGCCTACCGCCTCAAGGACGGCGGCGTCGCCCTGTTCCGCCCCGAGCAGAACGCGCGCCGCTTCCAGGCCTCGGCCGAGCGTCTCGCAATGCCCGTGCTTCCCGAGGCGGCGTTCCTGCGGGCGATCGAGGAGCTCGTCAAGGCCGACGTCGAGTGGGTCCCGGGCGGCGACGGCAGCCTCTACCTGCGCCCGTTCATGTTCGCCAACGAGACGTTCCTCGGCGTCCGTCCCGGCGTCGGAATACTGGTTCGTGGTGATCGCCTCGCCCGTCGGCGCCTATTTCAAGGGCGGCAAGAAGGCGGTCAGCGTCTGGCTCTCGGCCGACTACACCCGCGCCGCGCCCGGCGGCACCGGCGCCGCCAAATGCGGCGGCAATTACGCCGCGAGCCTCGTCGCCCAGGCCGAGGCGATCAGGCACGGCTGCGACCAGGTCGTCTTCCTCGACGCCGCCGAACGGCGCTGGGTCGAGGAGCTCGGCGGCATGAACGTGTTCTTCGTCTTCGACGACGGCTCGATGCTGACCCCGCCGCTCGGCGGCACCATTCTGCCCGGCGTCACCCGCGACTCGATCCTCACCCTCGCCCGGGCGGAAGGGCGCACGGTGCGCGAGGAGCGCTATTCCTACGATTCATGGCGGGCCGACGCGGCAAGCGGCCGTCTGCGCGAGGCCTTCGCCTGCGGCACCGCCGCCGTCGTCACTCCGATCGGCGAGATCAAGGCCGCCGACGGCGGCTTCGTCATCGGCAACGGCGGCGGCGGCGAAGTCGCCGAAGCCCTGAGGACGAAGCTCGTCGGCATCCAGCGCGGCACGATCGCCGACGCGTACGGCTGGGTGCGCAGGGTGCTCTGAGCGAGGGCGGAGGGGGCGCGAACCCGCCACCCCTCCTCACCCGTGCACGTAGGTCCCGGGCGCGTCCTCGATCGGCGGGTAACCCTCGCCGGTCGCGCCGAGCGGCGGCGGATCGACCTGATCGTTCGAACCGGAGGCCCTGAGCCACTCCTCCCAGGCCGGCCACCACGACCCGTCGCTATTCGGGGCCGCCGCGATCCAGGTGTCCGGGTCCATGTAGCGTTCGCCATGGCGGCGGGTCATCAGCTGGAACGACCCCTTCGCCTTTGACGGAGGATTGACGATGCCGACATTGTGGCCGCCGGACGCAAGCGCGAAGGTCACGTCGGTGTCCGAGAACAGGGTGACTTTGTAGACCGACCGCCAGGGCGCGATGTGGTCGCGCGCCGTGCCGACGGCGAAAATCGGCGCGCGGATGTCGCGCAGCGCGATCACCTTTCCGTCGACCGCGTATCGGCCGGCCGACAGCCGGTTCTCGAGATAGAGGCCATGCAGGTACTCGCTGTGCATGCGCGCCGGCATGCGGGTCTGGTCGGCGTTCCACGCCATCAGCGCCGTCAGTTCGTCGCGCTCCCCAAGCACATATTCGCGGATGAACTTGGCCCAGATGAGCTCGTCCGAGCGCAAAGCCTGGAAGGCGCCGGCCATCTGCCGGCTGTCCAGATAGCCCTGGTCCCACATGAGGTCGTCGAGCAGCATCACCTGGCGCTCGTCGAGGAACAGCATGATCTCGCCGGCTTCCGCGAAGTCGGTCTGGGAGGCGAGCAGAGTCAGGCTTCCGATGCGCTCGTCGCCGTCTCTCGCCATCGTAGCCGCCGCAATGGCCAAAATCGTGCCCCCGAGGCAATAGCCGCAGAGATGGACCTTCTGGTCCGGCACGATCGCGGACACTGCGTCGAGCGCGGCCATCACGCCCTGCCGGCGATAGTCATCGAGGCTCACGTTGCGGTCGCGCGCGTCAGGGTTTTTCCACGACACCATGAACACGGTGTGGCCGCGCTCAACCAGCCAGCGCACGAGCGAGCTCTGCGGCTCGAGATCCAGGATGTAGTATTTCATGATCCATGCCGGTATGATCAGGATCGGTTCCGCAAACACCTTGTCCGTCGTCGGCTCGTACTGGATCAGCTCGATCAGGTCGTTGCGATAGACGACCTTGCCGGGCGCAGCCGCCACGTTTCGTCCGACCTCGAACGCCTCCGCCCCCGCGGGCGGCTTGTGGGCGAGGATGCGGTCGAGGTCGTCAAGCCAGTTGGCTGCGCCGCGCATCAGGTTGAAGCCGCCCTCCTTCGCCGTCTTGCTCACGATCACCGGGTTCAGCCAGGGGATGTTGCTCGGCGAGACAACGTCGAGGAGAGCGCCCACCATAAAGGCGACTTGGGCCTGGCGATCGCGCTCGAGCCCGGGGACGTGGCTCGTCGCCTCGAGCCACCAAGCCTCGGTCGAGAGATGGCCTTGAGCAAGGACATTGAACGGCCATTGCGACCATGAAGGATCGGAAAACCTCCGGTCGCCTGCGGGAGGCGCGGCCGGAGGCTCGCGCTTCGCGACTTCGGCGGCGTTGGGCAACCATAGCCCAAACCGCGCCATCGTCATCGCGGCCTGCTGGAAGAGTTCGAGACGCTTGCCGGGCGCCGACGCCAGATGGAGCGCCCAGTCGGCCCAGGTCTCGGCCACGGCGGCGGGCGAAATGCCCTGGGTCGCGCGGGCGAGCAGCGCACGGGACAGTCGGTCCAGCGTGCGGAAATTTGGCGGCATCGCCGTGGCGCGGGACGGCGCCGGCGGCGCCACGCGCGGCGCCTTGGCGCGCTCGAGCGTACGCGCCGCCCGCGCCTCCGCCACTGCCCTCCCCTTGGCGGCCGCGGCCGCCGTCAGCTTCCCGTTGTTCGTCGCGCGAGGTTCATCCAGCATCGAATTGCTCCGTCAGCCCGGGCCATGCGCCGGCCCTTTACAATGTTTCGACAATAGACCCCCGGGACGCCGCCGACATTGATCCGCGTCAATCATCCGCGATTGCGGCCCTGAAGGCGGTATGAGAACGTCCGGCGCCGTTCCGCTCCGTCCCAAGGCGGAAAAAGCTGTGCGCGATTTGGGCGATTCCAGTGCGCTACGTAGATTCCCGAATTGCGGTTGCGGTTGCATCGTGAACATTAGTCTCGCGAAGAATCGCGTTTGACCATTCGTTCACTCGATTCCGGGAGGCGCCGATGGGGTTCAAGGGATCGCAACCGATCTTGTGCGGCCGCTGCAGGATCCCTGTCGAGCGCTCGACGGAAACCACTCGCCTGACCACAGTCTGCTGCCCGAATTGCGGCCAGACCGATACACTCGAAGACGCCCGGCGCGAAGCCGCCCAGCATACGGCGCACAAGTTGCTGTCGGCCATGCTCAGAACGAACGACCAGCCGGAACTCTATTTCCGCTTCGTCGAAGGCGACGACCGTCGACCCGCGCAGGCGAATCGGGGCCTGTCTTCCGATCGGACGAGCAGCGGTTCCTTCCCCCGATAGCGCCTCAAGTCCGCAGCGCAGCCTCCAGAAGGTCCACGCCTTCGTCGACCAGCGAGTCCGAGGCGGTCAGCGGCGTGAGAATGCGGATCGTATTGGCGTTGGTTCCGCACGACAGGAGGATGAGGCCGAGTTCTGTCGCCCGCTGAACGACTCGCCTGGTCGCCTCCGAATCCGGCTCATCGGACCCGCGCTCCCTGACGATGTCGAAGGCGACCATGGCGCCCGGGCCTCGGATCGCCGCGATCGGCAGGCAGGAATTGGACGCGCGGATCAATTCGAGGCGCGCCTTCACCCGGGCGCCGATCGCGTTCGACCGTTCGAGCAGGTTCTCTTCTTCGAACACTTCGAGCACGGCCAGCGCCGCCGCGCAGGCGAGCGGATTGCCGGCGTAGGTGCCGCCAAGCCCGCCCGGATCGGCCGCGTCCATGATCGCAGCCCGGCCGATCACTCCCGAGAGCGGAAATCCGCCCGCCAAACTCTTGGCGACGCAGATCACATCGGCTTGGGCCGGATAGTGCTCCATCGCGAACATTTTGCCGGTGCGCCCGAACCCCGTCTGGACCTCGTCGGCGATCAGGACGATCCCATGCCGGTCGCAAATCTGTCTCAGGCCCTCCATCAGCGGTTCGGGCGCCATATGGAAGCCGCCCTCGCCCTGCACCGGCTCGATAATGATCGCCGCGACCCGGGCCGGGTCGATGTCGGCCTTGAACAGGAAGCCGAGATGTTTCAGCGACTCTTCGACGGTGACGCCGAGTTGCGGGCCGGGAAAGGGAACGTGGTAGATCTCCGGCTGCGCGGGCCCGAAGCCTTTTTTGTAAGGCGCGACCTTGCCCGTCATGGTCATCGCCGTGATCGTCCGGCCGTGAAACGCGCCGGTGAAGGCGATCACGCCTGAGCGCCCGGTCGCGGCGCGGGCGATCTTGACCGCGTTCTCGGTCGCCTCGGCGCCGGTGGTGAACAGCGCCGTCTTCGTCTCCCCCGAGATCGGAGCGAGCGCGTTCAGGCGCTCGGCGAGACGGACGTAGGAATCGTACATCGTCACCTGGAAGCAGGTGTGGGTGAAGCGCTCCATCTGCTCCCTGACCGCGGCCATCACCTTGGGATGGCAATGGCCGGTGTTGACGACGGCGATCCCGCCGGCGAAGTCGACGTAGCGCTTGCCCTCGACATCCCACAATTCGGCGTTGAGGGCGCGTTCGGTGAAGACGCCGGTCGAATGGCCGATGCCGCGCGCGACCGATGCGTTCCGGCGCGCGAGCCAATCGGCGTTGCCGGTTTTTCCCGAGGACTTGTGGACCGCCATGCGCGCCTCCCATAGTGTTCCGCCGTGCGCCGCGAGCGGATAACACTCGCGCCGGAGGCTCACAAGGGATCAGGGGTCGTGCGCCTCGCCGGCGACAGCTTGGCGCGCCCGCGCAAGCCCGTCTCGAACGTGCAGCGCAGAAAAATGGGCCGCTGGCCTTTCGCCGCGACCCGTCAATGAGTGGTTTTGGTTCCTTCCTCGCGCTCGGCGCCGTTGAGCGCTTCTTTCCACGTTCGCGACCATAGAGCGCCGCAACGAAGCTCGCATTGATACAGCGAAAAGGTTCATGCCGGAACAGTTGACGCGCGGCGGGACGCCGTGGTGCCGTTTGGCCCTGTCGACGTCGAAAAGCCCGTCGACCCGCGCAAGGCCATCGATGGGCTCATGCCGGAGCTTCCTCGGCGGCCCGCCCCTGCATCCGCCACACCGTCAGGCTCAGCGCGACGACCGGAATGCCGATCGCCGCGGTGGCGAGGAAGAACCGGACATAGCCGAACTCGTCGACCATCACGCCCGACAACCCGCCGATCAGCTTGCCGGGCAGCGCGTAAAGCGATGAAAGGAGCGCATACTGGGTCGCAGCGAAGACGGGCGAGACGAGCGACGACATATAGGCGATCAGCGCCGCCCCGGCGAAGCCGGAGGCGAAGCTCTCGACGCTGACCGCAAGCGTCAGCAGCGACAAACTCGCGCCCTTCGATGCGAGCAGGGCGAGCGTCAGATGCGACGAGGAAGCGGCGACGCCGCCGAGGATCAGCGTGGGCATCAGCCCGAGCCGCGCCACTGCGAGTCCGCCGCCGAACGCGCCCGCGATGCCTATCCACACGCCGTAAAGCTTGGAAACGGTGGCGATGTCGGACTTGGTGAAGCCGAGGTCGATATAGAGGGGGTTCGCCATCACGCCGGAGACGAAATCGGGCAGGCGGTAGATAGCCACCAGCGCCAGGATCGCGATCAGCACGGGGCCATAGCGGCTCAAAAGATCGCGCAGCGGCTCGACGAACGAAACGGCGAACGAAACGGCGCGCTTGCCCGTCGCCGCCGCCGGCCGGTCGAGCCGGGGCGAAGCGAGACAGCCGCCGATGCCGACCAGCATCAGCCCCGCCATCGTGAGATAGGCGGCGCGCCAGCTGACGAAATCGGCCATGTAGAGCGCGCCGGCGCCGGCGCACAGCATCGCGAGCCGATAGCCGAGCTGGTACACCGCCGACATCATGCCCTGGCGCTCGATCGGCGCCGCGTCGATGCGCCAGCCGTCGATGGTGACGTCCTGGCTCGCGGCGGCGAAGGCGGTCAGGAACGCGAAGGCGACGTTCCAGCCGAGGTTCTGCGCCGGCGCGCCGAAAGCGAGGCCGGCGAGCCCCGCGGCGACGCCGATTTGTGCAATCAGCATCCAGCCGCGCCGGCGCCCGAGCCAGGCGCCGACGAGGGGCGGATCGAACTCGTCGATGAACGGCGCCCAGGCGAATTTGAAGGTGAAGGCGAGCGCCGCATAGCTCATGAGCCCGATCGCCGAGCGGCTGACCCCCGCTTCGCGCAGCCACGCCGACTGGGTCGAGAAGATCAGGAGGAACGGCAGGCCCGAGGAAAAGCCGAGCACGACCATCAGCGCAAGGCGCGGGTCTCTCAGGATTTCACGCAAGGGGGGCGATTTGCGGGGCGAGGTCATGCGCCGAACATGGCGCCAAAAGGGTTAATGGGCGATTCACGATCATGCGTCGGCGGCCGCGGCTCACCCATTGCCCACCTGACGGAAAAAGGCCCTCGATCAATCCAGAACGCGTCTGAGGACGGAGGCCCCGACCCGCAGAATGCGGATGTGATCGAGCGGCTTGAGGTGTTCGCCGGAATAGAAGAGACGGATCATGGCAATTCGGGCCTCGAACGTGCGGGCGAAAGCGACGGCGAACGCGTCCGCCTCGATGCGAATGATCGTCGCGGCGATGCGGATACCGGAGACCTCCAGGTCGATCCTTTCCCCCAGGCTCCGCGGCGCCTTGCCCAGGACGCGCGCGCCGGTGATCGAAAGGTCCGCGAGTTGCATGACCTTGGCGCCGTCCGGCAGCCTGATTTTGACGAGATCGCGGGACGCGAAGCGTTCCGCGGCGCGCATGCGGGGCCGCTCGATGCAGACGAAGCACAGCACCGTGAGAATGATCAGATTGTACCAGGTCCAGGCGAGGGCGGGCGCCGAATAGCGAATCGTATCCGCCCTTCCGTTGACGTAGAAGGCGGACACGATCGCCAGGATCGACAGTCCGATCAGAATGGCGAAGGGCCGCATGACGCCCCATTCCACGAACCAGCGGGTGCGGTCGCCGCCCTTGGCGGTCACCTGGAATTTGTGTCCCTGGGGACGGAGGAGACCCGCAACGACCGCCCTGAGGATTTGCGGCGCCACGATGACCTGGCTGACATCGGAGAGGATCGGCACGATCCGTCCGTTCGACAGCCAGTGCATCGTCAGGCCGCTCCAGAGCCAGTAGGGGAGGAAGCGGATCGCGACGTCGCGAAGCGAGGCCTGGAAAGGATGGATGTCGAAGGCGAGCGAAACGATCGGAATCGTCAGGCCGATGACGCGCGAGAGGTAGACCGCCGTCCAGTTGAGAAACACTTCGACGAGCGAAAGGCGGTCGAGCCAGGCGAGTGCGGTCCGGGTCGAGAGCGGGCCGCTTCGGCCGCGCGCGATCTGCATGAAGCCGAGACACCAGCGACTGCGCTGGGTCACATATTCCTTCAGTCCTTCGGGGGCGAGACCGTAAGTCAGCGGCTCGTTCAGATACGCGGTGGAATAGCCCTTTTCCTTGAGGCGCAAGGTCAGAAGATAGTCCTCGGTCACCGAGTCGGTCGGGAAACCGCCGATTTCCGTCAGAGGGCGCATGCGAATGATCGACGACGTGCCGCAGCAAAATGCAGCCGACCACGCGTCCTTGGCCGGCATGACGATGTCGAAGAAGTAGCGCTGCTCGTCGGGCCAGAACCTGGTCGCGCCGAGGTTGATCTGGATCGGGTCGGGGTTGACGAAATGCTGGGGCGTTTGCACGACGCCGACCGTCGGATCGCGGAAGAGCGTCATCGAGCGATTCAGGAAGCGGGGCGTAGGGACAAAGTCGGCGTCGAGAATCGAGACGAATTCGGGAGGATCGGGAAGAGCCGCAAGAAGCTTCAGCGCATGGTTGATGTTGCCGGCCTTGGCGTGCCGGTTGTCGGGCCGCGAAACGTATCGGCAGCCGAGCCGCGCGCAGAGAGCCTCGAGCCAGTCGCGCCGGCTGTCATCGAGCATCCACACACGGAAATTCGGATAGTCCATCGCCTGCGCGCCGACGATCGTCCGCTCGAGGATCGTCTGCTCCTCGTTGTACGAGCAGATCAGCACGTCGATGAGAGGATATTTCGAGTCCTGCTCGAGCCATTCAGCGTTCGCGTCGGCGTCGGACGATCGGTCGCGCGTCCGGCAGAGAAAGACAAGCGACAGGGCGGCGGCGAGGGCGCCCCCCATCTCGGCGAACAGAAAACCGAGCGCGAGCGCATATTCGAAGCTCAGGCCGGGCGGGGGCAATGTCGCGGTGACCCGCCACCAGCCGTACTCGGCCATGAAGGCGAGGCTGATCGCGATCATCACCGGCCGGGCTATCGCCGTCGGCTTCGGCCAGACGGCGACAGCGATGAGGAAAAGGCCGAGGGCGACGATGGTCGGGGTCAGCGCCGAGAGGAAAGCGCTGTCTGCGATGCCCGAGACGTCGACCATTTCAGAGCTGGGCCGGCTTCAGCGACACGAGGTCATCGCCGCCGGCTGGCGCTTTCGTCGCTCTCGCGCCCCCGGCCTCGTCGCCCGTCGCGAAAGTCACGGTTCCCGTCCGTCCGACCGAGCAGCCGCCCTCATTCATGCCGTCGACGGCGACGGTCACGTAGAACGGGCTCTTGCGCATCGCCACGGGCGGTATGGCGAAATTGCCGGAAGCGGAGGCGGCGCCGGTCAGATTGACGATCACGCCATCATACCGTCTGCCTCCCGCCTCGGACGGCCGAAACGTCGCCCGCCCGCCGACCTCGAGTCGATTGTAGACGCTCTCGTCGACGTTGGCGCTGACGAGCGGATGCGAACAATCGAGCACGCGCATGAGGTCCTGGCCTTTGCTGACCCGCTCCCCCGATCCGGTCAGCATTTCCCAGACGCGTCCGGTCGCGGGCAGGTCGATCAGAACCTCCGAACGCTCACGGTAGCGCGCCTCCTCATCAGCGATCTGGTCGCCAAGGAGCTTCATTTGCGATCGAACGGCTGCGGCTTGAGCGTCGAGTTCGCCCGCTCTCAGCCGCAGCTCCGCCGCCCGTTGCTCCGAACTTGGGCTGTCGTTGTAGCTGTCGCCGATGAAGACGCCTTGCGCAATCGCGTCGCGTTCGACTCTGGTTTCTTCCAGACGCCTTTCGGCAGCGGTCTCGGCCGCGCTGGCCGCCACCCACTCGAAACGCGTGCGATCGCCTTCGGCCGCCGTGGCGGTTCCGGATCCGAGCAATTCGTCGGTCCTTCGCTTGGCGGCCGCCGCCTGGGACGCCTTTGCCGCCGCGGTTTCACGTTCGGCTGTCTGGGCCGCCAATCTGGCGTCGAGAAGCTTGAGGCGCCCGGCGCGAAATTTTTCGATCTGCGCGTCGAGTGTTTGCAGGGCGGCGCCCGCCAGTTCGGCTTGGCGCGCGAGCAACCGCGACTGGGACTCGAGCGCCTGATGCTGACGGCGCAAGTCTCCGAGTCGCGCATGGTCGGCCAGCGGGTCGACGATGCGCAGGCGCGGCGCGGGAGCGGAGGCGTTCCAGTCCCGCCCGACATCCGGAGCCGACGCGACGACGCCCTCGATCGGCGACCGGATCGTCTCGACCCGCGCGTTGACCAGCGCCTCGACGCTGGTCGTCGCCAGCATGGCCCGCAGCGGCGCCCAGCCGAGCGATCCCACCAGCGCAACGCCGAGCGCGATCTTGATCAGCCGGCGGGGCGCGCTTGCGCTCCATCCGGCAGGCCCCGTATCTGGCGCCTTGGACGACGTCTCGTCGCCAGTGGGCGGATCCTGCAGGCCCCGCTCCAGGGCGCGTTGGACCGCGCGCACCTCGGCCTCGTACGACCCGCTTTCGGGACCGCCGGCGCGCGCGCCCGCCGACGCTCCCGGAGAGCGGTCATCGGTGTCCGTGGCTGAGGCGGCGGAAGATTTCATGGGCGAGCAGGGTTGAACCTTGACGCTGAAGGCGCTGACGCGCGCGTCGCCTGGCCTGCCCGATACAGTCCCGGAATCGTCCGGGTTGAAGCGCGGCGAACCATGCGGTCGCCCAGCCTGCGCCGCGAGGTTTCATCTTCTATTGGCGAAGACACATGCCGGACCAGCCGGCTCGACGGATGGCGTCATGCCCTCGAAGACGAATGCCAGTCTTCGAGCCGTCATTAAGCATCCTGCGCGGCGTCTCCTAAGAAACCGATAAACGACCGTTCCGCCGCCCCGAAGGCGAGCGCCGCATCGCTCATGAGCCCGGTCGCCGCGCGGCTGGACCCGGCTCGCACCCTTCTTCACCCGGCGCGCGACCGCCAGGTCAATTCGCGACCCCGCGCGAATAATTGGACCGCTCAAACTGTTCCAATGTGACAAGCCGACGATGGCACGCCGCATGCTGCCTGCGAGTCGATCCCGGCGCGAGGCTGGGGGAGGAGGGTCTCAAGGTGCTCCAGCGGCTGCGCATCAAGAAGCGTCACAGCTCCGATCCCCAACGGATGGCGAAGGACATTGACTGCATTCGATTTTTCGAAGCCTACTGGCCTAACCCGGCGCAGCTTGCTTCGGGACTGTCCCAATTCGAACACTTGAAACGGATTGCGTTAGACCCGCTCTATCCGGCGCCCATGGGCGGAACGGCGCCGATCTGGGATTGTTGAGGGATCGGCCGCGGCGGTAGTTATCCTGGCGCCGAACCTCTGAGTTCCCGAGAGCCAAGGACTCGGCGCGGCTGAGCCGAAAGGTTGCCGCGGGAAAGCGTCGGACCCGAGGGGATTCTATCGGAATACGCGCCTGGCGGTTTGAAACAATTGGAGCGGCTTCGTTCAATCGAACCCTCGTATTCAGCTTGGAAGGGTATCGGCAAGCTCAACGATTTCAAAAGCAGTTCGGAAAACTTGCGGCCCGAACTGGGCCGCAAACCTCACTTTTTCCGAATTCTGACGCGGAGGCTTCCGCGTCCAACTCAGCGGGACGCTACCCGCCTTTGGGTACGGCGGGCTTAGCGTCCTTCGCCGGCCGCGTGGCGCATCCACCGTTCAGCTTACATTCAAGTGGCGCGTGATAACCAGAAGCCACAAGGAGGAAAAGCTCATGCGAAAAATGCTTCTGACGTCATCGATCGCGCTATTGGGGCTGGCCGCCATTCCCGTCTCGGCAATGCCGGTCGCGCCGCTCTCCGACGCGCCGACAAACATCACACCGGTCGCAATGGGCTGCGGCCCGGGATGGACGCGCGGACCCTACGGCCATTGTCATCCGATGGGAGGCGCTGCGTGGCGCCCGGTCCTTACTACGGCCATCCCTACGCTCACCCCTACGCCCACCGCCATTGCTGGATTGGCGCCCATGGCTATCGCCACTGCAACTGATGACGGATCGGTAAGGGGCGAGGGGCGCCTCAGCTAAGGGCCCCGCCGGGCGCGTCTTCTCCGGTCCGGCACACGCGCCCCATCGCCCGCTCGATCATCCGCGTCGCCGTATCGAAGCCGACGCCTTTGCCCGTCGTCTTCGCCACGATGAAGGCCGCGCGTCGCCAGTGCGCTGTAAGCGGTACGAGAAGAGCAGATGTATCCACTGCTCGTGCTGATCCATGTATTCTTGGACAATGCGCGTTATCATCACGCCAAGATCGTGCAGGAGTGGCTGGCGCAGCCGGGGCGCCGCGTCACGCTGCATTTCATCCCGGCCTACTGCCCGCATTTGAACCCGATTGAGCGGCTGTGGGGCCTGATGCTCAACAAGACTTACGCCACATATCGCGAATTCGCCGAGGTGGCGCTCGACTTCCTACGCAAAAAACGTCCCCAAATGCTGGCCAGAATCTTGCAATTCGGTCACCGACAATTTCCGCGTCATCAACCCAAAGGATTTTCGGGTTCTGGCGTGACCGGAGTATAATTCTACCAGCCGGCGACCACGCGCCGCAGCCATCGTCCCTGTTCGGGGATCGGCGAGTGCCGCCGCCATCGGAGTTCCTCCTTGAGCTCATGCAGCTTGGCGCGCATCCGGCCGCGTCGCGACTGCCGCCGAAGCAGGAAGCCGCCGCGCCGTGTGCGTCCGCAGATATGCGTGAACCCCAGGAAGTTGAAACTCTCCGGCTGAGCTTGTCGAAGCCTTGCCCAGACCACGCCGCTCGCGGTTCGCCGCCGCAGAGCGGCCGAATTCGATGAGGCGCGTCTTTTCCTGATGCAGCGTGAGCGCGAACCGCGCCATCCGCTCGTTCAGGCTCGCCCGGAACCGCTCGGCGTCGGCTTTGTGCTCGAAACCGGCGACGATGTCGTCGGCATAGCGCACGAGGATGACATTTCCCCGGGCGTGGCGTTTGCGCCATTGTTGCGCCCAGAGATCGAAGACGTAATGCAGGTAGATGTTCGCCAGCAGGGGTGAGATCACCGCGCCTTGCGGCGTTCCGGTCCCCGTCGGCGTCACCTGCCCGTCCTCCATCATCCCGGCTTTCAGCCATTTGCGGATCAGGCGGATCACCCGCCGGTCGCCGATGCGATGCTCGACGAAGCGGATCAGCCACTCATGGTCGACCGCATCGAACGAAGACACCACAGACTACCCATTCCCAAGACCTTCCGACTTCCGTGGTGATCACCCGCAGGCGGCATCCGTTTGAAGGATGCCGCCTCGCCGTGATCAACGGGCTGACGCGGCGCGGCGTGCCGTTGTTGTTGGTGGTGCTGCCCGACGGTAGTCGATCGCTCATTCCGTCAGCCTGGACGGACGGGTTTGTGAGCTTCGGCGCCAACGCGCCGGAAACGGTCAAGGACGGCGAGGACCTTTGCGCAGTGGGAGATTTGATCAAGGCGCGCGCCGTCATCGACGCTCTTCTCAACCGACTCGCCGAGTCGGCCCCCGGAGAGGAGGGCAATCATGCAGTTGGAGTTGGCGTTTCTCGAACGGCCCACGGCGCCGGCGCCCCGCATGGCGGGGCCCTGGGATCAGATCGATCCGCAGGCCCAGATCGCAGCGCTGGATATCCTCTCGCGTCTCATCGCGCAGATGCTCGCGGCCGGCTCAGCGCTGGAGACGAGCGATGAGGGACACCCAGAAGATCACTTCCAGTCACCTTGCCCGCGAGGCCGTCGTCTATCTGCGTCAGTCCAGCTCCGCCCAGGTCGAGCACAACCGCGAGTCGACCGATCGACAGTACGCCTTGGCGCGTAAGGCCAATGAGCTTGGGTGTGCGACCGATCGGGTTGTGATCATCGACGAGGACCTCGGTCTGACCGGCTCCGGCGCCGTCGCGCGATCGGGCTTCGCGCGACTGACCGCCGAGGTCGCCCTCGGACACGTCGGTCTGGTGTTAGGCCTGGATGTGTCCAGATTGGCCCGCAACAATGCCGACTGGTATCGGCTCATCGACCTGTGCGCTGTTCGACACGCTGATCGCCGACGCGGATGGGGTCTACCACCCCGCGCTGTTCAACGACCGCCTCTTGCTCGGATTGAACAGGACGGCGACATAATGCAGTACCTCATGATCTCATTGAAAAGGCAGGCTTTCTTGTCGCGGATCGGATGATACTGGACGTCCCCTTGCGATTGCCTGCCCGACGGCTGGCCGGGCCAGGTCACTCTCGCGGATGACATAGGGGGCGCGAGGGCAAACCTGTCTTGCCGGCAACAGTCCATCTCGGATCAAGCGAACAACGGTCATGTTGCTGACGCCGAGGCGGTTTGCGGCCTCGGTCAGAATAAGCTCATGGCGCTCTTCACGTTCGCCCTCGCGGTAGACCGGTATCCGATGCGTGCCGCGGAAATTGCGCACGCGCAGCTGGGTCCAGGTCTGGCCTCTGGCAGAGCGGACGCCCAGCCGATTGAGAACCGGTGCGATGCTGTGGTCCGGCAACAGGCGGGCAAGTTCGCACACCAGCTGCTCGGTCGCCGCATCGGTCTTGAAGCGGTTTTGGCCCGAGCGGTTCTTCAGCACCTCGAGCCGCGTGTGATCCCCACCCTGCCAGTGCAGCACGAGGTGTAGGCGACCGGTCTCGACGGTCACGACGATCTCCTTCAGCACGGTGCGCAAGATCCGCTTGCGCGTCTCGACGGACGCAGCGGCGTCGTTCCAGAGCCCTGGCAGGTCTCCGGCGAGCGCCATAAGCGCCACGCGCTCGTCGTCGCCGACAGCGCACGGCTCCTCGTTGCGCAAGCTCCGGATCTGCTCTTCGAGCCGCGCGGCCGTCGCAAGACAGTCGTTCCATCGCCGTTCGAGTTCGCCGGCGACCAGCCGGTTGTCGGGATCGACGGCGTCGTATTGCCGGCGCGCATGCTTCGCCTCGTAGCGGGCCTGCTCCAGCGCGGACTCTCTGTGCCGTAGCTGTTCGCTGCTGGCCTCTTTGCGCTCAGCGATCAGCTTCAGCGCCGCCTCGACGGCCAGCGGCGAGATCGCACGCAACACTTCCGCCGACACCGCCGCGTCGATGCGCATGTTGTTGAATGCGGTGCACCCCTTTTCGCGAGACGGGTCGACATGGCTGGCGCAGACATAGCGCGCATCGCGCCTCGAATGATGCAGCACCTTGAATTTGCGTCCGCAGCGTCCGCAGCGCAGCAGGCCGACGAGCAGCGCACCGCCGTTCCGCACCGCGCCCGCCACCATCGACCCCTTCATGTTCGCATTCCCGGCGATGATCGCCAGGTTGCGATCATACTCTTCCCAGGTGATGTAGCCATCATGGTGGTCCTGGATCAGAACCGTCCAGTCCTCGCGCCGGCGCGCCACGCCGTGGATAATGACTTTGCGTCCGCCTTCGACGCGGGTGCGGGACAGGGTCCGTCCGAAGACATAGGCCCCGGCATAGACCGGGTTGGTCAACAGCCGGTGGACGGCATGGTAGCGCGGCGGGTCCCATCGCACCGTCCGCCCGTGCCGACTATGCACGGCGGTCGGCACGTCGATTCCTTCCTGGCGCAGCCACAGGACAAGCTGGCGCACGCTGCCGATCTCACGAAACTTTCGGAACACCAACGACAGGGCCTCGCGGATGCGCCGGTCGGGGTCTTGTTCCAGGCGATCATCGGCGCTGCGCCGATAGCCGATGGCGACGGTCGTGTGCAGATCGCCGCGCGCCGCCTTCAGGCGCAAGGCCTCCTGCGAGCGCTGCCGTAACGTCGAAAGCTCGAGCTCGCTGAAAGCGCCTTTCATGCCCAGCAGCAAGCGATCGTTGACGAGTCGCGGATCGTACACTCCGTCCTCATCGATGATCAGGCTGCCGACCAGGGCGCAGAACTCCAGGAGGGTGTGCCAATCGCGGCCGTTGCGGGCCAGGCGCGACGCCTCGAGAGCGAAGACCGCGCCGGCCTCGCCGCCGCAGATCCCCACGAGCAGGCGCTCGAAGCCGGGGCGCGCCGTCCCGCCTCCTGAGCGGCCGAGATCGTCGTCGATGACAATCACGTCCTGCCAGCCAAGGTCGCGGGCGCGCGTCGTCAGCGCGTACTGGCGTCGTCGGCTCTCCGGATTGTGCAGGAGTTGATCCATGCTGGATTGCCGCACATAGACATAGGCGCTGCGCGCCAGGTGGTCGCCGGTGATCTTAGTCATCGTCCGTCTCCGCCGGCGTTCTGACCTGGCTGAGGCGATCGCTCAGGAGGGCTTTGAGCAGGTTTACGATCTCCGTGCGTGTCGTCGCATCGAACAGCCGTGGCGTAGCCTCGCCGGCCGTCAACATGAGAAGTTCGAGTTGCTGTTCCTGGGCACGCTGCTCCATCGTCGCCTCCACCGCCGCGAATCGCGTCATTCGCCGGTGACGAGGATATGTCCCGCTGATCCGCCAGCCGGCGCAGCTCTCTCAAGCAGGCAAGGGAGAGCCGCGGCGCAGCCATCATCGGCAGCGTCGCCGCGTACGCTTCGGTCATCCATGCCGGCAGCATCAGCCTGACGCCATCCGGCAGCTCGACGACGAAATGCGCATCGCCGGCGTAAGCGAGACGTCGAACGACCGTGAGTCGTTCGCCGGCATTCGGATGATGCGGATACCGGAGGATGACCTCAAACGGCTGTTGCTGGGGAGTATGTCGTGTGTTCGAAAGGCGCCATGAGCGAGGCGGAGCTCTATGTCCTGCGCGCCCGGCTCAACGGCGGCATCCGCAACAAGGCGGCGCGTGGCGAGCTTCGGCGCGGCCTGCCGGTCGGCTTTGTCTGGGGCGAGGCCGACGGCGAAGTCCGCTTCCACCCCGATGAAGCCGTGCGTTCGACGATCGCCTCGGTCTTCACCCGATTCGCCCAGACCGGATCGGCGCGGCGAGTGTGGCTGTGGTTTCGATCGGAAGGCCTTCGCCTGCCGCTGCGAATGCATCAGCGGAGCGAGATCCGTTGGGTGGAGGCCAGCTACACCGCCATCCACCACATGTTGAGCAATCCGGTCTATGCGGGCGCATACGCCTACGGCAAGACGCGCCGGGAGGTCACCCTCGACGCCTCTGGCCGCCGCAAGAAACGCATGCGACACTTGCCCCAGTCTGAGTGGCAAGTGCTGATCAAGGAGCACCATGAAGGCTTCATCGATTGGCCGACGTACGAGGCCAACCAGGCCCGGCTCGCGGCCAATACCCGCCCTGGGCCGCACAAGGCGGGCGGCGCCGTGAGAGAGGGCTCGGCGCTCCTGCAGGGTCTGGCCAGCTGCGGCCACTGCGGCCGGCGTTTGAAGACGCACTACAGCGGACGCAACGCCACCGCGGGATACCATTGCGCGGGCAAGACCATTGTCGAAGGCCGCGGCTGTTATTGTCTCAGCGTGGGCGGCGTGCAGATCGACGAGGCGATCGCAACGACTTTCCTCGCCGCGCTGGAGCCGGCGAAGCTCGCCGCCACTCTCGCTGCCGCGGAGCGCCTCGAGGCCGACAGCGAGGCGGCGCTCAAGCAATGGCGACTGGGCGTCGAACGCGCGCGTTATGAAGCCAGCCGCGTCGAGCGTCGCTACATGGCTGTCGACCCTGACAACCGCCTCGTCGCCCGTGGGCTCGAGCGCGAGTGGGAGCAGCGCCTGGCGGACCTCGAGGCGGCGAACGATGAACTCGCCCGCCGCCAGGAGCAACGCCCCCGTGTCCTCGGCCAGGAGGAGCGTGATCGCCTGCTCGCCCTCGGGGCCGACCTCGCCACGGTCTGGGATGCGCCGGCCACCACGCCGCGCAACCGCAAGGAGCTTTTGCGAGCCCTCGTCGAGGAGGTGATCCTCTCGGTTGACCGTGACAAGTCGGCGGCCCGCCTCACACTGCGCTGGAAGGGTGGCGCGTTGACCGATCTCGACGTGCCGCTGCCTCGCTCGAGACCCGCAACCGTTCGAACCGATGAAGAAACCCTGGACCTCGTGCGCCGGCTGGCGGCCCTCTATCCGGACACGGTGATCGCCGGCATTCTCAATCGCCAGGGGCGAACGACCGCCCGCGGCCATCGCTTCGAGGCCAATCGGGTCGCCAGTTTGCGCATCCATCGTCGCATCCCGTGTTTCCAGCCCAAGCCGGACGTCGCCGAAGGAGAGATCATGACGGTCGCGGCAGCGGCGGCCACGCTGAACGTCGCGCCGTCGACCCTGCATCGCTGGCTCAATGACGGCCTCATACCCGGTGAGCAGGCGACCCCGGGCGCGCCCTGGCGCATCCGCATGACCGATGAGCTCAAAGCGAAGTTCACCGAGGCGGCCGGCGACGGCTTCATCACCATGCAGGAGGCCACCCGCGCGCTCGGCGTGACGCGCCAGACCGTGTTGCAGCGTGTAAAGCGCGGAGAGATCGAAGCCGCTCACGTCACCAAAGGCGGTAAAAGAGGACTACGGATCAAAGTGATAGAGAGCCAACGCACGCTCTTCGGCCGCATCGAATAAACCTGGGGATATTATGAAGCAGACTCCAGAGAATCCCGCAATGTCGGCGTCCAGCACCCAGTTCACCTTCGTGCTGTCGATTCCGACCGCCAGGACGTCCAGCGCCTCATGCTGGCCGCGTCCGGGGCGAAATCCATACGAGAATCCGAGGAAGTCCTCCTCGTAAACCGCGTTCAGCGCCTCGACCAGCGCGCGCTGGACGATCTTGTCCTCCAGCGCGGCAATGCCGAGCGGGCGCCGCCGCCCGTCGGGCTTCGGGATATACCGACGCCGCGACGGTTGCGCCCGATAGGCTCCCCGGTGGATTCGGCCGTGCAGGTCCTCGAGGCGCGCCTCGAGGTCATGGCCGTAATCCTCCCACGTCACGCCATCAACGCCGGGGGCCGCCTCGCGCTTGAGCGCGAAGTAGGCTTCCCGAAGCTGGTCGGCGTCGATGTGGTGCAGGAGCGCGGTGAACCGTTCCTCCTTCTTCAGCCTTGCTGTTTGCCGTACGCGTTCCAGGCCGTGGGACGCGCCTTGCCGGCTCGGTGTCCGGGGCGTGCCGTCCTGTTCCGCGTTCTCCTTGGCCCCCGCCCTTGGCTCCACGAACTCCTCGGCCAGTCGCCCGGCCTCGTTCGCTCGCTTCACAGCTACTACGACGGAGTCTCGACTCCTCGCCCCCGTGCATCATCGGCTTCGGCTCGTCGCCTTCCCGATGCGGACCGCGCAACTCACGCGCGGCCAAGGTCGAGGTCTCCCGGTTTCCGGTCGAGGAGCGTACGTACATGCCAGGGTCTTCGACCACGCAGGACCGGATATGCGCTCGCGTTGACGCGCATCCCCGGTTCGCCTTCCGCTGTGACAACGGCGTCGGCGTCCCAATCAATTCTTTCGCGGCTCAATGGCTGGCCTATACGCACCCCTGCCGACGCTTCGCCCCCGGCCTCGCGGCCGACGACGCACGGCTCGGGGCCGATGCGGTTCGCTATCTATTCCTTCATCGTAGTGGACTTGCACCACCTACTCCTCGCCGGCCTCCCGGCGCACTGCCAGCCCACCAATTCGATGTCGCCGTTGACCTTTCCCCATAGAGGCTAACCGGCCCGCGTCATCGTTCAATCCGGCTTATGTGAGGTCGCGTTCCGCGACGCCCAAACCTGCGCGCCGGCGACCTCACATAACCCTCCAAATTCCAGTCGCCTGGTGAAGTCGAATTGCTATTTCCTGAGCGCAGCGGATCGGGCCGACCTGGTGAAGATCGTCAGGGGACGGGCTGGAGGAGCATCGCATCGTCCGCCAGGCGAATGCCGTCCTTCTGCTCGACAAGGGCTGGTCCTACGCCGAGGTCGCCGAAGCGCTGTTCCTCGACGACTCGACCATCCGCATCTGGCTCAAGGAATTCCAGGAAGGCGGCGTCGAGGCGATCGTCCTGTTCGACCTGAAGGGCGGAACCGGACGGCTGTCGCCCCTCCGGATCGACGAATTGCGCGCCTGGGCGACGGAGGTGCTGCCGACGTCGACCACCGAAATCGGGCAATTCATCCTGGATCGGTTCGGGTTCGACTATGGCCGCTCCGGACTGATCAAGCTGATGAACCGCATCGGCTTCGACTGGAAGAAGCCGGAATCCGTGCCCGGCAAGATCGACGTGGAAACCCAGCAAAAGTTCATCGACGCGCATGAGGACTTGCGCAACTCGCTCAGCCCGGACGAGACGGTCGTCTACGTCGACGCCGTCCATCCGACCCACCAGGCCAAGCCCGCTGGACGCCGGCTGCCGCGCGGACAGCGCTGCGCGCTTCCCGCGGCGTCCGGGCGCGACCGGCTGAACCTGCACGGCGCGATCGACCTGGAGACCGGCCCGCATCATCCTTCGACAAGCTCAGGATGAGGGATGTCCAGACCGTCGACGCGGCAAGCACGATCGCCTTGTTCGAGACGCCGGAGCGCTCCTATTCGACGATGAGCCGCATCCATGTTTTCCTCGACAACGCCCGCTACCACCACGCCAAAGTCGTCCAGGGCTGGCTGCAACAGCCAGGGAGGCGCATCGTCCTGCACTTCGTGCCGTCATACTGTCCGCATCTCAACCCGATCGAGCGGCTCTGGAAGGTGATGCACGAAAACGTCACCCACAACAGATGCTACGCCAAATTCCGCGACTTCGCCGAGGCCGTGCTCGGTTTCCTGGGTGAAACCGTGCCACAGCGGTTCGACGAGTTCTCGTCAACCATTACCGATAATTTCCGCGTCATCGACCCGAAGGAATTTCGGATCCTCGCGTGACACCGCTATACCGCGCAGCGACGGCAACCGACCACTTTGCGACGCTACGCGAAATGCCGTCGAAAAAAAGCCGCGCGTACGAATTGTTTGTGCTCTCAGAGAACTGATCTATAGGTCATCCCACTGCTAGGGTCTCTCCGTCACGGCCGAACACGAATTAACGGCGGCGACGATCATAAGGTTAGACGCCCTTGCTGCTCCGTCGCGCCCCAATCGTCGACTGAGCCAACACGGTCAAATCAGGAGCCCGGTGAGGGAACGAACCGGAATTTCAGAATGTCACACCGCGCTTACCCTGCGAAAACCCGCTTCTGACCTGGGACGCCTTTGTACTTTGATGATCCCGAGAACTGGGGCCGAGACCGCAAATTCAAGGTCAGCCGGAACGCGGATCCGACGGTCCGTCGCTTCCGCGAGGAGCGCGAGAAGCAGTCCGAGCGCCAGCCCGGCACCGATTGCGACTGCGGTGACGACGAACGGCTTTGGAAAAGATGGCTGGATAGGCGGGACGGCTTTGTCGAGGACGGCAATGTCCGCAAATGTCAGCTTGCTTTGCAGTCGGGCTTGTTCCGCCATTCTTTCGCGCGTATTCAATTGCTCGATGCGAAACGATAGATCGCGCTGCAGGTCGCCAAGTCGGCTTCGCTGCGCCTCAGCTTCAATCAACACCTTTTGTGCCGCCGCCTGTTGAGCTTCGAGCGAGGGAATTAAGCGCTTCGCTTGGTCGATCCGCTGCTTCAGACGCTCGCGCATCTTGTCGGTGACTTCAGCGATCTGTTTTCGGATGGCTGCGATATTCGCGGCCTCGGCCACCATCTTGGGATTGTTGGCCCCAAGAGAGTTTTTGACTGCCGCCACCGTCGCCTCCCCCGTCGACAACTTCTCCTTCAAGCCCGCAAGCATCTGAAGGTCAGGGTCCGACGGATCATTGGACAGATCGGTGCTGCCGCTAGTCAACCGGTTCTGCAGTACGGTCAATGTGGATTTGGCGGACGACAAATTCTGAGTGATCGCCATCAGCTCGCTGGTCTCCGTGTCTCCGCCCGCCGTTGCCGCCACCAAATTTGTCCGGGTCTGGAAATTGGTGAGGGCGCTACGCGCCGCATCCACCTGCTTGTGGAGATCTTCAAGCTGTGGCTCGAACCAGTGCGCCGTCTGCTCGCCCGACGCGGCCTTCATCGCGATCGACGTGTCGATCGTGGCGGCGAGAAAGGCGTTCGCAACAGCCGCCGCCTGGGAAGGGGTGCCGGACTTGTATCGGATCGACAAGACATTGGTGCCTGGCGCGAACCTCGCATCGACGTTTTTGAGTAAGGTTTCGGCCATCCATTCGTCGATCGCTTCCCGGCCGAACGAGTCCGAGGCGCGGAATTCGGCTTGCGCCTGCGGGGAGGCGGTCAGGTTCAACCGTTTCACCACGTCGAGCGCAACTCGCTGGCTCTCGACCAGCGACATCATGTTGCCCTGCATGAGGCCGATCGCAGTGGACCCTGCCGAGGCGGTCGCGGTGACAGGATCGATGGCGCCCGGATCGATGCTCGCGGTGGCGGTTGCGTCGTACCGACCGGGGACAAACGCCAGGATTCCTACCGCGACAACCATCGTGATCCCGAAGGCCAGCGCGGCGATCCAGCTGCGGCGCCAGAGAATCAGCAGGACTTGGCCAATTGACATCATTCGACTCCATCGTTTCCACGAGGCTCGGAGCCCGGACGGGCGCGACTTGGCTCTAGGAGCAATCCCGCGTCAACACAACGAGAAACGGCCGGATCATCGCATGCAGCCGCTTCGCGGGGCGACGAGTGCCGCTCTCGGCTCGCCCCGAAAGACGGTCGCCTTGCCCGATCCGCCGGCGTTGTTGGGTTTTAGCGCATTTTTAGCGGCGGCGTCGTTGGATATCAGCAACTTGCAACCCCTCTTGGCGTCATCCGGCCGGCGCGTAAAATACGCTAATACAGAGGTATTAAGGCGATGATACGGCGGAAAAACGTCAAACTTGATCCTTCAGGCTCGATTGCCTACTGTCCGCTCGGTTGGTAATCGAGTTCGAGAGCGCTACCGCCAGCGGGGCCCGTCTTGTTACAAGCTTCCGACATTATCAATATTGAGACTTGCATATATAAATATTCCATCTGCACTTTCGTCACGCGCCTGCGCAGAATGCCGAAATGGTTGACTCTTTCCTTGCGTACGGCTTTTCGACCGGCGACTGTGAAGATTTGTTCATCGACAATTCCGAGCGGAACTCGGTCAAGGAGCGTGCGGATGGCTTCGGTTCAAGGCCTCGCGTTGAGGACCTACAATGGCGTCAACAAAGAGTTGGCGCGCCATCTTGTGCCGCAGATCGTCAAGTTTCGTTCCAAGGATTGGACGTTGCAAGGCCTCGGTCGCGGGGATGGAGCCTGGGTCGTCCCGATCGATCTGATCGGTCCGGGTTCGATTTGCTATTGCGTCGGCGTCGGCGCCGATATCTCGTTCGACGTCGAACTCGCCAAGCGCGGGGCGAATGTGTTCTGCTTCGATCCGACGCCCCGATCGATCGAATATATGAAGCATGCCGAATATGACCGCGAGCGGATCACGTTCAAGCCGATTGGCGTCTGGCGCGAAAACGCGGAGCTCAAGTTTTATGCGCCGATGACCTCAACGTCCGTGAATTACTCGAACTCGCAATATTCACGGAACGTCGGAGTATTTCGTGGCGGACTGCCGCCGATTGATCGATGTCATGAAACAACTGGGCCACGATCGTCTGGACCTGCTGAAGCTCGATATCGAAGGATCCTGGTATGAGGTTCTTCAGGACGTCATCGAATTGAAAATTCCAATCAAAGTGCTTTGCGTCGAGTTCGATACGCCGACGTCCGTGTTCAAGGTCTTGCGGATGATACGGGCGCTTGGACAGGCGGGATTTGCGCCAGTCCATAAGCAAAGGGACAATTTCCTGTTTGTGAACGAACGTTTGCCCTAGGCGGAATCTTCAGCTGACCCCGCCGCGGTGCTCATTGTTTCACAAGAACGTAGGAAACTGAATCGCCCATTGCCTTGGCGTTCGAAGCGGCGGCCTTGCGCTTAAACGCCGCAATCTGCGATCTGGAAAAGTATTCACTGTAGTTAACGCCTGCAAAGGGTATTCCTTTCTTACACAATTCGCTGGCCATGAGCGACCAAGGCATCGCAATATCCAATATGCGCTGCAATTTGAATCCGCATCTTGTTGCAAGGGATGCAACGCCCTTCCTCGACATAAGCGTCATATGGCGTGGGGCGTCCCATTGGGCCCAATCGGTGCCGTATTCCTCCCAAGCCTGCGACGTTGGCGTGGGCATTTGGATAAGACAGAGTCCGTTCGTCGCGGTCTTCTCGTGAGCCACACACAACTCAGCCGCCGGATTGCTGACATGCTCGAACGAATGATTGAAAACGATCACATCGAATGAACCCGGCGCCTGGTCCAAGCGTCGCTTGTACAAGACGACCCCCTCTCGCGTCGTTACGTCATTCGAAAGAAATGGGTCGACGCCCACGACATTGCGAAATCCTATTCGAGCAAGGCGGTCAAGAAACTGTCCGGCTCCACACCCGACGTCGAGAATTTTTGCGTCCCGGCGGACGCCAACGGTCTTGACGGTGACCAACGGAGAGACTTCGGGCCGGATAAGCTCGATGACCCGTCCAGCCAGGCTCTTTCCAAACAGGCCGCGGTCATGCACACCTTTCAAGTATGCTTTGATTTCATCCTTGACAATTCTTTCTTTGCCGCCCTTGACGGCATACGAATAGTAATTGTTGGGGTAATAAGAAGCAATTTCCACTTCATCAGGTATTTCCGCAATTTGGATGCTATCGCAATGGTCGCATTGATCGTAGATGAAGTCTGTCTTCGTGCCGAACATCCTTTCTTTCACTGTATAAGAGAGTTTTTTCGAATGCGAGCCACACGTACGGCAATCAAAGCCTGTGGATTCAGCCATAATTGTTAGCCTCCCGGCTCAACAGCGCAGAACGTTAGAAAAACTCGATCGGCGATGGTCGAGTGCGCCCCAATCTGGGGTCGATCCGAGCTGATGCCGAGTGTCAAATCCAAAACCGCTAGGGATTTTTCGGTGAGAAGTGCATGTCTCCGTAAGTTGAGCGGCCGGTCCGATCGAAAGACGTGTGATACACTCCGGCCAAGGTAAATCCCTTTGAATCAAGCCAGGAGATGATATCGCTGGCGAGCGGCTGTCCCTCGTACAACTCGACAAAGGATACTTCTGCGTATACAGAATCGACACTCTTTAGTGTTTCCACGCCGCCTTTCAGAACTTCGAGCTCGAAGCCCTGGACATCGAGTTTGAGCAGACAGGGCCTGACGATGTCCGCCCCACGCAACACATCGTCGAGTCGACGCACCGGAAAGGTCGTCGTACATGCTTCCTCAGTTCCCGGGTAGAGGTCCGGAAGCACCGCCGCGATCGGAAGGAATGAAGAGCTATCATCATGTTTAGATATGTGAAAAACTCGCTCGCCATCCTCGTCGCCCAGCCCAATCTCCATCAGGGAAACGTTGGGCGCCCGCTGGTGCAAGCGCCGAAACCGTTTCGCCGCCGGACCCATAGGTTCGAACGCAATGATGCGCGCGCCAGGGTTCGAGGCAAGAGCGACCAAGCTGAATTGACCCTTGTTCGCGCCGACATCGAGGATGGTTTTGAAGGAATGGCTGTTCAGGAAATTTTCATTCTCGATTCCCGCCGCGACGCCCAAGGAAAGCCCGCGAAGGTATGAAGGTGTTCTTGCTCAGTTGGGCCAATTTTCGTAACCTTCTAAACATTCCGGACGTCCTTCTTACTCACGCCGCCGATGCGTACCTCATAGCTTTTCCCGAAACGGTCCACAATACACAATCTAAGTTGTAATATGGACGCACAAAGACAGAAAAAGGTGACACATTGAGATTGCGTTTTGTAAACCCCTCGGTGCTTCCGGTAAAGTGCAATCGGAGGGAGTTGAAGAATATCGAATAGACATCGTCAATCTTTCTCCCGTATTCAATTTGGCTGCGGTGTGCGTCGTATCGTCTCCCCGCCGCCAGAGGCGAAGTTCAACTTGCGTTTTTCAGCGGGCGGAATAATATCCTTTCGGTCGGAGCGATATTTGATCTGGCGCAACGTAATCGAGACTTTCCTTAAGCAAGCGCGGCGGCTCTGCGATCTCGCTTGCAGCAATTGAGTGAGGAATTCAAAATGTATACAGCTTCTGAACTGGCTCTTCTGCGCGCATCGGATCCCGGGGTCGTCATTCCCGGCATCGACGTCCCCGAGGGCAATCCGCTCCCGGCGAGCTCGCTGAAGTCCTACAAGACAATCACGACGAACACGTCCGCTCCCGTGTTCTACGATCCGGCTCATAACAGGGTCGTCGTCAAGGGGAACGGGACCGTCCTCAGCGGCTATGACTTCAGCGGCGTCGGCGTCGACGTCTGGGCCAATAACGTCACCATCGCAAACTGCAATTTCAACGGCTATTCCGGGCTCTACTATAGCGTGAATCAGGAGGCCGGATACAACGGCCTGACCGTCAAGAACTGCACGTTCGACGCCAGCAGCGGAAACAATGGCTTACCCGCCGTTCATCCAGTCCACTACCGGATCGACCACGATCACCAACAACAGTTTCATCGATACGCCCGCAGCACGCCGTCCATGTCGTCAACGGCGTCGTGTCGAACAATTACTTTTCGGGCGGCAGGCTATGTCGCCGGCACGCACGCCGACGCGATCGGCGTTTTCAACACCACCGGCCCGGTCTTGATCACCAACAACTTCATCGACTGGACGAACAACCCCGGGCGCCACCCCGACCAACAACGCCATCCGGATCACGACCGACACCGGCAATACGAGCAACGTGACGGTGACCGGCAATTACATTCTCGGCGGCGCCTACTCGATCTATGCCTTGCCTTCGACGACTGTCTATCTCTGCGCCGGGCGTTTCCGGGACTCTCGGAGCCGTCGGCACGATGACCAACGTCAACATTTCGAACAATTTATGTCGGGTTCTCCCAGTACGGCAGCCATCTACCCCACGCCTGCGGCCCGGCGTGACCTACTTCCAACAACACGACCTTCGATTACACCAACCCGATCTATTCCACCCAGGCATGGGCGGCCTACCAGGCGGCTGGCATTCCGACCGACCCATCTCCAGGTTTCGAGCGGCGCAAGCCTCACGGGGAATTCCACCGGATCGACAACCCTTTATGGCGCCGGCTATTTCGTGCACCTGATCGGGACGGCCAACGAAACCAATTTCATCGGCGGAGCCCGGCGGGCAAGTATATGAACGGCGGCGCCGGGAGCGAACATCTTCACCTATCTCGACTTTCGGCGATTCCACCGTTCAGCACCCCGATATCGATCTCCAACTTCGACAGCGCCAAGGACGTCATCGACCTGAGCCGCATCGACGCCAATCCGGCCGTTGCGGGCCTTCAGAACTTCTCCTTCATCGGCACGGCCGCCTTCAGCGGATCCGGGGCCCAGGTTCGCTATCAGCAGGATCCGACCAACAACGTCACCTATGTCGAGGCGACGATGGCCGGCGATTCCACGCCCGACCTCTACATCAAGCTCAGCGGCCTTCAGACCCTGACGGCCGCCAATTTCGCGCTGACCGCATCGCAGTCGACGGCCGACATGGCCAACGGCGCGGCGCTCGGCGTCGCGACGATCCGGCCGTCGACGGGATGCGGGATCGAATATTCCTACACGAATGTCCAGGGCCGAAGCTACTCGAGCTATCAGGCGTTCTATTCCAACAGCCTCACGCCCGTCGCGGACAATCTCAACCTCAGCGCGTCGTCGAACGAGATGGACTTGTCCGGCAGCGGCGTGACGATCGTCCGCAGCGGGTCCACCGAGCAGGTGAAGGTGGCGACGAGCACCGGGACGAGCGCGTTTTCGGTGAGCTTCAAGGCGAACGAGACCAGCGTGTGCGGGCCGGGCGCCGACACGTTCGCTCTCGGCAAAGGGTTCGGCAACGAAACGATCAACAATTTCAACCTTTCCGCCACGAACCCCGATACGATCCAGTTCTCGACCTCGGCCTTTTCCTATCTCAGCGCCGGGATGACCCAGGCGCAGGATCTCGCCGCGGTGCTGGCGCACGCGACGAGCAGCGGCTCGCAGGTTTCGATCGCGGACTCGTTCGGGGACAAGCTGACTCTCAACGGGCTGACGGCGGCGGCGATCACGGCCAACCCGTCGCACTTCGCCTTCGCTTAACGCCAGCGCGCCGGTCCACCGAGACCGCCAGAGCGCCTGCGCTGGGCCTAGGCAGAAATGAGCGAACCTTTCCGCGCTCGACGAGAGGGTGCGCCTCCCGCGCACCCTCAGCGCCGAGTCGCCGCCCCTCCCGCAGTCGACGCGCGAACCCTGCTGATGCCGCGGTATGCGTCAAAATCAGAAGCCGAGACCGAAGTTGCTTCTTCACCTGGCTGGACACGGCGCGGGAAGTGAAATAATTGAATCTACGTCGGTCCTGTAGCGCGACGCGCTGCGCCGACTCAATCCGAAATCGGGGTGCAACCGTTGTCCACCGGATCGGACGGAGAGCCGACGGCATGGGGACACACGCGCCGTTGCCGCCCTCGGCGGAAGGACTGTCGGCTGCTTATTCCAAACCGCTCTTCGAGACTCCGTTGGATCTCGCTAGGTGTTCAAACTCAACGAAAGAACCCCGAGCAGGTACAGAAATTTCAGCCACTGGCAGGTTCCAAGCGATTGATTCCGTCTACTAAGTGCACGGAGACCAGTTGCCTCTGCTGACCGTCCGATCTAGGAGTAGTCACAGAATGTTTTAGTTCCCTCATCAAAAGACGCAACAGCGGGCTATTCCTGATGCTTTACAGCCTTCAATATCTACGCTTCGTCGCTGCTTCGCTCGTCGCGCTAACACATTCCTATGAAAGCGTTCCTCGTTACGGTCGCATGGATTTCGGCGCCGAATTCAATATTGGCCAAATTGGAGTTGATATTTTTTTCGTCATAAGTGGTTTCATTATGTGTTACGTGACGGAACGGCGCGAACAATCGCCGACTGAATTCCTGAGCCATCGGGTTGCCAGAGTTGTCCCTCCGTATTGGATCGTGACAGCACTAAATCTAATTGTTCTTATACTGTTGCCGAACGTCTTTCACAATTCACGGTTCGATCCATACCACGTTGTTGCGTCATTCCTTTTCGTGGCCTGGCCACACCCCGTGAAAGATGACGCGCTTCCTCTTTACACTGCCGGTTGGACGCTTAACTGCGAGGCGTTTTTTTACCTGCTGTTTGCAGTTTCATTAAAACTAAACTACGCAAACCGGGCAATTATTTGTTCTGCATTCATTACCCTCGTAGTAATGACAGGACAGCTTGTATACCACGCAGGCGAGATCGGGGAGTTCTACAGCCGGCCTATCATGCTGGAATTCATTTACGGCCTTATTCTTATGAATATCAGAAAAAAGTATAAGCCGCCACTTTTGATTGCAGTCTTGTTTATTTTTCTCGGCGTCTTCGGCTTCGTTATATCTTACCACTTGTTTCCAGAAACATACAGGCTCTCGGATTCTCGCTTTATTGTCTGGGGTCTTCCAGCAGCGCTGTTGGTTTCTGGTTTCGTTTTCGCTGAGAGCAGCATCCCCAGAGTTGATCTCTTTAAGGCCTTTGGCGACGCGTCCTATGCAATCTACCTGACGCATATGTTTACAATCGGCCTCGTTGGTTTGTTCTGGGGCCGCTTTTCACTGAAAACTCATCTTTCTGACCTTGTATTTATTTCGATATGTATTGTTTTCTCGACCGCTGTCGGAATGCTTTTTCATAAGTATATCGAAAGAAAGACAACCAAAGTCACGCTCAGACTCCTCCAAATTCAGCGATTTGTCGGCTAGGATCCGGCCGTCGCCTGTTCGATATATGGGTTACTGATCGTCTTGGCCGTTTCGCGGGTGCTCTCTTGCGAACGAATCGGATGGTCGAGCACATGTATAGCGTAAATCTTCGAAATCCAGCTTGCATTTTTGAACAGCCGCTTCTCGCGTAGCGCGGTGTAGGGGTGGATTTTGCGGAATTCATGCGCCTCGCTGAACTCGGTGCATGCAAGCATCACTCCGCACGACGGGTTGTGATAGGGGTCATGGGTATCGTCAAGATAGGCATTGACAAGCGGCAGGTAAAATTCCGGCGGTCCAGAAAGGACCTTGAGCGCCTCGGCGGAGCTCCAATAATAGTCGACGTCCAACGCGACATATCCGAGCGGGGCGGAAAGGCCTTGCGAAATGAACTTGGGCACTGTCATCGCGATATCCCCGAGTATCAGTTTTGCGTTCGGTGGCAATCTGGCTTCCAAAGCCCCGAAGTCCATCACATAATCGCCCGCGCGATACAGTTCCGGGTGATCGCGATAATCCCGGGTCGGTGGGAGCCCCGCCCCGGTGTCGAAGCCGTAGACTTCAATTTCGACCCCGGTCACACGGGTGACGCCGCGCGCGTTCTCGCAGATGTTCAACAATCCCGCGCCGCTTGCGACGCCGAATTCAATGGCGGAGATTCGTTTTATTCCCAGGCTCGCGGCCCTCTCGGCGGCGTCCATCAGATTGAACGCCGTGTACTGACGGTAGGCCAGATCGAAGTACACTTTCGCCCGATAGCCTCCCACCGCCGCTACAATTGCCGAAATCGCGTTCAAGTGTAGCGGTTCAGAAAGACGCTCCCGGAAGACGCGCTCAAACGCGCCGGACGTTCGCAGTCTCGACAACAAGAAGCTCGACATCCTGATTCTCCCGGCGGCCCGCTAACCAACCAACTGATTTTGGTTCGCGCTTGTAACCGAGTCGCACCCGACTGGGCAACATTGCAGGCAATATCGCTTGCGAGAAGCGGCGTTCGCTCGTCCCTCTTTCATGGAAACTCAGCCATGATTGCGCGATCGACCTCTGCTTACCGCGTGACGCGAGAGCTGATCTGCGTGGCGAAGGCCTTTCGGCGTCGCGCTCTTCGCCAAGTACTGGAGAACGACAACCATTCCGACCAGAAAGATACAAAGCGTCTGGTTTTCGCGCTGCGACAAGCACGAGCCGGTCGACCATATGGCGCGGTCAGGGCCGCGGCCAACGCCCCGCCGATGGCGCCGCGGGGCGAAGGGTCTGTGAGATATTGGCGCGCGGCCAGCAGGATCGCCGCGAGAACGAAGCCGAAATAGAGGACCAGGCCCGGAATGCCGGTCTCGACGGTCCAACTGATCAGGGAACTGTCGAGCGAGGGAAAATCCGTGCCCGGGGAATGATAGCCGACGACCTCCGCGCCATTGCCGAAGCCATGGCCCGTGACAGGGTTTGATAGCAATATGCGGGATCGCCATATTCCACTCGTCTATACGCGCCTGGTTGCTCTGCTGGGTGTAATAGCTGTTTCCCATAACTGAATTATATAATCGTGGAACCGTAAAAATCATCGTGATGAAGGCCACAAACCCGACCGCCGCCACGCCGCCGGCGAAGACGGGACCGAAATCACCTCGGTTGAACCGGGCTTTCCTGACGACCCACAATGCGCCGAACACGCCGCTCGCGACGATGAGCGCGATATAGCCGCCGCGGGCGTTGCAGGAAATCAGGCCAAGCAGGCCGGTGACAGCCACGGCGTATCCGAACAGCCGTTCCCGCAGATCCTTGGCACGTGGAAAATGAAATAGTAGCCGAGCGGAATGATCATCGCCGTAAACTCGCCCAAGCGACAGCGGGACACTATAGATCGAGGAGGCCCGATACATGCCGTCCCGAACGGCAGCGTCCCTGAAAACCATCGCGGTGAAACGTTGGATTGTTCTCCATCAATGCGTCGAGCATCGGTCTTGGAATGACTTCGAGGAATATTCTTCGCTGGAGGATGAACTCGACCACCCCTCCCAGCGCTACGAATATGCGCACATACAGATAATTCGAAAGACCTTCTCGAAGTCCTGCTGATCCTTAATAACGAAGATGACGACAAAGAACGGAACATACCAGGTCAGGAAAGCGTCGACCGAGGGCGAGATGCCGGCGACCGGCGCATCGGCGGTCACAATCGAAAGCCCGATCATCACCAGGAATCCGATCGCACAGATGGAAATCGACTTCGCGGCCGCCAGCCGCTCGCGGATGCGGGCGCGGTCCGCCGACGAACCGGAGACGACGAGGGCGAATACGGCAACAAGCAGGAAGGTGACGAGCCGCCGGACCGAAATCCAGGGAAGGCCGACGCCCGCGATGGCGTAGTAGCCGGGGACGCAAAGGTCAGCGACGAGAACGACGAAAAAGAGCTTTCGGACAGCCTTGCGCGGCACCGCCTGAAGATCCGGCATCGCCCAAAGGAGAACGAGGCCGACGATCGAGGGGATGATGAACACGCCGGCCGGCGGAAGGATCACCGCCGAGAAACCGACTAGTATGCCGAGAGAGACCGCGGCCACGGTCCACCCGACGATGGGAGGAACGGTATGAACCAGGAACCGGGCAAGCTGATGCGCGGTCGCGGCGACTCGCGCCGGCTTGAATCGATAAGTCAGGCTTTGGAAGGACATCGTTGCGCTTCTTCCCGGAGAGTTGGCGGGTCCGCGACGGACGCTCCGCAATGGGCAGGAAGTCGATTACAGGCTTTCCCGCTTGCGGTCACGGCGCCGCGGCTCCCGACGAATGGGGAGTCAGAGGGTTGCCCAAGCTCTTGGCCATGGATGAAAAACCCGCCTCCCGCAGCAGGGGCCTCGAGCGAAGCGCCCAAAGCGCGAGGACGACGAGGCCAAGGGCGAGCACGGCGAGGCTCGGAACGACTCTTGTCCCGACGGGCGCGAACCATGCGGATCCGGCGCCCACGGCGAGGACGGCCGCAGAAAAACCGGTGGCGAGCAAATTTTCCCGGATCGCCGATTTCAGCGTCGCCCGCGCCAGATACAGCATGACGGCAAGCCCGGCCAACTCTCCGAGGCACTTCCCGAGGACCGCGGCCTCGATCCGGGGCGTCAGGGCCATGAACGCGGCGGAAAATGCAAGGCTGAAACCGACCGCGAGGTTCACCAGCGCAAGACGCTTCGTGCGTCCCTCGTACAGGAGAACCGACGTGCCCGGTTCGAGACGCGTCAGGCGCAGCAGGACGTTGAACGCCAGCAGCACGACCATGCGATTGCGAAGCGGTGAAGTTTCGGCCGAACACCAGGGGCGCGAGGATATTGAGCAAGGTCAGCACGCCCAGTCCGGCCGCAGCCGCGAGAAGGGGAATCGCGCGGGACAACAACGCGAGCCGGGCCTGAAACAGTCGCTTTTCCCCCGAGCCATTGATCAGCATCGCCAGGCTGACCGAGCCGATCATCCGGCTGATGATCGCGCTGGGCACGGTCGTCGCGACCATCAGGACGGAATAGACGCCGAGCGCCGGCAGGCCCAGCATCCCGCCGACGATGAAACGGTCGGCTTGCGCGGAGGCCGCGAGACCCGCGCCGTTGACCATCAGGGGATAACCGAAGCGGAACGCCCGGGCGAACTGCGGCGTCCGAAACCGCCAGCGATACGGCGTCGCCGAAACAGCCCGGCTCGCGGCGACAACGCCGAAGCATCTGCGCCAACAACGACGCGACCAGCGCCACATGACTCGGGAAACACCAGGACTGCGCCGAACAAGGCCCGCGACGCGAGGCCGTAAGCGACGGCGGAGACCTTCAGTTGAGGCCCGTATCGATAATCCCGTTCGGCGATGCGCGGCTCCAGATGCTCAAAGCCGCGAATCGCGATAACGAGTCCGAGGGCGGCAAAGGTCGGCCAATCGGCGCCGAGCGAGAAGGCTCCCGCGATCAGGGGAGACAGGATAACCGCCGCCGCGCCGACGACGAGCCCCCGCACGACCGACAGCGCATGGGCGGCCGCCAGAGTTTCGTGGTAGTTCTCGCGCGGCGCGGCCATCACGAATCGCGAGATGTTGATGTCGGTGACCATCTCGAACGTGCCGTAGACCGCCATGAGAATGGAGGCGAATCCGAGCTCCCTCAGGTCCAGAAGATGGCTGAGCGCCAGCATGCGGATGAACGGGCCGACCGCGTCGAAGCACGTTCATCAGCACGAGCGGAGAGGCTCTGGCGAACAGTTTCGGGGCGGCCCTCGAGATCGCCATCAGGGTTCGTAGGCTCCAACGGAAACCGGGGGCTTTCGCGGCTTTCCGGCGGCGTCCACGGCCGGCGCGCGATCCGGGCTTCCCGCGCCCGCGGCGGGACTGTTGGGCCTGAGACGAAGATCGAACTTTCGGCCCTCCGGATCGAAGGCCACGAATCCGCGCATGACCGCCGGGTTGACGACGTTCCTCGTCCCCATGTCGCCGTGGTTCAAGACGGAGGTTCCGCCCCCTCTGTTCAACGTGAAGGATTGCTGCGCGATATTGTGGTCGAGCTCGACGTCGGGCGCATCGATAATGAAGGCGGTCGCAATGTTGTTTCGAACGACGGCGCCATGGGACGGCCGTTTATCCTTCGACGGACGAAGGCTTATCCACGTGCCGTAAGGCTTTGGGTGAGTCGCCAGGACAGTATTGTTCACGATAAGAGCATCATCGACGCCGAACAAGACAATTCCGTTCCATGTATTCGTCACGACGACATTGTTTGACACGGTGACCCTCTCCCACTTTCCGTCAAAAAGGTCAATTCCCATCATATAACTGCCTTCCGACATATTGTCGTTGATGACGACATTCCCGTCGATGATCACGTCATGGTTAGTCGCTCCGCGCACGCTCCAGCCCTGGATCGCGTCCGCGTGCATGACTTCGGCCGACGAATGACGGCCGCCCATGATTCTGTTGTTGACGGATGCTGAGCCCGCTCGCCGTGATATCGATCGCGTCGTTGCCGATGTTCTCAAAGGAGTTATCCCTGACAGTCGTATCGTCGCCGGCGACACCCAGCGCATTGCGAAGATTGTAGAACCTGTTCCCGCTCACGACGACGCAACGCGCGTCGCTTCTTAAAGCCAAGAAGTACGGTTTCTTCACCCAATCCTCATCCGACCAAGACGTCGTGTCCTCGGTCGTCGAAACGGAATTGTTCTCGAAAATGATGTTGTCGGAGGGGCCGAAAAGCGCCGGCTCGGTTTGAAGTTGAATCATCGAACCGTTCGGGCGCTTCTCGTCGCCTTGCCCCTGAAATCTTGAGGCCCCTAAAGCGCCAGTGCGAACCGGAAACGAATAAATTCGAGAGCACGGGCGTCTGCCCCTCGCCGGCGACGATCGAGATGTAGCGGTCGTTGACATAGCCGGGGATGCGGACCCCGCCGTAGTCCCCGCTCATCAGGACGATGGTGTCGCCGGGCTTGACCGGACCTTGCGGGTTGATCGGAATCGGCGAATGGGTCGGGGAGTGAACGAAAGTCCGCGTCGCCACCAGATGACTGGCGGGGTCCAGCACGTCGGAAAGCATGCGCCACGGCTTCTGCTCCGAACCGTCGTTGCCTTTGGCGCCGCGGGCCGGATCGACATAGAAAGTGCGCCCGTGGCGATCCGGCTGCCAGTCGTCGCACGCGCGCGCGCGGCTCGTGGCGAGCGCCGCGGTCAGGAGCGCCGCGACCACGCCCAGAACCGAGCCGACCGATGTCATGCGGCGGGAACCCTCTCTCGCCCGGGGGCGCGCCGACCTTCGCGGACGCCATTGGCTCGGGCAGGAAAGACCCTTCCTTGCGCCGAATGCAAGGCCGGCAAGAACAACACGTTGGAGCCTTTCGTTGGCGCAAAGTTAACGGCGATGTGAGAGCCTCCACGACCGGCTGGACGAAACTGTCGTTGATGGGCTAGAAGCCGCGTCGCTGTTGGAGTTCGGGCGGATTTGACCAGGTCAGGGAGACTATCACCGTGAAGAGAGCACTTGTATGTGGCGCCGGCGGCTTCATTGGCTCGCACCTGGTCAAGCGGCTGAAGACGGAAGGTTACTGGGTCCGCGGAGTTGATCTGAAGTTCCCCGAGTTTGGGGAGACGCACGCCGATGATTTCGCGCTGGCGGACCTGCGCGAGCCCGAGAACTGCCGCGACATCATCGATCAGAAGTTCGACGAGGTATATCAGCTTGCCGCGGACATGGGCGGGGCGGGGTTCGTCTTTACCGGCGAAAATGACGCTGAAATCATGCACAACTCGGCCACCATAAACCTCAACGTTCTGGAGGCGTGCAGGAAGCGCAACGTCAAACGCATATTCTACTCGTCTTCCGCCTGCATGTATCCGGAGCGCAACCAGCTCGATCCGAACGCGCCAATAACTAGGGAAGACAGCGCCTATCCCGCAAGTCCCGACAGCGAATACGGCTGGGAGAAGCTATTTTCAGAGCGGATCTACCTGGCCTACAATCGCAACCACGGCATGGAGTGTCGGATTGCTCGATACCACAACATATTTGGCCCGGAAGGGACGTGGGATGGAGGCCGCGAGAAGGCGCCTGCCGCGATGTGTCGGAAGGTGGCCGAATCGGAGTTCGGCGGCACGATCGAGGTCTGGGGAGACGGTTTGCAGACCCGTTCTTTCCTGTACGTCGACGACTGCCTCGAGGGGACGGTGCGGCTGACGCGATCCGACGATTTCGCCGGGCCCGTCAACATCGGATCTGAGGAAATGGTGACGATCAACCAACTGGCGAAGTTGGTGATGAAAATCGCGGATAAGAAGTTGGCATTGCATCATATCTCGGGTCCTCTAGGTGTCAGGGGTCGCAACTCGCACAATGACCTGATACGCCAAAAGCTCGGCTGGGAGCCGCAATTCACTTTGGAAAGAGGGCTGGCGCTGACCTACCCATGGATCCGTGATCAAGTCGAGGCCGCGCGAAAAAAGACATCGTAGGAGTTGCACATTCCGATCCGCGACGATCGCCGCGAGCATATCAATCGCGTGCGAGTCGCTCGAACGCCTAGCCCTGTCTTCAGTTAAGGAGGATAACGGCACAGGCGAGTTGAACGCCGGCGAGAAAAATCTTGGCGAACTTGTCGTAACGCGTGGCGATGGCCCCGACTTGCGGTCAGTCCGGCCACGGTGCGTCGCCTGATTGTCGAAGGCGTTCTCCCCGCAAGCCAGATCTGCAAGGGCGCGCCTGGGGTCATCCGCATCGCCGACATCCAACTCGTCGAGGTCGTCTCCGCTTCCGAGCGACGAAGAAAGCGGGCGTTAGGAGCTCCGCCGTCTGGCGATCAGCCGACGCTGCCCCTGAACTTTCAATGACACGGTGAGGTGAGCATTATGACTTCGGGCTCGGGTCCGCCGATAAACACAGCGTTGCGCTGCTGGGCGATGAAGCCGCCGCCGGCGAGATCGCGGACGAGCGCCTCGTTGATCGGCGTTCCCTTGAACACGAAGTCGTCGAGGTCTTTGGCGAGGGGCAGCTTGGAGGCCGTGATCTGATACTTGATCGACCGCGCCTGCTTCTCCGAGATCTCGGCGCGCAGGAGGTCGCCGACGAAGCGCTGCGGCTCATGCTGGCGCTTGACCCTACTTGAACAGTAGACTGGCCCTTGCGCCCGCAAGGGGATGTCCCGCGGTCTGTTGAAATTCTCGAAGCGGTCGTTGCGCATTGAATTTTACGCAGCCTCGGCGCTTTGAACAAGCGGTCCGTCGGAAGGTGTTAGCGCAAAGTAGGAAGTCCCCTTTTAGCAAATTGGGAATGTCCCCTCTGGATTGAGGGGCATCGATGGCGTCGGGGACATTGGCGATGAGCGGGCGGGAGCGCGAGAGACTTGTTGTGATCGCGCAGGTCTGCGGCAAGGTTCTCGGCCAAGGCGCGGCGGGATTGGCTTGGGATTTGCGTTCGGCAGGTGAGCCGAGGGCGACGCAGGGCTGGTGTCGCGCCAGCGCGGGCGGGCCTCGAACCGTCGGCTCGCGCCGATGGCTGCTCGGGCGGCTGCGTCACCGAACCTTTTACAGCCTGGCGGACGTCAACGCGGCGATCGCCGATCTCATGACGCATCTCAATGAACAGCGGCCGATCCACTCCATCCCGCCGCTCAACCCCTCGCCTCCGCTTCCGCCGCGATAGCGGCTTCGTTCAATCCCCCAAACAGCCGATGCCGGTAAAATCCCAACCCCGATTCACCTGTTTCTGGCCGTCCTCTAAGGATGGTTGCGCTCCCCTTCCACGCCCGCCAAAATTTCGGCGCCGAGCCATCCGCCCGAAAAGCCGGCTCGGCGAAGACCCGCGACGAGATAGGGGCATTGACGCATGAGACTCCAGATGAGGCCGGTGCGGTAATCTTCGATCATCAAGAGAATCGGCCCCTGGTTGATTCCAAAGTGAAACGACGATACCCAGCGCCTCGATTGAAGGGATCTGTCGGCGATCGTGGCGTTGAACGTCGCCTTGAAGCCGTAGGCGTTATTCTCGCGCAGCCTTAGCGTCTCGAAATGCTTTAGCGCAGGCTGCACGATCTCGGGAGCGAAGGGCAGCGAGGCGGCCACCGCCCACGGAGCGATGCTTCCGTCATCAGGGCCCTCCGGCGCGCCGCGAGCTTTGTAACCGAAGAAGCGTCTCCGTTTTCCCTTGATCATATATGTGGCCGGTCCGGGACCGTCACTTGCGGTGATTCCCCAGCAGTTCTCGCCGTAGCCGCTGAAGCCTGAGGGATTGTCGATTGCGTACCGCCGCTGGACATGGGTCGCACGGCGACTA
>CAVUHX010000007.1:0-195709 GCA_963741405.1 uncultured Alphaproteobacteria bacterium
CGAACGAGGTGCGCTACCAGACTGCGCTACACTCCGACATGATCCGCACCGCGGCCAGAGCGGCCTTATATTCGGGTGTTCCGCGTCGCGCAAGCCTCGTCGCGGGCAAATCTATTTCATCGATTTTGAGATTCGAACCATATCAGGCTGCGTGGTCGAGCTTATAGGACCAAGAGTGGACGACGGGGTGTCGATTGAAGTGATCCATGGCGGCCATGATGCGGTCCTTGAGTTCCTGTTTGGATGCGACGCGGATGTGGCGCAGCACCGAGCGGGCGAGCTTGGAGAAGAAACCCTCGACGAGATTGAGCCAGGAGCCATGCTTGGGGGTGAAGACAAAGGTGAAGCGGCCTTCCGGTTGGGCGGCGAGCCAAGCCTTGGTCTCCTTGGAGATGTGCGCCGAATGATTGTCGAGGATCAGCTTGATCGCCGTATGGCTCGGATAGGCGGCGTCGAGGAGCTGGAGGAATTCAATGAATTCGCGGCTGCGGTGGCGGTCCTTGACGAGAGCGTGGACCTGGCCGGTGAGCAGATCAATGCCGGCCAGCAAGCTGACCGTGCCGTGGCGCTTGTACTCGTAGTCGCGCGCGAAGGTCGCATGTCTGCCGGGCTCGGGCGGCAGGTCCGGGGCCGTCGTGGCGATTGCCTGAATGCCGGGCTTTTCATCGTAGGAGACAATCGCCACCGCATCGCTCGGCTTTTGCTTCGCGGCGGCCGCGCTCTCCCGAATAAGCTTCACCTCGCCATAGACGCACAGAACCTCCGCCATCTTCTGCTTGAACTCCGGATCGCGGCGTTCCAGGTAATAGCGGACCTTGTGCGGCTTGATCTCCTGCTCGTTGAGGATATTGCACACCGTCCCCTGGGCCAACTTGGCAAGGCAAGCGTGGCCCTCCGCCGGCCCATGCTCACGCGCATGGCAGGCGAGAAGCCGCGTTGTCCACAATTCGTGGGGATAGCCGAGGTCCTTGGCCTTGCGGCAGGCGAGGTCGACAACCCATGCCTTGGCCTCGGCGGTGATCGTCGCCTCCCTGCCGGGCCGCGGTCGATCGTCGAGCGCCGCCATCGGGCCATAGACCAACGCCCGCTCGACACAGCGCTGGACGGTCTGATGGTGCGCGCCCAAGGCTCGCCCCACCGCAAAAAACGATCCGTCTTCCCGGTAGGCCAGCAGCATCCGCGCTCGATCAACCCGGCTCGCCGATTCCGTTCGCGAGCGGGCAATCGCGCCCAACGCCGCCACATCCTCCTCGCCAATCGCCAATTCAATCGCCCGCCGTCGACCCGCCATCACCTCACACCTCGCTTCCGAATCAAAGCAGCAAGGCTACAAACCACGTCAGGAAAAATAAATCCCGCGCGCATATGATTGGTTTCAACGATTCGATGAACTAGGCGCAATGCAATCCGCCTTGTCACCTGCGGCGCGCGAAGGCTAAGGTTACGCTCAACAGAGACGGGGTGGTCAATGCGCGCGTGCGCGGCCCCGGCCGACGAGGAGCGCCCATGACCCTTCGCCTGAAATCGTTAGCCTTCGCCGCGGCGCTGGTCGCCGGAGCGGGCGTCGCCAATGCCGACGATCTCAAGATCGCCCTCATCCGCGGCCTCACCGGACCGCTGCAGGCCTACGCCAAGCAGACCGAGACCGGCTTCATGATGGGTCTCGAATACGCGACCAAGGGGGCGATGACGGTCGACGGGCGCAAGATCGTCGTGATCACCAAGGACGATCAGTCGAAGCCGGACGTCGCCAAGACCGCGTTGACCGAGGCCTACGAGGACGACGGCGCGGACATCGCCGTCGGCACCAGTTCATCCGCCGCGGCCCTCGCCATGCTGCCGGTCGCCGAGGAGCACAAGAAGATCCTGATCGTCGAACCCGCCGTCGCCGACGACATCACCGGCTCGAAATGGAACCGCTATATCTTCCGCACCGCCCGCAACTCGTCGCAGGACGCAATCTCCAACGCGGTCGCGATCGGCAAGCCCGGCGTCCATATCGCCACGCTGGCGCAGGACTACGCCTTCGGCCGTGACGGCGTCGCGGCCTTCAAGGAGGCGCTCGCCAAAACGGGGGCGACGCTGGACGCCGAGGAATACGCTCCGCCCGCAACCACAGACTTCACCGCCCCTGCTCAGCGCCTGTTCGACGCGCTGAAAGACAAGCCAGGCAAGAAGATCATCTGGATCATCTGGGCGGGCGCTGGCGATCCGCTCGACAAGCTCGCCGATCTCGATCCGGGCCGCTACGGCATCGAGTTGTCCACCGGCGGCAACATCCTGCCCGCGCTCGCGGCGTACAAGCGCTTTCCTGGCCTCGAGGGCGCCGCCTACTATTACTATGGCATCCCGAAGAATCCGGTGAACGACTGGCTAGTCGCCGAGCACCAGAAGCGTTTCCACGCGCCGCCGGACTTCTTCACCGCGGGCGGCTTCGCGGCGGCCATGGCCGTCGTCGCTGCGGTCGAGAAGGCAAAATCGACCGATTCCGAGAAGCTCATTTCGGCCATGGAAGGCATGTCGTTCGAGACGCCCAAGGGAACGATGATATTCCGCAAGGAGGACCACCAGGCGCTGCAGTCGATGTACGCCTTCAAGATTAAGGTCGATCCCGCCGTCGCATGGGGAATTCCCGAGCTGACCCGCGAGCTCAAGATTGAAGACATGGACGTACCGATCCGCAACAAGCGATGACCTCGTCGCTCGAGACGCGCGATCTCACCATCCGCTTCGGCGGTCATGTCGCGGTCGATCACGTCTCCTGTGCCTTCCGGCCCGGCGAACTGACCGCCATCGTCGGGCCGAACGGGGCGGGCAAGACGACCTATTTCAACCTGATTTCCGGACAGCTGCGCGCCTCCGATGGCGCGGTCCTGATCGAAGGGCGGGACGTGACGGCCTTGAGCGCGCCCCAGCGCACGCGACTCGGGTTGGGACGGGCATTTCAGCTCACCAATCTCTTTCCCCGTCTCAGCGTCGCCGAGAACGTGCGGCTTGCCGTCCAGGCGCAAGCCGGCGTGCACTACGACATGCGGAAGCCGTGGCGGGCGAACACCGACCTCGTTCGCCGCGCCGACGCGGTGCTCGATTCCGTCGGCCTTTCCGGAAGGCGCGAGGCGCTCGCCTCGGCGCTTCCGCACGGCGATCAGCGCAAGCTCGAAGTCGCCATGATGATGGCGCTCGAGCCGAAGGTCTACATGTTCGATGAGCCGACCGCCGGCATGAGCGTCGACGAGGTTCCGGTGGTGCTCGATCTCGTCGCGCGGCTGAAGGCGGACCGGACCAAGACGATTCTGCTCGTCGAGCACAAGATGGACGTCGTGCGCTCGCTCGCCGACCGCATCATCGTCCTGACCAACGGCGCGCTGGCCGCCGACGGCGACCCGGCGACGGTGATCGCTTCGCCCGTCGTGCAGGAGGCCTATCTCGGGATCGCGCCGGGGAAGGCGGCATGAGCGCCGCGCTCACGCTTCAGGGCGTGCACACCCACATCGGCCGCTATCACATCCTCCAGAGCGTCGACTTCGACGCCCCGGCCGGCCGCACGACCATGCTGCTCGGTCGCAACGGAGCGGGCAAGACCACGGCCTTGCGCACGATCATGGGGCTTTGGCGCGCCTCGAAAGGGCGCATCAGGCTCGGCGACACGGCGCTCGAGGGCCTCGCGTCGAGCGACGTGGCGCGGCTCGGCGTCGGCTACGCGCCGGAGACGATGGCGGTTTTTTCCGACCTTACGGTCAGGGAGAATCTGGTGCTCGGCGCGCGCGAGGGACCGCTCGACGACGCGCGCCTCGCCTGGATCTTCGGGTTTTTCCCGGCTTTGCGAAAGTTCTGGCTGTCGCGCGCGGGCTCACTCTCCGGCGGCCAAAAGCAGATGCTGTCGATCGCACGCGCCATCGTCGAGCCACGCCAGCTTCTGCTGATCGACGAGCCGACCAAGGGCCTCGCTCCCGCGATCGTCGGCTCGCTGATCGCGTGCCTCAGGGAGATCAAGGCGACTGGGGTGACGATCCTGCTCGTCGAGCAGAATTTTCGCGTCGCGGTCGCGGTCGGCGACGAGGTTCGGGTGATGGACAACGGGCGCATCGTCCACCGCGGCGCGATGAACGACCTTGCCGCCGACCAGGCCCTGCAGAACCGGCTGCTTGGCCTCAGCCTGGATTCGCACCAGTGAGCGCGCTCGACGTCGGCGCCGCCCTGCCGCGGCGCAGGAGCGAGATCCTGCCTGCCTTGACGCCGCTCATCGTCGCGGTCGTCGCCGCGCCCTTCATCGGCACGGCCTCAACCTTCGTGACGCTGACCGCCGCCGGCCTCGCAATGGGCATGATGATCTTCACCATGGCCTCGGGGCTCACCCTCGTGTTCGGCATGATGGACGTGCTGAACTTCGGCCACGGCGCCTTCATCGCGCTCGGCGCCTATGTCGCGACACTCGTGCTCCTGCCGCTCGCGACCTGGTCGAGCGCCGAATTGGTCGCGCTCAATCTCGCGGTCTTCGGCCTCGCGGTGATCGCGGCGGCGCTGGTCAGCGGGGCGCTCGGCTTCGTGTTCGAGCGGCTGATCGTCAAACCCGTCTACGGCCAGCATCTGCGCCAGATCCTGGCGACGATCGGCGGCTCGATCATCGCCGAGCAGCTCCTCTACGCCCTGTTCGGCCCGGACCAGATTCCGCTGGGTCTGCCGAAGACCTTCGAGGGCTCGTTCGTGTTCGGCGAGGCGGCGGTGGAGAAATACCGGGTGCTGGCGACGGCGGTCGGCCTCGTCGTTTTCGCCGGCGAGATGCTGATCCTGAACCGCACGAAGATCGGCCTCCTCATCCGGGCCGGGGTCGAGAACCGCGAGATGGTCGAGGCGCTCGGCTATCGCATCGACCGGCTGTTCGTCGGCGTGTTCATGGCGGGCTCGTCGCTCGCCGGCCTCGGCGGGGCGATGATGGCGCTCTATCGCGGACAGGTCAGCGGGGCGATCGGCGGCGAGTTTCTGGTGCTCTGCTTCATCGTCATCATCATCGGGGGCCTCGGCTCGGTCGGCGGGTCCTTCGTCGCCTCGATCCTGGTCGCCCTCATCGCCAATTACGCAGGCTTTCTCGCGCCGAAGCTCGCCCTCGTCTCCAACATCCTGGCGATGGTCGTCGTGCTGCTCTGGCGCCCGCGCGGCCTCTATCCGGTGAGCGGGCGATGAACCTTCTTTCGGGCGATCCGCCGCGTGGACGCGCCCTGCAGATCCTGATCGTCCTGATCGTCGTTGCGCTGGCCCTGGCGCCGTTCCTGTTCCCGGGCGCCAAGGCGCTCAACACGGCGGCCAAGACCTGCGTGATGATCCTGCTCGTCGCCTCCTACGACGTGCTGCTCGGCTACGCCGGGATCGTCTCGTTCGCGCATGTGATGGTCTTCGGCGTTGGCGCCTACGGCGTCGGCCTCGCGCTTTACGCACTCGGGCCCAGCTGGGGCGCGCTCCTCCTCGGGCTTGGCGCCGCCAGTGTCCTGTCGCTCGCGCTGGCTCTGGCGATCGGCCTGTTTTCGCTGCGAGTCCAGTCGATCTTCTTCGCCATGGTGACGCTCGCCGTCGCCTACGCCTTCAACGTGCTGGCGTCCCAGCTCTCCTGGCTGACCGGCGGGGAGGACGGGCGCTCGTTCAAGGTCCCGGCCGTCCTTCAGCCGGGGTTCAGATGGCTCGATCATCCGATCTTCGGCGTCCAGGCCAACGGCAAGCTTCTCGCCTATTATCTCGTGTTCGCCGTCGTCGTCGTCGCCTTTCTCGTGCTTCTCAGGGTGGTCAACTCGCCGTTCGGGCGGGTGTTGCAGGCGATCCGGGAGAACCCGTTCCGCGCCGAGGCGCTGGGCTACCGCACCGTGTTCCACCGCACGCTCGCGACCTGCATTTCGGCGCTCGGGGCGACCCTGGCAGGCGCGCTCAGCGCGCTCTGGCTGCGCTATGTCGGGCCCGACACCGCGCTCTCCTTCTCGATCCAGGTCGACGTATTGGTCATGGTGGTGGTCGGCGGCATGGGCTCGCTCTACGGCGCGATCGTCGGGGCCGCCCTGTTCGTGCTGGCCGAGGCCTATCTGCAGGACGTGATGGGGGCCCTGTCGCATCTCGCCGCCGACGCGCGGCTGCCGCTCCTGCCGGCGCTCCTCCATCCCGACCGCTGGCTCCTCTGGCTCGGCCTCGCCTTCGTGCTGGCCGTCTATTTCGCCCCACTCGGGATCATCGGGGCGCTGAGGCCGCGCGACGGCAAGGCGGAGTAAGGCTCGCGAAGCAGCCCGCCCCGGTCATCGCCCCTCGAGGGGCGAACCGGCCGTCGATGCCAAATGAAGGCTCCGGCGCGAATCGGCTCACGATCGAGCGAAATCAATGCGTTAGGTGCTCTTTTCTGCAACTTTTGCAAGAGGAGAACGCTGTAGGCGGTGATATTACACAAAATAATAAGGTTATTAATAATACCTGCCGCGGAACCCCTTCCGGTCCGGCCGGCGTCCGGCGAACGCTCGCCGCACAAGTCTCGAGCCTCCGATCATCGGCGCCCGGGGCGACTCGCGATCACGAGGCCGATGCCGCCGAGCACGGCCGCGGCAGCGAGCGCCAGCCGGAGGCTGATCGTCTCGGCCAGGAAAAAAGTTCCGCCGAGCGCGGCGATGACCGGCACGCTCAATTGCACCGACGCCGCCTCGACGGCGCTGAGGCCCGGGAGGGCGGCGTACCAGATCGTGTAGCCGAGGCCGGAGGCCGCAGCGCCGGACAGCACGGCGTAGGCGATCCCGAGCGCTGGAGGAGCTTCGCGGGCCGAAGCCGCAAGCGCGAGGGCGAGCGCCATCGGGACAGCGCGGAGGAAATTGCCGGACGTGGCGACGAGCGGATCCGACGCGCGCCGGCCCAGGATCGAATAGGCGCCCCAGGCGATCCCCGCCGCCGCCATCAGCGCCGCCCCGGCGAGCGGCGGCGCCGAGACGCCGGGCGCGACCAGCACGATCAGCCCTCCGATCGCCGCCGAGAGGCCGAGCCACTGGCCCGGTGTCAGATGCTCGCCCCGGACGAGCCCCGTGATCACCATCGTCGCCTGCACCGCGCCGAACAGGATGAGGGCGCCGGCCCCCGCCGGCAGCGACAGATAGGCGAAGGAAAAGGCGCCAGCATAGGCGAACAAAGCGAAGGCCGCCCGCCAGGAGCCGCCGATCGCGCGCCCCCGCCGGGCGACGGCGGAGATCGCCGCGAGCATGGCGGCGCCGGACCCGATCCGCACCAGGGTGAACGTCGCCGGATCGACGCCCGTCTGTGTCAGCGCCAGCCGGCAGAGCACCGAGTTGGCGGCGAAGGCGACCATTGTCGCCGAAGTCAGCGCGATGGTTCCGGCTCTGGTCATGCTCCGCTCGACCTCCATCCGGCCGGGCTTGTCCTTGCCGGCCCCGGGCCGGCATCCCACCTGAGGTTAGTCTGGTCAAAACCGCGAAGGAGGCAATCCATGAAAGTCGGCGTCATCGGATCGGGCGTGGTCGGGCAGACCCTGGCCGCCGGATTTGTCAAACATGGCCACGAGGTCGCAATCGGCACCCGGGATCCGGCCAAGCTCGGGGAATGGGCGGCGAAAAATCCGGGCGCTCAGGTGATGTCGATGGCCGAGTCCGCCGCCTTCGGTGAGGTCGTTGTGCTGGCGGTCGCCGGAGCGGCAGCGCTCGAGGCGCTCGAGCAGGCCGGCGCGGCGGGGCTCGACGGCAAGCCGGTGATCGACGCAACCAATCCGATCGGCGGCGGCCCGCCGGTGAACGGCGTCCTGTCGTTTTTCACGACGCTTACGGACTCGCTGATGGAGCGGCTGCAGAAGGCCTATCCGCATGTCCATTTCGTCAAGGCGTTCAATTCGGTCGGCAATGCGCAGATGGTCAATCCGCAGTTCGCCGGCGGCCGGCCGACCATGTTCATCTGCGGCGACGACGTCGCCGCCAAGAAGACGGTCGCGGCGATCTGCGATCAGTTCGGCTGGGACGTCGAGGACATGGGAGCAGTCGAGGCGGCGCGCGCCATCGAGCCGCTGTGCATGCTCTGGTGCATCCCCGGGATCGCGAACGGCGACTGGTCGCCGCACGCGTTCAAGCTGTTGCGGTAGGCGCGCCGGAAGCTGTGGACGGCGCCGCGGGCGCCAAAGATCACGTCGCCGACTCGCCTCCGAATGGCGGCGGACGACACAGTCGAGTTTCGAGGACGCATGACGCCGGACGGGGAGTTTGCCACGGACGAACAGGCGCCCGCGGTCTGGGCGAAGCAAGGACTTTGAGGGTCCGCACCACCTTACCGGCGCTTGCTGACCTTGAAGCGATTTTCAATTATCATGCAGTCTGCGCGCCATGAGGGTGCGTCGCGGGCTCAAACCCGCATCAAAACCTTCATCGATCTCTTGCCCACGCACCCTTGATACGGTTTCCGGTTGGCTCGGGACCGGAAAGAGCGTCGGCGCCCCCTGTACCCTTGCGGGAGGAAAGGCGTTCTCTCGCACGCCGGCGGACGCCGCAGCGTTCTGACCAGCTGGGTGATCAGTCTACGATGTGATACACGGGGGCCTTCTCCATTTCCCACTTCCCGGACTCCCGGTCGTACCGGGACAGGGTGAAGCAATGCCAATCTTTGTCGTCCAGCTTCGGATGATCCGCCCGGTAGTAATAGCCCGGCCACCGCGTTTCTGCCCGGAACAGGGTGTGCTGCGTTACGCTTTCTGAGGCCAAGACCCGGTGTTGAAGCTCCCAGGCGCGCTGAAGCTGGTGAAGGTCTTCGGCCCCGAGATAGGCGAGATCTTCTTTCAGCATGCCCAGCAACTCGAGCCCGCGCGTGAGTAGCGGTTCGTTGGTCGTGTAGTGGGCGCCGATGCCGCCGACATATTCGTCCATGATCTTCTCGAGACGCTGAAGGCCATGCATCGGCAAGAGATAGCTCGGCGAAACGGTCCCTGCGACGATTTCGTTGCGGCCGACTGCGTAGTTTTCCAAAGGCTTGTAGACGGTTTTCTTGAGTTCTTCGTACTCAGTTTCACTGACCTGAGGCTGTTCCTTACCCAGGTCAATCACGTATTTGACTGCAGCCTTGGCGGCGATCCGGCCTTCCGTAAAGGATCCCGACGAAAACTTGTGGGCGGTCCCGCCGATGGTGTCGCCGGCGCCAAAGAGTCCCTCGACGGTCATCATCCGATTGTATCCCCACTGGTATTCCGAGGGCGCGTAGTCCTCCGGACCGCTTGCCCAGGCGCCTGAACACGTCGCGTGGGAGCCCATGACGTAGGGCTCCGACGTCGTCAGCTCGGGATTTATTTCCTTGGGATCGATGTTCTGCGACGCCCAGACGACCGCCTGCCCGATCGTCATCCCGAGAAAGTTCTCCCAGCCGACCGTCTCCTTGTGCGGATCCTGGAAGGCCTCCTTCGTCACCATACGAATGGGGCCTCTGCCGGCCTTGACCTCCTCGAGCAGGGCGTGGTTGCGCAGGCAGGTCGGCACCGGGTGGTGATTAACGTAATCGCCGACCATCTGCTCGATAGAATCGCGCCAGAAGGCCTCGTAATCCTGCCCATAGGCGTTTTGCGTGTACGTCTTGAGATGCAGGAAATAGGCGCCGACCGGACCATAGCCATCCTTGAATTGGGTGAGGACGATCCGGTTCTCCATCTGAGTCATCTTGGCGCCCACCAGGATCGGCAGTGCGTAGGCGGATGCGCTGCTCCACGGCGCGTACCAGGTCCGCCCCATGCCTTCGCCGACCGCGCGGGGCTTGAAGATGTGCGATGCGCCACCGGCAGCGACGATCACCGCCTTGGCGCGGAACACGTAGAAATTCCCATTCCGGACGTTAAAGCCGACAGCGCCAGCGACCCTATTGGGCTTCGTCTTGTCCATCAGCAGATGGGTCACCATGATCCGGTTGTAGACTTCGCTGGCGGCCTTGCGCGCGGCCTCGGCGACGATCGGCTTGAAGCTCTCGCCGTGGATCATGATCTGCCACTTGCCTTCGCGCTGATACCTCCCGGTCTGCGGGTCCTGCATGATGGGGAGACCCCACTCTTCGAACTTGTGCACGGTGGAGTCGACGTGGCGGGCGATATCGTAGCCCAGATCCTCCCGCACCAGACCCATGAGGTCGTTGCGCGCATAGCGGACATGGTCCTCGGGCTGGTTCTCGTTCCAGTGCATGCCCATGTAGCAGTTGATCGCATATAGGCCCTGTGCGACCGCGCCGCTGCGCTCGATGTTCGCCTTCTCGACGCAAACGATCTTCAGGTCGCGGCCCCAGTAGCGGGATTCGTACGTGGCCCCGCAGCCGCCCATGCCGCCACCGACGACAAGGATATCGGCATCTACGAACACGGTCTTTGCGCGGCGCATCACACCAATCCTTGCTTGAGTTGCCCCGGCTTGAGCGCCGGCAGCGCAGCGACTTTGAGCGCCTCAGGCTCGTGCGCGAGCTGCTGGGACTTCATCGCATCTGAGGTGGGCGCCGCGTACTCGGATGGCGACTTGATCGATCCCCATGGCGTGGTTCTGATCGGCGAAACGAAATCTTTTTCGCGGCCGTCCCGGAACTTAATCTTCCAGGAAATGGTGGCCTTCTCCTCTTCACGGCGCACCCGGACACTGTGGCCCAAGGGGGCGAAGTCGGCGTAGCCGCGGCAGTCGATCGCAAACTGCGGACAGGCCTTCACGCAGGCGAAGCACTCCCAGCACATATTCGGCTCGATGTTGAAGGCGCGGCGGTAGGTGGTGTCGATGTGCATGATGTCGGACGGGCAGATATCCACGCAGTATCCGCAGCCGTCGCAACGCGTCATATAGACGAAGGTCGGCATGATGTTCCCTTATCTCCTGTATCGAAGACCGATGTAGGACCGATCAATAATGTCGGGAATGCCGGACAACGCTCCCGTAAATCTTGCGCGCGTCGGCGGGAGCCGGCAGGTTGCTCCTTGTGCCGTTTGCTTCGGCTACTCTTTTCTGCAGGGCCGCAGCGGGTTTGAAGAACATATGAGAGAACTTGGACCACGGAATTGATCCAAATAGCGCCGTGGTGGAGATGAGATACAGAGCCAGGAACACGTAGGCCCAGGCGGTGTGACCCGTCGTTTGCACGGACGCCCACACCAAGCCGAAGGTCACGCTTAAGACAAGCGAGACGATGAACAAGTCAGCGCGCACAAAACGGAACGGTGAATTGCCTTCTGCGGCAACGTCGACCCGGATGAAAAACCAGAACCAGTAGCCGCCGAGGCAAACCATCAACGCCCCAATGTACCACAATGCTGGCAGACTGGCGGGCGCAGGAATGGCGAGTGTTGGGTACGCGAAGACCATGATGGCGGTGGTGACGACATAAATCACAAAGCCGTACATCGTCAGGAGATGGGCAATTCTGCGCCACATGTTGCAGAATTCACCCGAGGTCATGACATCAACCACGGCGGTCTGGACCGCTATGGACGTCATCTCTCCGCCGCCGACCTGCCGCTTCGCTTTATTCTTGGAACTCCGCCAATTGTTAAAGAAGTACCTGGCGCTCTTTTTATGCATGATGTCGAAAACGGTGCCGCTCACGACCAAGAAAGCCATGACGACAACATACGCCTGCATGATGATGGGCGGTATGGAAGCCGAAAGTTCTGCGAACGGATTGCTGGTGAACATTGGCCGACGTTTCCCCGATGAGTTCTGGTTTCTAGCGTAGCGATAGCCGACAGGGCGCACCACTTGCATTGGGTTTGAGGCGCGTCCGAGATGACGACCGGGCCCCCGCGCTTAACCTTGGGGGGATCCATTCGACGAGCGACACATCCTCGCCGAGACACTGAGTTTTGCCAGCCTTCAGACCTGCGCCGGAGCGGAACTTTTCGGGCGAGCGGCCAAGCCGGCCTTGGGGGAAGACCGGCAAGCCACCCCGCAAACGGAGCCTGTGTGCCCGGCTAAGGTAGAAACTGTCGTAGCCGATTTTCAGAAAGTGACTGTAGGCCTCCGGACCGCCGAGAACCGCGACCCTGCCCGCGCGGCAGCCGACCGCGGCGCAAGCCTCTTCGAGCGAAGCGCCAGCGGGGTTCCAGAACTTGGCGTTCGCGTTGTCCGGGTCGGGGGCAAGGGCGTTGACCCGCCGCGTAAGGATCAACCGGCGCCGTTTCGGCGAGTTGGGCTGGCCCTCCTGCGACATGCGACCATGCACGACGACGGCCGCACGGTCCAGCGCCTTTTCGAAGAAGCGTTGGTCGGCCTCGAGTTTGAGTGAATCCGGCATGAGCCCGGTCGCGTCGGCGATCGCGCCGTCCAAGCACGTGATCGCATAGCCTTCGATCCGAAATGGTCTGTGCATGACATGCCCCATGCCGCCGGTCCATCCGCCTGGACGTCGAGGACTGTCCAACTCGCCGAGGCTCGGGTCCGCCACCAGCGCGCGGCGGGCGAGGCGCGCCGGCCTTCGGCTTGTATAGTTCAAAACATTCGAATATGTCTATCATAAGTCGGGCGAGGACGCTACAGCGATGCGTGGACGAGAGCACCGAAGCGCCGACCGCGTGGTCGTTCGAGGTTACCACGCTCGATGATCTCCACTTGAACGGGCGGAAGAGCTCGCAAATGCTTAGGCGCCTCCAAGCTGTGAATCGGCGTCCCGATTGGGAGTAAGGCCGAATCACACATCTGGTCTTCGGCTCCCCCGCGTGAGCCGCGAGCGCGCCCGTCACCTCAACGACGCGTTGATCGCCTCGAGCGCATTCGAGCCCTGGCAGAGGTCCGCTTCGGTCAGCTCGTTCAAGGGACGGGTGGGCGTGTTCAGGGTTTCGTGCAGCCCCTCCGTCTCCCGGCCGATATAGAGGAGGCCGGTGATGATCTCGCCGGTGTCGCGGGCGCGAAGAAGACCGTCGCCGCGATCTGCGATCAGTTCGGCTGGGACGCGGAGGACATGGGCGCGGTCGAGGCGGCGCGCGCCATCGAGCCGCTGTGCATGCTGTGGTTGCATCCGGGCGTCGGCAAAGGCGACTGGTCGCCGCACGCGTTCAAGCTGTTGCGGTAAGCATTTCGACGCCGGCTTACTGGAATTCAGCAGCCTCAGATTGTGCCTGCGGTGTGGCCCCTGTCACATTTCGGCCGCATGTCATGAGCTATCGTATTTCTTGTCAACCACGCGCTGGCCTCGAGTAAAGACGACGTACGTGGAAATCTGAAAGGAACGGGGAACGGGGATGCGGCTTCGATTGCTTGCGGCGGCAGCCGTAGTGACGTGTGCGAGCGGCGTAGCGCACGCAGGGCTCATTAATCCCACCAGCAATGTCGATATCAATTTCGATTATGTTGATCCGACGCTGGGGGCACAGGTGGCCCCAAGCCAAGTCTTTAGCACGGGGACGCCCGGCCCATTCTCGCTGGCCGCGCCAATTTCTCCGACGTCAACGCCGCCGACTTCGCTCTATACGACCGAACCCTATAATCTAACTTCTGTCACGGGGTTCTGGTTCACAAACACGCAGGTAACGATTTACAACAATGCCGATTCGGTGAACGGCCCGGGCACTCCCAACCCGGACACGCCCCCCATGAAAGGGGATGCCGGGTACCCATTCTGTTTCAGCGACACCTCGGCCACCGGTTCAAGTTGCACGGATTCCTACAATACGTTCGATTTCAAATTCACCAATGAGGACATCGTTAGCGTCTCCGTCGACCAAAGCTCGTCCTCCGACTTCCTTCCCGCCACGTTCGGTTCGCATACGGGATTGCAATGGGTCAGCAAGAACGAATTCACGGTCGACGTCACCGGAGCGGATCCGGCCTACCTTTCGACCCTGGTCATCGACGTCACGACCGGCGGCAGCGGCTCGGCCGCCCCCGAGCCCTCGACCTGGGCAATGATGCTGCTCGGCTTTGCGGGACTCGGCTTCGCGTCTTTCAGACGAGCTCGCGTGGCGCCGCAATTCGGGTAGAGCAGGACGTTCGAGTTCGACAGACAAAAAGGGAGGGGAAGATGAGCCAGCCGTTCGTCGGTCAAATCATCGCAGTCGGCTTCAACTTCGCGCCCGAGGGCTGGGCTCTCTGCGACGGAAGCGTGCTGCCGATCAGCCAGTACCAGACGCTTTTCAACCTGATCGGCACGACGTTCGGCGGCGACGGCCAGTCGACCTTCGGCCTGCCGGATCTGCGTGGGCGCGCGGCGCTCGGCATGGGCCAGGGGCCGGGACTGCAATCCTATGGGTTGGGGCAGAGCGGCGGCGCCGAATCGGTCGCCCTGACGAGCAGCCAGGTGGGCAGCCACACGCACGCGCTGGCGGCGGCGGCCACCGCGACGACTCCGACGCCGGGGCCTTCCGTCGTTCTGGGCACGCCGGCCGCGGCGGATCCGATCTATGCGACCTCCGGAACGGGCGCAGCGCTGACCAGCGCGGCGGTGGCCCCCACCGCGGGCGGCGGACTTCCCCACGAGAACCGGCAGCCGAGCCTGACCATCACCTACATCATCAGCCTGTTCGGAATTTATCCGTCACAGAACTGACGGACGAGCGGCGTCGAGGCGGGGAGCCAAGCGCATGGAACCTTTTGTCGGTCAGATCACGCTTTTTCCCTTCAACTTCGCGCCAACCGGGTGGGCTTTGTGCGAGGGACAGTTGCTGCCGATCCAGCAGTACACGGCGCTGTTCTCGCTCCTCGGCACTTATTATGGCGGAAACGGCGTATCGAACTTCGCCCTTCCGGACCTGCGCGGCCGGGTTCCCATCGGGCAGGGCCACGGGCCCGGACTTTCTCCCTACGTCATCGGCAGCCAGCAGGGCGTGGAGACGGTCGCGCTTCTGTCCTCGCAGTCGCCTGCGCATTCGCACGCCTTCCCGGCTTTCGCGGTTGCGGCGACGAGCAACGCGCCGAGCGGCGCCTTGCCGGCCGAAGGCCACGGCACGGGGCGCGGCGGGGCGCCGGTGAACACCTATGCCCCCCTCCAGACGCCCACAGCCACGACGTTGGCGGCGGGGCAAGTGGGCCTTGCAGGCGGGAATCAGCCGCACAACAACATTCAGCCGTATCTGACGCTGAACTGGTGCATCGCGCTGCAGGGGATCTACCCCCCCAGGTCCTGACGGCCATCGAACACGGGGGCGCTCGGAGCGCCCGAGGGAGAATGCGACCATGGCGGAGCCATACATCAGTCAGATCGAAGCCTTTCCTTTCGGCTTCGCGCCGAAGGGCTGGGCCCTTTGCGCGGGACAATTGTTGCCGATCAATCAGAACCAGGCGCTGTTCTCGCTGATCGGCACCTATTACGGCGGCAATGGAACGACCAACTTCGCCTTGCCCGATCTGCGCGGTCGCGTCGCCAACGCCTTCGGCCAGGGTCCGGGTCTCTCATCATACAACATCGGTCAGCAAGGCGGGCAGGAGACGCACACCCTGAACGCGACTGAAACGCCGGCGCACACCCATGCGGTCAACGCCTACAACAATGGCGCGACAGGCGGCTCGAACGTGCCGAGCGACGTGGTCACATTGGGCAGCGGCTACGCCAGCCAGGCCGGCTCGCCGGCGGTGAACATCTACAGTTCAGCGCCGCCGACGATCGGCATGGGGTCGCTCGGACCGGCCGGCGGACAGCCGCACGAGAACCGCATGCCCTACCTGGCGCTCAACTATTGCATCGCGCTCCAGGGAATCTTCCCGTCGCGCAACTGAATCAGGGTGCGGCCTGCTCGGGCCTAGTTGAAGACGACCTGATAGTCCTGATGATCGCGCGACGGCGTGTGGATCGGGATCAGATAGAGATCGAAGCTTGCGCCGTCATCGAAAATGAGGCGGTGCATGCCTTCGGGCACGATCGGCGCGTGGGCCCCGCGCAGGAGCAGGCTGAAGGCGGCGCGAGGCGCAGCGCCCGCGGTGTTGCGGTTTTCGACGGCGACCAGCGTGAGCTTTTGCCCATCGGGCAGCGATACGGCCTTGCCGACATGGGCCATGAAGGTTTCGGCGCCTGGCGCGTCGATCATGCCGTCCTCTCGTCCTGTTCGGGGTGTGCCGACCGTGAGAGAAAGTCGCCGACTTGTCGAGCCCCTTTCACCGGGAAGGCGTGGACGGCATGAACGCATCCCCGCCGGACGACGCTCTCACCCTTCGGCCGGTGCGGGACGACGAAGCCGACAGGACATTTCTTTACGCGCTGTTCGCCGCGACCCGTTCGGCGGAGATGGCGGCGATGCCTCTCGACGCGGCGGCCCGGGATTTTCTGTTGCGCGCCCAATACCGGTCGATGACGGAGACCTATCGGCGCGACTATCCGAACGCCCGCCGGGAGGTGGTCGAGTTCGACGGAGAACCGATCGGGCGACTCGTCACCGATGTCGGCGATCGCTGCGTCACCTTTGTCGACATCGCCCTCCTGCCGCGGGCGCAGGGGCTCGGTCTGGCGACGCGGCTCATGCTGCGGGCGCTCGACGAGCCGCGCCGGCTTGGACTGCCGGCGCGGGTGAATGTGCTGGCGCAAAACGCCGCCTCCCTGAAGCTGTGCGAGCGGCTCGGCTTTGTGTGGTTGGAGGAGGCTTCGCCCTTCGTGCGGCTGGAGTGGAGGGGGTGAGGCCGCGCCCGACGTGCGCCCTGGCGCTGGACATCGGCATTCTGCTCAATCATCCAACCTGCGACACGCTTTTTCTAGCATTCGCGATCGCCACGGACGCGAGCGCAGTCGTGTCGGCGGACGCTGCTTTTGTGCGAGCTGTCCGGACCCACCCGCAATCGACTGTGGCGGCCATGGCGCTCTCGCTCGAAGCCCAGTAGGCGAGCATCGTATCGAACAGTTCCGCCTTTTCGTTTTCGCTCAACGCCTGGCTCAGGGGTTTGCGCCGTTCCCTCTTGGCGACAAACGCCATCACGCGTCCTTCCGCGTGATACGCAATGTACCCGACGGGATCGGCGCCCATCGCATCCGCGACTTCCCCGGTTGCAATCGCCTTGTGCATCCGCGAGGTCATTCGCCATGTGCCGATTGATGAAGTCGTGTCTGTCACGCGCGGCTCGTCTCAAAAAAGCGGAGGACAATGCGCAATCCGATAGCGCGCGTTCCTTGGAAGCGCCTTCAGCTCACGCGCGACGTGTAACATTGTCATAGACGAGCCTTGCCGCGGCGATGTCTTCGACGGCGAGGCCGAGGGACTTGAAAACGGTCGTGCGGCCCGCAGGCGGGCGCGCCCTGGCGCCGGAGAAGACTTCGCCGGCTTCCGCGTAGATCGCGGCGCCGGAGAGGATCACGTCGCCCAATTCCTTCAGCGCCGCCTCCCGCGAGTTGACGATGAGCGCCGACGAAGTCATCAGATCGTCATCGAGTTCCCGCCAGTTGGGACGGGCCGCGCCGACAGCGTTGACATGCGCGCCGCGCTTGACCCATGCGCCGCACAGCAGCGGCTTTTGGGCGTTGGTCGCCGTGACAATCACGTCCGCGCCCTCGACTGCGCTGCGGACGTCTTTCGCCACGCTCGCGCCTTGCTCCGCCGCGAACCGCCTGGCGTGGTCCGGCGTCCTACTCCAGACCCGCACATCGTCGAAAGTCCGCACTCGGCTCAGCGCGGCGAGATGGGCGCGGGCCTGCACGCCGCTGCCGATGAGCGCCAGAACGCGGGCGTCGCTGGCTGCCAGCCGCCTGGTGACCGCCGCCGAAACCGCCGCCGTCCGCATTTCCGTGATCAGCGTGCCGTCCATCGCCGCCAACGGCTCGCCGGTGTCGGGGCGCATGAGCACGATCATCGCGTGATGGGTGGGAACGCCCTTTTCGGCGTTCGCCGGATAGAAGCTGACGAGCTTGAGGCCCATGGCGTCTTCCGCGACCGCCGGCATGACGCCGAGATAGCGCTGGCCCTCCTCGACGGTCAGCATGGTCCGCAAGGGCTGCAACACCTTGCCGGAGGAAAAGTCCAAGAGGGCCGCCTCCATCGCGTCGATGAGCGGGTCCCATTCGAGGACGGCGCGGACGCTCTCTTCGTCGAGATAGCGCGTTGCGCTCCTGCCTGCGGCGCTGGTCATCTCAGCGAGGCGTTGATCGCCTGAAGCGCCTTCGAGCCGGGGCAGAGCTCGGCCTCGCCGAGTTCATTTAGCGGGCGCGCGGTCGTGTTCATCATCTCGTGCAGCTCCTCGGCCTCGCTGTCGAGGTAGAGGAGGCCGGTCGGGATCTCGCCGGTTGCGCGGCGCCTCTCGAGCAGGTTCAGCGCCGCGGTGCGGTCGCCGATGTCATGGCTCGCGTCGAGCTTGCGCAAAACGACGGTCGCGCCGTCGTGCAGCGTCACCGGCTGGCTCGCGCCCTCGGCGTAGTCGATCTCGATCGCCTCGCGGCCGCTGATGAAGTCGAGGCTGCTCACTGCGATATTGTGCTCGCGCACGTAGTCGTAGCTCTTGGTCGAACCCTCGTGGTTGTTGAAGGTGACGCAGGGCGAGATCACGTCGAGGAACGCCGCGCCGCGGTGCTGGAACGCCGCCTTGATCAGCGGCACGAGCTGCGCCTTGTCGCCGGAGAAGCTGCGCGCGACGAAAGTCGCGCCGAGCTCGATCGCGACGGCGGCGAGGTCGATCGGCTCGTCGCGCGCGCCGACGCCCTTCTTGCTCTTCGAGCCGCGGTCGGCAGTGGCGGAGAACTGCCCCTTGGTCAGGCCGTAGACGCCATTGTTTTCGACGATATAGACCATGTTGACGCCGCGGCGCATCACGTGGGCGAACTGCCCGAACCCAATCGAGGCGGTGTCGCCGTCGCCGGAAATCCCGAGGTAGATGAGGTCGCGGTTGGCGAGATTGGCGCCCGTCAGGACAGACGGCATGCGGCCGTGCACCGAGTTGAAGCCGTGGCTCTGGCCGAGCATGTAGGTCGGAGTCTTCGACGAGCAGCCGATGCCGCTGAGCTTGGCGATGCGGTGCGGCGGCAGGGCGAGCTCGAAGCAGGCGTGAAGGATCGCCGCGGTGATCGAGTCGTGACCGCAGCCGGCGCAGAGCGTCGACATCGCGCCTTCGTAGTCGCGGCGAGTGAAGCCGAGTTCGTTGACGGCGATCGAGGGATGATGAAACTTCGGCTTGGCGAGGTAAGTCATTCGGCGGCCTCGAGGGATTGCGCGGCGTCCGGCTTCCGCAGGCGCGTGGCGATTTCACGATGGATGTAGCGGGCCGAGGTCGGCATGCCGTTATAGTGGAGGATCGGCGTCCAGCGGTTGGTCGCGACGCCGAGATCGGTCGAAATCAGCGTGCGCATCTGCGCGTCGCGATTTTGCTCGACGACGAAGATTTGGTCATGGTCGTCGATGAATTCCAAAACCTCATGCGCGAGCGGAAAGGCGCGGATGCGCAGGGCGTCGACAAAGATGCCGTCGCGCTCGAGCATCCGCTGGGCCTCGTCCATGGGCGCGGCGGTCGATCCGTAATGGAGAACGCCGATCCGGGTCGGCTTCGCCGCGCGCGCAAGGACCGGGCGCGGCAGCAGGGCGCGCGCGGTCTCGAACTTGTGCTCCAGCCGCTCCATGTTGTCGATATAGGGCAGGCCTTCCTCCGTATAACGCGCGAAGCGATCGCGGCTGGTGCCGCGGGTAAAATAGGCGCCGCGCGTCGGATGGCCGCCGGGAAGCGTCCGATAGGGAATTCCGTCTCCGTCGACATCATCGTAGCGGCCGAAATTCGGCGCCTTTTCCAGATCTTCGAACGAGAGGACCTTGCCGCGGTCGTAAGTCCGCGCGTCGTCCCATTGGAACGGCGCGCTCAAGTGCGAATTCATGCCGATGTCGAGGTCGAGCATGACGAACACCGGCGTCTGCAGGCGCTCGGCGAGATCGAACGCGTCCGCGGCGAATTTGAACGCCTCATTCGGGCCGTTGGGAATGAGCAGCGCGTGCTTGGTGTCGCCGTGCGAGGCGAAGGCGCAAGACAGGAGATCCGACTGCTGGGTGCGGGTCGGCATGCCGGTCGACGGGCCGCCGCGCTGCACGTCGAACACCACGACAGGGATTTCGGCGAAATAGGCGAGGCCGAAGAACTCCTGCATCAGCGAAATCCCCGGGCCGGACGTCGCGGTGAAGGCGCGTGCGCCGTTCCAGCCGGCGCCGACCGCCATGCCGATGGCGGCGATCTCGTCCTCGGCCTGCAGGATGGCGTAGTTTTTCTTGCCGGAAGCGTCGAGGCGATGGCGCGAGCACAGACGCTCGAACGCCTCGGCGAGCGAGGTGGAGGGCGTGATCGGATACCACGAGCAAACCGTGGCGCCGCCATAGACCGCGCCCAGCGCGGCGGCGAAATTGCCCTCGACCAGAATGCGGTCGCCGACCGCCTCGCTGCGGCGGACGCGGATGCCGAGCGGGCAGGCGAAGCGCGACATCGCCTCGTCATGGCCGATCCGCAGCGCCCGCTGGTTGGCTTCGATCAGCTTGTCCTTGCCCTTGAACCGTTCGGCGGCGAGCGTCTGCATGACGCCAAGGTCGATGTCGAGCAGTGCGGCGAGCGCGCCGACATAGACGATGTTGCGGTAGAGCTGCCGCTGCCTCGGCTCCGGATATTGCGCGGCGCAGATTTCAGTCAGCGGCATCCCGAGCGCCACGATGTCGTCGCGCTTCGACAACGGCGGGAACGGGCGGGTCGAATTGTAGAAGAGGTAGCCGCCGGGATCGAGTGCGGCCACGTCCTGCGCGAAGGTCTGCGCGTTCATCGCCACCAGGATGTCGGCGCCGCCGCGGGCGCCTAACCACCCCTCCTCGCTCACCCGCACCTCGTACCAGGTCGGCAACCCCTGGATGTTGGAGGGGAAGATGTTGCGCGGCGCGATGGGCACGCCCATGCGCAGGATCGACCGGGCGAACAGCAGATTGGCGCTCGCCGAGCCCGAGCCGTTCACATTGGCGAAGCGAATGACGAAATCGTTTACCGCTTCGATCGGCATGTCTGCCCCGCTTGAGCCATTTCGAGGGTGAACTTTTGCATGTCCCAGGCGCCGGTCGGACAGCGCTCGGCGCACAGGCCGCAGTGGAGACAGAGGTCCTCGTCCTTGACCATGACGCGCATGCTCTTGACCGGCGCGGACACGAGAATGGCCTGATCGTGATTGTTCGCCGGGGCGCTGAGCGACAGGCGCAATTCGTCCTCGGGCGCATTCGGCACGAAGGAAATACAGTCGATCGGGCAGACGTCGACGCAGGCGTCGCACTCGATGCAGGCGGGCTCCAGGAAGACGGTCTGGACGTCGCAGTTGAGGCAGCGGCGCGCTTCGCCGAGCGCCTGCACGTCGGTGAAGCCGAGCTCGACTTCCGTGCGCAGGTTGCGGAGCGCCGCCGCCCGCTCGACGTGCGGCACGGCGAAGCGGCGATCGAGCGTGATCGCGCTGTCGTAGGACCAGTCGTGAATGCCCATCTTCTGGCTGACGAGGTTGGTCGTCGGCGGGGGACGCACCCGCGTGTCCTCGCCCCGGCAAAAGGCGTCGATCGAGATCGCCGCCTCGTGGCCGTGCGCGACCGCCGTGATGATATTCTTCGGGCCGAAGGCCGCATCGCCGCCGAAGAAGACGTTCGGCAGGCTCGACTGGAAGGTGAGAGGATCGACCGCAGGCATTCCGCCGCTGTTGAAGGCGATTCCAAGGTCGCTCTCGATCCACGGAAAGGCGTTCTCCTGGCCGACCGCGATCAGAACGTCGTCGCAGGGGACGAGGACGTCGGGCTCGCCGGTCGGCGCGAGCCGGCGCCGGCCGCGCGCGTCCTTCTCCGCCTTCACCTTTTCGAACAGGACCCCGGCCAGACGACCGTCTTCGTGCGTGAACTCCTTTGGCACGAGGTAATTGAGGATCTCGACGCCCTCGTGGGCGGCGTCCTCCTTTTCCCACGGCGAGGCCTTCATCTCGGCGTAGCCGGAGCGCACCACGACCTTGACGTCGACGCCGCCGAGGCGGCGCGCGCTGCGGCAGCAGTCCATCGCCGTGTTTCCGCCGCCGAGGACGACCACGCGTCGGCCGATTTTATGGGTGTGGCCGAAGAACACGCTCGCCAGCCATTCGATTCCGACCCGCACGTTGTTCGCCGCCTCGCGCCGGCCGGGAATGTCGAGGTCGCGCCCATGCGGCGCGCCGCAGCCGACGAAGATCGCGTCGTAGTCTGCGCCGAGCAGCGCTTTCAGGCTGTTGATGCGGCGGGCGGCGACGAACGAGCCGCCGGTCGAAAGCGCGTAGCCGACTTCCTCGTCGATCACTTCGTCGGGCAGGCGGAATTTGGGGATCTGGCTGCGCATCATGCCGCCGGCGCGCGAATCGGAATCGAACACGACGACCTCGTAGCCGACCGCCGCCAGATCGCGCGCCACCGTCAGCGACGCCGGCCCCGCGCCGACGCAGGCGACTTTCTTGCCGTTCCGCTTCGCCGGCGCCTTCGGCAGGAGGGCCTCGATGTTCTGCTTCCGGTCGGCGGCGACCCGCTTCAGCCGGCAGATGGCCACCGGCTGCTCGTCAAGGCGTCCCCTTCGGCAGGCGGGTTCGCAAGGCCGGTCGCAGGTGCGGCCGAGGATGCCGGGAAAGACGTTCGATTTCCAGTTGATCATATAGGCGCCGTTGTGATCGCCCTGCGCGATCCGGCGGATGTATTCAGGGACAGGCGTGTGCGCCGGGCATGCCCACTGGCAGTCGACGACTTTATGATAATAGTCCGGATTGGCGATGTCGGTCGCTTGCACTTCTCAATGTCCTCCCCCGGTCCTCTTGGCGTGAGCCGGTCGGGGCGCTCCTCTTAACACCGCTCTGCGGGCAATTGTTCAAAAACTCGCTTTAAAATCGACACAAGCTAGTGAGTTGGTTTATTCCACGCCGAATCAAGACGGGTCAAGCGTCCCTAACCCCTTTCTTCTTGGTTCCGTTCGGCATAGATAGCCCGGAAATCCCCTTATTCGCGCCGATCGGGCGCCGGAGACCGTCATGGCCAAGCCGCGTACGCTGTATGACAAGATCTGGGACGACCATGTCATCGAGACGTCGGGCGGCTCCAGCCTTATCTACATCGACCGCCACCTCGTCCACGAGGTGACCAGCCCGCAGGCCTTCGAGGGCCTGCGCATGGCGGGGCGTAGGGTGCGTGCGCCGGAGAGAACCCTCGCCGTCGTCGATCACAACATCCAGACGACCGACCGCAGCAAGGGCATCGCCGATCCCGAGAGCCGGCAGCAGGTCGAGACGCTGGCGGCGAACGCAAAGGAATTCGGCATCGAATATTACGACGAATTCGACCCCCGCCAGGGAGTGGTGCACATCATCGGGCCGGAGCAGGGCTTCACCCTGCCGGGGACGACGATCGTCTGCGGCGACAGCCACACCTCGACCCACGGCGCCTTCGGCGCGCTCGCCCACGGCATCGGCACCTCCGAGGTCGAGCATGTGCTGGCGACCCAGACTCTGATCCAGACCAAGGCCAAGAACATGCGGATCCGGGTCGACGGCGCGCTGCCCGAGGGCGTCACCGCCAAGGACATCATTCTTTCGATCATCGGCGAGATCGGCACGGCGGGCGGGACAGGCCATGTCATCGAATATTGCGGCCCGGCGATCGAGGCGCTGTCGATGGAAGGTCGCATGACCGTGTGCAACATGTCGATCGAGGCCGGCGCGCGCGCCGGCATGGTGGCGCCCGACGAGAAGACCTACGCCTATCTGAAGGATCGGCCGAAGGCGCCGAAGGGCGCCCTTTGGGATCATGCGCGGGCCCATTGGGAGACGCTGCACACCGACGAGGGCGCGCATTTCGACGCCGAGGTCGTTCTCAACGCCGCCGACCTTCCCCCGATCGTCACCTGGGGCACGAGCCCGCAGGACGTCGCCACCATCCTCGGCTCCGTGCCGCGGGCGGCCGACGCGGCGACCGAGCAGAAGCGCGTCTCGATCGAGCGTGCGCTCGCCTATATGGGTCTCGCCGGCGGAGAGAAAATCACCGACCTGTCGATCGACCGCGTGTTCATCGGCTCCTGCACCAACGGCCGCATCGAGGATTTGCGCGCGGCGGCGAAAATCGCCGAGGGGCGCAAGGTCAGCGAGCGCGTCAGCGCGATGGTCGTGCCGGGCTCGGGCCTGGTCAAGGCGCAGGCCGAGGCGGAAGGGCTCGACAAGATCTTTCTCGCCGCCGGCTTCGAGTGGCGCGAGCCCGGCTGCTCGATGTGCCTGGCGATGAACCCGGACAAGCTTCTGCCGGGCGAGCGCTGCGCCTCGACCTCGAACCGCAATTTCGAAGGCCGGCAGGGGTACAAGGGCCGCACCCACCTGGTGTCGCCCGCGATGGCCGCCGCCGCGGCGGTCGCCGGGCGGTTTGTCGACGTGCGGCAGTGGCGGTAGCTTCACCGGGCGAGGAGATCCTTGGCGTCCGGCCGGATCGGCCCTGGGGGCCGGAATCGACCCGTTCAAATTCGCACCGATGACAGGCAGGAATGCGCAAATAGCGGCCAGTCGCGGGCCGATCGGCGAACTGGTCGAATCAACCTGAGCGCCCCTTCAAGATTGGTCCAATGAACGGGCGGTTTGCACTACATTGGGGTCGATGGCGGAACGCAATGGAAGCGCCAATGCACGAAGTCGCTGCACTCGGGCCCGCTGCGAGGGGGCGTGAGCCGAGAGGCGAGTAAGATCCCGCGAGCACGATCAGCGCCCATTCGCCGGTGACGAAGTCCCTCACCTCGACGGCGTCGCCGATGGCGAAGATGTGAGATGCCCGCGCCGGCAGTTTCTACCCGAGTCGCACGTCGCCTACGGCCACGTAGGCAATTCCGGGGCGGTCTTTACCACTCCAGGCTGGGCGGTCGCGGACGATCACCGGAGCGCGCCCCCGAATCCGCTGCCGCCGAAGCCGCCAGGCCTCGCCATGGCGCCGCCGACAGGGCCGCCGCCGGCCGGACCGCGGCCGATGACGGTGCGGTTGACGGGGGTGGGGCCGACGCCAGGTCTGATGGCGCTCATCGCCGGAGCGACCGGCGGGCTGAAGTTCGGCAGGACCGGCGCCATGCGAGGTGCGACGACGACGGCCGGAGCACGATTGATGACGTTCACGCCGTTCGGGTGGCCGAAAATGACTATTCCGCCCGCCGATCTGCTGTTGGTGTTGACGAAGTTCCCGGCCGCAGGTCGAGCATTGACGAGATTGCTGGCCCCGGATCGACTGCCGACGAAGTTGCCGCCCGGGCCCGTGTTGACGAAGTTGCCTGCCGGCCGAGTGTCGACGAAATTGCCGGCTCCCGGTCGAGTGTTGGCGGTATTGTTTCCGCCGCGCGGGCGATCAATCGTATTGCTGCCACGGATGGTGATCGTAGTCCCGTCGGGTGACCGGTCTACGACGATGTTTGCGGCCCCGGTGCTGTTGACGCGGACCCCCGACGTGGCGCCGAGCCGCGGCCGATAATCGGGGCCCGGGCGCCACGGCTCGAGATTATTCCCGACGTTGATGTTTCCGCCGACGGGCCAGAAGGGCTGGCCATGCCGCCAGCCTGGATAGCCGGCCCAGGCCGGCGGGTAGATCGCGCCCGTCCTCCAGTTCCAGCAGCGGCGGCGCAAAGGCGCCCCAACGACAATTCCGACGCCGAAGGTAACGACCGGCGCGACCGCCACGATCGGCTGGTAGACGGCGGCCGGCTCATAGGAGGGGACGTAGAGGATGGAAGGCTCGGCAGGTTCGATCGCGATGTAAGGACGATCGTCCACCAAGACGCTGGACACCGTCTGCTGCGGCGAGGTTTTTAGGGCCCCCGCGTTTTCCGCCTCGGCGCGCAGCTCCTGGATGACGTCGGCTACGTCCTGGGGCTGGTTAACTTCGGCGTCGCCGAGATCCCTCGTCCAGTCGAGATCGTCGCTCATCTTCTCGATCACGTCGGGAAAGCGCGCCATCGCCTTCACCGCCGGATCCCAATCCCGGCTGTCGATCCAGGAAAAGTCCTTGTCGGCGACCGCGGTCTTGTTCTTGTCGAGCCAGCGCTGCGCCTCGACAATCTGGAGCGGATAGGCGCTCGCGGCGAGGAGTTGTGCCAGCAGAGCGTCGGGATAGAGCGCGATCGGCGCGAGCAGCTTTTCGAGTTCGGCCCGGCCGAGCAGCCTCTGCGCGGCGGGCGCCTGATCGCTCCCAGCCGCCGGAACCGGGGGCGCGTCTTCGGCCACAGCGGGGGGCGGGGACGCAGCCGAATGGTCATCAGCCTGCGCCAGCAACGGCGCCGCCAGCGCCGCGGCAAACGCGAACGCCATTAGACTGCGTCTCTTGCTCGCGGTACACATGACACTCAGGGCCATTCGTCCCTCCTGATCTCGACTCGGATTCGGCTAAAGCGCGAACGCCAAGCCTCGGCGCGGCAAAGCGACGTGGCGGGATTCAAGATTGAATCCGCGTTCGGTTTCCCGAGAACCAATCCCTTATCGGATCACGTCTTTGCGACGGTATTCCGGCCGGCTTTGTAATTCTGTCGCATTCCTTCTTCTGGATAGAGGATCAACCAGCTTGGACCAGCGCCCAGGAGGATGACGCAATAAAAATCGGAGCTAGTTTCGCGCGATTTCCTGGCCTGCTTTGAGGGCGCCCCGAATCGTCGTTTCGTTCGGACATGCCCGCGCCGCTCCTCGAAATCGTCTACCGCCACGTCGGCAGCTCCGCTGCGGTTTTTCCGCCAGCATTCGACGCTACGTGGAAGGACGCGGCGCGACGGCGGTTCGACATAGTCATGGCGTGGTCCGTGGACCGGCTGGGCCGCAGCCTTCAAGATCTTACTGCCTTCCTCTCTGACGTTCACGGCTACGGCGTGGACCTGTTTCTCTATCAACAGGGCGTGGACACCCCACGGCCGCGGACCCTAAGGCCGTGTCCTTTCGGAACGGCAGCTGTGCGCAAAGAGCGGGCGTTCCTGACCGCACCGCAGACGGCTCAATCATCGCTTCGTCTGAGTCCGCTCAACTGGGCGACGGCGACAGCCTGGTCTTGTCAATTTCGACCTCACGGGGGGAGAGTGCGACGGGTTCCGCGCTATCCAGCGTGGCCATTTGGGGGACGGTTAACGTGAGTTTACTAACGCCCAGGCAGGCGCAACTGGTAACACTGTCAGATATTCTCAATATTTCCTTTCGCATTCCGAAATTTCAAAGACTATACGCTTGGGGGACCGAGCAATGGGAGGCGCTGGTGGGAGATCTTGCCGACTGCTGGTCCCATTCCAAACCCTTGTTTTTGGGAATGTGCGTCCTCGCTCAAGACGGAGAAGTCTACGACATTATCGACGGGCAACAGCGACTAACAACTCTCGCGATATTGTTGGGTACCCTCGAACAATCGTCAGTGATCCAACGATTCCCTGACGGTCGAAGCCAGTTGTTTATCTCCCCACAAGAGCCCGATGGTTCCTGGTTACGAAAGATACTGAACGAGGAAACCGTTGGAGATCCCGCGAGGTATTCTCAAAGATTGATGCTCAATGCTTTCAATTTTTTCAAGAGGCAGAATTTTGAATTTGACGCCGCATTCGTCAAGAGAATTGAACTAATTGTATATTGCGCTCCGACTATTTTTGGGGCGACTTCTTTATTTGAGAGAATCAATAATCGTGGAAAAGAAGTTGCTACAATAGAACTTGTAAAGAATAGATTATTCGATTGGTCAACAAAACTGCAGAATAACGAAATACGGAGTCATTTAGAGAATGATATAGTAGACAGATTTGCATCAATATTTAAAACAGTTAATCCGTTTGCCGATGAAAATGAAATTGATACAGACGATCTCTTGAGAAATCACTGGATATTATTTGATGAAGATTATACAAAAACGACAGATTTTTCAAATATGGTTAAAGAAATTGATGGTTTCTTGAATAAGATACCTGTTGGGTCGATTGAAGATAGTCTCGCTTACGAGGAAAAAATTGCAAAGAGCATTCGCTTTTACCTCTCCTCTTTGGACGAAATTGCCATTTACTGGCGCAAAATTACGGCTCCGCGTCACGTTCCAACAGACCTAGACGCTCTGAATGACGCATTGCTTTCTTTCGGTCGACTAGAACGAGAAGCTAATTTTATACCACTGCTCATTGCTGTGCTGCGAGCTTGGGGAGAACATCCAAGAACAGTTAAGTTCGTTAGATTTATCGAAATCATTTGTTTCCGCCAAGCGCTTGTCCGAGCTCAGTCTAATAGCGGCAGGGCCGCCAAGTGGAGTTTGGCGAAAAGAATATTTCGTGGAACTTTGACCGACGTCGACGCGACGCAGTCAGTATTCTGGGACCTATGTCCATGGTGGGACAAGGATGAAGTGATACAGCTTGACCCGGAATTGGTTGGCTCAACTCGAGATGCCGATCTCGCATCGTCTGCCTTTAGTGATCCAGATGCGTACGATAGATTTTATCGATATATGCATTATTTCTTTTGGGAATATGGAAAGTGGCTTTCAAAGAGCGATTCTTGGCCAGAGACGCGGGAAGATATAAGCGTTTTAACATCTGATCAATGGGACGGGGAATTTGTGAAACTTGAAGTCGAACATATTTTTCCACGTAACCCCAAGGATAGCGACAAGCGTGAGGTCAAAGAGAGAATATATGAGATGAGTCGTTATCTTAATCATTGGGGCAATTTGACCCTCTTAACAAGAAGAGATAACGCAAGCCTTCAAAATAGCGTGTTCAGCGACAAACTCGAAGCCGTTCTACGCGATAATTCAAACTTGATGTTCAATAAATTACTACGTAACACAAGTTATCGTGGAAATCTTTCCCACGGCGCTTGGAGCCAGAACAACTGCCGAAAGCGGGCCGAGAGATTAGTTGAATTTGCGAACGTCCGATGGGGAACTATTGGGATGCAAGCGTTCCAAATAGTCAGGCGACCGACTAATAAACCATAACGCTTAAGAGTTATCGTGACAGCATACTATTTAGTCATCAATTAAATCCGCTTCTCCGCCCGGACGTCTCGTCCGGCGCAAACGCCAAGCAGACGCGCCGAGAACCGGGGAGTCGGCGGCTTGTTGTTTGCTTGGCAGTCGTTCGAGGCGTCAAGAGTGGCGGCGGAGCCTGACAGTAAGGATCGCTCACTGCCCAACTGAGGCGTCCAAGGCCGCGGCCCGCTAGGTCTGCAATAGGTCGATTGCGGGCGTTCCACTGGCGACGGCCGTAGGGGCGGTGTCCTCAGCTATCCCCTCATTTTTTCGAGGGCCAAAATGCAACTGGAGGTTGGCGCTTCGCTGCGACGATTCTCGCATGACGAGTCCTGAAGCGCGAATTCGGGGCTCCGAATTGCCGAGAATGCGGTCGCGCCATGCTCAACGTGAGACCTCAGGGCCCTCCCTTCGCCGCTTGTGAGGGCCAAAAAGCCTCGAAATCAGGCCGTTTTCGAAATGAGGGGATTCCTGAGGGCGGTGTCCGCCCTTTCTCGCATCTCGGTGAAGGACAGATCTGCGCGGCCCTCCAAGTCGGCGTTACGCCCCCGGAAGGAGCAGCGGAGGCGCCTGTGTTCTGGAGATCGTCGAGGAATATTCCGGAAACGCGTATTCCTTCATATACCGTCCGAGTTCAGCAAGTCGTCTATATGATTCGCGCGTTTCAGAACTATTCGCCGAAAACGGCGCTGACGGACATCGAGCTTGTCGAAGGGCGCCCAGCAGAATTACGAGGTTCGCTATGCCAAATCGAAGCCCTGGCCGCTCCAGCAAGGCTGAAGTGACGATCGTCCGAGGAACCAGCAACGTGTTCGCCGACCTCGGCTACGCCGATGCGGAGGAGCGACACACGAAACTGCGGCTGGCCCACGCCATCAACGTGATCATTGCGTCAAAGCGGCTGAGTCAAGCGGATGCTTCAGGGCGTTTGGGTGTCGGACAGCCGAAAATCTCTGCCCTCGCCCATTACGAAATTGAAGGATTTTCTGTTGAGCGCCTAATGACGTTTCTGACCGCGCTCGATCGCGATGTGGAAATAACCATCAGGAAGAAACCGCGTTCGCGGGGGACCGGGCGCGTCCTCGTCGTGGCCGCCTGAATTCGGCTGATCCGAGATCAAAGTCATGCAAGTCGGCGACCTCCTCATTGATGAGAGCGAGATCGTCGAGACCTTCGTGCGCTCCTCCGGCCCCGGGGGGCAGAACGTCAACAAGGTCGCGAGCGCGGTCGAACTACGCTTCGACGCGCGCGGCAGTCCGAGCCTGCCGAACGATGTCGCGATCCGGCTGATGAAGCTCGCCGGCTCACGGCTGACCCAGGACGGCGTCATCGTCATCTTCGCGCAGAATTTTGCCAGCCAGCCGCGCAACCGCGAGGACGCGCGCGCGCGCCTCGCCGACCTGATCATGAAGGCGCAGGAGCGGGAAAAGCCGCGGCGGCCGACCAAGCCGACGCACGCCTCGAAAGTCCGCCGCCTCGACGAGAAGGGGCGGCGCGGCGCGATCAAGGCGTTGAGAGGCAAGGCGGGCGACGACTGAGCCGCGTTTCGGCTTCGGTCTTGCCGCTTCCGCGGTTTGTCCTATTCTTCGCACCGGGCCGCCTTCGCGGGCGGCGGGGCGCGGGAGCTGCCATCCATGCGGTTTGACTGCGAAGTCGTCGTCGACGCCGCCAACGAACTCGGCGAGGGCGTGCTCTGGTCGCCGGCGCACGGCGAGATTCAGTGGACCGACATTTTCGGCCGCCGGTTCTGGGCGCACGAACCGGTAGCCGGCCGGACCCGGTCCGTGCCGCTCCCCGACCGACTCGGCTGTTTCGCCCCGCTCGGCGGGACCTCCATCCTCGCCGGTTTCGCTGGCGGGCTGGAGCTGTTCGACCTCGAGAGCGGCGCGCGCCGTCTCATCGCCGTGATCGAAGAGGACCGGCCGACGACGCGGCTCAACGACGGTCGGCTCGATCGCCGGGGGCGGCTCATTTTCGGCACGATGGACGAAGACCCGGGCGGCGCGCGCCCGCTCGGCCAGATCTGGAGCTTCGGCGACCGCGGCGCGCGCGTGCTGGCCTCGGGCGTGCGCATCGCCAATTCGATCGCCTTCTCGCCCGACGGACGGCGCATGTATTTCGCCGATACGCCCGAGAAGCGAATCCGGATCTACGACTACGACCTCGATAGCGGCGTTCTGTCGGGTGAGCGGGTGTTCGCGACGGTCGAGGGGGCGGGCTTTCCCGACGGATCGACCGTCGACGCCGACGGTTGCCTGTGGAACGCCGAATGGGGCGGGGGACGCGTCGTTCGCTATACGCCCGACGGCCGGGTCGACCGCGTCCTCCCTTTGCCGGCGTCGCAGGTCACGTGCTGCGCGTTCGGCGGATCCGGCCTCGACCGGCTCTACGTGACCACCGCCCGCACCGGCCTCGACTCTTCCGCGCTCGCCGCCGAGCCCCACGCCGGAGCGCTCTTCGCTTTCGATGTCGGCATCAAGGGAATCGCCGACGCGCCGTTCGACGCCACGCTCTGAACGCGCGTCCGGTCGCCCGCTAAGCAGAATCCGGTCGGTTGACCAACCCACGGGGTCTGCTGTTGGTTTTATATTTATTTTCAAAACGATATGCGGTCATTTGGACATGACGCGCGAGGTCCCCGGCGGTGAAGCGGATTGCTCTCCGCCGCCTGTTATCCCCACGATCAGCGGAATAGGCTCCCTGTTCCTTTCCGAAAGCTGCGCATCAAAGCGCTCCTGGAAGCGATTGGAATAAATGGCGTTATCGTGTGCGACCGGTCGCAAGGATCTGCGTCTCCGCCCTGTTAGCAGGGAGAAACAGGGAGACCACCATCGCGAACGGCTCTCAGATCGCGCTCCGGATGACCCCGCCGTCGACCCGGACCGCTGCCCCGGTCGTCGCCGAGGCGAGCGGGCTCGCGAGATAGGCCACGAGATTTGCGGCCTCGCCGGGCGAAGCGAACCGCTTGATGAGCGAGCTCGGCCGCATTCACCTCGAAGAAGCGGACCCAGTCGGCGTCCTATTCCTTGACCGCTTTTTCCATCGCCTCCTGCTCGGGGGGCGAGGGGGAGCCATAGAAGGCGGGGGAATTGTCCTTGCCGCCGAGCGCCCCGAAAGCGTGTGCGCCGTTCGCCTCGAACAGCACGACGAACCGGTGCCCGTCGCAATCCGTCGGCTTGCAGACGAACGAAACTTCGTAGGGTTTGCCGTCGATGGTCAGGCTCCCGATCTGCCCCGACACGCCGTCGAAATCCTTGTTGAATGCGACGAGCCAGTCGGGCGTCGGCTGCACGAGTTTCATGAGCCTGTCCCAAGAGGCGTGATAGGCGGTCCGGCCGTGCAGGACATCGAACAGGAAGGGGGCGTCCGCCGCCTGCGCGACGCCGCAAAGGATGAGGAAGGCGAGGGATAGGCTACGGCGCATTGTCGGGGAAGTCCGCCCGGGTTCGATTGAAGGAGCAGCAATGTGGGATTGGCGATGGATCACAGCCTGAGGCCTGCCCGGGACGGTCTCGACCGCGACGCCGGATGACGGTCCTCGGCGCCGCCGATGCGAAGGGCGAACATGCGCTAGAATGCCTTGAAAGTGATGACCGTGCGCGTATCCGCGACGCCGGGGATCGTCTGCACCCTGTGGCCGACGAAATGGCCGATGTCGACGTCCTTATCGACGTAGAATTTGGCGAGAATGTCGAAGTCGCCGGCGATCGAATAGATTTCCGAAGCGATTTCCGCCTCGGCCAGCGCGTTCGCCACCTCGTAGGTCCGCCCGAGCGCGCATTTGATCTGGACGAAAAAGGTCTGCATCGGATCACGGCCCCTCCTTGCCGTTCCCTTCTGCAACAACTTCGACGTCGCGGTCCATACCCGACTTCACCTCGAAGCTCGATTGGTAGGTCTTGGCGTCGTGCCGGGCGACGACGGCATATTCGCCCTCCGCCAGGACAAGCGAGGGAAAGGCGCCGATCAATTCCCGGATCACGTCGCCGCCGGGCGTCAGCACGGTGAAGGTCGTGTTGGCGAGCGCCTCGCCGCCCGGCTTGTTGACGAGTTTGATCGTCAGCGTCGCGCAGCGATGGCGGAGGGTCACGTCGACCAGCTTGCCCGACACCACCTTGATGTCGGCGTTGACGATCGAGTTCGTCGGCAGCGTCGTCGGCGCCGCCGATTTGCCAGTGCTTGGGGCGCCGGTCGATGCGAGGAAGCGTCCGCCGACCGTGTCGAGATAGGTTGACACGATGTGGTAGGTTCCTTCCGGCAGGCCGATGACGTCGCCGGCCTTCGCCTTGGCGTAGACGAGCTTGCCCTCGGGATTGCGGCCTTGCGGCACGTAGATCGCAAGCGAAAGCTTGGAGGGGTCGACCGGCTCCTCGGCCACCGTGCCGCCGATCCTCAAGCCCCCCGCCGAGAGGCTCAGCCGCTCGGACCGGACCTCCGGGCCGACCGTCACCCTTTTCGCGGCGCTTGCGAGGCCGAAGGCGGCGTGCACGACGTAGTCGCCGGGCGGGATGGTCAGCGTGGGCTCCGCCAGATTGGACTCGACGATGAGCGCGTGTTCGCCGTCGGCGTCCGTGTGGGCGTCGAACACGCGCCAGCGAAGGCCTCCGGTCAGGGGCTTCGACGCGCCGTTCAGGCTCGCCGAAAGGCTGAGAGTCGCTTGCCCTTCGGCCGGCGTCGGGTCGGCGCTCGCGGCCGGGCCGAGCGTCGCGACGGCGACAAGGCCGACAATCCCCGCCAAAACCCGCCAGATCGCTCTCATTCCGCTCCGTCTCGTCGTATTCTTTCGCCGCCGTCCCGGCTTCGCCGAGCCTCGTGCCGCCGTAATGAGGCGGATCGAAGGCGGTTTACACCCTCGCCGGATTGGGCCAAGCAGCGCTGAACGAATAAGGACAAGCCGATGAACGACACGATCGCCCTTCTCAAGCGCCGCCGCTCGTCCCCACCCGCCATCATGACCGGCCCGGGCCCGACGAAAGAGGAACTGACCACAATTCTGACGATCGCCTCGCGGGTGCCCGACCATGGCAAGCTTGCGCCCTGGCGGTTCGTCGTGTTCGAAGGCCAGGCGCGCGACCGCGTCGGGCGCATCGCTCTCGGGCTCCGCCTCGAGGACAAGCCGGACCTTGACGAGGCCGCCCGGGCGGAGGAATTGCGGCGCTTCGCCCGCGCGCCGCTCGTCGTCGGCGTCGTCTCGCGCGCCGCACCCCATGTCAAGATACCCGAGTGGGAGCAGGTCCTCTCTTCCGGAGCAGTGTGCATGAACCTGATCGTCGCCGCGCGCGCTCTCGGCTTTTCCGCGACCTGGCTCACCGAATGGCCGGCCTACGACGACCGCTTCCGCGCGGCGATCGGCCTGGCCGAACATGAGAAAATCGCCGGGTTCATCCATATCGGCAGGGCGGACGTTATCGAGGACCGCCCGCGTCCGCCGCTGTCCGAGATCGTCACGACCTTTCCGGAGTGACGCGCCGATGTTCTACGAGACCGCCAAGCGCGACAGGGCGAAGCTGCCGCACGATCCGTTCAAGGCGATCGTCGCCCCGCGGCCGATCGGCTGGATTTCGACGCGCGCCGCCGACGGGCGGATCAATCTCGCCCCCTACAGTTTCTTCAACGGCTTTTGCAGTTCGCCCCCCATCGTCGGCTTCTCGAGTGAGGGGTGGAAGGATTCGGCCTCGTTTGCCCGCGAGAGCGGCGAGTTCGTCGCCAATCTGGCGACTGGCGAGCTGCGCGATCCGATGAATGCGACCTCGGCGCCGTTGCCGCGCGGCGAAAACGAGTTCGCTCATGCAGGACTCACGATGGCCGAATGCTGTCTCGTTTCGGCGCCCCGCGTCGCCGAAAGCCCGGCCTCGCTCGAATGCCGGGTCGTCGAGATTGTCGAGATCAGGACCACGAGCGGCGCCTGGAGCGGCAGCGTGCTGACGCTCGGAGAGGTCATCGGCGTGCATATCGACGAGGCCTATATCCGCGATGGCCGTTTCGACACCGCCGCCGCTCATCCGCTTGCGCGCTGCGGGTACCAGGACTACGCCCTGGTCGAATCCGTGTTCCCGCTCGCGCGCCCGAAAGGGGGCGGCGACGTCTAAGCCGTGCAAGCTGGAATGGCGTGCAGCTACGCGGTCCGGCGCGAGCCGAACTCCTGCATCACGAACAGGATGAAGTTCGACTTCTGCTCGGTCAGGGCCCGGAATTGCTTCTCGTCGAGCAGCGCGAGCTCGCAGGGGCCAGCGGCTCTCGCGCCCGTCAACCTCGGACTGACATCGAGCAGCGACAGGGCGCCGAGCGCCTGTCCCTCGTGGATCGAGCCGACGACCCTCGAGTCGGACAGGACCTCGACCTCGCCCTTGAGAACGACGTACATGCAGCGCGGCGGTTCTCCATCGCCGAAGATGACCTCGCCTGCGGCATAGTCCCTCGCCGTTCCGAGCGCCCGCGCGAGCCGCCGAAAATCGGTCTCTTCGCGGAGACCGTTGAATTCGCCCCCCGGCTGAGCGAAACGCACATTCATTGCCGCCTCACAAAAACTTGAACCTGCAAGCGCTACCCGGCGCATGACGGGCACATGCCCGAGATCGAGATCGCGCGGCGTGATCCGCCTCACAGCGCGGAAGGATCGTACGCCTTCCGCCTGAACAGCTCATGAATTCGGATGCGCCGCGACGGGTCTGGCCCCACTTACGGTTGCCTTGGCATCGTCGACGATAGGGAGGTCTGGGCGCGGCTGATTCTGCCTCCGGCCTCGCGGCTAGGACGCGTTCGGTCGCCGCCGTCCCGCCCTCATTCCGCCGTCAGCCCGTCGCGCCCGCCAGATCGCCGGTGATGACGTGCTCGACCTCCGCCACCGACGTCCGTTTCGGGTCGATGTCGTCGGCGACGATCCTGCCGCGGCGCATCACCACGATCCGGTCGACCACCTGGAACACGTGGTGGATGTTGTGGGCGATGAAGATGCAGGAATGGCCGGAATCGCGGGCGTTGCGGACGAACCGCAGCACGCCCTGGGTCTCGGCGACGCCGAGGTTGTTGGTCGGCTCGTCGAGGATGATGAGGTCGCTGTCGAAATACATCGCGCGGGCGATCGCCACCGCCTGACGCTCGCCGCCCGACAGGGAGGCGATCGGGGTCGAAGCGGGAATGGCCTTGCCGATGCCGACCCTTTTCAGGAGATCGCCGGCCACTCGTTCCATCTCCTCGGAATCCATCCGGTTGAGGAAGCGCGGCCCCTTGAGAGGCTCACGGCCGAGGAACAGGTTGCGCGCGATGGAGAGCTGCGTCACCAACGCCGAATCCTGGTAGATCGTCTCGATCCCCGCGGCGATGGCGTCGGTGGTGCTGCGCATCTCGATCCGCTTGCCACGCATGTAGATGTCGCCGCTGGAGGCGCGCAGCGCGCCCGACAGCACCTTGATCAGCGTCGATTTTCCTGCGCCGTTGTCGCCGAGCAGGCCGACGATCTCCTGGCGGGAGACGCTGAAATTGACGTCGTCGAGCGCCTGCACCCGGCCGAAGAACTTGTCGATGTGCTCCATGCGGACGAGATCTTCCGCCATCTCAGGTTACCGCCTGGCGCCGGCGCTCGAACCGGGAATGCAGCGCCATGAGCATTTCCGCCATCTCAGGTCCCCGTCTGGTGCCGGCGCTCGAGCCAGGAATGCAGCGCCATCATGCCGAGGATGATGGCGCCGATGAAGATGTTGTAGGCGAGGCCCGGCACGCCGATCAGCACGATGCCGTTGCGCATCACCCTGAGGATGAAGATGCCGAGCACGGTGCCGAGGATCGTGCCCCGCCCTCCGGTCAGCGCCGTGCCGCCGATCACGACCATGGCGATGACCTCGAGCTCGTAGCCCGTGCCGCTGTTCGGATTGGCCGCCAGGGTGCGGATCGAGCTGATGATCCCGGCGAAGGCCGACATCACCGCGGTCAGGATGAACAGCGTCACCTTGACGCCGTTGACGTCGACGCCGCGCGCCTGCGCCGCAACCGCGTTGCCGCCGGTCGCCTGGATCCAGTTGCCGTATTTCGACTGGGTCAGCACGTAGCCGAGAATGACCGCCGCTGCGGCGAACCAGAACAGCGAGGCGTAGACCCGGAACGGCCCGATGTAGAACTCCCCGACCAGGAGACTGGCGAGCCACTGGCCGCCGGCGCTCCAGGTGCGTTGTGGAAAGCCGTCGGTGACGAACAGCGCCGTGCCTCGCACGACGAGCAGCATGCCGAGCGTGACGAGGAACGAAGGGATCTTGAGTCGCGTGACGAACAGTCCGTTGACGAGGCCGATCAGCGCCGACACGACGAGGCTGATGAGGAACGCGACATTCAGCGATGTAAGGCCGGCATTGTAGAGCGTCCACATCATCACGGGCGCAAAGCCGAACAGCGAGCCGACCGAGAGATCGAATTCGCCGGCCGTCATCAGAAGCGTCATGGCGAGCGCGATGAGGCCGAGTTCGACAGTGAAGGTCAACGTGTTGGAAATGTTGAGGATGGAAAGGAAATCGGGATTGATCGCGTAGAACACCGCGAGCTCGACCGCGAGCAGGACGAACGGTCCGAATTCGGGCGCCGAAAACGCGCGGCGGAGGAAGGATTCCTTCCGCAGGACGAGTTGGCCGTCGGACTCGAGGGAGCGGGACAAGGCATTCCCTACAGTGCGCCGCAGTTATCGGTCAGCCGCGCCAACCCGGCTGGTTCCTTTCCCTCTCCCCGGGAGCGGTCCTGCGGCACGCTCGAGGGGAGAGGGAGGGACGGATCGCGAAGCTTGAGCCGCTACTTGCTGGACAGGATCTTGTCGTAGATCCCAGCGGTGTCCTTGCCGTAGAGCGAGCCGGTGGTGATATTGAAGCCGGGCGGAATGCCGTCCGTCGCCATGTTGGCGACCGAAAGCGCCATGTAGCTCGTCGCCTGCGGATCCTGCCACATGCCGGCGTTGACATAGCCCTCCGTCACCTCGGCGGTGGTGTCGCGCGAATTGCCCCAACCGACCACCGGAATCTCGCCGGGCTTCACGCCGACCTGGTCGAAGACGCGCTTGATCGAGCCGGTGACGAGATCGCCGAGGCCGATGATCGCCTTGATCTTCTTCCGGTTGGCGGTGAGGTAGTCGCTCATGCGGGAGATGATCTCGGCCTGATCGAGCGTGGCGTCGGTGACTTCCCAGGTGATGTTGAGCGGCTTGAACACCGTTGCGATCGCCTTTTCCTCCTCGACGCCGTAGCTTGCGCCTGGCTTCTCGACCGGCATCCAGACAAAATCTCCCGACTTCACCAGGTTATGGTCGACGAGGTACTGCGCCCAGGCCTTGCCGACGACCGCGAGATCGACCCCGACATAGGCGTTGAAGTTCACCTTCGCGTCGGGCGTATTGAAGTTGATCACCGGAATGCCGGCCGCGCGCGCGTCCTTGACGACATTGACGAGGCTGCCGGGATCGGGGCTGGTCGTGACGATCGCGTCGGCCTTGGCGGCGATGGCGGCGCGGATCGCCTCCTGCTGGGAAGGGACGTCGCCGTTGTGGAACGAGGTCTTGACGGTCTGGCCCGTGTCCTTGGCCCACATGTTCGCTCCGGCGAGGAAATAGGTCCAGACAGGGTCGGCCGGCGAGCCGTGCGAAATCCAGTAGAAGGTCTTGGCCTCGGCCGCCAGCGGCAGCGTGAGCGCAAACAGCGCGAGGCATAGCAAACGTGTCAGCGTCCTGAACATAGACGAACTCCTCCCAATCGCGGCCGAGGCAATCGATTTCTCGCCCCGTCGCTTCGGCGAGAGTCGCACAACGCCAGGGGGCAGGCAAGGCGCCGCGCTACGGACAGGCGCCGAACGCCAGGATCGCAACCGAGGTGAGAACCGCGGATTGGATTCCGAGCAGCGCCAGCACGCCGAGCACGATCCCCGCCCACGCCGGCGGGAAAGATGATCTGCGCGTATTCGGACAGCATCGCTCCGGCTTGATTCAGCAGCGCCACACCGAACACGACGGTCGCGACGGCGACCATCATTTTGGGCCTCACGCAGGCGAGGCCGACGACCGCGAGCACGACAGTTGCCAATCCTCCAAACGCGTCGACCCGAAGCCGCCGTAGGCAGCTGTGTCGCGCGCAGCGTTTCCCGAGAAGGTCATAGACACGTCGAACTCCTTTTCATGTCGCTGTTTAGCCGACCTGACAACGCCGGCAGTCCGCCCGTCTGCGCGAGCAACGAATCTCGCCGGGAAATGTTCCGATATGCGCCTCCAGCTGGAATTACCGATCGCCCGACGGACCCCCCAGCCGATTCGAGAGGCGACCCGGAAGCCATCAAAGCCCGCCCGGTGGCGTTGTCAGCCTCGCTGCTACGAGAATACCGCCGGCAAAAACGAATCGAAGCCGGAGCCAAAGGCGGTGAACACGGATGACGCCAAACTGCCCAGCAACCCCCTGAAGTTCCGGGGGCCCGCCGATACGAAGGCGCCGTCGCGCCGCTGCGGGGGATTGGCCTTCAGACCGCCAGCGCCTCGCGTTCGCCGATCGCCTCGCTGTCGGGCGCCAAACCCCGTGCGCGAGCGCTGACCCGCCAGCGTTCGCCGTCCCGATCGAGCCGAACGAGGTGATAGGCGGCGCGGTAGCGCGGATCGTGGGTCGCCGCCGCCGCCGCCGGCGCGCCGAGCACGGGCACGCGCCCGCCGACCGTTTTCGCCGCGCGCGAGGGCAGGGAACGGACCAGCTGTCTGTGGGTGTGGCCGTGCAGGATCGCCTCGGCCCCGTGGTCGCGGACGATCCGCTCGAACGCGGCCGCGTCGGTGAGGCCGCGGAGCGGCGGAGCGCCCTTCACGAGCGGCGGGTGGTGGATGAGCACGACCCGGGCGAGTCCTTCCCCTCCGGTCTCGTCGAGCAGGGCGGCCAGGTCCTCGAGTTGGCGGGCGCCGAGCCTTCCCGTCGCCATCAGCGGGGCGGTCGGCAGCCCGGAGCTGAGGCCAATGATCGCGGTCTGGCCGCGCACGCGCAGGTAAGGATATTTCGACGCGCCCGAATTGCCGGTCGTCCAGGGCTCGAAGGTCGCCGCCAGCATCGGCATCGCGGCGCGCACATAGGCGTCGTGGTTGCCGGGCACGAAACTGACGTCGGCCGGGTCCCCGAGCGTGTCCATCCACGCCGCGGCTCGGCGGAACTCGTCCGGCATACCGATATTGACCAGATCGCCGGTCACCGCCACGTGGTCGGGGCGCTGGGCGCGCAGGTCGTCGACCAGACGCGACAGCAGCGCCATGTCGTTCAGCCGCTCGCGCCCGCGCTTCCAGTTGACGTAGCCCATGAAGCGCTTGAGCCGGAAGTCGGCGAAGCCGGGGAGGGGGGCAGGCCCGAGGTGAGGGTCCGTGAGATGCGCGATGGTGAAACCCATGGACCGACCCGGTGCGAACGGCGCCGCGCCGCCGTTGACCGGCTGCAATAAGGGCGCTTCAACGGAAACACAACAACCGACAGGAAGGCTTGCTCGGGCATGGCGACTTTGGCGACCCGGATCCGATCGAGGATTCTCCATCTGACCTTCCTGATGACGCGCCCGATGACGCTCGGCGTACGGGGCGTCGTGATCCGCGACGGCGATTCCGTTCTGCTGGTCCGGCACGGATACGTCTCGGGCTGGCATTTTCCAGGCGGTGGCGTCGAGGTGGGCGAAACCTGCCTCGACGCGCTCAAGCGCGAGCTCGAGGAGGAGGCATGCGTCGCGGTTCGCGGCGAGCCGGTTCTTCACGGGCTTTTCTTCAACGAAAAGCCGTCGCGCCGCGACCACATCGCCGTCTACCTGATTCGCGATTTCGACGTTTTCGGCGAGCGCAAGCCCGACCGGGAAATCCAGGAGGCGCGATTTTTCCCGCGTTCCGCCCTGCCGGACGGAACCACTTCGGGCACCCGGACCAGGCTCGCCGAAGTCTTCGAACTCGGCCGCGCTCGAGCCTTGCTGGTAGGGTCCTCTGCGCCGATGCCGAACAAGCGCCGCATTTTCGGCCCAATAGTCCGCGTCCGGAAAATCGAGGCGGGAGGAATATTCGTCCGGGGACTTTGGGGTTAACGCGAGGGTAGGCGTTCGGGGCGCTTCATTGCGTCGCGTGGACTTTTTCGGCCGGCGATTCTAAGTCTTGTCTAAGTCTTGCCGGGAAAACGCGGGGAATCGGATGAAATTGCCATTCTGGCGCCTGGCTGCGCTGGGCCTCACGGTCGCAACGGGGGCGCTGCTCGCAGGTTGTGACGACTCCTACCTCGACACAGGCCCAGGGCGTTCCGAGCGTCCGATTTCCAGCGCGTTGCTCGACCAGATGTCCAAGATCGACACGACGCCGTCCGCGCCAGTGTTGATCCGCACATACAAGAAAGAGGCCGAGCTCGAAATCTGGAAGATGAAGTCGGACGGACGCTACGCGCTCCTGAAGACCTATCCGATCTGCCGCTGGTCCGGACAGCTCGGCCCGAAGAAGGTCGAGGGCGACATGCAGGTCCCGGAGGGCTTCTACACCATCGAGCCGGGCCAGATGAACCCGAACTCGCACTACTATCTCGCCTTCAACGTCGGCTACCCGAACGCCTACGACCGAGCCTATGGCCGCACCGGCGGCGCGGTGATGGTCCATGGGGTTTGCTCGTCGGCCGGCTGCTTCTCCATGACCGACGAGCAGGTCGCCGACATCTACGCCGTCGCGCGCGACGCCTTTCGCGGCGGCCAGCGTGAGATTCAGCTCCAGTCCTATCCGTTTCGGATGACGGCGGAGAACATGGCGAAATATCGGCTCGATCCCAATATCGCGTTCTGGAAGGAGCTGAAGAACGGCTCCGACCATTTCGAGGTCGCCAAGACCGAGCCCGCGGTCGTCGTCTGCGGAAAACACTATGTGTTCGGCGCCGCCGCCAATGGCCCGGTGTCCGCAAGCGCGCCCTGCCCGGCGCTTCATCGCGACGACGACATCGAGACGCAGGTCGCGGAAAAGGAATCGAGGGACGACACGAAGGTCGCGGAGCTGGCGGCCTCGGGCGTGAAGGCGATCCGGACGGTCTATGCCGACGGCGGGCAGAATCCGGTGTTCGCCGGCTACAAGGACACGAGCGATCCGGAATCGCTGGTGGGCGGCCCGCAGGAGATCGCGTTGAGCGACGCGGCTAGGCCCGCGCCGTCGGTGGTGAAAGTCGCCGGCGCGGATGCCGCCAGGCAGCGGGCCGCGACTGCCGTTGCGACGGCGTCGGCCGAGGACGCCAAGCCGCAGGCGGTCGCGGTCGCCTCGACGGCGGCCGCCGAACAGCCCGGGCTGTGGGGCTCGAGCACCCAGAACGTGAAGAAATGGCTGCATTTCGGCGGCCAGGACCAGGCGGGTCAGCCGACGGTCACGGCTTACGTGCCCGACCAGCCGATCCCGACCGACGTTCCGCTGCCGCCCCGCCGCGATGAGAAGTCGCTGCATGTCGCGCTCAAGACGCCGGCGCCGCCGTCGAAGGCGGGCGAGACTTCATCTGCGCCCGCCGCCGCTCCGGACGCTTCGCCGCTTGCGGCGCCGGCCGCCGGTCAAGCGTCCGCCGCAGTCGCTCCGGCGGCGCAGTAGCTGGGCCCGTTGCGCCGCCAGAGCAAGTTCGCTGCGAGCCTTTTCGAGGCGCGGCGGGGGCCGACCGAATCAGGCCGAGGCGGGCTTCATTCAATTTGTGAACATACGGGCGTAACTGGTTTCGAGGCCGGGGCGGCGGCGACCCTTTCCGGCCGCGGATGTCCTGTTCCGCCTCGAAGCAGGGCAGCGTGCTTCCTGTTATTTCTACGTTTTTTGTTTGTTTTACAAGTTCTGGAAGTCGTTCCAAAAGGCTGAAAAACAGATCTTTTCCTTCCTGCAACAGGACCAAAGCGCACCGCTCCAACACCGTCTCTCCCTGTTACCAGGGAGAAACAGGGAGAACTCCGCTGACCAGACTGCGCGTCGGCTGATCGAAAAATCGCTCTATCGGTTCCGCGTCCCGCTGATCCCTCGCCTCGCCTGCGCGATCAGCGGCCCGGCTTCGCCATCGCCGAGCGTGCGCGCGGGCAGGACGATCGGAGCGCCGTGGCGCGGCCAGAAATAGAGCAGGCCGCCGGCGTCCTCGGCATCCTCGCAGTCGGCGTAATCGAGTCTTCGCGACCGTCCGCCGCCCGCGAGCGTCACCCCCGCCCTGTCGACGCTGGCCGACAGTGCGCCCTCGGCCGCAAGGCTGCCGATCGCCGTCCGTCCCAGGGCGCGGGCGCGGCTGATGCGCCAATGGGTCGCCAGACGCTGGATCATGAAGGCGGCGGCGGCGAGGAGGACGGTCGCCTCGCCCGCGCGCCGACCGATGAAGCCGGTCAACGCCAGAATCGAAGCGAACGCCATGATCAGCGTGAAGGCCGCAAGCGGCGCGAGATGGCTGGCGATGAGACCGCCGCGAAGCGCGGCGCGCAGCCCGAATCGGGCCGCCGCGGCTTCCGCCTCCGCCGGCGACAGCGTGAATGCGTACGGGCCGAACGACCCGGCGTCGCCGCGCCCGGTCATGGCTCTCCCGGCGCCTTGGCGTCGAGAGCGAGCGCATGCAGGCCGTCGGCGAATTCGGCCGGCAACGAATTGTAGACGATGCGATGGCGCGCGACCCGGCTGAGACCTGCGAATTTCGCAGAAACGATCCGCACCCGATAATGCGTGCCGCCGCCAGGGCGCGCACCGGCGTGGCCTGCGTGCCGGTCGGACTCGTCGATGACGTCGAGAACGATCGGATCGAGCTCTTCTGTTAGGCGCGCGACAATTCTTTGCTGTATGCTCACCGGCCGCTCTCCCGTTTGGGGTCCATCGACTATAAATATCCTATCAGGGATTCTCGACCGAACGCGTTTTTCACCGGCCGCTCAACGAGGGTTCGTCGCCCTGGACGGGAAAGGTCTTGTCTGGCGGCGGCGGCGCTCATAAAGGTCATGGCATGAATTTGAACTCTCGTCTGTTCGATCGGATCCGGGTGAAGCCGGCCGAGAAAAGCCTGGATAAAGCCGCGGTCAAGACGCCGTGCAGCCACCCCGGCTGCCAGGCCGAGGGCGCCTTTCGGGCGCCCAAGGGGCGCGATCGGGAGGGCGAGTATCTCCACTTTTGCAAGGATCACGTTCGGGAATACAACGCCACCTATGATTATTTCCGCGGCATGGACGATGAGTTGATGGCGAAGTTCCGCAAGGACGACGCGATCGGGCATCGGCCGACCTGGAAACTCGGCGACAGGGCCGCGAGCAGCCACGTGGACGAGACGGTGTTCGCCGAGGCGCGCGCTTCGCGCCGCCGCGGCGTGCGCGGAAGGGCGCAGCCCGAGCCGCCGCCGCGCTACAACGCGCTGGCGCTGAAATCGCTGATGACGCTCGAACTGGATGGCGAGGCGACCCCGGCGAAGATCAAGTCCCGGTACAAGGATCTGGTCAAGCGCCACCATCCGGACGCGAACGGCGGAGACCGTTCGTCGGAAGATAAATTGCGCGAGATCATTCAGGCCTATAATTATCTGCGCGCCAACAAGCTGGTTTGAAAGGCAACCCCTCGGGCCGGTCGCGGGTTAACCGTCTGCTTTTGCCTAGGGCGGGATTTCGACTATGAGAGAGCCGCACTTCGCCCCCTAAAGGGAGGAGAGCGTGGAGGAATGATGAATTCGAGAGAAACGCCGACAGCGGCCGAAGCCACGCCTGGTCTGCCGGACACCCGCATTTCCGTACGCAAGGTGTTCGGCATCGATTCGGACATCGAGGCGCCGGCCTATTCGACCGCCGAGGAGCACGTGCCGGACGTCGACCCGGATTACCTGTTCGACCGTGAGACGACGCTTGCGATTCTCGCCGGATTCGCCTTCAACCGCCGGGTCATGATCACCGGCTATCACGGCACCGGCAAATCGACGCATATCGAGCAGGTCGCGGCCCGGCTCAACTGGCCCTGCGTGCGCATCAACCTCGACAGCCACGTGTCGCGAATCGACCTCGTCGGAAAGGACGCGATCGTGCTCCAGGACGGCAAGCAGGTGACGGAGTTCCGCGACGGAATGCTGCCCTGGGCGCTGCAGAACAACATCGCCTTGTGCTTCGACGAGTACGACGCGGGTCGCCCGGACGTGATGTTCGTGATCCAGCGTGTGCTGGAAGTCTCCGGCCGCCTGACGCTCCTCGACCAGCGGCGCGTCATCCGTCCGCATCCGGCGTTCCGCCTGTTCTCGACCGCCAACACGGTTGGGCTCGGCGACACCTCGGGCCTCTATCACGGGACACAGCAGATCAACCAGGGCCAGATGGACCGCTGGTCGATCGTGGCGACGCTGAACTACCTGCCGCACGACAAGGAAGTCGACATCGTGCTCGCCAAGGCGCCCGATTATCGGGGGCGCAAGGAGGGCCGCGACGTCGTCAACAAGATGGTGCGGGTGGCGGACCTGACCCGCAACGCCTTCATCAACGGGGATCTCTCGACCGTGATGAGCCCGCGCACGGTCATCACCTGGGCCGAGAACGCCGATATCTTCAAGGATATCGGCTTCGCCTTCCGCCTGACCTTCCTCAACAAGTGCGACGAGCTCGAGCGCTCGCTGGTGGCCGAGTTCTATCAGCGCTGCTTCGGCCACGACCTGCCGGAGAGCGCGCTCAACGTTGCACTGAGCTGAGGGGGCGCAAGGGAGCGCAGCCGATGAGCCGGAACGCCGCTCGGAAAGAGACGGGAGCGCCGGTGACCAAGGAAGCCGACCTTTACTCTTGGGCGCTGCGCCAGGCCGATCTGTTGCGCGCCGGCCGGCTGTCGGAGATCGATCCTGCGGGACTCGCGGAGGAAATCGACGACGTGGGCGAGGAGCAATACCATCGGCTCGAGAGCGCCTTGCGGGTGCTGGTGCTGCATCTTCTGAAATGGGACCTTCAGCCGGAGAAACGCAGCCGGTCGTGGACTCTCTCGATACGCGAACAAAGACGAAGGGCGCTGCGTCGGCTGCGACGAAGCCCGGGTCTGAAGAGCCAGCTCGACGAGGCTTTGATCGCGGCTTACGAAGACGCTCGCGTGGAAGCGGCAAGTGAAACCGGACTGCCGCTGAGCGCGTTTCCTGCGAATCGCGCGTTGGAATTCGCCGAGATCATGGAACGGCCGGTTGTCTGGCCGGGCGATGAGGAGTAGCGGGCCGGATCGGCGTGCGCTGATAGGGGCGGCGCAAAGTGGGGCGGACTGGGGACGACAACACCGGCGAGACGAGCCATCGATGAAGCGATGCGGCGCGCTTTTTTGCTTCCTTTGATCGTCCGGACGCGGCCCCCGCGGAAAGTGTCGGACAGACTGCGCATCAGGCGCGCGATATCCCTGTTTTCGGCCCATCAGGGAACTTTAATTCCCTGATGGGCCGATTTAATTCCCCGTTCGGCCGCGCAGGCGCGCTGGAGGCGTTCGACCGTCGCTGGAACAATGTTGGCGTAGAAATGGGTCGATGCGAACGCTGTCCGCGATAGCCTACGCCTTGTCCGACGATCTGCTCGCGCGCGCGCTGTTATCGCGCGCGCGTGCACGGCCTGTGCAAGGACTCGTGCCAGTTCGCCTGCTCCAAGGACGAAGACGGACTTGCGGTCCGAACAATCGACCGCCGCGACTTTCTCGCCATCAACTGCGTTCAGCCCCTGTCGCACACCTTTGTTAACCGGTTTGGCGATCTCGCGGCGATAAGGGCGGCCGGGGTGAAGTCATTGCGTCCGTCGCCGCACTCGGGCGACCTCGTGTCGGTGGCGCGGGCCTTTCGCGCAGCGCTCGACAGCGAGCTCGCGCCTGACGAGGCACCGGCGCGAACGCGCTCGCTTGCTCCACACGCGGTGTTCACCCACAGCTTCCTGCTCGGTTCCTACGGCGCCGAGTCGCTGGCGGTCGGAGGACGTCGGCGGCGCGCACCGGCCGTTGATTCGAGAATTCGGCTCCGCGAACGACGCTTCGCTTCGCTCGCAATGAGGGCTCGGAGCCGAGTTTGAAAACGTCGTGCCCTACTGTCCCTGCGCCTCCCGCTTCTGCAGGTTGTCGAGGTAGACGACGCCGGCGATCAGGAGGCCCTCGATCACCATCTGCCAGAAGGAGCTGACGCCGAGGAGATTCGCGCCGTTGCCGATCGTGGTGAACAGCAACGCGCCGATGAAGCAGCCGGCGATCGTGCCGCGCCCGCCGAACAGGCTCGCGCCCCCCTCAGTCGGTCGCCGCTTCCTCGTACCCCGTCATGTATTTGATGAGATCTCGCTGGTTGGTTTCGGTCGCCTTCGTCAGGTGGACGATGCGCCCGCGAAACATGACCGCCACGCGGTCGGCGACCTCGAGGATCTCGATCAGGTTGTGGCCGATGTGGAGGACGCCGAGGCCATGCTGCGCCAGCCTGCGGGCGAGCTGGATGTGCTCGCGCTCCATCACCGCCAGCGCCGCGGTCGGTTCGTCGAGGATGACGACCTTGGACTGCCAGTAGAGTGCGCGCGCGATGGCCACCGCCTGTCGCTGCCCTCCGGAGAGGCGCGACACGGTGCGTGCTTTGGGAGGAATGCGGCTTTCGATGCGGCTGAGAAGCGCGTCCGTCTCGTCGCGGACCTTGCGTTTGTCGATAACAGGAAGGCCGACCCAGCGTTTGATCGGCTCGCGGCCGAGAGAGACGTTCGCTCCGACCGAAAGGTCGTCGGCGAGGGCAAGATCCTGGTAAACTGTCTCAATGCCGAGCGCCCGGGCGTCGGCCGGCGATTGAAGGTCGAGGGGGACGCCGTTCAGGCGGATCTCGCCGGAATCGGGCCTGTCCACTCCTGCGACATGCTTGATCAGCGTCGACTTTCCGGCCCCGTTGTCGCCGACGAGCGCCAGAACCTCGCCCGCATGGAGACTAAGGTCGGCGCCGCGCAGGACGCTGACCGGGCCGAAGTCCTTGTGCAGATCGACGACTTCCAGCAGCGGCGGCAGGGGCACGCTCCAATACGCGCGCCAGCCCCGCCTCGAGGAATGGGCTGGACGACCTTCCCGCCGGCCTTAAAGCTACCACCGGTTTCAGGCCTATTTTCGACCCATGTTGGGCAGGTTCATAGCGCAACGGTGGAGCCTTGGATCCAGCCCTGAACGCGCCACGCGAGCCCGGGGGGCGAGCCTCGGATCAGCGGGCCTCGAGCCGCGCGATCCCGCCGTCGCGCGCCTCCGCGCGACGGCGTCTTTTCCGCGGAAAGAAACGTACAACGGGGAAATCAGGAATCCAGACAGCTCTCGGTGCTTCGCATTCGGCTTGGTCACCCGGCGTGTCCGACAACGCTTGTTGAGCGGACCGTCCTCGCGCTTACCGCGACGGTCCGTTTCGCCTTGCGATACAGGGGCATTGGTTGCGCTCTCCTCGCCGGCCTCCCAGCGCACCGGCCGCCGGGGACTCCCGCCCACCGCGGATTCCGGTAAGCGGAAGAATCGCGCCTGAGTTTACGACGGACATCTCGGCGTTTGATCCGGATCAGAGCTCCGCCGCTCCGCATTCGGGTGGACCTGAAATCATCTCGCCTTAAGGTCGACTTTCGACCCCTGTTACCATTTCATGTTCTGCATCAATCGGTTCTTTAGCAAGACTCCATTCAGTGAAATAACCGCTTTCCAAAGTTGGAAACGCCTGTTATCGTCGTTAACTGTCGGTCCTCAGCAGACGCGGAGGCGTAAGTGGACGAAGGCGCTATCTGTCCAATTGACGCGATTGACGAGGAAATCGAGCACGAATCGACCCTGCTGGAAACGGTGACGCCCGAGCCCGAGGACTGGCAGGAGACGACGCTCAGGCGTCTCGAGGCCTGGATCGAGGAGCGGGAGAGGCTCATCGCCGAACTCGAGAGGCGGATCGGAAGCGAGGCGACGACCGCCATCTGACCCGGTCCGCGGCGAGGGGTCGGGATGGAACGATGGAAATGGCGCCGCAGCCTACTGGAATCACTCGAAAGGTGCTCGGAGATGACGCCGAAGAACCGCGCCGGAGAGGCGGAAGCGCGAGGCGGCTCAAAGCCGGCTAGCAGCCGCGGCGCGGAAAAGGCGCCGCAACTCTTTAAGAAGTCAGGAATCGGGGATGGATTCGGGGAACCGCCTCACGTCGTTCCTTCCTCCCGCGCGAGATGCCCTGCCGCCCGCTCTCGCGCCATGACCGCAGCATGGTCGCGAGCGAGGATGGTGTAGATCATCGGCGTCACGAACAGGGTGAAAAGGGTGCCGATCGCCATTCCGGCAAAAATCACGACACCGATAGTGAAGCGCGATTTCGCCCCCGCGCCGGAGGCCATGATCAGCGGAATCATGCCGACGACCATCGCCGCCGTGGTCATCAGGATCGGCCGCAGGCGCACGGCCGCCGCTTCCTCGATCGCCTTGCGGCGCGGCAGGCCCTCCCGCTCCTGCAGGCGGTTGGCGAAGTCGACCATGAGAATGCCGTGCTTCGAGATGAGGCCGATAAGGGTTACGAGCCCGATCTGCGAATAGATGTTGATGCTGGCGAAGCCGAGGAAGCCCCCGATGTTCAAGGGTAGAAGCGCGCCAAAAAGCGCGGTCGGCAAGGCGATCAGAATGATGAGCGGATCGCGGAAGCTCTCGTATTGCGCGGCGAGCACGAGATAGATGACGATCAGCGCGAACACGAACACGTAGACGAGGACATTGCCCTCCTGCTCGTACTGGCGCGAGTCGCCCTGGAAATCGTAGGAATAGCCCTCGGGAAAGATCTCCTTCGACTTCGTCTTGAGGAAGTCGAGCGCCTCGCCGAGGGTCCGTCCGGGGAACGGCACGCCCGACACCGTCGCCGAATTGAGCTGCTGGAAGCTGGTGAGGGCGTTCGGTTGCACCTGCTCGGTGACACTAGCCACCGCGGAGAGAGGCACAAGCTCGCCGTTTCTGGTGCGCAGCTGGTAGCGGGTGAGCCACTCGGGAGACAGTCGGAACTCGCGCGGCGCCTGGGGAATGACCTGATACGATCGGCCCTCGAGGTTGAACAGGTTCACGTAGTTGCCGCCGAGCATTGTGGCAAGCGCGGTTCCGACGTCGGCCATGTTGATGCCGATGCGGTTCGCCTTGTCGGCGTCGACCTTGAACACATATTGCGGCGTGTCGAACTTGAGGTCGACGTCGGTGAACAGGAAGAGACCGCTCTCCTTTGCCGCCTGCTGCATCTTCAGGGCGACGTCGGCGAGCGTCGCATAGTCGCCCGTTGTGCGGATGACGAACTGCATCGGCGGCCCGCCGGTCGAACCGGGCAGCGCAGGCGGCGAGAAGGCCTGCACCTGAGCCGTCGGCACGGCGAGGAACTTCGGCCCCAGCTCAGCCAGGACTTGCTTCTGGTTGCGATCGCGCTCCCCCCACGACTTCAGGATGAGGCCGGCGAAGGCGCCGCGCACGCTCGGATAGCCGTTGATGATGAAGGCGTGCAACAACTCCGGCACCGAGCGCACCTGGCTGTAGAGCTGTTGGGTCGCCTTTTCGGTGTAGTCGAGGTTGCCGACCTGCGGCGTCTTGATAACCGAGAGCAGGATACCCTGATCCTCCTCGGGCGCAAGCTCGCGCGGGGTCGAAGCGTACATGACCCCCGCCAGGACGAGCACTCCGGCGAGGATCAGGAGCGTCAGCGCGCGGAAGTTCAGCGTACTGTGCAGCCGGCGCTGATAGGCGTTGCGCAGCCGGTCGAAAGTGCGGTCGACGAAGCGCCCGAACCGGTGCTCTCCCATGTCGTGGCGCAGAAGTTTTGAGCACATCATCGGCGACAGCGTGAGCGCGATAAAGCCTGAGACGATGACCGCACCCGCGAGCGTGAAGGCGAATTCGCGGAACAGAGCTCCCGTCACACCCGAGACGAATCCGATCGGCGCGTAGACTGCCGCCAGCGTGATCGTCATCGCCACGACCGGCAGCGCAATCTCGTGCGCGCCGCGGATCGCGGCGTCGAACGGCGTCATCCCCTCCTCAATGTGCCGATAGATGTTCTCGACCACGACGATCGCGTCGTCGACGACAAGCCCGATGCCGAGCACAAGCGCCAGCAGTGTCAGAAGGTTGATCGAATATCCGAGCGCGAGCAGCGCGATCATCACTCCGATTAGCGACAGGGGAATGGTGACGATCGGAATGAGGGTCGAGCGCAGGTTGCCGAGGAAGAGAAAGATGACGACGATGACGATCAAAGCCGCTTCCGCCAGAGTCTTGGCGACCTCGTAGATCGACGCGCGGATGAACTTGGTCGAGTCGTAGGCGACCGTCGCGTTGAGGCCAGGCGGCAACTGGCTCCGGATGCTGGGCATGAGCGCCTGCACGCCGTCGATCACGGTCAGCGGGTTCGCTTCCGGGGTGCCGTAGATTCCGATGAACACCGCCTTGAGCCCGTCGAACACGGAAGAGGAATCGGACGTCTGAGGCCCGAGCTCGATCTTGGCCACGTCGCCCAGCCGGACCAGCGCGTCGCCGTGAGCGGCGATAACGAGCTGGCCGAACGCCTTGGCGCTGTCCAGCGAGGTCAGCGCGTTGACGCTGACCTGGGTGTAGTCGCTCTTCACCTCGCCAGCGGCGGTGGTGAAGTTGTTGGCGGCGAGCGCCGCTCGAACGTCGTTCGGGGTGACGCCAAGCGCCGCCATTTTCGTCGGATTGAGCCAGATGCGCATGGCGAACACCTGGCCGCCGAGAATTTGCGCATTGGCGACGCCGTCGACCGTCTGCAGCCGCGGTTGTACGACTCGGGTCAGATAGTCGGTGATTTGCGAGGCCGTCATCACGCTCGAATTGAACGACAGATACATGAGGGCGAAGCCCTGCCCTGTCTGCTTGACGACCACCGGATCGTTGGCCTCGCGCGGCAAAAGTCCGCGCACCTGATTGACCTTGGAGAGCGTGTCCGCCATCGCCCGGTCGGGATTGGCGTCGAGCCGCAGGTTAAGGGTGATGGTCGACACGTTCTGCTGGGAGCTCGAGACCAGCGTGTCGATGCCTTCTGCGCTGGCGACCGCTTGTTCGATCGGCGTCGTGATGAAGCCCTTGATCACGTCGGCGGCAGCGCCGGGGTAAGTGGTCGTAACCGTGATCGTGGTGTTCGAGGTCTGCGGGAACTGCCGGATCTGCAGCTTGAAACCCGCCATCGCCCCGACCAGCAGGATGAGGAGGCTGACGACGCTGGCGAGCACGGGCCGGCGGATGAAGAGGTCGGTAAAGGCGTTCATCGGTGCGCCGTCAGGGCTTCGGCGTAACGGCGGGGGGCGGCAGAGCGGGCGCGGTATCGATTGTCACGGGCGAGTTGGGCTGAAGCTTGACCTGTCCGGCGGTCACGACCTGCTCGCCCGCCTCAACCCCTTCCACGACCGCGATCCGCTCGCCGCGTGTCGCGCCGACCTTCACGAACCGGCGCTCGGCGATGAGCCCGCCTCCCGCTGGAGGCGTGGACGCCGCGGCCGCGGCGGTGGAAGCTGCTCCCGCGCCGGATTGAGCCGACGGGGCCGCTGGCTGAGCGGCCGCCGGCGCGGGCTTTACAACGAACACGCTGTCGCCGTAGAGGCTGTAGACGATCGCGGTCCGCGGCAACGTCAGCACGTCCGCGCTCGCGCCGGTGGTCGCCGTCAGATTGGCGAACATGCCGGGCAGGAGCTTTCGTTCGGGATTGGCGAATTCGGCGCGCACGGTGATGTTGCGTGATTCCACGGCGACCCGGGCGTCGATCGCCTTGATCTTTCCTTCGAAGGTCTGGCCGGGAATGGCGTCGACCGTCATGGCGACGTCCTGGCCGACGGCGAGCGTCGCCAGCGCCTCCTCCGGCACGGGAAAATCGGCATAGATCGGATCGAGCTGCTGCAGTGTCGCAAGCGCCATGCCGACCGACGCGTACTGTCCGAGATCCGCGTTGCGAAGTCCAAGCCGCCCGGAGAACGGCGCGCGGATCGCCTTCTGCGCGATCACCGCCCGCGTCCGTTCGACGGTCGCGGCAGCCAAGTCGCGCGCCGCCAACGCCTGATCGACCGTCGACTGCGGCGTATTGCCCCCGGCCACCAGCATCTTCTGTCGCGCCAGCGTGGCCTCGGCGTTCTTGAGTTGGGCGAGCCCATTGGCGAGGTCCGCCTGCTCCACCGAGTCGTCGATGCTGATCAGGAGATCGCCGGCTTTGACGTCGCCGCCCAATTCGAGGTGGAGAGCGGCGATGACCCCCGCCGCCTGCGGCGCAATGATGATTCCCTGAAAGGCGCGCAGCGTCCCGATCGCGGTCAGCTGCGGCGGCCACTTCTCGATTCTCGCCGCCTCGACCGACACCGCCGTCGGCTTCGGCGCGAAGGCCGCGGCCATGAAACCCTTGACCATGGTCGGCTTGACGAAGAACTGGAAGTAGGCGAGGCCGCCTATGAGCGCGGCGAGCGCGGCGAACGTCACGACGAAGACGACCGGCCGACGAACCCCGAGCGGCAGCCCCCGGATGGCGAGCAGCCCGGCGAACACGGCCGCGGCGACCCACAAGGCGATCGGAGATACCGGCGCATGCACAAAGCCGCCCTTCGCCGCGAGGCCGAGAGCCAGCGCAGCGAGGGCCAGGAGAAGCAACAGCCAGTTCGTCACGCGTCTCATTGCGGCTCGCGGTTCGGATCGGAACGCGGCGCTGCGTTCCGTAGGAGCGTGTCTTTAGTGAGGCGGAGGCAGTTGCGCCAGAGCGCCGCGCCCGGAACCTTCCGTCCTATCAGGGTCCACGTCCGGTCGCAGGCCATGGGCCGGACCGCTACATTTTCCAGATGCTTGCGCTTGGAAGCCGCTGAGGTTCGAAGCGCCGCCGGATCTCGCCGCGCTGGCCGCCGCCATGGCGGGATCGGTCCTTGCGTGCGCCCGTCTGACCGGGCGCTATGAACGCCCCCGAGCAACGTCTCGCCAGCAGGGGCGGACATGCTATGCTGTTCCGGGCCGCTGAGACGGCCTGATTCTGGGGAGATGAACTCCATGACCAAGACACTCGCGCTCGCCGCTCTCGCCCTGTGCCTCGTCGGAGCGCCGGCGCTCGCCTTCGCCGAGGACGCCTGCATGACCCAGGCGACGGACAAGAAGCTCGCCGGCGCCGCCAAGACAAGCTTCATGAACAAGTGCGAAAAGGACGCCTGCATGGCGCAGGCGAAGGACAAGGATCTGCACGGGGCGGCGGAAACCTCGTTCGTCAAGAAATGCGTCAAGGACTCCATGGCGATGTGACGAAGGCGCTCTCCGCGCCTGACTTCACGCCCAAGTTCGGCGGCCGCCAGCGTCGCCTCGCGCGATGAGTGGGTCTGAGGCTGTTAGCGGCGGCGCCGACGAAGCGCCGAGAGAACGCTGGTATGTGCGCCAGGCTCGTTGTTGCGCGCCGGTTGCCCTCCCGCTGTCCTTCGGCGACGCTGCCAAAACGGACCGGCTCCGGGAGGCATTTTGACGTTCTTGCGCGCCGGCCAACTCGAAATATCCGTGGGACTGTCTGTCGGTCGTTGCGAAGATTCCGGCCGCGGAAGCCTTCCGGCCTCCCGGCGCGGGCGGGTGGATGCTGGGAGCGCCTTGAAGTGGTGCCGGGGGAGCCGGTCCGGGCGGGAAACGGAACTCCATGAAAGCCGCCGCGCCTGCCTGGCCACGATATCTTGTGGATCGAAGGCGTCCGGAGCCATACCATTCCCGGGCGCGAATCGAGACTTTTCAGGTCCTTGCGGCAGCATTTCCGGCCGCTTCTGCAACCGCGAACACGCTGCATGCGACGTCATTCAAACGTGTTGCACGAGGCGAATGGAACTCCATGAGGGCCGCCGCGCCCGCCCCAGCCCCGATATCTCGTGCGTCGAAGCTTCCGAGGGCCATACCATTTCCGGGCGCGAATCCAGTGTTTCCAAGACTTTGCGGCGCCATTTCCGGGCCGACGCGCTCTTGTCGTCCGGCGCTTGCGCACCCGCGATCGTGGCAGCCCGCGACGCCGCCTGCGCCGAAGAGCCATGATCGGCTCTCCTTCCGGGGTTTTCGGCGACTGCGGCGCCGCGATCGGTCGCCAAGGACGAACCCAGGCAAAGCGGCTTCAGGCGAGTCAAGCATTTTCGGCGCTCTCCCTTTGGGGCGTCGGTAGAGAACATACGTAGAACAAAATCGCGGCTCCGTCAAGAAAATTATCCACGAACGTTGATCGTCCTTTGTCGTGGCGGGTGGAGGGAGGACCGGAAGATGACGGCTATCGGAGGACAGAGGGTCGCCGAGCTCGGTCGCGCCGGCACGGCCAAGATCGTGCTGGCGAGTCTCGTCGGCACGACGATCGAGTTCTATGATTTCTATATATTCGGCACGGCGGCGGCTCTGGTGTTCGGGACGATGTTCTTCCCGAAGTCGGCGCCGGAGACCCAGACGCTCAACGCCTACCTGACCTTCGGCCTGGCTTTCCTCGCCCGGCCAGTCGGCTCCTTCCTGTTCGGACATTTCGGCGACCGGATCGGGCGCAAGTCGACGCTCGTCGCCACCATGCTGACGATGGGGGTCGCGACCACCCTGATCGGCGCCCTGCCAGGCTATGCGACAGCCGGCGTGCTTGCGCCCTGGCTGCTCGCGATTCTGCGCTTCGTCCAGGGCGTCGGGCTCGGCGGCGAGTGGGGCGGCGCGGCGCTGATCGCGGTCGAAAACGCCCCCGACGGGCGGCGCGCCTGGTTCGGCATGTTTCCCCAGCTCGGGCCGCCGCTCGGCTTCTTCATCGCCACCGGCCTGTTTCTCGTGCTTCTCGTCGTCTTCGGCGAGAAGGCCTTCGTCGACTGGGCGTGGCGCGTTCCGTTCCTCATGAGCGCCGTCCTGGTGGCGATCGGCCTCTATGTGCGGATGTCGCTCGAGGAGACGCCGACCTTCCGCGCGGCGCTCATGAGGAATTCTCGGGTCGCCGTCCCGCTCGGCGTGGTCCTCAAGCGTCACTGGATTCCGCTCATCCAGGGCTCGCTGTCGATCGTCGTCTGCTATGCCCTGTTTTACATCGCGACGGTCTATACGCTCGGCTATGGCGTCCGCGCGCTGGCGATCCCGCGCGTCGGTTTTCTCGAGATGCTCTGCGTCGCGATCCTGTTCATGGCGGCGGCGACGCCGGTTTCCGCAGCGCTGGCCGACCGGTTCGGTCGGCGGCCCGTGCTGATCGCCGCCTCCGTCGCGGCTTTCGTCGTCGGCCTCGTCATGCCGACGCTTCTGGCCTCTGGCGAGGCGGGCGTGTTCGTCTTTCTCGCCGCCGCGCTCGGCGTGATGGGACTGACCTTCGCGCCGCTCGGCGCGCTGCTCCCCGAACTCTTCCCGACGCCGGTGCGCTACACCGGAGCGGCCAGCACCTACAATCTCGGCGGCATTCTCGGCGCCTCGTTCGCGCCTTCGCTCGCCCAGGTTCTCGAAGCCAGGGGCGGCATCGCCTGGGTCGGCGCCTATATCGCCGCCGCCGCCGTGATCAGCCTGCTCGCGGTCGTCAGCATGCGCGAGACGCGTCACGACGCCGCGGACTGAGGCGCGGATGCCTCGCCAACTCGCGCTTGTCACGGCGAAAGCGATTTGTTAGACGACGCGCCTTCGGATCGCGCCCCTGGCGCGACTCCCCATGTGCGGTCATGGCGGAATTGGTAGACGCGCTAGCTTGAGGTGCTAGTTCTTTAACCGGAGTGGAGGTTCGAGTCCTCTTGACCGCACCAATCTAACCGGCGACAGCTCGGATCAAGGAGATCCGAGCCAATGCCCTTTGGGGCAACGACCGGTTCGCAGGCTCGCGGCCCTTTTCCTGGTCGGACCGGCCCCCGCTGGTCGCCCGTCGGGAGCCGGCCCGTACGCCGTCCCCGAGTTCAAGAGAGGGCGCACCGTCAAGAGAGTGCGCCTTTCCGCGCCCGAGTCAACCGATAAGCCGACAGTGGCCGACAGTGGTCCCTTCAGGACCGGCCAGGCGTCGCGGCCATGAAGCGCCGAGCAGCACGGGCGGCGCAGCCGCGGGCGAGGATACCATCTACGGGTGAGCCGCCCTACACGGCCTTGCTGCCGCCTCCCCAAGGGCCTGGCGGCCGCGTGACGCCGCGCACGTCGTGTCGGACTCAATCGTGCAGGCCAACATGCGACGTCTACGGGAACTCTATGGGCCGCGAGCTCGTGAACGTCTGATAATGCATCCGGGGGCCTTGGTCGAACCGAGGCCGCCGACCCGCTTTGGGCCCGTTCCGAAGCCGGCCGGCGCCAACGGGACGCCCCAAGGCGCACACTGTCGTGCATTGGGGCGCGTCGCGCTGCTGCTTGGCGCAAGACCGGCGGGGCGTATGGATCACGACCGACGCGGACCTCTCGGAGCGCCGCCGCGACGGACACGCCCGACAATGCGCCCACGCTATTTGGTCGTCGTCCGCTCCTGCGCCAGCCGCTGCGCCTCGGCGATCTGGGCGGGAGTCATCATTCTGGCCAGTTGGTCACGGTCGGCGAGCGCCCCGGCGTCGCCCTGCGCGGCCGCCAGATTGAGCCACATGTGGGCGACAATGTAGTCCTGCACCACGCCCCGGCCCTTGACGTGAATCAGGCCGAGAAGGGTCTGCGCTTCGGCGAGGCCCTGGTCGGCGGCCCTGCGGAGCCACTTCGCCGCCTCGGCGTCGCTTTGCGTGACGCCCCGGCCCTCCGCGTACATGAGGCCGAGGTTGGACTGCGCGGCGGCGTGATCCTGTTCGGCTGCCTTGCGAAACCACTTCACCGCTCGGGCGTCGTCCCGCGATACGCCGAGGCCCTTGGCGTAGATCGCGCCGAGGAGGGTCTGCGCCTCCGGACAGCCCTGGTCGGCGGCCATCATCAGCCAGTTCGCGGCCTCGGCGTCGTTCTGCGGCACGCCGTGGCCGCCGCCATACATCACCCCGAGAACGAGCTGCGCGACGGCGAGGCCGCGATCGGCCAGCGGCCGAGCGAGCGCAAGGGCCGTCGCATAGTCGCCGCGCTGAAGCGCGGCGTTGACTACGCCGAGCGGCGCCGCAGCCGCGGCGCGGGACAGAATGGAGCCCCCGACCAGTCGAGGGCCCATTGCGCAGGCCGCAGAAACGCTGCGCGCCTTGAGGGCGCGCCAGAGTCCAGACCTGCTGGTTCCGGCCTCTTCGGATAAGGCGGAACGGACTTCGCCTAGAGAGGACACCAGGGCCGTCTCCCGCTGCTTTAACGCAGCGTGAGCGCGGCGGGGTTAAGACTGTCCTAATCCGTCGCGCTTTTGCGTTTTGGGCCGTTCGCGCCGCCGGCCATGCTTACGATTTGCTTACCGCGGGCCGCGAACGGCGGCGTTGCTCCGTTCGAAGCTTCCGAGATCCGGCGCGACCCCCCTTGATTCTTTCCCATAAGGGGGTCGGAGATCGCCCTTGCTCACTTCTGTGATTCCGTGCGGCCGCCTTGACCGGGAACGAATAAAGCTCGAAGACGCGCGCCCACATCACGAGGCAGTGCAACAGGCGAAAATCAATGGGACTCAAACTCGACCAGGCGCAGACAATCGTCGCGGCGGCGCTCGCTTTTGCGAGGGCGAAATCCCTGAAGCCGATGGCCTTCGTGGTCCTCGACGAGCGTGGCGCGCTGCGCGCCGCGGCCGCCGAAGACGGCACGAGCCTGGCGCGCTGGAAGGTCGCCTACGGCAAGGCCCAGGGCGCGCTCAGCATGGGCGTCAGCTCGCGCAAGCTGCACGACATGGCGGTCGAGCGGCCGCATTTCATCGCCTCGCTCGGGACGATCTTCAACGAAGGGATCGTTCCGGTTGCCGGCGGGGTGCTGATCCTCGATCAGGCCGGGGCGGTCATCGGCGCGGCGGGCGCGTCAGGCGACACCTCGGACAATGACGAGGCGGCGCTGACCGTCGCGATTGCCGATGCGGGGCTGAAGAGCTAGCGCTTCTACAATCTTTTGATTGGCCCGCTTGCCCTCACCCCGGCCCTCTCCCGCGGGCGGGAGAGGGAGCGAAACCCTTCTCCCGCTCGCGGGACAAGGTGGCGCATAGGGTGTTCGGAAGAACGCCCGTTCTTCCGAACGGGCTATGGGCGCCGGACGAGGGTGCGCCGCAATTCAATGCGCCGCCGCCAGCGGCGGCTTGCCCAGAATCATGTCCGCCGCCTTCTCGGCGATCATGATGGTCGGCGCATTGGTGTTGCCGCCGATCAGCGTCGGGAAGACCGAGGCGTCGACGACGCGCAGCCCCTCGAGCCCGCGCACGCGCAATTGCGGGTCGACCACCGCCGCTTCGTCGACGCCCATCCGGCAGGTGCCGACCGGGTGGTAGACCGTGTCGGCGCGCGAGCGGATGTGGCTTTCCCACTCGGCGTCGCTCATGCCGTCCTTCGTGTAGAGTTCCTTGTGCCGATATTTCGCCAGCGCGGGCGCCTGGAGAATGGCTCGGGTCATCTTCGCCCCCTTCACCAGCACCCGGAGATCGTCCGCGTCGGACAGGAACCCCGGGTCGATGCCCGGCGCCGCCGTCGGATCGGCGCTCTGAAGGAATACCGCGCCCGCCGACTTCGGCCTGAGTACGCAGACGTGGCAGGAGAACCCGTAGCCCAGATGCAACTTGCGGGCGTGGTCGTCGATGATCGCGGTGACGAAATGAAGCTGGATGTCAGGCCTCGGCAGGGTCGGGTCCGTCTTCAGAAAGCCGCCGCCTTCGGCGCCGGGCGAGGCGATCGGGCCGGACCCGTCCCTGCGCCAGCGAAAGATGTCCTTCACCGTCTTGACCATTCCCACCAGCCCGAGACCGAGCAGGTCGGAGTCTTTCGACTTGTAGGCCAAAACGAAATCGAGATGATCGCGCAGGTTCTGCCCGACGCCGTTGAGCTCGTGCACGATCTCGATGCCGTGCTTGCGGAGATCGTTCGGCCGGCCCACGCCGGACAATTGCAGGAGCTGGGGCGAGTTGAACGCCCCGCCGCAGAGGATGATCTCGCGGTTCGCCCCGACTGTTTTCTCCGCTGCGCCGACGCGGTACCTGACGCTTGTCGCCCGCTTGCCCTCGAATTCGATCTTCGTCGCGTGCGCTCTTGTCACGATGGCGAGGTTGGCGCGCCCGGCGACGGGGTGAAGATAGGCGGCGGCGGCCGAGCAGCGCTCGCCGGCTTTGCCGGGCTGATGAAACTGGGTCACCTGATAGAGCCCGACCCCCTCCTGCTCCGCGCCGTTAAAGTCGAGATTCTCCCGATACTGGAGCTCGCCCGCCGCGCGGATGAAATCGTGCGCGATCGCGCGCGGGTTTCTCTGGTTGGAGACCTGGAGTGGGCCGGAATCCCCGTGCCAGGCGTCGGCGCCGTTCTGGTTGGCTTCCGCGCGCAGGAAGTAAGGGAGAATGTCGGCATGAGACCAGCCCTTGCAGCCCAGCGCCGCCCAGTCGTCGTAGTCGGAGCGATGGCCGCGGATGTAGAGCATGGCGTTGATCGCGCTCGAGCCGCCGAGCGCCTTGCCGCGCGGCTGATACCCTCGTCTTCCGTTGAGGCCCGCCTGCGGGACCGTCTCGAACGCCCAGTTGTTGATCCTTGGTTTCCCGGGAAGCATCAGGGCGATGCCGGCAGGGGCGCGGATCAGCACGTCCTTGCCCTCCCCGCCCGCTTCGATGAGGCAGACTGTCACGGAGGGATCGGCGGAAAGCCGCGACGCCAGCGTCGCGCCGGCGGAGCCGCCGCCGACGATCACGTAATCGTAGTTCATTTCCGCCCTCGCAGTTCTGGTTGTTCCTGGCGCCGAGCCGGCGGCCCCGCTCTAAGCGGCCTTCCCGGCATTAGTTGATATATGAACGGTTGATCGGACGGTCAACCCGGCGACGTTACGTGTATTTGCGCTCGATGAATGCAAAACGTCGGGACGCTGCGCGAACACAACAGCAATTCTAAAAGAGGGTCGGGATGATTTTTTCGCTGGGGGATTCCCAAATCAGCGGAAACATAATTCACGCTGGGGATGGAGATCTTGGCGTCGCTTTTGTCTGGCCTGAAGGCGGTTTGCAAGGCGTTTCCGGACCCTCGCAAGGGGCGGAGCGGCAATATTGCGATGGCGGATTTCGGTCTGTCGGCCTTCGCGATGTTTTTCATGCAGAGCGCGTCTTTTCTGTCCTTTCAGCGTAGGCTGGAGAAAGGTCAGGGACGGTCGAACTGCCAAACCCTTTTTGGCATCGAGAAGATCCCTTCCGACAATTATATCAGGGACATGCTCGACGGCGCGGATCCTGCTCTTCTTTCGCCCTGCTTCGAGGACACGGAGCGTCTGCTGCTCGAACCGGCGATGCGCGAGGCTTTCGGCCGGCTGGGCGGCCGAGCGCTCGTGGCCCTCGACGGGACCGAGTATTTTTGCAGCCAGAGGATCGCCTGCCCGCATTGCCAGACGCGCAAGCGCAGCAACGGCAAGGTCGAAAGCTATCATTCCATGCTGTGCGCGACGGTTGTCGCGCCGGGACATTCCAAGGTGGTCCCGCTCGCGCCGGAGTTCATCGTCAAACAGGACGGCGCCGAGAAGCAGGACTGCGAGCGCAACGCGGTCAAACGCTGGCTCATGCAGCACGGCGCGCGCCTGAAGCCCCTGCGACCGGTGTATCTGGGCGACGATCTGTTCGCCTGCCAGAGCGTGGTCGAGAGGCTCGCGGACAACGGCGACGATTTCATCTTCACCTGCAAGGAGACCTCGCACAAGGCGCTCTACGACTTCATCGATGGAGCCGAACTCACGCGTCATGAGGTCCAAGTCCGCAAAGGCAAGACGCGCCAGACGCATCGCTACCGGTTCGTCGAGAAGGTTCCGCTGCGCGACGGCAAGGACGCCGTGCTGGTCAACTGGATCGGCTTCGACAGCCTCAACGCCAAGGGCGCAGTCACATACAAGATGGCCTTCGTTACCTCGCTGCCGGTCGCCAAGAGCAACGTCGCCGAGATCGCCGCTTGCGGCCGCGCAAGGTGGAAGATCGAGGTGAAAGTAAAAGACTTTAGAAGGGAATGCTGGCAGAAAAAGGAAGGCAAGAAGGTGATGGCTAAATAGAAGGAGGGAGTAGATGGAAATATAGGAAATGAACTGAGAAGCTTAGTGCTAGAAAAATATAATCAGGGAAAAGTAAAGGAGGCGAGATTGGTAAAGCTGCTGCGAGGGTAAGGCATAGTCATCTACAAGCGGCAGGTAGTTCGCCTGCTGATCGAAGGAAAGAAGAGCTAAATGGATGAAGAGAGAGAAGTGCTGAGAGAGGGCTAGAAAAACGAGGCATGGATAAAGGTAGACGACAAAGGGGCGAGACACAAGGAAAAGAACGGCTTCTGCACGCAGATCGGAAACGCGCAGTTAGACTGGTTCGGGAAAAGGGTAAAAAGAGAGGTCTAAACTAACTAGACTGTAGCGAGAAGGGCAAGGCGATAACGTCAACAATGACGAAGCTCTGGCCTATATGCGCGAGAGCGCGCTCGCCGGACCGTAAACGCGAGCCTGAACGAGCAGGAGAATAGAGTCTACGCGGATCGGGCGGCCTGGAAAGCTCATATGGAGCGGCTAGGCGTAGACACAATGAAGGTAGATAGAGATAGAGTGCTGATAGACACAGAAGGCGCTCTGTGGGGCAGCGTCAAGGCGAATGGCTAGCTAGAGGACACTGTGATAGACAGCGACGACGACGGCGAGTACAATGTAGGCGAGCATGGACTGTGCTGGGTAGATGCGGAACGTCTGGTACACAAACTAGACAATACAAGGAAGAGAAACGAGAAGAAAAGAGATGCAACTGCGATATCAACTGGCTGTTCTACGGCAGTCTCAAAGCTAGGCGCCGCGATCATCACGGCGCGCAAGGCCACCTAGACGGCGCGGTCGATCGCAACTACGGCTGCAGGACCGGCTACGCCACCCTCGACCGGTAGCTCGCGCGCCTGCGGGCCAACAAGAGCGAATCGCTCAGGGTCCTCGAACGGCCCGACATCCCGCACAACACCAACGGATAAGAGAAAACGAAGGCTTCAACGTCCTGAAAAACAACGGCTACGAGCTTGAACACAATTTCGGGCACGGCGAGACCAATCTGGCCATGACGCTCGCCGCGCTCAACTTGCTCGCCTTCGCCTGGCATACGGTTCTCGACCTTCTCGAACCGCCCTGGCGAAAAGCGAGAGAGGCGGCGGAAAAGCGAACGAGCTTCTTTGCTCATCTTGCAACCCTGACCACCCTGGCGGTCTTCCCCGCCTGGTCCGATCTCCTCGAAGCCCTCGCCACCTTCATAATCCCACCCCACCTCCTCACAACCCAAAAAATCGAATAGGACCCTCGCCACGGCCGACTTTTAGAATTGCTGGAGATAGGCGATCAGGCTTGCATCAGCGGGCCGCGCCCGGCGTAGCGCCGCGAAATAAAGCGCATGATAGCCGAACAGGCCGCCGATCCCGACGAGCCACACCCGCCAGGGCTGCGCAAGCAGCGCCAGCCGGCCCTGGACGGCGGCGTAGGCAAGCCCGCAAACCCCACCGACCGCAAAAGTAAGCGCGGCCAGTTCGAACGGCGGCGCTTCGCCGGAAAGTGCTGTCAGGAGGGCGAGCCCGGACCACAGGATGATCGCCCCGAATCCGATCAAGGTGGCCGACAGCCGGGGACGCGCGGCGAGAGAAGAACGACTCATCGCCCGCTGCTAGCAGGCCGTCCAAGCGATGGAAAGCGCGGCGGAATCGCCCGAATTGCGGAGCCAAAGCCGGAACAAAAAGTCATCCCGCGCGTCTGTATCGTCGACGGGGTCGTCCGGACCCAATCGACCGGGCAACGTTACGTGAACATTACGAAGCTTTCATGTTCGCGCCATGCGAAGGTTAGTCAGGAAGCGGCATTATACCGGGAAAGTGGTCGGGTGACGTCAATCGTCTGTGCGGGGTTTGGTGATGCTTCCTGTCCGTTCTCGTTCTCTTCGTGCAGCACTCCTTGGGGCGGTCGCGGCTGCGGCGTTAGGCGGAGTTGCGTTCGAGAGGACGTTCGTTCCGGTTGACGCCGTTGCGGCGGGGCCGGCTTCTGCGCCGTCGGCGATTGCGCCGCAGCCGGCCGCAGGGCCGGCGTCCTTTGCCGACATCGTCGATCGGGTGAGGCCGGCCGTCGTATCGGTCAAGGTCAAGATCACGGACGCCGACCCGACCGCCGACGAGGACTCCCAGGGTCTGCCGGACTTTCCGCAGAACAGCCCGTTCTATCATTTCTTCAGACATTTCGGACTGCCCGGCCACGGCGATGGGGACTTCATGCCGCACCGGCACTCGACCCAGGCGCAGGGTTCCGGGTTCTTCATCACGGCTGACGGCTACATCGTCACCAACAACCATGTGGTCGACCACGCGAGCGAGGTCACGGTCACCACCGCCGACGGCAAGACCATGGCGGCGAAGGTTATCGGCGTCGACAGCAAGACCGACCTCGCGCTTCTCAAGGCGCAGGGGGCCGACTTTCCGTTCGTGACCTTCGCCTCGAAGCCGCCGCGGGTCGGAGACTGGGTGATCGCGGTCGGCAACCCGTTCGGGCTGGGCGGCACGGTGACGGCCGGCATCGTCTCGGCCCGGGGACGCGACATCGGATCAGGTCCCTACGACGAATTCCTGCAGATCGACGCGCCGGTCAACCACGGCAATTCGGGTGGGCCGACTTTCAATGCCGAGGGCGAAGTGGTGGGCGTCAACACCGCGATCTTTTCACCCTCCGGCGGAAGCGTCGGGATTGGCTTCGCCATTGCGAGCGATGTCGTCAAGACCGTCGTCCAGCAGCTCAAGGACAATGGCTTCGTGACCCGGGGCTGGATCGGGGTTGAAATTCAGCCCGTGACCGCCGATATCGCGGACAATCTCGGATTGAAGAGCGCCGCTGGCGCGCTCGTCGCGCAGGCGGAGAAGAACTCGCCGGCTGCCGCGGCTGGAATCAAGAGCGGCGACGTGATTACGGCGGTGGATGGCGAAACCGTCGCCGATCCGCACGAGCTTGCCCGGCGGATTGCCGCGCTGGGGCCGAAAAAGACCGCGACGATCGCGCTGATCCGCAACGGCGCGCCGATGGCGATCGACGTCACGCTCGGGGCCATGCCCACCGATAAGACGGCGAGCGCGGGGCCGGGTTCAGGCGGCAGCGGAAGCGCCGACAACGCCTCCGTGTTGGCCAACCTGGGCCTGACGCTGCGGCGTGGTCAGGAGGGTGTTCTCGTGACCGACGTCGACCCCGACAGCGCGGCGGCGGACAAGGGCCTGAAGGAAGGAGACCTGATTCTTGAAGTCGCGGGCAAACCGGTCAGCCGGCCATCCGAGGTGGCGCAGGCGATCGACACGGCCAAGAGCGACGGCAAGAAGAGCGTTTTGATGCGCGTGAAGTCGGGGGAGGGCGAGCACTTCCTCGCTCTGCCAACCCGCGCATCCTAAAATTGTCGGCGCTCGCGTCGGGCGCCGACCTCGTATGGACGGTAGGGTATTTGGGCTTGTCCCCGGCCCAGCGCGAAGCGCGCCCTGCACGTCCAGTCGGCGGTCGCACAATCCCCGCCCGCGCGACCCCGGCAAGGTGGCGGCAGGTCCTTACAAAGCCCCCCGAGGGCCTGCCGCCATTCCTTTGGCCTCTTGAGCCAGAACGGCTATATATCCTCCATGCGCATCCTTGTGATTGAAGACGACCGGGAGGCGGCGGCCTATCTCGCCAAGGCTTTTCGCGAGGCGGGGCACGTCGTCGACGTCGCCCACGACGGGGTGACCGGATACGACATGGCGGTGGACGGCGCCTATGACGTCGCGATCGTCGACCGGATGCTGCCGAAGATGGACGGGCTGACCCTGGTCGGCGCATTGCGCAATCAGAAGGACGAGACGCCGATCCTGATCCTGTCGGCCCTCGGCCAGGTGGACGACCGGGTGAAAGGTCTGCGCGCCGGCGGCGACGACTATCTCGCCAAGCCCTACGCCTTTTCCGAATTACTCGCCCGGGTCGAGACGCTCGCCCGCCGGAAGCCCAAGGGCGCGCCGGAGGAGACCGTCTATCGCGTCGGCGATCTCACGCTCGACCGCCTTTCCCACAAGGTGACGCGCGCCGGCGAAGAGATCGTCCTGCAGCCGCGCGAGTTCCGCCTGCTCGAATATCTCATGCAGAACGCGGGAAAGGTCGTCACGCGCACGATGCTGCTCGAGCACGTCTGGGACTATCATTTCGACCCGCAGACGAACGTGATCGATGTCCATGTGTCGCGACTTCGCGCCAAGATCGATCGTGATTTCGACGCGCCTTTGCTGAGCACGGTGCGCGGCGCGGGATACATGATCCGTGACGGCGGTCGGTAAACTCTTCCGCGCCACCGCTTTCCGTCTCGCGCTGGCGATTCTGGCCCTGAGCGCCGTCGGCGCGGGCATCGTTTTGACCGCGGTCGCCTGGCAGGTCGTCAAGCTCGTCGACGAGGAGACTGGCCGGACGATCGACGTCGAGGCCAAGGGCCTCATCGATACCTACGATCGTGAAGGTCTGATCGGGCTTTATCAGGTCATCGAAGCGAGAAAGCGCGAGCCCGGCGCGTCTCTCTACCTCCTGACCAATCCCGCCGGCAAATCGCTGGCCGGCAATGTCCAGCAGATTCCCCCCGGCGTTCTGGAGCGGAAGGGTTTCGTCGACGTCTTCTATCGCAGCAGCGTCGGGGGCGAGCGGACACACCAGGCGCTGGTCCGGATCTACCGGCTCCCGCCTGGCTTCCTGCTTCTGGTGGGCCATGACCTTGCCGATCGAGGCCGGATCGAAAAGGTCATGGTCCGCGCGCTCGCCGTTTCCCTGATCTTCTTCGCCGCGCTCGCCGCGCTCGGCGCGCTGTTCGTCGCCCGGCGGGTGCTCAAGCGCATCGACGACATGAACACGTCGGCGCACGGCATCATGGCCGGCGACCTGACGCGGCGGCTGCCGGTCTCTGGCTCGGGCGACGAAATCGACCGACTGGCCGAAGGGCTAAACGAGATGCTCGGGCGGATCGGCGAGCTGATGCAAGGCTTGCGTGAGGTGTCCGACAACATCGCCCACGACCTGCGCACGCCGCTCACCCGTCTGCGAAACCACGCCGAGGCCGCGCTTGCGTTCGGCGGCGACGCTGCGAGTTACCGGGCGGCGCTCGAAAAGACGATCGAGGAGTCCGACGGACTGATCCGGATTTTCAACGCGCTTCTCTTGATCGCGCGCGCCGAGGCGGGCGGCGATGTCGAGGGGCTTCAGCCGTTCGACGTCGGCGAGGCGGCCCGCAGCGTCGCCGAACTCTACGAACCGATCGCCGAGGAGGAGGGCGTTGCGCTGAGAGTGGAGACCGACGGCGAGCTCGCAGTGCGCGGAAACCGCGAACTCATCGGGCAGACAATCGCCAATCTGGTCGACAACGCCCTAAAATATGCGGCTCCGAAGGACGACGGCCCAGCCGGCGTCAGGCCGGAGGTGCTGATCCGCGTGCGCCGGTCCGGAGGCCTGGTCGAGCTGACCGTGGCCGATCGTGGCCCCGGCATAGCGACCGCGGACCGGGTGCGCGTCCTCGACCGCTTCGTCCGCCTGGAAGGCTCCCGCTCGCGACCGGGGTCCGGTCTCGGTCTTTCGCTCGCCGCTGCGGTGGCGAGGATGCATGGGGGAACGGTCGAGCTCGAAGACAACGAGCCGGGTTTGCGCGTGCGCGTGACGCTGCCCGCCGAAGCGCCTCTGATGCTGCGCGCGCCGGCCAACGGGGGCGTGCATGAACCCGTCGCTGGCTGAGAGCCTCGTCGCCGCTCCGCGGCTCGCCGCGCCAGCCGCCGCGCGGCGCAAGCTCGCCGCGCTCGCCGCGGACCCTGATGCAAAAGCCGTCGTCCCGGCACTCGGAAACGACAGGGTCCGCGCTCTACTTCTTGGCCTTGCCGATCATTCTCCCTATCTCTGGAGCCTCGTCGCGGAAGACCCCGCTCGGCTTGCGCGCCTGCTCGCCGCGCCTCCCCGCGAATCGCTCGAGGCCCTGCTTGCGGGGCTCACCGCCCGTTGCGGCGAGAACGAGGCGGAGCTGATGAGCGCGCTTCGTCGCGCCAAGCGCGAGGCCGCGCTGATCGTCGCGCTCGCCGATGTCGGAGGGGTCTGGGACGTGATCGAGGCGACGGAGGCCCTGACCCTGTTCGCCGATGCAGCCGTCGGCGCCGCGCTGAGCTTCGTCCTGCGCCAGAATGCCCGCGCAGGACGCCTCGCGCTCGATCCCGACGCGCCCGACCCGCAGAAGGGGTCGGGCGTCGTCGTGCTGGCGCTCGGAAAACATGGCGCGCGCGAGCTCAACTATTCGAGCGACATCGACCTTATCGTCCTTTATGACCCGGCCGCAGCCTCGATCCCGACAGGGACGGAGCCCGCCCCGCTCTTCGTTCGCATCACCAAGGCGCTCGCCCGCCTCCTGCAGGAGCGCACGAGCGACGGCTACGTTCTGCGAGTCGATCTGCGCCTCAGGCCGGACCCGGCGTCGACTCCGGTCGCGCTCTCGACGCTGAGCGCTTACGCCTACTATGAGACGCTCGGCCAGAACTGGGAGCGCGCCGCCCTGATCAAGGCGCGGCCCGCCGCGGGCGATCTCGAACTCGGCCGGCGCTTTCTCGAAGAGCTCGCGCCCTTCATCTGGCGCAAGTACTTCGACTACGCATCGATCGCCGACATCCACGCGATGAAACGCCAGATCCATGCGGTTCGCGGACACGACCGCGTCGTCGTTCCCGGCCATGACGTGAAGCTCGGCCGTGGCGGCATCCGCGAAGTCGAGTTCTTCGTCCAGACGCAGCAACTCATTTTCGGCGGCCGGCGGCCGCAGATGCGCGGATCGCGCACGCTCGACATGCTGCGCCAGCTCCACGCCGACAAGTGGGTGACGGCCGAAGCGGTCGACGACCTGAGTCGGGCCTATGTCTTCCTGCGCCGGGTGGAGCACAGGTTGCAGATGATTGCCGATGAGCAGACCCAGCGGCTGCCGTACGAGCCTGCGGAACTCGCGCGGTTCGCCAGGTTTTGCGGCTATGCGCGGCTCGAATTCTTCGCCAGGGAGCTGACCCAGCACCTGACGCGGGTCGAGCGGCACTATGCCCGCCTGTTCGAGGAGGCGCCGACGCTGAGCGGCGCGACCGGCAACCTGGTCTTCACCGGCGTGGTCAACGATCCGGAGACGCTGGCGACGCTGCGCCGGATCGGCTTTCGCCAGCCGGAAGCGGCGGCGGAGACGATCCGCGGCTGGCATTTCGGCAGGCGCGCGGCCGTGCGCAGCGCTCGCGCGCGCGAGGTGCTGACGGAAGTCACGCCCGCTCTGCTGGAGGCCTTTGCCGGCTCGGGCGACGCCGACGCAGCCCTCGCCGCTTTCGACGAGGCGATGGCGCACATGAACGCATCGGTCGAACTCCTATCGATCCTGCGCTCGAATGCGAACGTGCGCGAACTGTTCGGCGACGTGCTCGGCTCCGCGCCGCGGCTGGCGCAGGTCGTCGCGACCCGCCCGCATGTGCTCAATTCGGCGATCGATCCGGGCCGGGGAAACAGTTTCGAGGAAGGCCTCGGGGAAGAGGACATGCGCGAGCGGGCCGAAGCCTATGTGGCGCAGGCTCGTACCTACGAGGACGCGCTCGACCGGGCGCGCGACTTCGCATCGGAGGAGATGTTCCTCATCGGCCTCAATCTGCTGTCGGGCCGGCTCGATCCGGACCGGGCGGGACGGGCCTACAGCGCCCTCGCCCAGGGGCTGGTCGGAACCCTTCTGAAGCGGGTCGAGGAGGCCTTCGCCGCCGACCATGGCGCGGTCGGCGGAGGACGCATGGCGGTCGTCGCGTTAGGCAAGCTCGGCTCGCGCGAGATGACGGCGGCCTCGGATCTCGATCTCATCCTGATCTACGACTTTCCCGCGGACGCCGGCGAATCCGACGGGGCGAGGCCGCTCGGCGCCAGCGTCTATTATTCGCGCCTGACCCAGCGCCTGCTCGCCGCTTTGACCGCGCCGACCCGGAGAGGCAAGCTCTACGAAGTCGACATGCGGCTCAGGCCCTCCGGCCGCCAGGGACCGCTCGCGACCCAGTTCTCCGCTTTCGCCCTCTACCAGCGCGACGAAGCGGAGACATGGGAGCACATGGCGCTGACGCGCGCCCGGGTCGTCGCCGGGGACGCCAGCCTCGCCACGGATATCTCGGACGCCGTGCGCGAAGTCCTCCTGTGCAAGCGCGACGCGGACGACATCGCCCGCGAGGTGCTCAAGATGCGCGCCTTGATCGCTCAAGAGAAAGGCGACAGGGACCCCTGGGATCTGAAGCTGGTCAAGGGCGGGCTGATGGACGTCGAGTTCGTCGCCCAATATCTGAGCCTCGCCTTCGCCCACGCGCGGCCCGACATCCTCGACGTGTCGACCCGGACGGTGATCGAGAAGGCCGGTCTCGCGGCCCTTCTGTCGCCCGGCCAGGTCGAGACGCTGGTCGAGGCGCACCGGCTCTACACCGACGCGACGCAGTTCATGCGCCTCGCCGTCGCCGGCCCGTTCGACCCGGAGACGGCGGCCGCCGGCGTCAAGCGCCGCATTGCCGCAGCGACCGGTTTTCCCGACTTCGAAGCCTTGGTCGCGGCGCTCGACAAGTCGCGGATAAAGGTGCGCGAGGTCTACGAGGCGATCCTCTGCCGATGACGGCCTCGCCCGGATGAGAACGTTGCAACGGCCGCGGAACTCGGCGATCGTTGAGGCCCCTTTCGGAGGACGCACATGAGCATTCTGGTCACCGGCGGCACGGGAACGATCGGTTCGCAGGTGGTTCGGCTCCTGGCCGCGCGGGGCGCGGAGGTCTGCGTCTTCGCGCGAAGCCCAGAGAGGGCCTCCTTTCCGCAAGGCGTCAAGGTCGCGAAGGGCGATCTGATGGACGTCGAATCGGTTCGCGCGGCGCTGGCTAAAACCCGGACTCTCTTTCTCTTGAACGCGGTTTCGTCCGACGAGCTGACCCAGGCGCTGATTGCGCTCAATCTCGCCCGCGAGGCCGGCGTCGAGCGGGTCGTCTATTTCTCGGTTATCCACAGCGACCGCTACGTCAATGTGCCGCACTTCGCTGGCAAGTACACGGCCGAGCGGATGATCATCGGGATGGGCCTCCCGGCGACCATCCTGCGGCCGGCCTATTTCATGGACAACGACGCGGGGCTCAAGGACGCTATCGCCGGCGCAGGCGTCTATCCCATGCCGATCGGCTCGAAGGGCCTGGCGATGGTCGCCGCAAGCGACATCGCGGAGATCGCTGCGCTCGAACTCCTGCGGCGCGACCGGTCGGCGAGCCCCTTGCCGCAAACGTCGTTCGACGTCGTGGGTCCGGATGTTCTGACCGGTTCCTCGGTCGCCGCGATCTGGTCGGAGGCTCTCGGCCGCGAGGTCGCCTACGCCGGCGACGACACGCGGGCCTTCGAGCACGCGGTCGGAGCGCATGCGCCCGGCTGGATGGCCTATGACATGAAGGTTATGGCCGACCGGTTCCAGACCGAGGGCATGCTGCCGGAAGAGGGCGACGCCGACCGCCTTGCAGCCATCCTCGGCCGCCCGTTGCGGCGCTATCGCGACTTCGCCGCCGAGACCGCCGCGGGCTGGCGGCGGTAAGGATCCTGCAGGCGCCGCAATCTGTAGCCGCGCCCGCCGAGCGCGGCTGGCGCGATCACCGATCGCGCCTACGATGCCAGCCCTTCGATCAGCGCCTTCAAGGTCGCAACGGTGGAAGCGTCCGCTTCGCCGTCGACTCGATCGGGCCGGAAATGGCGCTGGAAGGCCTCGACCACGGCGCGCGTGCGCCGGTCGTAGACGCCGGTCAGCTCGAGCCCGTAGCCATAGAGCGCCAGCATCGCCTGCAGCGCCCGCACCGGCGGCCCTTCCTCCTCGTGACGGAAGAGCGCCACGCCGCTCGGGGGAGCTGGGAGAACCCAATGGCCGATCCCGGCTTCCCACAGCCGGCGCCAGGGGAAGGCCTCGCCCGGATCTCGCTTGCGCCCGGGCGCGACGTCGGAATGGGCGAGCACCCGCTCGGGCGGGATGTTCCAGCGCGACTGAAGATCGCGCGCCAGCGCGATCGTCGCGGCGATCTGGCTGTCGGCGAAGGGTGGGAGGCCCCCATCGTGGCCGGCATTGACGATCTCGATTCCGATCGAGGCGGAGTTCAGGTCGCTCTCGCCCTTCCAGAAGGCTTTGCCCGCGTGCCAGGCGCGACGCTCTTCCGCAACCAACTGGTCGATCCGGCCGTCCTCCCAGACGAAGTAATGTGCGGAGACTTGCGACGTCGGGTCGGTCAGCAGGTCGAGCGCCGCCTCGGCGGTCGCCATGCCGGTATAATGCAGGATGACGCAGTTTGGACGTCCGCCCCGACGTTCGCCGGAATTCGGCGACGGAACGAAGCGGACGGCGAGAGGACTGTCGGGGGCGAGGTCGGGCTTCATTCTTCGGTCATGCCCGTGCTCGTTCGCACGAATGGCCGGGACGAGCCCGGCCATCGCGTGTATTGCTTCGCTGCGGCCGATCTCCGCAGCTGTGCTCAGTAGTAGGCCACGCAAACCCGGTTGCCGTTGTAATCGTAACCCCAGCGCGCGCAGCGGCCGACCGGCGCCGGCGTCGCGGCGGCGCCAATGAGGGCGCCCGAACCGGCGCCGATCGCCGCGCCGGCAAGCGCGCCGCCCGCCGAGCCTCCGGATACCGCCGATCCAACCAGCGCACCCGCGCCCGCGCCCAGCGCGCCGCCGACGAGGGCGTTCTGCTGCTGCGGGGTCTGGCAGGCCGAGACCGACACGGCCGCGGCCAGCGCCAGTGAAAGAACCAAAATCTTCTTCATGGAAACTTTTCTCCCGTCGAATCTCTATGGCTGTAAAGGGTTGCCCCTCGGTCGCGGCGGAAAGCCGCTCGTGCGGGCCAGCCTCCCGCCCGGCGCGGCACAATCCCACAAACCGGATAAAGCTGCAATGAACGACGCGCGACCGGACCGGCGATCCGCGTTGCCAGGCGGGTTCAATAGGGCTCTAAGTCTTCGAATCCACGCCCGGGACTTCAGGGAACGGTTTGAGCACGGTCACCATCTATGCCCTCGTCTGGTGTCAGACGCTTCACCCGGCCGCCCGTCACGCGAATTCCTGTCTGAGCTACGGCGGCCAGCCGATATTCTCCTCGCAGGACGCCTGCGAGGCCTATGCCGCGCCGCTCAGACGGAGGATCGCCGCCGGGCGCAAGGGCTCCGTCGCGACGATCGAATGTATCGCCAGGACTGTCCCCGCCCGGCCGCGCGTTGAATAAGCCGGACGTCATTGAGCCCCTGCGATCGGCAGCCCCCTTTTCTTTTTCCGCTTGACCGCCGGCGCGTGCCGCTCCTATGCCCCTCGTCAGCCAGTCGGCCGGACGGCCGCCGCCGTCAAAAGCGGAGGAAAGTCCGGGCTCCATACGGACGCGGCGCCGGATAACGTCCGGCGGGGGCGACCCCAGGGAAAGCGCCACAGAAAGCAAACCGCCCCGACGCGACCGACGAGGTCCGCCGGGGTAAGGGTGAAAGGGTGCGGTAAGAGCGCACCGCGCCGGCGGCAACGTCGGTGGCACGGCAAGCCCCGCCGGGAGCAAAACCGAATAGGAGCGATGCGCGGGTTCGCCCGCGGGGCCCCGTCCGTTGGCCCTGTCGCTCGGGTTGGTTGCTTGAGGCGCCCGGCGACGGGCGTCCCAGAGGAATGGCCGTCACGTCGGGGCGATGAGCCCCGGCCATACAGAACCCGGCTTACAGGCCGGCTGGCGCTGGAATTGACGCTCGTCCATTGTGGGCGGCGGATGGGACAAGGCGGAGGGCCGAGCGATGTTGCGGGCGGACAAGGTTGTTGCCGCGGGAACGTGGACGGGCGCGCCGGCCGACAGCGTGGTGCTCGAGTTCGACGAGCGCTACCGCCGCCGATTCGTCATGACCGGCGTCGGCGGGCTCGCCTTCCTGCTCGACCTGCCCGAGGCGGCGATGCTGCGCGGCGGCGACGGCCTCAGGCTGGAGGACGGCCGCCTTGTCGAGGTTCTGGCCGCTCCCGAGCCGCTGGCCGAGATCCGCGCCGCCGACGCGCTCGCCCTGATGCGCGTCGCCTGGCATCTCGGCAACCGACACCTGCCGACCGAGATGACGCCAAAGGCGCTGCGCATCCGCCGCGATCCCGTCATCGAGGACATGGCGAGGGGACTCGGCGCGCGGGTCGCGCCCGTCGAAGCCCCGTTCAACCCGGAGGGCGGCGCCTACGTCCAGGCCGAGGCTTCGCACGCGGCCGGGCATGGGCGTCATGGCGACCACGGTCATGAGCACGGCGCGCACGACCATGCGCACGGCCACGACGGACACGACCATTCCCATCACGGGCATGATCATTATGATGACGAGCACTGCGACCACCCCGACCATAAGCACGACCATGAACGGGCGCACGGTCACGGCCACGATCACGGACATGGGAAGCGCTGAACCTGATTCCGGGCTTCTGCCGCTGATGCTGTGGCTGTCGCCGGCCTTCCCGGTCGGCTCGTTCGCCTATTCGCAGGGGCTCGAATGGGCGGTGGAGGCGGGGAACATTTCCGACGCTCGCTCGCTGGGCGGCTGGCTGGTCGATCTGCTCACCTTCGGCGCTCCGAGGGCCGACGCAATCCTGTTCGCCGGCGCCTTCCGCGCGGCGCATTCCGGCGACCATGAGGCCCTGATCGAGGTGAACGGCCTTGCCGTCGCGCTCTCCGCCTCCGCCGAGCGACGGCTCGAGACGACTGCGCAGGGAACTGCCTTCGTCGCCGCGGCCCGCGCCGCGTGGGACTGTGAGCCGCTGCGGGCGCTGGCCGGAGAAGACCGAGTCGCCTATCCGGTCGCGGTCGCCGCAGCCGCGGCAGGCCATGATCTGCTGCTCGAATCGAGCCTGCAGGCCTTCGCGCTGGCGCTGCTCGCGGGCGCGGTCTCCGCGGTGGTGCGGCTCGGGCCGATCGGCCAGACGGCGGGGCAGAAGATTCTGGCCGCGCTCCTGCCGCGCGTCCGCGCGCTCGCCCGCGAGGCTTCGCGCTCGACTCTGGCCGATCTCGGCGGCTGCGCCTTCCGCTCCGACATCGCCGCCATGCGCCACGAGACGCAGTATTCGCGGCTTTTCCGGTCGTGACCATGTCGCCTGCACGCCCGTCTTCGGACGGGCTGTGGCGCCGGATGGGGTTCGCATCAGACAGGAGCACGAAAGCATGAACTCTCTCGTCGGCGTCTGGCGGCTCGTCGCCGAGAACGCTTTTGGCGCGGGCGGCGCGCCTCGGCCGGGTCTGTACGGCCTGATGGGAATGGGCCTCTTCACGTTCACGCCGGATGGCCGGATGATGGCGGCGCTCTCGGACGGCCGCCCCGGCCCGATCGATGGTCGCCGCGCCTTCGTATCCTATTGCGGCGACTACACGTTTGACGGCGCGCGTCTCGTGACCAATGTCGACGGCGCCTCCGATCCCATCTTCCTCAGCGAACCGCAGATCCGCGACGCCAGCCTCGAGGGAAACCGCCTAACCCTCCGACCGCCAGTGGGGTTCCGGGGCCCGAGCGACCTCGTGCGGGAACTCGTCTGGGAGCGGATTTCCCCATAGCCTCGCACGCCCAACCGGAGAACGCGCATGTCCCAACCCAAGCAACCCCTGCGCGTCGGCGTCGGCGGCCCGGTCGGCTCCGGCAAGACGGCGCTGATGGAGCAGCTATGCAAGCGGCTCCGCGACAGGCTCGACATCGCTGCCATCACCAACGACATCTACACGAAGGAGGACGCGCGCATTCTCGTCGAGGCGGGCGCACTGCCGCCCGAGCGCATCATGGGGGTCGAGACGGGCGGATGCCCGCACACCGCCATCCGCGAAGACGCTTCGATCAACCTCGCGGCGATCGCCGACATGCGCAGGCGTTTCCCGGACCTCGACGTGATCCTGATCGAATCGGGCGGCGACAATCTCGCCGCGACCTTTTCGCCCGAGCTCGCCGACCTGACCATCTATGTCATCGACGTCTCGGGCGGCGAGAAGATCCCGCGCAAGGGCGGCCCCGGCATCACCCGCTCGGACCTGCTCGTCATCAACAAGATCGACCTCGCCCAATTTGTCGGCGCGTCCCTCGAGGTGATGGCCCGCGACGCCGCCACCCAGCGCAAGTCGCGGCCCTTCGTCATGGCCAACATGAAGAGCGGCGAAGGGGTGGACCAGGTGATCGCTTTCCTCCGCGAGAAGGGCGGACTGGCGGCCTGAGCCGCCGCTGCCCCGACGCCTGCGGCGCGCAGAGCGTTTGGTCCATCGCTTTGTGCCATTCGGATGGGGCTGCCCGTTGTCTCGCCGAGCGAACGCGATTAAAAGCGGGCGCAGAGCCGTCCACACGACATAGCCTCGGCTCTGAGCGCGTGAAGGCGCGAGCTGACGCCTTCGAATTTTCTCGCCGTCTTCTCGCAACAGGGAGAACGATCCGATGAAAAAATTCATGGTCCTGTATATGGCCAACGGGCCCGAGTTCGAGAACATGATGAAGAACTCGACACCGGAGCAGCAAAAGAAGGGGATGGACGCTTGGATGAAATGGATGGGCGACCATCAGGCGTCCATGGTGGACGGCGGAGCGCCTCTCGGGAAGACCAAGCGGGTCGACTCACGCGGGGCCTCGGACACCCGTAACGACGTCGGAGGCTATTCGATCGTGCAGGCCGACTCGGCCGAAGCGGCGACGAAGATTTTCGACAAGGACCATCCGCATCTGCAAATGCCGGGAGCGTGGATCGAAATCATCGAGATCATGCAGATCCCCGGGATGTAAGGGGTCCGTTTCCATTTCCGAAGGACGCTTGCGAAGGGGGCCATCGCTACAGATCGCGGAACCGGAAGGCCGTGGAGCTCGTTCGTCATAAGGGGCTCGTCCGTCATAAGGCGATGAACAGGCGGAACGGCGCGCACTTCGTCCGGCCTGTTCCGAAGCAATGCCGACAGGCGCGGGCTCACGGCGCATGGATGAGGACATAACCGCGGTTCTCGACGGTATCGAAGGTGCGCATGCCCCTGATGAGGGTCGCGGTCGGCATCCAGACCCATCCCGCGCGCGACGGATTGACGTCGAGGACGAGGAACGTGTCGGATTGGGCGTCGTAGGCGCCGAGCGGCGAGATATGTCCAGGGCCGTGCTGGCCGACCGCCTCGCGCTGGTACGAGACAATGACGTAATCGCCAGGACGCTTGAGGCTCTCGACCAGATCGGCGCGGATGTCCTGCTCGGATTTGTCGGCGTCGACGATCACCAGCTTCGTGGAAAGGCCGTTCGCTCGCAGCATCTCGTCGAGCTGGCGGACCTGATAGCCGAAGTCGTGGACCTGTTTGCCGTTGATGGTCACGGGCTCGCCGAGGACCTGGGCGCGGGTCTTCCGGCCTTTGTCGATGACATTGTCCTGCGTATAGCGCGGGATGATCGGGTCGACCCCGGGAGGCAGGTATTTGAGATCGTCGGCGTGCAGCCGGCTCTCGTCCTTCGGCGCGTCGCCGCTTCGGCCTTTGATTGCGTTGAGCACCATCGCCGCCGACGCCGGGCCGCAGAAGGCGCCGTTCAACTCCTCCTCGTACTGGTTGGCGAGGACCGGAAAATCGACCCTCGCGCTCGAGCGCGCGAGGCGCGCAAGACCTTCTTCCGACGCAAAGGGCACGAGCTCCTGAGACGCGGCCGTCGGCGGGTTGTCGAGCGCGAAGGCTGCAGCAGAGGGCGCCGACGCAAGGAAAAAGGCGAGCGCAATTCTTGCCAGGATCGACATGCGAACTCCCCTTCGGTAGGCCGGCCGCAAAACACAAGGCCGGGACTCGCCTGATGGCCGCCAGTTCCGCCGAAAATCCTGCGCCAGGCGCTCGCTCGTGACAAGCCCGCACCCATGCTCATCGTTGGGGCGAGCGGCGAATTGTGTAAGGGGTATCGCCGCCAGCGGCAAGGAGGCCTGCTGCTCAGGGCCTGTGGCGCTATCTCGTCTGGGCGTGGCTCCTGTCCCCGCTCGCCTCGCTCGAGCTGAGATTGGTCGCCACCCATCCGGACGGCAAGGCCGGCCTTGGCTTGCTCGCCGAATATCCGAACGCCTATTCGATGTTCGTGTTCGGCATGAGCTCGGCGATGGCGATCACCGTCGTGCGGCACGTGTTCGAGACGAACATTTCGTCGGTCACCTTCGGCTACATCATCACCGCCTGGCTCGCGATCGTGTTCGCCTATTTCGTCGCGCCGCTGCTCGCCTTCACCAGGCCGCTGTCGGAGCTCAAGCGGAGATCGGAAGAGGTGCTCGGGGCCCAGGCGACCCGTGTTCACCGTTCGGCGGAGCGGTGCCCTGGTCGGGTGCAACATCGTCGCCAACGACTCGTCGGAGGTCGGTCCCGAGGTCGGCGGCGACCCGTCCGCGCTCTATGGGGTGACCCGCAAGCTGTCCGTCTTTCTCGTGAGTCGATCGGCGGTCGCCCCTCTCGCCGGCGCCGCTCTCGTTCCCTTCGCCATCGCCGGCGCGACGAAGCTGCCCTACAAGGAGGTGTTCGCGCTCGTGAAGAAACTGTTGGTGCTATAGGCTTTTGCACGCCGCGGCGAAACGGAAGCCTCAACGGATAGACCGCGCCCCGCTGTTCTCCAGGACGCCGATTCGCGGCCCTCGGGAGAACTCAACGAAGGCGCCGACCATAGGATTCGATCAAAAACCCGGGAGCGGGATCACCAGTTGCTGGTGGTGATGGTGGTGGTGGTGATGATGATGATGGTATGGCGCATAGCCGTAGTAGTTGCGCCAGTGACGGTGGTGGTGGTGGTGGTGGTGATGACGGTTATAACCGCCGTAATACTGCGCCAGCTCGACTGAAGCTCCCTGCTGCTCCTGCGCCCTTAGGCGCTCAGCCGCGTTCGGGATCGGATCCAGGAGTTCCGCATAGGTCCGCGCCGGCTGCAACGCTCCCACAGGCTCGGCCGAACCCGGCCCGGCGCTTCCAATCAGGGCCAGCGCGGAGGCGCCGCCAAGCAGTCCCGCGACGGTCTTGTCCATGGGTGTTTCCTTTCCTGGTCCATGAAATCGTCGTTAGAAACGCGGCTGAGGGAAAACCGTTCCCGGCGCCAGATCCGCGGAGCTGGGACGCCCTGTTCCGCGATTCAACCGAAGAGATTCCGTCGGCGCGCAGAGTTGGCGCGTGGCCGACCTCCGATCGGGTCGTCTGTCACCTTGGCGAGGCCAGGGAGCGCTATCAAAGCAGCCCACGGACCGAAAACGCCTCGCCCCCGTAGCCCGCCTCGGCCGGGATCCTGAGGCCCGGACCTCCGTCGACTTCGGCCTTTTCGGGCAGGACGGTGACGACCGGCGAGGCGCGCGCCGCCGCCAGCGCCGAGGCGGCGTCGGCATGGGCCGCAAGCTTCCACAGGTTCCGTTCGGTCGGAAACAGGAGCTTGAACCTCTTGCCGTGCTCCGCCAGCGCCTCGCGCGGCGAGATCCACACCGAGTTCGACCGCCTCCCGCCCGTCGTGGGCGAGCGCCTGGCCGGGCGGCGCGAGGGCCACGAAAAAATGGGTGTCGAAGCGCTTCGGCACGAAGGCGGGCGTTATCCAGTGGGCGAACGGGACGAGCCGATCGACTGCGGGGACAAGGGACTCGCGGGTCAGAAGCTCGGCAAAGGGAGCGGTGCGGTCGAGCGCAGCCACGCGGTCCGCTGTGACGAGCCCGTCCCCGCCGCGCCGGCGCGCGATCAGCACGCCGCATTCCTCGAACGCTTCGCGGATCGCGGCGACCTTGAACGACCCGAGCGGGTCAGAAAGCTGTGGGGCGCGGTCATCGACCGCGCCGCCGCGCTCAGCGAGCGCAGCGAGCTCCGCATCCGAAGGCTCCATTCGCCCGCCCGGAAAGACCAGCGCGCCGGAGGCGAAGTCGATCTGATGATGGCGCACGACCATGAAGGTCTCGAGCCCGCCAGGCCCGTCCCGCAGGAGGAGCATGGTCGCGGCGGGGCGGGGCGAGGCGACTTCGGTCATTCGCGCGCCCGCTCCATGTCTCTGAGTCTAAAGCGCTGGATCTTGCCGGTCGCGGTTTTCGGCAATTCGGCGATGAACTCGATCGCGCGCGGGTACTTGTAGGGGGCGAGCCGGTCCTTAACGAAGGCCTTGAGCTCGACGTCGTCGAGCGCGGCGCCCGGCCTTAAGACCACGAAGGCCTTGGTCTTGGTGAGCCCCGCCGCGTCGGGCACGCCGACGACCGCGGCCTCGAGCACCGCCGGGTGCTGGACGATGGTCGCCTCCACTTCGAACGGGCTGACATAGACGCCGCTGACCTTGAGCATGTCGTCGCTGCGGCCGGCGTAGGTATAGGAGCCGTCGGCATTGCGGATGTACTTGTCGCCGCTCTTCGTCCAGCCGCCCTGGAAAGTCTCGCGGGTCTTTTCGCGGTTCCCCCAGTACATCATCGCCGCCGATGGCCCATGGATGTAGAGGTCGCCCGGTTCTCCGTCCGGGACCGCGCCGCCGCCCTCGCCCCGCAGCTCGATGCCGTAGCCGGGCACCGGCCAGCCGGTCGTGCCGTAGCGAACCCGGTCCGGCCGGTTCGAAATGAAAATGTGCAGCATTTCGGTCGAGCCGATGCCGTCGATGATGTCGACGCCGAAGTGGCGCTTGAAGCGCTCGCCGATCTCGGCCGGCAGCGCTTCGCCCGCCGAGGAGACAAGACGCAACGCGACATCCTCGCGCCGTGGCGGGACGGCAGACGCGAGCATGCCGGCAAAGCCGGTCGGGGCGCCGAAGAAGACGGTCGGCTTCGCGGCGCCGACCTCGCCGCGCAGGCGCCGGAACACCGCCTCCGGCGTCGAGCGCTCGGCCATCAGGAGGACTGTCGCGCCGACCGAGAGCGGGAACGTGAGGGCATTCCCGAGCCCGTAGGCGAAGAAGAGTTTTGCCGCCGAGAAGCAGACGTCGCCCTCGCGGAGCCCCAGGATCGCCTTGCCGTAGAGCTCGGCCGTCCAATAGGGATTGGCGTGGGAATGGACGGTCCCCTTGGGACGCCCGGTCGAGCCGGACGAATAGAGCCAGAAGGCCGGGTCGTCGGCATGGGTCCGGGCGGGTCGCGCGAGCGGCGCGCTGTTGCTCAGGAACGCCTCGAACTCGGCCTCGCCGAATTCGAGCGGCTGCGTCGGGCGGGAGACGACGACCTTGTGGACCTCGTGGTCTGACTTGGTGAGCGCGGCCTTGAGCGCCGGCTTCACCGCGCCGCTGACGATCGCCGCTTGCGCGCGGGAATGTTCGAGCAGGTAGGCGGTGTCGTCGGCGGTGAGCAGGGTGTTGACCGCGACCGGCACGATTCCGGCGAGCATCGCCCCGAGAAAGGCGACCGGCCAGTCGGCGCTGTCGAGCATCAGCAGCATCACGCGCTCCTCACGCTTGACGCCGGCGTCCTTGAGCGCCGCGGCGAAGCGGCGCGCGCGCTCGTCGAGCGCGCCATAAGTGAGCGTGCCTGCGTCGTCGACGAAAGCGACCTTTTCGGCGCGCCCCGCATTCGCCTCGAGGAGATGCCGGGCGAAGTTGAACGCCTCCGGCGGCGCAGGAACGCCTTCGCTCATCGTGCCGTCTCCTCCCGGTTGGATGTTCGTCGACATTACGTGAACCGGATTTGCCGTTCCGGCAACAGGGAAAGCACGGAGGCGCGGCGGCTCAGTTGCTCCGGTCATCAGGCCAAATTCCTCCATGCCGCACCAAAGCCGGCCCAGGGAGCCCCGCGCTTTTCGGCGACAAGGACATTGTGTCGCATTCTCCGGGAACAGCTTGCCCGTCGGGGCGAGTAGATGCAATATTGTGCTTCACAGCGCTCACGCGGACCCGGGTCCCCTATGTCAAGCACTATCCTGCCTGCCAGCCTCCCTGCCGCCGGCGCGCATCCGGCGTCCCGGGGCAACGACACGGGAGCGGAGGTCAAGGACCCGTTTCTGATCGCGCTTGGCGAACGGGTGCGGAGCTTGCGCGCCCGCCGTGGCATGACGCGCAAGGCGCTTGCGCAGGCGACGGACGTGTCCGAGCGGCATCTCGCCAATCTCGAATACGGAGTCGGCAACGCCTCGATCCTGGTCCTGTCGCAGGTCACGCGCGCGCTCCATTGCTCCTTCGCCGAGCTTCTCGGCGATGTCACGACGCTCTCGCCCGAGTGGCTCCTCCTGCGCGAAATGCTCGAGAACCGCGACGAAGCGACGCTGAGGCGCGTTCGGGTCGCGGTTGGAGAACTGCTCGGAACCGACGCCGGGCGGGGTGAAGCCCGACCGCGCTCGTCGCGCGTGGCGCTCATTGGCCTGCGGGGCGCGGGCAAGTCGACGCTCGGCCGCATGCTGGCTGAGGATCTGGATTTTCCGTTCATCGAGCTGACCCGCGAGATCGAGACAATGGCCGGCTGCACCGCGGCCGAGATCCTCGGCCTCTACGGCCAGAACGCCTACCGCCGCTATGAGCGCCGGGCGCTCGAGGAGGCGGTCCAGATCTACCCGGAAGCGGTGATCGCCACCGCCGGCGGCATGGTGTCGGACCTCGCCAGCTTCAACCTCCTGCTCCGTCATTGCACGACGGTCTGGCTCCAGGCGGACCCGGAAGACCACATGGCGCGCGTCGCGGCCCAGGGCGACCTTCGCCCCATGGCCGCGAGCGCCGAGGCGATGGAGGACGTGAAGACGATCCTCGCCGGGCGGGCGGCCTTCTACTCGAAGGCGGAGCTGCGGGTCGACACCAGCGGCCAGCCGCTCCTCGAGACGTTCCAGGTTCTGCGCTCCGAGGTGCGCAAGGCGCTCAGCCTGCCGCTTTAGGGCTATTCGAGCGCTTTGCGAATGACCAGGGTCAGCTCTCCTCGGCCTCGTCGTGAGCCTGTCGAAGCCCTCATACAAGGATGAGCTCGCGGGCGGCGCGTATCGAGCGGCAGAGCCGGATCAAGTCATCCAGGCGGCTGCGAGGATCAAGCCGCCAAAGACGATCCGATAGATCGCGAAAACCGTGAAACGGTGGGTCTGGATATAACCGAGCAGCCATTTCACCGCGATGAAAGCCGTGACGGTCGAGACGACAAAGCCGATCCCGAGCGCGCCCCAGTCCTCATGCTCGGCGCCACTGTGCAGCGACTTCGCCAGTTCATAGGCGCTCGCCGCATACATGGTCGGGATGCTGACGAGAAACGAGAATTCGGTTGCTGCGGCCCGGTCGGTCGTGCCGGCCAGCATGGCGGCGAAGATGGTCGCGCCCGAGCGCGAGGTTCCCGGAAAGACGCCCGCGACGATCTGGGCGAAGCCGACCACGACGGCGGTCAGCCAGCTCACATAGGGGATGTCGGCCTTGCGCGCGACGTAGGCTTCGACGGCAAGAATCCAGAGGCCGCCGATGATGAGCGCCCAGGCGACCGGCCCGATCGCCTCCGGCAGGGCGAAACCCAGCTTCTTGGCGACAAAGCCGAGTGCGGCGGTGATGAGAAAGGCGACGATGAGCTTCGCCGCATAGGACTGGTTGAGGGGATCCTTCCACTTGACCACGAGGTCGACGATCCGTCTCCAATAGATGATCGTCACCGCGAGGATCGCGCCGGCCTGGATCACGACATTGAACGTCTCGGACCGTTCGCCGAGCCAGTGCTCGGCGATCAGGAGATGGCCGGTGCTGGATATGGGAAGGAATTCGGTGATTCCCTCGATCAGGCCCAGGATGATGACGTTTGGGGTGTCCATGGAATGACGAGACCTTTGATTTCCCACGAGCGACGGGCGCGCCGGCGGCGGCCTTGTCGATCCCTTCGCGCGAGCCGTCAGAATCGGGGCTTTAGCACAGCGACCGTGGCCGACCTACCTTGGCCGTGACTTGGCGGGCGGCGCAATTCAATCCGGCTCTCGCGGAGCAGCGCAATGCGCTCCCGCTCTTGCTACGCATCGACGCCAGCGGGATTTGCGGGGAGGCCCGAACTGAGCGTCCTCCGAGTCCGGACGCTTCGGCTGGCTCTCGAGCCTGGCGGAGCATCCAAAGTGGCGCTTGTCTCGACCTCGAAGGTGCATTATGCTGCATTCAGCAGATTGCACTAAACTGCCTGTCGAGGAGACCCTGATGAGCCGCCCCGATCCGGTCGACTACCAGACCGCGCCCGCGCGCTACCGCCACTGGAAGCTGAAATTCGACGGCCCGGTCGCGACCCTGCTGGCGGATTTCGACGAGAACGGCGGCATTCGGCCGGGCTACAAGCTCAAGCTCAATAGTTACGATCTTGGGGTCGACATCGAGCTCAGCGACGCGGTCAATCGCGTCCGCTTCGAGCATCCGGAGGTGCGGACGGTCGTCGTGACCAGCGCCCGGGATCGGGTGTTTTCTTCCGGCGCCAACATCTTCATGCTCGGCGCTTCGAGCCACGCCTGGAAGGTCAACTTCTGCAAGTTCACCAACGAGACGCGCAACGGCCTCGAGGATTCTTCGAAATCCAGCGGGCTGAAATTCCTCGCGGCGGTCAACGGGTCCTGCGCCGGAGGCGGCTATGAGCTTGCCCTCTCCTGCGACGAGATCGTGCTGATCGACGACCGCTCGAGCGCGGTCAGCCTGCCCGAGGTTCCGCTGCTCGGCGTCCTGCCCGGCACCGGGGGCCTGACCCGCCTCACCGACAAGCGCCACGTCCGCCACGACCTCGCCGATCTGTTCTGCACCACGAGTGAAGGCGTGCGCGGCCAGAAGGCGGTCGACTGGCGCCTCGTCGACCATATCGCGAAGCCCGCCCAGTTCGCCGTGAAAGTCCGGGAGCGTGCGCTCGCGCTCGCGGCGGCGAGCGACCGTTCCGAATCCGCCAAAGGCGTTGAACTTACGCCGATCGAGCGGGTCATCGAGCCCGACGCGCTGCGCTATTCCCATGTCACCGTGGCGATCGATCGGGCGGCGCGCGCGGCGACTTTCACCGTCAGGGGCCCGTCGGGCACGCAGCCGCAGGACATCGCGGCAATCGAGGCGGCGGGGGCCAGCTGGTATCCGCTCGCGCTCGCCCGCGATCTCGAGGACGCGATCCTCATGATGCGCACCAACGAGCTCGACATCGGCGTCTGGCTGATCAGGACCGAGGGCGACCCTGGCGCGGTCGTCGCCATGGATGCGACGCTTGAGGCGCACAAGCGCCATTGGCTCGTGCGCGAAACGATCGGCTATCTGCGCCGGACGCTCAGCCGGCTCGACGTCACCTCGCGCAGCCTGTTCGCGTTGGTGGAGGAAGGGTCGTGCTTCGGCGGCACGCTGCTCGAACTGGCGCTCGCCTGCGACCGCATCTACCATCTGGCCTTGCCGGAAGAGCCGGCGCGCGCCCCGAAGATTGTCGTCGGCGCGGCGAATTTCGGCGACTACCCGATGGCCTCCGGACAGAGCCGGCTCGGACGGCGGTTCTACGACGAGGCGCCTGCGCTGGAAGCGGTCAGAGCAAAAATCGGCGAGCCGCTCGATGCGGCGGCGGCCTTTGCGCTCGGACTCGCCACCTTGAGCCCGGACGATATCGACTGGAGCGGCGAAGTGAGGCTCGCGGTCGAGGAGCGGGTGTCGATGAGCCCCGACGCGCTGACCGCGCTCGAGGCGAACCTGCGTTTCGACGGTCCGGAAACCCTGTTCACCCGGGTGTTCGGACGCCTGTCGGCGTGGCAGAACTGGATCTTCCAGCGCCCCAACGCCGTTGGCGACAAGGGCGCGCTGAAGGTTTACGGCAAGGGCGAGAAGGCGGCGTTCGACTGGAACCGGGTTTAGGGCATGAGGATGTCTGAAAGAGTCGTGCCGGATGAGGGCGAGACGCCTCGATCGAACGTGATCCTGCTCTAGCCGCTCGGAGGAGGTCCATGGAGCACGTCGACGCGGCGATCATCAGGCAGCACCTGATCGATCCCGAGATCTGCATCCGCTGCAACACGTGCGAAGCGACCTGTCCGGTCGGCGCGATCACCCATGACGCGCGCAACTACGTCGTCGACGCCGCGAAGTGCGACCTCTGCCTGGCGTGCATCCCCCCCTGTCCGACCGGCAGCATCGACAACTGGCGCACCGTTCCGCGAGCGGACGCCTATGGCGTCGATGCCCAATATGGCTGGGACTCGCTCCCTCCGGAACTCAGCACCGAGGAGCTTGCCGGCGCGGGCGTTTCCGCCGTCGCCGCGACGGAGGAAGAGGCGCGGGAGGCCCGGCGCGACGAGCATGCCGGCGAGGGCGCATTCAATGTCGCCGACTGTGCGGCGGTCATCCCGCCCTGGTCCGCGGCGCATCCCTACGCCAATCTCTACGGGCCGCGCGCCGCCGGGAAATCGATCATCGCGACCGTCGCCGGCAACGTCCGGGTGACCGAAGTCGGCCGGGACTACGATACGCACCACATCGTGCTCGATTTCGGCGCGATGCCGTTTCCGCTGCTGGAAGGCCAGTCCATCGGGATTGTCCCCCCGGGTCTCGACGCAGACGGACGGCCGCATCACCCGAGGCAATATTCCATCGCTAGCCCCCGCAACGGCGAGAGGCCCGGATACAACAATGCGTCGCTGACCGTGAAGCGCGTGCTCGAGGATCACCAGGGCCGCCCGGTTCGCGGCGTCGCCAGCAACTACCTTTGCGATCTCGAGGTCGGCGACAAGGTTCAGGTCATCGGCCCGTTCGGGATCAGTTTCCTGATGCCGAACCATCCGAAGAGCTCGATCGTGATGATTTGCACCGGCACCGGCAGCGCGCCGATGCGGGCGATGACCGAATGGCGACGCCGCTTGCGCAAATCCGGCAAGTTCGAGGGCGGCAAGCTGATGCTGTTCTTCGGCGCCCGGACCAAGGAAGAGCTTCCCTATTTCGGGCCGCTCGGCAACCTGCCCAGGGACTTCATCGACATCAACTTCGCCTTCAGCCGCACGCCTGGTCACCCCCGGCGCTATGTGCAGGACCTGATGCGGGCGCGCGCGGCCGACCTCGCGCCCCTGCTCTCCGATCCCAACGCCTACTTCTATGTCTGCGGACTGAAGGCGATGGAGGAGGGCGTGGTGCTCGCGCTGCGCGATGTCGCGCGCGAGGCGGGTCTCGACTGGGATGCGACCGGCGCCTCGCTCAGGCGGGACGGAAGGCTGCATCTGGAAACCTACTGAGACATGGGAAGCGCGTCGCGCTTCAATGAGGGCTTGATGAAATTCGCTGAGTTCCATGTCGGGCAGATCATCGAGACGGGATCTTACGAGGTCGCCGAAGACGAACTGCGCCGGTTCGCCGAGGCTTACGACCCGCAATGGTTCCACACCGACCCGAAGTCCGCCGCCCATGGGCGCTATGGCGGGCTCATCGCGAGCGGATGGCACACCTGTTCGATCGCGATGCGCCTCGCTGTCGACAATGTGCTGAGCGGATCCGAATCCTTCGGTTCCCCGGGCGTCGCCTACATCAAATGGCCCAATCCGGTGCGGCCGAACGACAGCCTGACCCTCCGGGCGGAGGTGCTGGAGACGCGGCAATCCCGAACCCAGCCGGATCTCGGCATTCTGAGGTGGCGGTGGCGTCTCTTCAACCAGCACGGCCTGGAGGTTCTCGAATCCGAGGCGACGAGCCTCTTCGACCTGAGCCCGCGAAACGTTGCTTGAAAGTGCATCGCATGGATGCGCGAAAATCCGATGATCCATGCAGAAAGGCGCGGCGATCCGCTCGCGCGGCAGCTGAAGGGAAGGAAACATGAGCTCCGTCGATACCGTGGCCGAAGACTCCGGCTCGATCCGTTCGGATCGCTTCGTCGAGATCAAACTGGACGACGTCATCCCGAACAACGTCGATCTCGCCTCCGACAAGCAGCTCCAGCGCGCGCTGGAGACGTGGCGGCCCAATTATCTCGACTGGTGGAACGACATGGGTCCCGAGGGTTTTCAGCAGTCGGAGGTCTATCTGCGCACCGCCGTCGGGGTCGACCCGACCGGCTGGGCCAAGTTCGGGCATGTGCGCATGCCCGACTATCGCTGGGGCATCCTGCTCGCGCCGAAGGTCGAGGGGCGGGCGATCCCCTTCGGCCGCCACAAGGGCGAGCCGGCCTGGCAGGAAGTCCCGGGGGAATATCGGGCGACGCTGCGTCGGCTTCTCGTCGTCCAGGGCGACACCGAGCCCGCCTCGGTCGAGCAGCAGCGCTATCTCGGCGCGACGGCGCCGAGCCTCTACGACATGCGCAACCTCTTCCAGGTCAATGTCGAAGAAGGCCGTCACCTGTGGGCGATTGTCTATCTTCTGGTGAAGTACTTCGGCAAGGACGGGCGCGAGGAGGCGCAGGCCCTGCTCGAGCGCCGCAGCGGCGAAAAGGACAATCCGCGCATCCTCGGGGCCTTCAACGAGCTGACGCCGGACTGGCTGTCGTTCTTCATGTTCACCTACTTCACCGACCGCGACGGCAAGATGCAGCTCGCGGCGCTCGCCGAAAGCGGGTTCGATCCCCTGTCGCGCACCTGCCGGTTCATGCTGACGGAAGAGGCCCATCACATGTTCGTCGGCGAGACCGGGGTGCAGCGCACGATCGAGGCGACCTGCACGGCGATGGTGAAAGCGGGCATCAAGGACCCGAACGAGGTCGAGGCCGTCCGCAAGCTCGGCGTGGTCGATCTGCCTCTGCTTCAGCGCAAGGCCAATTTCCATATGTCGGTGACGCGCGACCTGTTCGGCAGCGAGATCTCCAGCAACGCCGCCGAGGCGTTCAGCTCCGGCCTCAAGGGCCGCTTCAACGAGGCGAACCTGAAGGACGACCACACGCTCGCCGATGCGACCTACCCCGTCGCGCGGGTCATCGACGGCCGGATCGTCGAGGAGCAGACGCCGGCGTTGCGCGCGATCAACGCGCGGCTGCTCGACGACTACATCACCGACTGCCAGGGCGGCGTCGATCGCTGGAACAAGGTGATCGAGAAGGCGGGAATCGCCTTCCGGTTCGTCCAGCCGCACAAGGGATTTAACCGCAGGATCGGCGAATTCGCCGGCCATCGCATCAGCCCCGCCGGCGAACTTCTGACCGAGGAGCAGTGGCAGGCGCAAAGCGGCGCGTGGCTGCCCAACGACGACGACATGAAATTCATCGACTCGCTGATGAAGCCCTGCCGGGAGCGCGGCCAATACGCGAGCTGGATCGCACCCGCCGCGCGTCGGCATCAACAATCAACCGGGCGATTTTGAATATGTGAAGATTTATTGAGCGGCGCGCTTCATTGAGATGAAAGCGGCGACGTCATTGCCCAGCGCTGCGGGAATACAGTGACACTTGCTGCAATTACGAATTGCTACGGTCGCCGCGGGTTCGGCTTGGGTCGTGGTCGCGGCGACGCTCCCGTCGCGCGGCCAACGAAGCGGGCGATGCGGGCCATGGCCAGTCGCTCCGGGATCGCTGCCAGGACTTCGCCGGATCGTCTGGGGCGTCGCATCTAGATTTTTCGTGCGCGGCCAAGGGCTTAAACACGACCGTCGGCGTCCTGACCTGAACAGACTATTCCCACAAATAGAAATTTGTGCTACATATGTTCTTTCGGCGTCTCGGGGCGCGGCCTTGAGCGCGGGGAAAGGGACGGGGGGAGGGGGGTCGTCCGCTGTCGGTGCAACCCATTGAAAAGGCTCATTTCGGAAAAGGAAATGCAAGCAAATGAAAGAAGTTTCACGGTTTCACGAACCGGTTTCCGGCGTTCGGGCGCGTCCGGAAGCAGTTTCGAAAATGCGAACTCTCGGCCGTGCGGGCGACAAACGCCAGCGCTTGCAGGTCGGCCGCGATTGAGGCCCGACAAGGGTTCAACCCGGTTGCCCCTCGCTTCAGAGCCTTGCGATATGCCCGCGCCGCTCGAGTTCGTCGATGACGCGGTCGGCCAGAGCCTCGGCGCTCTCCCGCGCCGAGTTGAGGACCATCTCGGCCGCTTCCGGTTCCTCGTAGGCCTGGTCGACGCCGGTGAAGTTCTTGATCTGACCGGCGAGCGCCTTCTTGTAGAGACCTTTCGGATCGCGGGCGATGACGATCTCGAGCGGCGCCTCGACGAAGATTTCGATGAACTCTCCCTCAGCGGCGAGATCGCGCACGAGCCGTCGCTCGGCGCGGAACGGCGAGATGAAAGAGCACAGCACAACGAGGCCGACGTCGGTCATCAGCCTCGCCACCTCGCCGACCCGGCGGATGTTCTCGACCCGGTCGGCGGCGGTGAAGCCGAGATCCTTGTTGAGGCCGTGGCGGACATTGTCGCCGTCGAGCAGGGCGGTATGAACGCCGCGCTCGTGCAGCCTCGCCTCGACCAGGTTGGCGATTGTCGATTTGCCCGATGCGGACAGACCGGTGAACCACAGGATCGCCGGCCGCTGATGCTTCCGATTCGCGTGCGCCTCGCGCGTCACCGAAAAGCCGTGGCGATGGACGTTGGTCGCGCGCCTGAGCCCGTGGGCGATCATGCCCGCCGCCGCCGTTTCGTTGGTCTGGCGGTCGATCAGGATGAAGGCGCCGGTCTCGCGGTTCTCGGCGTAGGCGTCGTAGGCGATCGGCATCGTCGTCGCGATGTTGCAGAAGCCGACCTCATTGAGGTCGAGCTTCTTCGCCGCCAGCTTGTCGAAATTGTTGACGTCGATGCGATGTTTGATCTCGGTGATCGCAGCCGGCGTTGTGCGCGCCCCGAGCTTCAGGAGATAGGAGCGTCCCGGCAGCATCGGATCGGCGCTCATCCAGATGACGTGGGCGGTGAACTGGTCGGCGACCTCCGGCCGGCTTTCCGGATGGGAGAGAACGTCGCCGCGCGCGACGTCGAGTTCGTCGGCGAGCGTCAGCGTGACCGCGTCGCCCGCCTCCGCGCTGTCGACTTCCTGGTCGGCGACGAAGATGCGCGCGACCGAGCTGCCGCGCCCGGAGCCGGCGACGACGACCGCCTCGCCTTTCTGAATGCGGCCGCTCGGAATCGTGCCGGCAATTCCCCGAAAATCGAGATGCGGGCGATTGACCCATTGCACGGGAAGGCGAAACGGCGCGGCGCGGCGGTCTTCATCGACCTCGATCTGCTCGAGATAGTCGAGCAGATGCGTTCCCTCGAACCAGGCGGTGTGCGGGCTTTTCGACGACACGTTGTCGCCGTAGCGGGCCGAGATCGGGATGGCGAACAGGGTGTTGAAACCCAGCAGTTCGGCGAACTTGCGGTATTCGATGACGATGTCGCGAAAGATCTTCTCGTCGTACCCGACAAGGTCGATCTTGTTCACCGCGAGAACGACGTGCCGCACTCCGAGCAGCGACACGATGATCGAGTGGCGATGGGTTTGGGTCAAAAGGCCCTTGCGGGCGTCGACGAGCACGATCGCGAGGTCGGAGCTCGATGCGCCGGTCGCCATGTTGCGGGTGTACTGCTCGTGGCCGGGAGTGTCGGCGACGATGAACGAGCGCGCCGGCGTCGCGAAGTACCGGTAGGCGACGTCGATGGTGATGCCCTGTTCCCGTTCAGCCTCCAGGCCGTCCACCAGCAAGGCGAAATCAATGTCGTTCTCGGTGGTGCCGAACTTCTTGGAATCGCGCTCGAGGGCGGCGAGCTGATCGTCGAAGATCAGCTTCTTCTCATACAAAAGCCGGCCGATGAGCGTCGACTTTCCATCATCCACCGAACCGCAGGTCAAGAGTCGCAAAGTGGGAAGAGCGGCGGACCGAACGGCCTTGTTCATCAGAAATACCCCTCCCGCTTCTTCTTTTCCATCGATGCGGCTTCGTCGCTGTCGATCAGACGGCCCTGTCGTTCGGACTGGGTCGAGGCGCGCATTTCGGCGATGATCTCATCCAGCGTGTCGGCGTCGGACTCGATCGCGCCGGTCAGCGGATAACACCCCAGGGTGCGAAACCGCACGCGGGCCATCCTGGGTTCCTCGCCCGGCTCGAGGGGCAGGCGCTCGTCGTCGACCATGATGAGCGCGCCCGAGCGCTTGACCACCGGACGAGGTTTGGAAAAATAGAGAGGCACGACGGGAATGTTCTCGGCCCGAATGTACTCCCACACGTCGAGTTCGGTCCAGTTGGACAGGGGAAAGACACGCATCGACTCGCCGTCGCGAACGCGCGTGTTGAACAGCCGCCAGAGCTCAGGTCGCTGATTGCGCGGGTCCCAGCCGTGCGCGGCCGACCGGTGCGAAAAGATGCGCTCCTTGGCGCGGCTCTTCTCCTCATCGCGTCGCGCCCCGCCGAACGCCGCGTCATAGCCGCCCTTCTCGAGCGCCTGGCGAAGGGCCTCCGTCTTCATCACATGCGTGTGGATCTGAGAGCCCGAGGCGACCGGCGATATTCCGCGCCGCACGCCATCCTCGTTGACGTGCACGATAAGCTCGAGATCCAGCCGCCGCGCCGTCTGATCGCGGAAGGCGATCATTTCGCGAAATTTCCAGGTCGTGTCCACGTGAAGAAGCGGAAATGGCGGCTTGGCCGGATGAAAAGCCTTCATCGCCACGTGCAGCATGACGCTCGAGTCTTTGCCGATCGAGTACAGCATCACGGGATTGCGCAACTCTGCGACAACCTCACGCATTATGTATATTGACTCGGCTTCTAGCCGTTTAAGGTGGGCAGGCAACGAATTCGGCATGGATTGTCCCGCGAAGTGCGGCGCTTTTATGCGGCTTCCGGCGGCAAGGCAACCGGAGCACAAAACGGTTCACATCGGCCGTCGGTCGCGCCCGGGGGTCGCGGATCCGGACCGATCCCGATGACCGTCTTCGGGACGAAGGAATTTCCTGTAGCGCAACGCCGTCGCCCCGTCTGCATAGTAATCCTCATGTTCGCCGAATTGGCGAAAACCGCATTTTTCGTAGAGCGCGATGGCGGGGGCGTTGTCGTAGCGGACTTCGAGGGTAAGGCGGGACTTCTGGCGCCCCCGCGCATATTTCTCGCAAGCCTGCAGCAGCGCCCAACCGACGCCGCGGCGGGCGAAGCGTGCGTCCACCGCGATCGAATAAACGCGAACCGCTTGCGAGTCCTTGCGCAGCGACAGGAGCGCATAGCCCGCGAGTTCGCTGTCCACGGCGGCGACAATCACCGGCATGTGCGGAGCGCGCACGAAATAGCCGATCGACCGCCGCGAGACCTGATCCTCCGGAAAGGAATCTTGTTCGAGCTTGGCGATCGCATCGAGATCTTCGACCTCCGCCGCGCGCACGATAAGGCCGCCCTGGCGCCATTTGTCCATGTCGTCTGTCCGGCCCTGTTCCCGGGCCGGCTGTTACCCGGCGAGAATCGACATGTCCATCCTCGCCTGTCCGGCAAATGGTGTATGAGCCTTCGCCGGGAATGGGGTCAGAGAAGGAGGCTTGCGGACATGAATGGGGCGGAATCGCGCCTTGCGTCGTTCAAGGCGCTGCTCGCAGACGTGCACCGCCGGCTTCAGCCCGAATTCGGCTTCCGGCTCTGGGACGGCTCGACAATTCCCGAAGGATGGCCGAGCGATGGGCTGGCGCTCGCCATCGCCGACGAGGGCGTGATCGGGGGGCTCCTCCGGGCTCCCAACATCACATCGATCGCCAATCTCTGGGCGGCGGGGCGGATCGATCTGAAGAACGGGACGCTGTTCGATCTCATCGCCCGCCGGCCGAAGGGGCGCACGCGCGAACTGCGCAAGTCGCTCGCCACGCTGAGGACAGTGCGCACGATCGCGCCGTTCCTGTTCGTTTCTCGCGGAGAGCCCTGGCCGCTCGAGCATATCGGCCGCGATCGGGAGAGCGACGGAACCGAGACGGAGAACCGGCGCAACATCGCCTATCACTACGACGTCTCGAACGCATTCTATGGGCTGTGGCTCGACCGGGACATGGTCTACACCTGCGCGTACTTCCACGACTGGAGCGAGGATCTCGACAGCGCGCAGCGGCGAAAGCTCGACATGATTTGCCGGAAGCTTCGGCTTCAGCCTGGGGAGCGGATGCTCGACATCGGCAGCGGCTGGGGGTCGCTCGCCTGCCATGCGGCGAAAAATTACGGCGCGCAGGTCGTCGGCGTGACCCTGTCCGAGGAGCAGATCGCGCTCGCCCGGCAGAAGGCCGAGCAACTCGGCGTCGCCGACCGGGTGACTTTCGAGAAGCGCGACTATGCGCTGATGGAGGGGGACGGGCGCTTCGACAAGATCACGTCGGTCGGAATGTTCGAGCATGTCGGGCTCGCCAATTTCGAGACCTATTTCCAGGCGGTCCACCGCCTACTCAAGCCGGGCGGGCTTTACCTGCATCACGCCATCACCCGGCCCGGCGGGAGCCGGGCCGCGCGCACAGGCAAAAAGCCGCCAGAGTTCAAGGCCCTGACCCGCTACATCTTTCCCGGCGGCGAACTCGACTATCTCGGCCGGACAATCACCAATCTCGAGCGGAGCGGGTTCGAAATCCGCGACGTCGAGTGCCTGCGCGAGCATTACCGGCTGACGACGCGCCTCTGGCACGACCGGCTGAGAGCGCGCTGGGACGAGGCCGTCGCGGCGGTCGGGGAAACCACTGCGCGCGTCTGGCTCGCCTATCTCGCCGGCTGCTCGATAGCCTTCGAGCGCAACAGCGCCGGGATCTATCAGACGCTGGCGATGAAGCGCGTTCGCGGGGCGAGCGGCCTGCCGCCGACCAGGGAAGACTGGTATTCGTGAACGCCCCTTTGTGAAGTGAGCCGGCGACGGCTAAAGTTCGGTGAACAGGTCGAGCGCGGCGAGCCGACGGCCGGAAGGAATGAAGAGATGGCGAGCAAGCCCGAAAGCGTGACTCATGAAACGCCCGCCGGAGGCGTCAAGGCCGTCAGCAACGCCGACGCCGAACAGGCGTTCCGCACGGTTCTCAAATGGATTGGCGAAGACCCCGACCGCGACGGCCTGCGCGAAACGCCCCATCGGCTGGTCAGGGCGTTTCGCGAGTACTTCAGCGGCTACGACGAGGATCCGGCGCAGGTTTTGCGCAAGACGTTTTCCGAGGTCGACGGCTACGACGAGATGATCGTCTTGCGCGGCGTCACGTTCGAGAGCCATTGCGAGCATCACGTCGCGCCGATCATCGGGCGGGTGTGGGTCGGCTATCTTCCGGACCGCAGGGTGGTCGGAATCTCGAAGCTCGCGCGCGTGGTCGAAATCTTCTCCAAGCGCCTGCAGATCCAGGAGCGGCTGACGGCGCAGATCGCCAACACCATCGAGGAGGTGCTCAACCCGCGCGGGGTGGCGGTAGTCGTCAAGGCGGCCCACCATTGCATGATCAGCCGCGGTATCCACAAGCGCGGCGCCGACCTCGTGACGAGCCGCATGCTCGGGGCGTTCCGCGACCAGCCGGCGACCCGCGCCGAGTTCCTGTCGCTGGTCAACGCCGACACGTCCGAGTAGCGGCCCGCCCATGATCGGCCCCTATCGCATCGAAGGCTACGTCATCACATCGGCCGACGGCATGATCGCCGACGCGACCGGACTCATGCCCCCCGCGCTCGAGCATGACGCCGACAAGCGCTATTTCGCCGAGGCGCTCGATCATGTCGCGGCGGTGGTCCATGGGCGCCGCTCGCAGGAGATCCAGCCGAAGTCGCCGAACCGCCGCCGTCTGGTCCTGACCCACGGGGTCGAGGCGCTGGCGCGCCATCCGGACAATTCCAACGCGCTCCTCTGGAATCCCGCCGGCGCTCCGTTCGAGGAAGCCTGCGCGGCGCTCGGAGTCGCCTCAGGCACGATCGGAATCATCGGCGGCCCGAAGGTCTACAGCCTGTTTCTCAAGATGGGTTACGACGCCTTCCATCTCTGCCGGGCGGTGAACGTCCGGCTGCCCGACGGGCTGCCGGTCTTCGTCCGGGACCTCTATCGGGGCGAGCCGGAACCGAGCCTCGAAGCGGCGGGGTTGGTTCCCGGGCCCCTGCAGAAGCTCAGCGACGAGGTCAGCCTCGCGGACTGGAGGCGTACCGCATAGCACGCAGCCCTGCTGACTCCGATAGCAGGCTCCCTTTCTGTAGGCCTTCGGCGAGAAGGACGGGGGTCTCGAGCGCGGCCGAATTCCCTGCCATCAGGGAAAAATGCAGCGAATATCCGCCATTCCGGCCGATTACGGGAAAGCCTGCCCAAAAAACTCAATGATTGGAGACTGTTCCAGGAAAATTCCCTACGCGATCGAGCAGGGAACTTTTTTCGCGGTGCAGGGAAATAAAGTTCCCTGCTCGGCGGAAAGCAGGGATATCTCGCGCGTGATGCGCCGCCTGTCGGTCCTGCCGGAAACCGTCGGAATTCGCCCGAGGACGGGGTCTGAACGTCAGGGACGGAAACCTAGCCAGCGTCGGCGCCGATCGCCTCGAGCCCCGCCCGCGCGCATTCCATGTCCTGGCTGTAGTGGCCGCCGCTGACGCCGATCGCGCCGACCATCTCGCCTTTCAGCATAATCGGGAAGCCGCCGCCGAACACGATCAGGCGCGGCGTGTGGGTGATGCCGTGCAGGAGCGGCGGGTCGTTCTTGATGAACTCGAACCAGGCGTGGGTCGGGATCGAATAAGAGACTGCGGTGTAGGCCTTGTCCTGCGAAATCTGGATCGAGAGTTTCTGCGCGCCGTCCATTCGGCTGAAGGCCTTGAGGTCGCCGCCCTCGTCGCAGACCGCGATGCACATTTTGAGATTGAGCTCCGCCGCCTTCTTCGCCGCCGCCGCGACCGCCTTTTCCGCCGTCTCGGCGTCGATGCTGTGCTTGATGATGGTCATGCCGCGCCTCCCTTCTTGGTTCTGTCACGCCGCGCCTTCGATGGACGCTGCGGGTGATGGGAGGATGGTCCGGACAGGGCGCAGCGTCAACATCGGGCATATTGCGGCCTGGCGCATATTGCCGGTCGGATCGTCTCCGCCTATCCCTTTCCGGCGCTTCCTCCGACCAGCGAGCCGCCATGCCCAAGACCCTGCGCCAAGTCCTGACCGCCCGCCCGAAGGACCGGGTGATCGCGGCCCCTGGCGTCTACGACATGGTGTCGCTGCGGATGGCGGCGCGGATGGGCTTCGACGCCCTCTACATGACCGGATACGGGACGGTCGCCTCGCATCTCGGCCTGCCCGACGCCGGGCTCGCGAGCTACTCCGACATGGTCGGCCGCGTGGAGCTCATGGCGCGGATGGCGCAGGCGCCGCTGATCGCCGACGGGGACACCGGCTACGGCGGCCTTCTCAACGTGCGCCACACCGTGCAGGGTTTTGAGCGGGCCGGCGCGGCGGCGATCCAGCTCGAGGACCAGGAGTTCCCCAAGAAATGCGGCCACACGCAGGGCCGGCGGGTGATCGCGGCCGACGCCATGGTCCGCAAGATTTCTGTCGCGACCGAGGCGCGACAGAACCCCGATTTCCTGATCGTCGCCCGCACCGACGCGCGCTCGTCGCTCGGCCTCGCCGAGGCGATCCGCCGCGGGGGGCTCTACGCGGAAGCGGGCGCGGACGTTTTGTTCGTCGAATCGCCCGAGACGGAAGACGAGATGGCGGAGATCGGCCGCGCGCTCGGCGACAAGCCGCTTCTCGCCAATATGGTCGAAGGCGGGCGTACCCCGATGCTCTCCAGCGCCCGCCTCGCCGAGCTCGGCTACGCGCTCGCCATCTTTCCGGTCGCGGGGCTTCTTTCCGCCGCTGCCGCGCTGGAGACCGTCTACCGAAAAATCCAGGAGACGGGCTCGTCGCTCGGCTCGGAAGCGCCGGTCTATCCGTTCGCCGAGTTGAACCGGCTGATGGGGTTCGAGGAGGTTTGGCGGTTCGACCGGGAACACGCGGAGACGGGAGGCGGATGAACGGGTCCCCGTCATCGCGAGCGCAAGCGAAGCGATCCACAGATGAAGGGCGAAAGCGGCAGTTCTGGATCGCCGCGTCGCTGCGCTCCTCGCGATGACGCTGGGACCGAAATTCCCGAATGCGAAAAGGCCGCCTACGTCTGGCGGCCTTTCCGTGCTCAACGCTCCGTCGAAGGCGAGCTATTCGATCGCTTCCGCGAGACGCTCCTTGCGCCGACGGCGGGCGACAAGCCCGAGGCCGGTCAGGCCGGCGAGCATCATCACCCAGGTCGACGGTTCCGGGACGCCGTTCGGGGGCGGAATGATCGTTCCGCCGAGGATGCTGACGTCCCAGGCGGTCGCCAACGGGCCGTACCAGTATGCGTAGCCATTCCAGCTCCCGTCGCCGTTCTGGTTCTTCACCAGCCACTCATTGTAGTCCTGCCACCAGTTGCAGACGCCGCTGTCGGGTGCGTCGCCAGTTAAGCTGCTGCAGTCCGGCCCCGTCAGCAGATTTGTGATCGTGCCGGTGTCGTTCAGGCCGACCTGCAGTTCCAGCGCCTTGTAGTCGGCCCACATGGCGTAAGGCTGGCCGAAGTTTCCGTACCAGGTGCTGTTGGCGCCTTCCGTCCAGTTGTTGTTGAGAAAAGCGAGCGCCGCCTGAACCTGGGGGTCGGACGTGCCTTTGCCGAGGAAGTCAAGCCCGATCAGGAGGCTGCCGGTGTCCGACTGCTCGCAAAGGCCGCTTGCGGGTCCCTGATAGCAGCCCGACCCATTGGAGGCCTGATCAAACGCCAGCCAACTGGTCAGTCCTGTCTTCACGAAGCCCGGAACGGTGGCGCCCAGCGACTGGCCGTAGATCATCGACAGCACCGCCCACTGGGTGGTTGAGCCGTCCGAATCGCCCTGGCCGGGGAAATACCGCCAGCCGCCGATGCGGGTTGGGTCGATCGCATTCGCGGCGGTCGTCTGCCCGTAGGCGTACTCGTTGACGATTCCCTGCCCGATCTGCTTCCAGGTCATCCCCGCGAGCGGTCCGCTGGTCGTCGCGACGGCGCTGGGGTCGGCCGCGGCGTATTGGCCGATTGCCGAAGCGACAATGCCGGTGGTGTAGGTCGATTCGCCGGCGCCGTACCAATAAACCCCGGTGCAAGTGCCCGAGCCGCAGACATTCTGGCCGTCACTTCGCACGCCCACCGTTGTGACGGACGCCGTGTTGAGCAGATAGCCTATGCCGTTGTTGACCGCAGCCTGATAGGCGGCTGTGTTCGTGCCCCAAAGGCTTTGCTGGCTCACGAAGGCGCCGACCGCAGCGCCGGTGGCGGCCTGCTCATAGCCGCCATAATTCCAGTAACCGCCCGCGGTCTGCGTGGTGGCCAGGTTAGCGAGACCTTTGTCGATCGCGTTCACGATGTCCGCATTCGACGCCGCAGAGGCCATTCCCGGCAGCGCCATCACGCCGAGAATCGTCCCCAACAATAAAGACCGACGCATTGCCATCCTCCGATCTCGGAGGCGGCCAGACCCCGTTGCCCCTTTTTGATCCGCCTGACGGAGCCCCACCTCCGCTTCCCACTGCGAGGATACCTTCTTCTCCCCACCGCGTGAATGTTTACCATTAGCAAATTGATACAATCAAGGCTCAACCCACTTTCGTGAGCGCGGCAAAATGCCGCTGCGGAAACGACGGCTCATTGCCGGAGTCGTCCCCTTCAATCCCCCGCTCCGGCGGCGTGCTCGGCCGCTCAAAGGGGGCACTTCGCGCTAATGTTGCGGCCTTATCGAGTTTCGAAGAACTTACAGATGGTTGGCTTACGACGGCGCCGTCTTCCGTCTGCGCGGGCGCTGGTCAGCGACTTTGTCTGGAGCCCTATTCGTCGGAGCCCCGGCCACCGGAAAACTGTTGCAATCCCGAATGCGGTTGCCTGAAAACGTCCACAATCCAATCAGTTGCAAGCGGCGTGGCGCCAAACTTCTACCGCGGGCTCCAAAGTCCGAGAGATTTGTCCCGAGTCGCGCTTGAGCCATGCCCGCGAGGGAGAGCGATGCGCCAGGCCTTCGCGCGAGCCGGATTGACGCTCATCGGATTGTCGAGCGCCCCGCCTCCGATCACGCGGTTGCCCCCCGCCCGCAAACCTGCTATCCGCCGCGCCTTCACCCGTGGAAGAACGCCCGGTCGCCAGCCGGGGTTTCCGTTCGCACCACGAAACTGCAACCTGGCGTGAGCCTTCGGAGCCCAAAGCCCGGAGGGTCGCGCCCGTGCATGGAGCAGCCGCATGGCAAAGAAAATAACCGGCTACATCAAACTGCAAGTGCCGGCGGGAGCGGCCAATCCGTCGCCTCCGATCGGTCCCGCGCTTGGCCAGCGCGGCCTCAACATCATGGAGTTCTGCAAGGCCTTCAACGCGCGCACCGCGCAGATGGAGAAGGGCTCGCCGATCCCCGTCGTCATCACCGCCTATCAGGACCGCTCGTTCACCTTCGAGATGCGCCAGCCGCCGGTGACCTTCTGGCTCAAGAAGGCGGCCAACCTCAAGCTCGGCAAGAAGCCCGCTTCCGGCGCCAAGACGCCCGGCCGCGGCTTCGTCGGCAAGGTGACGAAAGAGCAGGTGCGCGAGATCGCGGAAAAGAAGATCGTCGACCTCAATTGCGAGTCGATCGAATCCGCGATGCGCATGATCGAAGGCTCCGCCCGTTCGATGGGCTTGCAGGTGGTGGAGTAAGCCCCATGTCCAAGCACGGCAAGCGAATCAAGAACGCCCGCGAGACGGTCGAACGCACCAGGCTCTACAAGCTCGACGAGGCGTTGAAGCTGGTCAAGTCGAACGCCAGGGCCAAGTTCGACGAGACGGTCGAACTGGCGCTGAACCTCGGCGTCGATCCGAAGCACGCCGACCAGATGGTCCGAGGCGTGGTCAACCTGCCGAACGGAACCGGGCGGACCCTGCGCGTCGCCGTTTTCGCCCGCGGGGCGAAGGCGGACGAAGCGCGCGAAGCCGGCGCCGACGTGGTCGGGGCGGAAGATCTCGTGGCCGCCGTCCAGGGCGGCACGATCGACTTCGACCGCTGCATCGCCACTCCGGACCTGATGCCGCTCGTCGGCCGTCTCGGCAAGGTGCTGGGTCCCCGCGGCCTGATGCCGAACCCGAAGGTCGGCACGGTGACGATGGACGTCAAGGCGGCGGTCGCCGCCTCCAAAGGCGGCGCGGTCGAGTTCCGCGCCGAGAAGGCAGGCATCGTGCAGGGCTCGGTCGGCAAGGCCTCGTTCGGCGAGGACAAGCTCGCCGAGAACATCAAGGCCTTCGTCGATGCGGTGAACAAGGCGAAGCCCGTCGGCGCCAAGGGCCACTACCTCCTGCACGCGGCGGTGTCCTCCACCATGGGCCCGGGCGTCAGGCTCGACCTCTCGACGCTGCAGACAGCGGTCTCGGTCGGCACGTAAGCGAACTGGTCTGGACGAGAAATCGCGGCGGGTCTTCGCAAGAAGGCCCGCCGCATTTGTCTCGGCGCGGGGTTTGACTACGACGAGAGAGCGGAAGTCGGTTTTCTTCAGACTATCAGCGGTTGCGCGGCAGTCGTTTCCCGCCGCCCTGGCCTAAGCTATGCTGGGCGGAAGAGACCTGGGAGAACGTCATGGGCAAGCTGCACGAAGGCGGAACCGTCGGGTCCATGCTGATCACGGCGATCACGCGCTTCGCCGATCGGCCGGCCATCGCCGACAATCAGACCCGCTGGACGTACCGCGAGCTCGGCGACGCGGCTGGACGCCTCGTCGCCCTGTTTCGCACGCTCGGCCTCAAGAAAGGCGACGGGATCGCCTTGCTGGCGACGAACCGGGTCGAAACCTGGGCGGTGGTGACCGCCGCGGCGGCGATGGGGCTGCGCTATACGCCGCTGCATCCGCTCGCGGCCGAAGACGACCAGGCCTTCATCGTCGACGACGCCGAGGCTGCCGCCCTGATCGTGGAAGGCGCGAAATTCGCCGAGCGGGGCCGCGCCATCCAGGGGCGTGCTCCTCGCGTCCACCACCTGCTGTCGTTCGGGCCGATGGAAGGCGGCCGCGACCTCGTCGCCGAGATGACATCCGTCGAGCCCGCGCCGCTCGTGGACGAAGCCGACGCCGAGGCGATCTGCTGGCTCGCCTATACCGGCGGCACGACCGGGCGCTCGAAGGGCGTGATGATCGCGCACCGCTGCGTCGTCAACATGTCGGCGATCATCTTCTCCGACTGGGAGTGGCCGCAGGACATCCGCTATCTCGCGTCGACGCCGATCACCCACGCGGGCGGGGTCAACATCTTCCCGATCCTGCTGCGCGGCGGTTTCGTCCGCGTGCTGCCGGGTTTCGACATTGAGGCTTTCTGCCGAACGGTCGAGGCCGAGCGGATCAACACCGTCCTGCTCGTGCCGACGATGATCTATGCGCTGATCGACGCCAGGGAGGTTCGCGCCCGGTACGCCCTTTCCTCGCTCGAGATGATCATCTATGGCGCGGCGCCGATGTCGCCGGACCGCCTGCTCGAGGGCCTGTCGATCTTCGGCGCCGTCTTCGTGCAGTTTTACGGGCAGACCGAGGTCCCCCAATGCATCACGTCGCTGAGAAAGATCGACCATGATCCCGCCCGTCCCCGGCGGCTCGGCTCGTGCGGACGCCCGAATCCGCTGGTCGAGGTCAAACTGTTCGATTTCGACATGAACGAGGTCAAGGCCGGCGAACCGGGCGAGATCTGCGTGCGCGGCGCGTTGGCGATGAACGGCTACTGGAAGCGCCCCGACGCCACGGACGACACATTCCGCGGCGGCTGGCTGCACACGGGCGACGTCGCCGTGCAGGACGAGGACGGCTATTTTTATATCGTCGACCGCATCAAGGACATGATCATCTCGGGCGGCTTCAACATCTATCCGCGCGAAGTCGAAGATGCGCTGATGTCCCACCCGGCGGTCGCCTCGGCGGCGGTGATCGGCGTGCCGGACGACAAGTGGGGTGAGGCGGTGAAGGCTTTCATCGTCTTGAAGCGCGGCGCCGAGGCCGACTTCGAAGCGCTGCATGCGCATGTGAAGGCGAAGCGGGGCGGCCCCTGGGCGCCGAAAACCATCGATTTCGTCGGAGCGATCGCGGTGACGGGGCTGGGCAAGGTGGACAGGAAAGCGCTTCGCGCCCCGTACTGGCAAGGGCGGTCGCGCGGCGTCGCCTAGGTTGGTAAGAACCTGGAAGACGCTTTGGAGAAAGGCGTCCCACGATCCACCGGTTCCCGCTTTACGCGGGAACGACGGCCTGCTCCTTCGACGGGATCGACGGAACACTTGTCCCCGCCGGCGACCCTTGCGAAGGAAGCGCGTGGCTCATCCTCTCCCCATCGACGATGCTCTACCCGCCGTTCGGGCGGCGCTGAGCGCACGCACGCGCGCGGTGTTGGTCGCTCCGCCCGGCGCGGGCAAGACGACGCGCGTTCCGCTGGCGCTCCTCGAGGAGTCCTGGGCCGCGGGAAACAAACTCCTCGTTCTCGAGCCTCGCCGGCTGGCGGCGCGCGCCGCCGCGGCCCGGATGGCCGCGACGCTGGGCGAAAAGGTCGGCGAGACGGTGGGCCTGCGCGTGCGCCTGCAAAGCCTCGTCTCGGCCCGCACGCGCATCGAGGTCGTGACCGAAGGCGTATTCACCCGCATGATCCTCGATGATCCTTCGCTCGAAGGCGTCGCGGCGGTGCTGTTCGACGAGTTCCACGAACGTTCGCTCGACGCGGATCTCGGGCTCGCGCTGACGCTCGATGCGCAAGGCGCGCTACGCGAGGACCTGCGCCTCCTCGTCATGTCGGCGACGCTCGACGGCGGGCGCGTGGGCGCGCTGCTCGGCGACGCGCCGCTCATCGAGAGCGCGGGCCGCGCCTTTCCAGTGGCGACGCGTTATGTCGGGCGCGACCCGCGCGCGCGCATCGAGGACGAGGTCGCGCGCGTCGCGCTGGAGGCGCTGGCGAACGAGACCGGCTCGATGCTCGTCTTCCTGCCGGGGCAGGGCGAGATCCGCCGCGTCGCCGAAATGCTCGAAGCGCGCATCCGGCGCCCCGACGTCGATGTCGCGCCGCTCTATGGCGCCCTCGATCAGCGTACGCAGGATCGCGCGGTCGAGCCCGCGCCGCCGGGACGGCGCAAGATCGTGCTCGCCACTTCGATCGCCGAGACATCGCTGACCATTGAGGGCGCGCGCGTGGTCGTCGACGGCGGCCTCATGCGCGTGCCGCGCTACGAGCCGGACGTCGGCCTCACCCGGCTCGAGACCGTGCGCGTCTCGCGCGCCAACGCCGACCAGCGGCGCGGACGCGCCGGGCGCGTCGAGCCGGGCGTGTGCTTCCGCCTGTGGGAGGAGGCGGCGAACGGCGGCCTCAAGCCCTATGCCGAGCCGGAAATCCTGTCGGCCGACCTGTCCGGCCTTGTGCTCGACTGCGCCCTGTGGGGCGAGACCGATCCGGCGCGCCTCGCCTTCCTCGATCCGCCGCCGCGCGGAGCGCTGGCCGAAGCGCGCGCTCTTCTCGTTTCGATCGGCGCGATCGACGGGGAGGGCCGCATCACCGAGGAAGGCCGTGCGGTTGCAGCCCTCGCGCTGCCACCGCGCCTCGCCCGCATGGCGGTCGACGCGGCGCGAGCGGGCGAAGCGCGGACGGCGTCGGAGGTCGCGGTCGTCCTGACCGAGCGCGGCCTCGGCGGCGACTCGGTCGATCTGACGGCCCGGCTCGAAGCCTTCCGCCGCGACCGCTCGCCACGGGCCGAGGACGCGCGGCGGCTGGCGCGCGGTCTGGCGCAGAGGGCGGAGGCCCTCACCCCCGACCCCTCTCCCGGAGGGAGAGGGGGGAATCGCGGCGCAAGCCGGCCGGATGAGGGTAAGCGCCAATCCCCCGGCGCCCTGCTCGCCGCCGCCTATCCCGACCGGATCGCCATGGCGCGGGGCAGGCGCGGCGAGTTCCTGATGGCGAATGGGCGGGCCGCTTCGCTCGAGCCGCACGAGGCGTTGGCCGGCGAGCCGTTTCTCGCGATCGGCGAGGTCGCGGGCCGGGCGGCTTCCGCGCGCATCCTGCTCGCGGCGCCGCTGACGTTTCCCGACGTCGAGGCTGTGGCGGGCGCGGCGATCGAATCCGTGGAGGAGCTTGCCTTCGACCGCGCCTCAGCCTCGCTGAGGTTCCGCCGCCGCCGGCGGCTCGGCGCGCTGGTCCTCGCCGAGCAGACGCTCGCGGTTCCGCAGGACGAGAGGAGCGCGCACGCGCTGGCGCGTGGTGCGCTGGCGCTCGGGCTCGCGCGCCTGTCCTGGAGCAAGGCGCTCCGGCAATGGCGGGACCGCGTGCTGTTCCTGCGTCGCGCCGAGGGCGAGCCATGGCCGGATCTTTCGGACGGGCGGCTTGCCGAAGACCCCGACTGGCTCGCGCCCTTTCTCGTCGGGAAGACGCGCCTCGACGAGATCGGCGCGGACGATTTGTCCGAGGCGTTGCGCGCGAAGGTCCCGTGGGATCTCGCGCGTCGGCTCGACGAGGAAGCGCCGACCCATTTCCTGGCGCCGACCGGAACCGCCGCCGCGATCGACTACGAGGCCGACGGAGGCCCGACGATCGCGCTGCGCGTGCAGGAGCTGTTCGGGCTTGGCGAGCACCCGTCGGTCGTCGGCGGGCGCATTCCGCTGACCCTGCATCTCCTGTCGCCGGCGCACCGGCCGATCCAGATCACCCGCGATTTGCCGAATTTCTGGCGCGGCTCCTGGGCCGCGGTGCGTTCGGACCTGCGCGGCCGCTACCCGCGCCACTTCTGGCCGGAGGACCCGGCGAACGCCGCGCCGACCAGCCGGGCGAAGCCGCGCGGGACATGAACTGCTGCGGGGCGCAGTCGTCAACCGCGCCCTACAAAAGCGCGCCCGTCTCGCCTCACGCGCCGTCGTCGACGGCATCGACGTATCTCCGCCAGTCGTGCGTCTCCCGGAACCCGAGGACCTCGCGCGCCTTGCGGTTCGACAGCGGGGCTTCGAACTCGCCCATCTCCCGGGTGACCGGGGTGTGGGGGCAGAGCATCTCGAGCGCTTCGCGGGTCGGCCGGTCGAGGGTGATCGTGTCGTTGGTCGCGTTGAAGACCTGAAAGCCGAGGCCGTCCTTTTCCAGGCAGAGGCGCACGATCTCGCCGAGGTCGCGCGCGTCGATGTAGCTCCAGGCGTTGCGCTTGCGCATCGCCGGGTCGGCGAGGAAGCGCCGGAACTGGCCGTATTCGTGCGGCTCGATCACGTTGCCGATCCTGAGCGCATAGATGTCGGCGCCGTAGCGCACGGCGAAGGCGCGGGCGGTCTTCTCGTTGCAGACCTTCGACAGGCCGTAGGAGTCCATCGGGTCGATGTCGTAGTCCTCTTCCAGCGGAAAGGAATGGAAGTCCTTGTCGCCCTCGGCGAAGCAGACGCCGTAAGTCGTCTCGCTCGAGGCGATCACGATCTTGCGCACCCCGAGCTTCACCGCCGCCTCGACGACGTTGTAGGTGCTCATCACGTTCTTCAGGAAGGTCGTGTTGTCGGGCTCGATCAGCACCCGCGGCACCGCCGCGAAATGCACCACCGCGTCCGGCGGACGCGGTGGCTTGCCCTCCTCGAAGCCGGCGAAGGTCGGATGGGTGGTCAGGGCGTTGAACGCCTGCGCGCCGTCGGTCAGATCCGCGATCAGGGTCGGGACGGCGGGCGTCTCGAGCGGCTTCAGATCGACGTTGAGCACCGAGTAGCCGTGAGCGACGAGATGGGCGACGGCGTGGCTGCCGGCCTTGCCGGAGCCGCCGGTGAAGACGATGCGCTTGCCGGACATTCTTTCAACCTCCGCGACAGGGAAGGCGCTGTCTTAGCCCGTCGCGGCCGGGCCCGTCGATATGCCGCTTCAGGCGCGCGGATGGGCCGAACGATAGGCGGCGATGAGCCGCGCGCCGTCGACATTGGTATAGACCTGGGTGGTCGACAGCGAGGCGTGGCCGAGCAGGTCCTGGATGGTGCGCAAGTCGCCGCCGCGCGCCAGGAGATGGGTGGCGAAGGAATGGCGCAGCGCATGGGGCGTTGCGCTGTCGGGCAGGCCGAGCGCGCCGCGCATCCGCTCCATCGCCAGTTGCACGATGCGCGGCGACAGCGGGCCGCCTTTCGCGCCGACGAACAGCGGGCCGTCCGGTTCAAGCACATAGGGGCAGAGAGCGAGGTAATCGTCGACCGCCTTGCGCACGGGCGGGATGACCGGCGCAACTCGGGTCTTGCTCCCCTTGCCGACGACCGTCACCGTCTCGACCCGGCCGGCCGGCGCGTCGGCCCGGCTTATCGACAGCGCTTCCGAAATGCGCAAGCCCGCGCCATAGCAGAGCGCCAGCACCGCGGCGTCGCGCGCCAGCACCCATTGCTCGCGGGCTTCGCCCTCGCGCGGGGCGGTGGTCGCGACGGCTTTCGCGTCCGCGGGGGCGAGCGGGCGGGGCAGGCGCCGCGGGGCCTTGGGCGCGCGAATGGCGCCGAGCGCCGCCGCGCCGCCGCCACCCTCGCGCGCGAGGTGGCGCGCGAGCGAGCGCAACGAGGAGAGCGCCCGCTGCAGCGACCGCCCCTCGACGCCCTCCGCCCGGCGCCGCGCGAGAAAGGCGCGCAGGTCTGCGGGGGCGCAATCGGTGAAATCGGCGATCGAAGGCGGCGCGCCGAACCGCTCGGCGAGGAAGGCGAGGAACTGTCGCGCGTCGCGGCCGTAGGCCTCGATCGTATGGGGCGACATGCGCCGTTCCCCTGCGAGCCGGAGGAGCCACGCGGAAACGGCCGCGGCGAGGTCAGGCGCGGCGGGCAGGGCGGCGAGTTCGATCGAATTGGCCGTCGGCATCGCAGGCACTCTACAGGCCAGACCTTACGCGATGGTTTGCGCAGCGGACGCTCCGGTGGTCAAATCGCGGTGTCTGGCGTCCCCGTCCGAGATCCGACGCGCGGCAAAGGTTGGAGAAAAGGCCCATGCGATTCCTGGCTCTCATCGGCGCGCTTGCGATCATTCTCGCCATCGGCGCGGCGGTTTTTTTCTTCGGCGGCTTCTACAGCGTCGCCGAAAGCGAGGACGATCCGGCCATCGTCAGCTGGGCGCTGGCCCACGTTCGTGCGGCCTCGGTCGCGCGGCGTGCAACCGAGACGCCGCCAGCTTCGCTCACCGATCCCGCGATGGTCAAGGCCGGCGCGCGCGCTTACGCGACGATCGGCTGCGCGAACTGTCATGGAGGACCGCCGGACAAGGATTGGGCCAAGTGGTCCGAGGGACTGAAGCCGGTTCCCGCCGATCTCAAGGTGATGGCGAAAGAGCGGACCGCGCCGGAGCTCTTCTGGGTGATCAAGAACGGCGTCAAGATGACCGGCATGCCGAGCTTCGGACTGGCGGGGGCGCCCGACCAGCAGATCTGGACGATCGTGGCCTTCATCAAGAATCTGCCGTCCATGTCGGACGAGGACTACAAGAGCTGGACCGCGTCTCCCTGAGCGAGTCGCTACGCCAGCACGCCGACCAGATGCGGAATCAGCGGCGCGTCCGCGGGAGGCATGGGGTAGCTTCTGAGGTCCTTCGGCCACACCCATTTCAGCGTCTGCCCGTCGAGCGGCTGCACGAAGCCCTCCCATTTGCGGCACACGTAGAGTGGCATCAGGAGGTGGAAATCCTCGTAGGCGTGGCTGGCGAAAGTGAGCGGCGCGAGGCACGGCGCCTTGACCGTGACGCCGAGCTCCTCGCGCAATTCGCGGATCAGCGCGTCCTCCGGCCGCTCGCCGGCGTCGATCTTGCCGCCGGGGAACTCCCACAGGCCCTCGAGCTCTTTGCCCTTCGGCCGCCGGGCGATCAGCACGCGGCCGTCGACGTCGACCAGCGCCGCCGCGACGACCAGGAGCAGCTTCACGAGCGATAGTCGCCGTTGATCGCCACGTAGTCCTTGGTGAGGTCGCAGGTCCACACCGTTGCTCGGCCACGGCCGATGCCGAGATCGGCGGTGATGGCGATCGAATCCTTCTTCATGTAGGCGGACGCCTCGGCCTCGTCGTAGTCGGGATCGCGCAGACCCTTGTGGGCGACGCGGATCTTGCCGAAGAAGATGTCGAGCTTGTCGCGCTCGGCTTTCTCGCCCGCCTTGCCGACCGCCATGACGACACGGCCCCAATTGGCGTCCTCGCCGGCGGCCGCAGTCTTGACCAGGGGCGAATTGGCGATGGACATCGCGACGCGCTTGGCGGCCTTGCGGGTCGCGGCGCCCTCGACGTTGACTTCGATGAACTTGCGCGCGCCCTCCCCGTCGCGCACCACCTGGTGGGCGAGGTTGCGCAAAAGCTTGTCGAGCGCGCGGCGGAACGGAGCGGCGAGCGGATCGGACGCGTCCTCGATGGGCGGCGCCGTTTTCGCCGCCCCGGTGGCGAAGATCATCAGCGTGTCGGAGGTCGAGGTGTCGCTGTCGACGGTGATCGAATTGAACGAGCGCTCGACCGACTTCGACAGCATCGTCTGCAGCGCGCTCGCGGCGATCGGGGCGTCGGTGAATACGTAGGCAAGCATCGTCGCCATGTCGGGGGCGATCATGCCCGCGCCCTTGGCGATGCCGTTGATCGTGACGATCGTGTCGCCCATCTGGGCGAAGGCGGTGGCGACCTTGGGATAGGTGTCGGTGGTCATGATCGCTCTTGCTGCGTCCATGAGCCGGTCCTCCCGCGCCTCCTTCTTGAGATCGGCCAGCACGCGGGCGATCTTCAGGCCGTCGAGCGGTTCGCCGATGACGCCGGTCGAGGCCATGTAGATCTCGCCGGGCGCGGCCCCGATCGTCTTCGCCGCGGCGTCCGCGACGACCTGGACGGCGTCGACGCCGCGGTGGCCGGTGAAGGCGTTGGCGTTGCCCGAGTTGACGATCAGGGCCCGCGCCTTGCCGTACTTGAGCTGCGCGCGGCACCAGTCGACCGGCGCCGAGGGACACTTCGACCGGGTGAACACCCCGGCGACAGCGGCGGGCTCATCGAACAGCGCCATCATGACATCGGTCCGCTCGGCATAGCGGACGCCGGCCGCCGCGGTGGCGAACCGCACGCCCTTGATCGGCGGCAGCGACGGATATTTCTTCGGCGCGAGCGGAGAGATCGGAGCGGGGGCGGCCATGATTTGTTCCTGTGGAAGGACAGGAGCAGGCGGATGATGCGCCTGCTCGGGGACTTTGTGTCAGGGCTTCGGCTTTTCGGCCGGGGCGCCTGCGGCCGGCGCGGCGGCCGGGGCCGGCGCAGCGGCCGGCGCCGCAGGCGGCAACGGCTTGCCGTCGGCGTCGAACATCTCGATTTTCGCCGCGCCGTGCAATTGCGCGACCGCCTCGCTCTCCGCCTTCTGCGCGACGTAGCGGGCGGCCTGGTCCTTCAGCTGTTCGAAGGGCGGGAAGGTCTTGGTGCGGGTGTCCTCGACCTGGATGATGTGCCAGCCGAACTGGCTCTTGACCGGGTCGGAGATCTCGCCCTTCTTCAGCTTGAACGCGGCGTCGGCAAATTCCGGCACCATCTTGTCCTTGGTGAACCAGCCGAGGTCGCCGCCGTCGCCGGCGGTGTCCTTGGAAAGCTCGTTGGCGACCTTGGCGAAGTCCTCGCCGCCCTTGACCCGCGCCTCGGCTTTCTTCGCCTCGTCCTCGGTCGGCAGCAGGATGTGACGGGCGTGGATCTCCTCCTGCGGCGGCTCGGCCTTGGCGGCCTCGTCGTAGGCCTTGCGCTCGGCCTCCTCGGTGGTCGCGGCCTTGGCCACCGAGCCCAGGAGCTGTTCCATCGCCAGCTTGTCGCGATAATAGGCGAGCTTCTTGGCGAATTCGGGAGACTGGTCGAGCTTGTCGGCCTCGGCCTTTCTGGCGGCGAGCTTGAGGTCGATCAGGTAGTCGAGCACATATTTCTGCCGGGCCGCGCCCTCGAGCTTCTGCGGCAGGCCGGGTCCGATATCGGCCATGGCGATCATGACGTCCTCGTCGGTGATCGGCGCCCCGTCGACCTTGGCCACCACCTTGGGATCGGCGGAGGCGGCGCCGGCGAGAAGGAGCGTCGCGCCGAACCCGAGCGCCAGCGCGGCGGCGGTCGAGCGCAGATGCGCGGAAAGCTTGCGTGTCATCAGGGTTCCTTGTGAAGCGTCTTCGCCGGTCTCCGGCGGGCGGGCGGAGGCGCTATAAAGGGATTCCGGCGAATTTGCGAGGGGAAATGGACATCGCCGGGCGAGAAACGCCGTCACGGATGGCGTGAGCGCCGTAAAGGCGAGCGCCGGGGCGCCGCGCCCGATGAGGGCGCGGCGCGGCTCGAGACGCTTTGGCCTTCAGGCGCGCTTGGCGGGGCAGGTCGACAGGCCCATGATGCTGTAGAGCGGGCAGGAGCCGACGAGCGCGGTCAGAAGCGGGATGACCCCGATCCAGCCGAGCCAGGCATAGGGCGCGCCGGGCGCGATAAAGCCCAGCGCAAAGGCGATGAGCGCGATTCCGAGGACGATCCGCAGGATGCGGTCGATCGTGCCGACATTGGTTGACATGCTTGTCTCCGTTGGTTTGCCGAAGGCCGGACTAGGCCCGGGAACCGCCGCCGTCTGTGACCTTGTCACCCTTCTGAGCTGGCCGTCTCGCCCGGCAGCGCTGTGTTGCGGATGAAGATCCGGCCTCCTTCGCTCAGAGACTCCTCCTGCTTCGATGCCGAGCGTATGGTGGGCTCAAGCTGTGGTGTTGTTCGTCGAGAACGTGACAGTCGCGGAGACTGCAGGTTGGCTGCCCTCAGGCGGACACCAGATAAAAAACTCTCGCTCTGGGAATATTGATAACATACATATCAAATTGCTACAGGGATTGGAAATGTATTTGCTGGATTCGTTGCTTAGCAGGCCCGCGGAATTGCCCAAGTCCTCAAGATACGTGACGTGGAACGGCGTCTTGTACTTGGCAGCTGGCATGTTTTCACTTCTCCTGCCGCAGATCTCTCAAACAATAAACATGGACCCTCCCCTTGTGGGGAATGATGAGGCGTACGCGCGGCTGACCGGTTTTCTGCTTGCCGTCGTCGGATGGCTGTACGTCTTCGGCGGCCGGTCGGGCGGCAGGCAGTTTGTCGCCGCGACCGTCGTCGATCGTATTTTGTTCGTTCCCGTGCCGCTACTTCTGCTCGCGCATGCCGGAATAGAGCATAACACTTTGATCTCATTATCGATTCTGGATCCGGTGCTTGCGATAGGCGCGTGGGTGCTTCTGAATCGCGAGTCGAAATTGTAGCGGCTCGCATCACCTTTCTGCGCTGGCCGTCACCCGCAGCAGCGCCGCGTTGCGGATGCGGATCTGGCCCCGTTCGCTCGAGACCGCGCCCTCCTTCTCCATCCGCTGCAGGATGCGGCTCACCACTTCGCGCGCGCTGCCGAGTTCGGCGGCGAGCGCCTGGTGGGTTGCCGCCACGACGCCGCCCTGGGCCCTGTCGAGAAGCAGCCGCGCCAGCCGCTTCGGCACGGCGTGGAACAAGGCTTCCTGGATCATGATCACGAGGTCGGCGACGCGGTCCGCGTAGTTCTTCAGGACTGTGCGGCGGAACTCGGCCGATTCGCCGAGCAGACGCTCGAACACCGGTGTCGGGATCAGCCAGGCCTGCACTTCCGTCTCGGCCACCGCTTCCGCGAGCATCGTGTCGCCGCTGAACAGCGCCGATGTCGTCAGCATGCAGGATTCGCCCGCTTCGATCCGGTAGAGCGCCACCTCGCGGCCGTTGTCGGCGGTCAAGCCCACCTTGACCCGTCCCTTTTCGAGGACGATCCATCCGCGCGCCCGGTCGCCGGGACGAAAGATCACGTCGCCCGGCGCAAGACGGATGGAAAGAGCTCCGGAGCGCCGGGCGGTTTCCGCGGCGTCTTCGGGAGCGGCTGGGGAGGAGGTGTCGGTCATGGCGCGCGACTGTCGTCGCTCGGAAGCGCCAGCGCAAGGCGCGAGATGTCCGGGCGACCGCAAGCTGCGCCGAGCTGGCTTCCGTCCTTGCAGTTCTCGCAGGGCGGAGACATGCTCGGCCGCCACAGGGAGACCCGCTTTTCCGATCGGCGAACGGGAGGAGTTGGAACGCAATTTCGCCAGGAGCGACTGTGAGCCAGCCAGCTTGCCTCGAAGGCGTGCGCGCCTGCGTTTTCGACGCCTATGGAACCTTGTTCGACTTCGCCTCCGCCGCCGCGCGGTGCGAGAGCGTGCCGGCGGAACAGCGCGCGGCCCTGACGGCGCTGTGGCGCGACAAGCAGCTGCAATACACGTGGCTGAGGACGCTGCAGAACCGCCACGCCGACTTCTGGTCGGTCACGGGCGATGCGCTCGACTTCGCCATCGAGAGCCTGGGGCTCGACGCGCCAGGCCTGCGCGAGCGGCTGATGGATCTCTATCTTGGCCTCCAACCGTTTGCGGAGGTTCCCGAGGCGCTGCGCGAGTTGCGGGCTCGCGGGTTCAGGACGGCGATCCTTTCCAACGGCACGCCCGCGATGCTCGAGACGCTTGTCGGGCGCTCCGGGCTTGCGGACCTGTTCGACGCCGTCCTCTCCGTCGAGACAGTCGGCGTCTTCAAGACCCATCCGAAGGTCTACCGCTACGCGCTCGATGCGCTCGGTCTCGAGGCGCGGGCGATCGCATTCCAGTCGTCCAACGCCTGGGACGCCTATGCCGCCTCGGCCTTCGGCATGCGCGTCATCTGGTGCAACCGCTACGGCCAGCGCCACGAGCGCCTGCCGGGCGCACCCGACTTCGAAGTGCGGACGCTGGCGGAATTGCCAGGGCTGCTTGCGGGGCCGTGAGAGTCGAGCGCGACCGCGCTGGCTTCGCCGTCATGCCGCTCGTTTAGGGAAAGGTCGACAGGCAGGTGAGGGCGCCCACCAGCAGCGGGGCGTAAATCAGGGTCGAACTGCGGCGCTCGCGGTGACGATCGGAGGCGGCGTCATCACGCCCGGGCGCTCACCACTTCTCTCCGAATGGCCGCGCCTCGACCTCGAAACTCCAGGCCGAGCGATCCTGTCTGACGAGACTTGCGGCGATGTCGGCCACTCCCGATGGCCCGATGAAAGCCTCGTCCGGCCGGTCGCCGAGCCGCGCGCGCGTCACCGGCCCGCCGACGACTCCGTCGACGATGATCAGCGCGACATGGATTCCGGCCGGCCAGAGGTGGCGCCCATTGATTCGGCGAGCCCGCGCTGCGCCATCTTGGCCGGGGCGAAGGCGGCCGTGCCGGCGACGCCGCGGCGCGAAGCGGTCGCGCCGACGACGATGATCGCGCCGCTTCCCCGCGCGCGCATCGCCGGGATCACCTGCCGCGCAGTCAGAAAGAGGCCGAGCGCGTTGATTCGCCACGCCCGCTCGAAGTCTTCCGGCGACACATCCTCGATCGTCCCCCAGACGCCCGAGCCGGCGTTGAAGACGAGCACGTCGACGTCGCCGAGCTCCGCCCGCGTGCGCTCGAACGCGCTCGCGACCGACGCCGCGTCGGCGACGTCGCAGGAATAGGCTCTCGCGTGTGCAAGTTCGCCGGCGAGCCTTGCGGTGAGATCCGCGCGCCGCGCCATCAGCGCCACAGCGTAGCCGTCTGAAGAAAAGCGCCGGGCGAGCGCTTCGCCGTTGCCCGGGCCGACGCCGACGACGGCGCAGACCGGATGCTTGTCGTCCGCCATTGCTCAGTCCTCCCGAAAGAAGCCTCTGACGGCGACGATCCTGCATCGGGCGTGCGCCGCACGCAACGCCGGCGCGTCGCCCATCCTCCAGAGCGGCGCGGCAGCGCGGAGAGAAGCGTAACGCGCGGTCGGCGATCACGCCTCGAAAGAGCAGACGGTCCACGCTTCAACCTGAAGGATCGGCGCCATTATTGATCTGCGTCAAGTCCCTGACCAAACACAGGCCTACTGTTCCATGAGAGGCGCGTGGAGGCCCCGGCTGGCAATGGAGGGGAACGCAGCAGCGCAACGCGCCTCACGAGAGCGAGGAGGCTCCGATGAAACATCGTCTCTCGATTCCGATCGCCGTCGCTGCGGCGGCCTTGGTCGCCGCAACGAGCGCTCTCGCCGCAGAGACGCCGAAGGACATGATCTTCGCTAACAAGTTCACGGTCGCGGCGAAAGTCGTCCAGGCCGAAAACCTCGGCAAGAATGGCGAAGCGTTCGTTCTCATCGACGAGCAAACAACGGTCGGCGACGGTTCCGATCACAAGATGCATTGTCTCGGCGTCATCCAGGGCGCCAATGGCTCAATGGTCGAGGAGCGCCAATATTGCGTCGAGACTGATCCGGGCGGCGACCAGGTGCTGTGGAAAGTCACGCCCCAGTCTCAGCCGGGGAACGCGCCGGGCATCCCGGCTGTGCATGAGGCTATCGCAGGCACGGGCAAGTACGCTGGGATCTCGATGACGATCCGGTCGACGTGTCGTGTGGTCAGCCAGAGCCCGACGGGGTTCAGTTTGAGTTGCGACGGGGCGCCGTAACAGGCCCAGAGGCGGGTTCGAGCTCCTGCCGCGGGCTTGACGGCGCGGCGCAGCGGCGCCATCTGGCGGGTCTGCGCCGGACTTCGAATTCGGCGCATCCGCAAAGAAAAACACCAGAAAGCGCGAGGGAGTCGATGAACGCTCAGCCGTGGTTGAAGTCCTATCCCGCCGGCGTCCGCTGGGACGCGCCGCTCCAGACGGCGCCCGCGCAAAGCGTTCTGGCGGAAGCAGTGCGGCGCTTCGGTCCGCTTCCCGCGCTGCAGTTCATGGACAAGCGGATCACCTACGCGGAGCTCGAAGCGCTGTCCGACCGCGCAGCGGCGGGGTTCCAGAAACTCGGGGTCGGACCCGGCGTGAATGTCGGCCTCTATCTGCCGAACACTCCCCATTATCCGATCGCTTTCTTCGGCGTGCTGAAGGCCGGGGGCGCGGTCGTCAATTATTCGCCGCTCGACGCGATCCGCACGCTCGAGCTCAAGGTCGGCGACAGCGACACGGATATCCTCGTCACCCTCGACCTGGCCACGCTCTATCCCCAGGCCGAAAAGCTTCTCGGCTTGACGCGGCTGAAGAGAATCGTCGTCGGCGAATTCGCCGAATACGCGCTCGCGCCCTGGCCGGTGAAAGCGTTCATGACGGCGCAGAGCATGCTGTCCGCGGTCGGGCGAGACGAGCGCATTGTCGCCTTCCACGACCTCCTCGACAACGACGGGCGCTTTACCGCGCATGATATCGGCGTTCCGGAGGATGCGCTCGCGGTCATCCAGTACACCGGCGGCACGACCGGTCTGCCCAAGGGCGCAATGCTGACCCACGCCAACCTGACCGTAGCCTGCGGGCAATATCTGGAGTCGACAAAGTCCCTGCCGGAGCCGCTGAGGGAAGGCGAGGAGCGCTTCCTCGCCATCCTGCCGCTGTTCCACATCTTCGGGCTCTCGGTCGTCCTGATGCTCGGGCTGCGCCTGGGGGCCGAACTCGTTCTGCACCCGCGCTTCGACCCCGCGGCCGCGGCGAAGGACATCGTCCTCAAGAAGATTACCCTCTATTCCGGGGTGCCGACGATGCATGTCGCGCTGATCAGCCTGCCGGGGATCGAGACGATGGACCTGTCGTCGCTCCGGTACTGCTCGTCGGGCGGCGCGCCGCTCCCCTTGTCCGTCCAGGAGAGATTCCAGAAATTGTCCGGCTGCCGCCTCTGCGAGGGCTGGGGCATGTCGGAGACCTCGCCGACCGGCACCTTCACCCCGCCGCAAGGTCCGGTGAAGCCGGGCTCGTGTGGTGTTCCCCTGCCGGGGATCGAGTTCAAGTTCGTCGACGTCAACGACGCCGAGCGGGAGGTCGCTCCCGGTGAACCCGGCGAACTCTGCATCCGCGGCCCCAACGTGATGAAGGGCTACTGGAAGAAGCCGGACGAGACTCGGGAGTCGTTGACCTCCGACGGCTACTTCCGCACCGGCGACGTCGGCACCATGGACGAGGACGGTTACCTCTATGTCGTCGACCGCACCAAGGATATGCTGCTCGTCGGCGGCTTCAACGTCTATCCGCGCAACATCGAGGAGGCGATCTACCAGCACCCGTCGGTCGAGGAAGCGAGCGTCATCGGCGTGCCCGACGCCTACCGCGGCGAAACCCCGAAGGCCTTCGTCAAGCTCAAGGCCGGCGCGCCGCCGCTGTCGCTGGACGACCTGAAGGCGTTCCTCAAGGACCGGCTGGGCAAGCATGAAATGATCAGCGCGCTCGAAATCCGCGACGAGTTGCCGAAGACGGGCGTCGGCAAGATCTCGAAGAAGGATTTGCGCGAAGCCGAGCAGGCCCGCGCGGGCTGAGCGCATCGAGGGCGGGATGCTCACGTTCTCGGCTCGGAAGGCCGGCGTTTTGCAACGGCGGTTGGCGGCGCCTGCGAAGGGCGTTCGCATGGCGCGGCGCGACGCCTTTCTGCGGTGAGCCTCAGGTGAGCCTCCAACGAAAGTTTCCCGTCGTTGAATCCGGCCAAGGAAGGAATTGTTTCCCGCCAATTCCTTATTTCGACCAGCTTAATAAGCTAGATCTATAATTACGACTTGAAAAAAGTGCAATCGTCTCCAAATAATCAATACGGAAGGTTAAACGACGTCCTTGAAATAAACGGCGGAAAAGCCTTTCCGTTGGAGAGGGTAAGCTTTCCATAATTCTGTAGGAGAGGTTATCTTCGAGCGCCGTACGATCGTGTACGGCGCACGGAAGAGAGTTTATGGGGTGAGAAATGGCCGAGATCGCCAAGCCTATCAATCGCCCCACAGACAATAACGGGTTCCGCGGTAGGCAGGAGGCCGATGGGAAATATCGCCTTCGTTCCGCGTCGCTCGTCGCGTCGGTTCCCGTCAGATTTATCGAGCTGCGGCCCAACATGTGCCGCTGGCCGATCGGCGATCCGCAACACTTCGAAACATTCCGGTTCTGCGGTTCTGCATGCCCGTCTGAGGCAAGCTATTGCAACACGCACGCCGCGATTGCGCACGCTCCAACCCGTCCAGCCACGCGACGAGAGTTCAATTTTAAGCTGCGACCCCCGGCAAGAGTCGCGTGACCACAGCGGCTGACCACCGGACGAGTTTTGTCAGACCGATCGGAGGGTTTTCCCGATCGAGCCCGCAGAGGCTCTCCAATGGACTGAGTTCCATCGAGCCGTCGCGGAAGTCGAAGCGGCTTCGCCGGCGCGATCCAGGATGCGTGATCGCGGCCCACGCCAGAATGAGGAGTGGACGATGTACCGAGTGACGTTCAACAGGGCGCATGAGGAGCCGCGCCAGATCGCCACGGCGGAAAAATTCGCCGTGGCCCTCTCAGCAGCCAGAAAGGCGGGGGCTTTGCTGCACGAAGGAAAGGGAAGCGGGCAAGGCTTTCTTTTCGATGTCTGCGGGCACGAAGGCGACCACGATTTTTCGATCGGGATCGAGAAGCCAGGTCACTCAAGTCTGTAGACTTCGCTCCGCACTGCCGAGGGAGGCGCCCCTGCGGGTGCATGAGGCCGGCTCTCCATGAGAACGTCCGGCAAAGCCGCGCCTCGGGCCGAACCGCGGCGCAGTTGGCGAGGCTGGTTGTCGGGAAAAAGAAGAACGACGGCGGGCCGGGGGTGCGGCCCCGAAAGCGGCGCCCTGGCCCCGAAACGATTGCGGCTGAGGATTTGAACGCCAGCAAAGACGCGTCACAATTCGGTTCGATAGTGGATTTCCAGTCGCGCGCCGAACTTCGACGGGGCGGCGTGCCTGATCGACGCCTTCAAAAGCATGACGGCGAGGCGGCGCACGGAGAGACGGGGATGGAATTTATCCTGATGAAATTGGTCGGGCAAAGCGTCAGGCCCGGGTCGATTTTCGGGATTCTGGACAAAGACAATCCGGGCCAACTCCCGCCAGCGCCAGGTGGCTATTGGTCGGATCACGGCGCAATGACTGAGGAGAACTTTCCATTTGCCGCCGAGGCAAAACAGGCGATCGCAAAGAGTGGATATTTCCTTGTTGGCACTGACGCTATCGAAACGATCGGCCGTTCGACTCGTCGAGGTCCTCGGTCTCGCGCTGCCCTTCGCGAGAACCGCGCCAGCAGATGACCCGCGGGCGCCTTTGGCATCCCAGCCCCGTCGGGGGCAGAGTTAAAAACCAGAGCGTTAGTGCTGTTGATTGGGCGTGCCTGCAATTGCTAATTCAGTGGCGAAGTCAATGACGGCTCGACGATGGCCCGGATTCGCGATGCTCAAAAATGCGTCTATGAGACGCAACCCCTCTTGGGCGCCCGGCAGGGGTGGCAATGCCTCGTCTGGCCTTGTTTAAGCCATCCACGAGGTAGAATCCGCAGGCGCGTCGTCGTTGGAATTGCTTTGGCTCATGTGACACCTTCCGACGTCCATCATTGCACGAATCGGGTACCGGACCTCGCGCGAAAGGCGGTCACACATTCGCTCGCCAACAGTAAGGCTGGTTGTCCCCCAACGTTTCAAATTAACAATTCCGGGGACGAACCGCTGTTCAATAATGAACACGCCGGTGCGAAAAACGTCCGGGGCGCCAACCCGGCCTAGTCGCGCAGAACGACGCTCAGCAACGAACTATGAATTTTCAGTTCCCCGTTGTACTCGATAAAGCCGAGCTTCCTGAATTTGTTCATGAACGAGCTCACGCGGGGCCGCGTCGTCCCGATCATGTCGGCAAGCATCTCCTGGCTGATCTTCGTGGTGATCGGCTCCGGCTTTCCCTCCTTGCCGAAATTCGCCAGCAGCAGAAGCGTGCGGGCCAGGCGTTTTTCACTCGAATTGAACAGATGGTCCACGAGGTCCGCTTCAACGCGGCTGTTGCGGGTCAACAGGTGGGCGGTGAAGACCTCGGCAAAAGCCTGCTCGGCATGAAGGACTCGGATCATCTCCGCTTTTTCGATGCGCATCGCCGTGGCGTGGGTCATTGTGGTCGCCGTGGCCAGGCGCAAAGGTTGCGCAATCAGACAGCCTTCGCCGAAAAAGTCCCCCTCGCCAAGCAGGCCGACGACCGCCTCCCTCCCTTGTTCGGAGGTCACGGCAATCTTGATTTTGCCGTGCGCGATGTAGAATACGCAGTCGGCAGCGTCTCCCTGGGAGAAAATGACCTGTCCCGTCCGATACTCGGACAGGGTTCGGCCGTGGTTCATGGTCGCGAGGAACGCGTCCGGGTCAAACGAACCGCTCTTGGCTTTCGGTGTCATGAACGAATTCCCTGGCGCCTGGGTTGGAATCGTAGCACTCGCCAGCCGAACCGACCAATGTGCCCGATCCTGTTGAACCGTTGTCAGAATTCAGCCAGCGCCGGCGTGCTGTGGTTCGCGCAAGTTGACCGCGTCCGATGACGGCAACTCGGGTTCGCGACCCGCATCTCACCAACGCTTTTTTTGGTTTGCGCCTCGGACTTGCTCACGTGATCGTGATAGGATCGGTCCGCGCCGCTTCCTGGCAGGGGCGCAATCTGCCGGACTACCCACAATGACCGAACGCAAACCTCTTGGCGAACGTGCAGACGTCGAGGCGGTCGCCGCGCTTGCATCCGTCGCCGGAATGACCGTCGTCGACGTCGGCTGCGGCGCCGGCAAATCCTCACGGGAACTCGCCGCGCTGGGCGCGACCGTCATCGCGGTTGAGCCGGACCCGATTTCAGGCGGCCAAGAACCGCACGGCCGAACCGACGCCGGGCGTCGTCTTCCATGAGGCCCGGGCGGAGCGCCTGCCGGTGACGTCCGGCTCGGCAGACGGCGTATTTTTCTTCCGCTCGCTGCATCACGTGCCGATCGAGAGGATGGAGGTCGCCATCGCCGAGGCGGCTCGCGCGCTGAAGCCGGAGGCCGGCTTCCTCTGCGTGGTCGAACCGGGAATGGACGGAACCCACTTCCCGGTGATGCGTCCGTTCAACGACGAGACGCGCGTGCGCAACGCAGCGCAGAAGGCCCTGCGGAACACCGCGCAGCGCCTCTTCCGCGAGGTCGAACTGTTTCGCTATGTCCAGTATCCGCGCTACCCCGATTTCGAGACGCTGGTCACGCGGGTGACGGGCCACACCTATCTCGAGGTCCGCCGCGAGCATGTCGAGACCGACGAAGTCCGCGCCCTGTTCGAGGCCGGACGGACGGAGGCCGGCGATTACCGGTTCGAGCAGCCGATGCTGCTGGATGTTTATCGGGCGCCGAGGCGATAAAGACCGACTTATCAGTGTAAATATAGGTCGGAGCCCGATTCCGCGGCGACGTTAAACGCCGTCACAAGCCGCTGAAATCCCTGGGGACCGCCGTGAAATTAGCGCTAAACTTGGCCGTCAGTCCCTGCGGCTCAGCGCCTCGTAGACCGCCGTCTCGAAGGCCAGAAAGCCGTCGAGCGCGGTCGGGTCCATGAACGGGAAAAGCTGGCTCGCCCAGAATCCGGCGACGCCGTTCCCTGCGGTCGATCCAGTAATAGAGGTTGCCGAGGCCGGCCCAGCCGATCCAACCTGCGGGCCGCCCGGTTGGAGCGTCCTCGCATGGCGAGCGTCAGCCGCGGCGTCACACACGACGCGGAGTTCTTCCCGGGCAAAGAAAGTCCTGGGGGCTGACCTTCATGGTCAACGACGTCCCAAGCAGCGCCCGGCCGCCCATGAAGGCCTCCGGGTCTTCCGGCAGATCGAAGGCTCAGCCCCGCATCGAAATAGTGGTAGCCGACACCCGACGTGTGGAGCATCAGCATGCAGGTCGTGACGTCGCGCCTTGGCGGCCTCAGCCTGGGTTCGCCGCCGTCGTCAAAACTCTCGAGCACCTGCAGCCTGCCGATCTCGGGCGCGTAGCGCTTTGCCGCGCGTCGAGGTCGAGCGGGCCCCGCTCGGCCAGTTGCAGAACAGCCGCGCCAGTGATCGCCTTGGTGCAGGAGAAGAGCGCGAACACGCTGTCAACCGTCATCGGTGCGGCGCCGCCGAGCCGCCTCACGCCGGCCGCGCCTTCGTAGACGGCGCCGGCGCGGTTAGCGGCCATCGCGACGATGCCGGGAATGTTCGGCTGGCTGGTCGTCACCCGCGCAAGAATGGCGTGTGCAGCGGCGGAGAAGGTAGCGTCCATGGGCGGCTCCTCGAGGCCCACAGCGAAGCCGAGGCGGAAACGAGGTCGACGGCGTGGTTCGATCACCGCGAAGCGGATTCGCTCGAGTTTGACGACGGTCTCGTCTGATTGTGAAGCGCGTTGGCCCTCTTGGTTTTTGGCATGGCGCTGGAAAGCGGCGCCGGCTCTTCCGACTTAGAAGAAGACCAGTTTCTTGACAAGGTTACGCCAGCGTTCTATGTTTGTTCGTAAGCGCCGCCCTGAAACGAGAAGGCCAAGTGTCGGGTTCCGTCGAAGCCATTTTCGCTGCCGCCGCGCGCACGCGTCCGTCGAAGGCCGGGCGGCAAGCGCTGGTCGTTGGCCTCTTGGACCGAACCCGTTGGACCGCGCCCGTTGCGGCGCGGGTGACGGCAAAGCGGAATCGCCCGGAAATGGCGCCGGAACACCTTGAAAAGGTTGATTCTGCGCTCGGAAACGGCAGGGGCTCGGCAACCCGGACCCGCAAGATCCGGCGCCAGGAGCGTCCCGAACATTCGCGTCGTCTCGGCGGACGGCCTCGGGCGCGAAGACTATGCGCGGCGCGCCTAACTCGCCGAGCCGCCGCCGGTCGCCTGGAAGTGGCGCCGCAACAGCTTGAAATGACTGCATCCGCGCCCGGGAAAGGTATGGCCGCGAACACGTCCAAGCCCGAGGATCTGGCGCCCGGCGCGGCGAAGCAGGTTTCGTCTTGAGACCCGCGACTAGCCCCTCCGCTCTCAAGGTCCAGGCCGCGCTCGGCCCGCGCTTCGAGGTCGTCGAATTCGACGCCGGCACGCGCACCGCCGAGGACGCCGCGGCCGCGATCGGCTGCAAAGCGGCCGAGATCGCAAAATCGCTCATCTTTCGCTCGGCGAGCGGTCGTCCCGTGCTGTTGGTCGCCTCCGGCGCGCACCGGGTGGATGAAAACAAGGTCGAGGCGTTGGTCGGCGAGCCGATTGCGCGAGCGGACGCCGATTTCGTGCGCGAGGCGACCGGTTTCGCCATCGGCGGCGTGCCGCCGGTCGGCCACCGGACGGCGCCGATCGCGCTCATCGACGAGTCGCTCATGGCGTTTAACGAGATCTGGGCGGCGGCCGGCACGCCGAACGCGGTCTTCCGCCTCACGCCGGCCGACTTGGTCGCGCTGACCGGCGGAACAGTCGTGTCGGTCAAGCGTCAATAGAGCCGGTTCGTTTGGCGATCGTTGGAGGCGCGAGTGGCCGCCGAAAGATATGGAAGGATTCGCATTGGCGTCGGCGGCTGGAATTACGAGCCGTGGCGCGGCGCTTTCTATCCGAAGGGCCTGCCGCACAGAAGCGAGCTCGAGTATGCGAGCCGCAAACTCACCACCATCGAAATCGACAGCACGTACTACGGCTCGAAGACCCCGGAGACCTTCGCGCGATGGCGCGAGGAGACGCCGGACGAATTCGTCTTCGCTGTCAAAGGACCACGCTTCGCTACCAATCGGCGCGTCCTCGGCGAAGCGGGATCCTCCGTCGAGCGGTTCTTCAAAACCGGCGTCACAGAGCTCAAAGGCAAGCTGGGGCCGGTCAACTGGCAATTTGCAGCGACCAAAGGATTTGATCCGGACGACTTTGCCGCCTTCCTGAAACTTCTGCCGTCGTCCGTCGACGGCCTCGCCATTCGTCACGCGGTCGAAGTCCGCAACGACAGCTTCCGAACGGCCGAATTCGTCGGCCTCGCGCGCGCCCACTCGGTCGCGGTCGTAATCGCAGGCGACAGCGTCTTTCCCCTCATCGCCGATCTCACGGCGTCCTTTGTCTACGCGCGCATCATGGGTACCAGCGAAAAGGAAACCCTCGGCTATCCGGGCGAAGCGCTCGACGCATGGGTTACGCGCGCCCGGGCATGGGCGGATGGAGGGATGTCGAGCGACTTTGCGGCCGTTGCCGCGCCCTCCTCCAAACCGCTTGGTCGGGACGTTTTTCTCTACGTGATCAGCGGCTTCAAGGCGCGAAACCCATCCGCTGCAATGGGACTGATCGAGCGGCTGCGTTGACGCGACTCGCCGACCCTGACCCAATCCGGGACGCCACGCCCTCCGCTACGGTAACCCGCTCGCAACCTTAAGCGCACATAAATAACGGCGTTCACGTTGCGCGCTCGTCATACGACCTGCGCGTCGGGATGGAACAGGGCGCGTGGAAGGCGGATGGGTCGCTCGAGCATAGGATGGGCCGCTTCGGTCGTTGCGCCGTGGTGCCTCGCCATGGGCGTACTGCTTTCGATCACAGCCGAGGCCGAACAGGAGTCAATTCAGCTGTCGGGAATCTACGACCGTAACCGGCTCCTCGCAGACAGCGATCCCATCCGAAAGGCCATTGCGCTTGCAAGCCGACAGCAGGCTGTGGAGTCGGACGGGACGCCACTTCCACTCATCCAGACGCGCTTGTTCGGAGGCGACCCCGGCGGCTATCCATCAATCGAAGAAGTCGAGCCAAAATCGATCCTCAAAATATCGGGGGAACCGTTTCCCGCCGTCGACCGAAGCGCCAAGGGAGATCCCTTCATCGGCTTGCGGCCCGGTTTTGACGCCGGCGACCGCGCCGGCCCCGGCGTCGTCCGTCTGGAGTCGCCCTCGCGGTGGCTGCACAGGATCGGAGGTCAGCCGGACACCGAATTCGACCCACCGCATACGATGAGTCCGCTCCGCCCCCGCGACTCTGAACGCGCGCCCAGCGGCGCCGCGGCGACCTTCAGCGACGGCGGGACGCCGGCGGTGCCGCTCGAATTCGCCCTCAATTCGTCTTCCCCAACATCGAGCGACGGAGTCGTGGTTGCTGTCGTGACCGACCCAAACGCCAGGGAGACTACCATCGCGCAGCAGTCGGTGCTTGGCGGCGCTCAGCCGAACTATGCGACGCTGATCGATCCGAAGGAAACCGCGCAGCAGATGCGATGCCTTGCAGAGGCGATCTACTTCGAATCGCGCAGCGAGCCGGAGGCCGGCCAGGCGGCTGTCGCCCAGGTTGTACTGAACCGCGTTCGCAGCGGGATTTATCCGAGCACCGTGTGCGGCGTGGTCTACCAGGACCGCAACCGGCCCTTCGCCTGCCAGTTTTCCTTCGCCTGCGAAGGCAAGTCGCTACGGATCGAAGAGCCCGGTCCGTGGGTGGTCGCAACTCGCATTGCGGAGGAGGTGGTCAGCGGCGAGAGTTACAATCCGGTCGTCGCCGAGGCGGTCAACTACCACGCCAACTACGTGTCGCCGTACTGGGCCGGTTATCTTCGTCGCGTCGACCGCATCGGCGCCCACATCTTCTACGCCATGCGCGACGGGGTTAACTGGGCCCCGGGAGCCCTGAACGGACACGGGGACAGACCTTAGCGGATCGTCAGCGGTGACCGATTATCCAAGAGCGCTTTTCGCGCTCGCATAATTCAACCCGTGGGCCTCGGCTACCGGTTCGCAAGTCACCATGCCTTCGCAGACGTTGAGTCCGGCTCGAAGATGCGGGTCGTCCCGCAGCGCGGTTCGCCAACCCTTGTCCGCGAGCGCCAGGGTGAACGGGAGCGTCGCGTGGTTGAGGGCAAAGGTCGACGTGCGCGCCACCGCTCCCGGCATGTTGGCGACGCAATAGTGGACAATGCCGTCGACGACGTAGGTTGGACTCGAACGAGTTGTCGGCTTCGATGTCTCGCAGCAGCCCCCCTGGTCGATCGCGACGTCGACGATCACCGCGCCTGGGCGCATCGTAGCGAGCATTGCGCGGGTAATCAGCTTCGGCGCCGCGGCCCCGGGCAGGAGGACCGCGCCGATGACAAGATCGGCCCGCGTCAGCAGGTCGGCGATCGATGCTCTGGTCGAGTAGACGGTGCGCAGCGACGATCCGAACTGCGCCGAGAGTCGGCGCAGGGCGTCATGCGAGCGGTCGACAATCGTGACGGAGGCCCCCATCCCGACGGCAATTGTTGCCGCGTGACTACCGGAAACTCCGCCGCCAAGGATCAGAACGTTCGCTGCGGCCACGCCGGGGACTCCGCCGAGCAGCACGCCGCGGCCGCCCTGCGCCTTCTCGAGCGCGTGCGCGCCGACCTGCGGCGCGAGGCGCCCGGCGACTTCCGACATCGGGGTCAGGAGCGGCAGACGTCCTTGCGCATCGGTCACCGTCTCGTAGGCGATGCAGACCGCGCCTGAAGCGATCAGATCCTGGGTCTGTGGGAGATCCGGCGCGAGATGCAGGTAGGTGAATAGAATCTGCCCCCGGCGCAGGAGTTCGCGCTCCTCGGCCAGCGGCTCCTTCACCTTCACGACCATCTCGGCGCGGGCGAAAATCTCCGCAGGCGTATCGACCAGTTCGGCCCCGGCGCGGGCGTATTCCTCGTCCGGCGATCCCGAGCCGACCCCGGCGCTTTTCTCCACGATCGCGCGATGGCCGTGATGGACGAGCTCGGCGACGGCGGCGGGCGTCATGCCGACGCGGAATTCATTGTCCTTGATTTCCTTGGGAACGCCGACGAGCATGGGTGAGCCTCCTGAGGGGGCGATCATGGCGCAATCCCGTCGCGCCGTGAAGGCGGAGCGCTTTTTGCCCGGCAGCGGGAGTTTGGTAAGGAAGCCCGCCGCTCCGCACCGGGGCTATTGCAAAAGGGGATACCATGACTTCAGCGGCAAGACGGCTGCGGACGTTGCCGATCGCCGCCGCGATCGCCATGCTTACGCAAGCCTCGGGCGCCACGACGCTCGACAAGGTGCGGCAGGACAAGACGATCCGATTTGCGGTGCGTCCCGACGCGCCGCCGTTCTCTTTCAGGGACGAAAACGACCTGCCGGCCGGCTTCATGGTCGATCTCTGCCGCGCGGTCGCCGCGCATCTGACAGCCCAGCTCGACCTGAGCGAATTGAAGATCGTCTTTGTCCCGGTGACGGCGGCCGACCGGTTCGACGCGATCGAGAGCGGCAAGGCGGATCTCTTGTGCGAGCCGACCACGAACTCCCTGTCGCGGCGCGACCATGTCGACTTCTCGATCGCGACTTTCATCGATGGCGCGAGCCTGCTCGCCAAGGGGGACGGTCCAGCCCAGTTCGGTGCGCTCGAAGGCAAGAAGGTCGGGGTGCTCGGCGGCACGACGACAGAGCAGCGCCTGCGCGACACCCTGGCGAGCGCGCACGTCGACGCCGAAGTGGTCCCGGTGAAGAGCCACGAGGACGGCCTGAAGCTGCTCGAGGAGGGGGGCGTCGCGGCCTATTTCGGCGACCGGGCGATCCTCGCTTACATTGCGACCAGGAGCAAGGACGCGAGCGCGCTCCGCCTCGCGACGGATTATCTGTCGCTCGAGCCCTACGCGCTCGCGCTGCCGCGCGGCGACAGCGACTTCCGCCTTGCCGTGGACCGCGCGTTGAGCAGCATCTATAAGTCCGGCGAGATCGCGGCCGTGTTCGCCAATACGTTCGGCGCTGAGATGCAGCCGAGCGATACGCTGAAGACGCTGTATCTGATTTCGGCCCTGCCCGATTGAGCGCGGTCCGAGATGCGGAGGAAGTTTTGACCGAAGGCCGCCCGGACATCGAGGCGATGCCGTTCGAGAAGGCGCTGGCCGAACTCGAGGGCATCGTCGACCAGCTGGAAAAAGGCGCCGTTTCGCTCGACGATTCGATCAGGCTCTACGAGCGCGGCGAAGCGCTGAAGAAGCGCTGCGAGGAACTGCTCAGGAATGCCGAGATGCGCATCGAAAAGATCACGCTCGCCGCCGACGGCAAACCGAAAGGCGTCGCGCCGCTCGACGGCAAATAACCGCCGTCGCGCTGGCGCCTGTAGAGTCGGCAAGTCCGCCCCGCCGTTGTTCCGGCTTCAGCCGCCGAGGCGGGTGCGGATCGTCTGGCCGCCGCGCTTGATCGTCAGGTCCCACCATCGCGCCCGCGCGGCGCAGGCCTTCTCGAGGTCGCGGGTCGTTCCGATCCGCTCCCCGTTGACATCGACGACGACGTCGCCCTTCTGCACCCCGAGTTGGGCGGCGGGCGAGCCTTCGGCGACGGCGGCGACGACCACGCCCTCGCTCGCCCCCTGAAGCGACAGTTCCTCCGTCACCGCCGGCGACAGGTTCATCACCTCCGCGCCCTCGAACGGCGACCGGCTCTTGATGGTCAGGGCGTCGCGCGGCGGCGTTTCCGGCGCGGAGGCGAGCTTCAGCGGCAGATCGAGCGACTGGCCGTTGCGGAGAACCTTGAGCTTGGTCGAACCGCCGAGCGGCCTGACGCCGAGCCGGAAGCCGACGCTCTCGGCGTCGTCGACCGCCTGGCCGTCGATGGCGGCGATCACGTCGCCCCGCTTGAGGCCGGCGGCCGCCGCCGGCCCCTTTTCGACCACGTCGACCACAAGCGCGCCGGTCGGGCGCTCGAGCCCGAGATTCTCGGCGATATCCTTCGACACGTTCTGCAGCGTCGCGCCGAGCCACGGGCGCTTGACGGTCGTGCCGCCGCGCAGCGCCGCAGCGACCACGCCCTTGACCATGTTGACCGGAATGGCGAAGCCGAGCCCCATGCTGCCGCCGGAGCGCGAATAGATCATCGAATTGATCCCGACGAGCCGCCCGTCGAGATCGACCAGCGCGCCGCCCGAATTGCCGGGGTTGATCGCGGCGTCCGTCTGGATGAAGAAGCCGTAGTCGCTGGCGCCGATCTGGGTGCGGGCGAGCGCCGACACGATCCCCTGCGTCACCGTCTGGCCGACGCCGAACGGATCGCCGATCGCGATGACGAAGTCGCCGACCTCGAGCGCGTCCGAGTCCCCCATTTCCAGCACCGGAAAATTGCCGCCGCCCTTGAGCCGGAGCACGGCGAGGTCGGTGCGCGGATCGCGCAGCGCGATCTCGGCGTCGAACTCGCGCTTGTCGGCGAGCGCCACCCGCACGTCGGTCATGTTCTCGATCACGTGGAAGTTGGTCACCACCAGGCCCGACGGGTCGACGAGCACGCCGGAGCCGAGCGCCTTCTGCACCCGTTGGCCCTCGTCTCCGCCGCCGCCGAAAAACCGGCGGAAAATCGGATCGTCGAACAACGGATTGCGCGGCGCCGTATCGACCCGCGAGGCGTAGACGTTGACCACCGCGGGCGCGACCTTCTTCACCACAGGAGCGAAGGAGAGGCGCACCTGCACGGGGCTCTGCGGCGCGGCCTTCTGGACCGTGTCGGCAAAAGCGGGGACGGCGAGAAGGGCGAAGACGACGGCGAACGCGAAGCGGATCAATCAGGTTCTCCAAAGCGGTTTTCGACAGCGGCGCTGATATAGGCGGGCGACGGGCCCGCTGCAAAGCGGGGGACGGCAGCGGGCGCCATTTCCGGGCGCGTTTTGAGGGTTTTCAAGGGCTTGCGGCGCCATTTCCGGACCGACTCTCCGAGCCGTTGTCATGCCCGCGAAAGCGGCATCCAGAGGTGACGCGCGCCAAAGGTTCGACAGGAGGAGGCAGCTGCTCTGGATCCCCGCATGCGCGGGGATGACAGGGTTGGATGGACGGCGCCACAAGCCGCCATTTCCGGGCGCGTTTCGAGCGATTCCAACGGCTTGTGGCGCCATTTCCGCGCTGGTCGGCGCTTGAGAGCCATCGTCGTTTCAATTTCCTTCAAAAGGCCTCGGCTCGTTTCTTTCGGCCGTTGGCTCTCCTCCTCTGGCGCAGGACGCGCTGCGGCGAGATTGCGCATAAGCGCCTGGGTTAGCGCGGCCATTCGCATCTCCATTGCCGGTCACGGCTTCATTGTATGTTCGTGTTTTGTTCCAGTCAAGGTTTTTCCGCGATTGCGCCAAAACCTTGCCCGGCGGCGCCGCTTTGGCTCCAGGCAATCGCCAAGGCGCAAAGAAACGCGCCCGCAAGGCATCCAAAGAAGACAAGGGGCGATGCGGGAATCCGAACCTTGGCGATCAAGAGCGCGGCGACGGCCGACCCAGAACGGCGCGAGGCTCAGAATGGCCGGAATGATGACGGGGTGCGAGCCTCCAAGGCCGATATTGTAGAGCACGAGCCCGACCGCCGTGATCGCCAGGATCAGACCGAGCTTGCTTTAATTCGAGCCTTTGCCGAGCAGCGCCGCAAGATCGCGCCGACTCGCCGCCCGCACCAGCAAAAGCGGAACCGAGATCAGAAGCGCGGCCTGGGTCAGAAGGACGAACTGGACCGTGTCGAGCCGTTTGGCCGGCAGGAACGAAAAGGGCTCCTGCGTCGCATAAAGAAATGCGGTGGCGAGCGCATAAAGGCTCCCGAGTTTGTAGCGCTGCATCCCCTCTCCGCCGCCGGCCGGAAAAGGGGCTATAGCGGGAATCCTCCGGCTTCCGAAAACCGTTTGACCGAATCATCAGGATCGATTCCACTCATCGGATGAAGGCGGACCGCAATTTCCTCAGCCCTTCGGATCGGGCCGACCTGGTGAAGATCGCCAGGGACGGGCTGGAGGAGCATCGCATCGCCCGCCGGGCGAACGCGATCCTTCTACTCAGCAAGGGCTGGTCTTACGCCGAGGTCGCCGAGGCGCTGTTCATCGACAATTCGACCATCCGCGCTTGGCTCAAGGCCTTCAACGAAGGTGGAGTCGAAGAACTCGTCCTGTTCGATCTCAAGGGCGGAACCGGCGCGTTGTCGCCCCTCCAGATCGATGAGCTTCGCGCCTGGGCGACGGAGGTTTTGCCGGCCTCGACCGTCGAGGTCGGGCAGTTCATCCGCAGCCGATTCGGCATCGAATATGGCAAATCAGGACTGATCAAGCTGATGAACCGCATCGGCTTCGACTGGAAGAAGCCGGAATCCGTGCCCGGCAAGATCGACGTGGAAACCCAGCAAAAGTTCATCGACGCGCATGAGGACTTGCGCAACTCGCTCAGCCCGGACGAGACGGTCGTCTACGTCGACGCCGTCCATCCGACCCACCAGGCCAAGCCCGCTGGACGCTGGCTGCCGCGCGGACAGCGCTGCGCGCTTCCCGCGGCGTCCGGGCGCGACCGGCTGAACCTGCACGGCGCGATCGACCTGGAGACCGGACAGACCTGCATCATGGACGTCCAGACCGTCGACGCAGCAAGCACCATCGCCCTGTTCGAGGCGCTGGAGCGCGCCAATTCGACGATGGGCCGCATCCACGTCTTCCTCGACAACGCCCGCTACCACCACGCCAGAGCCGTTCAGGACTGGCTGCAACAGCCAGGAAGGCGCATCGTCCTGCATTTCGTGCCGCCCTACTGCCCGCACCTCAACCCGATCGAGCGGCTGTGGAAAGTGATGCACGAGAACGTCACCCACAACAGGTGCTACGCCAAATTCCGCGACTTCGCCGAAGCCGTGCTGGGATTCCTGCGCAAAACCGTGCCGAGCCGGTTCGACGAGTTCTCGTCGTCCATCACCGACAATTTCCGCGTCATCAACCCGAAGGATTTTCGGATCCTCGCGTGACGCCGCTTATACGCGCAAGACCGCCATAGGTTTCGGAAATCCGTCGCGCGCGCGCGGCAGCGCAGGGATTGTCGACCAGGTCGCCGCGACCACCTCGAGACACGCGATCTCTGATCCGTGCCTATCCGGTTAATGCAGACACCCACCACATATAGGGGGGCAGTCCGATCTATGCAGCGACGGCAAAGGGCGGATAGCGGGCCTAGCTAAGCTGCACAGCATGGGTCGCATGGCGTTGATCACGGGAGGCGAGCAGTGCCGGAGCCGAGCGCGACGACGGGCCGGATGACGGAGAACGCAACTCTCAAGCATCCGCGCGCGGTAACCTTGACGGCATCACTTGCAGGCCAAATCGTCGCAGACGGTGGCGAGGCCTTCGCACTTCCGTACGCCCGCGGTGACGGCGATCTTCAGAGACAGCCGGTTTTTCGACGGCATGACCGTCAGGCATGTATTCGCTTTCGCCGCCTTTAACAGGACGTCTGTTATCGTGGGGCCGATAAACGGGCCGCCTTGCAGCACCAGGGTTCCGGCCCTGCTCGCCGAGTCCTTGTCGGCCCAGTCAATCGACTCTGGCTCCCTAGGCAGACCCGTCGCCAGATCCAGGTTGTCAGTGTCAGAGGCCTGTTTGAGGAAGTTAACCCGCCCGAGAAGATTCTGCGGCACCGGCGTCGCCATCACAACCGGCGGCGGCGCGGTCGTCAGTTCGTCGCGCGGCTCCTTGAAGCTCAATACGATGGCGCGCACGAGCAGGTCGCGCAGCCATTTATGTATCGAATCGTTCTGATCCTTCGGCTTGACGAGGTCGATGTGCGTGACGGGAAAGCCTAGCCGGTCGACGCAAGCGGTGCTCGCATAGAGCTTCGGGACGACGTAACTCACGTCGACCAAAGAGACCTGCGGCTTCTCCTCGAACGCGCAGCGGACCAGCGGAGTGTAACGCGTCCGGTCGTCTTTCTGGCGCTGATCGCGGAACGCCTCCCAATCGCTCTCGACGGAATCGAGGTAGCTGCCGCCATTGGAAGTGAGATCCGTCAGCAGGTTGCTGTCCCAGCCGAGCCAGCCGGCGACCGGACCTGCCCCGTATTTCGAGGCGAGGTCGGCGAGCGGGGAGCCGGAGGACGGAACGCCCAGCAACGCCACGCCCTGCACGCGGTCGATCAGAACGTCCTTGCCCTGCTGCCGCCAGTAGAGAAGCGTCCGCTCGAGAACGAGGCCGCCCATGCTGTGCGCGACGAAAAAGACGTGGCGATGCCGGCGGAACACCGAGGATGAGGCGAGATCGGCCGCCACCGCAATGGCGACGTCGTCGAGCTTGGCCTTCGTCTTGAAATAGGCCGCGTAGTCGACGGAATAGACGGCGAGGTCGGCGACTCGGCCATGATCCGGGAGCGGGGTCACGTCGGACGCGATGATGGCGGGCCATTCGGCGAAGGTGCTCTTCGGGTCGCCGAAAATGCCGTGGAAGAAAACGATCGCGCGGTCCTGATCGTCCACCGCCTTCGGGTTGCTAAGAAGCAGCGGCTCGCCTGCGAGGGCCTGAGCGACGCAAATCAGCGCGAGCGGCAGCGCGAGCGCGATTCGCCTGAGAAGGGTCAGCATGACTCGTCCCTCGCAAATTGGGTCTTGACGAAGATCTGGAAGGATTGCTCTTTGGTTGCGACGAGGCAGCCTCTCCGGGCCTGAACTTTCACGCCGGATTTGCCTTCGAACTGCTTGACGTCGCCGCCGCCCAGCGCCCTCAGCAAGGCTGTGGAATCGAAGTCGGAGGCGAATGCCGTTATATCCACATCGAAGCGCGTCATTGCGGAGGCTGCGAGCAGAAGGAACGCCTCCGAGACCTCGATCGAACCGTATTTCTCGGGCGGCGTGGAGGCCAACAAAGCCCTGGCGTTATCCGCCTGCGATCCCTCGAAACCCGGTATCGGCGACAGGATCGGCTGGTAGCCTGTGAAGCCCTTCATGAACGGCGCCTCGGCCTTCCGCGCCGCCTCAACCGCCGACATTCCGTTGCCGACCTGAACGCTGCTCCCGCTCCGGCTCGACCATTCCATCAGGCAGTTCGAGGCCTCGGTTCGCGTGCAGGTTCCATGCGTGAGCGTCGATTGCGCGCCCTTCTGCACGGACTTGCAGCTGCAGGTCTCCTGCTCGGTTTCCGAAGCGCTCACCGAAAGCCCGCTCAACAGAACTACTGCAATCGCGACGCAGTTTCTGGAGTAACGACGTGCCATGTTTCCCCCGGGAGGGGCTTAATTCGCAAGGTGGAAGGTAGCGCGGAAACGCAACCCCGTACAAATGGTTTCGATGATGTGAAGCCTATCCACTCGCCCGAGACCATCTGTCTCGTTCCGCCTACGGCGATTTCCTGGCGTTCTCCGCCCGCACCGGGCTGATCGCCGAGGACGGCAAGGCGTCGGTTCGGCAAGGAGAATTTCGTCTACGATCCAGGCGAGGATGCCTACGATGCAATGAGGGTTAGGCCACACGTCGATGTTTAATCTTGGCGCAACCGACGCCTTCAGCCAAAGTCCGCTTCGTCGCGCTTCCCGCCCGTTCATGGGGCCGACCTTGAAGGTCGCCTTAGGTGCGAAAGCGGCCGATCAGGCAGTCTCAATATGGTGCCCCGCTACTTCCATAGGTAGTGGGTGTCTGCGTCAACCGGATAGGCATGCTCTGATCTTGGGAGCGATGCCTCTGATTCACGGCTCGATACGCGGGAACGAAAGGCGGCGCCCGCGGATTTGGTGCCTGGACGCCGCTCCGATTTGGCCTTTGAAGGACGGAGCCGCGCGTTGTTCCGAAGCGGTCGCGAAACAGGCGCATCGAGGTGAAACATGCAGGCGACATGGAAACCGCACGAGAAGCATGGCGAATTGACCGAAAGAGGCGATCTGCCGGATAGCGTCTTCGCCTTTCCCAAGGAGCGAAAGGAACCTCTGACGGACGCCAGCCACGTGAGAAACGCGATCGCCCGGTTCGACCAGACAACCGGGGTTTCGGATGCGGATCGCGAGCAGGCTTTCGCCAATATCAAGAAGGCTGCCGATCACTATGGGGTCGAAATGACCGAGACGGACTGGTCGCAACTCGGCAGGACGCCCAGCAGCGGCCGGACGGCGAAGGATCGGTCGGAGTCGGCTGAAAAGGCTGCGGCTACACGCAAGAGAAAAGCGACGAAGCGGTCGTAGCGGCGGCTCTCAGGCCAGCGTCAGCAGCACCCCGCCGGCCTCGACCGGATCGCCGGGCTTGACCGCGATCGCGATGACCTTGCCGGCGCCTCTGGCGAGCACCTCGGTCTTCATCTTCATCGCTTCGATGGTGGCGATTTTCTCGCCGGCCGCGATCGTCTCGCCGACTGTGACCTCGATCGATTCGACGACGCCGCCGAGCGGCGCGACTTCGTCGCCGGGGCCCGTCGCGGGTCCCGGCGGCGCCGCGACCGCGGCAATCCCGGGACGGGCGCCGGCCGGGGGCGGGGCAGGGGCGTCGTCCGCGATCTCCTCGACAACGACGTCGTAGGCGCGCCCGTCGACGGTGATCCTGAATTTCCGGTGCATTCAAAACTCCGTCGAACAGGTCAGTGCGGACGCCGCGGCGCCTGGTGCGATGTCTGATGCGCCCACCGCCCCTCGGCCACCCAATCGCGCCCGGTCGCGGCGTCGGCGATCCGGACGACCTTGAGGCCGGCGCCGAGGGCGGCGACCGCCGCCGCAATGGCCGCGACATGATCGGGCGGAACGTCGGCGGACGCTCCAACAGGATCATTATTGAACGAGCCGCGGCGCAGGCCCTCATCCGCTCGGCCGCCGCCGGCCACCCCCGGGTCTTCGCCCGGGGGCGGGCTCTTCTCCCGCACGCGGGAGAAGGGTCGCGCGGTCGGGCGCAGCAGGCGACCGAGGCCCACGATCGCAACATAGAGGCAGGTCCCGGCGCCGATCGCGGCGAGGGCGTCGATCACGGCGCCGAAGGTCATTGCTTCTCTCCGCGGCGAATCGAAGGGGTCAGAGGGGGATGTTGCCGTGTTTCTTGGGCGGCCGCATTTCACGCTTCGACAGCGCTTTCCTCAGCGACAGGGCGATCGTCGAACGGGTGATGGCGGGATCGATCACGTCGGTGACATAGCCGGCGCCCGCGGAAATATAGGGCGAGGCGAACTCGGCCCGATAGGCGGCGGCGAGTTCCGCAGCCCTGGCCTTCGGGTCCTCCAGGGTCTTCAACTCCTTGTTGTACAGCACCTTGATTGCGCCTTCGGCGCCCATCACCGCGATTTCCGCCGTCGGCCAGGCGAACACGAAGTCGGCGCCCAGTTCCCGGCTGCACATCGCGATATACGAACCGCCGTAAGCCTTGCGCAGGATCACAGTCACCTTCGGCACGGTGCAGGAGGCATAGGCGAACAACAGTTTCGCGCCGTGGCGGATGATGCCGCCGCGCTCCTGCTCGACGCCGGGCAGGAAGCCGGGAACGTCGACCAGCGTCACCAGGGGAATGTTGAAGGCGTTGCAGAAGCGAATGAAGCGGGCGCCCTTGTCGGCGGCGTCGATGTCGAGCGCCCCGGCCTTGACCGCCGGCTGGTTGGCGACGATCCCGACCACCATGCCCTCGATCCGGCCGAAGCCGACGATCAGGTTTTCGGCGAACCATCGGTGCGCCTCGAGGAATTCGCCGGGATCGACGATGTGCTCGATGACGGCGCGCATCTCCATCGGCTTCTGCGGATCGTCGGGGATGAGCGCGCGGATTGCGTCGTCCTCCGCGAGCGGGATGGCCGCGCTCGGCCGATGCGGCGGGTCTTCCGAATTGTTGGCGGGCAGGTAGGAGAGCAATCGCTGGACGATGCGGATCGCGTCGGCGTCGTCCTCGGCGAGGAAATGGACGTTGCCGGAAACGGCGGCGTGCATGTCGGCGCCGCCCACTTCCTCCATCGTCACCACCTTGCCGGTCACCGCCTTGATCACTTCGGGCCCGGTGATGAACATGAAGGCGTTGTTGCGGGTCATCACGACGAAGTCCATCAGCGCCGGCGAATAGGCCGCCCCGCCCGCGCAGGGACCGCAGACCACGGCGATCTGCGGGACGACGCCCGACAAGAGGACATTCATGTAAAAGACGGAGCCGTAGCCGGACAGCGCGTCGACGCCCTCCTGGATGCGCGCGCCGGCCGAGTCCTTGAACGCGACGACCGGGGTGCCGAACTTGGCGGCCTGCTGCATCAGCGTCACGATCTTGTTCGCGTGCATCTTGCCGAGCGAGCCGCCGACGACGGTGAAATCCTGGCTGAAGGCCGAGACCTGTCGACCGCCGACATAGCCGGAGCCGGCCACGACTCCGTCGGCGGCCAGCGCCTTCTTATCCATCCCGAAGAAGCGGCCGGAATGCTGCACGTGGGCGCCGAGTTCCTGAAACGTGCCTTCCTGGAAGAGCGCGTCGAGCCGGTCGCGCGCCGTCATCAGCCCCTTGTCGCGGCGCCGCTCGAGCTTGTCGGCGCCGCCTCCGGCGTGAATCGCCTTCCTGCGCCGGCGCAGATCCTCGAGTTGTTCCAAGGGCAGCGTCATCCCGTCACCGTCCGCATCGACCTCGACCTATCGTCCGGAGCGAAAGCGGCGGAGGGATCGCGGACCGGCGATCGCTCACGGTTTCCAATGCCGTCCCCGCGGGCCTTCCGCGCCCTCGTTTCCCCTCTGACGTTCACTTCTAGACCAAGACTGTTCGCTCCGGGATGTCAATCGGCGTCGAGCTCTTCTGCGCCGCATCGCGGTACCACGGGGTTGCGTCCAGTTACATTCGATTGTATGTAACAAAGATGGCTTCGATCGGCATTCGCGAATTGCAGAAAATTTCCGGCGAAGCGATCGGGGCGCTGCAGGGGCCGACCGCGATCACATCAGGCGCCCGGACGGTCGGGCTGCTGATCCCGCTGAAGAACGCCGATCCCGGTCGACTCGCCGCGGTGCTGGCGCGGGCCGAGGAACTCGCCCGATCGCGCGATTCCGTCGCCGACGACGCGGCGCTGGCGCCTTACGGGCCGGTCGATCCCGTCGACTGGTCGATCGAGGCTGTGCGCGCGCTCGGCGCCAAAACTGTGGTGCGGTGAGGGCGCCGGCGAGCACGCTCGTCGTCGACGCGGCGATCCTCATCGCCGCCGCGCGCGGACGAAGCTCGGGCGCCGTCCTCACCGCTGCGCGGGCCGCCGCGCTCGTTACGACAGATCGTGCCGTCGCAGAAGCGCGCCGGCGCATCCATCTCGGACTGAGACTGCCGGATTTGCAGTCGATCCTCGATGCGCTCATCGCCGAGATGACGGTCGTTCCTGTCGCCGCACTCTCCGCGTTCCTGCCGCAAGCGGAAGTTGCTCTGCGCGACGCCGTCGCAAGCCGAAACGGCTCGACCAGCGACGCCCAGGTTCTCGCCCTCGCCTGGAGCGTCAACGCCGATGTCTGGACGACGGACCGCGATTTCGCGGGGACCGGCGCACCGACCTGGTCGACGCCGAATCTGATCCGCGCGCTTGCGCAGTCCGCGACGCCCTACACCCCGTAGACGGCGAGCAGCCCGCCGAACACCGGGATGGCGACGAGGCACACGCCGAGGCTCAGCCTGATGTAGAGCGTCTTCCAGTACAGGATGCGCGACAGGAGCGCGATCCGGCGCCGGCTCTCCTCGCGTTCGACCTCGAGATCGTGGTTGAAGACGAAGTGGCGGGCCTCGGCGCTCCGCGACAGATGGAAATTGCTCTTTTCGGTCCGCAGGTATCTCGGGAAGATTGCGAGGATCAGGAAGAAATAGGCGGTCAGGAACGGCGCCAGAATGAGCCAGAGCGGAACCTGCTGGAAATTCCTTTCGTGCGCGCTGAGGATCGGCACCATCAGGAGCGGCAGGAACAGGAGCGCGATATTGGCCTTGAAGTCGGTCGAGCGGATGGCGTCGGTGTAGACGGCGGCGAAATCGCGGAAATACTTGATCTCCCGCTGGATGCGCTCGTCCCGGACCGGCTTCGCGGCGCGCGAGGCGACCGCGAGGGCTTCCGGCGCTGAAAGGCTGTCGATCTCAGACATGCCCCCAGCCTGTGAGAGCTTCCCGAGCCTGTTAAGACGGCCGCCATTGGGTTTTGTCGACGCGGCCGTGCGCCAAAGGGCCGTCCGAAAAGGACGCCCGTCTCCGGCGGGCTATGGAGCGCGGCTACAAGCGCGACTGGACCGTCAGGCCTCGGCGTCCGGCTTGGGACCGGAATTCTTGCCCTTGGCCTCGACGTCGCGGTCGACGAATTCGATCACCGCCATCGCGGCGTTGTCGCCGGCGCGGAAGCCCGCTTTCATGATGCGGGTGTAGCCGCCGTTGCGGTTCTTGTAGCGCGGGCCGAGGACGTCGATCAGCTTCTTGACCAGATCGGCGTCGCGCAGCCGCGAAATGGCGATGCGGCGGGCGTGCAGGTCGCCGCGCTTGCCGAGCGTCACCAGCTTCTCGACCACCGGACGGAGGTCCTTGGCCTTCGGCAGCGTAGTGGTGATCTGCTCGTGCTTGATCAGCGCCTGGGCCATATTGGCGAACATCGCTTGGCGATGCTCGGCGGTGCGGTTGAAGCGCCGTTTGGCGTGTCCATGGTACATCTCGGCTCTCTCCTTTATCGGGTCTGCGGCCGCCGTGCCAAGGAACGGCCGCTCGTTGATCCCCCTCGCCCCGCTTGCGGGGAGAGGGGCTGCTTAGGCCTCTCCGGCCAGAGATGGCCTCGCCCCTCATCCGGCGCTTCGCGCCACCTTCTCCCCGCGAGCGGGGAGAAGGGATCTCAGTAATGCTCCTCGAACCTCTTGGCGAGGTCCTCGATGTTCTCGGGCGGCCACCCGGTGACCTCCATGCCGAGGTGCAGGCCCATCTGCGCCAGCACTTCCTTGATCTCGTTGAGCGACTTGCGGCCGAAGTTCGGCGTGCGCAGCATCTCGCCCTCGGTCTTCTGGATGAGGTCGCCGATATAGGTGATGTTGTCGTTCTTGAGGCAGTTGGCGGAGCGGACCGACAGCTCGAGCTCGTCGACCTTCTTGAGCAGCGCCGGATTGAAGGCGAGTTCGGGGATCGCGTGGGCGGCCTCCTCGCGGCGGGGCTCCTCGAAGTTGACGAACACCGCGAGCTGGTCCTGCAGGATCCGCGCGGCGTAGGCGAGCGCGTCCTCGGGCGTCATGGCGCCGTTGGTCTCGATCGTCATCGTCAGCTTGTCCTTGTCGAGGTCCTGCCCCTCGCGGGTCGCCTCGACGCGATAGCTGACCTTCCTGACCGGCGAGAACATGCTGTCGATCGGCAGGAGGCCGATCGGCGAATCCTCGGCGCGGTTGCGGTCGGCCGGCACATAGCCCTTGCCGGTCATCACCGTGAACTCGACGCGCAGGTCCGCCCCTTCGTCCAGCGTGCAGATGACGAGGCTCGGGTTGAGGATCTGGATGTCGCCGGTGGTCTGGATGTCGCCGGCGGTGACGGCGCCGGGGCCGCGGCGCTTGAGGACGAGACGCTTGACGCCGTCACCCTGCATCTTGACCGCGATGTCCTTGACGTTGAGCACGATGTCGACGACGTCCTCGCGGACGCCGGGGATCGACGAGAACTCGTGCAGCACGCCGTCGATGTGCACCGAGGTGATCGCAGCGCCCTGCAGCGAGGAGAGGAGGACGCGCCGCAGCGAGTTTCCGAGGGTCTGGCCGAAGCCGCGCTCGAGCGGCTCGGCGACGACCGTCGCCACGCGGCGCGGATCGTCGCTCTGAACGACTTCGAGCTTCTTCGGCTTGATCAGTTCTTGCCAGTTCTTCTGGATCACGGGCTTGAGCCTTCCATTCGACGGATGAACGGCCCGAAACGCGCCAAACCGCATTCGAGCCGCATGCGCGCGCCGGACCGGTCGGCGCGCCTTGCAGGTTCAGACGCGGCGGCGCTTGCGCGGGCGGCAGCCGTTGTGCGGGATCGGGGTCACGTCGCGAATCGAGGTCACCGTGCAGCCGGCGGCCTGGATCGCGCGCAGCGCGGATTCGCGCCCCGACCCCGGGCCGGACACCTCGACCTCGAGCGTGCGCATGCCATGCTCGGCCGCCTTGCGGACGGCGTCCTCGGCGGCGATCTGCGCCGCGAACGGCGTCGACTTGCGCGAACCCTTGAATCCCATCGTCCCGGCGGAGGACCAGGAAATCGTGTTCCCCTGCGCATCGGAGATGGTGATCATCGTGTTGTTGAACGTCGAATTCACGTGGGCGACGCCCGTTGCGATGTTCTTGCGTTCGCGGCGACGGACGCGGGTTGCTTCTTTTGCCATCGGTTATTCCTTCAAGCGCGCCCGAGCGCGCGTCAAATCCTGAGTGTAGTTGGCACGAAAGCGAGGGTTACTTCTTCTTTCCGGCGATCGGCTTGGCCTTGCCCTTGCGGGTGCGCGCGTTGGTGTGGGTGCGCTGCCCGCGCACCGGCAATTGTCTGCGATGGCGCAGGCCCCGGTAGGCCCCGAGGTCCATCAGGCGCTTGATGTTGATCGCCACTTCGCGGCGAAGATCGCCCTCGACGATATAGTCGCGGTCGATGGCCTCGCGGATCTGCAGCACTTCTGCGTCCGTCAGCTGCGCGACCCGACGCTCGGAGGGGATATGCACCTTCTCGCAAATCTCTTCGGCCTTCTTCGGCCCGATTCCGTGAATGTACTGAAGCGCGATGATCACGCGCTTGTTGGTCGGAATATTGACGCCTGCTATACGAGCCATTCGCTCAGTTCTCCATTTCGGCGGCGCGTGAGCGACAGGCTAACGCGCCGCGGGACAGACAACTCGGCGTCCGGTGGAGGCCGGCCCGTGCCGAGATCCAGAAACGCAAAAAGTCCCATGCGCTCACAATGGCGCCGGGACCCAGAACGCATTCGGGATGGCGGTCATATAGTCGGCGGCGCGCGCTGCGTCAACTGGGTCGGCCCGGCGCCTTCTGCCGCGGCGTAACGACGCCTTCCTGCTCTATCGGGCCGCTCGCGTTTCCGAGGCTCGCGCAAGCTGGGTTTCGAGGTCGAGGATTCTTTTGCGCAACTGCTCGCGTTCGACATGGGCGTAGGCCGAGTCCGCGCTGTGAGCGAAGTGGGTGAGCAGCCGCCGCTCGTTGTCGTCGAGATCGGTTCCCACCTCGTGGCCGCCGTACAGAAGAACCGCGAACCAGCGGCGGGGATCGCCGACGGGCACGCCAAGGACGGGGCGCGCCAGGTCGCCGGGGAGCCGGGCGCAGGCGTCGGGGGCGCCGTTTGCGTCGAGCCGGAACGGCCCGCTGTCGAGCCTGCGGTCGAGGGGCGGTTCGCCCGGCCGCAGCGCATCGGCGTCCGCGGCGCCCCAGCCAGCGCTCGTGCGTCTGCGAAATCCGCTGTCCTCCTCGCGAAACAGGGCGGCCGAAGCGAGCTTGAGCGCGCGCAAGGGCTCGTCCACCAGCAGGCGCTCGATCTCGCCAAGGGCGTCGGCCTGCTGGATTCTCCGCCCGATCGCCGCCAAATGCTCCTCGGCATGGCGAAAGTCCCGGTCGAACAGCCGGTCGGCGACTTCGGTCAGCCAATCATGAACGCGCGAGAGCAGGAAGATCAGCGCCGAGGCCACCAGCACCCACGCCCATTCCGGCAGGTTCGTCCATTCGTTGATTGTGGAAAATTCCTCGTGCACGAAATAGGCCGGGACGCTGAGCAAAAGACCCAATAGCGTCGCTCGCCGCAACGGGATCCAGACGTTGACCACTGTCGGCCGCCGCACCGCCTCGACGACGAACAGGCATAAGATCCCATTGACGAGATAGATCAGGCCCGAGACGTCCTCCGTCACCGCGCCCACGCCGAACAGGGTCGCCGGCAGGGAGGTCTCCATCGAGGCTTCCGCGATGAGATAGGCGGGCAGACCGATCAGGCAACCCCAAATCACCCATCGGAGCCGCTGATAGTCGCGTGGCGACAGGTCCCTGCGCCGGCCGAGCAGGATTGCGAGCGCTGCGGCGCTGACGAAGAAGCCGAACAGGATGGAGGCCCGCATGGCGAGCTCGGTCCGGTAGCCGAAGGCGCTTCCCAGGCTCATGACCGCCACCGCGAGGAACAGGATCGCCAGCGCCGGCAACGCGCGCTCGACCCGTCGCCAGACGCCTTCGGCGCGATCGACCGGCGCCCGCAGCGCGAACAGCAGCAGTCCCGTATAGCCGGCCGCCTGCAGGACGCAGGAGGCGACATCCTGCGTCAGCAGAGCCCGCGGCCATTGTTGGAGCCAAGCATAGAAAAAGAACGCCTGCCCAGGGTTGAACTGGATGGTATAGGCGAAGAAACCCCAGGTCATCGCGCCCGGCCGGATCCAGACGAGGTAGGCGGCGCCGAGAACCACGAGCACGCCGGCGATCTGGGTGAGCAGCAGCACCGCGTCGAGCGAGAGCGCGCGCGGCCGCGGTTCGGCTACGACCTTGACCTCCCGGTCCGGCCCGCCTTCGGACGGCTTCACCAGCAGGGTCGCCTCGCGCCCGGGCATGACGTAGGTCACGCCGCCCCAGAGGGCGAGATTGCTCGCACAGATCTCCGTGTCGACCGGGATGCAGCGCATGCCCGCGAGATCGAGATGGTCGCCGACGCGCAGTCCAGCCCGCCAGGTGGGCGACTCCTCTTGCGTGGCGAAGGGGCTCTGCACGTCGTAAATCAGCCCGTCGGCATTCGTCGCGAGGCCGAAGGAGCCGAGCGGGCGCGCGAGCCGGGCGAAGTCGGGCGCGATCATCGCCAGCGCATAGAAGGTCAGGAGCGCCAGCAGAATGCGCCCGCCGAGCCTCGGGCCGGTCCGTTCGCTCATCAGCCGGTATCCGCCTCCGCCGCCGTGTCGGCCATGGTCCAAACCCTCCGGGGGCTGGAAAGTTAGCCGCCCCGAAGGTCCTTGTACATGACCCGGGCGGCGTCGCAGGCGATCGCGCCGGCGGTCCGGTAGCCGAGCGGGCGGCAGGGCGCGCCTCGGGAGCGTCGCCCGCTCTTTCAAGCGTCAGGAACCAGCGTCCGGCTGAGGCGTCTTCAGGCAGCGCCTGGCATCCAGCGCTTTCCTTTGCCGCGTTGCGGAAGTCTCGTCACCTCAGCCTGACCGGGATGATCTCGACCGTCAGCTGCACCTCGTCCCCGAGCCCGTAATAGGAATAGGCGGGCCGCGAGACCTGACGCAGGAACTGGAAGAGCTTCAATCTCATCCGCTTGAAGATATTGTTTCTGCGCGCCGGCAGCAGGTTCTCCTGCATGACATGGACGATCCACTGGCGCGGATCGCCCGGCAGGTCGATCTCCTGGTGGCGGGCCAGATCCTCGAGCGCGCGCTCGACGTTCGGCTCCTCCATGAAACCGAAGGAAAGCTCGACGCCGACGACGTTGCCCCTCTGCTCGTTGCGGTCGAACACCGTCACCCGGTAGCGGCCGCCGTGGATATAGGGCGTCTTCTTGTGGATGACTTCGACGAAGACGAGGTTGCGCGGCAGGACGCCGGTGCGCTCGGCGATGAGCCGGATCAGCGAGGGCGCGCGGTCGCCGAGCGCCCGCAAGGGGCGGGGCGACATGATGAGCGCATTGCGCTCGAGGTAATGCCGGCTCGACCGGTGCAACTCGACCACTTCCGCCATGGTCAGCGTCGCCTTGGCGTTATGGGCGGCGTAGATCGCCTTGCGGCCCCACCGCCACGTCGCCATGGCGGCGAAGGCGACCGAGCCGACCGCGATCGGGACGTAGCCGCCCTCGAACAGTTTCAGCAAGCTCGCCAGCAGAAAGGCGCCGTTCAGCGCCGTCAGCGGCCCCCACACCAGCGCCGTCGCCGACAGGCTCCACTCCCATTGTCGCAGGGCGATCGGGATCATTGCGACCGAGGTGATCACCATCACGCCCGAAACCGCGAGGCCGTAGGCCGCCGCCAGCGCAGAACTGGAGCCGAAGGTCCAAACCAGGGTCGCGCAACCGACCAGCAGCATCCAGTTGACCACCGGAATATAGATCTGCCCCTCGCGCGCATGGTGGGTGTGGCGGATTTCGAGCCGCGGAAAGAGACCGAGCCTGATCGCCTGCGACACCAGCGAAAAGGCGCCGGAAATGAGGGCCTGCGAGGCGATGATGGTCGCCGCCGTCGCCAGTGCGACCATCGGCATCAGCAACCAGCCGGGGGCGAGCGCATAGAACAGCTTGTCGCCCGGGACCGGGTCGCCGCGGAAGGCATAGGCGCCCTGCCCAAGATAGTTGAGAAGGAGGGCTGGGTAGACAATGGCGAACCAGGAGATGCGGATCGGCAGCCTCCCGAAATGGCCGACGTCGGCGTACATCGCTTCACCGCCCGCGACGACCAGCATCAATCCGCCAAGGATCAGGAGGGCGTCGAGGACATTCGCGCGGCCCAGAAACTCGAGACCATAAAGCGGGTTGAAGGCAGCGAGAATCTGGGGGCTCGCAATGATCTGGCCCGCTCCGAGCGCGGCGATGGCGGCGAACCAGACGAGCACGACCGGCCCAAACACCTTTCCGACCCCGGAGGCGCCTTTGAACTGGATGGCGAACAGGGCGACGAGGAGCCCGAGCGTGATCGGGATGACGGCGCCTGAAAAGCTCGGGCCGGCGACATCGAGGCCCTCGACGGCGGAGAGAACGCTGATCGCCGGCGTGATCATGCCGTCGCCGATCAGGAGCCCCGCGCCGGCCATGAGAGCCCAGAGGAGCACTCGGACGCGGCGGTCCGTCCGGTCGTGCAGGAGACCGTACAGCGCGAAGACGCCCCCTTCGCCGTCGTTCTGCGCGCGCAGAACGAGAAGGGGATATTGGACGGCGACGACGATGGTCAGCGACCACACGGCGAGCGAGGCGGCGCCCAGAGCGTGCTCGGGCGTGCCCGAGGCGACGCGGAAAATCTGGTCCATCGCGTAAAGAGGCGAAGTGCCGACCGAGCCGAACACGACGCCGAGCGCGCCGAGCGCCAGCGGCCCGACGCCGCCGCGCGGCGCGTGGTCATGCGCGTGCCTCCCGGCGTGCGCGCGGTGGGGTCGGTCGACGAGAAGCGACATGGCCTCGTATTTTCGCCATCTTGCAATGGGAGTCCGCCGCGGGCAACGCTGTCGCCCCGCGACACTTGCGCCCACTTCCGGCTTGGTTTACGGGCCGGGCTTCGAGTTTATGCGAGGAGACCGGGTTTGGCTCAGGCCGCGCCGTCTACGCCGATCAATTGGACCAACGCGATGACTTTGCTCAGCGTCGCCATTCTTGTCGGGACCGAACTCGTCGGCGCCGGCGCGGCCGCTGGCTGGGCGATCGGCGGCTTGTTCAACCTCGGCTCGACGCTCACCCACGCACTCGAAGGCGTGCTGGTCCTCAGCGCCCTGACCGGGCTTTATTATTTTTTGCGGGCGGCGCACGCCCACGAGCCGATCTGGGGGTAGAGTCCCTTCTCCCCGCGCGCGCGGGGAGAAGGTGGCGCGAAGCGCCGGATGAGGGGCGACACGGACCTTTCCGGAAGGGTCTGCGCAGCCCCTCACCCCGACCCTCGCCCCGCATGCGGGGCGAGGGGGCGCCAAGGGGGGTCAAGGATTCAGCGACGTCCCGTTCCACTCCGCCACCAGATCGGACAGCATCGGCACGTAGTCCTCGCCGTGGCCCGTCGCCACGGCCTGCGCGAAGGAATTGCGCACCGCCGCGCCGAGTGGATTGGCGACCCCGAGCGCGCCTGAGAAGCCCGCCAGATAGGTGACGTCCTTCAGCGCGTTGACCAGAGTGAATTTGTGCGCGTTGCGGTCGCGCTCGATCACGTACTGGAAGAACGTTCGGTAGAACGGGCAGTCCATCCGGCCGTTGCGGATGACGGCGTCGAACACGGCCGGCTTGAGGCCGGCCTTGGCTCCGACCATCAGCGCTTCCGAATAGATCGCCGCATAGCCCATCGACAGGAAATTGTTGAGGAGCTTCATCGTGTGGCCGGTTCCGACCGGGCCGGTCTCGACCACGCGGCCGGCGAAAGCCTCGAGAATCGGCCGCGCACGGGCGACCGAAGCCTCATCGCCGCCGACCATCACGTCGAGCGTTCCTTCCCAGGCGTCCTTCGGCGTGCGGCTCAGCGGCGCGTCGATCAGCGCGAGGCCTTTGGGCGCGAGCTCCGCGGCGAGGCGGCGAGTCGAGGCCGGCTCCGAGGTCGAGCAGTCGACGACGAGCAGGGGCTTTCCCGCCGAGGCGAGCCCGTCCGGCCCCTGAACGATCGCCTCGACCTGCGGCGAGCCGGTGACGCAGAGCACCACGACGTCGCTCTCGTCGACGAGCGCGCGCGGGCTCGCCGCCTCCTTGGCGCCGCGCGACTTGAGATCGTCGACCGCCTCGCGCTTGCGATGGGCGAGCACGGTCAAGGGCCAGCCCTTGTCGACGATGTTCTTCGCCATGCCGTGGCCCATGAGGCCAACGCCGATGAACCCGATCCGCTCTTTCATCTCCGCCTCCAAACGTTCTCGAGCGCCCGACCCTTGTGGTCCTTCGTGTCCTTGGTGTCCTTCGTGGTCAGATTTTTCACCACTCAGGACACCAGGGCACGAAGGTCAGGCAATGTCGGTCCTCAACGTGTCGTCGCGCTCATATAAGGTTCAACGCGCGGGCCGACCTTGGTCGTCACGGTGTAGACCGACTGGGTCGCGGTCAAAAACAGCGTGCGAAACTCGTCACCGCCCCAGGCGAGATTGGCGACGACTTCGGGAACGCGCAGCTTGCCGATGAGCGCGCCCGAGGGCGAATAGATCCAGACGCCGCCCGGCGCCGTCACCCAGGCGTTTCCCTCGGCGTCGCACTTCATCCCGTCGGGAACGCCGGGCTCTGAATCCGAGCGGATGCCCGAGGCGAATTCGGCGCCTCCCGAAAGCGATCCGTCCGCTGCGACCGGGAAGGCGCGGATCAGCGCTTTAGCGGTGTCGTTGACGTAGAGCGTCTTCTCGTCTGGCGAAAAGCAGAGTCCATTCGGCTGGTCGAAAAGATCGCGGTCGACGAGGAGCGTGAGCGCCCCGTCGGTCGTCACCCGGTACACGCCCTGAAATCCGAGCCGCCGCGGACGCTCGACGCCGAAGCCCGGCATCCGCCCGTACCAGGGATCGGTGAAGTAGATCGAGCCGTCGGAGCGGACGCAGACGTCGTTCGGGCTGTTGAGCTCCTTGCCCTCGAAATGGGAGGCGAGGATCTCGCGCCGGCCGTCCGGCCGCTCGCGCACGAGCGACGACGTCGCGTGCTCGCAGACGATCAGGTTGAGATCGCCGTCGTAGGTCATGCCGTTGCACTTGTTCGACGGGCGGCGGACTTCGGCGACGCCGCTCCCGGGATCCCAGCGTCGCCGCACGTCGCCCGGCATGTCGGAGAACAGGAGATAGTTGTCGAGCGGACGCCAGATCGGACCCTCGGTGAATGTGAACCCGGTCGCGATCTGCGCGACCGGGGCGTCGGGGTCGATCAGATCCGCGAAGCTCGCGCTCATCGCGACGTGGGTCATCGGCTTCCTTTCCCTGGGGCGCTAGCGCGCGGCCTTGCGGAGCGTCTCGACGTTCGTCGGGCCGAGATACCAGTCGCGCGCGGCGACCTCCTCGAACACGACCCAGACGTCGCTCTTGCCGAGTCCGGTCGCCTCGGTGATCGCGCTCGTGACCTTGTCCGCAATCGCGGCCTTCTTGCCTTCGGGGTCGCTGGCGATCGCTTCCCTGACGATCCGGATATTGACGAACGGCATGTCGATCCTCCCGCGATTGGCGTCGCAGCCGTTGGAACAGTCCCGGCTGACATGTCACTGGTCATTTGACAGGGAAAACCGCGGGAGCGTCAATGCCCCGTGCGCGAGCCGAGGCGGGAACCGGGAGCGGAGGCAAACCCATGAAGATCGGGGTCGTCGGCGCCGGACAGGTCGGCGCCACCGCCGCCTACGCCATGATGATGCGTGGCGTGGGCTCGGAAATCGTGCTCGTCGACCTCAATGCGGATCTGGCGGCCGCTCAGGCGCGCGACATCCTGGAAGGCACGCCGTTCGCCCATCCCGTCCGGCTGAGCGCCGGCGAGACGGCCGATCTCGAAGGCGCGCGCATCGTCGTGCTCGCCGCCGGGGCCAGCCAGAGGCCGGGCGAGACCCGGCTCGACCTCCTGTCGCGCAACGCCGCAATCTTCGCCGGCATCGTGCCGGCGGCCCTGGCGGCGGCGAAGGACCCGATCTTTCTGGTGGCGACGAATCCTGTCGACGTGATGACCCAGATCGTGACCATCATCGCCGGCCGGCACGGGGTCTCGGCGGAACGGGTCATCGGCTCGGGGACAATGCTCGATTCGGCCCGGTTTCGTACGCTGCTCGCCGCCCATCTCGGGGTCAGCCCGGCCTATATCGACGCCCGGGTGCTGGGCGAACACGGCGACAGCGAGGTGCTGCACTGGTCCGGCGCCGTCGCCGGCAACCTGTTGGTGGCCGACGCGGCCCGCCAGATGGGGCGCGACCTTGCAGAGGCCGATCGCGCCCGCATCGACGCCGACGTGCGCGGCGCGGCGTACGCGATCATCAAGGGCAAGGGCGCCACCTGGTTCGGCGTCGGCGCCGCCCTGGCCCGAATGGCTCAGGTCATCCAGGGCGACGAGCGCGCGCTCCTCACCTGCTCCATGCTGACGGCCGAGTGTCAGGGCGTCCGCGATGTCGCCCTCTCCCTTCCGCGGGTGCTCGGCGCGCATGGCGTCGTGCAGACTTTCATGCCCCATCTCGACGACGACGAGCGCGCCGCGCTCCAGCGAAGCGCCGAGATTCTGAAGGAGGCGGCCGAGGGGGTGCGGTTCTAGAGCAAGATGAATTTCGGACGAATTCGTCCGGAACACCCGCACCGCGACGTGCGGAACTCGTCGCGAGCCCTTCGGCTGGAACGCCAATGAACGTGGGCGACGCGGGTAACAGCGGCAAGACAGCGGGTTTGGCGAAAAGGCTGTTTCTGCCGGCCCTTGAGCGTTGGGCCGAAATCCGGTCAGCTGATTCTGTTCATCCGAAACCAGGCGCCGGCGGATGCCGGCCTGATGCGCAGCCGGATCGACTCGCGTCCAGGTTGCAAGCAGGCCGCCACAGGGCTCGTCGTTCCCTGTTCGGGCCCTTCCGACCCTGTTCCTGTGCGGAGCAGGGAAGAAACCGCCCCTGTTATTTTTTTCTCTACGGGATCACATTTTCCGCATCGGTTGTATCATAAACACATGAGAATAGGTTATTTTCCAGGCCTGAACCGATGCCGCGGGCGCATCGTCCTCCGCTGTTCTTCGCGCAAGAACAGGCCAAAACAGGGGACAGCCGCTGATCGGGGGCCATGTGCGCCGTCGACAGGGGAGCCGGACGGAGCCGGGCGACGGAGATGAAAAGGCTGCGCCGGCTGCTCTTCGGTTTCGGATTACCCACGGGGCCTGCGGTTCAGCGGAAGGCCTTAGCGGTTCAAATCTGGCGCCTGCGGCGCGGGATTGCGGCTGGCGATCGCCGCGCGGACCTTCGGCGCGACCACCGCCCCGAACAGCTCGATCGAGCGCAGGATCGCCGCCTGCGGCTGCGCCCCGACCGCCATTTGCATCAGGTACCGCTGATGACCGAAGACCTCGTGCTGGGCGAGGATCTTGGCGATCGCCTCGTCCGGCGTCCCGATCATGAGGTGGCCGCGAGGGCCGCGGCCCATGTCGAATTGCGCGCGCGACAGCGGCGGCCAGCCGCGCTCGCGGCCGATGCGGCTCATCACCTCGGCGTAGGGCTCGAAGAAGGCCTCGACTGCCGCTTCCGCCGTATCGGCGAGGAAGCCGTGGCCGTTGATGCCGATCGCAAGCGAGTCCGGCGCGACTCCCGCGCGCCGACCGGCCTCCCGGTAGAGCGAGGCGAGCGGCGCGAAGCGGGCGGGCTCCCCGCCGATGATCGCAATCGCCAGCGGCAGTCCGAGCGCGCCGGCGCGGGCAACCGATTGCGGCGTCCCGCCCGACGCGATCCACACCGGCAGCGGATTCTGGATCGCGCGCGGATAGACGCCCTGCCGGCCGTTGAGGGGGGCGCGATGCTCGCCACTCCAGACCGGATGGCTGCTCGCGCGGACCGCGAGCAGGAGATCGAGCTTTTCGGCGAACAGCTCGTCGTAGTCGTCGAGGTTGAAGCCGAACAGCGGGAAGGATTCGATGAAGGAGCCGCGCCCCGCCATGATCTCGGCCCGTCCGCCCGACAGGCCGTCGAGCGTGGCGAACTGCTCATAGACGCGCACCGGATCGTCGGACGACAGCACCGAGACGGCGCTCGTGAGGCGGATGCGCTTCGTGCGCGCCGCGCCCGCCGCGAGCGCGACCGCCGGGGCCGACACGGCGTAGTCCGGCCGGTGATGCTCGCCGAGGCCGAATACATCGAGCCCGACGCGGTCGGAGAGCTCGATCTGCTCCATGAGATCGGCGAAGGTCCTGTCGAGGCCGATTGGTTCGCTCGTCGCGCGGTCGAGCCGGGTCTCGGCAAAGGTGTAGACGCCAAATTCCATCAAAGCCTCGCAGGGCGCGCCGTTGGTCTGCGGCGAAACGGAATGATAGCATGCCGGTCCCAGCCACGGGCGAGGACGAGGACGTGAGCGAAAAGCCGATCAGCCGATTTCCGCCTCCCGAGCTCGCCGACCTGCCGGAGGACGTCCGCGAGCGGATCGAGGCGGTGCAGGAGAAGTCTGGCTTCGTGCCGAATGTCTTTCTCGCGCTCGCCCGCCGCCCCGACGAGTTCCGCGCCTTCTTCGCCTATCATGACGCGCTGATGGAGAAGGCCGGCGGCCTCACCAAGGCGGAGCGGGAGATGATCGTGGTCGCCACCTCGGGCGTCAACGACTGCCTCTACTGCGTGGTCGCGCACGGCGCGATCCTGCGCATCCGGGCGAAGAATCCGCTGATCGCCGACCAGGTCGCCGTCAATCTGCGCAAGGCCGACGTCACGCTGAGGCAGAGAGCGATGCTCGATTTCGCAGTGAAGGTCGCCGCGCGATCGCATGAAATCGACGACGCCGACTACGAGGCGCTGAAGGCGCATGGATTCACCGACGACGACGCCTGGGACATCGCCGCCATCGCCGCTTTCTACGCCATGTCGAACCGGCTGGCGAACGCGTTCTCAATCCGGCCGAACGACGAGTTCTACGCGATGGGCCGCGAGCCGCGGGGATGAGCGACGAAAGTCACGAGAGAGCGGTTCGCGCGGCGCGGGAGACATGTCGATGAACGAGGCAGGGCCGCAGCCGACGACGGTCGCGCGGGCGCCGAAACTGATTGATCAATTGCAGTCCGCCGTCCCCGCGGCGCTGGCGATGCTCGCCGGAATAAAGCTCGATCTGTTCAGCCAGCTCGCCGGCGGCCCACGCGAGGCCGACGAGATTGCGAAGGCGCTCGGCGTGGATTCGTCGCGGCTTTCGCGGCTTCTCTTTGCGCTCGCTGCAGCGGGAATACTTGAACGCCGCGGGACAGGGTTCGCCAATGGCGACGAAGCGTCGACCTATTTCGTCGAGGGCTCGCCGCGCTACGTCGGCGGGATGCACGAGCTTCTCGAGCAATTGTGGCGCGCCGACTTCGAGACCGTGCGCTCGATCCGCTCCGGCGAGCCCGCCGCCCTGCACGACTACAGCGAAGCGTCGGACGACGAGATGTCGGCGATATTTCGCGGACTGCATCCCCTCGCGGTCAACGCGGGGCGGGACCTCTCGCGGCAATTCGACTTCTCGGGCTGCCGCTCGGTCGTCGACATCGGCGGCGGGTCCGGGGGCGTGATCGCGACCTTGTGCGACCTGAACCCGAACATGGTGGGCGTCCTGTACGACCTGCCGCGCACGGCGAGGCTCGCGGAGCCGCTCCTCCGCGCGACGCCGGGCGGCGAGCGGGTTGCGATCGAGGCCGGGGACATTCTCGGGGCGCCGCCGAGCGGTTCGCACGACGCCGTCATTTTGCGCGCGCTGGTCCAGGTCCTGGGGCCGGGGGACGCCGAACGCGCGTTAGGAAACGCCGCCGGCGCCCTCAGGCCGGGCGGCGCGATCTATGTCTGCGGCTCGATTCTCGACGACGATCGGCTTTCGCCACCGGCGGCGGCCTCCCTGAATGTGACCTTCATGAATGTCTATCGCTCCGGCGCATCCTATACCGAAAGCGAGCACGGCCGCTGGCTGGAGGCGGCTGGCTGCGGCGAGATGCGAAGGATCACGCTGCCGAACGGCTCCGGAATTATCCGCGCGATCAAACGCGGGTGATCTCGGGCGCCGTGGGCGGGCGAGCGGGGGACCGGAGGCGCGGGAACCTGGCGCAGCGCCGCCTGTTTTCACGGGAAGGAGGATCGGATGCGTTATGTCGTCGCGCTCGCCGCCTGCCTCGCCGCCGCTGCGGCGCTCGCCGCCGATCGACCACTTCTGACCGGGGCGGCCGCCTTCGGCGACTGGAGGACGGACGCGCCTGGCGTGCGACGCCTTATTACGCCGGCCGATCTGCCGCCGCCCTTCGCCACCCTCTCGATCGCCAATCCGTCCCGGCGGGCTCCGCGAACGATGGCCGTCGCGCCGAAAGCGCCGTCCGGTTTCGCGGTCGACCTGTTCGCGACCGGCCTCGCCGAGCCGCGCGTCATTCGCATCTCCCCGAACGGTGACGTGTTCGTCGCCGAGAGCGGGGCGGGGCGCGTGCTCGTCTTTCGCGCCGACGGGAAAAGCCCGGCGCCGGTCGAGGGCCAGGCGTTCGCCGTCGATCTGCCGCACGTCTTCGGCATCGCCTTCTATCCCTCGGGATCCGACCCGCGCTGGGTCTATGTCGCCACGGTCGGTTCGGTTTGGCGCATTCCCTATCGCAGCGGCGATCTCAAGGCGTCCGGTCCGGCCGAGGTGGTCGTCCGCAAGCTTCCGACGGGCGGCGCGCACTGGACGCGGGACATCGCCTTCTCGCCCGACGACAAGACGATGTTCGTCTCGGTCGGCTCGGCGACCAATGACGCCGAAGGGATCAGGTCGAAGGTCGCGCGGGAGCTCGGCGCGTCCTGGGACGAAGAGCACGACCGCGCCGACGTGCTCGCCTTCGATCCCGATGGCGGCAACGAACGCGTCTTCGCCACCGGCTTGCGCAACTGTTCCGGCCTGACCATTCAGCCGTCGACGGGAGCCCCATGGTGCGTGGTGAACGAGCGTGACGGCCTTGGCGACAACCTCCCGCCCGACTACGCGACCCGCGTCGTCGAAGGCGCCTTCTATGGCTGGCCTTGGTACTACATCGGGGACCACGAGGATCCGCGTCACAAGGGCGAACAGCCGGACCTGGCCGGTCGCGTGACCGTGCCCGACGTCCTCTTCCAGGCTCATTCCGCCCCGCTCGGGATCACGTTCTACAAGAACGGCGAATTTCCTGCCGAATACAGGGGCGACGCCTTCGTCGCATTCCACGGATCATGGAACCGGGCGAAGCGCACGGGCTACAAGGTCGTCCGGCTCCGGATGAAGGACGGAAAGCCGACCGGCGTCTACGAGGATTTCCTCACCGGCTTCGTCGCCGACGACGAAAGCGTCTGGGGCCGGCCGGTCGACGTCGCAACGACGAAGGACGGCGCCCTGCTCGTCACCGATGACGAAGGTGGGGCGATCTGGCGGGTGACGTATCGCGGCCAGCCCTAACCGCGCCAGTCGATGTGCGGGCTCGGGATCGGCGCAGGCGCGTAGGTTGACGCGGCGCAGGCGCCGAGCAGGAGGGACGCCAACGCCACGAGGGCAATCCTGGCCATGGACTGATCCTCCAGCGGAAAAGGGGCGGTCTCGATTTCGCGCGGCGCCGCCCCGCGCCAGCCGTGAGGTCGCCGGCGCCTGTTCCGAGGACTATCGGCGCCAATGGTAATGCACGTGCCCGTGGCGGTCCCGATAGCTTGCTCTGGCAATAGGCGCGCAATCCGCTGTAGCCGCGCGTCAGCATCACGTCCTCGAAATCGATCGCCTGCTGGCCCGCCGACGAGATATTGACAATTCGCGACGGAGTGCTACCTCGATCAGCGGCAGCAGGAGCCGGGTCAGCAGAAAGCCGGCGAGATAGTTGACGGCGAAGCGCAGCTCGAAGCCGTCCGCGCTGACTTCGCGGCCGTCGCCGGCCGTGCCGATGCCGGCGTTGTTGACGAGGACGTCGACGCCGACGCCGGCGGTTTCCCGCCGCACCGCCTCCGCGAGTTTGCGAACCTCCGCCAGCAAAGCGAGGTCCGCCTCGACAAACAGCGCCTCGCCGCCGCGCTTGCCGATTTGCTCGACCGTCTCCTTTCCTCGCGCCCGGTCGCGTCCGTGCACGATGACCCGCGCGCCTTCCGCGCCGCGGCGCTCGGCGACGACCCGCCCGACGCCGTCGGTCGAACCGGTGACGAGAATGGACTTGCCTTTGACGTTCATGGAAATCCCTTCTCCCGTTTACCGGAGAAGGGAATCAATCCCGCTGCACCTCGACCCGGTTCGGATAGAAGGCCAGATGCGAGGCGATCTCCGCGACTTCGGGTTTCGGCCTCTCGTAGGTCCAGACCGCATTCTCGTCGCGCGTTTGGCCGTCGCGAAGAGAGAAATAATTGGCGTCGCCCTTGTATGGGCAGGTCGTGACCCGGTCGCTGCGCTCGAACAGGCTCATGTCGAGGTCCTCGCGGGGGATATAGGCGACGGGCTTGTAACCGGCCTCGGCCAGCTCCAACGCCCGCGCGCTCTCGCCGAGCGTCCGCCCGCGCCAGATCACCCGCACGCGCCCGGCGATCGGCTCGATCGTGATCGGATGGTCCTTCGTGCCTGCCTGAGTCATTGGCTCCTCCGAATTCTCCCTCTCCGTGCTGGCGGGGAGAGAGCACAGTCTGTCGAAAGGCGGGCGTTCTTTCGAACACCCGGCGCTTCGCGCCATCTTTTCCCCGCATAGCCCGTCGAAAGACGGGCGTCCTTCCGAACGCCCTAACGCGGGGAGAAGGGAATGCTATGCGTGCCCCACCACCGCCTTCGGCTGATAAGGCTCCTCGAGTTTGGCGATTGTGCGGGCGTCGAGCTTGAGTTCGGTCGCCGCGACCGCGTCGGCCAGGTGATGAGGTTTCGACGCGCCGACGATCGGCGCCGTGACGAAGGGCTTCGACAGCACCCAGGCGAGCGCCACCACGGCGGGCTTGGTTCCGAGCTTTTCCGCCGTCTCGACGACGCGCTTGCGGATCGCCTCGTCCTGGCGGGACCCGAGGCCCAGGGTCACGCTGAACGGATCCGTCCGGCCGCGCACGGTGGAGGCGCTCTCGCCGACGCCGGACCCCGCGAGATAGCCGCGCGCCATCGGCGACCACGGGATGACGGCGATCTTTTCGAACGAGCAGAGCGGCATCATCTCGCGCTCTTCCTCGCGATAGACGAGATTGTAGTAGTTCTGCATCGAGACGAATTCGGCATGGCCGTGAGAGCGCGCGATGTCGATCATGCGCGCGAACTGCCAGGCGAACATGCTGGATGCGCCGATATAGAGCGCCTTGCCGGCGCGAACGACGTCGTTCAGGGCCTCCAGCGTCTCTTCCATCGGCGTCAGCGGATCGAAGCGGTGGATCTGGTAGAGGTCGACGTAATCCGTGCCGAGCCGCTTCAGCGAAGCGTCGATCGCCTCCAGGATGTGCTTGCGCGACAGACCCCTGGCGTTGGCGCCCGGGCCCATTGTGCCATGCACCTTGGTGGCGATGACCACCTCCTCTCGCCGCGCGTAATCCCGGAGCGCCCGGCCGACGATCTCCTCGCTCGCGCCCCGCGAATAGACGTCGGCGGTGTCGAAGAAGGTGATCCCGCGTTCGAGCGCCTCGCGGATGAACGGACGCGAGGCCTCCTCCTCCAGGACCCAGTCGCGCCACTTGGTCGAGCCGTAGGTCATGCAGCCGAGGCAGAGTTTCGACACCTGCATGCCGGTCTTGCCGAACTTCACGGTTTCCATGGTTTGCCTCTTTGCCGGGTTGCACCCATCATAAAGTCTTTCGTAGGTTCGCCAAAACAAAAGGACGAACGATCGTGAGCGCGCGGGCCGGCTGGGACTTCTGGATCGACCGCGGCGGCACCTTCACCGACGTGATCGGCCGCGATCCGGCGGGCCGTCTGCATGCGCGCAAGCTTCTTTCGGAGAGCCCGGCTTATGAGGACGCCGCGGTCGAGGGAATCCGCCGCCTTCTAGGCCTTGCCGAAGGCGCTTCGATTCCCGCCGAGGCGATCCGGGTCGTCAAGATGGGCACGACGGTGGCGACCAACGCGCTGCTCGAGCGGCGCGGCGAGCGGACGCTGCTCGTGACAACGCGCGGCTTCCGCGACGCCCTTGAGATCGGCTACCAGGCGCGGCCGAAGATCTTCGCCCGCAACATCGAGAAGCCCGAGCAGCTCTATTCGGCGGTCGTCGAGATCGACGAGCGCGTACTCGCCGACGGAACGGTCGAGGCCGCGCCCGATCCGTTGGCCGTGCGCGCGGCGCTGGCGCAGGCGAAGGCGCAAAACTTCGACGCGATCGCGATCGTGTTCATGCACGCCTGGCGCTATCCCGCGCACGAGCGGGCGGTCGGCGCCATCGCCCGCGCCCTCGGCTTTGCGCAAGTGTCGGAGAGCCATGCCTGCTCGGCGCTGATCAAGTTCGTTTCGCGCGGCGACACGACGGTGGTCGACGCCTATCTCTCGCCGATCCTCGCCCGCTATGTCGGACTTGTGGCGCGCGCGCTCGAGGTCGAGCTGACGGGCGCGCGCGTCATGTTCATGATGTCGTCCGGCGGCCTCACCTCGGCGAACCTTTTCGCCGGCAAGGACGCGATCCTGTCGGGCCCCGCCGGCGGCGTGGTCGCGATGGCCCGCACCGGCGCGAGCGCGGGCTTCCGGCGGGTGATCGGCTTCGACATGGGCGGCACGTCGACCGATGTCGCCCATACCGACGGCGCGTTCGAACGCGCCTTCGAGACGGAAGTCGCCGGCGTGCGCATGCGCGCGCCGATGCTCAAGATCCATACCGTCGCCGCGGGCGGCGGATCGATCCTGCATTTCGACGGCGCGCGCTTCCGCGTCGGCCCGGATTCGGCCGGCGCCGCCCCCGGCCCCGCCTGCTACCGCCGCGGCGGTCCGCTCGCCGTCACCGACGCCAACGTCATGACCGGCAAGCTGATCCCGGATTTCTTTCCCAAAGTGTTCGGGCCGGAGGGAGATCAGGCGCTTGACGATACAATCGTGCGCCAGCTTTTCGGGACGCTCGCGCGGGCAATCGGCGACGGTCGAACTCCCGAAGCCGTGGCGGACGGGTTCCTCGCCATCGCGGTGGCGAAAATGGCGGAGGCGATCAAGACGATCTCGGTCGCGCGCGGCTACGATGTGACCCGATACGCGCTGAACTGCTTCGGCGGCGCGGGAGGCCAGCACGCCTGCGACGTGGCGGACGCGCTCAGCATTTCGACGGTGCTGATCCATCCATTGTCGTCGCTGCTTTCGGCTTACGGCATGGGGCTCGCCGACATCGCGGCCCATCGCGCGCAAGGGGTGGACGCGCCGCTCGACGCCGGCGCGTTGGCCCGCGTCCGCCCCGTCGCCGACGAGCTCGCCGAGCAGGCGACGCTCGAGGTCGAGGCCCAGGGAGTCACGCGCGACAACGTCAAGGTCCATCGCCGCGCGCAGGTGCGTTACGCCGGCTCCGACACGACGATCGAAGTTCCGCTCACCGCGCCGCTCGCCATGCGGCGCGCCTTCGAGACGGCGCACAAGGCGCGGTTCGGCTTCATCGACCGGGCCAAGGCGGTCGTCATCGAGTCGGTCTCGGCCGAGGCGGTTGGCGGCGCGGCGCGCTTCAGCGAGCGCGCCCGGCCCGCGGCGGCGGACGTCTGCGTCGTTCCGGCGCGGCGGACGCGTTTCTTCTCCAAGGGCATTTGGCGCGACGCAAACGTCTACCTGCGCGAGGCGCTGCCGATCGGCGCGAGCGTCGACGGCCCGGCGCTCATCATCGAGCCGCATCAGACGATCGTCGTCGAGCAGGGCTGGCGCGCGTCGGTCACACGCAAGAACCATGTCGTGCTCAACCGGGCCGAAGCGGCGCCGAAGCGCATGGCCATCGGCACGAGAGCCGATCCGGTGATGCTGGAGATCTTCAATCATCTCTTCATGTCGATCGCCGAGCAGATGGGCGTCACGCTGCAGAACACCGCTGCTTCGGTCAACATCAAGGAGCGGCTCGACTTCTCCTGCGCAGTGTTCGACCGGGGCGGACGGCTCGTCGCCAACGCGCCCCACATGCCGGTGCATCTCGGCTCGATGGACCGCTCGGTCGAGACGATCATCCGCGACAACGAGGGCCGCATTCGTCCGGGCGATGTGTTCGCCCTCAACGCGCCCTACAACGGCGGCACCCATCTGCCCGACATCACCGTCTGCACGCCGGTGTTCGACGACAAGAGCGAGACGATCCTGTTCTGGACGGCCTCGCGCGGCCATCACGCCGACATCGGGGGGATCGCTCCGGGTTCGATGAGCCCGCTCGCGACGACGATCCACGAGGAGGGCGTCTATATCGACAATTTCCTGCTCGTCGAGCGCGGCCGCTTCCGCGAGCGCGAGCTTTATGACCTGCTCGCCAGCGGACCATGGCCGGCCAGGAATCCGCGGCAAAACGTCAACGACATGAAAGCCCAGATCGCCGCCAACGAGAAGGGCGTGCGCGAACTGAAGCGCATGGTCGGGATGTTCTCGCTGCCGACCGTCGAGGCCTATATGGGCCACGTGCAGGACAACGCCGACGAGAGCGTGCGCCGGGTCATCGACAGGCTCTCCGACAGCGAAGCTTCCTCCGTCTCGGACCAGGGTGCGATGATCAAGGTCCGGATCAGCGTCGACAGGGCGAAGCGCGAGGCGACGGTCGATTTCAGCGGCACGTCGGCGCAGCAGGCGAACAACTTCAACGCGCCCGAGCCGGTGACGCGCGCGGCGGTGCTCTACGTGTTCCGGGTGATGGTCGACGACGACATTCCGATGAACGCCGGCTGCCTGAGGCCGATCCGCGTCATCCTGCCCGAAAGCTCGATGCTTTCGCCGCGCTATCCGGCGGCGGTGGTGGCGGGCAACGTCGAAGTGTCGCAGGCCGTCACCGACACGCTGTTTGCCGCGCTCGGCGCGCTCGGCTCGGCCCAGGGGACGATGAACAACCTCACCTTCGGCGACGCGACTTATCAGTATTACGAGACCATCTGCTCCGGCGCGCCGGCCGGCCAAGACTTCGACGGGGCGGCGGCGGTGCATACGCATATGACGAATTCGCGCCTGACCGACCCGGAGGTGCTGGAGAGCCGCTTTCCGGTGGCGCTCGAGGATTTTCACATCCGCCGCGGCTCGGGCGGAAAGGGTCGGTGGCGCGCGGGCGACGGCACGCTGCGGCGCATCCGGTTCCTGAAAGCGATGCATGTCGCGATCCTCAGCGGCCATCGTGCCATTCCCAACCCCGGCGCGTTGGGCGGCGAGTCCGGCGAACTCGGGCGCAATACGATCCGCCGCAACGATGGGCGGATCGAGGTTTTGCCGGGATGCGCGCAGACCGAGGTGGAAGCCGGCGAGGCGATTGAGATCGTTACGCCGACCGGGGGAGGGTGGGGGAGTCGGCCGGTAGGGTGATGGCCTAAAGGGCCCGGAAACCGCCCACGCCTTCCCCCGTGGTGACGATTCCGTGCGCTAGCAATCCTAGCCAGCAGCCGCCGTTAGTGCTCCTGTGACCCGCTCGACCGCGGCCCCCAGATTTCAGAAACTTCCACCAATGGTGACTTGTCCGGAGATCGGCATGGCGCCCGTGGCGGACAGGCCTGCGCCAATGACATACTTCATCTCGTGGATGCTCACGGGAAATTTGATGGCCAAAGTGCTGTTGAAACCGGCTTCTTTGCCGCTGAGTCCGCGGCTCACAGTGGCCTCGAAGTCGGCGCGATTGAAAATATTCAGCTTGCTGATTCCTACGCTGATTTGATTGGCGGACGGATCGTAGCCAGCCATGACGTTCACGCCCACGTTTGAGGCGTGGTAAATATAAGTGACGCTTGGAAGCGGTACGCCGGTTTTGCTTGGTTGCTGAAAGCCGGTGTATCCGTTCGGCAGGAAGGTAGCGAGGGTCGCTTTGAGCTGAAGCTCGTGATCAGGATGGAGTTGAGCGCCCAAGGGAATGCTAAGCGTGCCGGCGAGCGCGACTTGTGTCTGAGGCAGAGCAGTGAAGGGCAAAGCGACAGTTGGCGGTTTTAGCAAGAATTGCCCGTTCGGGCCCAGCGTAAACATCAGTGGCACTTTGAGAGTTCTAGCCGCGTTTAAAGGACTTGCGGATGGATTTGAAGGATCAGGCACATTGCTCTCCTGCTCATCAGCGACATTACTTATAAAACGCCTCCATGCCCCTCCTGTAATTCCCGAGTACGACACGCTTTCAAAAATTGTAAGGGTCTATTTGTTTAGGGAGGGCGCGGCGCCACCCGAAGGGCACCGCTCAGACGACTTGAAATCAGGGCGTCGCCGTGCCTTTTATATGATACAGCTCAAGGAGCTGCGCTGTGACGCTCGTCACAGCGCAGCTCGGCGGCGCGAAAACTCGCCGAGGAGAGCATTGCGCATTACGGTGACACGCCCGTCTTTAAATGATTTTCTTCCGCGACGGCGCCTTTTTCGCGCGGCTTTCGGCCGCGTTTGCCCGGCGCCGGCGAGCGGCCGAGGCGTTTCTCGATGCCGGCGACGGTCGGACGATTGGCTCAGTGACAGATTTCAATTGTCCTCGAAACCGGAGACGGCGCATGGGGCCTATTTGGCGCCCTTCCTGGCCGCCTTCGCCTTCGGCGCCGCCCCAAGGATTGATTTCGAACGAATTCGTATGGCGCCTCCCTTCGGATGCTCGACTTCGAATGCGTCTGTCTTTCGCACCAGGTCGCTCAGCTTGCGAAAGCCGAAGTTTCGCGGATCGAAATCGGACGCCAGGTTGGCGAGTTGTTTGCCGACTTCTCCCAAGGGAACCCAGCCGTCGTCACTTTCCATCTCGGTAATGATCTTGTTGATGATCGGCACGGCTGCGCTGGGCGGCTGAAGAGGCTTGGATGCGCCATCCTGACTGTTCCCCGCGCCCGAGCCCGGAAGCAGGTTCTCGGCGTAGACAAATCTGCGGCAGGCCTGACGGAAGCTCTCCGGCGTCTTCTGCTCGCCAAAGCCAAACACGTCGACGCCCTGCTCACGGATGCGGGCCGCGAGCCGGGTAAAATCACTGTCCGACGAAACCAGACAAAATCCATCGAGCCGACCGCTGTGCAGCAGGTCCATGGCGTCGATGACCAGGGTGATGTCGGACGCATTCTTGCCGGTCGTATAGGCAAACTGCTGTTGGGGTATGATGGCGTGCTTGGACAGCGTGTCCGCCCATGCCCTGGAGCGGGGATTGGAGAAGTCCCCATAGATGCGACGAACGCTCGCTTCGCCAATCTTGGCGATTTCCTCGAACAATCCATCGGCGATCTTCGCGGAAACGTTGTCGGCGTCGATCAGAACAGCGAGACGGGGCGAACGAACTTCTGACGGCATGACGGCTGCTCCACTCGAGAGGCATTACGGTGAGTCGCCCGCCTTTACCTTATTGTCTTCCGCGACGGCGCCTTGTTTGCGCGGCTTGCGGCCGCGCTTGCCCGGCGCCAGCGAGCGGCCGAGGCGTTTCTCGATTTCCGCGACACCATCAGAAACCCTTGCGATTCCTACGGCCTGACGCCCTGCGCCGGCGACACGCTCCACTCGACGAATTTAGCGGGACGATCGTTGCTGTTCGACACGACAATCTGGCCATCTGCCGGGAGTTCCCCCCATCCGATCCAGCCAAACTTGTTGAGCGTGACGAGGGCTTTCGGTTTGGCCTCGGCGTCGGAGCCGGCAGGGACAAAGCCCCACGTCAGCTGGCCTTCCTCGACCATGCGCAAAGTGGGATAGCGATCCGTTGTCACGATCCGGCTGCCCGGTGGCATCGTCACCGTCCGGATGGCGAGGGTCATCGCCCCGGCTGTCAGGATTTCCTTCTCGATTGGCGCAAAATGGAACGGATTGACCGGAAAAACCTTCGCGGCGCCGTCGACAACGGCGAACTCGTCGGGCGTGCTCACCATTCCGTAAACCCAAGGCCCTCCAACAGCCAATTCGGCGTAGACGAATGGTGCGGACGCCCGGTTCTTGTAGCCTCCGCCGGGCAAGATGGCGTAATTGCAGGCCTCCATATCGCCAGGGTGGACGATGATCTCAGGACTTTCCGCCGCCTCGGCGAAGGGGGTCCCTCCTGCGGGGAGAGCATGGCACATTCCAAGAACGTCTGCCGGACTTGAGTGCGGCGCCAAGACGGACGATCCGCTGAGCGCCATGTGAAGGATCGCCCACTTTCCAAGGTTGGGGGGCATGTCCGGGATATCAACAGTCTTTCCGGGGGGCAGCGAATACCAGCCCGCCCAGATCTCCCCGCCCGGGGACATGCCCTCGGTCGAGATTGTCGCGGAACTACTCACGGAAGTCATGATCCCGCGCCATTTCGATGGGGTCTGTGCCGCCGACACCGAAGGAAAGGCGATCATGGCGCCCACCGCGATCGCGACCGCGGCGACGGTAACGAAAAGATGGCGCTTCATCGAGGCCTCCTCGCATATCTCACGAGGCGCCCCGCGACGCTTCCGTTTCCGACAAGCCGCACGCGCCCGGCGCGCCCCTTCCTCTCTAGCGCCGCAATTGTAATGCCTTCGGCGCCCCCGCGCATTGACGCTGATCAATGGGAAGGCGAAATCGACTTTGCTTAGCGGACCGGCAGGGACCGACTCCTCCTGCGGCGCCGGCGTCTGGCTCGTGATGACGAACGCGGCCTCTTCGTAATGACAGCCTCCTCTTGGCCGCCGCTCAAATCATAAGAGATCACGATGAGGGGGTTGGCGCAGTGGCGCGTGAAAGGGAGGAGCGACACAAGGCAAGAGGATTTACTGTGATGGGGTGGAGGTGGTCGTTGCGCGCAAGCTGACTCGCGGCCGGCTCGTCGCCTTCTTCGCCGAGCTGGCGCCGTGCGTGGTGGCGATGGAGGCCTGCTCCTCGGCCCATCACTGGGGGCGGCAATTGCTGGCGCTCGGGCACGAGGTTGATCCCGCCGGCGCATGTGAAGCCCGATGTCCGGCGCAACAAGAACGACGCGGCCGACGGGGCGGCGATTTGCGAGGCGGCATAGCGATCCGGAACGGATCGCGTTCCGCGATCCTATGTCGGCCGGCCCAGAGGTTCGTGTCGGTGCGCGGAATCGACAACCAGGCCGAGTTGATGCGCCATCGGGCGCGCGAGCTGCTCGCTGGTCAGCGCACGTCGCTCCTCAACGCTTTGCGCGGGCACATGGCCGAGATCGGCGTCGTCGCAGCGCAGGGGGCGCAGCACGCCTACGACCTCAAGCGCCTGGCCGTCGCTTCGCCGGATCCGGGCGGGCGGTGACCGGTGTTTTCCCTTGGCTGAAACACGCCGCTCAACAGGATGGTCCCGCCAACCCAAGCCCGATGCCCTCGAGCCTGAGGGATTATGGTCCGAGCCCAGGCTCAACCGGATGTGAGGTGATGCGGCCATCAAGGCTGCATGGCGAAAAACGGACTCACGCTTCGGATCCAAACCCAAAGGAGAACGCAAAATGCCGAAATGAAAATCACCCTTGACCGGAAACGCCCCATGTGAGGGAGAATCGCCGCCGCGCCCATCCTTCGATTGCCGATAATATTTTGTCAATTCAGAGGATTGGGCATGGTTCTTTATGTAATGTAGTAGCAAAGGAACAGTGAGAGAGTTGGGAGCGGAAACGCCATGCGGAGAGGAGCCTCGCGGCCCGGCGTGACCTTGCAATCGTCAAGAACGGCTAAACTCCCAGCGAGGGTGGATGTGGCGCCAAAGGCTTGCGCCGTCTTCTTCCCAATCGACCGGAACATCCGCCTATAACAAGCTGTTCTACCTTGCTTTCCGTCGTTTGGCCTTTCCCTTCGAAACGGCCGACACGGCATAGCCGTGCGGGCCGCACCAGCCCGGAAGGTAGTCGGCGTCCCCGGTTGCGGCCAGCGCGAGCGCTTCAGCCAGCGCGGCCTCGAAATCCGTGTGGATCGTCTTCGCCTTGATGCGCGGACGCAAGAAGTCGGCCCACAGAAATTCGGCAAAGGGTGTCGAGTCCTTGGCGAAGCCGCCACTCGTGCGCAACTCGCCGGCGAGGGAGCGATAGGGGTCGTCCTCCATGCCGGTGACCATTTTCGGCAAGTCGGAGAATGGCCGGCGCCGGCCCTTGCCGTCATAGGGGTGAGCCCAGCCATGGAAATCCAGCATGTTCCAGAACGAGTCGGCGGGCAGGCGGCTGAGATCCGCGACCACGGTGACGAACACGCTGTCGACGCCCTCCTCGTGGAGCGCGAGCGCGAGATGATGGTGATCGGTCAGGTAGTGCTCGCCGCCCGGGCCGAGAACCGTCGGAACCATATGTGCCTCGAGAAACTTCGCCAGATCCGATCTGGTCTTCTTTTTCCATTCGTCGCGCTTGCGACGAACCTCCTCCATTCCGACCGAGATCTGGGTGGGCCTAAGGCCCAGGATCGGCGTAGCGTGCAGGACGGGGTCGCTGAGGCTCATGGGCAATTCTTCCGGCTCGACGGTTCCGATTGCAAAAATGTCACCTTGTGCGGCCGGGGTCGATGAGACTTCACCCATTTCGGTGGATTCGGTCCGTCCGGCAGGGTGACGTGTCGAACGCCAGAAGCGTCGCGAGAGGATCGACGCCGAAGAGCTTCGTGCGAGGATGAGCGGCGGTCGAGACGGCATGTGAACCGGATCACAGCGGGCGAACCCTCGCTCCTGTATGGAATACGCCGGCAGATCTGGCAAAGGCGCATGGGGAGAACCCGAATGAACAGCCGCGTTGTATGGGTCGCGATATTGAGCAGCTTGGCCAGCGCCTCGCACGCTTTGGACTTTAAAGACTGGACCGGCGGCCGCAAGGTGGAAACGCCTCCGGGAGCCGTCGCCAACGAGATCTGCGTATTGCCGAAGCCTATGCCAGGCGTGGTCTACATGGAGAAGGATCAGAAAAAAGAGGAGGACCTTTGTGGCCTATCCTTCGAACAAACCAATGGCATTTGTCCGAAGCTGATCAGCACGAATCCGGGCGTCGATATCTATGACCTGAAAGCGCCGCTGACCAAGGACGTTTTTGAAGCCAAGGATTGCGGCAACGTCAAAAGCGCGGGCAAAGCGGCGCAGAAAGAGGCGAAGTTCAAGCAAAGCACCTCATGCAGCTATGCGCCTTCGCTCCTGGCCTACTATCACTTTTCGCGTGCGCTCGGCCGCATCGTGCATGTTCCGGTCGCGGTGGTGCGCACGATGGACATTAAGCAACACCTGGCGGTGGCGAACAAGGCCGCCTCTCTCCTGGCTGGCCGCAAGGATCTCATCGCCCAGACCTGGGCGGGGTTGCGCGCGGCGGACCAGAACATCGGCGCCCATCCCGAGCTTTACGACGTTCAAAATCGGTTGATCTATGGCGCCCTTCAAGCGAATCCGCGTTCGGAAGTGAAGTACTCGGACTTCAACCGCTACGCCAGCTACGCCACGCGCTACACAGATTTCATGGGGCGCCCGCAGGTGCGCGCCGTGATGACGGCTGCGCCGGTGGCCTTGCTTCTCGGGCGCGACAACAAGGCCAACATTCAAGCGATGGTTCAGTACAAGGATCTTTCCGACATGATCCTGATTGACACGCTCCTGAACCAGCAGGATCGCATCGGCAATATCCATAATCAGTGCGCATATTATTTGTTGAACAAGGGTGCGCTTGTTGGCTCGTCGGACACCAAGTGCGATGAGCCCGAACGCCCGGACAAGGCGGCGGCGGACGCTCCGACCTTCGACGACAGTGTTTTGATCAAAGAGATGATGCTCAAGGACAATGACTGCGGCGTGGCGAAGAGCAACAAGTTCAACGATGTGAAGGCCTTGGAGAAACTGCGCCACATGAGCGCCGGAACGTACGCCGGATTTATGGCCTTGGCCGATACGCTGGAAACTCCAGCAGGGGCGGCTTGGATGAAATCCGAGCTCCTGTTCACCGACAAGGACGTGGCTTCGATCCGCACCAACGCCGCTCGCATCAAGCAAGTGTTGCTCTCGGGTTGTCAGTCGGGCCAGTTGCATTTGGACGTGGATCTCGAAGCGATGCTGGCCGGAAAACTGCCGATCGATACACGTAATTTGTGTGCGAAAGAGCAGGTTGGGAATGGTCCTACGCAATAGAATCAGACGCTTCGCACCCTCTAGCCACGCTGCAGCCCATTGGAATCGCGGCAAGCGGCTCGCTCGGGTCACCGGAGGGGCCGCCCGGCATTTCTCGAGCTTGCGCCCGCACAATCCGAGACGGCGTTTTATGGATGAGCAGCCGGTGAGAAGCGTCGAGACCGACGCCCTGTGGATCGCCTATGTCGAACACGGTCCAACCCATGGCTGGCCGGTCATCCTGTCGCACGGCTTCCCCTACGACGTGCATGCTTTCGATGAGGTGGCTGCGATCCTGGCGCGAGCAGGAGCGAGGGTCATCGCTCCGTATGCGCGGGGGTTCGGCTCAACACGCTTCGTTTCCGACGATATCATGCGGAGCGGGCAGCAGGCCGCCCGCGGCCGCGACATCGTCCAGCTTGCCGACGCTCTCGGTCTGGAACGCCCGATCCTCGGTGGTTTCGATTGGGGAGGCAACGCGTCCTGCGTGGCGGCGGCGCTGTGGTCGGAACGGGTTGGCGGCCTTGTATCCTACGCGGGCTACGACGTGATCGATGTGAGTCGACAACGCCACCCCGTGGCGCCATCGCTCGAGCGCGTCTTCTGGTATCAGCACCTTTTTCAGACCGAACGTGGGCGCGAATGCCTGACTGAAAACCGCCGCGAATTGTGCCGGATGCTGTGGGGCGAATGGTCGCCGGGCTGGCGGTTCGATGACGCAACGTTCGCTCGGTCCGCGGCCGCTTTCGAAAATTCCGACTTCGTGGATGTCGTGATCCATTGTTACCGCTGGCTCTTTGGCCTCGAGGCGGGCGACCCTGCGTTTCAACCGCTCGAAGACCGCCTTGCGCAGAAGCCCACGGTGGACGTGCCGACGGTGACGATCGACGGCGCGACCGACCCGCTCAAGCCTGGTGGGACCGCAGACCACGACCGCATGTTTGTCGGGCCGCACGAGCACCGCGTCGTCGATGCGGGACACAACCTGCCGCAGCAGGCGCCCCAACCGTTCGCCGACGCGGTCCTCAAGGTTCGCGATTGGCGGTCCTGAACCCGCCGACCGTATTGGAGTTGGAGAGAACGAAGTGTCGCTGTAATCCGGAATTCCCCCGGCGGGATGCTGCCGCCGCTTCGGTGTCGCCTGCTGAAGCCTATTGCCCCGACGACCAGCCCCGTCGATCCGATCCTGAAGCCCGACTAACGCTTCCGTCCTGCCAGACGGTCGACGAGGCTCTGCGCCTCCCTGATCAGGCCGGCGAACTGGGGCTCCTTTGCGACGTGTGCGCTGAAGCAGGCGCGATAGGCCCTGTCGCCGTGATCGGACGCCTCCGCTGCCTGCTCACGCCTGGCGTTCGTCCAGACCGCCCGGCAGGCGGGGATCGTGCCAATCGGAGATTTACGGCGGATGCGGGCGACAAGGACCCGATCGCCCCGGATGACGGTCGCGACAATCGTGTCCGGCGGCCAGGGGCCGTCCGACTGTTGGAACACGCCGAGCGCCGCGCGGCGAGATCGGCGCTCGCCGGCTTCGTGACCGGCAGGTCGGCGTATTTTGCGAAGGCTGCGTCTTCGCCGACCGAAAAAGTGTAGAAATTGTCTTGGCCGGCGGCGGCCTCGACGGCTGCCGGAAGGCGGCGGTCCTTGTCTTCGTCCTTCGCCATCTGTTCGACCTACGAGAGCGCCGCCCGCCGCGAGCGGCAGAGCGAGCAGAATCACTGCGGACCTCGTCATCGAGCCCCCCTTGCCGCCGCGGTAAGTCGGGCGGAGCCACGCTGCCGCTTCGGCCCCGCGCCACACAGCTCCAGCGCGTTCAATCCGTCAGGTTGAGCGTCTTTTGCGCGCAGACGTCGACATCGGACGCATCCATCGACTGGCCATCGGCGAAGGTCCCGTGCAGGTCCACGCGACAATTAAAGGCCCGCGGCAAGATAGCCGGCGCCTGCTTGCCGGATTTCACCGCACCGAGCACCTTCGTCCAGTTTGCCGAGCCGCTCTCTGAAGCCTGCAACTGGACGAGATCGGCCTTGCGCCCGTTCGTCACGATTACCGTGACGGTGGGTGGGCTCGCCGACGTCTTCGGCTTCGGCTTTTCGGGCGCGGCTGCGCGGTGTGCGGGCTCCGCGTTCTGCGCGAACGTCGGCGCCGCGACGAGGCCGCACAGCGTCGCCGCGAGCGCCACGACCACGGTCCTGCTCCTCATCACATTCCTCCTGCCTGCACAAATCGCGAGCCGACGGGGCTTGCCTTCCCGAGGATGGCGCCGGCGGAGGCGAAGGAAAAGCCGAGTGCTGACGACACGATGTCGCGGCACTTGCGGCGCGTCGCCCGTTGCTCGGCTGTCGACCACGACCATCCCGTCAAAGACGTCCCTGCCTGACGACACCCTTACGCTATTCCGGTGACGCTCGCTTTCATTTCCCGGTAGCCTCATTCCCGTTGCAAACCCGGGAATGTCAGCGGCCCGCAATGACCGTGGATTACGGGGACGCGACACGAACTGCAAAACATTGCCGGATACGCGGTATGGATCCGGAATATCGCAGGCCGAGCGGTCCGGGCTTGCGTCCCGGGCCCGGGCGATGGCGCCGGGCGCGGCGTTGCGCGATACTTCGTGGCGTCGCACCTGGATGCAGGACGCCAGCCATCAGGCGTCCCGTCCGCCGTGGCGATTTCGTCGCCGCCATTCATCACTGCAACGAAGCGCAGGAGGACAACCACATGAGCCGCCCGACCGCAATCGCCGAGGATGCGTTTCAATTCGCGATGCACGAATTGCAGCAAGTGAAAACCACGACGAACGACGAGGTGAACCTGCATGTCAGGGCTGCGTTGAGCAATATGGCTTACGGGCTGAAAAACCTCTCCGTCGGCGTGCGCGCCACCTACATGCTTCTGGAGGAGGTGCAGAGGGACTTGCGGCAAAACAACAGCCAGACTCGCCGACCTTGAGCGGATTGCGCCATGCGGCGCGCAAGCTTCACCGGTAGCCGCTGAGGCCGCTCAGCCGGCTTGAGGCCGCGGCCGATCAGGCCTCTGCTCCTGATCGAATCTCAGCCGTTACCTTCGGGATTCGGGGACATGATACGAAATTGCAGAACGTGTCATGTCCTCCTTCATGCCGGGCTCACGCGATCGCGTCAGCCGTCTTTCGCGAACGACGGAGCGCTGCGAAGACGAGGCCGGCGAATCCGGCCAGCGTCATCGGTCGACGCGTCCGGGACACCGGCGGCAATCGGCGCGAGCGCATCATGAGGGGACGCGACGACCCGCTGGTCACGGGTCGGCCCGGCGCAACGGGCCCGGGAACATCAGGGCGCGGCGGTCGCGCGCTTCCGCCTGTCTGGCCGCGACGCCGCCGGCAGCATCCGTTTCATGACATCGTCCCGGTCGATGAAATGATGCTTGAGCGCGCCCGCGACGTGCAGCGCGACGAGGCCCAGGATCGACCAGGCGGCGATTTCATGGGCCGACTTCGCCGCGGTGAAGAGAGCGGCGTCCGGGCGGGCGATGTCGGGGATGACGAAGAGGTCGAAGAAGCGGGTCGGGATCGGCAGCGGCGAGGTCGAGACGACGAGCCAGCCGGCGACGATCGCGAGGATCGTCAGCCCATAGAGCGCCCCCTGGACGATGTGGGCAAGACGCCATTCCCACGCTTGCCCATGCGTTTGCGGCGGCGCCTTGCGGGTGAAGCGCGAGGCAAGCCGCGCCGCGGTCAGCGCGAGGACGACGAAGCCGAGCGACTTGTGCGACTGATAGAGGCCGAAGGCGGTCGCGGCGCTCAAATTCGCATGGACCATGATCCAGCCATGGGCGAGGAGCTCGAGGATCAGCGCCCCCGCGAGCCAATGCAGCGCGGTCGAGGCTGAGCTCCAGCGCGCCGGCCGGGCCTCCCCGCTCAAATCGCCTCCGCGGCGCTAAAAATCCTGAGATCCACTTCGCGCGACACCAGCGGAAAGCCGGAGTTCATGCCGAACGCCAGCCGGTCGATCCTGGTCTCGGCGCGAAACGAGAGGCTCTGGCGGCCGCCTGCGCCGGTGCGCTCGACCGCGACGTCGACGTCGAGCGGCTTGGTCACCCCGAGCAGCGTGAGCTCGCCGGAGACGCGCACGGTATGGTCGTCGGTTCGCTGGACTGAGGTCGAAACGAAATCGATCGAGGGGTGATCGGCCGAATCGAGGAACGCCGCCGAGCGGAGGTAGTCGCTGAACGACGCCGAGCCCACATCGACCGACTGAGACTGGACGTGAAACACGACCCGGCTTCTGTCCGGATGGTCGAAGTCGACGGAAATGCGGCCCTCGAAGCGGCGGAAGCGCCCCTCGGTGCGGGGGAAGCCGGTCGCGTCGATGGCGAAGCCGATCGTGGTGCGGGCGGGGTCGATCCGCCAGTCGGTTGCAAAGGCGGGCGCGGGCGCCTGCGCGGCGGCGAAGGCGAGAAACGCACTCGCCGCAAGGAGGGAACTCGGGAACTCGAGGCGCATCGGAAGGGTCTCCGGAGGTCGGACGGCGGCTAAACAGTCGAGCGCGCGGGATTATTCGGACCGGGCGCGCCTCTCCCCCTGGAGATCCGCAGGCCACGTCTTGCCTAACAGGAGATCGCGGCGGCCAAAGGGCAGTCGCTACGGCGGCTTCTGGCAAAGTCAGAAAAGGCCGGGTCGGATCAGTTTTCCGAGACCTTCTGTCCCTTCAAGACGAGGTTGCGATTCGCCTTCAACAGGATGTCTCCGGCGCTCTCGATCGTTACGGCGTTGCCCCTGATCGAAATCGTCCCATCGGTTTTCAGAGTGATCGAGGCGTCGCCGCATTTCAGCACGATTTGTGTGGGCGACACCGAAACCTGGCGCTCCAGCCGCTCCACCTCGCGCCAGAGGACTCGCAGGACATTGGTGAGATGTTGCACTGCGGGGAGTTGGGCTGCGGTCCGGTCCTGTTGCATTGCGGTGATGCTTTGATTGAGCGAGTTGGCGAATTCCTTCGAGAACATGGCGCACCTCCTGGCTTGAGTCGGCCCCCAGGCATTTCGACAGACTCGTTCAGCCGGCCGTTCCGCGTCGGCGAAACGGGCGTCATTCAACCGCGAACCTCAAGCAACGGCAACGGGAATAGCGCCGACCGGCGGACGAAGGAGGACTGCCCGCGTCGAGCTCCTTGCCGTGCTCGTTCTGCCGCCTCCGACCGGCGCGCGATGGGGCGTCACCCTGCGTCAAGCAGTCGATTGGTCGAATTGCGCCGCCCGTAACTGCTCTTGAAAAACGCCACGCACGGGCGCTTCTGCTGGGGCAGCCCGCGAATCATCCCCGAGAGCAGACTTCATGCGCGTGCTTGCGATTTCCGGCAGCCTTCGCAAAGGCTCGACCAACACCGCGGCGCTCGAGGCTCTGGCCAGGCTCGCCCCCGACGGCGTGCGGGTGCTCGTCTACCAGGATCTCGCCAGGCTGCCGCCGTTCAATCCCGACGACGACGTCGAGGACGCACCCGCTCCCGAGCCGGTCGGGAACCTGCGGGCGCTGGTCGCCGCATGCGACGCGATCGTCATCGCAGCGCCCGAATACGCCCACGGGCTGCCGGGAATGTTCAAGAACGCGCTCGACTGGCTGGTCGCGAGCGAGACCTTCGTCGGCAAGCGGGTCGCTCTGATCAATGCCTCTCCGCGCGCCTTTCACGCCCAGGCGGATTTGCGCGAGATTCTCGCCACCATGGCGGCGCGTTTCGTGCCCGAGGCCTTCGCTGCGCTGTCGCTGACCGGCAAGGCGGTCACGGCGGAGGACATCCTGGCGGATCCGGCCGCAGCTCGGCGGCTGAAGGAGTCGCTTGAGGCGCTGACGGCGGCCATGCGCGAGCCGTAGGGCTTAGCGCCATTGCGCCGCCGCGCGCTTTCCGCCAAAGGGACGACATGCATCACGACCTCGTCCTCATCGTCGACTTCGGCTCCCAGGTTACCCAGCTCATCGCCCGGCGCGTGCGCGAAGCCGGCGTCTATTGCGAGATCCACCCGTTCACCAAGGCCGGCGAGGCCTTCCAGCGCCTGAAGCCGAAGGCGGTCATTTTCTCCGGCGGGCCGGCCTCGGTTCCGGATTCAGGCAGCCCGCGCGCCCCCGAGGCGATCCTCACGAGCGGCGTCCCGATTCTCGCGATCTGCTACGGGCAGCAGACGCTCTGCGAGCAGCTGGGCGGCAGAGTCGAAAGCGGGCATGCGGCGGAGTTCGGCCGCGCCGACGTGGAAATCCTCGAGGCTTGCGCCCTGTTCGACGGCGTGTGGGCGGCGGGCGGCCGCTATCCGGTGTGGATGAGCCATGGCGACCGGGTCACCCGCCTGCCGGACGGTTTTCGCGTCTACGCCGTGTCGGAGAACGCGCCCTATGCGGTCGCGGCGGACGAGAAGCGGCGCTACTACACGACCATGTTCCACCCGGAGGTGGTCCACACGCCCGACGGGGCGAAGCTGATCGCCAATTTCCTCCACACGGTGGCGGGGCTCAAGGGCGACTGGACGATGGCGGCCTTCCGCGCCGAGGAGATCGAGCGCATCCGGGCGCAGGTCGGCGCGGGCCGCGTGATCTGCGGGCTCTCCGGCGGGGTCGATTCGGCGGTCGCGGCGGTCCTCCTCCACGAGGCGGTCGGCGACCAGCTGACCTGCGTCTTCGTCGATCACGGCCTCATGCGCCAGGGGGAGGCGGAGGAGGTGGTCGGCCTGTTCCGTGGCCATTTCAACATTCCGCTCGTCCATGTCGATGCGTCGGAAGACTTCATCGGCGCGCTCGAAGGCCTCGCCGACCCGGAGATGAAGCGCAAGACGATCGGGCGTCTGTTCATCGATGCGTTCGAGGCCGAGGCGCGCCGCATCGCCACCGACGGCAAGGGACCGGTCGCGTTCCTGGCGCAGGGCACCCTCTACCCGGACGTGATCGAGAGCGTCTCCTTTACCGGCGGCCCGTCGGTGACGATCAAGAGCCACCACAATGTCGGCGGCCTGCCCGAGCGCATGCACATGAAGCTCGTCGAGCCGTTGCGCGAATTGTTCAAGGACGAGGTGCGGGCGCTCGGGCGTGAACTCGGCCTGCCGCCGCAGTTTCGTCGGCCGCCACCCCTTCCCGGGGCCGGGCCTCGCCATCCGCTGCCCCGGCGGCGTGACGCGGGAGAAGCTGGACATCCTGCGCAAGGCCGACGCGATCTATCTCGATGAGATCCGCAAGGCAGGCCTCTACGACAAGATCTGGCAGGCCTTCGCCGTGCTGCTGCCGGTGCGCACGGTCGGTGTGATGGGCGACGGGCGCACCTACGACAGCGTGGTGGCGCTGCGCGCCGTCACCTCGGTCGACGGCATGACCGCCGACTTCTACCCCTACGACATGAGCTTCCTCGCCCGCACCGCGACCCGGATCATCAACGAGGTCAGGGGCGTCAACCGGGTAGTCTACGACGTGACCAGCAAGCCGCCCGGAACGATCGAGTGGGAGTGAGTGCCTCCGGGCGAATCCGTCGCCGCTTGAGCCATTTCAAGACATTAGGCGCCAAAATCTGCAACTTTGTCATGTCCCAGTTTCCGTCCCCGACCGTCCGCATGACGGTTCAGGCGGACGATCTGCCATTACTGTGAGTAAAATATGGTTAATATACCATAAATGACTCCGGTTATTCGATGACGACAGCAATACAACTCTGTTATGAAGACATGGCGTCGTGATGATATCTGTCTTCGTTTTTAGTGAAACCCGCTTCAATACCTATCCAAGATCGATCTGCCACCCGGTTCTGCCGTGGCGCCTTGGATGGGCGGTAAGGAATTGAAGCAAGCAGCGCCGATATCCGATCCCGACTCCTTTCCTTCATGTGCAAAGCGCTTGGAGCGCGATTGACCCGTCGCTCGATCGAATCGAACCTTCCACTCCGTCGCGAATCGGCGCGTCGGCTCAACTCTGGAGGCTGGTATGCTGCACTCGGAAATTGCGCCGCAGGCGAGCCGCCCGGCGATCGAGCCGCTCGTCCAGCGATCGCGAGCGGAGATCATCGGCCGCTATCGACACTTCCGCGCGATCAGCAAGAGCCACCACAGTGGCGCTTTGAAGTTCATGTCGACGGAGGCGCTGGTGGGGCAGGCGCGCCGTCTGGGAATCGTGCGCCGACGAACGTTCGTCCTCAACACCGAGGACGAGCTTACGCTCGTCAACGATCTTGCGCTCTACGCGCGTCAGGGCGAGCGCACACGACCCCTCGATCGCTATGCGTCATCGCAACGGCTTTCGCCGGGCTCCGACGAGGCAAGGGCGCTCGAGGCCATGCTCGCCGCGCGCTTCGTGCTCATTCGCGTGGAAAGGCGTCATCCCGAAGCGGGCCTGATCGTCAAAGACCTCATGCGCGAGGAGGAGTTCTGGCTGGTTGACGAAGGCATGGAAGCCTCTGCTCCGATCGGGTTCAAAATGGCGACGCGCGTCTATTCACCTGAAGACTTCCACATGGCCTCAGGCGTGTTCGTCCCTCTGGAAGGCGCCTTGCTGGTCAACGCAGTCGCGCGCAGGCCGCTCCTCGCGCGCATGAATTCTTATCAAGCGGCCGGGGACCGGCGCTTCGCCGAGGCGATCTATCGCGAGGCCATCGAGGCCGGCGTGATGGAGCGCGTCAGATTTCAGGATCCGCCGGGGTTGGAGAGCACTGTCGGGTGACCGGCGGGTTCGGGCGGCGGCTCATTATACTTCGCGACGTGGATCAGTTGAATGCACTGTCACCGGAATTGCGGAATCTGGCGTAATCTGGAAAATGTTGGCTGAACTGGCAACGGCGGATGATGCTCTGAAGAAACACTGAGCGATGTTGACGCGCCGTGCAGTTACTGCCCTGCTCGAAGTCACCGGTATTATGGTAATGGCGTCGTGGCCGACGCACCTTGCCCAGGCACGCCCAGTCGCCACACCTTCCAGGCAATCTCGATGCTCGACGAACATTCCACTCGCCGCCAGCGCTTCTCCACCATCCTTCTCACCGCCGGGGTCGGCATGGGGACCCTCCTTTGCTACCTGATTGCCGTCCCCTTCCTCGCCGCCATCGTCTGGTCTTTCACCCTCGCGATTCTCTTCGCTCCGCTCGACACCCTGATCCGCAAGGCGGTGCGAGCCCGCGGGCTCGCCGCCGCCACCACTCTCGCCATCGTCGCCGGCGTCATTGTGGCCCCCGCTATCACCGTCATCGGCTTCCTGCTGAACGAAGCCGTCGGCAGCGCCCCCCGTCTCAACGCCGTATTTGACGCCCGTAACTGGACCCGCGCGATCGACAACTATCCTCACCTCGCCCCGGCCATCCACTCCGCCATCGAGCGCCTCAACATCCCCGACCTCATCCAGGCCGCCACCGCCTGGCTCGCCGGCTGGAGCGGCTACTTCGTCAAGGGCTCCATCGCAAGCCTGATCAGCCTGCTGCTCGCCTTCTATTTCCTTTTCTATTTCTTGCGGGACCGCGAGATGGCGATCGCCGCCACCGGTCGCGCCCTGCCGCTCACTGAGACCGAATTCACCCGGTTGACCGATCGGATCGTCAATACCGTCTTCGCCTCTGTCTACGGCACGGCTGCGGTCGCCATTCTGCAGGGCGGTCTGGGCGGCGCAATGTTTTGGTGGCTCGATCTGCCCGCGCCGGTGTTCTGGGGTGTGATGATGGGTCTGCTCGGTATAGTGCCCTTCCTCGGGGCATTCGTGATCTGGGCTCCCACCGCGGCGGCCCTCGCCCTGGCCGGCGAACTGCAATCCGCCATCATTCTCACCGTCTGGGGAACCATCGTCGTCGGTCTGGTCGACAACTTGCTCTACCCAATCCTCGTCGGCAGACGACTGATGCTTCACACGGTGCCATCCTTCGTCGCCGTCGCAGGCGGCTTGCTCTTGTTCGGCGCCTCCGGGGTTGTGCTGGGACCGATCGTCGTCGCAGGGACCCAGACCTTGCTTGAGATCTGGCGGGAACGGACCGTGGAGTTCGCCTGACCCGGCCCGCCACGCAACGAATAGACGCCATGGCCCCTATGGTTAAGCGATCCTCTCCCGTCACAAGGTGGTCCTCGGCGGAGGGATAAGATCAATCGGGTCACCCGTGTTTATCGGGCGCATGTTTTGGCTGCACTGACCACGCCGCTGGCTCGTCGTCTTTGTCGGCTTCGGCCGCCGCCGCCGTCGCCTGCACCTTGCCGGGCGTGTGGTGGGCAGGCGCGTAGATCGCATAGACCTGCATTGGCGTCGCCCCAATATTGGTGATGTTGTGCCAGGTCCCCGCCGGAACGAGGACGCACCAACCGTCTGAAACTTCCTTTTCAAAAGTCAGTCTGTCCTTCGCGGCTCCCATCTGCACTCGGCCGCTGCCAGCTTCGAGGCGCAGGAACTGATCGGTCTCGGGATGCGCTTCAAGGCCAATGTCGCCGCCGGCGGGGATCGACATCAGCGTCACTTGCAGATAGCGCCCGCTCCAGGCGACTGAACGGTAATTTGTATTTTCCTTCGTCGCGCGTTCAATGTCGAACGATTGCGGCTGTGGCCCAATGTCTTTGATCCAGTCAGCAGTGCTGCCCATCTCAGACCTCATCAAGATTGCGGCGATGCACTATCTTGCATCACTATCGGCAATTTGTTACTCATCGCGATTACAATATCGCGGCATCCATCGATAGCACGTAGGCTCGGAAAATACCTAGTGGGTCGACTCTAAACACTTGAGTGCCCACCGCCGTACAGCGGCGATAAATTCATCAGGATCAGCGGCCCAGGTCAACGGATGGGATTGCCGATTGTCCTGTTCGAGGAAGCGGTTGATTGTGGCTTGAAGGTCGGTGACGGATCGAAAGACGCCGCGCTTCAGGCTGCGCTTTGTGAGCGTTGTGAAGAAGCCCTCGACGGCGTTGAGCCACGAGGCGGATGTTGGCGTGAAATGGAACGTCCATTGTGGATGGCGGTCGAGCCATTGGCGGACCCTTGAATGCTTATTCGACCGCGGTCCTCGCGCGGCGTTCGTAGATGGGCTCGTGACGGCCTTTTTTTGGATGTGCGGGCATTTATCGATTGGCAGCCGCCAGATGAAAATCGACCGATTGATGCCGATAGTCGTTGAAACCGAGCGAGTTCCGAATCGCAGAAATTTTCCTTTGAATTCAAGAGCTCGAATTTCTGACGGATCGGGGATACGGTTCTTCGGGCCGCGCAGAAAATTTTTGCGCTGATAGATCAACGCGTTATGATCACTCAAAATAATTGAGTGGGGAGAGGGCAATCGGATAGCGCAGCGTACGAATGGCGACGTTAGCTCAGCAATACTAGTCGATAGCTCTCATTTCCGGTTTGCGCCACAATCAGTGGGAGGCGTTATGACGCGAGTGCGCGTTGCAGGCTTTTCCGTTTCGCTTGACGGTTTCGGAGCGGGGCCTGAGCAAAGTCTCGAAAATCCGCTCGGCAAGCGTGGGACGGAACTGCACCGGTGGGTCATCCCTACGCGCTCCTTCCAGGCAATGTTCGGCAAGAGCGGCGGCTCAGGCGGTGTTGATGATGAATATGGGCGCCGAGCGATGGATGGGTTCGGCGCCTTCATCCTTGGCCGCAATATGTTCGGCCCGATCCGCGGTCCCTGGTCGGACGAGAGTTGGAAGGGCTGGTGGGGTAACAATCCGCCCTACCACGCGCCGACTTTCGTGCTGACGCACTATCCGCGGGATCCGATCGAGATGGAAGGCGGCACCACCTTCTTCTTCGTGGCCAACGGGATTGTGGCGGCCTTGGAACAGGCGAAGCTTGCCGCCGATGGTCGCGACGTGAAGATCGGCGGCGGCGTCGAGACGGTGCGCCAATATCTTCGCGCCGGACTAATTGACGAACTGCATTTCGCATTCTCCCCGGTCGTGCTTGGGCAAGGCGAAGCGATGTTCGCTGGGATCGACCTGCCGGCGCTTGGCTACCGCGTCACCGAACATCAGGCGACCGAGCACGCCACCCACATCGTCCTCAGCCGATAGGAATCCGCCATTCCGCTGGGCGCCACGAACGCCGCGATTAACGGCCCGCCAGGTGGTGCGGTGAGGGCCATTCTTCGTCGGCCTCTAATCAAGCGGCCGGGGACCGGCGCTTTGCCGAGGCGATCTATCGCCAGGCCATCGAGGCCGGCGTGATGGAGCGCGTCAGATTTCAGGATCCGCCGGGGTTGGAGAGCACTGTTGGGTGACCGGCGGGTTCGGGCGGCGGCGCATTATACTTCGCGACGTGAATCAGTTGATTGCACCGGAATCCCCAAATCCCCATAATCATCAAAGCGCAACGTGGCAGAAAAGGCGCATGTTCCCGAGGACGTCGAGTTCAGGACCAAGCCGCAAATCGCGCTCGCCCAGATCGAGGCGCTTTTCTGCCTTTTCCTCCCTCTATCGATGCCCATGCTGTCAAGCCGTCGCAACGCGGCCGAACTTCAGCCAACGCTTGTGACACAGTAGAATTAGGGCTCCCATGAAAATCGCCTCGCTCGAAACGATCCGGCTCGCGGAATTCGGCAACCTCCTGTGGTTGCGCGTCCACACCAGCGAGGGCCTCACCGGGCTCGGCGAGACCTTCATGGCGCCGGAGACGGTCGAGGCCTATGTTCACGAGGTGATCGCGCCGAAGGTGATCGGGCGGGATCCGCTCGCGATCGATCGCATCGCCCGCGACCTCAACGGCTATCTCGGGTTCCGCTCGACCGGCGCGGAGACGCGCGGCAATTCGGCGCTCGACATCGCGCTCTGGGACCTGTTCGGCAAGGTTGCCGGCCAGCCCATCGCCCAGCTCCTCGGCGGCTTCACCCGCGACAGGATCCGCACCTACAACACCTGCGCGGGCTCCGCCTACATGCGCCGCGACGCCGGTCAGAGCACCGCGAATTGGGGATTGTCGGGCGGCGCAGGGGAGTACGACGACCTCAACGGATTCCTGCGCCGCGCCGACGAGCTCGCGCAAGACCTCCTCTCCGAGGGGATCACGGCGATGAAGATCTGGCCGTTCGACCTGGCGGCCGAGGCGACGAACGGCCTCGACATCTCCGCCGCCGATCTCAAGGCGGCGCTGAGGCCGTTCGAAAAGATCCGCTCGACGGTCGGCGACCGCATGGAGATCATGGTCGAGTTCCATTCGCTGTGGCAGCTCCTGCCCGCCATGCGCATCGCCAGAGCTCTTGCGCCGTTCGAGACGAAGTGGCACGAGGATCCGATCAAGATGGACAGCCTGGCGAGCCTCAGGCGCTATGCCGAGGTTTCGCCCGCGCCGATCTGCGCCTCGGAAACGCTCGGCAGCCGCTGGGCCTTCCGCGATCTTCTCGAGACCGGCGCCGCCGGCGTGATCATGCTCGATCTCTCCTGGTGCGGCGGACTGTCGGAGGCGCGAAAGGTCGCGGCGATGGCGGAGGCCTGGCACCTGCCGGTCGCGCCGCACGACTGCACCGGGCCGGTCGTGCTGTGCGCCTCGACCCACCTTTCTCTGAACGCGCCGAATGCGCTGATCCAGGAGAGCGTGCGGGCCTATTACAAGACCTGGTACCGGGATCTCGTCACGACGCTGCCGGAGGTCCGCGAGGGTTTCATCACGGTTCCCGCCGGCCCCGGCCTCGGCATGGAGCTCGCCCCCGACATCACAAAAAGGTTCGCGGCCACGGTGCGCGTGTCAAAAGCGGAGTAGGATGGCGCCGTACGCCGTGAAGGGCGCCCCATAGGGAGGGAAGCAATGAGCAGACTATTGATGGCTGCGAGCGCGCTGGCGCTCGCGTTGGCGGGGTCGGCTTCGGCCGAGGCCGCGTCGGTGAAGATCGCATTCACGATCCACTCCTCGCCGGCGAACACGTTCTGGCAGGCGGTGAAGAAGGGATTCGACGACGCCTGTGCGAAGACACAGGCCGACTGCCAGATGATCTTCACGCAGACCGAGGGCTCGATCGAACAGCAGGCCGCCAACATGCAGGCGGCGGTCGCCGGCAAGCCGGATGTCCTGATGACCTCGATCGTCGACAACAACGCCTTCACCTCGATCCTTCAGGACGCGCGCAAGGCGGGCATCACCGTCATCGGGGTCAATGTCGATGCGACGCAGGGTCCCGCCAAGGAGGCGCGCCAGGCGTTCATCGGACAGGACCTCTATGCGGCAGGCGTCGCGCTCGGCAACGCGCAGATCGCCAATCTGCCGAAGGACGGGCCGCTGCACCTGGTCGTCGGTGTCAGCGCGCCGGGCCAGAACTGGTCGGAGCAGCGCGCCGCCGGCATCATGAAGGCGCTCGATGAATTCAAGGCGGCCAATCCCTCGCGACAGATCAAGATCGTCCGCCTCGACACCGGCACGGACCTCGCGATCACCGCCGATCGGGTTGGCGCCTATCTCAACGCCAACCCCGACGTGAACGCCTATTTCGACACCGGTTTCTGGCATGCCGCTGTCGCGCGCGTCCTGCGCGACCGGGGCGTTCCCCCGGGCAAGGTGCTGCTCGGGGGATTCGATCTCGTGCCCGAGGTCGTCCAGGAGATGACGTCCGGCTACGTGCAGGTCCAGGTCGACCAGCAGCCCTACATGCAGGGCTTCATCCCGGTCATGGAGGCCTATCTCACCAAGACCGTCGGGCTCGCCCCGACGGACGTCAACACCGGCAAGGCGCTGATTTACCCCGACCAGGCCAAGGCGATCATGGACCTCGTCAAGAAGGGGATGCGCTGACCTTTCCAAAAAGCCGCAATCCGGGGGGCCTCGACCCCCCGGTATTCAACCATTGGCGACGCGGCGGACGCCGGCGGGTCCATCGCCGGCGCATCCGCCCCGCGTGAGGGAGCATGAGACGCCTCTTCAAGATTTATCTCGACAAGCCCGAACTGGCCGGCGCCGTCCTCCTGGTCGCGCTGACGATCGTGTTCGAGTTCACCTCGAAGGGTGTCTTCCTGTCGTATGAGAACATGCGCGGCGTCCTCGGGCTCCTGCCCGAGATGGGCCTCGTCGCGATGGGCGTCACGATCCTGATGATCGCCGGCGAATTCGACATTTCGGTCGGTTCGGTCTTCGCCATGGCGCCGATGGTCATGGCGATCTCGCTGGTCGCCGGCTTTTCCTTCGCTCCGGCCGTGCTGTTCGGCCTCGCCGCCGCAGCAGGCATCGGCGTCGTCAATGGCATTGTCACGCTCCGCTTCGCCATCCCCTCCTTCATCACGACGCTCGGCATGCTGTTCGTCGCGCGCTCGATCACGGTCGTGATCTCTGGCGGGTTCCCGCCGTTGCTGCCGCCCGATATCCCCGCTCATGTCTTCACCCATTTCGTCGGCCTCATCAGGCTGTCGATGTTCTGGTTCGCCGGCATCGCCGTCGTGCTCGCGGCGCTCCTGTCGCTGACCAACTTCGGCAACTGGATCAAGGCGACCGGCGGACAGATCGACGCCGCGGCGGCGCTCGGCATCCCGACCGGCGCTGTCAAGATGATCTGTTTCGTGCTCTGCGCGGTGCTTGCGGGATTTGCCGGAATCATTCAGGTGCTGCGGCTCGGCTCGCCCCTGCCGTCGCTCGGAGAGGGGCTCGAGCTTCAGGCGGTCGCCGCCGCGGTGATCGGCGGGACATCGCTCTACGGCGGGATCGGCACCGTTCTCGGGGCGATTGTCGGCGCGCTCCTGATCCGCGTCATCGACAACGGGCTGGTGCTGTCGCACGTCGACGCCAACTGGTTCAAGTTCGCCATCGGCTCGCTGCTCATCCTGGCGGTGGTCGGCAATTCCTGGCTGCGCCGCACCTCGCGCCGCATCAAGCTGGAGACCTGAGACGATGGAGGCGCCGCTGATCGAGGGCCGCGGCCTGCACAAATGGTATTCCGGCGTCCACGCGCTGAAGAACGTCGACTTCCGCGTCGAGAAGGGCGAGGTCGTCGGCCTCGTCGGCGACAACGGCGCCGGCAAGACGACCTTGATCAAGATCCTCTCCGGCGTCGATTCGCCCGACGGGGGCGATGTCTATGTCGAGGGACGAAGGGTCGACATCCGCACGCCCAAGGAAGCGATGCGGCTCGGCATCGAAACGATCTACCAGACCAACTCCATGGTTCCGACCATGTCGATCGCGCGCAACCTGTTCATCGGCCGGGAGCCTCTGACGGCGTCGCTGTTCGGCTTCGGATTGATGGACCAGGCGCGCATGCGGCGCGAGAGCGTGAAGGCGATCGCCGACGTCGACCTTCACCTCCGCTCGCCGGACGCGCTCGTTGGCGAACTGTCCGGCGGGCAGCGCCAGGGCGTGGCGATCGCACGCGCGATGCACTTCAAATCGAGGCTCCTCATCCTCGACGAGCCGACCAATCACCTGTCGGTCAAGGAGACCAACAAGGTGATCGGCTTCGTCAAGGCGCTGAAAAGCCAGGGCGTGACCGGCATCTTCATCAGCCACAACATGTACCACGTGTTCCAGTCCTGCGATCGCGTGGTGGCGATGGCGCGCGGGGAGATCGTCTACAATCGGCCGATCGGCGAGACGTCGATCGAGGAGGTGCAGGAGTTCATGTGAACTGCCCGGTTTCGGACGGACGCGCAGGGGTGGTCAAAATCGAATGTTTGTCGATCGATCGAACGGCAGGAGTGCGCAAGAAGCGGGCGCCCGACGGCGGCTCGGCGAATGGGTCATCTCCGTCCTTTTGCTGCCGTTCGCGCTTGCTCCGGTACGACGGGAGGGCGCCAATTGCGGTCGCTCGCGAACGGCACGGCGAGCGGTCAGACCGTCCCGAATTTGACGTACGCGATTTTGGCGTTTGCCCAACTAACGGCGCGAGTGGGCTAGCCGCTGGGCATTTTGGCTCGCGGAGCCCGCCCTTCGCGCGGACCGTGAGGTTCTGCCGGCCGGCAACGGTCGGCGTTGCCGAGAAAGTCGAATTGGTCCAATCTGGCTTCGATAATTGCTCTCCTCGGGTCGCTGCGCGGAAGCGCGAGCGGCGCCCACGGCCGAGCAAGAGAGTGCCGCAGCAAGAGGTTTGACGAATGATTGAATAGGCGTGCGGGCGGCCGCCAGCGCGCTCCCGATCTCGACGAGGGCTCCAATGGGCCGGTTGCTTCAGCTAGGGGACATCCTCGCCACGAATGCCTACCTCTTTCCGGAGAAGGTAGGCGCGCGCGATCTCAAGCGGTCCCTCACCTTTCGCGTTTGGAACGAGCGCGCTTGCAAGCTCGCCAATGCGCTCCTCGGACTGGGACTTGGAAAGGGAGACCGGATTGCGGTTCTCGCCTACAACTGCCTCGAATGGATGGAAATCTATGCGGCGGTAGCCAAGGCGGGCCTCGTGATGGTCCCGATCAATTTCAGGCTTGTCGGCTCGGAGGTCCGCTACATCGTCGAGAACTCGGAGGCCAAGGCGCTCATCGTCCAGGATGATCTGCTCGACAGCCTGGAGGAAGTCCGGGCCGATCGCCTGATCGCGGATGACAAGTATGTCCACTTCGGCGACCGAACGCCCGCCGGGCGTCGATCCTACGAAGACTTGATCGCTGCGGCCTCGCCCTCGGAGCCGTCGGTCGACACCGGACCGGACGATCCCTATGCCCTTCTCTACACGTCGGGAACGACCGGCAAGCCCAAGGGCGTGATCCGCGATGGGGGCGGTCTGGTCCTTCAGGCGTATCTCCTGCAGGCGGACTGGGGCTTTGACCGAAACAATTCCGGCCTTCTGGTCATGCCGATGTGCCACGCGAACTCGCTCTATTTCGCCCACGTTTTCGCCGCGTGCGGCGCGGCGTGCTGCGTCGACGACCGGAAGACCTTCGAGCCGGAACAACTTTTGACGACGCTCGCCAATGACAAGTTCACCTTCACTTCGCTCGTGCCGACGCACTACATCATGATGCTTGGATTGCCCGACACCGTGAAGCGCAAGCTCAATGTGGAAAGCGTCGCCAAACTTCTCATCTCGTCGGCGCCGGCTCGAAAGGACACCAAGCTAGCGCTGATGGACTATTTCCGGAATTCTCGGCTCTACGAGGCCTACGGCTCGACCGAGGCGGGCTGGGTGACCGTGCTGCGCCCCGAAGAACAGCTGACCAAGCTCGGCTCGATCGGGCGAGAATGCCTCGGCACGGGGAAGATCAAGCTCCTTGACCCAAATGGGGTCGAGGTCGCCGACGGCGAGGTGGGCGAAATCTATTCGCGAACGCCTTATGCATTTCAGGGCTATTGGAAGTCGCCGGAGAAGACGGCCGCGGCGTTCCGGGGCGCGTACTGCTCCGTTGGCGACCTCGCCCGTCGCGACCCGGATGGCTACTTCCATCTCGCCGATCGCAAGAGCAACATGATCATCAGCGGCGGGGAGAACATATACCCGTCCGAAGTGGAGCAGGTTCTCGGCGCTCATCCCAAAGTCAAGGACGTGGCCGCGATCGGCGTCCCTCATCAGAGATGGGGAGAGGCGGTTCACGCGGTGATCGTCCTGCATCAGGATCAGGTCGTGTCGGTGTCCGACATCCTCGATTGGTGCAGGACCAGGATCGCCGGATACAAACGGCCAAAGTCGATCTCCTTCATTGCCGAAGAGGAAATGCCGAGGACCGCCACGGGAAAGGTCCTGCACCGGGTTCTCCGCGACAAGTACGCCGGTCAGCAAGCACAGAACGCGGAGGGAGAGGCGACATGACGGATTCCGGCAATTCCAGCGACGGGTTCTCGGGCGTCGTCATGGGTAAGGCCGCAGGGGCCGCGCTCGCTGGCGAAGGAGCGCGAGAGTCCGCGCCGACGGGGACGCCGAAAATTGACGGCGGCGCGCTGGTCGCGCGCGTGCTGCAATCGCAAGGTGTCAAATACCTGTTTGCGGTCAATGGCGGCCATACCTGGCCGATCCTCGCGGCGTTGCGCGATCATGGGATCAAACTCATCCATATGCGCCACGAGCAGTCGTGCGCCTACGCGGCGGACGGATGGGCGCGTACCACGGCGACGCCCGGCGTCTGCAGCGTCACAGCCGGCTGCGGACTGACGAATGCGGTCACCGGTCTCTGCGCCGCAGGTCTCGCCGGAAGCGCGGTCGTGTGCATCGCCGGCCAGCACCCCACGACGGAAGACGGGCTCGGCTCGTTTCAGGAAGCTTATGGCAGCGAGGTCTGCCGTTCCTTCTCGAAGTTCACCAAGCGAGTCCTCGACTGGTCGACGACCGAGATCGATTTGCGGCAGGCGTTTCGCGACGCGACGAGCGCGCCGCAGGGCGTCGCTCTCATCGAAATTCCAACGAATATTCTCTACCAGGCCGGAATTGAGAGCGACCAGCGCCGCGGCGCGAAGGTCTATGCGCCGGGCGAACTTCGTTCGGAAGCGGACCCGCGGAGTATCGAGCAGGCGAGCGCTATGCTGCTTGCCGCTAAGCAGCCCTTGATTGCAGCGGGCGACGGAATCTTCTGGTCGGGCGCCGCGGCCGAACTGCGCGAATTCGTTGAACTCACCAACATCCCGGTCTATGCCCGGCGCACCGGACAAGGCGCCGTGGCCGAGGACCACCCGCTCGCCATCCGGGGGGCGTGGAAGAAGCCGTTCACTGGGCGCGCCGACGCGGTATTGGCGATCGGCTTTCGGTTCTGGAGCGGCGAGAAGTTTGGCGCGGCACCCACGTGGAACGAAACCGCGCGCTACATCCAGGCCGACGCAACTCCGACGCGGATCGGCTTGCACGTGCCGGCCGAGGTCGCTCTAGTCGGCGATGCGAAACTCATTCTCCGCCAGCTTTGCGACGCGGCCGGTAAGGCCGCCTGGAAGCGGAGCGAGGGGTCGGACTGGCTCAGAGAAATCGCCGAAGTGCGAACCAACTTCGACCAGGCAGTCGCGGAACAGGCGCGAATGCGCCAAAACGACACGCCGATCCATCCCGCGAGAATTGCGCGCGAACTTTGCGACGTGATCGATCCGGACGCGACGATCGTGATCGACAGCTTCACGATGAGCGGCTGGATTTCGCAATCTTTCCTCGCTCGCTTCCCCGGGCAGATTCTCGACGCGGGTCCGCTTGCGCCCGTCGGCCACGGCGTCGGCATGGCCATCGGCGCTCAACTCGCTCGGCCAGGAAAGCAGGTCGTGCTGATCATCGGCGACGGGGGGCTGGGCGTCAGCGGGTTCGATCTCGAAACCGCGCGCCGATATGGGCTCCCAATCGTCGCCGTGCTGTGGAACAACAGTTCCTGGGGGCCAAGCTTCGAAGAAATGCCCTTCCTGAAGGGTCGGACCGATCCGTTCGAAATCCAGCCGAACCAGCGCTACGACCGGATGTTCGAACTCATGGACTGTCACGGCGAGTACGTGGAGCGGCCCGAGGAGTTCCGTCCCGCCCTCGAGCGCGCACTGAGGGCGGGCAAGACTGCGGTCGTCAATGTCGTCGGCGACCGAACGATCGGCCATCCCAGTCTCGGCGGATACTTGCTCGGTTCGACCCGCCTTTAGAGCGGTCTACATGAGGTAATTGACCGGTTTCACAAACTGCTACCTCCACCGTCGCGATCCGCGATGATCGGACCGGCTAACGTCGATCCAGCCCGCGGGAATGCGTCGGCGGCGGCCGGTTCAGGGGATTTTTGGAACGCCCGGAAAGGGCGGATTCTGCGCCTTGAGGCAACGGCCGCTTACCGACGTAGAGCCGCCGTTCACCTTCGCGCTCCGCAACGGCGGCTCTACGTCGACACCGGGCGTTTATGTGACGCACGGTTACACCGGAAACGAACGCATGCTGTCAAAAACGAACGGCAGTTTCGGGAAAATCCAACGATGGTTCGCGGCACTTCCTTTGGAGAACAGCGCCAAGGTCGATCCCATCGATGACTTCTCCCTTGTGCAGCGTCGCGCCGCTTTCGATTCGAACTGTTCGCCCAAACGTGACCGGACGTTCGACCCGCCAACTTCCATCGGGAAGTTCAAGGACTGCCTGGCATCGCTCGTCGGGAAATGGGCCTACGACCGTTTGTGCGCAGGCGGACAAAGTGGCGATCAGAGCAGCGGACCCCAAACCGGTTACGGTCCTTGCGAGGAAGTGTGATAACGACGGATCCATTGCTCCCATCCCGCTACGCGTTGCGGGCCGAGGCTGTCTGAACATGGTTAACCGACCCTTAACCCAATCGAAATCAAGCGAAACGCCCGGATTGTGGAAACGACGCGAGGGTCCTGATAGGGTCGACTGCCAGTGGAGCGATGCGCGGCGGAGGCTGCGACGTTGGCGCGCATTGAGTTTCGGGCGCAGGCGTCGGAGAACGGGCTCATGGTCTACAGGATCGTTGCCGAGCTTTGCACCAGTTGCGGCGCATGCGAATTGGACTGCCCGAACCAGGCGATCAGCATGGACCGATTCACCTATGTGATCGATCCGACGAAATGCACCGAGTGCGAGGGATTCCACGACAGTCCGCACTGCGCCTCGGTGTGCCCGGTGCCCGACACCTGCGTGCCGGCGACCGCCGCGAGTCCAGGCGAACCTGCCGTCTCCTGAACGGCTCCGCGGACGCGATCAGATGTCCACCATACGCGACCAGAGGCGCGCCGCTTCCGCGCGCCCCTGCGCCTTGATGCGCTCGAAATCACCGGTCGCCAGCACGCCGTTGTCGACCACCACCCGGCCGCCGACCACGACGTGAAGAACCGCGCCGTCGCGGCCGACCGTGAGATCGCCCAGCGATCCGGGGTCGAGCGGGTCGTTCGCCGCGCCGAAGCGCTCTGCCGCGAGCGCATGCCCCGCGGCCAGCCGTCCGTCGACGCCCGCATCGCCATTCTCGGCGGCGAGGCGTTTCAGCGCCGCCTCCTCCGCCGCCATGTCCGGCTCCCAGCCGTCGACGCCGAGCGCCACGCGTCTCGTTGCGGAGAGGGCGCCCGCATAGCCGACGTGGTTGCCCTCGTTGGAACGCGGGTTGTGAACGAACCATAAGCCGGCCGCCGCCGCGCGCCGCACCTGCTCTGCGCTCAAGCGCACCCCGTGCGCGAGGATCGAACCCGAGGGCAGAGCGTCCAGCGACAGGAGGCGCTCGAGCGGCCCGGCAAAGCCGCGCCGGAGCGCGTCGTCGACATCGGCCCGGTCCTCGGCGACATGCACATGGACGACCGCGCCGAGCTCGCGCGCCAGCGCGCCGGCTTCGCGGATGGTTTCGTCGGATACGGTGAAGCTCGCGTGCAGGCCGACGAGACCCCGCACAAGCGGCGAGGCCGCGACGCCCCGGCACGCCTCGAGCCCGCGCCGCCCCTCCTCGCGACCGAAGTTGCGCTCGCTCGCCCCGTAGCAAAGGAGCGCCCGGACGCCGAGGCCGGCGCAGGCGTCGGCGAGGATCGGCAGCAATTCCTCGATCAGGTTGGGCGATTCGTGATGATCAACCAGCGTCGTTACGCCGGCGAGCAGCGCCCGGGCAACAGTATCGCGCGCGGCGGCGGCGAGGCTCGCGGCGTCCAGCGCACGATCGAGCCGCCACCATACCCGTTCGAGGATCTGCAGGAAGGTTTGCGGCGGCGGCTCGGGCGGCGGCATGCCGTAGCGCGCGAGGCCGCTATAGAGATGGGTGTGGGCGCAGACCGCGCCGGGCGCGATTTCGCCGTCGGAGCAGGAAAGACGCGCCGCTCCCGCCGGCGCCGCTGCGACCACCCTGCCGCCGGCGATGGGCACAATGCGGCCGCAGCGGTCGGGGCCGACGACGATGGCGTCGCTCATCGCCAGAGGTCGCGCCCGCGGTCGGGGATGCGGCCGACGTTGATGGCGCGCGCGGCCGGCGAATCCTTCATCGGCAGGCGCATGCGCCGCACGCCGTCAAAGGCGGCGAGCGCGCCCGCGACTGCGCCTGCGGTCGGCACCAGGCCGATCTCGCCGACCCCCTTGGCGCCGAACGGGCCTTCGGGTTCCGGCTCCTCGACCAGGATGACCTCGACCTCGGGCATGTGCTGGGCGCGCAGGACGCCGATCTCGCGCAGCTTGAAGGTCACCGGCATGCCATCCTTGCACGGAAGCTCCTCGGTCAGCGCGTAGCCGAGCCCCATATGCACTGCCCCTTCGATCTGGGCTTCGCATTGCTGGGGATTGAGCGCCCGGCCGACGTCGTGGGCGGCGATCACCTTCTCGACGGCGCCGTTCTCGTCGAGCACCGCTACCTGCGTCGCGAAGCCGAAGGCGGTGTGGGTCTTGATCTTGCCGTTCCTCAATTCGCCCGCGGCGGTGGTGTCGTCGATCCGAACTTCGCCGGCATAGATCGTTCCCACGAGGTCGGAGAGCGTTCGCCCGGCGTCGAGGTCGGCCTTGAGTTTCTCGGCCGCGTCAATCGCGGCGCGGCCGGCGAGCATGCTGGCGCGCGAGCCGGTAGTCTGGCCGCAGCCGAGCTCGAAGCGGCTGTTGACCTGGGGCCGGAACGCCGCCGCCGGGAGGCCGGTGACCTCGACCGCGCATTGGGTGAGGATCGTCAGGAGCCCCTGCCCCATTTCGGTGAAGCCGGTGTGGAGCTCGACGACGCCGCCGGGCTCGACGACCAGGCGGCACTTTCCGTACTCGATCGCGCCGTTGCCGAGGCCGCTGTTCTTCATCCCGCAGGCGATGCCGACCGCCCGTCCCTGCGCGCGCGCCGCATCCCAGGCCGGTTTCACTGCGAGCAGGGTCTTTTCTGCGCCGACCGACTTCTCGAGCGTCTGCCCGGTCGTCGTCAGGTCGCCGAGCCGCACGATATTGCGCCAGCGCATTTCCCAGCCGTCGAGGCCGACCCTGGCGGCCAGCAGGTCAAGACAGCCTTCGATGGCGAAGCTCGTCTGATTGACGCCGAAGCCGCGCATGGCGCCGCACGGCGGGTTGTTGGTGTAGGCGGCGATCGCCTCGACCTCGAGCGCCGGCATCCGGTAGGGCCCGCAGGCGTGGCCGGCGGCGCGTTCGAGCACCTTGCCACCGACCGAGGCATAGGCGCCCGAGTCGCCGAGAATGCCGATCTTCGCCGCCGTCAGCCGCCCTTCCGCGTCGCAGCCGACCGTGTAGCTCATAGTAAGCGGGTGGCGCTTCGGGTGTATCCGGATCGACTCTTCGCGGCTGAGTTCGATCCGGACCGAGAGCCCGGTCAGGCGCGCGAGCAGCGCCGTCTGCGCCTGGATCGTCATGTCCTCCTTGCCGCCGAAGGCGCCGCCGTTCGGAGCCAGTTCGACAAATATTCGATTCTCCGGCTCGCCGAGGACGGAGGCGATCTGGCGCCGGTCCTCGAAGATTCCCTGGCCCTGGCTCCTGATGTGCAGGCGCCCGTCGGGCAGCGGCCCGGCAAGGCAGGCCTCCGGTTCGAGAAACAGATGCTCGATCCGCTGCGTCGTCCATTCGCCACTGACGACATGCGCCGAGGCGGCCAGCGCCGCCTCGACGTCGCCGCGCGCGTATCGGGTCACCGAGAGCACATTGTCGTGCCTCGGATTGACCTGCGGCGCGCCGGGCCTGATCGCCTCGGCGGGGTCGAGCGCAGGAGGCAGCGGGTCGTATTCGACCTCGACCAGCGCGGCCGCTTCGCGGGCGCGGCGCGGCGTGTCGGCGGCGACCGCCGCCAGTACGTCGCCGACATAGCGCGCCTCCTCGCCCTCGGCGACGAAGACGGGCCAGTCTGCATGGATCTGCCCGACCCAGCGATCGCCCGGCACGTCGGCGGCGGTCGCGACTGCGGCGACCCCGGCCAGCGCGAGCGCCTTGGAAACATCGATGCGCACGATCCGGGCGCGCGCATGCGCCGACAGGACGACGGCGCCGTAGATGAGGCCGGGCGCCTCGATGTCGGCGACGAAGGGGCGCTCACCCAGGGCGAGCTCGGCGCTCTGGTAGCGCCGGAGCGACGTGCCGACGCCGCCATCCACGACGATCGCCGGCAGCGCGGCGCCGCCGAGCTTGGCGTCCTGGATGAGCTCGACCGCGTCGATGATCTTCTTGTAGCCGGTGCAGCGGCAGAGATGCCCGTCGATGAGCCGCGCGATCTCGGCGCGCTTGAACCTCTCGCCCTGGTCGGTCATCCATTTGATCCGTAGCACCAGGCCCGGCGTGCAGAACCCGCATTGCAGCCCGGCCGCCGCCTGGAAGGCGTCGGCATAGAGGCGCCGCTCGTTGTCGGAGACGCCTTCGAGGGTCATGACCGAGCGGCCCTGGACCTGTTCGGCGCGAACCGCGCAGGCGAGCTTGGGTTGCCCGTCGAGCAGCATCAGGCAGCTGCCGCACTCCCGCTGCGGCGAGCAACCCGCCTTGACCGACCTGATCTTGAACGTCTCGCGCAGAGCCTCGACGAACAGTTGGTCGGGCCACGCCTCGAACTGACGGGCTTCGCCGTTGAGCTTGAACTGGATCGTCTTCACATCATCCGCCAATGGTCGACCGCCCACGCATATCAGTTATGCCTGGACGCAATGACGGGGGAGGTGTTTCATTGTCGCAGCCGACCCGACGCCGTCATCGCGAGCGACCCCCGGGTCGAAGAGCCCGGGGGGAAGCAATCCGGGAATCGTAGGGCGCTCTACGATCCACTGGATTGCTTCGTCGCTTCGCTCCTCGCAATGACGGCGTTGGATCGACCTGACGTGCAAAGCGGCGAGACGGCCTCAGATGCGACAGAATCTTCGGGTGAACGGCGCGCGGCTCATGTCGCGCCTGGAGCGTCTGGCCGAGGCTGGCGCCCGGCCCGACGGCGGGGTCTGCCGTCTCGCGCTCACCGAGGCCGACGGCCAGGGCCGCGGCCTCGTCGTCGGCTGGATGCGCGAGCTCGGCCTTACGGTCACGATCGACGCGATCGGCAATGTGGTCGGCCTGCGCCGCGGCGTCGAGGACGGCGCCCCGGTGATGATGGGCAGCCACATCGACACGGTGCGGACCGGCGGGCGCTACGACGGCGCGCTCGGGGTTCTCGCCGGCCTCGAGGTCGTCCAGTCGCTCGAGGAAGCGGGCGTCGTCACGCGGCGGCCGCTGGCGGTGGCCTTCTTCACCAACGAGGAGGGCGCGCGCTTCCAGCCCGACATGTTCGGGAGCCTCGTATTCACCGGCGCGCTGCCACTCGGGCGGGCGCTCGCCACGGTCGGGGTCGACGGGGCGCTCGCCGGCGAGGAGCTCGCGCGCATCGGCTATGCCGGCGAAGCGCCGGTCGGCCGGCCGAACGTCCACGCCTATGTCGAGCTGCACGTCGAACAGGGGCCGACGCTGGAGGCGGAAGGGTACGTGATCGGCGCCGTCGAAGGGGTACAGGGCATCTCCTGGACGGAGCTGACGCTCACCGGGCAGTCGAACCACGCCGGCACGACGCCGATGCGGATGCGCCGCGACGCCGGCTACGTCGCCGCCGAGATCGCCGTCTTCGCCCGCCGGCTAGCCCGCGAGCTCGGCGGCGATCAGGTCGCGACCGTCGGGGCGCTGACCTTGTCGCCGAACCTCGTCAACGTTGTCGCCGAACGCGCCCTGATGACGGTCGATTTGCGCAACACCGACAACGAAAGGCTCAAGGAAGCCGAGCGCCGCCTCGCCGCCTTCGCCGCCAGGATCGCCGCCGCCGAGGGCGTTACGGTCGACCTCCGCACGCTCGCCCGTTTCGATCCGGTCGCCTTTGCCCCGTCGCTCGTTTCGCGGGTCGAGGCGATGGCGCGCGAGTTCGATCTGCCGGTCAAGCGGCTCCCGAGCGGCGCGGGACACGACGCGCAGATCCTCGCCTCGGTCTGCCCCGCCTGCATGATCTTCGTTCCGAGCGCGAGGGGTGTGAGCCACAACATCGAGGAATACACGTCGCCCGACCATTGCGCCGCCGGCGCCGACGTGCTGCTGAGACTCGTGACCGAGCTCGCCGAATGACGGTGTCTTCCCCTTGCACCCGGCGGCCTACGGCCGCCATTCCCTTCTCCCGCTTGCGGGAAGGGGTGGCCGGCGTCAGCCGGCCGGATGAGGGCCTGCGCAATTGAGCCGCCAGCTCGTCCGCGACGCCATGATCGTCACCGGCGACGGGCGCACCCCGCCCTTCCCCGGCGACGTCCTGATCGACGGCGACGTCATCGTCGCGCTCGGCTCCGTCGGCCCGACGGAAGCCGCGACCGCGGACCTTGTCACCGACGCCGGCGGCCGCGCGCTCGCGCCCGGCTTCGTCGACACCCACAACCACGGCGCGCTCGGCGGCGCGGCGCTTTCGGAAAGCGGCCTGCCGATCGCCTGCGAGCTCGCCATTCTCGGCGGAGTGACGAAGCGCATCTGCGGCGTCGACGGCCTGTCGCCGGCCCCCGTCGCCGAGGCGCAGCGATCGCAATATGCGGCGCAGCTGAAACCCCTCGACGGCGCGATTCCAGGCGAATGGACGTGGAGCTCCGTCGCCGAGTTCCTCGCCTGGCATCGCGGGCGCTCGGTCACCGACATGGGGATCTATCTCGGCCATTCTGCGGTGCGCCGGGTCGTCATGGCGAATGTCGCGCGGGTCGCCTCCGACGCCGAGATCACGGCGATGGCGGAAGTGGTCAAGCGCGAGGCGGCCCTCACGCTCGGGCTCTCGACCGGGCTCGTCTACAACCCGGCTGTCTATTCCGACCAGCGCGAGATCACCGCGCTCATCCGCGCCTTCAACGCGGTCAAGCCCGGCGCGCTCTTTCCGCATCTGCGCTCGGAGAGCGACAACATCATCGCCAGCGCGAAAGAGGTGATCGAGGCCGCGGTCGACGGCGGCGGCGGCTATTGCAACGAGCATTCGAAGATCGCAGGCGCAGCGAACTACGACCGCATCGGCGACCTCGAGGGCCTGCTCGCCGACGCCGCCGCTTTAGTTCCGACCATGGAGAACATGTACCCCTACACCGCCGGCTCGACCACCGGCGACGCCATCTTCCCGCCGGAGATGCGCGCCGGTGGCCGGGCGGAGTTCCTGGCGTCGCTTGACGATCCCGCGCTCCGCGCGGCGATGATCGCGAAGATGCGAACCGACTCCAGGAGCTGGGACAATTTCGTCCATTTCTGCGGCGGGCTCGCGGGGATCCAGATCGCCGGGGTGAAGCCGGGCGTCGGCGACGCCTGGCTCGGCCGCCGCCTCGCCGACGTGGCGCGCGCGGCCGGCGCCGACGATCTCGACAGCGACGCAGCCTACGCGGCGGTGTTCGACTTCTTCGCCGTGAACGAGGCCGAGATCGCGATCATCACCCACTACGGCAACGACGCGACGATGGAGCGCTTCTTCCGTCGCCCGACCATGGCCATCTGCACCGACGGTCTGATGCCCGGGCCGGGCCAGAAGCCGCATCCGCGCTCGCTCGGCTCGTTCCCCAAAGCCCTGCGCATGGCGCGCGACATGGGGATTCCGCTCCAGGAGATCGTCTGGCGGATGGCGACCTTGCCCTGCCGTTTCCTCAACCTGCCCGACCCGACCATGCGCGTCGGCGCCGACGCGTCGCTGACCCTGTTCGACTGGGCGACTGTCGGCGAGCGCAACGACTACCTGAACCCGGAGATCCGGCCGGCGGGCATCGACCGGGTGTGGATCCACGGGCGCCTCGTGCTCGACCACGGAAAGCTCTCCGCGCCGCGGCCATTCCCGGGGCGCGTGCTGACGAGCCCCTTGCGCGCCTGAGGCTCCTTTGAGCAAGATGGAATGAGGGGGCGCCGGCGCCCTCTCCCGCTTCGCGGGCGAGGGGAGCGCGGCGCCGTCGATCCCTTCTCCCGCTTGCGAAAGAAGGTGGCGCGAAGCGCCGGAGGGGGCGCGGCGCCGCCTCGCTGGCGTTCGGGCGCCCCGACAGCGCGAGGGAGCACGAAATGGAAGACCGTGAGATTCGAGCGGCGTTGGATCGTCACTGGGCCGCGTCCGACGCCAACGACTTCGAGGTCGAGCACCAGATCTACCGGGACGACGCCGTGCTCGACTATCCGCAGTCTGGCGAGCGCATCCGCGGCCGGCAAAAGATTCAGGCGTCCCGCTTCGCGCAGCCGAACAAGAAGCGCTTCACGGTTCGGCGCGTGCTTGGCGCCGGCGACCTTTGGGTTACCGAATTCGTCCTCAATTACGACGGGAGACCGTCCTACACAGTGAGCATCATGGAGTTCCAGGACGGCAAGGTGACCCGCGAAACCCAATATTTTTGCGATCCGTTCGAGCCGGGGCCTTCGCGCGCGCAATGGGTCGAACGGATGCCGTGAGATGGGAAGGGGGTGAAGTCCTGCGCCGTCGCCCTCAGCTTGTCGAAGGATCGGGTTCGACGGCGTCGCGGAGACCGGGGCGCTCGGGTTGATTCATCGAGGTCGGTGAAACCCCTCTCCCGCACAGGGCGTCGAGACCGACGCCCGTCGTTCGACGGGCTATGCGGGAGAGGGTGGCGCGCTACGGCCTGTTGGCGGACACCCAGCGCATGATTTCTTCCTTGAGCAAGGCCCGGCTGCTCGGCCCTTCGATGCTGTAGAGCTCGGCGCGTTGCTGGTGATAGAGGTCGCGCGCCTGTTCGAGCGCGGCTTCCTTGCTGGCGACGCTGGGGGAAATCCTGTCCTGATCGAGATGGTCCCGGTAGAAAACTCTCCAGTCAGCCATGGTCCAGGTTCCCTGGTCGCAATGGAGGCGTCCGGCGCTCCCGCCTCGACGCGCCGGCAATCATGCGTCGTTCGGGACTCGTCAGGCCGGCGCGCTCGCCCGACCGAACTCCTGCGCGGCG
>CAVUHX010000008.1:0-241159 GCA_963741405.1 uncultured Alphaproteobacteria bacterium
CCGTTGCCGAGGCCGCTGTTCTTCATCCCGCAGCGATGCCAGCCGCCCGTCCCTGCGCGCGCGCCGCATCCCAGGCCGGTTTCACTGCGAGCAGGGTCTTTTCTGCGCCGACCGGCTGCTCGAGCGTCTGCCCGGTCGTCGTCAGGTCGCCGAGCCGCACGATATTGCGCCGGCGCATTTCCCAGCCGTCGAGGCCGACCCTGGCGGCCAGCAGGTCAAGACAGCCTTCGATGGCGAAGCTCGTCTGATTGACGCCGAAGCCCGCGCATGGCGCCGCACGGCGGGTTGTTGGTGTAGGCGGCGATCGCCTCGACCTCGAGCGCCGGCATCCGGTAGGGCCCGCAGGCGTGGCCGGCGGCGCGTTGAGCACCTTGCCACCGACCGAGGCATCCCCGACCAAGTCGCCGAGAATGCCGATCTTCGCCGCCGTCAGCCGCCCTTCCGCGTCGCAGCCGACCGTGTAGCTCATCGTAAGCGGATGGCGCTCGGGGTGTCCGGATCAACTCCTCGCGGCTGAGTTCGATCCGGACCGAGAGCCCGGTCAGGCGCGCGAGCAGCGCCTTGTGCGCCTGGATCGTCATGTCCTCCTTGCCGCCGAAGGCGCCGCCGTTCGGAGCCAGTTCGACAAATATCGAATTCTCCGGCTCGCCGAGGACCGAGGCGATCTGGCGCCGGTCCTCGAAGATTCCCTGGCCCTGGCTCCTGATGTGCAGGCGCCCGTCGGGCAGCGGCCCGGCAAGGCAGGCCTCCGGTTCGAGAAACAGATGCTCGATCCGCTGCGTCGTCCATTCGCCACTGACGACATGCGCCGAGGCGGCCAGCGCCGCCTCGACGTCGCCGCGCGCGTATGGGTCACCGAGAGCACATTGTCGTGCCTCGGATTGACCTGCGGCGCGCCGGGCCTGATCGCCTCGGCGGGGTCGAGCGCAGGAGGCAGCGGGTCGTATTCGACCTCGACCAGCGCGGCCGCTTCGCGGGCGCGGCGCGGCGTGTCGGCGGCGACCGCCGCCAGTACGTCGCCGACATAGCGCGCCTCCTCGCCCTCGGCGACGAAGACGGGCCAGTCTGCATGGATCTGCCCGACCCAGCGATCGCCCGGCACGTCGGCGGCGGTCGCGACTGCGGCGACCCCGGCCAGCGCGAGCGCCTTGGAAACATCGATGCGCACGATCCGGGCGCGCGCATGCGCCGACAGGACGACGGCGCCGTAGATGAGGCCGGGCGCCTCGATGTCGGCGACGAAGGGGCGCTCACCCAGGGCGAGCTCGGCGCTCTGGTAGCGCCGGAGCGACGTGCCGACGCCGCCATCCACGACGATCGCCGGCAGCGCGGCGCCGCCGAGCTTGGCGTCCTGGATGAGCTCGACCGCGTCGATGATCTTCTTGTAGCCGGTGCAGCGGCAGAGATGCCCGTCGATGAGCCGCGCGATCTCGGCGCGCTTGAACCTCTCGCCCTGGTCGGTCATCCATTTGATCCGTAGCACCAGGCCCGGCGTGCAGAACCCGCATTGCAGCCCGGCCGCCGCCTGGAAGGCGTCGGCATAGAGGCGCCGCTCGTTGTCGGAGACGCCTTCGAGGGTCATGACCGAGCGGCCCTGGACCTGTTCGGCGCGAACCGCGCAGGCGAGCTTGGGTTGCCCGTCGAGCAGCATCAGGCAGCTGCCGCACTCCCGCTGCGGCGAGCAACCCGCCTTGACCGACCTGATCTTGAACGTCTCGCGCAGAGCCTCGACGAACAGTTGGTCGGGCCACGCCTCGAACTGACGGGCTTCGCCGTTGAGCTTGAACTGGATCGTCTTCACATCATCCGCCAATGGTCGACCGCCCACGCATATCAGTTATGCCTGGACGCAATGACGGGGGAGGTGTTTCATTGTCGCAGCCGACCCGACGCCGTCATCGCGAGCGACCCCCGGGTCGAAGAGCCCGGGGGGAAGCAATCCGGGAATCGTAGGGCGCTCTACGATCCACTGGATTGCTTCGTCGCTCGCTCCTCGCAATGACGGCGTTGGATCGACCTGACGTGCAAAGCGGCGAGACGGCCTCAGATGCGACAAAATCTTCGGGTGAACGGCGCGCGGCTCATGTCGCGCCTGGAGCGTCTGGCCGAGGCTGGCGCCCGGCCCGACGGCGGGGTCTGCCGTCTCGCGCTCACCGAGGCCGACGGCCAGGGCCGCGACCTCGTCGTCGGCTGGATGCGCGAGCTCGGCCTTACGGTCACGATCGACGCGATCGGCAATGTGGTCGGCCTGCGCCGCGGCGTCGAGGACGGCGCCCCGGTGATGATGGGCAGCCACATCGACACGGTGCGGACCGGCGGGCGCTACGACGGCGCGCTCGGGGTTCTCGCCGGCCTCGAGGTCGTCCAGTCGCTCGAGGAAGCGGGCGTCGTCACGCGGCGGCCGCTGGCGGTGGCCTTCTTCACCAACGAGGAGGGCGCGCGCTTCCAGCCCGACATGTTCGGGAGCCTCGTATTCACCGGCGCGCTGCCACTCGGGCGGGCGCTCGCCACGGTCGGGGTCGACGGGGCGCTCGCCGGCGAGGAGCTCGCGCGCATCGGCTATGCCGGCGAAGCGCCGGTCGGCCGGCCGAACGTCCACGCCTATGTCGAGCTGCACGTCGAACAGGGGCCGACGCTGGAGGCGGAAGGGTACGTGATCGGCGCCGTCGAAGGGGTACAGGGCATCTCCTGGACGGAGCTGACGCTCACCGGGCAGTCGAACCACGCCGGCACGACGCCGATGCGGATGCGCCGCGACGCCGGCTACGTCGCCGCCGAGATCGCCGTCTTCGCCCGCCGGCTGGCCCGCGAGCTCGGCGGCGATCAGGTCGCGACCGTCGGGGCGCTGACCTTGTCGCCGAACCTCGTCAACGTTGTCGCCGAACGCGCCCTGATGACGGTCGATTTGCGCAACACCGACAACGAAAGGCTCAAGGAAGCCGAGCGCCGCCTCGCCGCCTTCGCCGCCAGGATCGCCGCCGCCGAGGGCGTTACGGTCGACCTCCGCACGCTCGCCCGTTTCGATCCGGTCGCCTTTGCCCCGTCGCTCGTTTCGCGGGTCGAGGCGATGGCGCGCGAGTTCGATCTGCCGGTCAAGCGGCTCCCGAGCGGCGCGGGACACGACGCGCAGATCCTCGCCTCGGTCTGCCCCGCCTGCATGATCTTCGTTCCGAGCGCGAGGGGTGTGAGCCACAACATCGAGGAATACACGTCGCCCGACCATTGCGCCGCCGGCGCCGACGTGCTGCTGAGACTCGTGACCGAGCTCGCCGAATGACGGTGTCTTCCCCTTGCACCCGGCGGCCTACGGCCGCCATTCCCTTCTCCCGCTTGCGGGAAGGGGTGGCCGGCGTCAGCCGGCCGGATGAGGGCCTGCGCAATTGAGCCGCCAGCTCGTCCGCGACGCCATGATCGTCACCGGCGACGGGCGCACCCCGCCCTTCCCCGGCGACGTCCTGATCGACGGCGACGTCATCGTCGCGCTCGGCTCCGTCGGCCCGACGGAAGCCGCGACCGCGGACCTTGTCACCGACGCCGGCGGCCGCGCGCTCGCGCCCGGCTTCGTCGACACCCACAACCACGGCGCGCTCGGCGGCGCGGCGCTTTCGGAAAGCGGCCTGCCGATCGCCTGCGAGCTCGCCATTCTCGGCGGAGTGACGAAGCGCATCTGCGGCGTCGACGGCCTGTCGCCGGCCCCCGTCGCCGAGGCGCAGCGATCGCAATATGCGGCGCAGCTGAAACCCCTCGACGGCGCAATTCCAGGCGAATGGACGTGGAGCTCCGTCGCCGAGTTCCTCGCCTGGCATCGCGGGCGCTCGGTCACCGACATGGGGATCTATCTCGGCCATTCTGCGGTGCGCCGGGTCGTCATGGCGAATGTCGCGCGGGTCGCCTCCGACGCCGAGATCACGGCGATGGCGGAAGTGGTCAAGCGCGAGGCGGCCCTCACGCTCGGGCTCTCGACCGGGCTCGTCTACAACCCGGCTGTCTATTCCGACCAGCGCGAGATCACCGCGCTCGTCCGCGCCTTCAACGCGGTCAAGCCCGGCGCGCTCTTTCCGCATCTGCGCTCGGAGAGCGACAACATCATCGCCAGCGCGAAAGAGGTGATCGAGGCCGCGGTCGACGGCGGCGGCGGCTATTGCAACGAGCATTCGAAGATCGCAGGCGCAGCGAACTACGACCGCATCGGCGACCTCGAGGGCCTGCTCGCCGACGCCGCCGCTTTAGTTCCGACCATGGAGAACATGTACCCCTACACCGCCGGCTCGACCACCGGCGACGCCATCTTCCCGCCGGAGATGCGCGCCGGTGGCCGGGCGGAGTTCCTGGCGTCGCTTGACGATCCCGCGCTCCGCGCGGCGATGATCGCGAAGATGCGAACCGACTCCAGGAGCTGGGACAATTTCGTCCATTTCTGCGGCGGGCTCGCGGGGATCCAGATCGCCGGGGTGAAGCCGGGCGTCGGCGACGCCTGGCTCGGCCGCCGCCTCGCCGACGTGGCGCGCGCGGCCGGCGCCGACGATCTCGACAGCGACGCAGCCTACGCGGCGGTGTTCGACTTCTTCGCCGTGAACGAGGCCGAGATCGCGATCATCACCCACTACGGCAACGACGCGACGATGGAGCGCTTCTTCCGTCGCCCGACCATGGCCATCTGCACCGACGGGCTGATGCCCGGGCCGGGCCAGAAGCCGCATCCGCGCTCGCTCGGCTCGTTCCCCAAAGCCCTGCGCATGGCGCGCGACATGGGGATTCCGCTCCAGGAGATCGTCTGGCGGATGGCGACCTTGCCCTGCCGTTTCCTCAACCTGCCCGACCCGACCATGCGCGTCGGCGCCGACGCGTCGCTGACCCTGTTCGACTGGGCGACTGTCGGCGAGCGCAACGACTACCTGAACCCGGAGATCCGGCCGGCGGGCATCGACCGGGTGTGGATCCACGGGCGCCTCGTGCTCGACCACGGAAAGCTCTCCGCGCCGCGGCCATTCCCGGGGCGCGTGCTGACGAGCCCCTTGCGCGCCTGAGGCTCCTTTGAGCAAGATGGAATGAGGGGGCGCCGGCGCCCTCTCCCGCTTCGCGGGCGAGGGGAGCGCGGCGCCGTCGATCCCTTCTCCCGCTTGCGAAAGAAGGTGGCGCGAAGCGCCGGAGGGGGCGCGGCGCCGCCTCGCTGGCGTTCGGGCGCCCCGACAGCGCGAGGGAGCACGAAATGGAAGACCGTGAGATTCGAGCGGCGTTGGATCGTCACTGGGCCGCGTCCGACGCCAACGACTTCGAGGTCGAGCACCAGATCTACCGGGACGACGCCGTGCTCGACTATCCGCAGTCTGGCGAGCGCATCCGCGGCCGGCAAAAGATTCAGGCGTCCCGCTTCGCGCAGCCGAACAAGAAGCGCTTCACGGTTCGGCGCGTGCTTGGCGCCGGCGACCTTTGGGTTACCGAATTCGTCCTCAATTACGACGGGAAACCGTCCTACACAGTGAGCATCATGGAGTTCCAGGACGGCAAGGTGACCCGCGAAACCCAATATTTTTGCGATCCGTTCGAGCCGGGGCCTTCGCGCGCGCAATGGGTCGAACGGATGCCGTGAGATGGGAAGGGGGTGAAGTCCTGCGCCGTCGCCCTCAGCTTGTCGAAGGATCGGGTTCGACAGCGTCGCGGAGACCGGGGCGCTCGGGTTCATTCATCGAGGTCGGTGAAACCCCTCTCCCGCACAGGGCGTCGAGACCGACGCCCGTCGTTCGACGGGCTATGCGGGAGAGGGTGGCGCGCTACGGCCTGTTGGCGGACACCCAGCGCATGATTTCTTCCTTGAGCAAGGCCCGGCTGCTCGGCCCTTCGATGCTGTAGAGCTCGGCGCGTTGCTGGTGATAGAGGTCGCGCGCCTGTTCGAGCGCGGCTTCTATGCTTGGGACGCTCGGGGAAATCCTGTCCTGATCGAGATGGTCCCGGTAGAGAACTTTCCAGTCAGCCATGGTCCAGGTTCCCTGGTCGCAATGGAGGCGTCCGGCGCTCCCGCCTCGACGCGCCGGCTATCATGCGTCGTTCGAGACTCATCAGGCCGGCGCGCTCGCCCGACCGAACTCCTGCGCGGCGCGGACCGCGATTTCATTCCTGACGCCGGTCACGCCGGGCACCCGACGCACGGTCGCCTCCGCGCAGGACCTTTGGTAGGCCCGCCCGACCACCCCCCGCAGGGTGACCACGCCGCGGTCCACGTCCGCGGTCACGCGGTATCGAGGGACCGCGAGATTCCAATACAGTGCGTTCGCAACATCGGCGCGGAGATCGGCCATAACGCGCCCTCCCATGGATCGGGACGTCGGACGCCTCATCTTGGGCTAAGATTTCGGCATGAGCCCGACGAATTCTTGACTAGCAAACCCGTCAATCCGAGACAACCATGTAAAATAATTAAATGCAATTGAAAGATTTGGGGATGCGACACTATTACTCAGGCGACAACCGGCAACATCTCCAGGTTTCCGGTCGCGACAGGCATTGCGGGAGTCGCTTTCTTGAAACGGCGCTGAATAAGCGCCGACGAGCCCGTGCAGGCGGCGGGCGGTTCCTCGCAAACCGAAGGAGGCTGCTAATCAAGGTATGACGGGCCGGAAAATGTGATATCTCTCGAATAGCGGCTGGCGAAGCGCCAGGGTCGGCGGTCACCGGGGACTGCTGTCGGAGGGGACGCAATGACTTACTCGGTGCCGCCCAACGAGGCCGGACGGCTTGCAGCGGTTCGAGCGCTGAATATCGTCGGCACCCCGCCGGAGATCGCCTTTGACGAGATCAGCGAACTGGCCGCGCAGATTTCCCAATGTCCCGTATCCTACATCACCTTCGCGGACGACGATCGCTTTTGGCTGAAGGCCAAATATGGCCTCCCACCCGACTTCAACGAATGTCCGCGCGAAATCTCGTTTTGCGCGACAACAATATGCGGTACCGAAATGGTGATTGCGCCCAGATCTGCGCGACGATACCCGTTTCAGCCAATTTCCGACTGTCACGGGCGATCCCCACCTGCAGTTCTATTGCGGCATTCCGCTTGTAACCGAAGCCGGTTACGCGCTTGGGACGCTGACCGTCATGGATTTTGAGCCGCGCAAGCTGGCCTTCGAGCAGACCGAGTCGCTGCGCCGTCTTTCGCGGCAGGTGATGACCCAATTGGAGCTGCGGCGACAGCTGATCGAGTTCCATCAGGCCATGAAGGAACTGGATCAGGCGCATACCGATCTGGCCGCGGAGAAGGCGCGGACGGAGGAATTGCTCGCGAATATCCTGCCCTCGTCGATTGCCGAGGAACTCAAGAAAAATGGCAAGGTGCAACCGAAATACGCGCCATCGGCGACGATCCTGTTCGCCGACATCAAGGGCTTCACGCTCCTGGCCGAACGGATGGAGCCTGTCGCGCTGATCGGGCTGCTCGACCAGTATTTCACGGCCTACGACGAAATCGTAACCCGCCACGGGCTCGAGAAGCTCAAGACCATTGGCGACGCCTACATGGCGGTTGCCGGCGTGCCGGCTGCCAGCCGCCGGCATCCGATCGACGCCTGCCTTGCCGCGCTGGAAATTCAGGCTGTCACGGCCCGCATGAAGGCGCAGCGCGAGAAGATGCGGTTGCCTGCGCTCGAACTGCGCGTGGGACTCCATACCGGGCCGGTCATGTCGGGCGTCGTCGGCCGGCGGAAATTCACCTTCGATATCTGGGGCGACGCGGTGAACACGGCCGCCCTCATGGAATCGAACGGCGCTCCGGGACGGATCAATATCTCGGAAACCGTGGAGGGGCGCGTCAGGACTTTGTTCGAACTGGAGCCGCGCGGCGCCGTCGAGACCAAGCATAACCGCAAGCTTGAAATGTTTTTCCTCAATCGGCTGAAGCCGGACTATTCGCGCGACGCGGATGGCCGCATGCCGAACGACAAGTTCGCCGCCGAATGCCATCGCCTGGTCAGCGGCTTCGCCGCGTAGGCCCCTCCGCGGTCAGGACGCTTCGAGGTGTGCGCCCCTTCCCCAGCTTTGCTGGGGAAGGGGCCGGCGGAGCCGGCCAGATGGGGTGTGGCCCGCTGTTTCGAAGCCGGCAGGCTCGCATGACCAAAGCAGCGAGTCTGTCGACGATGCCCCCTGCTTTCCACACCCCATCCTGTCGCCTCCCGGCGGCTGGAGCGGGGGAGTCACACCTGCGATAGGGAGGCAAGATGGACGAGCCGCCCAGCTTCCGTCAGTCCTCGCGCAAGTTCGCCCGGGCGCAGCGTCAGAACATGACGAATGCGGAGACCATGCTTTGGCGCGCCGTGCGGAATCATCAGATCGACGGACACGGCTTTCGCAGACAAACGCCGATCGGACCCTATTTCGCCGATTTCGTTTGTCTCGCGCGAAACATCATCGTCGAAGCGGACGGTCGCACGCACGAGACTGCGGACGCGGAGATCAAGGACGCCGAAAGGGACGCATGGTTTCAACGCGCCGGATTTCGCGGACTTCGATTTTCCGACGACCTCATCATCGGTGGACTGCCGATCGTCGTCGAGCGCTGGTTGTCACGCGTCAGGTCTTTGTCGCCGCTTCCTCAGTCGTCAATGCGGCGCCGCGGCCGAAGAGGCATGGCGCGCCGGTCCCGCCACCTTCAGCGCCTCGAACTCCGCGTCGGTGAAAAGACGCGAGCGCGCGACAAATCGCACGCCGTCGGCCGCTTCCAGCGAAAAGCTGTCGCCGCCTTCTGTCGTCACGTCGATGATGATCTGGCAGCCCGACCAGTAGTCGAATTGCGCCGCCCCGACATAGAACGGACAGCTCTCGATCGCACCCAGCAAGACGTCGCTCGCGCCCACGCGAAAGTCGCTCTGGCGGAAGCACATTGGCGCGCTGCCCTCGCAGCATCCGCCCGAGAGGTGAAAGATCAGGGGCCCATGCTCGGCCTTCAACGCCGCGACCAGCGCGACGGCTTCAGGCGTGAAGACGACTTTTTCGGTCATCGGCCCTTCCGCGGTCATCGAAAAACGAAGAGGCGTCCGGCGCCTTCCCAAGCGCCGGACGTCGCGAGAGAAGCCGCGCCTTTTGGCGCGGCTTCTCTCGATGCTCTCAGAAAAAGCCCATCGCATTCGGGTTGTAGCTGACGAGCAGGTTTTTCGTCTGCTGATAGTGATCCAAGATCATTTTATGCGTTTCGCGGCCGAAGCCCGACTGCTTGTAGCCGCCGAACGCAGCATGCGCCGGATACACATGATAGCAGTTCGTCCACACACGCCCGGCCTGGATCTCGCGGCCGACACGATAGGCGGTGGTCCCGTCGCGCGACCAGACGCCGGCGCCGAGTCCGTAGATCGTGTCGTTGCCGATCTCGATCGCCTCTTCCATGGTCTTGAACTTCGTCACCGAGAGAACCGGGCCGAAGATCTCTTCCTGGAAGACGCGCATCTTGTTGTGGCCGACGAAGACGGTCGGCTTCACATAGTAGCCATTCTCGAGCGCGCCGCCGAGGTGAGCCTGCTCGCCGCCGGTCATGCACTTCGCGCCTTCCTTCTTGCCGATGTCGATATAGTTCAGGATCTTGTCGAGCTGGCCCTTGGAGCATTGCGCGCCCATCTGGGTCGTCGGATCGAGCGGATCGCCGACCTTGATCTTGGCGACACGGGCGACCGCCTTTTCCATGAACCTGTCGAAGATCAACTCCTGCACCAGCGCGCGAGACGGGCATGTGCAGACTTCGCCTTTGTTGAAGGCGAAGAGAGCGAAGCCCTCGAGCGCCTTGTCGAGGAAGGCGTCGTCCTTGTCCATGACGTCGGCGAAGAAGATGTTGGGCGACTTGCCGCCAAGCTCCAATGTCATGGGGATGATTGTCTCGGCCGCGTATTGCATGATCTGCCGGCCGGTCGTCGTCTCGCCGGTGAAGGCGATCTTGTTGATCCGCGGGCTGCGGGCGAGCGGAGCGCCGACTTCGGAGCCGTGGCCGAAGACGACGTTGAGAACGCCAGGCGGCAGCACGTCGCCGATCAGGTCCATCAGCACCGCAAGGCTCATCGGCGTGTCGGAAGCCGGCTTGATCACCACGCAATTTCCCGCAACGAGCGCCGGCGCCATCTTCCAGGACGCCATCAAGAGCGGGAAGTTCCAGGGAATAATCTGACCTACGACGCCAAGCGGCTCGCGGAAGTGATAGGCGACCGTGTCGTGATCGATCTCGCCGACCGTTCCCTCTTCCGCTCGGATGCACCCGGCGAAATAGCGGAAGTGATCGGCCGAGAGCGGCACGTCCGCACCCGTCGTCTCGCGGATCGGCTTGCCGTTGTCGCGGGTCTCGACATGGGCGAGCAAGTCGAGATTGTCTTCGATTCGATCGGCGATGGTGTTGAGCATTTTCGCACGCTCGGTCGGCGACGTGCGGGCCCATTTGTCCTTGGCCGCATGCGCGGCGTCGAGGGCGAGCTCGACGTCTTCGGCGTCCGAACGGGCCACTTCGCAAAGCGTGCTGCCGTCAATCGGGCTCTTGTCCGTAAAGTAGCGCCCTTTCGCCGGCGCCTTCCACGCGCCACCAATGAAATTGTCGTACCGTGTCCGAAGACCGCTGATGTCAAGAGCAGATTTCTTAGCTTTATCAAGCATGTGCGCCTCCACAGGGCAAGCCGCCACCTGCAGCTGAGATCATCACGATCCCAGCTTGCTTGGCCCACCGTCCTCGACGGGAGTCAAAAAATGACGATTGAGGTCGCTTCTACTGGTGCGATAGAAGCAATTTGCAGATCACGCGCGCCAGCAGGCGGCCAATGTTTGACCTGACGCCGATTTGGACCAATTGTCAATCTTCCAATTAATTACGAATATCGAATTTATTTTTTCGAGAATGTTTAGTGGGACGCAATTACGGTTCGGGTCTGCCGCGACGGCGCTTTTATCGATCTTTTTACTTCGGTCACTCTTACTCAAGTGCCCCGACGGCGCCGCCACGCGGGCCTCACGCGAATCGGCCATTGGCGACGCCCAGCACGCCCCTGCCTCTGTCAGTTCCGGCGCATGGACGCGAAGCGGTCAACGGAGGGCTGCTTGGCTTAACATTTTGACTCTGCAACCGAGGTATTATGCACTGTCACCGTGTGCGCCCTGAAGGCGCGTTTCTCTAGTGGAGGAAGGTTCCACCCGGATAAGTGTCGATGGGTCCGGTAGCTGGCGAGCGGTCTGGCGGGGCAACCGGCCGGGCTGGAGCCTCGCGACAAAGGCCGCCTTGGGCGGTTGAGCGATCCGGCCGGCCGCAACTTGAGTGATAGCCTGAGCAGGCCTCGAAAGGTTCAATGCGGACGCCGACCCGCCACGGTGACGGGGAAGGCAGCATCCATGGGGGAGGCATCGACATGCGCACTCATGGGGTCCGCCGGGGTATTGGGCGCGGCAGGCCGGAAGAGAGGAACGGGTAATCAGGGGAGACCCGCGTCCGGCGAGGGTTCGGCCTCGACGGCGTCTTTGAGGGCGCCGGCCGGAAGCGGGAGTCGGACAGGGGCGTAAGAGCGTCGAGGCCGGGTAACTCCGGCGGAGCAAAGGCCCCTGACTTCAGAGGCGCTTTCGAAGAGGGGAAGGAGCGGCGATTGGCGACGAGTTTGCAAACGCCGGATAAGATCAGGACCCTTCAGAGGAAGCTTTATGTGAAGGCGAAGGCGGAGCCCAAGTTCCGCTTCTATCTTCTGTACGACAAGATCTGTCGGGCGGACATCCTCGCCCACGCCTATGCGCTGGCCCGTCGCAACGACGGGACGGCGGGGGTTGACGGGGTGACGTTCGACGACATCGAGCGGGCGGGAGTGGAGGCGTGGCTCGAGGCTTTGCGTGAGGACCTCGCCTCGATGACGTATCGGCCCTCGCCGGTGCGGCGCGTGATGATCCCGAAGCCGGGAGGCGGGGAGCGCCCGTTGGGCATTCCCACCATCCGCGATCGGGTTGTGTAGCGCGACAATCTGGATGAGAAGGCGGCGACGGTCAGAAGGAGTGATTTTGGCGGTCGCGGCGGGATTATGATTGTCGCGGCGCGACAGGAACGCAAGCGGTATTTTGTTGTCGTTGTCGCGGCGCGACGATCATGACGACGCCTTGATCGTCGCGCGCGTTGGCGGTCGTCCGGCGCCGCGGGCTTTTTCGATGGCTTCCTTGCGGCGGTAGCTGTCGACATTCATTTCAAGGATGGTGGCGTGATGGACGAGGCGGTCTATGACCGCGAGCGTCATGGCTTGGCCTGGAAAGATCTTTCCCCATTCGCCGAACGGCTGGTTGGCGGTGATGAGCAGGGACCGGTGCTCGTAACGGGCGCTGATCAGTTCGAACAGAACGCTCGTCTCCGCCTGATCCTTGGTGACATAGGCGAGATCGTCGAGGATCAGCAGATGATATTTGTCGAGCTTGGCGATCGCGGCTTCGAGGACGAGATCGCGGCGCGCGATCTGAAGTTTCTGGACGAGGTCGGTGGTTCTGGTGAAGAGGACGCGCCAGCCTTTTTCGATCAAGGCCAGACCGAGCGCCGCCGCGAGATGAGACTTTCCTCCGCCCGGCGGCCCGAAACACAACAAGTTGGCTCCCTTTTCGATCCAGGCGTCGCCGGCGGCGAGCGCCTGCACCTGGGCTTTCGAGATCATCGGCACGGCGGCGAAGTCGAAGGCGTCGAGGGTTTTGCCTGGCGGTAAGCGGGCTTCCTCCAGGTGACGTTCGAACCGCCGCCGGCTTCGCTCCGTCATCTCCTGTTCGGTGAGAGCCGCGAGGAAACGGGCGGCAGGCCAGCCTTCCTTGTCCGCTGTCGCCGCGAGCGCGGTCCAGATCAGCCTGATGCCGGGCAGTCGCAATGCGCTCAGAGCCAGGTCGATCCGGGCCGCGTCGATCTTGTCGGCGGCGTTCATGCCGCTTCTCCCACGCTCGTCGAGATCGGATCGTAGACGGCGAGCGAGGGCAGCGTGACGACGACGTCAGGCCATGCGGCGTCTTTCGGGCGGAAGCGCTCGATCAGCGCCGCCAGATCGGGCAGAACGCTATCGTCGAGAGCCGCTTGCAACGCGAGGGCGAGTTCGGCCTCGCAGGCCCGTTCATGGGCGAGCGCGAGAATCCCGACCATGGCGCGGCAAGCCGGTCTTTCCCCCAGGCCCGCCAGCAAGGCCTCGAACGCCAGGGCAAAGGCTCGGCGAGGAAAGAGCTGGTCGCGATAGACGAGGTTCATGAGCGCCATCGGCTTGCGGCGCAGGGAATGAATGACATGCCGATAATCGACGACATGGCCATGCTTGCCGTTGGGCTGGGACCGGCCGCGGCGCAAGGTGAAGATGGGCGTCGAGCCCTGGAAGCCTTCGAGCCGATCGTCATAGAGATGGACCCGCAGCCGCTGGCCGATCAGTCGCGAGGGGACCGAATAGAACACCTTGCGCAGCGTGAAGGCGCTGGCGCTGGTGACATCGACATGGACCTCCTCGTAGTCGGCGGTCTTGCGATCCGGCAGTTGCTTCAGCGCCGCGCGCTCCTGATCGATGCGCTTGGCGTTGCGGGCGTTGCCGCGCCCGACGATCTCGTCGACGAAGCCCCGCCATGCCGGAAGATCGTCGAAGTCGCGCGAGGCGCGCAGCAGCAGGGCGTCGGCGAGCTTGCTCTTGAGATGGCCGTGGGCGCTTTCGATCGAACCGTTCTCGTGACTGACGCCCAGATTGTTGCGGGTCGGCGTCATGCCGTAATGGGCGCAGAACGCCTCGTAGCGCTTCGTCAGATCCTCCTTCGCTTCGGCGTCGAGATTGCGGAAGGCCGCCGACAGGCTGTCGGTGCGATGCTGCTCGGGGACGCCGCCCAGCGCCCACAGGGCGTTCTGTAGCCCCTCGGCTAGCGCGACGAAGCTTTCGCCGCCGAGCACGACGTGGGCGTGCTCGAAACCCGAGAAGGGCAGACGGAAGTGATAGAGGCGGCAATCGAGGATCTGGCCGGCGATGGTCACGCCGAGATCGGCCACCTCAGTGAAGTCCGACAAGCCCATCCGGCCCGGCGGATGCTCCTGACGAAAGATGACCTCCCGATCCGGACCGTTCACCGCCCGCCAAGCCCGGATGCGGCGCTCGAGGGTTCGCCGCGTTCCGGCGCCCAGGTCTGGATGGCGGCGGCAGAGTTCTTCGAAGACGGCGATCGGTCTCAATCCGGGCGCTGCCTTCAACATCGGGACGGCTTCATTGTCCCAGACATCGGCGAAGGGATCGGATCGGCGTCGTTCTCGACCCGCCTTCTTCTGGCTGGGAAGTCGCGGATCTTTCTCGAAGCGGTACGCGGCGGCCGTGCTGAATCCGGCCTTCGCGCCGGCAATCGCCGGCGAGTGGTAGCGACGCAAGTTCATGAATAGCCTCATCTGACGATCGGTGACGTGTCGGCCGGGCAAGAAGTCGGTCCTCTCGAAAGAGAAAGCCGATCCCTAATCCAGCCGCCGTACCGCCAGACGAGGCCCCTCGGGCGCTCGCCGCCGCCGTGGGGGTGTCTACGGTCGGGCTACGCCCTCCCTTCGTCACCCCCACGGCGGCGCATTCTCATCCTGATTGTCGCGCGATTCTCATCCTGATTGTCGCGCCGCAGGGTTGCGCAGACGGCCGCCAAACTGGTGTTGGAGCCGATCTTCGAGGCGGACTTCGAGGACTGTGCGTACGGATACAGACCCGAACGAAGCGCGGGCGACGCGATCAAGGCGACCCACCGGTTGATCCGGCAGGGTTACGCCGATGTCGTAGACGCCGACTTGTCGAGATATTTCGACACAATTCCGCACGTCGAGCTGCTCAAGAGCGTGGCCCGGCGCGTCGTCGACGCAAAAGTGCTGCGGCTGATCAAGCTGTGGCTGAGCTCGCCGGCGGAAGAACGGGATGGCGCGGGGAGACGGCGCGTGAGCGGAGGCAAGAGCTGCCGGAAGGGCACGCCGCAGGGCGGCGTGATCAGTCCGCTGCTCGCCAACCTCTATATGAACCGTTTCCTGAAGTTCTGGCGTGTGAAGGAGTGCGGCAAGACGTTCCGCGCGCATGTGGTCAATTACGCCGACGACTTCGTCATCCTCAGCCGCGGCAGAGCGGCCGAGGCCCTGGCGTGGACGCGGGCGGTCATGACCCGGCTCGGGCTCACGCTCAACGAGGCCAAGACCTCGGTGAGAGACGCCCGTGCGGAAGACTTCGACTTCTTGGGCTATACGTTCGGGCCGAGATACGCCCGCGACGGAGAGCGCTATCTGGGCGCGCGTCCTTCGATGAAGAGCCTGACGCGGATCAAAGGCAAGATCGGCGATCTGTTGAGGCCGTGCGAGACGGGCGACTGGCCGGGCGTGCGCAAGCGACTGAACCGCCTTCTTGGCGGGTGGTCGGCGTACTTCGGCTACGGAACCCTGAACGCGGCCTACAGGAGCGTCGACCGACATGTCGGCGATCGGGTCCGGCGCTTCCTCAACCGGCGCGCCAAGCGCGGCGGACGCGGCGCGCGTGAGTACTCCTGGAGCGAAATCTTCGGGAGGCTCGGCGTGCAGCGTCTAACCCGCGACAGACCGGCCGCGCCGGCCGTGAGCCTGACATGAACTCTGTCGGAAAGCCGGATGCGGCAAATCCGCACGTCCGGTTTGATGAGCGGGGAAGGGAAACGGAGCCATTGGCCAAGCCTCAACGCCACCGCGCCCTTCCTCAACTCTACAAATCCGTAACTCCGTCCGATAGAGAACCGCGTCACGGTCGCGAAGCCGCGCCATAGGCTCCAGTGAGGGATTTAGAGCCATCTGCGGCTCCTGCGCGCCACAGCGGTTCGGAGTTCACCGACAAGTTGTGCCGCTACCGACTGAGCCTCCTGAGCGCGATCCGGGTCAGGGAGTCGCTTCGAGGACTTGAACGTTCCTCCTGTCATCGCATCAAGCAGCCTTGCCATCTGCACAGTCGTCAGCCGCAAATCGATCCGAGTGTCCAGCGCATCTATTGCGATCTTTAGTGACAGTAGTCTTGTTTGCATTCCGATGAGTTTCGGCTCTATCAGTTTGCTCTTTTGCTGGACATCGGCATTGGTAAGGTCCATTAACCAATACTCAGTGGCGAGGTCTGCTGCCGCATTGACCTCCACAGACAAATGGTCAACGGCCACGCTCAAGCGGTCGATCCTGTAACGCCAGCGCTAAATCGCATAATTCGAAACCGCAACCAATATCGCAGCCCCGAGCGCGACTGCAGGCGCTACGAAACTGTTTGTCTCCGACGCGGCCAACGAGCTAGGCGGCGTGGGTCTGAAGTTTCTTGGATGCGTTTGCTATGAACATGTAAATCAAATCGCGGTAGGTCTCAAAGAGTGGAGATCCGGCTAATACCTCGAGGAAGCGATCGACCTCAGCAGGTGTTGCCCTCCGATTCCGGATTAGCCCTCCAAAGGCCTCCTCCAGAAACGAAGATCCGTAACCGGCGACGCCGTCAAGCTCGACAGTAAGCCTTTTCCGGTCCGCAATCGCCGCCCGAAGCGCAGGAACAAGCACGGACTCGCGAAACCACTCGCCGCTGTTGGGGCCATCCTCTTCCATTCGGAACCCTGGCGCCCTCACATAGTCAGAGATGCGAAGCAAACTCATGCTGTGCTCCCGCCACTAAAGCGACACGTTCCACTCGATGAGAGTTCCGCCTATGGATACGGAATGAGTTCCTGACTGTCGGATTAAGTCCGGGACGGAAAATGACCTCTCCGTTTCGGCTCATTATTCGCAAATATCCGTCGCGACACAAGTCCACAAATCGGCTCATTTGAGCCAAACCGTGTCCTCGATGTGATTCACCCGTTGACGAAACCAACTCCTCAACCGCAACCGATATTGCTTCGCCGTCCATCCTAGGATCGCTCGGATCTGGGGCGAAACGCATGGCGGAAAGGAACCTCCTTGAAAAGCTAGTATAACAACTCCAATTGGGAAGGCTCACAGGAATTGAAATACCCTGGTCATATATAACGGCCGTCGTCCGCCTGTTTTTCGTGTCAACGGCACCGGTCATCCACCAACGTCCGACACTTCTCTCTGGATGTGGCAACTCTTTCGGATAAGCATGACCGCAAACGTTTCCCACGGCCTCGATAAGAGCCCCATAGAGGTGTATCATGCCATCTTCGATAGACCTCTCAGTCACAGGGTACAAACCTTTTAGATCATTGACCAGTCTGTTTATTTCGTTCGCGTCTGCCGTCCGACCGCTACTCATTCTCAAGGTCCTAACTGGCCCTGAACTATTTCGTTCCTCGTTTCTCCTTGGGAAACCCACTATTTCGAAAAACCCAATTTCCCAAAGCGTGTTGAAAACCTGTGGCGACCACTTTCGTACGTTGACGACCCAAGGCGCATTCCCCGTTAGGAGTTTTATTCGCTCATACTCAGATGCCAAGACTAGGGCGGCGGAAGGGGTGATCCTGGTTATCGTCTCAAAGTTTCGATACCCCGGGACCATCCGAGGTTTTCCCTTCCGAGCTCCCATAGCGACTCGGCGACCCCGTAGGATCAAAACATTCATTAGATGATCCCTCAGGCTGGCGACCGCCAAGAGGGTTTCAGCACAGTTGTCGCTGAAGCACATTATTGAGGGCAGCGGGATTTTTCGCGTTGCATCCTTTGTCTTCCAGTATTCGCCGGTTACCGTGTGTATCTCGACAATCCCACACTTGCGACGCGCTGCACAACGGCGCATTTTCGCAACGTGGCGACGCCTGTTGGCCAACCAATGGCGCTGTCGAATGCTCAGTCGTTTCATAACGCACGCATCGAATTGGGCCCTCAACCTGCCAGCAACGTACGTTTAAGGATTCGTGCAGGAAAGGAAACTGCGGTAGTCGTTGCGACCAGGCTGATGGGGCGAGATTGGCGCTCAAGGTGTCACGTACCTGGCAGGTCGGCGTGCCTTGACGACACCGCCTGTCCGCGCCGAACAATCGGCCTTCGATCAATTCGGAGCGCTCTTGCAAAAGACATTTGCGGACGTCGTCTCGGCCTTCGGCGTCCAAGCCAGGGCCAAACTGGACAATCCTGCGGTCTCCGGCGCCCCCGAGGATCAGCTCCGAGCGCCGCTTGAAGGGCTGTTCCACGAGCTCGCGGCGCTCGACGTCCTCGCACCGGGCGGCCTGTCGCTCGTCGGCGAAACAACGCTGTCGCATTTGCAGACGCGGCCGGACTATGCGGTCAGCGTCAGCAATGCGCTTGTCGGCTTCATCGAGGTCAAGGCGCCGGGCAAGGGCTGCGACCCGCGCAAATTCTCCGACCCGCACGACAAGGAACAATGGGCCAAGCTCAAGTCCTTGCCCAATCTCGTCTATACCGACGGCAACGGGTTCAGCCTTTGGCGCAACGGCGAACCCGCCGCGAAAATCATGCTCGAAGGCGATATCGAAACCTCCGGCGCGAAGCTGAAGGCGCCGGAGACGTTGCGCGCACTTGTGGCGGATTTTCTCAGTTGGACGCCGCAACCGCCGACCAGCGTCAAGGCGCTTGCGCAGACCAGCGCTCGCCTCTGCCGCCTGTTGCGGGACGAGGTTCTGGAGGAGATGGCGGCGGGCCACGGCAGCCTGCAGCATCTGAAGGAAGACTGGCGCAAGCTGCTGTTTCCTGAGGCCAGCGATGCCCAGTTCGCCGATGGCTATGCGCAGGCCGTCACTTTCGGCCTCTTGATGGCGCGCGCGTTTGACATCCCGTTGAAAGACGGAGTCGAACTGGCGGCGATCAAGCTCAAGAAAACCAACACGCTGATCGGAACGGCTCTCAACGTTCTGACCGAGGACGAAGCCAACCAGCAATCGCTGAAAACGTCGCTCGGCACGCTGACGCGCGTCTTGAACGAAGTGAACTGGTCGACGCTCAGCAAGGACAAGCCGGAAGCCTGGCTCTATTTCTATGAGCACTTTCTGGAAGTCTATGACAACCGCCTGCGCAAGCTCACGGGCTCCTACTACACGCCGCCGGAGGTCGTCGGCGCGATGGTCGCCTCGTCGATCAGGCGCTGCGCGGTCCTTTGTTCGAGCGGGCGGCGGGGCTCGCGTCGTCGGACGTGACGCTCGCTGATCCCGCGGTCGGCACGGGCACATTTCTGCTCGGCGCGCTCAGGCGGATCGCCGGGAATATCGAAGCGGACCAGGGCGCGGGCGCCGTCGGCCCGGCGATCGCGGCGGCGGCAAAACGATTGTTCGGCTTCGAAATCCAGTTTGGTCCGTTCGCGGTCGCGCAATTGCGCCTGCTCGCGGAAATGCGGGCCCTGACGAAGGCCGCAAAAAAATCGACGCCGCCAGAACTCAATCTCTTCATCACCGACACGCTCGGCAATCCCTTCGTCGAGGAGGAACAATTGCCGCAAATCGTCGAGGCCATCGCGAAGTCTCGTCGCGAGGCCAACAAGGTCAAGCGCGAGCAGCCGATCACCGTCGTCATCGGCAATCCGCCCTACAAGGAGAAGGCGGAAGGACGTGGCGGTTGGATCGAAAAGGGATCGGACGGAAGGCCCGCGCCACTTGATCTCTGGCGCCCGCCACACGAGTGGGGAAGCGGCCGGTATTCCTATCACCTCAAGAACCTATACGTCTATTTCTGGCGCTGGGCGACGCTGAAGGTCTTCGGATCCGGCCGATTCGCCGCGACCGGCCGGCCCGATACGGACGAGGAAGGAATCATCTGTTTCATCACGGTCGCCGGCTTTCTCAACGGACCGGGTTTCGAGAAGATGCGCGACGACCTGCGCCGGACGTGTTCGAAAATCTGGGTGATTGATTGCTCTCCTGACGGCCATATGCCGGACATTCCAACTCGAATATTCGCGGGCGTGAAGCACGCTGTTTGTATCGCTTTGGCCGCGCGAAAGCTGGGCAAAGACGGTTCAACGCCCGCGCATGTGCGCTTCCGTTCGCTACCAAAAGGCAAGCAGCAGATCAAATTCGACGCGCTAAGAACGATTTCGCTGGACGACGGAGGCTGGGTCGACTGTCCAACCGGGTGGCGCGAGCCATTTCTGCCGGAACACGGTGAAAGTTGGGCGAGCTATCCTTCAATTGGAAGCCTATTTGGCTGGTCCGGCTCTGGGGTAACGCCACATCGAACTTGGCCGATTTCACCAGATCAAGAGACGCTAGTCCGTCGCTGGACCCGACTGATATCGGAGCAAGATACAGCAGGAAAGGAAGATTTGTTTCGTAGTGACCGCGACCGCTCGCTGACCAAAACTGTAACCGTTTCACTGGGCCATCACGCGCTCCGCGCGGTGTCGCTCGCGAACGACCACGAAGGCATCGTTGCACCTGTACGGTACGCATTTCGCTCTTTCGACCGGCAATGGATCATTCCGGATCATCGGTTGCTAAGCATGGCGCGTCCGCGCTTGTGGACAAGCTATTCAGGTCGACAGATATATCTGACGGCTCTCGAACGGACTTCGCCGACCGCAGGACCTGCGATCTCAATTACAGATCTCGTCCCGGACCTCGATCATTACAATGGTCGCGGCGGCCGCGTTTACCCGCTATGGGCCGACGCGCAGGCCACGCCACCGAACGTGCGCGCGGAAATTTTGCAAACGCTTGCCAAGGCCCAAGGCGCGGCGGTCGGCGCCGAGGATCTCTTCGCTTACATCGCAGCGGTCATGGCGCATCCGGCCTTCACTGCGCGGTTTCGCGCCGATCTCGTGCGTCCTGGCCTTCGCGTGCCGCTGACGGCGGACAAAGCGCTGTTCGACGAGGCTGTCGCGCTCGGGCGCGAGGTGATCTGGCTGCATTGCTACGGCGAACGTTTTGTCGACGTGGCCGCCAAACGACCGAAAGGCCCGCCGCGCCTGCCGAAGGAAGAAGCGCCTTTCATTCCCGCCGACGGCGCAATTCCACCCGCACCCGAACCGTTGCCGGAGACCATGGATTACGACGCGGCCAGGCGTCGCCTCGTCATCGGCAAGGGCTTCGTCGAGAACGTCACGCCGGCCATGCGGGCTTACGAGATTTCCGGCAAGACCGTGCTCGACCAATGGTTCAGCTACCGCCGGCGCGACCGCACCAAGCCGCCGATCGGCGACAGGCGGCCGCCCTCGCCGCTCGAAAAGATCCAGCCCGACGGCTGGCTCGCCGAATATACCGAGGACCTGCTGAACCTCCTCAACGTGCTCGGCCGGCTCATCGCGCTCGAGCCGTGGCAAGCCGATTTACTCGACCGGATCGTGGCGGGGCCGCTCGTCGGCATCGCCGACGAGGGCGGCGAACAGGAGTCGGGGACAACGGGCGACGGGCCGTCGCAATAGGCCGCGCCCTCTGGCAGAATAAGGCGACCGATTCGCTGCGAGACGAGGACGAGCCGCCCGCCATGATGCGCCACGGTCAACTGGACCTGTTCGGCGAGAGCCAGCCGGAGCTTCCGGGCGTCGAGCAGACGGCGGCGGTGGTTCGCGCCGATCCGGACGAGGTGCGCGCCGAACTGCTCAGCGTGCTCGCCAAAGTTCGCGCGGCGCAAAGCTTTCCATGGGACCCGCGCCGCACGCTTTACTGGCGCACCGTCTTCCCGCAGATGACGAATTGGCTGCCGGACCAGGAAGCCGCGCAGTTGCGCTTCGAGTTCGAGACGGAAATCCGGCGCCTGGAAGCGGCCTAACGCGTGTTTGCTATGTCGCCCAATCCTTGACAAGCGCTCGACCGTCGCCTGTTGCTCAACACTCCGCCCCCGCCCGCCCAAGCCTCGCGCTGGCATAGTTCACCGCCCCCGGCCCCGCGACCGCGTCGAGGATCGGCAGCATGATCCGGAGCCGCGTCAGGTCGACCGGCCCGTCGGCCGCGCCGCTGACGCTGCCGGCGACGTCGCCCGGGTCGAGAGCCAGGTCGAAGCCCGCGCCGCTGTAGCGCACGCGCCCGTCGTACCGCTCGATGCGCACGGTCTCGCCGGCGAAGCGGCCGTGCATGATGGCGCCGAGCGCGCCCTGTTCGACGACGAAGCCGTCGCGGTCGGACGCTTCCCACGCGGCGCGGCTGCCGAAGAACAAGGGCTTCGTCCGGTAGGGGCCGCCGTCCTCGGGGCAGAGCACGTCGCAATGGCCGCATTCGTTGCAGACGTCGGCGAAGGCGCCGATCTGGTGCGGCTTGTTGACCTTGACCGAGCCGACGAGTTCCATCGTCCACCCCTCCGGCGTCCGCGTCAGAAGCTCGACCGGCGTCTCGCCGACGGGAATCGAGAAGCTGAAATTGGCGTCGTTGGGACAGACGGGAATGCACTTGTCGCAGGTCAGGCAGTCGAACAGCGCGAGCGACGAGCCGATCTTCTTCGGCGGCGTGGCGTTTTCGGCGGCGCTGTAGCGGGGGTCGTCGAACCGCGCGCTCGGCGTAAACGGCGCTGTTCAGGACCCGCGCCGCCGAGACCCAGGCGGCGAAGGCGTCTCCGGCCGCTTCGCGCGGATCGCCGCCCGGCAAAAGCGCGGCGCGGCAGGCGGCGGCGCGATCCTCGGTGAGGCCGAGAGACGCGAGCGCGGCCTCGGCCTGGCCGTGCGCCTTCAGCACGAACGTGTCGATGTCCTTCGCTCGAACCGCGTCCATGCGCTTGACCAGCTCGCCGAAATAGCGCCAGCCGCGCCGGTAGCCGCCGAACTTGAGGAAGTCGCTGCAGACGGTGACGGGCTTCAAGCCCAGGCCGATTGTGTCGGCGAAATTGCCCTCGTCGATCCCGCCGGAGAACGAAACCGGCAGGCGGTCGCCAAAGGCGCGGCGGAAGCGCGCGACAAGCGCGATGGCGAGGGGATGCAGCGGCGGGCCGGAGAGATACATCACCGGCTCGCTCGCGGGGAAGAAGCCCCTGTTGTTCTCGACCACCAGGGTGTTGGAGAATTTCACCCCGAGGCCGCGCCCGCGCGCCTTCGCATAGGGGTCGAGGCGTTCGACCAGTTCCACCACCTCGCCCCAGGTCGCGTCGTCGGCGAAGGCGCGCTGAGGCACCACGATGTCGCGATAGCCGAGCCTGTCGTGCAGGATCGAATCGAGCTCGTCGCGGCCGAGCAAAGTCGGGTTGAGCTTGACGACGACGTCGAGGCCGACCTCGCCGATCAGGTGCTTGACGATCCCTTCGATCTCGCCCGGCGGGCAGCCGTGGAAGGTCGACAGGGTCAGCGAGTCGGAGATGCGGGTCGGGAACGGCAGGTCGCGGAATTTTCGCCAGGGCGCCGGAATCTGCGCCCGCAGCCTGTCGACCAGCGCGGTCGCGTCCAGCATGCCGTCGAGGAAGCCGCGCACCTTGGCCGACTTGATCCCGGCGAGATCGTAGCCGACGCTCATGTCGAACACCGTGTCGCCAAGCCCCGCGCCGATGCCGGAGGCCTTCAGCATCTCGATCAGCATCGCGCCCTTGACATATTCCTCGAGCGACTGGGCGACGGTCAGCTCCTGCGACCATTCGATGTTGAAGCCGACCGTCGCCATGTCGATGCACGGCCGCGGCACCTCGATCGCGTCGTTGACCTGCACGGTCTTGCATTCGATCACCCGGCCGCCCGCGAGCCAGGAGAGCGCGATGTTCTGCGCCATCTGGGTGTGCGGCCCGGCGGCCGGCCCGAACGGGGTCGAGGCGCGGCGGTTCCCCAAGGCGACCGAAAGGTCGCGCCCCGGATAGGCTTGCACGAAGCGCTGCGCGGGAAGGTCGAACACCGACCGCTTCTCCTCGAGCTCGCGGAACATGCGGCCGATCAGGACGTCGAAGGGGACGGGCGCCAGCTGGACCATTGTTTTGCTTGCCGATGCGATAGGAACCGAGGGGAGCTGGGGGAATTGCTTAGCAAACCCGGCCCTGCGATGCGCGCCCGGAAGGAAAGGTCGAACGGGGGCGGATCGGGGCTCCGGTTCTCGCCGCGTGGGTTCGGCCGGGCGCCGTCGTTCGCACGCTGGATTGGGTTTGATTGTTTTTCAGGGACTTACATTAACTTCAGCGACATGTGTAAGAACAAATGATGTACAAAAAACGGAGCCTATGCTAGGCTTCCGTCGATCGGTCGCAATCGAGGTGCGACATTTTGCGACAGAACCCATCGATGCGGGCGATGACGTCGGAGGCGAGCGCAGGATGACCCAAAGGCGTCCTCGCGAGCGCCCCCCGGGTCGAAGAGCCTGGGGGGAAGCGATCCAGCGGCCGTCGGGCGCCCTGCGGCCCCTGGATCGCCGCGTCGCCTCGCCCCTCGCGATGATGGGGTGGTCGCGGCTGGCGACCACCCGGCTGGTCGGCCGCTTGGGCGGGAGGGCGCGAACTCCGGCGAAACCGGCCCAGGAGTTCTGCTCGCCCGGAAATGTCACTGCAATGCGTTGAAAAGGTTCGATTCGGGAATGGATATGGCGGTCGGGGCCGCCCGCCTCATCCGGCTCGCCCCGTTCGATTCCCGACAGCACGGCCGCCGCGGCTCCCCAGGTTCGCGACCTTCGAGACGCCCCGGTTCCGGCGAGGTCGCGGGGGAAATCGGCGCCCTCGCGGGAATTGCGATGGCTCGCAAATGTCACGGCAAGGCGTTGAAAACGTTCGATCCGGGAATGGATTTGGCGCCGCCGACCGCGCCCGCCTCACCCGGCCTCGCCGCGGTCGATTCCCGACAGCACCGCCGCCGCCGTCCCGCGCGCCCCCGGCGCCGCGAGCGCTCCGGCGAGGCCGGCCGCCCCGTCGCCGAGGCCGGAACCTTGGTGTGAGCGCGCACCAGGTCGAACGCCCATGCGACCGCCGCCTCGTCCGCCACCACCACGTCGCCGCCCGTCTCGCGCATCGCCCTGACGACTTCGAACCAGTCGTAGGTCTCGTCGTCGAGTATGCCGTGGGCGAGGCTCGCCGGCAGGCTTTCCCACGGCCACATGAAGCGCGACCGGTGGCGGACCGCCTCGTCGAGCGGGACGCCGTCGAGCGCGCCCCAGGCGCGCGCCAGCGGGGCGCAGCCCGCGGTCTGCACCGCGATCAGGCGCGGGGCGCGAGGCGCGAGCCCGGCGGCGGCGGCGATGGCGAAGCCTTGCGCGAGCGCGCTGGCCAGCGCCCCGCCCCCGACCTGCACAAACAGCGTGTCGATCTCCGCGCCTTCGGCGGCGAGCGCCTCGGCCATTTCGAAGGCAACGGTCCGCGCGCCTTCGACCGCCAGACCATTATCCGGCCCCTGCACGCCGAACGGGATCGCCCCGGCTCGAACCGCACGGCGCGCGGCATGGACGCAAGGGTCGCCGGGCTCGCGGGACGAGCGCCCGCAGACGACGACATTTGCGCCGAGGTCGCGCAGGCGCCGCACGACGCCAGGCTCCGCGTCCGTCGGGATGAAGACGTCGAGCGGCCAGTCGGCGGCGCGCGCGATCACCGCCGCGGCGAGCGCGGCGTTGCCGCAGGAGGCGATCGCCAGGCGCCGAGCGCGCAAGCCCTCGCCGAGCGCGAGGCCCGAGATTTCCAGCACGCGCAGGTGGAGCATCGCCCCCATCAGGTGGCGCGCCTTGTGCGATCCGGAGACGGCGCCCGTCTCGTCCTTGATCCACAAGGGTCCGGCGAGCCCAAGCGAGGCGGCAAGCCCGGGCATCCGCGCGAACGGGGTGCGGCGGAAACAGCAGGCGTCGATCGCCTTCAGCGCCTCGTCCAGTTCGCCGACGACGTCGAACCACGCCGCGTCCGACAGGCCTGCGGCGCGCGCAAGACGATACGGCGAAAGCCAGCGCCGGTAGCGCAGAAACGGCTCGTCGTCGTCGCCGGCGCCGAGATCGGTCGCATCCGTCGGCGCGACCAGTACATGGTCGATGTCGTCGCCTTCGCGAGCGCCAGGGCAGGCGAACGGGAAGACGCGCCCAGGGTCCACGACGGCGCCGCAACCGTGGCAGACGAACAGCGGCGAGGCTCCGGTCACGTGAGCCGGGCGGCGGCGCCGCTCTCCGCGTTGAACTCCTCGATCATCGCGTCCCAGGCGGGCGCGAGGTCGAGGAGCCCGTCCCAGAAGGATTGTTTCGCGCGGGCCATGAAATCCTCGAGCGACACGCCCTGCTGCTCGACCCAGGTGAAGTAGCCGAGATTGAAGATCCGCTTGCGATCGACATGGCTGAGCTCGAGCACATGGTCGATTCCGGCGCCGGCCATCGAGCGGCCCCAGGTCTCGCCGGCGCTCACCGCGTCGAAGCGGTTGCCGAAATAACGCGTCGCCGCCTTCACGACTTCGCTGCCGTACATCTCCGCGCTGTCGGTCGCGACCGTGAGCACCACGTCGTCGGGACCGAGATCGAAATATTTCGCCAGCTTCACCGCGGCGACGATGTTGCAGATGCTGGAGATGCCGAAGGCGCCGAGCCTGCCGACCAAGGCGGGGTCGACGCCGCGCCGCTCGATGAGGTACCTGCGGCCTTCGTCGGTGTTGAACAGCGTCAGCAGCGTGTCGGTCGCGCGGTCGCTGACGCCCACGACAACGTCGGTGTTCATGACGTTGTGGATCAGCGGCACGTGCTTGTCGCCGATCCCCTGGATGTTATGCTCGCCGAAGCCGTTCATGAGCAGCGTCGGGCATTCGACCGCCTCGACCGCCGCGATCCGCGCGCCGAACGCGCTCTTCAGATGATCGCCGGCCGCGATCGTCCCCGCAGAGCCGGTCGCCGAAACGAAAGCGCCGAGTCTTGCCCGCGGACGGCCTTCGGCGAGCGCATGAAAGACCCGCTCGAGCGCTGCGCCGGTGCACAGGCGATGGACGAGGTAGTTGCCATATTCGCAGAACTGGTTGAACACGATGTTCGCCGGGTCGCGGTCCAGCGCCGCGCACGCGTCGTAGATCTCCTTGACATTGCTCTCGGAGCCCGGCGTGCGGATAATGTCCGACGGTTCGGCGACCCAGCGTTCGAGCCAGTCGAAGCGCTCCTGGCTCATGTTCACCGGCAGCACTGCGACGCCGCGACAGCCGAGGATGCGTGAAATTGCGACGCCGCCGCGGCAATAATTGCCGGTCGAGGGCCAGATCGCGCGGTGACGCGTCGGGTCGAACTGGCCGGTGACGACCCGTGGAGCAAGACAGCCGTAGGCGGCGAGAACTTTGTGGGTGCGGATCATCGGAAAGCGCTCGCCGAGCGCGAGCACGATGCGCGCTGGCGAGCCGGTCAACTCCGGCGACAATTCGATTGCGCCAGGCGTCGCCGCCAAGCCGCGGCGCGAAGCGTCGTTGAACCAGTGGACGCGAAACAGGTTCAGCGGATGGGGTGCGTCCGGGTCGACGTCGCCGAGGCGTTGTGCGATCGCCGCGGGGATGGTCCACGGGTCCTTGAGCTCGCCGAGCGTCGGCAGCACGACCCCCGCCTCGCGGAAGCGGAGAAGCGTTCGCCGGTAGACGTCGCGATCGATCAGACTTGTTTCTAACCCCAGCCTCGCCATGCCCCGCGTCCCTTTAGCGCCTTTGTCGTCGCGACCGCCGAAGGCGCGGCTTGGTGGCTGCATGCGCGTCGCGACCCGCCCTTGCTCCCGGACGCCGACGACGCCGAACTGTCGAGGATCCCCGCGACGACCTATATCGCTAGCCGGCAGCCTTGCACGCCGGGCGGCGTCGGTCCCGAAATCATGTAAGGGTGAATAATGCTCCGCCCCGGTCCGGCTGTCCAGACGTTGCATGCACAGCCATTGCACAGCAACGTTGTTGTGCCGGGCGCGTATGGCCTGTAAATAGTGGGTTGGGCCGGTGGTCGGGCCGGGCTCGGAGGGAATATGGCGCGTTCGATCAACCTCATTCTGGCCTGCGTCGCCATGCTGGCGGCGGCGGGGATCGCCAATGCCATGAAGCCACACCGTCTGATGGCGCGTTCGCATGAGGCGTTCGACATCGACGCTCACATTCCTCACGCGTTCGGGGAATGGAAACCCGTGCCGGGCCTTCAAGCCGTGCGGCCTCCGCCGGACGGACTTGAGGCCGAGATCTACAACCAGGAGGTGTCGCGCGCCTTTGTCGACAAGGAAGGCCACGTTATCATGCTGATGATCGCCTATGGCGAAAGCCAAAGCGACCGTCTGCAACTTCATCACCCGGAGGTCTGCTATACCGCTCAAGGATTTCGTGTAACCCGGCCGGTAACCTCGCAATTCGAGTGGTCGGCTTCGGCGCCTCCCATTGTGTTGACGCGCCTAGTTGCGACCCGCGAGGAACGCACCGAGCCCATAAGCTACTGGATGCGAATCGGGTACGACGTCACGAACAGCAATTTTGCGCGCAACGCGCTCAAGCTGGAGTACGGCCTGAGGGGGTGGATTCCGGACGGCGTGCTGTTCCGCGTCTCGACGCTGAACGTAGCGCCCGAGGCGAGCTTCAAGATCCAAGACCAGTTCATCCGGGACCTGCTGAATGCCGTGCCGGCTGACACCCGGACATTCATGGTCGGGGATCCCGCCAAGGCCCTTCTTCCCGCGCGGTCTATGGCGAGGAACCAGGGGGCTCGACAAACCTACGCCGTCGAATAGGTCAACCGCTCCGGCGCGGTTTCTTTCCCAACTGCCGGTTGAAGGCTCTTGACCGCAAGTCGTATAGCGGGCTCGGCTTCGCAGGGGGCGAGAGCGGATTCTGAGCGCAACGACCGCCAAAGGAGCCGAGGCGCAACTGGCCGCGCTCCGCTTGCCTCGATTAGATTCTTACCTGAGGGATCATAGACAAGACGAGTCGAACATTGTCATTGAGGCGCGGCGGGATCAAGCTGCAGCCGAGAGATCGACGACGGGTTGGATGGCGGCGTCGGCGCGGTGATAGGCGGCTTCGAGCCGGCTGTTGGGGCGGTGCTGCGGGTCTGGCTGGTGATGGAAGCGGCTGTTGGCGAGCGGCCCGCAGAGGCGCTTGTGGAAGAGCAGGAAGAGCAGGGCCACCTGGACGCCTTTTTGGGTGAGGCGGTCGGCGTAGCGTGAGCCGTCGCGCTCAATCAGGCCACGCCCTTTGAGCTTGCGCAGGTCGTAGCGCAGCTGGTTGAGGCCGTAAGTCTTCTCTGAGAGATCAGAGGTGGTGAGGACGGCGTGGTGGATTTGCCGGGCCGTCCAGCCGCCGACCGGGGGGTCGCCGTGGAGGAGAACCTCGAACAGGCGGATGACGCGCGCCTTGTGGATCTTGAGACCGGGATAACGGACGGCGCCGACGGTGATCGGGTGGGCAAGGCGCTGGAGGAGGGGAAAGTCGACATGCACGTTGAGCCCCTCGGCCTGGAAGGCGGCGAAGCGATCCGTGATCGCCTGGGGGTGGTCCGCACGGCATCCAGATGGTCGAGCCCCTTGCGCAGGCCGAAGTCGGTGAGATTGTTGGAGACCAATTCGTTGCGCAGAAAGGTCCGGAACTTCTCATACTGTTTGAGGAAGCCGCACTTGAAGTAGGCGCGGAAGACATGATGGCCGTGCTCGATCTGGTCGATGACCGTGGCCAGCTTGCCATGCATCCGGCGACTGACCCGCTTGCCGAAGATCGTGGCGATCTTGTCAGCGCTGAGCCGCCACAGGCCGAGTTCGCAGCTGCGCTCGAACAGCTTGTGGATGGGAAAGTGGCGCTTGAAGATGAAGTTGCGGCAGTACTCGATCTGGGAGATGGCGTAGAGGCGTGACAGGTTGAGCCTGGCGCGCTCCTTCTTGGAGAATTTCGGTCCGAGGATCAGGGTCCAGTAGTCGAGGCGCCGGCGGATGATCTCCGGGCTCAGCCGGTCGGCCGCCGCCTGCAGCGCCGCGACGTCGTCGACGGCGAGGAAAGCGTTGTCATCCTTGCGGAAGCCGATCCCCGCCCGCCTCAGCTCCTGCTCGATGAAGCTGTGGCCGTTGAGATAATCGGTGGTCTGAAAGGGGAAGAAGGAAGCCACCCGCACAACCATCGGTCCGAGCGCCTCGTCGCGGACATAGAAGTCGTAATGCGTGAAGCGGCTGCGCTGGTGCCGACGATGCGGTAGCGCGGGTCCTTGGCCGGGTCCTTCGGCGGGCTGATGCGGAAGGTCGGCCCTTGCTCCATGCTCTTGAAGATGAAGTAGACGCCGTACGCGTCGCGCCGCGCCATGCGGCGCAGCCACGGCGGCACGTGGTCCTCCTTGCGCACCCCCTTCTCGGCCCATTCGATCGGGATCGCGTGATTGCGCGCGTAGGCTTCCACCCAATTCTGGTAATCGGCCGTCCGCTGGCTCAGCGCCTCCTTGCTGACCTCCGCCACCCCGACGATCTCACGGAAGAAGTGGACGACCAGCTCGGGCCGCGACAGCGCCGTCAGATAGCCGTGAATGACAATCCGATCGAAGCAGTGATAGACGAAGACCAAGAACTCGCCGAACAGCTTGGTGAAGACGTCCATCGCTTCGCCTCCCGCAACGGTCGATCCAAACCAGATCGGGCAAAGCTATGCGCAACCGCCCTCGGCTTCGACTCGCCGCCGAGATTCGCTCCATCCAGCGACGGGCCGCCGCTCACGACGGACGCGTCGTCACCGTCGACCAGCTCGTCCTGTTCTCGACCGAAACAGGCGATGCCTGGCTCCTCGACCCCTCCCATCACCTCGCCGCTCGCCTCGCCCGCGGCGGCGATCCGCAATCCATCGCCTTTGAGGAAACCGACACCAGCTTCCAAATCGCCTGGACCGGCAACTATCGCCTCGACGGACCGGCCTTCGTCTACACCGATCGCCACAGCCGCCGCCTCTCCACCATAATCGGTTATCCGACGCACCTCCTTGCCGCCGCTGAGCGGCGCTGAAATTTCAAATATGTTTGGCTAGGGCCTGTCTTCAGTTGATGAGAATGGCGGCGCAGACGAGCTGAACGCCGGCGAGGAAAATCTTGGCGAGCTCGTCGTAACGCGTGGCGATGGCGCGGAAATGCTTGAGCCTGTTGAAGAAACGCTCAATGAGATTGCGTTCGCAGTAGAGGGCGAAGTCGCACGGGCGCGGGGTCTTTTGGTTGGATTTGGATGGGATGACTGGGACGACCGCTCGATCGTTGAGGGCGCCGATGAAGGCATCGGCGTCGAAAGCCTTGTCGGCGATCAGAGCGCCGGGATCGACGGCTTCGATGAGAGATTCAGCGCAAGTCAGATCGTGATCCTGGCCCGGGCTGAGCATCACCTCGACAGGATTGCCGAGGGCATCGACGAGCGCGTGTATCTTGGTGGTCAATCCGCCGCGGGATCGGCCGATGGCTTGCGCACCGTCTTTTTTCTTGGCGCCGGCGCTATGCTGGTGACCGCGCACGATGGTGGCGTCGATCATCATGTACTCGTTGTCGTGATCGCTGGCCAAGAGCCTGAAAACCCGCTCGAAAACGCCGCTCTTGGCCCATCGGTTGAAACGCTGATAGACGATCTTCCAGTCGCCAAAGCGCTCGGGCAGATCGCGCCACGGGACGCCGGCGCGAAACCTGAAGAGAACGGCTTCGACGAACAGGCGATTGTCCGCCGCCGTGCCGCCCACATGGCCTTCACGGCCCGGCAGAATGTCTTTGATCCGATCCCACTGGTCGTCGCGCAGTGCATATCGTCGCATCGGTCAGCCCCTCCTCGGGCCGACCACTCACGAGTCAGACATTTGCTGATTCGGGAATCCCTTGCGTATCCAAAACACCAAACGTTCTGCGTCCGATTCCACTCCGTTCTCACGTCAACTGAAGACAGGCCCTAGACGGAGCTTCTTTCTTTCGCGAGGGTCAAGCCTCTGATTTTGCGCATATTTGGGGTTGCGAGGGGTGAAAATGTAGCCATGTAAATCAGATATTTTTGTTGATTGTGCGACGCGCATCCGCTATCCTACGCCCATGTACATCGAGACCGTCCCCAACCGCGGCTCCCCGCCCGCGATCCTGCTGCGCGAGAGCTACCGGGACGGCAAGACCGTGCGAAAGCGCACGCTGCTCAACCTCTCCCATTGGCCGGCCGAGCACGTCGAGGGGCTGCGCGGCGTCCTCAAGGGCGGGGTCGTGATGCCGCCGGGCGAACAGCCCTTCGTCATCGAGCGTTCGCTGCCGCATGGCCATGTCGCAGCCGTCCTGGGCGCGACGCGCGCGATCGGCCTCGACAAAATCATCGGTCCCAAGGCCACGCGCGAGACCGACCCCGAGAGCTGTCGACCGGTCGACCTCGTCCTGGCCATGATCGTCAGCCGCATCATCGCCCCGGCCTCCAAGCTCGCCACAGCCAGGGCGCTCGATCCCGCCACCGCCGCCTCGAGCCTCGGCGTCGAGCTGGCCTTGGGCGACGTCCGCGAGGACGAGTTCTACGCTGCGCTCGACTGGCTCCTCGAACGCCAGGGTCCGATCGAGACCGCGCTGGCAAAGCGCCACCTGAAGGGCGGGACGCTGGTGCTCTACGACGTCTCGTCGAGCTATGTCGAAGGCCGCTGCTGCCCCTTGGCCAAACGCGGCTACAACCGCGACGGCAAGAAGGGGAAGTTGCAGATCGTCTATGGCCTTCTGTGCGCGCCCGACGGCTGTCCCGTCGCCATCGAGGTGTTCGAAGGCAACACCGGCGATCCCATGACGCTCGCCGATCAGGTTTCGAAGCTGAAGCGCCGCTTCGCCATCGACCACGTCGTGCTGGTCGGCGATCGCGGCATGATCACCCAGGCGCGCATCGACGAGGATCTGCGCCCCGCCGGGCTCGACTGGATCACCGCCTTGCGCGCGCCTGCGCTCAAGGAGCTGGTCGGCGGCGGACATTTGCAGATGTCGCTGTTCGACGAGCGCGACATGGCGGCGATCACGTCGCCCGAGTTTCCCGGCGAGCGGCTGATCGTCTGCCGCAACCCGGATCTCGCGCGCGAGCGCGCCCGCAAGCGCGAGGACCTCCTCGCCGCCACCGAGCGGGATCTCGCCAAGACCGTCGCCAGCGTGGCGCGCAAGACCCGTCCCTTGCGCGGCGCGGCCGAGATCGGCATCGCGGTCGGCGCCGTGCTCGGCAGGCACAAGATGGCCAAGCATTTCGAGCTGACGATCGCCGACGACCGGTTCGCCTTCGCCCGAAAGCGCGAGCAGATCGCGCAGGAAGCCGCGCTCGACGGCCTCTACGCCGTGCGCACCAGCCTGCCCGAAGAGACCCTCGCCGACAACACCGCGGTCAAGACGTACAAATCCTTGGCCATGGTGGAACGCGCCTTTCGCTGCCTGAAGACGGTCGACCTGCATGTCCGGCCGATCTACCATTGGCTGGAGGATCGGGTCCGCGCCCACGTGTTCCTGTGCATGCTGGCCTATTACGTCGAGTGGCATATGCGCGAGCGCCTGGCGCCGATGCTCTACGACGACGACGACAAGGCCGCCGCCGAGGCCCTGCGCGAGAGCCCGGTCGCCAAGGCGCAGCGCTCCCCCGCCGCCCTCGCCAAGAGCGCCACGGGCCGCGCCGTCGACGGCGCCCCGGTCCACTCCTTCCAGACCCTGCTCGCCGACCTCGCGACCCTCGCGCGCAACACCGTCGTGACCGCGAACGCGCCGGACCGCCCCTTCACCATCCTCACCCGCCCGACTCCGATCCAGCAAAAGGCCTTCGACCTCCTGGGATTCCCCATCGCCTGTACCCAGTAGCAGCGACCCCGGAGCCGCTCGCCGTGAGCGAGATCAATGACTTACGCTTCGTGAAAGAAAGAAGCTCGGCCTAGAGTACGATCCGCCCGAAACGCCGGGCGCGTCGGTCACGCCCGGCGGTTGAATTCCTTCACCGCATCGAACATGGCGGCCATGTTTTCGACCGGCGTGCCGGCCTGGACGTTGTGGATCGCGTCGAACACGAAGCCGCCGCCCTCCGAGAAGATTTCGCAGCGCTGCAGCACCTCGGCGCGCACTTCGGCCGGCGTGCCGAACGGCAAGGTCTGCTGGGTGTCGACCCCGCCGCCCCAGAAAACGAGGCGGCCCTTGTATTTGTCCTTGAGGAACTTCGGGTCCATGCCCTTCGCCGAGCACTGCACCGGATTGATGATGTCGATACCGGCGTCGATCATCGACTCGAAGAAGCGCTCGGACGCGCCGCAGGAATGCTTGAAGACCTTCCAGGTCGTGTTCTTGTGGATCCAGTGGCAGAGCTCGGCGTAGTGCGGCTTCCACAAGGAGTCGAACGTTTTCGTCGAGCAGAAGGTCGACGTCTGGGTGCCGAAATCGGTGCCGCAGAGAAAGATCACGTCGATCGCATCGCCGACGCGGGCGTGAATCTTCGCCATGTTGTCGATGCCGACCGCGACCTGGCGTTCGAAGATCTTGTGCACGACCTCCGGATGGCTCGCCGTCAGCATGTACCATTCGGCGACGTCGCGCACGCCTTTTGGGTCGGGGAGGTCGGGGCCCGGGACGAAAGCGATGTCGCCGAGCGCCGTGTTCACCAGCGAGGCGAAAACGGCGTAGTCGCCGGCGCCGACCGCGCGGGCGTCTTCCTCGATGCCGTCGAGCTGCGCGTCGGTCAGCGGCGTATACTGCTCGGCGTTGTCCTCGGGGTTGAGGTGGTCGAGATCAATCGGCTTCTGGCGGATGATCGAATCGAAGAAGAACCCGTCCTTCGGCATATGCCCGCTCGGCGGCGCGCTCGTGTCGCCCTTGGGGTAGATCAGCGTGCCGCCCTTCTCCGGCTCGACGCTGACCCGGAACCCGTCCGGCACCAGCACCTCAAGGCCGTTGAAGGTCCAGGGCCTCCAGTCGCGGTTGTCGAAGCCGAACATGTTGGTGCGGCCCATCAGCGGCGTGACGTCGATCCCGATCGCCTCCTTGAGGTCGTCTTCGACGAGGCCGAGCATCTGATAGGGCTCGCACACCTTCACCGGCCGCTTTTCGAGGCCGTAATGGTCCCTCAGCCTGGCGACGCAGCTGACATGGATGCCGGTCACCGCCGACCCGCCGAAGTCCATCGGCACGCGATCCGGCGTCCGATGGTTGATCGCGTCGAGCACCCGCTTGCGTCTCGGTCCGATCTTTTTCTCGCCGTCCATCGCCGTCTTCCCCGCCGCCGCGCGCATGTCAGTTCGAAAGCCCCACCTGCCGGCGCGCCAGCGCGACCGCGTCCGTCGCCGACGCGCCGTAGCCGTCGGCGCCGATCTCCATCGCGTATTTCTCGTTGAGCGGCGCGCCGCCGACCAGAATCTTGACGTCCCGCCGCAGGCCCGCCTCCCGGATCGCCTCGATCGTCGACCTCATCGACGTCATGGTCACGGTGAGCAGCGCCGACAGGCAGACGATCTCGGGCTTGTGCTCGCGGATCGCCTCGACGAATTTCTGCGGCGTCACGTCGGCGCCGAGGTCGATCACCTTGAAGCCCGCGCCCTCCAGCATCGAGATGACGAGGTTCTTGCCGATGTCGTGCAGGTCGCCCTTGACCGCGCCCGCGACCACCACGCCGGCGGGCTTGGCGCCGGAGGCCGCGAGCAGCGGGCGCAACGGCTCCATCGCCGCCTTCATCGCCCGGCCGGCCAGCATCAGCTCGGGAACGAAGTACTCTTCCTCCTGGAACAGCTTGCCGACTTCGTCCATCGCCGGGATCATGGTCTCGGAAATCAGCGCGACCGGTCCGGCGCCGGCCTTGAGCTCCTCCTCGACGATCGATTGCGCAAGTTGGGCCTTGCCATCCACGATCGCGTCGAACAGCCTCTGAGACAACGCCATCATGCTCCCCTTCCGCCGCTGTAAGATCTCGATATTTTTGCTGCTAGCATACGAGAAGACGGCAGGACTTGATCTCTGTCAATCGGGCATGGCCCGCGTCAAAGCGTCGCCCAGAAGGGGCTCAGGGCCTCTCGCAGCGCGTTGAACGCGCCGCGGCGGCGGGTCAGGATTTGCGACAGGCCGGGATCGGGCTCGATGCGCTTGCTCACGCGGGTCATCGCCGCGACCGCTGTCTCGAGGTCGGGATGAAGTCCGACCCCGACCGAAGCGACGATCGCCGCCCCCAGCGCGCCGAGCTCGGCGACGGAGGAGAGTTCGAGCGGCAAGTCGATGGCCGACGCGAAGATGTCGAGCCACGGGCGGCTGCGGGCCGCCCCGCCGGCGAAGCGCGCGGCGCGCGGCCTTGCCCGGCCGGCGAGCAGGTGATCGATATGGCTGCGATGCTCGAAGGCCACGCCCTCGTACACGGCGCGGACCATTTCCGGCAGGCCGTGCCATGACGCGAGCCCGATGAAGCACGCCCGCGCCTCGGCCTGCTCGAGCCGCCCGTTCAGGTAGGGCAGGAAATAGGGAATGTCGCCGTCCGCCGGAGCGCGCTTGACCTCCTCGTTGCAGAAGTCGAACAGCGCCTCGCGGCCCCGGCGGCTCATGTCGGCGCGGCCGATGACCGAATCGACCAGCCATTCGAAAGCGCTGGCCGAGGTCGGGCCCGCGTCGGTGACGATGAATTCGCCTGGCCTCGGCCCGGCGATCACCGCCGCGACCGATCCGTCCGTCGCCGGCGTCCGGGTGGCGAGCTGGTTCAAGCCCCAGGTGCCGGCGATCACGCTGATCAGGCTTTCGTCGGTCGCGCCGAGGCCGAGCGCCATTGCCGGGCCGTCGGCGTAGCCGGCCGAGACCGGCGTTCCCTCGGCGAGCCCGGTTTCGGCCGCGGCCCTCGAGGTGACCGCGCCGGCGATGGTCAGCGGCTCCACCCCTTCGCCGAACAGCCGCGCATGGCGCGCAAGCCCGAACGCATGGAGCGCGGCGGGCGTCCAGCGGCGGAGGCGCTGGTCGGCGAGGCTCGCCGAAGACATGTCGCTGATCTCGAGGCCGGCCTCGCCCGTCAGGCGAAAGCGCAGATAGTCCTTGCAGAAGAGCGCCCGATCGGCGCGCTCGAGCGCCTGCGGCTCGTGCGCTTCGAGCCAGGCGATCAGGGGCAGCGGCTTGCCGGGGAATTCCGCGTTGAAAGTCAGCTCCACCGAGCGGGCCTCGGCGCCGTCGGCGCGCCAGCGCTTGACGATCGCCTGCGCGCGCTGATCGGGCGAGAGGATGGCGTTGCGGACCGGGCGACCGTCGCTGTCGACGAGAAAGAGGCCGTTGCCGTAGCCGGTCAGGCCAACGGCGACGATCGACGACGGCTCGACCTCGGAAGAGGACAGGACCTTGCGCGAAACGTCGCAGACGGCGGCCCACATGGCCTCGGGATCGCGCTCGAGAAAGCCGGGGGCCGGGTGCAGCGGCGCCATCCCCACCGCGGCGACCGCGCGCTCGGCCCCGCGCGCGTCGAACAGCGCCGCCTTGACCGCGGAGCCCCCGGCGTCGAAGGCGATGACATACGGGTCCGCCATCGGCGCCGCTCAGCCCTTGCCGCCACGGCAAAGGTCGCGCGCCGCCGCGATGATCCGCGCGACGTCGGGCCGGTAGGCGTTCTCGAGCGGCGGCGAGAAGGGAACCGGAACGTCCGCCGAAGCGACCCGCGCCACTTTGAGCCCGGGCAGGCGCTCGCACAAGGAAGCCGCGATCTCCGCGCCGACCCCGCCGGTCTTCGGGCCCTCCTCGACGATCACCACCCGTCCGGTCTTGCGGGCCGAGGCTTCCAGCGTTGCGAGATCGAGCGGCGCGAGAGCTCCTGAGGTCGATCGTTTCGGCGTCGATCCCTTCGGCGGCGAGTTGCTCCGCCGCCTGCGCCGCGAAGTGCGACATCAAGAGCCAGCCGAGAAGAGTCACATCCGATCCCGTCCGCACGACCGACGCCTTGTCGAGCGGAACGACGTAGTCCCCGTCGGGAATGTCGCTCGTCGCGTCGACCGCGCCCGGCTCGGCGCGCGCGCCCTTCGAGCCATAGAGCAGCTTGTGCTCGAAGATCATCACGGGATTGTCGTCGCGGACGGCGGCCTTGAGCAGCCCCTTGGCGTCGTAGGCGTTCGACGGGGCGACGACCTTGAGGCCGGGAACGCCGGTGAAATAGCGCTCCATGTTCTGGGCGTGCTGGGAGCCGCGGCCGGTCGCGCCGACCGGGGCGCGCATCACCATCGGCACTTTGATCTGCCCGCCCGACATGTAGCGCAGCTTCGCGGCGTTGTTGATGATCTGGTCGCTGGCGAGGAACAGGAAGTCGCCGTACTGCACGTCGACGATCGGCCTTAATCCCATGATCGCCGCGCCGGTCGCGACGCCGAAGAAGCCGAGCTCGGCGATCGGCGTGTTGATGACGCGGTCGGGGAATTTTTTCTCGAGACCGAGGGTGACGGTGAACGCGCCGCCCCATCCGCCCGGAACGCCGATGTCCTCGCCGATGCAGAAGACGCGCCGGTCCCTCTCCATCTCCTCGGCGATCGCGTCGCGCAGGGCCTCGGCGATTCCCTGGCGCTTCATGGCGTGGCTTCCGCAAAGACGTCGGTCTCGAGGTCGCCGGGGAAAGGCTGCGGCGCGGCGCGCGCCTTCTCCACCGCCTCTGAGAAACGCTGCGCCGCTCGCGCCCGCATGCGCTCGACGCCGGCTTCGTCCGTCAGGCCTTCGGCCTGCAGGCGGGAGGCGAATCTCCCGATCGGGTCGCGCGCCGCCCATTCCTTGCGCTCGGCTTCCGGCTGGTAGAGGCGGGGGTCGCGGCGCGAGTGGCCGGTCTGGCGATAGGTGAGAAGCTCGAGCAGGACCGGCCCGTCGCCGGCGCGGCATCGGGCCGTCGCGCGCTCCGCCGCCGCACGGACCGCCTCGACGTCGTTGCCGTCGACCCTCTCGCCCGCAATGCCGTAGGACGCGGCGCGATCGGCGACATGCGGGTTCTTCATCACGAGGCCGATGTGCGTCGAGGCGCCGTAGAGATTGTTCTCGCAGACGAAGATCGCCGGCAGCCGCCAGATCGCCGCCATGTTGACGCCCTCGTGGAACGCGCCCTCGGCCACCGCGCCGTCGCCGAAGAAGCAGGCGACGACCTGGCCGGTGTTTTGCATCTTGAAGGCGAGCGCCATGCCTGCGGCAAGGGGGATGCCGCCCGCAACGATGGCGATGCCGGGGACCATGCCCTTCGTCATGTTGCCGACATGCATCGATCCGCCCTTGCCCTTGCAGCAGCCGGTCGAGGCGCCGAACAGTTCGTCCAGCAGCTCCTGCTCGGTGAGCCCCTTGGCGATGGCGTGGCCGTGGCCGCGGAAGGTCGAGGTGATGAAGTCGTCGGGCCGCAGGGCGGCGCAGACGCCGACCGCTGTCGCCTCCTGCCCCTGGCACTGGTGGATGGTGCCGGGCATCGCGCCCTCCAGAAAGAGGAAGCGCACGCCCTCCTCGAACTCGCGGATACGGATCATCGTGTCGAGCAGCTCGAGCCGGCGATCGGAGGCGAGGGGGGCGGTCATGACGCGGCCTCGATCGGAGATCTGTTCGGGAGGCGCGTTCCTCCTTCTCCGCGAAGCGGGGAAGGTGGCCCGAAGGGCCGGATGGGGTGGGGAAAGCAGGGGATAAGACCAGGGAGGTTCGCGGCGCCGGTCATGCGATCGAACGGGTGTCGATGCAGCGGGCCACACCCCATCCGGCCGGCTTCGCCGGCCACCTTCCCCAGCAAAGCTGAAGAAGGGATGCGCCGGACCGTTTGGCCCAAGCAAGCCTGTCTCATCGCTCGACCTCGATCCTTGCGATCACTTCTCCGACCGCCACCTTCTTGTCCGGCGGCGCGAGAATCTCCGCGACCGTCCCGGTCGCCGCCGACTCGACCTCTGTCGTCGCCTTGTCGGTCTCGACCTCGAGCAACGGCTCGCCGCGCTTGATCCGGGCGCCCTCCCTCACCAGCCAGCGCCTGACCAGAATATCCGAGCCCTCGGTCGCCGAGAGGTCGGGCATCTTGACGTCAATCCGCAATCCATTCCTCCATCGGCAGCTTGTGGGCGGCGATGAACGCTTCCGCCTCGTCGGCGCGAAACACGCCGTCGGTCGTGCCGACGGCCCGGACCGCGGACGCGCCGAGCGCGGAGGCGTAGACCAGCGTCCTTGGCGTGTCCCAGCCGCGGACGATTCCCGTGACGATTCCGGCGGCGAAGGCGTCGCCGGATCCCGACGGATCGACGATCGGCATGGTGTAGGCGCCGCAGCGCCAGCGCTGATGGCCGCGCGCGGCGAGCGCGCCTCTCGCCCCGCAGGTGACGATCGCGGTCTGTGCGCCCTTCGCCAGCAGCGCCGCCGCCTGATCGACAGGATCGCGCTCGCCGGTGAACACCTGCGCCTCGTCGTCGTTCGGCAGGAAATAGTCGATCATCGGCAGGAGCCTTGCGAGGTCCCCGTGCTGGCCGAACGGCTGGGGCACGACCACGGTGACGACGGTGACGATGCCGGATCGGCGGCAGAAGCCGAGGAGATCGACCAGCTCGTCGGTCCTGATCCCGGGCATGACGAACAGACCGCCGAGATAGAAGACGCGCAGGCCGTCGAACCATTCGCGCCGGATGTGGCCGACGGTGAATTCGGCATTGGCGCCGAACGAATGGAGGAAGCGGCGGTCTTGCCCGGCGACCAGCAGGATCACGGTCTTGCTGGTCGGGAGACGGTCGGACTTTACGATCCCCTCGCAGTCGACGCCGTGCGCGCGCAAGGCGCCAAGCGGCGTCTCGGCGGCGGAGTCGCGTCCGACACAGCCCGCGACCGCGGCGCTCACCTGCTGGCGCGCGAGATCGATCGCGACATTGGCCGCGCAGCCTCCGGCCTTGGAGGGAATGTCGTCGACCGCCAGCAATTGCCCGGGCTGCGGCAGCGCCTCGACCGGCCCGCACAGCATGTCCGTGACGAGGATGCCGGCGCAGCCGACCTGAACCATCATGCCCTCCCGGCCGAGCCCAGCGCCGGCAATCGTTCGAGCACGGCCTCGCGCACCGCGCAGCGCCCCGCGACCATGACGTCCTCCGGTCCGCCCATGCCGAGCAGCGCGTGGGGGTTCGGCTCGTCGGTCGCCAGCGCGCGCCGCACCGCCGCCAGATAGCGCTGCTTGAGGATCGTGCCGTAGTTCACCTTGGCGACGCCGATGGCGATCGCCTGCCGCAGGGAGTTGTCGGCGATCCCGGTGCCCCCATGCAGCACGAGCGGGACGTCGACGACGCGCCGGATCGCCTTCAGATGATCGAGGTCGAGCGCCGTCCGGCCGGAGAGCGAGACATGGATGTTGCCGACACTGACGGCGAGAAGGTCGATTCCGGTCGCGCGCACGAAGTCCCGAGCGCTTTCCGGGTCTGTCTTCTCGCCCTCGCCATGCGCAAAACCCGGCAGGCCCGCCGGGAGTTCGCCGAGTTCGGCCTCGACCGCGACGTCATGCGGACGCGCATAGTCGACCAGGTCGCGCACGCGTTCGAGATAGGCGTCGCGCGACGCCGCCGGGTCCGCCGGCATGACGAGATTGAAGCCCGCCGTGACCGCCGCCCGGGTCCACTCGTCCTCGGCGCATTCGTTGAAGATGAAGCCGCAGGGAACGTTCGCGTCGATCGCGGCGGCCCTGCCGAGCGCGCCGTACCACGACAGGCGCTCGGAGGCTCTTCGTTCCGGACGGCTCAGGAACTCGCCATTGAACCCGATGATGACCGGGCTGCGCGCTTCTTCCGCGGCCTCGACCACCCCATAGAGCGACTCGAGGTTCCAGCTCTCGAAATAGCCGATCGCATAGCCGCCCTCGCGCGCGCGCTGCATCATTTCCGGAATGGATTCGAGGGGCATGGCTATCGTTCTCAGCGAGTTCCTTCCGAACGGGCGCGCACCTCCTTCTCCGCGAAGCGGGGAAGGTGGCCCGAAGGGCCGGATGGGGTGTGGAAAGCAGGGATGCGGCGATGAAGGCTTGCGGCGCCGGTCGCGCATTCCTGCCGGCGCCGACGCAGTGGGCCATACCGCATCCGGCCGGCTTCGCCGTCCACCTTCCCCAGCGAAGCTGGGGAAGGATAGCGCCCCACGTTCATCTGGAGTGCTTCGCCGCGCTCGCAATGACGGGTCCGTCTCGAAACCATTTCGTCCGCGCCTATTCGCTGATGCCGAGCAGGGACTGCTCGCTCTTGCGGTCGAACAGATAAACGCGATTTTCGGGGAAGATCGCGTGAACGGCCTGGCCTTCCGCGAGCCGAACCTTGCCGGCGATCAGCACGTTGAGCCGGCGTTCCGACGCCATCTTCGCCCGCACCAGCGTCGTATGGCCGAGCGGCTCGACGGTGTCGACGGCGCCCGCGATGCTGAACGCGTCGCTTCCGGCCGGCCGGTCGGAGAAGACGATATGCTCCGGGCGGATCCCGACGGTGATTTCGGACGCGGAAGCCTGGGCGAGCGCCTGCCGCAATCCGACGTTCATCGCGAGGCTCGCCTGCTCGGCGGGCAGGACGATGCGGTCGCCCTCGACGCGGCCCTGGAGAAAGTTCATCGGCGGGCTGCCGATGAAGCTCGCGACATAGGCGTTTTTCGGTTGTTCATAGAGCTCGGTCGGGCTGCCGATCTGCTGGATCCGGCCGTCGCGCATCACGACGATGCGGTCGCCCATGCTCAGCGCCTCGACCTGGTCATGCGTGACGTAGAAGGTCGTCACGTCGAGCCGCTCCTGCAGCTTGATGATTTCGGCGCGCATCTCCATCCGCAGCGCCGCGTCGAGATTGGAGAGCGGCTCGTCCATCAGGAAGACGCGCGGCTCGCGCACGATGGCGCGGCCGAGCGCCACGCGCTGCCTCTGGCCGCCGGACAATTCCTTCGGCCGCCGCTGAAGAACGCTTTCGATGCCGAGCAATTGCGCGGTCCGGCGAACGCGGTCCTCGATCTCGGATTTCGGCGTCTTTCGGAGGCGCATGCCGAAGGCGATGTTCGAAAACACATTGAGGTGGGGGAAGAGGGCGTAGTTCTGGAACACCATCGCCACGTCGCGGTCGCGCGGCAGTTCGTCGGTCACGTTCTTGCCGTCGAACAGCACCTCTCCGTCGGTAGCGACTTCGAGCCCGGCGATGATGCGCATGGTGGTGGTCTTGCCGCAGCCGGACGGCCCGACGAACACGATGAACTCGCCCTCGGTCGCGTCGAGGGAGAAGTCATCGACCGCGACAACATCGCCGAATCGCTTCGATACGTGGCGGAGCTCGAACTCTCGCCATTCGCACTCTCCTCGGAAGACGCTCAACGACACAGTCAGGTCAGGATGGATCGGCTCGCTCTCGCGAAGCCCCTTTTAGAAGAACAGGGCGCCCTGCGGCCTCTCCGTCTCGCGTCATTCCACCGGGTCCGGCCTGGAGGTCGCTTCACGCGATCACGGCGACGGTTCAACTCGTTGGCGCCATGGCTCTGGCCGTCGGTGTCCTCCCAAACCGATAATTCCAATTGATGCACGGCCAACGTGGCCCTGTCCACGCGGTAAAGGACATCGCTTCCGCGGCGAATGGGCGCATTGACCAGTTGCTATACGCACGTCTAGGCTGACATGCCAGCCGGTTTTGCTGAAAGGGGGTTCAGCGCCTCCAGGTCCTTCAAACAAATTCGCCGCTCGACGAGCCGACGGGGTGTCGGTCGCTGAACGTCTGCGATTCACCAGAAAAATCGCGGCTTCAAGAATGTGCTCGGCAGCCTGGTTCCCATGCTGTCATCGCATGTAGAGGAGGAAAGAATGGCCAATCAATACGATGACGAAAAGTTCGGTGATGTCGTGCGCGAATATGTGCGCGGCCGGATCAGCCGCCGCCAGTTCATTGTCCGCGGCGCTCAACTCGGTCTGTCCGCCGCGGCGCTGGCGCAGCTCACGCTGCCATCGCGGGCCGCGGCCAACCTGATCGATTCCGATCCCGTGTCGCCGAACGAGTCCCCGATCACCCCGGAGCGCGTGGCCTTCCTGAAGACCAAGCCCTACAAGGGAACGACCATCAACGTTCTGGTCGCGAAGCTGACCGTCGGGGAATGCGTCAAGCACTATGTGCCTTTGTGGGAGGAAGTAACCGGAGGCAAGGTGAACGTCGGCGAAGTGCCGATCGACACGTTGCATCAGCAAATCTTCTCCGACCTTTCCTCCGGATTAGGCAGGTACGACGCCTACATGACCGGCGCCTGGTTCTACGGCGACTTCTTTGTGCCGAAGGATCCCTACATCGTTCCGGTCGAGAAGTTCATCGGCGATCCGAAGCATTCCTATTGGGAACCGGACCAGTGGGTTCCGGCGATGCGGAAGCTCTACTCATGGGACGGCAAGGTGTACGGCGTCCTGCTGGACGGCGACGCCCAGGCGCTCTACTTCCGCAAGGACATCTTCACCAAGAAAGAAAATCAGGAGAAGTTCAAGGAGAAATACAACTACGACCTTCCGGCGCCGCCAAAGACGACAAAGGAATATCATGACGTTGCCGACTTTTTTACCGGCTGGGACTGGAACGGCGACGGTCAGAAAGGCTGGGGCATCGCGCTGCACGCCAAGGTCAACGAGCAGGGCTTCTTCCACTTCCTGACCCTCTCGGCTCCCTTCGTCATTTCCCCGGACAACAAGTACTACTTCTTCAATCCCGAGACGATGAAGCCGCTGATCAACTCCGAGGGCCATGTCCGGGCACTGGAGGACTACGTGAAGTTCCTCGCCAACGGTCCGAAGGAGCAGATCGCCTGGACGCTCGGCCAGGCGTGGAACCTGTTCCTCGCAGGCAATTCCGCGACCGACCCGACCTGGGGCGATCTGCCGACGCTGGCGCAGGACCCGAAGACCTCGAAGGTGCAGGGCAAGATCGGCGCTTCTCCCCTGCCCGGGACGACCGAGGCCTACAACCCGATCTCCGGTCAATGGAAGAAGTACGACCTCAACCAGGTCGGCAACACCAACGGCGGCTCCTGGCACTGCGTGATCTCGCGCCTGTCGAAGAAACAGGAGGCGACTTACGACTTCCTGTCCTTCATGGCGAACAAGAAGAATGCGTTGTTCAACGTTGCCAACGGCTGGACCGGCGTGCAGCCCGGCATGAAGTACGAATTCTTCCCGCCGATCGGCACCGGAAGCGTCGAGCAATGGAAGCAGTTCGGCTGGAACGAGGACGACGCTGTCGAATATGTGAAGGCCTACTATGCCGTGCTCGCCGCGCCGGTCCAGCAGGAATACCTGCGCATTCCGGGCGCCTCCGACTATTGGCACGAGCTCGACGTCAACATCTCGGCAGTTCTCGGCGGCCAGATGCAGCCGAAGGCGGCGCTCGACGCCACCGCGGAGGCGTGGGAGAAGATCACCAACCGCTACGGACGCGACAAGCAAAAGGCGCTGTACAAGGCGTCGTTCACCTGATCCCTTAGCCGATGGTCCGCGGCCGAGCGCCGCGGACCTCTTTTCAATCCCGGAGGGACCAGGGGACCATGGCGAAGGCGATTCGAGTTCAACGCCTGGAAAGTGGCGGCGCCTTCAAGTACGCGCTGCTCCTGCCTGCGGTGATCTGGGTTCTCGCGTTCACCTTTTTTCCTCTGATCTCGGTGATCCACTACAGCTTTGCTTCCTACGTGATGGGCGAAGGGATCACCGGATATGTCGGCTTCGCCAACTACATCGACGTTCTGACCTCCTATCGATTCTGGCAGAGCATTTTCGTTACCGTCATCTTCGTCGTCGTCGCGGTGCCCATCGAGCTCGTCCTGGGCTTTCTGGCGGCGTGGCTGGTCAATCTCGGCGCTCCGGGATCGCGCACCTTTCGAACCATCATCGGGTCGCCGCTGTTCACCCTCGAAGTGGCGATCGGCTACCTCGGCGTGACGTTCTTCACCGACCAGGGGGGGCTGATCGCCGTTCCGCTTGCAGCGCTCGGCATCCATGTTCCCTGGATGTCCACCGCATACGGGGGTATCGCCGGCGCGATCCTGCTCGACATCTGGAGATGGACCTCGTTCATCTTCATCATCGTTCTGGCAGGCCTGTCCGGCATTCCGAGCGAGCTCTATGACGCGGCGGTTCTCGACGCCAAGAGCCATTGGCAGGTGATGTGGCATCTCGCGTTGCCGCTCGCCTGGCCGGTGATCACGATCGCGGTGCTGTTGCGGACGGTCGAGTGCCTGAAGGTCTTCGCGATTCCCTTTGCGCTGACGTCGGGAGGACCCGGCACCAGCACGCAAACCTTCACCGCCATGAATTATCTGACCACGATCCAGTTCTTCGATTTCGGCAAGGGGTCAGCCATGGGCGTTGTCTTCCTCGTCCTGGTTTCGGTCGTGATCACCGTGTTTTTCCAGCAGATGCGCAAGACTCTGGCATAGTTCGGGAGCAGCATTGCAATGGTCAACATCCTGTGGACCCGCGCCGGTTTCTGGTCCCGCTTCCTCATTTATGCCCTTCTGCTCGCCGCCGCGGTCGTCACCCTGATCCCGTTCCTGTGGGCCGCGGTCAACTCGGTCAAGACGCTGACGGAGACCTTTCAGCTTGGCGCATTCGTTCCGTTCGTGCAGTTCCAGCCGACCCTCGACTCCTGGCGGGAAGTGCTAGCCGACCCGCAGACGGAGAACGCGTTCATCAGCAGCTGCGTCGTCAGCGCCGGGACCACGGTCTTCGCGCTCGTCCTCGGCGTTCCCGCCGCCTACGCGCTGGCCCGCTACGAGTTTCCGGTCCGATCGAACGACATCGCGCTCTGGTTCCTGTCGCAACGTGTGCTGCCGCCGTCTGTGGTGCTGGTGCCGTTTTATCTCCTGCTGGTGTATTTGCGGCTGATCGACACCTGGACGGGCCTGATCCTCTGCTACACCGCTTTCAATCTCGCCTTTGTCGTCGTGGTGATGCGCGATATCTTCCGCGACGTCAGCACGGAAATCGAGGATGCGGCCAAGGTCGAGGGCGCCACGCCCTGGCAGATCTTCTGGATGATCGCGCTGCCGCTGTCGCTCGACGGCCTCGTCGTCTCCTCGGTGCTGGTGTTCGCCTTCAGCTGGAACGAGGCTCTGTTTGCTTCCGCCCTCACGTCGCAAGCAGCCTCGCCGTTCTCGGCGCTCGTGCTCGCCTCGCGCTCGACGCGCGGCGTCGATTTCAATACGGCCGCCGTCAACACGCTGATCGGCATCATCCCGCCGGTGATCTTCTATTTCTTCGTCCAGCGCTACCTCGCCCGCGGGCTGTCGTTCGGCGCGGTCAAGGGGTAGGGCCTCGTCATCGCGAGTGCAGCGAAGCGATCCAGAAGCCGAAGGGCGCCCGGCGCAGCCAGATCAATAACACTAGTATGAACAGTATAAATGGGCTTTCCGAGGCGACGCTAAGGCGGGTCGCAAGCCCCTGGAATCGTTTAGGCCCGCCGCTAAATTGGCGTTAAACGGAGCTTCTTTCTTTCGCGAGGGTCAAGCCTCTGATTTTGCGCATATTTGGGGTTGCGAGGGGTGAAAATGTAGCCATGTAAATCAGATATTTTTGTTGATTGTGCGACGCGCATCCGCTATCCTACGCCCATGTACATCGAGACCGTCCCCAACCGCGGCTCCCCGCCCGCGATCCTGCTGCGCGAGAGCTACCGGGACGGCAAGACCGTGCGAAAGCGCACGCTGCTCAACCTCTCCCATTGGCCGGCCGAGCACGTCGAGGGGCTGCGCGGCGTCCTCAAGGGCGGGGTCGTGATGCCGCCGGGCGAACAGCCCTTCGTCATCGAGCGTTCGCTGCCGCATGGCCATGTCGCAGCCGTCCTGGGCGCGACGCGCGCGATCGGCCTCGACAAAATCATCGGTCCCAAGGCCACGCGCGAGACCGACCCCGAGAGCTGTCGACCGGTCGACCTCGTCCTGGCCATGATCGTCAGCCGCATCATCGCCCCGGCCTCCAAGCTCGCCACAGCCAGGGCGCTCGATCCCGCCACCGCCGCCTCGAGCCTCGGCGTCGAGCTGGCCTTGGGCGACGTCCGCGAGGACGAGTTCTACGCTGCGCTCGACTGGCTCCTCGAACGCCAGGGTCCGATCGAGACCGCGCTGGCAAAGCGCCACCTGAAGGGCGGGACGCTGGTGCTCTACGACGTCTCGTCGAGCTATGTCGAAGGCCGCTGCTGCCCCTTGGCCAAACGCGGCTACAACCGCGACGGCAAGAAGGGGAAGTTGCAGATCGTCTATGGCCTTCTGTGCGCGCCCGACGGCTGTCCCGTCGCCATCGAGGTGTTCGAAGGCAACACCGGCGATCCCATGACGCTCGCCGATCAGGTTTCGAAGCTGAAGCGCCGCTTCGCCATCGACCACGTCGTGCTGGTCGGCGATCGCGGCATGATCACCCAGGCGCGCATCGACGAGGATCTGCGCCCCGCCGGGCTCGACTGGATCACCGCCTTGCGCGCGCCTGCGCTCAAGGAGCTGGTCGGCGGCGGACATTTGCAGATGTCGCTGTTCGACGAGCGCGACATGGCGGCGATCACGTCGCCCGAGTTTCCCGGCGAGCGGCTGATCGTCTGCCGCAACCCGGATCTCGCGCGCGAGCGCGCCCGCAAGCGCGAGGACCTCCTCGCCGCCACCGAGCGGGATCTCGCCAAGACCGTCGCCAGCGTGGCGCGCAAGACCCGTCCCTTGCGCGGCGCGGCCGAGATCGGCATCGCGGTCGGCGCCGTGCTCGGCAGGCACAAGATGGCCAAGCATTTCGAGCTGACGATCGCCGACGACCGGTTCGCCTTCGCCCGAAAGCGCGAGCAGATCGCGCAGGAAGCCGCGCTCGACGGCCTCTACGCCGTGCGCACCAGCCTGCCCGAAGAGACCCTCGCCGACAACACCGCGGTCAAGACGTACAAATCCTTGGCCATGGTGGAACGCGCCTTTCGCTGCCTGAAGACGGTCGACCTGCATGTCCGGCCGATCTACCATTGGCTGGAGGATCGGGTCCGCGCCCACGTGTTCCTGTGCATGCTGGCCTATTACGTCGAGTGGCATATGCGCGAGCGCCTGGCGCCGATGCTCTACGACGACGACGACAAGGCCGCCGCCGAGGCCCTGCGCGAGAGCCCGGTCGCCAAGGCGCAGCGCTCCCCCGCCGCCCTCGCCAAGAGCGCCACGGGCCGCGCCGTCGACGGCGCCCCGGTCCACTCCTTCCAGACCCTGCTCGCCGACCTCGCGACCCTCGCGCGCAACACCGTCGTGACCGCGAACGCGCCGGACCGCCCCTTCACCATCCTCACCCGCCCGACTCCGATCCAGCAAAAGGCCTTCGACCTCCTGGGATTCCCCATCGCCTGTACCCAGTAGCAGCGACCCCGGAGCCGCTCGCCGTGAGCGAGATCAATGACTTACGCTTCGTGAAAGAAAGAAGCTCGGGCTAAACCGACGCCCGCCGCAAGCTCACGGATGGGCTCTCAGCGCCGTCGCCGGCCGCGCGCTCGATTCGAACGCCGCCTCGACCAGCGCCATGGTCGTCCAGGCGTCCTCGACGGAGGCGACGAGTTCCTCGTCCTCGCCGGCGACGAAGCGCTGCAGGTTCGCCATGCGGCCGACGAAGGCGTCGGGGAACCAGCCGCCGTGCAGCGGCACGGGAACCCAGTCCGCCTCGCCCTTCGCCTTGATGGTCAGCTCGTCCGGCTCGCCGCGCGGATAGTCGAGCAGCACCCCCATCTTGGCGTGCGCCGCGCCCTCCGACCCCTCGAAGCGGAACTCCGCCACCTGGTGCCGGCGGCCGAAGGCGTGGTTGTGGTTGACCGACATCGCGCTCCTCACCTCGTCGCCGTAGTCGAGGATCGCGGCGGTGCGGGTCTGCGCCATTTCCGACGAGGGGTGGCCGATGGTCTTGGCGTGCACCCCGTCCGGGTCGCCGAGAAAGGCGCGGATGAGGTCGAGATAGTGGATCGAATGGACGGCGATCTCGATCCGCGGCAGCTCCTTCAGGAAGGCGAACATTGCCCACGGCGTGTCGATCGACACGCGCACCTCGACATCGAGGAGCCGCCCGAACAGGCCGCGGTCGAGCGCGTCCCTCACCGCCAGCATCATCGGCGAGAAGCGAAGCTGGAAGTTGACCGCGGCCTTCAGCTTCCGCTCGCGGCACACCCGCAAGATCCTCGTCGCCTCGCCAAGGTCGGAGCCCATCGGCTTCTGGATCAGGACGCCCGCGCCGGCCGGCAGGCGCTCGAGCACCGAAACATGCGCGCCGGGCGGCGTCGCGAGATCGAAGATAACGTCGTCCCTCGACAGCGCCTCGTCGAGCGAGCCGAAGACGGGCGCGCCGAACCTTTCGCCGACCGTTCTCGCCCGCTCGGAGTCGAGGTCGAAAACGCCGGCGATCGGAAAGCCGCCTTTCCGGTAGGCCGGGAAATGCGCGTCGACGACGATCGAGCCCGCGCCGATGGTGACGATCGGCATGGGCCGCGACGGCGCCGGCCATGTCTGTCGAAGGGATGAGGGGTCGAATGTCATGGCTTCGCCCGCTTCAGTCGTGGTGAAACATTTCGTCCGCCGTCGCTCGGCGTTGGCTCGGCGCGCCTCGAACGACGGCCACGCCATTCTCGATCGTGAGACGGAGCGCCGTCAATTCGTCGGGCTGAGGGAAGCGCGTGGACCAGGATATCGCCGCCCTGCACCCGCCCTGGGGCCCGGCATTGTCTTGCGCCACGGCGCCTGTTTCACTATGCGGTGCCACCAGGGCCGCGCATCCGCCGCGCCCCAAGAATCAAACGTCGGGAGGAACGGATGGAAACCCTGAAGGCGCCCAATCGCCGCCAGTTACTGCTCGCCGGCGCGGCGCTCGCGCTTGCCTCGCGCGCAAGCGCTGAGGCTGCTCGCCCGCTCAAGATCGGCATCATGAACGACATGTCGAGCGTCTATTCGGACTTCCAGGGCGTCGGCTCCGTGATCGCGGCGCAGCTTGCGGTCGACGATTTCTCCGCCAAGCTCGGCGTGCCGGTGGAGATTGTCTCGGCCGACCATCAGAACAAGCCTGACGTCGGGGCGGCGATCGCGCGGCGCTGGTTCGACACCGAAAACGTCGACGTGATCATGGATCTGCCCAATTCCGCCGTCGCCCTCGCCGTCCTCGCGGTCGCCGAGGAGAAGAACAAGGCGGTCATCGGCTCGGGCGCGGGCTCCTCGGTGCTGACCGGTCCGAAATGCTCGCGCAATTTCGTTCACTGGACCTACGACACCTACGCCTGGGGCGCCGGTCTCGGGAAAGCGCTGACGGAGGCGGGCGGAAAGAGCTGGTTCTTCATCACCGCCGACTACGCCTTCGGCAAGGACATCGAAGCCAACTGCGCCGCCGCCGTCCGGACCGCGGGCGGGTCGGTGGTCGGCTCGGTCCGCCACCCCCTCAACACCGCTGATTTCTCATCGTTCCTCTTGCAGGCGCAGAATTCGGGCGCCGACGTCGTCGCCTTCGCCAACGCCGGAGGCGACACCAGCACCTGCTTCAAGCAGGCGCACGAATTCGGACTTGGCGAAAAGCAGCGTCTCGCCGGCCTGACGCTCAACGTGACCAACATCCCCTCGCTCGGCCTCGACGTGGTGGACCGGGCGATGATCTGCACCGGCTTCTACTGGGACGAGAACGACGGGACCCGCGTTTTCGCCAAGCGCTTCCAGGCGGCGCATCCGAAGAAGATGATGCCGAACGACATGCACGCTGGAATGTATGCGGCGACCGAGCACCTTCTCAAGGCGATGGCGCAGGTGAAGAGCGCCGCGGACGGGATCAAGCTCGTCGACGCCATGAAGGCGATTCCGACCGACGATCCGCTGTTCGGCAAGGGGAGCATCCGCGTCGACGGACGCAAGCTCCACCCGATGTACCTCTACCGGGCGAAGACCCCGGCCGAGTCGAAATACGACTGGGACTATTTCGAGCTCGTGTCGACGATCAAGCCGGAGGACGCGTTCCGCGCGCTGGACAAGGGTGGGTGCCCGTTCGTCAAGGCATGACCGGATGCCCCGGCGCAATCCGCTCAGGATCGCGCCGCGCTGAACAGTGTCAGCCGGTCGCCGCCGCGTCGCAGGATGGCGCGGACCGGCATTTCCACTTCGGCTCCGTCCTCGAGCGCGTCCGCAAGCGCCCTGAGCTTGGCGTCGCCATCGATGTGCAGGGCGATCGCCTTGGCTCGCAGGATCACCCGGCCCGTCAGCGTGAGCCGCGTCTCGTAGGGTTAAGGCGCGGGCTATCGTCCGCGACGCGCCGCTCGTCCGCGAGCGTGATCGCCACCTGCGTCCAATCGAGTGGCAGGCTCGAGAGCGCTTCGAAGAATCGCTCCGGCGTCTTGCCGCCGGACACGACGAGCAGGGCCGCGCCCCGGTCGGCAATGGCCGCGCCCAGTCGCGCGGCCGTCCATTCGGCCAGTTCGAGTGCGAGAGTCGCCGTCGGCAAAGTCGCGCCGCTGGAACTCAATCCCCATCGTGATATTCCTCATTCCAGGTTCGTCCGTCGCGTTCGATCAACGCCACCGAAGCGTTTGGTCCCCAGGTGCCGGCCGCGTAAGGTCTCGGCGGCTCCTGCGACTGGGTCCAGGCTTCGCGTATCGGATCAATGAATTTCCACGCGAACTCGACCTCGTCGCGCCGCATGAAGAGGGCTGCATTGCCCCGAATGGCGTCCATCAGGAGGCGCTCGTAGGCGTCCGCCGAAGCCATGCCGAAGGCCTTGGCGAAACTCATGTCGAGCGGAAGGTGCTGCAGGCGCATGCCGCCGGGTCCGGGTTCCTTGACCATCATCCATAGCTTGATCCCCTCGTCCGGCTGCACCCGGATCACGAGGCGGTTCGCCGGAATGGCGTCGGAAGGCGTGTCGAAGATGACGTGCGGCACCCGCCGGAATCCGACGACGATCTCGGAGAAGCGCTGCGGCAGCCGTTTGCCGGTGCGCAGATAGAAGGGAACCCCCGCCCAGCGCCAGTTGGCGATGCCGATCTTCAGTGCGACGAAAGTTTCGGTGTCGCTGTGAGGCTTGCCGATATCGTGCAGGTAGCCGGGAACGGGGCCGCCGTCGGCAAATCCTGCGCGATATTGCCCACGCACGGTGAGCGTCGCGGCGTTCGTCTCGTTGATCGGCTCGAGCGCCTTGAGCACCTTCAGCTTCTCGTCACGCAGCGAGTCGGCGTCCAACGAATTCGGAGGCTCCATCGCGACGAGGCAGAGGAGCTGCATCATGTGGTTCTGCACCATGTCGCAGATTGCGCCCGACTGGTCGTAATAGTCGCCCCGCCCCTCGACGCCGAGCGTTTCGGCCACCGTGATTTGCACGTGGTCGATGTGCGCGCTGTTCCATAGTGGTTCGAGCAGAATGTTGGCGAAGCGCAGGGCCATCAGGTTCTGCACCGATTCCTTGCCGAGGTAGTGGTCGATGCGGAAGATGCAGCCCTCGGGGAACACCGAGCCGATCTCATCGTTGATCACGGCGGCGCTCGCGCCGTCCCGGCCGATCGGCTTCTCCACGATGATGCGGGAACGGGCAGTCTTCAACCCCTCCGTGCCGATGCGCTTGGCGAGCGGGCAGAACAGGTCGGGCGCCGTCGCCAGATAGAAGGCGCGGACGCGCTCCTCGGGTCCCAGCAGGGCGTTGAGATCGCCCCAGCCGGAGTCGCGCGTCGCGTCGGCGGAGACATAATCGAGACGCGAGAGGAATCGCTCAAGCGCCGTCCCGGCGTGGTCGTCGACCGGGGTGAACTTGAGCAGGGCATCCTTCACGCTCGCGCGGAACGCGCCGCGCTCGATATGCCGCCGCGACACGCCGATGATCCGGGTAGGCTCGGAGAACTGGTCGCTGCGCTCGCGGTGGAACAGAGCGGGATACAGCTTGCGGTAGGCAAGATCCCCGGTGCCGCCGAAGACGACCAGATCGAACGGTTCAACCTTGATGTTGCGCGCGGCCATGACGCCTCTCAATGCTGTGACCAGATGTGATCGTTCTATGCGGTGCGATTTCGGTAAGACGACGGCCGCGACAATCGGATCCGTCGACGCGAAGCTCCAGCCTCAGCTTGCCTGGCTCACTGCGTCCTTCAGAAGGACCTCCCGGTCGCGGGCGAAATTCTTGATCAGAGGCAGGGCGGCGCCGCCGATCGCGCGGGCGTCAGCGCCGACAGAACCTGCGACGATCTCGACATCGCTCAGTCCACGCCGGTCGAGACCCTGGAAGATCCTGGCCGTCAGCGCAGTCAGCCGGTCGCGCACTTTCGCCGGCATCGCGCCATCGATGACGATCGCCTCGAAGTCGACAACGGAGATCGCCGCCACCGAGGCATAAGCAAGCGCCGAAGCTACGTCCTCGATCCAGGCGTCGAGATGAGGCCCGAAGTCCGCCCAGGCGTCGGGCGTCGCCCATATCGACGAAGCGTCGATCCCCGCGCACTCGAGACGGCGCTCGAGCTGATAGATGGATGCGCAGGCGATGAGTTGAGAGGCGACTCTGTTTTCGCCTTTCGCCATCACGGGCATCGATCCGAGCGCGCCCGCGTTGCCCGTGCGCCCCACCCGCAACGCCCCGTCGAGCACCAGGCCGCCGCCAATGAACGCCCCGACAAAGAAGTAGAGAAAGTCGCGATACCGCCAGCTCCGTCCGAAAAAGAACTCGGCCGCGCAAGCGGCCGTGGCGTCATTGCAAAGCATGACCGGATAAGGACAGACCTTGGCGATCTCCCGTTCGGCGTCGAAATCGCGCCATGCCGCCATGGCGCCGGCTGGTGCGCCGATTTCCGCCTCCCAGGTCCACAGCTGGAACGGCGACGCGACGCCCAGGCCCGCGATTCGACGCCTCTGTGAGTCGTTCAGCGTTTCGACAAGCGGGGGCAGGGAAGCGCGGACGAATTCGAGGATCATCTCCGGCAGCGGATAGGCGAAGGTGCGGTCGGCACGCTGACGGACCGAGCCGCGAAAATCGATCAGCACGAGATCGCAACTCCGCCGGCCGATCTTGAGCCCGAGGGAAAAGGCGCCGTCGGGGTCGAGCGACATCGGAACCGTGGGCTGTCCGACGCGGCCGCGCAGCGGCGCCTCACGCCTCAGGAGACCATCCGCCTGCAGTCGATTCATGATCGCCGAGGTCGATTGCACCGAGAGTCCCGTCAGTCTCGCAACCTCAATTTTCGACAGCGGCCCGAGGCGCCGCACCAGAGACAGCAGGAGCCTTTCGTTATAGACGCGCACGCCCGCCTGATCGGCGCCGCTCGCGACGTCGACGTAGGACGGCGGAAACTGCGAGGATTGCGGCTCGCCGCGGCCGTCGAGCGCGCGAACCGAGTCCACGCGCGAACCATTCCGCGCCGCCTTCATTCCTCCGCCTCTCAGCTGTATTTCCTGCCGATCATGGTCAGCTTGAGTGGAACGCGAGGGCCTGTCAAGAATAAATCTATCGGATATAATTATCTTGACTCCAACCCGGATTTCTGTCCCAATGGAATGACGACGACGGGATGGGTGGCAGCGCCGATCGCAAGATGTCGTCTTTAGGCCGCGGTCGCCGGAGGGCGTCGCGACGTAGTATGCACAGGGAGGAAGGCAGTGTCCAAGATTTCTGGAATTTTTGCAACCGTCGCCGCCGCGGCGCTCACGCTCGCGTTGACCGGAGCGCCGGCTTATGCCGACGGACCGATCGTCGGTCTCATCACCAAGACCAACACAAATCCCTTCTTCGTCAAGATGAAGGCAGGCTTCGAGGCCAAGGCCAAGGAGCTCGGCCTCACACCGCAGGCCTACGCCGGCAAGTTCGACGGCGACAACGACGGAGAGGTCGCTGCGATCGAGCAGCTGATGGCGGCCGGCGCCAAGGGCATCCTCTTGGTGCCGAGCGACTCGACCGCGATCGTGCCAACGGTTGAGAAGGCCCGCAAGGCTGGCGTGCTCGTCATCACCCTCGACACGCCGCTCGATCCGATCACCGCAGCCGACGCCAACTTCGCCACCGACAACTTCAAGGCCGGCGAGCTGATCGGCGAGTGGGCCAAGGCGACGCTCGGCGACAAGGCCAAGACCGCCAAGATCGCTACACTGGATCTCGCCGCCAACCAGCCATCGGTCGACTATCTGCGCCACAACGGCTTCCTCACCGGCTTCGGCATCAAGGTCAAGGATCCCAAGCACTACGCGACTAGCGACAGCCCCCAGATCGTCGGCTCCGACGTGACGGCCGGTTCGACCGAGGGCGGCCGCAAGGCGATGGAGAACATTCTTCAGAAAGCCGATCACATCGACCTTGTCTACGCGATCAACGAGCCCGCCGCTTACGGCGGCTACGCGGCTCTCAAGGCCGCCGGCAAGGAGAAGGGCGTGACGATTGTCGCCGTTGACGGCGGCTGCCAGGGCGTCAAGTGGGTCAAAGACGGCATTATCGGCGCGACCTCACAGCAATACCCGCTGCTGATGGCCTCGGACGGGGTCGAGGCGATCGCCGAATACATCAAGTCCGGCAAGAAGCCGGCCAGCAAGGACACCGGCGAACAGCTCGTCACCGACCATCCGGTGGCGGGCGTTCCCTCGATCACCGTCGAGGAAGGCATGAAGAAGTGCTGGGGTTGATTTCGCCGGAGGATCGGCGCTAAATCAGCTGAAAACCTAGGATTGGCACTCGCGGCCTCAACTCCGCGAGCGCCGGCTTAAAAAAAGCCGGCGACAGCCGGGAAACGAGCGAGGAAGCCATGAGCGAAGCGACGCCGGCCGGCCGTCCTGCGCAGCAGGAATTCGAGAAAGTGCTGAGCGGGGCGACGACGGCGGTCGCCTCCTTCGATGAAGACAAGGTCACGCTTCTCCAGCGCATCCAGCGCTTCCTCCATTCCTACCCGACGACCGTTCCCTTCGTCGTGCTGGTGCTCGGCCTGCTTCTCGGCGTGGCGGTCAATCCGGCGCGTTTCACCACCGCCAGCAACATCTCGACCGTTCTGACGCAGGTGATGGTCACCGGCATCCTCGGGCTCGGCCAGACCCTGGTGATCTTGACCGCAGGCATCGACCTGTCGATCGGCGTCATCATGGTCATCTCCTCGGTGGTGATGGGGCGTCTCGCCGTGATCGACGGCGTGCCGACGATCCTTGCCTTCCCGCTCGGCCTCGTCTGCGGCTCAGTCTTCGGCCTCCTGAACGGTGCTCTCGTCACCCGGTTGAGGATGCCGCCATTCATCGTCACGCTCGGAACGCTCAGCATCATCGGCGCGCTCAACACCTTTTATTCGCAGAGCGAAACCATCGGCATGCAGGACATCGAGGACAAAGCCCCGTTCCTGAGCATAATGGGCAATCCTTTGGCGATCGGCGGCGCGCGCATTATGTGGGGCACGTTTCTGATGCTGGTGGTCGCAGCGGTCGTCTGGTACGTGCTCAATCGCACCGCCTATGGTCGCCACGTCTATGCGACGGGCGACGACCCTGAGGCCGCGCGTCTCGCCGGCATCGACACCGATCGCATCCTGCTCAGCGTCTATGTTGTCGCCGGCCTCATCGCCGCCATCGCCGGGTGGGCGCTGATCGGCCGCGTCGGCGCCATCAGCCCGACGGCGGGCGAGAACATGAACCTCAACAGCATAACCGCAGTGGTGATCGGCGGCACCAGCCTGTTCGGCGGGCGCGGCTCGATCATCGGCACCCTGGTCGGCGCGCTGATCGTCGGCGTGTTCCGCTCGGCCGTGTCGCTCGCCGGCCTCGACGTGCTGTGGCAGGAATTCGCCATCGGCGTCCTGATCATCATCGCAGTCGCGCTCGACCAATGGATCCGGAGGGTCTCCAAGTGAGCGTCGAACCCATCCTCACCTGCCGCCAGCTCGTCAAGCGCTACGGCCGCGTCACCGCGCTCGATCACTCCGACTTCGATCTCTACCCCGGCGAGATTCTCGCCGTGATCGGCGACAACGGCGCCGGCAAGTCGACCCTGATCAAGGCGATCTGCGGCGCCGTGATCCCGGACGCCGGCGAGATCCGGCTCGGCGGCCAGGTCGTACGCTTCACCTCGCCGATCGCGGCGCGCGAGGCCGGCATCGAGACGGTTTACCAGACGCTCGCGCTATCGCCGGCTCTCTCGATCGCCGACAACATGTTCCTCGGCCGCGAGCCGCGTGCGCCGGGAATCATGGGGCAGTGGTTCCGGGCGACCGATCGCGGGCGGATGGCGAAATTCGCCCGCGAGAAGCTCAACGAACTCGGGCTGATGACCATTCAGAACATCCACCAGCCTGTCGAGACGCTGTCCGGCGGCCAGCGCCAGGGCGTGGCGGTGGCGCGTGCGGCGGCTTTCGCCACGAAGCTCGTCATCATGGACGAGCCGACCGCGGCTCTCGGCGTGAAAGAGTCGCGCCGCGTGCTCGAGCTCATCCTCGACGTGAAGAAGCGGGGCCTGCCGATCATCCTCATCTCGCACAACATGCCGCACGTGTTCGAGGTCGCCGACCGCATCCATATCCATCGCCTCGGCCGGCGGCTCACCGTCGTCGACCCCAAGAAGGTCACGATGTCGGATGCGGTGGCGATGATGACCGGAGCCATGGCGCCGCCCCAGGACGCTCTGGCCGCCTAGCCGACAGCGTTCGGCCTGAGGACGGCCTTCCAACCGCTCATGCGAGCAGGCCGGCGGAGAAGCGGGATGAGCGCCAAGTCGGCGGCGGGTTTCCTGTTCGACATGGACGGCACCCTGATCAATTCCAGTCAGGCGATGCAGCGCATCTGGGGCCGATGGGCGAGCCGACGCGGTGTGGACTTTGCGACCTTGTTGCAGATCATCCACGGGGTCCGCGCGATCGATACCATGCGGCGCCTGGCCATTCCCGGTCTCGATCCGGTGGTCGAGGCAGGCGTCATCGAGCGCGATGAAGTCGAGGATGTCGAGGGCGTTGCGCCCATCGCCGGCGCATTGGAGTTCCTCGCTGCGCTCCCGCCCGAACGGTGGACGGTCGTCACATCGGCGCCGAGGGCGCTCGCGCGGGCGCGCCTGGGCGCTGCCGGAATTTCCGTTCCTGACACGCTCGTGACTGGCGAAGAGGTTTTGGCGGGCAAGCCTGCTCCAGACTGTTTTCTCCTGGGCGCAAAGCGGCTCGGATTCGCGGCGGCGGAGTGCATCGTCTTCGAGGATTCCGCCGCTGGAGTCGAATCCGCGTTGGCCGCCGGCGCCGACCTTGTCGTGATCGCGTCCGCGCAGTCGCATGCGTCTCTCGCCGGGCGCTTCGCGGTCAGCGACTACGAACAGCTCGAATTGTCCGTCACGGCCGATCGGCTGCACCTCAGGCGGCGGATTACGGCCCTCAACCCGACGACGGTCGGCTCCTGACTGTCACTTCGCGATCCGCGGCCGTCAACAGGCGTCGTCACGCCGCCCCAGCCGGCGCCTGGAATCCGTAGACCTTCTCGAGTGCGGGGTAGACCTCGTCTTTGCCGACAACAAGCCTGTTGCCGACGTGCAGTCCGTTGTCGGCGAGAAAATCATTGGTCTTGAGACCCGCCGCCTGGACCACGGCAAGGGCGCCGAGGCAATCCCATGAATTGATGTGGACCTCGACGTAGCCGATCAGGCGGCCGCAGGCCACTTAACAGAGGGTGAGCGCGCCGGAGCCCTCCCGGTAGAACGTTCCTCCCGCTTCGAGCAGCCGCCTGAAGATCGGAAGGAATTCGTCTGGCGTGACCCGAGGCGAGTAGCCGACCCCCACGATGCCGTCGCTGATGGACCTGCCGGCATGCCTCTCCACGGGGGATCCGTTCAGCGTCGCCGGGATGCCCTGGCCGCCTGCAAACAACTCGCCCCGCGCCGGCGCATAGACCATCCCGAATAGCAGATCGTTGTCGAGAACGAAGGCTATGGACACGCACCATCCCGACAGGCCGCTGATGAACGGTTGGGTTCCGTCGATCGGATCCACGACCCACAATCCCTTCCCGGAGGCCAATTCCGTCCGCCCGGTCTCCTCTCCCAGGAAGCCGTCTTCAGGAAAGGCCTTGGCGAGCCGATCCCGGATCAGCAACTCGGTGTTCATGTCGGCCTCGCTCGCCATATCCTGCAGCCCCTTGCTCTTGATCGTCAGGGACTGGCGGCGGCGAAAATAGTCGTGCGCCAGGTCCCCGGCGTCGCGGATCAATTGCAGGGCCAGCGCAAAGCGCGCTGAGATCGCGGACTTGTCCATCGGCATGCTCTCGCTTTCGAATGGGCAGAACTATTTCCAGAGCCAGGCCGCGCCGCGGACTCCGCTCGAGTCTCCGTGGACAGCCTTCTTGATCGGCGTGTGGAAAACGGTCGAGAACGTGTGCTTCGGCAGCTCGACCGGCAGGTCCTCATAAAGTTCCTCGATATTCGACATCCCTCCGCCCATCACGAAAACGTCCGGATCCAACGTGTTCACCACGATCGCCAGGCCTCGCGCGACGCGATTGACGTAGCGTCGCCAGATGAGATTCGAAAGGTGATCGCCCTTTCGCTTCAAATCGATGATCGCGTTGGCGAGCATCTTCGTTCCCGTGTGGCGCTCGTATTCCGCTTCGAACGCGCGGCCTGAGACCCAGGTCTCCATGCATCCATGTCTGCCGCAGTAGCAGGGCGCGCCGGGAATCTCGGTCACGTCGGGCGTCGGAAGCGGATTGTGACCCCATTCCCCGCCGCTGTTGTTCGGGCCGTGATGAGCAAAACCGTTGACCGCGATTCCGGCGCCCGCTCCCGATCCCAGGATGACCGCGAAGACGACGTTGTGACCGACGCCGGCGCCGTCACGGGCTTCGGAGGCGGCGAAGCAGTCGGCGTCGTTCTCGACCCGGATCTCGCGCTGAAGGGCTTCGAACAGATCCTTCTCGACCGGTCGGCCGAGCAACCAGGTGGAACTGGCGCCTTTGCCGAGGCGGCTTCTCGGCTCGAGCGATCCGGGTATCCCGATGCCGACGCTGCCCCGGCGACCGACTTCCCGCTCCATCTTGCCGATCATGTCTTTGATGACGGAGATGCAGCCGAAATAATCGTGGCGCGGCGTCGCCTCGCGGACGCGCGCCAGTTCGGTCCCGTCCGGCTCCATCGCAACGCCTTCGATCTTTGTCCCGCCCCAATCGATTCCGATCAGCATCCTCTTCCCCGCGCCCACGGCTTTCGCGAAACGCAACGCCGATCGCAAACCGGAGTCAACGCCCGATCCCCTCCGGTCCGATGCGCCGTCGGCCTGCGCGCGCAGGCCGAAGGCGCTAGGCTCGGGACAAAAGGTCAGGAATTTCAAGCGTCTGGGGAATTAAATCTTGACAGCGGGACCGTGTTCTCCTAATGTTCTCAAAGAGGCGGCGGAGCTCAGGGGGATGAGAACGGAATGCGGAAGCGCGTCATGAGACGGCTCGCGGTCCTTGATTTCCGGGGGAGGGCGCGATTCCCTTTTTCAACGCCCGTGCGGTTCGGGGTCGAGGGGGCTCGAGTTGTCAATTTTTGACGCGTCCGGTCGCTTGTCGGCGCCTTTCGCCCGGGAATGGCGCCGCAAGGCGTTGAAAACGTTCGAGTCCGCGATGGGATTATTGCGTCTCAAAGAGGCTTGCGGCCGTGGCGGATCCGGTCGATCGGCGGCGATTCTGGTCTGGGAATGGCGCCGCAAGGCGTTGAAAACGTTCGATACGGCGATGGATTTGGCGTCTCTCGCGACCGTCGCGGTCGCGGCATTCAGGACGCTCCTCGGCGGTGGTTCTGGGCCGCAAGTGGCGCCGCAACCCGTTGAAAATGCTCGATTCGGGGATGGATTTGGCGCCGCCTCAGAAGCTGTTGCGGTCGTGATAGGTCTGCAGGAATTGTCGCACCCGCGGTTCCTTGCTGTGATGAAAGACGTGGCGGGGCGGGCCCTGGTCGACGATGCGGCCGTCGTCGATGAAAGCGATGCGGTCGGCGACATGGGCGGCGAAGCCCATCTCGTGCGTGACGATCAGCATGGTCATGCCCTCCGCGGCGAGACTCTTCATCACCTCGAGGACTTCGCCGACGAGCTCCGGGTCGAGGGCAGAGGTCGGCTCGTCGAACAGCATGAGGCGCGGCTGCATCGCGAGGGCCCGTGCGATCGCGACGCGCTGCTGCTGTCCGCCCGAGAGGTGGGAAGGATAGGCGTGCGCCTTGGCCGAGAGGCCGACGCGCGCCAGCATCGCGGTCGCGCGATCGACCGCCTCTCTGACCGGGAGGCCGCGCACCCGCTTCAGCGGCTCGGCGACATTGCCTATCGCCGTCATGTGGGGCCAGAGGTTGAAATGCTGGAACACCATGCCGATCTCACGCCGCATCTCGCGCAGGTTGCGCGGGGTCATGGGCCTGCGCGTCCCGTCGGGCATGTCCTCATAGCCGATCAGCTTGCCTTCGATCCTGACGTCGCCAACGTCGTAAGATTCGAGGAAGTTCACGCAGCGCAGGAGCGTGCTCTTGCCCGAGCCGCTTGGACCGATGACGCACACGACCTCCGAGCGCGCGACAGCGAGATCGACGCCCTTGAGCACCTCGTGCGCGCCGAAGCTTTTTCCGACACCGACGATTTCGATCATCGGGGTCACGCAGGCTTTCCCTGGGTTGCGAGGTAGGCGGTCACGCGCGCCTCGACCCTGGACCCGAGGCGGGAGACAGTCTCGACCAGGATCCAGTAGAAGACCGCCATGGCGAAGATCGCGTCGAAGGCGGTGAACGTCTCGGCGGCCATCGTCTGCATCTGATACATGAGCTCGGGAACGGTGATGATCGAGAGCACCACGGTTTCTTTCGACAGCACGATCAGCATGTTGACGATCGCCGGCACGGCGGCGATCAGCGCGGCGGGCAACTCCACGCGGACCAGCGTATCGAAGCCCGTCATTCCCACGCTGCTCGCCGCCTCGATCTGGCCCGCGGGAACGGCGGCGAAGCCGGCTCGGAAGATTTCAGCGAAATAAGCGGAGGAATAGAGGCCGAGGCCGAGCACGCCGGCCGCCGTCGCGCTCAGCCTGAGGCCGATCGATGGCCCGGCGGCATAGAGAATGAACAATTGCACGAGGAAGGGCGTCCCGCGGAAAACTTCGATGTAGGCGCGCAGCGCCCAGCGCAAGGGTGGAAACCGCAGCCGCCGGAAAAGGGCGATTGCGAACCCGAGCGCCATGCCGAACGCCGCGCCCGCGCTCCAGCAGAAGATCGTCACGCCGAACCCGAAGGCGAGCGACGGCAGGTAACGCCAGAGAACGTCGGGATTCATCGCGCGTCGCCGGCTGCGAGCCGCCGCTCCGCAAGCGCGCCGAACCCGGCCAGTGTCAGATTGATGGCGAGGTAGAAGAGACCGCCGCCGACGTAGGCCTCGAGCGGGCGGTAGGTCATCGAGGCGATATTCATGCTGACCCGAGTTAGCTCGGCAATGCCGACGACCGAGACGAGCGATGACGCCTTGAGGAGCAGAATGAATTCATTGATGAGCGGCGGGACCGAGATTCGCAGGGCCTGCGGCAGCAGGACCCGCCACCAGATGTCGAATCCGCTGAGGCCGAGCGCGACAGCGGCCTCGGCCTGGCCGCGAGGCACCGCATTGAGCGCGCCGCGAAGGATCTCGGCCTGATAGGCGGCGGACGAGAGCGCAAGGCCCCCGACCGCCGCCACGATCGCCGGCACGTCGAGGCCGAATTCGGCCAGGAAGTAGTAAATGAACAGGAGCAGGACCAGCAGCGGGACGCCGCGAAACACGCTCACGTAAGCTGCGCCGAGCCGCGAGATCCAGGGGCGCCGTGACAGCCGCGCCGAGCTGATAAGCGCCCCGATCACGAAGCCGATCGCAATCCCGGCGAAGGAAACCGCGATGGTGACGCCCGCGGCCTTCGTAAGATAACCGAACGAGTGGAGAATGACCTCAGGTTTCATCGGGCGGCCGGGACGAGCGGCGCGGCCGCCCCCTGCTCAAAGGCTAGCCTCAGATCGACGGTTCGGGAACAGTCTGCGGCAGATTCATCGTCTGGCCGAACCATTGCTTCTGGATTTTGGCCATCGTCCCGTCGGCCTCGACCTTGAGGATCGCCGCGTTGATGGCGTCGATCAGCGACTTGTCGTCGAGCCTGACAACCCAGGAAAAATAGGTCGGGGCGCCGAACGGCGGCAGCACCACCGCAAAAGCGTCGGAGCGCTGCGCTGCGGCATAGGCGAGGTTCGGCAGGGAGTTCACCGAAGCATCGATGCGGCCCGCCGCCAGATCGGCGTAGGACTGGTTGTTGTCGACATATTCCTTGACCTCGACCGGTTTCGGCAGCTTCGCGGCGAAGGCCTTGAGCTGAGCGAGCTGCGAGGTTCCCTTCTGTCCGCCGACCGTCTTTCCGGCGATGTCCTCCGGCTTCATGATGCTCTTGTCGTCCGCCCGTTTCATCAGCGCCGCCGTCGCGTCGGCGATCGGCACCGAAAAGGCGTACCGTTTCATGCGCTCCTTGGTGATCGTCACGGGCGCAATGCAGATGTCGAACTTCTTGGCGTCGAGGCCGGGCAGCACGCTGGTCCAGGGGAGATCGATGTAGGAGACCTTGACGCCCATCTCCTTGGCCACCGCGTCGACGAGGTCGCGGTCGACCCCCTTGTAGACGCCATTGTCCGAAATATCGAACGGCGGGAACTGCATTTCCGTAGCGGCGACGAGTTCGCCGCGCTTCTTGATCTCGGCGAGCGTGTCGTCGGCAAAGGCGAGGCCGGTCGCCCCGAAAAAGCTGCCCGACGCGGCGGCGACGGCCATCCCGGCCTTCAGCGCGTCGCGCCGGCTGATCGAGCCTTTATTGAACCTCGTCATGATGCCGCACTCCTTCCGCATCGATTATGCGTCCAATTTCGACGACGCCTGATAAGGTGTCAATTCTCGCGGAGACGACCACGGCGAATCTTCCGCGCTCGGCGCGAGCTGGGCCTGGCCCAGCGCTCCGCCTGCGCTCAGGTCCCGCCCGAGCGCCGGATCCATTCCTCCTCGTCGATCGTCTCGACGCCAAGTTCGCGTGCTTTGGTCAGTTTCGAGCCGGCGCCCGGCCCTGCCACGACGAGATTGGTCTTTGCGGAGATCGAACCGGAGACCTTGGCCCCCAGACGCTCGGCGACAGCCTTGGCCTCGTCGCGCGTCATCCGCTCGAGCGACCCGGTGAAGACGATGGTCTGGCCGGCGAGCGGATGGCCCGCCGCGATCGCCGCCATCGGCTCGACCGTCACTTCCTGCACGAGCGCGTCGAGCGCGGTCTCGTTGCGCTCTTCGGCGAAGAAGTCGGCCACCGCTTCCGCGACAACCGGCCCGATACCTCCGATCGCCGCGAATTCCTCTGCAGCGCCGGGACTCCGTGCGGCGGCGCGAAACTGCGCCCAGTCGCCGAAGTGGCGGGCGAGGCGTCGCGCGTTGGTTTCGCCCACGTGGCGCACGCCGAGGGCAAACAGGAACCGGTTCAGCGCGATCGTCCGCCGCGCGTCGATGGCGTCGAAGAGATTGCGCACCGAGGTCTCGCCGAACCCTTCCCAATCGCGCAACGGCGGGCGTCCCTGCCCGTCGCGCGCGCGGAGCATGAAGATGTCGGCCGGCGTTCGGATCAGGCCTTCCTTGAAAAACAGCTCGATCTGCTTGTCGCCGAGGCCCTCGATGTCGAAGGCGTTGCGCGAGCAGAAATGCTTGAGGCCCTCGACCGCCTGCGCCGGGCAGACGAGATGGCCGGTGCAGCGCCGCACGACATCGGCTTCGCCGGTCTCCTCGTCGATCTCGCGCAGCGCGGCGGAGCCGCAGGCGGGGCAGGTCTCCGGGAAGACATAGGGCCTGGCGTCGGGCGGACGCCTGTCGAGGACGACCTCCAGAATCTGCGGGATCACGTCGCCCGCCCGCTGCACCACGACCGTGTCGCCGATCCAGACGTGCTTGCGGGCGATCTCGTCCTCGTTGTGCAGCGTGGCGTTGGAGACGACGACGCCGCCGACCGTCACGGGCCTGAGCTTGGCGACTGGGGTCAGCGCGCCGGTGCGGCCGACCTGGATCTCGATTCCCTCGAGCACGGTCGTCGCCCGCTCGGCGGGGAACTTGTGCGCGACCGCCCAGCGCGGGCTGCGCGAAACGAAGCCAAGCCTCTGCTGCAGCCCGAGATCGTCGACCTTGTAGACCACGCCGTCGATGTCGTAGCCGAGGCTCGCGCGCTCACCCTCGATTTTGCGGTACCGGATGAGCATTTCCGCCGCGGAACGGCAGAGCGTGGTGAGCGGGTTCGTGGGCAGGCCGAAGCGGCGCATGGCCTCGATCGCGCCGTATTGCGTCGTGGCGAAGGGCTCGCTGACCTCGCCCCAGGCGTAGGCGAAGAAGGCGAGCGGCCGCGATGCGGTGATGCCGGGATCGAGCTGGCGCAGCGAACCGGCGGCGAAGTTGCGGGGATTGGCGTAGATCTGCTTGCCGGCCTCGGCCTGACGGGCGTTCAGCGCCGCGAAATCGGCGTGGCGCATGTAGACCTCGCCGCGCGCCTCGAAGATTCGCGGCGCGCCGTTCAGGCGCTGGGGAATAACGGCGATCGTGCGGACGTTGGCGGTCACGTCCTCGCCCTCGAAGCCGTCGCCGCGCGTCGCGGCCCGGACAAGCTCGCCGTTCTCGTAGCGCAGGTTGCAGGAGAGCCCGTCGATCTTCGGCTCGGCGGTCATGGCGAGCGGCGCGCTCTCCGGCATCCCAAGAAAGCGGCGGACGCGGGCGCAGAACTCCTCCACCTCCTCGTCGGCGAAGATGTTGCCGAGCGACAGCATCGGCACGGCGTGCCGGACCTTGGCGAACTTCTCCGACGGCGGCGCGCCGACCTTCCGGCTCAGCGATTCCGCGTCGGCGAGCTCGGGAAAGGCCGCTTCGAGCGCGGCATAGCGGCGACGCAAGTCGTCGTATTCCGCGTCCGAGATCGTCGGCGCGTCCTCGCCGTGATAGCGCCGGTCGTGCTCGGCGATCTCGGCGCCGAGCCGCGCGTGTTCGGCTTGCGCCAAGGCGAGGGACTGGCTGGGCTTCTTCGTCATCAGGCGCGACGCTAGCGCAGGCCGGCGCGGCGCGGAAGGCGCGTGGCGGCGCGGTCAACCCTCGGCCCGGCGAAGCCCGGGGAGGCCGAATTCCCTTCAGCAGGGAAAAGAGCAGGGAGCGTCGCGCATTTCGGTCGATTCGCTGGAAGTCCGTCGCGAAAAGCCCTTCGATTCGAGGATTCAAGCCTGGGATGTCATCCGGCTCGACCGATTCGCTTGAGGGTCTGAGCCCGACCGAGTTGGTCGGGCTGGTTCGCCAATTGATCGGCGAGGTCGAGCGGCTTGGTTGCGCGTGCTCGAGCGGCCGAAAATTCCCCTCAACATCAACGCAAGCGAAAACGACATCCGCGCCGTCGTCACCAAGCGAAAAGTCTCCGGCGGAACGGTCAGCGAAAGCGGACGAATCGCCCGCGACGTCATGCTTGGCCTCGCCAAGACCTGCAAAAAACTCAAAATCCCGTTCTTCCAATACCTTGGCGCCCGCCTCGGCATCCCCGGGCCTGCAATTCCCCAGCTGGCAACCCTCGTCAGCCCCGCCCCAAGCTGACCGCCCCGCCCAGGAATTTGCCCCGGTTACAACATTTCGCAACAGAGGCAAAAGTCGTGGCAATTATGGGGGTCTTGGGGCGCGCGCGCTGACGATTTCGGCGAGGGCGGGGATGTCGTTGCAGCCTGGAACGGCGAGGCGTGCGCCGAGATAGTCCCAGAAGGCGATGCCGAGCTTGTCGCAGGTCTTGTTGAGGCCGAGAAAGGCGTCGCGGCAGTCGCGACCGGGGTTGCTGCGAGTTCCGCCGCTGATCTTGCGCTTGGTGACCTGGCAACGGATGTCGTTCTCGGATCCGTTGGTGTTGAGCGGGATCTCGGGCCGTTCGAGGACCCTGAGCAATTCGCTCTTGTTGGCCCGCAGGCGGGCGAGCAAACGGTCGAGGGTGGCGAAGCCTGTCGAATCCGCGCAACAGCGTGACCAGCCGCGCCGCCGTGACCTGTCCCTGATGATATTGGGCGAGCACGAAGCGGCGCAGGTCAGGTCCGAAATGACCATCGACGCCCGGCGGCAAGGGGGCCGTCACCGTCTTGCCGTCCGGGGTCTGCCAGCGCTCCCGGCGAAAGTCGGTGACAAATGGGCGGATCATCAGATCCTGAACCAGGAAGCTCGCGTAGCCTTTGCAATGCGAGCCGGGCGGGGCTTTGGCCTCGAGCTTGCGCTCCTCATCAACGGTCAGCTTCGCGCGCGTGCCGCCGCGCCGCCGGCGCTCGCCAGACGGGTCCGACGGTTGCGCCTCGCTCGCCTTTTCCATGCCGCTCGGCTTGACGTTCGCCTTGATGTCCGGACGTCGAGGCCCGCCTTTCAGTCGCGCGATCTCGTCACGCAGCGCACCAATCGTTCGCCGAAATTCCGCCTGCTCCTCCAAAAGCTTGAACACCAAGCTCTTGAGCTCGGTCGGCGAAAGCGCGTCGATGTCCGCCGGCGACATTCCCCCATCGAGCCAGAAAACCGAACGACGGGGCGAAGGTGCGCCTCGGTCGCCGAGCTAATTCTGCTGAAAGTTCTGACGGGCCTTGGCCGCGCCGCCTGCTCGGGAAACATGTGAGCCGGTCGCGGCGCGAGGCTTTCGCACCGCAGGCGGCTAGGCGGCCATTCCCTCCCGGGCCTTGCGTCAACGCCTCAGCGCGAGACAGGTGATGTCGTCGAACTGCGGCTTGCCGCGCGCAAAATCGTGCACGGCGTCTTCCACGCGTGCGACCCAAAGAGGAGCGGTCGCCTCATCGCCTTCGGCAAGAAGTCTGAGCAGACGTTCCTCGCCGAACTCGATTTCATTGACGTCGGAAGCTTCGGTGACGCCGTCGGTGTAGAGAAAGAAGAGGTCGCCCTCACGCAACTCGGCGCGACGCACGTTCAGCTTCAGCGTGTCGAACAGGCCGAACGGCAGTCCGCCCGCCGGCAGGGACTCGACCGCGCCGGCAGCGCGTCTCAGAAGCGCCGGCAGGTGGCCGCAACTCACATATTCGATCTCGCCCGAACGCGGATCGAAGGCGGCGTAGAGCAAGGTGGCGAACAGTTGGGCGGAGTTGTTGTTGGCGAGATAGGTGTTGGCCTTGAGGATCGCGCCGGGCAGATCGGGCGCCTCACGCAGGCTGATGCGTATGAGCGTCCTGCTGATGCCCATGAAGAGCGCAGCCGGCACCCCCTTGCCGCAGACGTCGCCGACCCCGATGGCGACGCGCCCGTCCCCCAATCGGACCATATCGAAGAAATCGCCGCCGACATCGCGCGCGGGCGTCATGGCCGCGGAAAGGTCGAGGCCGCACTCGGCCGTGAACTCGTCGACATTTGGCAGGAGCGCCCGCTGGATGACCGCCGCGCTCGCCATTTCGTCGTCCCGCTGGCGGCGCAGGACGATCTGCTCCGCCATCCGGCCGAAGGTCAGCCCGAAATCGGCGAGGTCCGGAATCGGGTTGCGCAACTCCTCGAGCAGGGCGGGATCGAATTCGTGGCGCTCGAGGGCGGCCAACGCATGGGTGTAGAGGCCGATCGCGCCATTGAACTTGCGTATGCGCTCGCCCATCCGGCCGATAACGTCGATGAGCAGCGAGGGGGTGGCGCGCGCGATCCTGGTAAGCGCATCGCACCCGATCTGCAGGACGGTCACGGTCGTACGGGCGCGGGCGGTGGCGGAGCGCGGCAGGCTTGCGAGCGAGCCGAGTTCGCCGACCAGCGCCGGCGCTTTCAGCGTGGATACCGGGATTTCGCCGCGCATGCTGTCGGCGGTGACGGTCACTTCGCCCTCGAGAACCAGCATCGCGCAGTTGCTCGGCTCTCCCTGGCGCATCAGGAGCGCCCCGGGTTCGAAGGTCCGGAGCTCCGATGATTCGATCAAAAACGCGAGATTGGCTTCAGAGAGGTCGCGGAAGGCGCCTGTCGCACGGATGGCGGCGCTCAGCGCCGGAGTCGCATTCATTCTTCTCTTTAGCGGCCTCAGCGGCCCGCGTTGGCGTCAAACTCGAGAACGAGCCGGTTGTGACCGTCGTCGCGCCGATAGCTCATACGACGCGAGAATTTGCCGAGCAACCCCGTGCCGTAGCCGCCAATCTGAAAATCGTCCGTCGGCGACTCGATGCGCAGCGCGGGGGCGAGCGTGGGATCGAATGGGGCGCCGTCATCGATGAATTCGAGGCGCACGCCATCGGTCCCGGCGCCAATGGAAATCGAAGCGCGTTTGGCTCGGCCATGACGTATGGCGTTGAGGAAAAGCTCCTCGACGCAAAGGCTGATGGCGAATTCGGCGTCTGAGGCGAGGCCAAGCGCGCGAGACTCCTCGGTCAGCCACGCTTCGGCGTCCGACGCCGCGGCGAATGTGCCGGGAAAGTCGCGCGACCGCGTCTGGGGCAGGAGCCCGGTCATGCCTTCCTGTTCTCGAATTCGGCCCGTCGCTCCCTCAGCGCCGCGGCAGCGGAGGCGAAATCGGGATACAGGCCGACAATTTCGTTGAAGCCCGTCGACCGAAGCACCTTCAACACGTTTTCGTCTGCCCCGCAGACCGCCATGTCGGTCCCGCGGCGGATCACCGTCTTGGCCCCGACCATCAGCGTCCGAACGCCGAGCGAGGCGATGAAAGTCACATCCGACAGCTCGACGATCAGCGAACTGGCGGATTGCGCCAACTCCTGAAAGCGGGCGTCGACCGCCTGGGCGCCCGCAATATCGAACCGGCCACCGAGCACGACGTGCGTCATCCCGTCCGCCTCGTCAATCACTTTCATGTCCATCCGGCACCGTTCTCAATCGGTCTGTTGGCTTTGCAGGGAACGAGTAATCGCGGTTGATGACGCTTTGGCGACAGCGGCGTGTGTTCCGGAAGCGGAGCCGCGGCCTGATTTCCCGACCCTGGAGCGCGATGCGATCGGGTCACGTCGCCCCGTCGTCGTCGGCAGACCGGAATGGCCTGGCGGCAGCAGCCTTCTGCCGAACCGAATCCGCGACGGGGAATCAGCAACCCGGGAGGGCTGCCGGCGCTTCCCTTTCGCTCGACCGCCGAGGGCACATTCAGCGGCTTCTCCTGACGACAGAGACAGTCCTCTGAGTTTGGATTTTCCCCTGTTCGCCCTGTTTTCGTGAAAATAACAGGGCGAGCGGCAGGCCCGTCGAAATGGCCCTTGCCAGAAAACGAACGTCTTTTCAATGCGTTGCATCACAATCTGCAATTATACAACAAGCAAGAACTGTAATAATAGGCGAGGTTTTTGCCCTGTTCCGCACAGAAACAAGGTTCAAGAGGGCCGGAGCAGGGGAAAAGCCGAAACAGGGCCAGCCCCATGCAACCTGGGAGCGAACCGACGGGCCGAGCGGGCGGCTGCCGAAGTCTCCCCCTGGGGACTCCTGTAAGCAGATGCAACGCGCCTGATTTTCCGAAAGGACCTCTCGCCGGACAGTCTGACCACGTCGTAGCCTCAGCCGTCTGGCGAACTGAACCCCGAAGCCTTGCTCCCGGTCGACCGGAAATTATTCCGCTTTAGCCGCCGACGGCCGCCTTCTGCGCCTGCCGGCGCCTCTGCGCCTGGCTGCGGGCCTTGTCGACCGCCGCGCGCGCCGAATCGTTCAGGGCGAACATTTCGAGCGCCTCCTGCTCCGCGTCGATCACCGGCGTAACGGCGAGGTCGGAATAGCTCTTCGCGCCGGGATCGGCCTGAACGCGATAGCGCATCCGAACCCCCTTGAGAGCGTAGAGCCCAAAGCGCGAATATTTGACGATCGACCCCCACGCTTGGGTCGGGTAGAAGATTGCCGCCGGCACGCGCGGCAGCTCGGGCCGTCGCTGGGTCCGGTCCTTGCGGCGAAGATAGCCGCACTGCTGCGGGTGAACCCCCTCGAAGTTCATCGCGCCGTAGATCTGCAGCACGCCGCGCAGGATCCTGACCGGATTGATCCCGTAGGCGAGGTTGCGCCGCATCATCCGCTCGACGTGCTCGTCGCTGTAGTACCATTTCCACGCGTCCCAGTACGTCCTCTGCCATTCCTCGCGGCTCATCCGGGGATGCTCGACGGTCGCCGTCTCGAGATCGTACTTGTTGAGGTCCGGATCCATCCAGACCCCCTGCTCGTAGAGCTTCTTGTGGTCCTCCGAGCCCGGCAGCGGGGTCAGCATGGTGAACTCGAGCAGGTCGACCGGCAGTTCCTTCTGCACGATCCCGATGTCGCGGCGGATGCTTTCGGGCGTGTCGCCCGGCAGCCCGAGAATGTAGCCGGCGTAGGTGACCATCCCCGCCTGCTTCCACGCCTGGAACATCTTGCGATATTCGGTGATGCGGTTCTGGTTCTTCTTCATCTGGACGAGATTGTCGGGATTGATGCTCTCGAGTCCGATGAAAGCGTAGCGGCAGCCGGCCCGGGCGGCCTTCTCTATGAATCGCGGAATCTGGTGCGCCAGCGTGTCGACCTGGATGAGGAAGCTGATCTTCAGGCCGTCATTCTCATGCAGCGCGATCAGCCGGTCGAAGATCGCCTCCCAGTTCTTGTTTCGGGCGAAATTGTCGTCGGTGATGAAGAAGCGCGCGATATTCTGCGCCGCATTCTGCCGCACGATGCGCTCGATGTCGTCGGCGCTGCGGTAGCGCGACTTGCGGCCCTGCACGTTGATGATCGTGCAGAAGGAGCACTGAAAAGGGCATCCCCGGCCCGCGTCGAACGACGACAGCACACCGTCGTAGCGGCTGACGAGGCGGCGCGGCAGATAGGGGATCGTCTGCCGCTGAAGGTCGGGCAAGTCGTCCATGGTGTTGGTGATCGGTTTCGCCACGCCATTGTGGACATTCTGCAGGAAGACGGCGAAATGCTCTTCCGCTTCGCCGGCGTAGAGCAGTATCCCGAGGTCGATCGCCTCTTTCAGTTCCGGCGTCAATTCCTTCAGCATGGCAAGGCAGCCGCTGACGTGAAATCCGCCTATCGCGACGGCCACTCCCCTCGAGCGGAACTGGCGCGCGATCGCCATTGCGCGCGGGAACTGGTTGGACTGGACGCCGACCATGCAGACGAGGCCGGCGTGGCCAGGCTGCCTGATGCGCCTTGCGATCCGCTCGACCGGGATCCGGACGTTCATCTCGTCGTAGGCGTCGACCTCGATCGCGACATCCTCGCCGAGGACCCGGCGGTCGGCGCATTTCTGCGCGATGCCGTAAAGCGCGGCCATGGAGTTCGAGGGAATCCAGGCCTTCCACCATTGGATGACATAGCCATCCTTGTCATAGTGGGAGGGCTTCACGATCTCGATATGAAAGGTCGTCATCGCTGTCCCGATGTTGCCCCGCGCGCGCCGCGAGATCGGAGCCAATGCGCGAATGCCGCCGCGAGTCAACCGCACCGTCGCCGCAATTGACGCCTCGGTCAAGTCGGACGCCCGTCAACCTGACGCCACGAGTCCCATTCGATTTGTATCTGCGGGTCGGGATCGGCTAAGCCACGCCTCGGCGGCCGGGCGCCTCATGTCGACAGGCGGAAAAAGGCCGGATGTCAGCCCGGCCTATCGACGCACAGACGTCGTTCGCACTCGTCAGGCAGCGTCCTTTGCATGCTTTGCATGCATCGCGTCGTGGAACGCCCGCCATTGGGCGTCGAAAAGGGCCGCACCGAAGTCCATGATGTCGCCCGACGCCTCCCGCATCAGCGAGAACGGCGTCGGACGCCGCGCGCGAAGACGTCCGGTCAGCGCACTCTCCTCGAAAGTAAAATGGGTCTTGAACTTCTGCGCCAGCATCCGCATCCCGATATTGTCCGGCAGGCAGATGATCTCGATCGTCTCGACGCCGTGGTTGGTCGCCGCGCGCTGGATACGGCGGAAGAGTTTCTCGCCGATGCCGCGGCGACGGTACTCGGTCTCGACGGAGAACGCGGCCTCCGCGTGGATATGCCGTCCGAACGGCGCCTGCTCGCTCCAGATCGCCTCGTTCGACCGCAGTTCCGCCGCGCCGCACATGTGGTCGCCGACGAACGCGCCATAGAGAAGGTCGCCCTGCCCGAAGCAATGCTCGGCATAGTGCACAAGGAAGTCGTCCGACATTCCGCCGCCGAAGCGCTCATGCCGGCTGCGGGCGTCCAGCCGCAACAGGTGGTCGCGATAGGCCTGCATGTCCGACGCCCAAAGCCGGCGGACCTCCACGTTCAAAGGGACTTTCTCACTCATGGCATTCCCGCCAAATCAATCTCGGTCGTTCACTCCTCAACCATATATTGTGCAGCGCAGCATAATTTGCAAGCCGCCTGATTTATTTCCGCTCCCCTGTGGAGAACTGAAACAGCGTCTTGCCGAGCGTCTTTCGCCCTGCGATCGCCTCGAACGCCTTCTGATACTCCTCAATTCGATATTTTGCATGAATATGGACGCTGAGGCGCCCGCTCTCGGCCCAGGTGAGCAGCTGAGACATATTGTCGCGATGGGCTTCGGGCTCGCGCTGGACGAATTCGCCCCAGTAGACGCCACGAATGTCGCAGCCCTTCAAAAGCGTCAGGTTGAGCGGGGGACGAGGAATCTCGCCCGAAGCGAAACCGATCACCAGAAGCCGGCCCTTCCACGCGAGCGAGCGGAGCGCTTGCTCGGTCAGCGGGCCGCCGACCGGATCGTAGACCACATCCGCCCCCTTTCCGCCTGTCAGCGCCTTCAGCCGCGCCCGCAGGTCCTCCGAGGCGTAGTTGATTGTCTCGACTGCGCCGTAGCGGCGGGCGAACTCGAGCTTGTCGTCCGAGGAGGCGCAGGCGATCACGCGGGCCCCCATCGCCGCGCCGATTTCGACCGCCGCGAGTCCGACTCCGCCGGACGCCCCGAGCACGACGAGCGTCTCTCCGGGCCTCATTTCCGCCCGCTGTTTCAGCGCATGCAACGTCGTCCCGTAGGCGATCGAGAGGCCGGCCGCCTTGTCGAGCGACAGGCGGTCGGGCACGCGCGCGAGGCGCTCCGCAGCGATGGCGATCCGCTCGCGCGCCGCGCCGTAGCCGGTTGACCCCATGACCCTGTCGCCCACAGCGAAACTCTCCACGCCGGGGCCGAGCGCGGCGATGCGGCCGGAGAACTCGCCGGCCGGAGAGAATGGAGGCTCGGGCTTCAGCTGATACTTGCCCTCGATGATGAGCGTGTCGAAGAAATTGAGCGCCGCATAAGCGACCTCGACCGTTGCTTCTCCTCGCCCGGCGACCGGCGGATCGACATCCATCACCTTCAGGTTTTCCACCGGACCGAGCGACGGGCAGATCAGCGCTTTCATTGGCGACTCCCAATTTAACTCATTCTTCGTTAACCAGATGCAGCTTTACAGGGCCGGTCCCTCAGGGGAAAGCGCGAGGCCGGAATTTTGCCCCGATCCCCCGGCAAGGGGAACAAAACGTCGGCCAGGAGCAGGCTCGAGGACGGATGTCGATGATTTTTCCTGCATTTTCTTCCCGCTGGCGCATCGCCGCGGCCGGCCTGGCCGCGCTGGGCCTGGCATCGGCCTTCGCCTCGGCCGAGGCCGCGACCAAGAAGGCCGACAAGGGCGAAGCGGCAAAGCCCAATCTGGTCGCCACATTCGGCGACTGGAACGTGTTCGTGAGCCAGACCGCCAAAGGGCGCATCTGCTATGTCCTCGCTCAGCCGAAGACGAGGGAGCCGACGAGCCTGAAGCGCGATCCCGGTTACGCCTTCATCTCCGACCGCCCGTCGGAGGGCGTACGCAACGAAGTTTCGTTCATCATGGGCTTCGACGTTTCCGGCGGGGCGACCACGGAAGCAAAGACCGACCAAAAACCCGACGCGAAACCCAAGGTAAAGCCGGTGAAGGCTTCGAAGTCCGAGGCGAAGGGCAAGGCGAAGGCGACCGCCGCGCCGCTCGCGACCGTCGGCGACGAAACTTTCGACCTCCTGCCAAAGGGCGCCAATCTCTGGGTCAAGAATGCGGCGCGCGAGAGCGCGCTCATTGCGGAGATGAAGAAGGGCGTGCAGCTCGAGATCAAGGCCGCGTCCCTCAAGGGCAACGATTCGACCAACTCCTATTCGCTCTCCGGTTTCTCTCAGGCGATGGACCGGCTGCAGAAAGAATGCCCGGGGAAGACGTAAGGACTGGGATCCGGAGCACGATGTCGGTCACGCGCCGATCGACCTTTTTCAAGCCACGAGCTTTGAAACCGCAGGGGAAAACGCGTCAGCCTCGCGGCTTTCTGGCGGCGATGAGGTAATTCACGCTCAAGTCTTCCGACAGCCGCCAAGACCGGCGCAACGGCTCATAGGCGACGCCCTTGCGTTCGATGACCTTCAGGCCAGCCGCGCGGACGGCGATCGAGAACTCCTCCGGCGTGACGAATTGCTCCCACCGGTGCGTTCCGGGCTCGAGCCAGCGCAGCACGTATTCGGCCCCGACGATCGCCAGCGCGAAGCTTTTCAGCGTGCGGTTCAGGGTCGAGGCCAGAAAAAGGCCGCCGGGCTTCAAGAGCGAAGCGGCGACCCCGACGAATTCCGCCGGATCGGCGACGTGCTCGACGACTTCCATCGCGCTGACGACGTCGAAACGCCTCGACTCGGCCGCGACCTCCTCGACGGTCGCCACGCGATACGCGAGGCTTGCCCCCGTCTCCTCGGCGTGGCGTCGGGCGACGCCGATCGAGGCGGGAGCAGGGTCGATCCCGAGCACGTGGCCGCCAAGCCGGGCGAGGGGTTCGGCGAACAGTCCCGCCCCGCAGCCGACGTCGAGGATGTCGAGGCCCGCGAGGGGCAGGCCGGCCTCGGCCTCGCGCCGGAAATGACGGAGGGCGCGGTCGCGCGCCCAGGCGATGCGGACGGGCGTGAGCCAGTGGAGCGGCGCCTGCGGTCCATCAGGGTCCCACCAGGAGTCGCCAAGCGCGTCGAACCGCGCGACTTCCTCGGAAATAACGCTCGGCGCAGGCGGGGCGATCATCACTTTCCTTCGTCTTGCCGTCCGGGCCTTTTTTCATCGTTCGAGGCGCGGCTTTCCGCTGACCACAAGGAACAGGATCAGCGCTTCACCCAGCGTTGACCGGCCGAACCCGCGCCTTTATACGCCGCCGCGTCTCATCGCGCGAGCCGCGCGTCCCCCCTCGAGAGCAGAGGCCCTTTTTGTCACGTCTGGTGATGAAATTCGGCGGCACGTCCGTCGCCAATGTCGAGCGAATTCGCAACGTCGCGCGCCACGTCAAGCGCGAGGTGGACGCCGGGCACGAGGTCGCGGTCGTTGTCTCCGCCATGTCGGGCAAAACCAATGAACTCGTTGCCTGGTGCAACGAGGCGGGGTCGCACTCCGACAACGCCGAATACGACGCGGTGGTCGCCTCGGGCGAGCTCGTCACTGCCGGCCTGCTCGCCCTCGTCCTGAAGGATATGGGACTCTCCGCGCGATCCTGGCAGGGATGGCAAATTCCGCTCCTTACCGACAATGCGCATGGAAGCGCCCGCATCACGAAAATCGACGGCGCCCAGCTCATCGAGAGCCTGAAGTCGTGGCGAAATCGCGGTCGCGGCCGGCTTCCAGGGTCTGCACGGTCCGTCGAACCGGGTGACGACGCTCGGGCGCGGCGGTTCGGACACCTCGGCGGTCGCGCTCGCGGCCGCGATTGGGGCCGACCGTTGCGACATTTATACAGACGTCGACGGCGTCTACACCACCGACCCGCGAGTCGTGCCGAAGGCGCGGCGGCTCGACAGGGTGGCGTTCGAGGAAATGCTCGAAATGGCCTCGCTCGGGGCGAAGGTTCTGCAGGTGCGCTCGGTCGAAGTGGCCATGGTGCACAAGGTCAAACTTTATGTGCGGTCGTCGTTCGACGACCCGGCCGACCCGAAGCTCGGCACGCTCATTTGCGACGAGGAGGATATCGTGGAGCAGCAGATCGTCACAGGGATCGCCTTCTCCCGCGACGAAGCGCAGATCACTCTGCGCGAGGTCGCCGACAAGCCCGGCGTCGCCGCGGCGATCTTCGGGCCGCTCGCCGACGCCAACATCAACGTCGACATGATCATCCAGGTCGTGTCCGAGGACTCGACGACGACCGACATCACCTTCACCGTCTCCGGCGCCGATTTCGAACGGGCGAAGGAGATGATTGAGGCTCGGCGCGACCTAATCGGTTTTGCGCGTCTCAACGGCACGCAGGACGTGGTGAAAATCTCGGCGATCGGCGTCGGCATGCGCTCGCATTCGGGCGTCGCCGCCCGCGCCTTCAAGGCGCTCTCGGCCAAGGGAATCAACATCCGCGCGATCACGACGTCCGAAATCAAGTTCTCGATGCTGATCGACGAGGCCTACACCGAGCTCGCGGTGCGCACACTGCATTCGCTTTACGGGCTTGATGCGAGGGGGTGAACTCTCCCCATTCTACATTCGCGGGCGCTTTGGCCTGCGGCAGGCAGCGGTCATCAAACGGCTCCCGGCGCAATGAAGCCATGCGGCGCCTCTATCGTGACCGCGCCGGCCGCGTCCGCAAACGCGCCGCGAGGGAGATAGGCCCATGCAGAATGCGCCCGCTCGCGACCACCACCCGACGACCAGCGCGAGCATTCAGCTCAGGGACATCCGCAAGGTTCTGCCGCTTCGGGTCCTCTCCGGGGATGACTGGCGACATTGGATCGACAGGGGTTACGTGATCGTCCGGCAGGCGGTCCCGCCCGGCAACGTCGAGCGGCTCGTCGATTTGCTGTGGCGCTTCGACGAGAAAGACCCGAACGACCCCTCAAGCTGGCATGCACCGCAGCGGCGCGAGCACAAGATGAAGGAACTCAACGACACCGGAATGCTGGAGATCTACAATCATCAATATCTCTGGGACAACCGGACGGCGCCGCGCATCTACGACGCATTCGTCGACATCTGGGACCGGGGGGACCTCTGGGTGACCATCGACAGGGCCAATCTCAATCCGCCGAAGCCTGTCAAGGGGAACCCGCACGGATCAGCAATTCTAAAAGTACGGATTTTCAGGATTCGCGAATCAGCAAAAGTCTGTTTCATGGTTGGGATGCAGCTTTTGCCCTCCCTTCTGTCCGAGTTGAAGTCCGTATGCGCGACTTTTCCTGACACGCGAAAAGGGCGCGGCGGCAACATCGAGATCGCCGACTTCGGCCTCTCGGCTTTCGCGATGTTTTTCATGCAGGGCGCGTCGTTTCTCCGTTTTCAGCGCGCGCTGGAGAAGGGCCATGGCCGCTCCAACTGCCAGACGCTGTTCAGGATCGGTCGAATCCCTTCGGACAATTATATCCGCGACAGGCTGGACGAGGCCGACCCCGCGCTTTTGCAGCCTTGTTTCGAGCGCATGGAAACGCTGCTGACCGAGCCCCCGATCCGACAGGCCTTCAGTCGGCTGGACGGCAGAACCTTGGTTGCATGGGATGGAACCGAGTATTTCTGCTCGCAAAAGCTCGGCTGTCCGAACTGTCTCACCCGCAAGCGGTCCAACGGCAGGACCGAGAACTATCATAGCCTGTTGTCCGCGACGGTCGTGGCGCCCGGCCATTCCAAGGTCGTGCCCTTGATGCCGGAATTCATCGCGACCCGAGACGGCGCCGAGAAACAGGACTGCGAGCGTAATGCCGTCAAGCGCTGGTTCGGCAAGCATGGCGCGCGGCTCGCCCCGCTGCGGCCGATTTATCTGGGCGACGATTTGTTCGCCTGCCATCCCGTCGCCAAGATGGTCACGGACGCCGGCGATGATTTCATCTTCACAGCCAAGGAAACCTCGCACAAGGCGCTCTACGACTTCATCGCCGGGGCCGAGCTTTCGAGCCACGAGGAGAAAGCGCGCCGCCGCACCACGAAAGAGACGTTCCGTTATCGCTGGATCGAGGCGGTTCCGATCCGCGAGGCCAAGGACGCCATCCTCGTCAACTGGATCGGCTTCGAGATCGTCGACGCCAAGGGAAAGGTCAAATATTCCATGGCCTGGGTGACCAGCCTTCCCGTTTCCAAGGCCAACGTCGCCGAAATCGTCGCCTGTGGCCGCGCGAGATGGAAAATCGAGAACGAGAGCTTCAACGTCATGAAAAACCATGGCTACGAGCTCGAACACAACTTCGGGCACGGCCGGGACTTTCTCGCCATGACGCTAGCGGCCCTCAATCTGCTCGCCTTCGCCTGGCATACCGTGCTCGAATTGCTGGACCCGCCCTGGCAAGCCGCCCGCCAAGCCGCTGCAAAGCGAACCAGCTTCTTCGCCCATATCCTCATGCTGACCGCCTACGTCGTCTTTCCCTCTTGGCCCGTCCTGCTCGAAGTCCTGACCAATTTCGCCATCCCCCCAGAACTCACACATATCCGAGGTGGCTCATGAATGGACCCCAATTCGATAGTTTTAGAATTGCTGCGCACGGATTCATCCATTGGGACGTCGACACGTCGCTGTCTCCGTCTCCGATCGGGGTGCAGGGCGTGCTCAGCCTGAAGGAGCAGGACGGCGAAGTGGGCGGGTTTCAGTGCGTTCCCGAGCTCTTTTCCAATTTCGACGAATGGGTGAAGACCCAGCCAGACGATCGAGATCCAATGCATCCCGATACGAGCGGACTGAAGATCGTCAACATCGACATGGAGGCCGGCGACTTCCTGATCTGGAATTCACTCCTGGCCCACGGCGTGCGCCCGAACCATTCGCAGGACCGCGTAAGGATGGCGCTATACATTTCGATGTATCCGGCCGAATGGGAGAACATTGCGGAGCGCGACGAGCGCGTCCGCCTGTGGCGCGAACGCGATCATCCGAAGCGGGACGCCTTCCCCGGCGATCCTCGCGAGTGGGAAAAGCAAAACGCGACGACCGCCGAACTCACGCCGCTCGGCAGGAAGCTTCTGGGTCTCGAGCGCTGGTAGCGCCGCCGCTCATTGCGCTCGCACGCGGTTTCGCTCGCGAATGTCGGCATTGCCTTCCGGCTTCGACCGGGTATGGTTCGGCTTGGCCGTCTCGCGGCCTTGATTTTTCTGTGTAATCGTTGACTTGGAAAAGTCGGAGGCGCCAATTGACGCAAGCATCGGTCCGGTTCGGGCTCGCCCTGGCGGCGGCCATGTTCGCATCGACCGCGTTTTCGGCTGACTTGCCCGACGACTCTGAACTCAAGCAATATGCAGTGCACATCAACCGGACGCCCCGCCAGGCGTGGCCGGGGTATGGAATCTATCTCGGCAACGGGTTCGTCATCACGGCGGCTCATGTGCCGGCGGACGTCGCTGAAACGAAGCCTCATGTGGTCATTGCCGGAGAGGACCTGCCGGCCGCGTTGGTCAGGCAGGGTTCGCTGGACGAAGTCGACCTGACGCTTCTGTCCATCGACGCCGCCAGGCTGCCGGTGCGATTGCAGATGCGCCGGATGCCGCTTTGTAAAAGGCCATCCTACGCCGGCGAAGCCGTCGTCGTCGCCATCCCGGAAGGCGTCGCCCGGTCGCACGTGATCCCGCCGGCCTTGCTTCCACGCAATCTGCGAGGCCGATTCGACACGGCGATCGGCGACGTGGCGACCACGGGAAACTCCGGTTCCGGGGTGTTCGACGCGGGAAATCAGTGCCTGCTCGGGATCATCAGCCGCAAGATTTCCATCGGGCAACGAAGAACCGGATTGGGACCCTCGTCGGTTCATTCGGTCGACATCGCGAAATATTTCGTTCCGGCGAGCGTCATCAAGGCGTTCATACCTCCCGAGGTTGCGTTCTGAACACGACGTGATCGGGCCATTTTCCCCGAAGAGCGCAGTCGTCGCGCCTCGGATCGGATGGGATCGGTTCGAATTTCAGCCGGCTTGGCAAAGTTCCGTGCCCCGTGTCGGGGTCGACCTGGCGTCATCCGCCCGGGAACACGGAAACCGCCGGCGCCCGACGGCTTGCCGGCGGCGGAAGGAGACGGCGTCGCATCGCCCGTCGACCGTCGTCATTCCAGATAGCTGACGACGCCGTTTTCGAGGTCATAGATCGCCGCGGCGACCTTCAGCTTCCCCGAGCCGGCGAGCCCGGCGATGATCGTGCTCGACGCGGACAGCCGCGCGGCTGTCCGCCGGGCGCTTTCCTTTGCCGCGTTATTGACGAAATCGCCAGGATCGTTGCGGACGGCGAGCGCGGCCGGCAGGATCGGGTCGATCATCGGACCGATCGCTCCTGGATAGGTCGCGTTCTTCGTGACGATGTCGCAGGCGGCCTTCACCGCGCCGCAGTTCGTGTGGGCAAGGACGACGATGACCGGAGAGCCGAGCACGGCGGCGCCGTACTCGACCGTCCCGAGGGTCGCGGTATCGACGAGATTGCCGGCGTTGCGGGCGACGAAAAGCTCGCCGACGCCGTGGCCGCCGAAGATCAACTCCGGCGGCACGCGACTGTCGGCGCAGGCGATGATCGTGGCCCAGGGCGCCTGATGCCCCGCGACCGCGCCGCGGCTCGCCGCGAGATCGACCGAACAGAGTTCCGGATTGCTCACGTAGCGCTGGTTGCCCGACTTCAGCGCCGCGAGCGCCTGGTCGGGGGAGAGCGAGGTCGGCGCGCCCTCGGCCGCGAACGCCCGGGTCGATGCGCTCAAACCCACGGCGACGGCGCTCGCTGCGCCAAGCTTCAGGAAATGCCTTCGCCCGATTCCGATGCTGCCGCAGTTCACGCACATCGCCTGCTCTCCGTGTTGCGCCAGCGCGGGCGCTTTTGATTTCAGCAAGACAAGACCGCCGCCGCGCCGCTGACAAGCCCCCCGCCGCGCGGATTGCAGCGAAACGACCGTCATCATCGTTTGCCCGCATTTTCGCGAAGCCCGCCGAAATCGCCGCGGCACAGCCGGGCGAGCCACCATGCCCGGCGCCGGGCCGGCTGCCCGCGCAGTTTGGCGGCGCGCCTCCCGTGGCATAAGGACGCCCGCAAGCATCCTTAAGGTCGTGCCGCGCTGATGATTCGTATCGAAAGCATATCCAAGCAGAATGGCCAGCATCTCCTGTTCGTCGAGGTCTCGGCGGCGCTGATGAAGGGCGAGAAAGTCGGCCTCGTCGGTCCCAACGGGGCCGGCAAGACGACGCTCTTCCGCATGATCACCGGGCAGGAACGGCCGGACGAGGGCCAGGTCTCGGTCGATCGCGGCGTGACGATCGGCTATTTCAGCCAGGACGTCGGCGAGATGTCGGGCCGCAGCGCCGTGTTCGAGGCCATGGACGGCGCCGGCCCGGTGCGCCTCGTCGCCGCGGAACTGGCGCGGCTGGAGCACGCCATGGCCGATCCGGCTCAGGCCGACGACATGGACGGCGTCATCGAGCGCTACGGCGAGGCGCAGCATCGCTTCGAGGAACTCGGCGGCTACGCGCTCGAGGGGAGAGCGCGGGAAGTTCTGGCCGGCCTCAACTTCAGCCAGGACATGATGGACGGCGACGTCGGCGCGCTGTCGGGCGGCTGGAAGATGCGCGTGGCGCTTGCCCGCATCCTCCTCATGCGCCCCGACGCCATGTTGCTCGACGAGCCGAGCAACCACCTCGACCTCGAAAGCCTGATCTGGCTCGAGCAGTTCCTCAAGAGCTACGACGGCGCGCTTCTGATGACCTCGCACGACCGCGAGTTCATGAACCGTATCGTCGGCAAGATCTTGGAGATCGACGGCGGCTCGCTCACAACCTATTCCGGCGACTACGAGTTCTATGAGCTGCAGCGGGCGCAGAACGAGAAGCAGCAACAGGCCCAGTTCGAGCGCCAGCAGGCGATGCTGGCCAAGGAAATCAAATTCATCGAGCGGTTCAAGGCGCGCGCCTCGCATGCGGCGCAGGTGCAGAGCCGGGTGAAGAAGCTCGACAAGATCGAGCGGGTGGAGCCGCCCAGGCGTCGCCAGACGATTCTGTTCGATTTCCCGCCGGCCCCGCGCTGTGGGGAGGACGTGGCGAGCCTGAAGGGCGTTCGCAAGGCTTACGGCTCGAAGACGATCTACGAGGGGCTCGATTTCCAGGTGCGCCGCAGGGAACGATGGTGCGTCATGGGCGTCAACGGCGCCGGCAAGTCGACGCTCCTGAAGCTGGTCGCCGGCGCCGCCGAGGCCGATGAGGGCTCGGTCGCACTCGGGGTGAGCGTCAGGATGGGCTATTTTGCCCAGCACGCCATGGACCTGCTCGACGGCGACCTCACGGTGTTCCAGTCGCTGGAAACCGCGTTCCCCCAGGCGGGGCGGGGTTCGTTGCGGTCGCTAGCCGGCTGTTTCGGCTTCTCCGGCGACGATGTCGAGAAGAAATGCCGGGTGTTGTCGGGCGGCGAGAAGGCGCGACTGGTCATGGCGACGATGCTGTTCGATCCGCCGAATTTCCTGGTGCTCGACGAGCCGACCAACCACCTCGACCTCTTGACCAAGGAGATGTTGATCACGTCTCTATCGCGATACGAGGGCGCGATGCTGTTCGTCTCGCACGACCGCCACTTCCTGTCGGCGCTCTCCAACCGGGTGCTGGAGCTGACGCCCGAGGGCGTTCACCAATTTTCCGGCGGCTACGCCGAATATGTCGCGCGAACTGGCCACGAGGCGCCGGGGCTGCGAAGCTGACCTTCTGATCGCGCGCGTCGGCGCGCGCCGCCGATCGTGGTGATGCGCGAGGCCCCGTATTCCCAAGCTTGGCGCGACCCCATCGCGCCCTCCCCACGAAAGGCGGGCGTTCTTCCGAACGCCCTTTGATTGAAGGAGAACGACGCGGATCACCGGACCCGAGACGCCTCTCCTGGCTTGCCACACCCGACCCGGCAGTCGATGGCCCGCCAGCGCTCAGACCAGCGGCGGAACGCGCAGCACCTGACCCGGATAGATCTTGTCCGGGTGGGTCAGCATCGGACGGTTGGCCTGGAAGATGACGTCGTACTTGGCGCCATGCCCCTTGCCGTATTCCCGCTCGGCGATCGCCCAGAGCGTATCGCCCGACTTGACGGTATAGAACCTCGATTCCGGCGCGACCGCGGCGGGCTTGATGTCGTTCTGCACCGTTCCCACGCCGACCGTGTTGCCGAGCGCGATCGCGATCTTTTCGGCCTCTTCGGTGCTCTTGGCCGAGCCCGACACTTTCACCTTGTCGCCCTCGACCTCGATCTTGACGTCCGAGCGGTCGAGACCGTGCTTGTCGAGCTCCTTCTTGAGCTCATCGGCCGGCGCGGCCTTGGCTTCGCTGCCGCCGAAGATGGACGCGCCGACGTTCTTCACGAAACTGATCAATCCCATAGTCGTTGCTCCTGATGGCGGCGGGGGCCCCGCCAGCCTCCCGATTCAACGAGGCGCTTCACCCAGCCTCGCACAGGACTGTATCCCCGAATGCAACTGTCAGGACAAGGGGACGATCGCCTCGGAAACTCGGACGATGGAAAAACGCCGAACTTCCCAGCTTACGGACGCGAACTTAAAATGAACACAATTGGAGACGAAAAGGAAGCATCGATTTTTCGGCCGAATGACTTGGCCCGCGCCGTCTGGAGACATTACGGCAGGCCCACGACACATCCTCTGGACATCGATATCAACTAACCAGCGGACGCCTCCTGGGCGCCGTACGACCGCGCACATCGCGCGAAAGGAAAGACTATGCAGACCGGAACCGTCAAGTGGTTCAACGCCCAGAAGGGCTTTGGTTTCATCCAGCCGGACAACGGCGGCTCGGATGTGTTCGTCCACATCAGCGCTGTCGAGCGCGCGGGGATGAGCAATCTGAACGAGGGCCAGAAGATCAACTTCGACATCGTCGCGGACAAGCGGACGGGCAAGTCGAGCGCGGGCAACCTCAGCGCCGCCTGACACGATTGTGCGCTTCTTGTGCCCGCCGACCGCGGATGGACCGGCGGCAGGCCAATCGCCCCGGGGCGAATTGAGCGCAGTCTGAACTGAAGTCGCTCTCCTTGTCTCGTCGACCGCGGATGTACCGGCGGCGGACATAAACAAGAGCGGCCTTCTGACCTGAAAGAAGCCGTCGCGTCTGACGCGGCGGCTTTTTCGTTGATCCCGAACCTGGCCTCGCGCTCCCGGCCGGCTTCGCGCAGGTCATATCTGGAGACGGCGGCAGCAAGTCTGCTAAGCATGCGCCCGTCGCTCTGGCGCGGAGGCCATGCTTTGAAAGACCCCTATTACGTCCTCGGCGTCGCCAGGAGCGCGACGCCGGAGGAAATCCGCAAAGCCTACCGGCAGCTCGCCAAAAAGCTGCACCCGGACCTCAATCCGGGCGACAAGCACGCGGAGGAGCAGTTCAAGGAGGTTTCGGCCGCCAACGACCTTTTGTCGGATCCGGACAAGCGAAAGCGCTACGACGCGGGCGAGATCGACGCGTCGGGGGCCGAGAAGGGGCCCCCCCCTGGCCGATATTACCGCGAATATGCCGGCGCCCAGGGGCATCCTTACGAGAGCGCGCAGGGCTATGCCGACTTCGCCGAGGGCGACGACCTCTTCGCCGAGCTCCTGCGCCGCAGCCGCGAGCAGGCCAGGGAACAGGCGAGGCGCGCGCCGGGCGCGGACCTTCACTACGAGCTGCACGTCCCCTTCCTCGATGCGGTCAACGGCGCGACCAAGACGATCACCCTGCCCCACGGCGGGACCCTCGAGGTCGCGATCCCGTCCGGCGTCGAGGACGGGCAGGTCCTGCGCCTGCGCGGCAAGGGCGCGCCCCCGCCGGGAGAAGGGCCGCCGGGCGACGCGCTGGTGCAGATCGTGGTCGAGCCGCACCGTTTCTTCAGCCGCGAGGGCGACGACATCCATGTGGAATTGCCGATCACCGTGAAGGAGGCGGCGCTCGGCGGGGAAGTGCGCGCCCCGACTGTCACGGGCAGGGTGATGCTGCGCGTCCCGAAGGGCGCGAACACAGGCGACACCCTGCGTCTGAAGGGCAAGGGGGTGAAGGCCCGCGGCAAGACCGGCGACGAATTCGTCAAGCTCAAGGTCGTGATGCCGAAGCCCCCGGACGCCGATCTCGACGCGTTCCTCCAGGGCTGGACGCCGCCCGCAAGCTATGATCCCCGCAGGGAGATGTGACGGCCATGATCACCGAGCGCGAGTTTCTCGAACGCACCCGTCTCGATTCCGGGACGCTCGAGGTTTGGATCCGCGAATCGTGGATCTGCCCCGACTGCAGCGCGCCCGAGCGGGCCTTCACCGACATGGACCTCGCCCGCGCCGGCCTCATCCACGACCTCAAGCACAACATGGGGGTCAACGACGAGGGGCTCGACGTGATCCTGCATCTGATCGACCAGATGCACGGGTTGAGGAAGGCGCTGGCCGGGGCGCTGGCCTCGCTGCACGAGAGGGGGAAGGGTTCGCGAGGTTGAACGGCGTCGTGACGCCAACGCCCGCGTCGCAGTTCCCTGCCAACAGGGAAAAATTCAGCGAATTTCCCGCACTTCAGCCAACTCGGTGAAAAACTGGCCAGAAAAGCCTAACGATTGGAGGCGCTTCCAGCAAAATTCCCTACGCGGGCGAACAGGGAGATTTTTTGGCGCATCAGGGAACTCAAGTTCCCTGATGCGCCGGGAGCAGGGATATTTCGCGCCTGATGCGCCGCCTCTGTAACAACCTTTCGTCAGACGCGCCTCCCGATACAGATCGCCTGATTCGACATGAGGAGCGCCGCCTTGCGAAAGGGACGCGCATCCGGTGACGACGCCCAACCCCGGGCCCCCGGAAGGACTTTATTGGGCGAACGGTCGCGCCTCGGCAATGTTGACGGAACTTTGCGGAAGGCGGAGTGTTGGCGGGAAACTTGACGATCCGCTGAGGGAGTCCAGCGGCGGAGCCTGATAACAATCTGATGTTGACGATTCTCAGGGAGTTTCGTGTCGAGATGCCTCAGCATCGCACAATGCTTCTTCAGGTCATCGAGGTTTTGCGGCGTCATGACCGCAGGTTCGACGACATCGAGCGGCGCATCTCGGATTCGCGTGCGGAGATCGAGTTGATGCTGAAGGCCGAGTTGCTGGGCAGTCTGACCCATTTCGAGACGCGGACGGACACACGCATCGCCGAACTCGAGGAGCGGCTTTCCGCAGTCGAGCATCCCCACGGTTGAGGCTTGAGCGCGCCTGCGCGCTCGAAGACGCGTTGCACAGAGCAACTGGAGACCGCGATGCGAATCTTGAGCGCGTTCCTCGTTCCGGCGACCTGGGTCGCATTCGGAGCGTCGGCCTCGGTCGCCGAGCCGCTGCCGCCGGCCGGCTCGGCGAAACTCGCGGCCTATGCGGTCTGCCGCTCGCTGGCGATCGTCGACATGGGCCCGGTAGGCTCGAATTCGTCGGCCGAATGCACCGGCATCGTCAAGACCCGCGACGGGTCGAAGCTCCTCGACAATCTCGCCATCCGCTGTCTCGAGGAGGCCAAGGCGCGGCCCGAGGGGTACGCCTTCACCGGCACGTGCATCCAGACGGACGGCGACGGCGACAAGCTCTACATGACCTACGAAGGCCCGGAAGGCGGCGACATCGCGCTCCTCGGCGGCACCGGCAAGTACAAGGACCTCGCCGGCAAGGGAACGTGGTCGGTCGCCGACGCGCCGGGCAACAATGCGAGCCTGTTCGCCTTCACGCTGACCTACGACGTGATCTGGACGACCAAGGAGAAGTGACCGTCCGGAATCCCTTCTCCCTTCGGGAGAAGATGGCGACTTAGGGCGTTCGGAAGAACGCCCGTTCTTCCGAACGGGCTCCGGCGCCGGATCAGGGGTCCCAACCGAGGAAAGATCGCGCCAAGCGACTGCCGCAAGGCCCCTCATCCCGGGCCCTTCTCCCAACGGGCGAAGGGAGCGCGCCCAAACCACCGCCCCTTCGTGGTCCGAACACTCGGCTGACCGGACGGCTCCAACTCCTGGTCCACCGGGATCGCCGAGGGGCCGCGGCCTGAAGAACCCGACTTGTCTCCTCAGCCGGTACGACTGAGCGCCGGCGTTCCGCCGGCGGCGCTGCTTTGCCCGTCGCGCAGCTCGTCGCACCCCGTCTCCTGTCTGAGCGTGTCGAAGCGGGCGGAAATCGTCAGCCGGATTGACGCGGCCGAGTGCCGCATCCTCTGGGAAATTTCGAACGCCTCGCGCATTCCCTCCAGTTTTCCCGCTTTATGAGCGGCGGAGAGGGCTTCGGCTATGCACCTTTGACTGTAGACGCCCAGCAACGCCAATCTGCGCGCTTCAGCGTTCCATCTGTCGTCGGTCATGACCTTCGTCAGCCAGAGGGTGAGCCGATCATCTTGCAGGAACGAGCTTAGCCTTTCGACCGGTCCCTTGGATTCTTCCGCAGTCAAGGCTACGTGGAGAACGGGTCATCACCAATAGACAAATTTGGGGAGATGACAGGCGCACGATGAAGGCCTGACGAGCGCGCGCATCGCTCAGGGCCTTGGGCCGGCGAAGGGATGGCTGCTGGATAGGCCGCCGTCGACCGGGAAGGCCTGGCCATTGACGTAGGAGCTTTCGTCGCTGACGAGGAACAGCGCCATCGCCGCGATCTCTTCGGGCCGCCCCGCCCGTCCCAGCGGATTGAGCTGGCCGATCTTGTGGTCCGTGCCGCGCTGGCGCGCCCGGTCGAAGATCGGCTTGGTCATGCCGGTCTCGATCAGGCCCGGGCAGACCGCGTTGACGCGCACGCCCGTGCCTGCGAGCGTATTGGCGGCGCTCTGGGCGAGGCTCACGACGCCCGCCTTGCTCGCCCCGTAGGGGGCGCCGCCCGCATTGGCGCGGAGCGCCGCGACCGACGCCGTCAGCACGATCGAGCCGCTTCCCCTGGCGATCATCGGCGGCGCGCCGTGCTTGATGGCGAGGAAGGGCCCGATCAGATTGACGCGCAGGATTTCCATCCAATATTCGACGGACTGCTCGAACAGCGGCGTCAATCCGCCGCTGATCCCGGCGTTGGCGTAGATCGCGTCGATCGCGCCGAACGCTTGAAGCGCGCGCGCGACCGTGGCCTTGACCGATTCCTCGTCGCCCGCGTCGGCGACATGGGCGAGCGCCGTTCCGCCCTCGCGCCTGACCTCCGCCACCGTCTCGTCGAGCCCCCCGGGCTCCTGGTCGACCGCCAGCACCTGCGCGCCCTCGAGCGCGAAGGCGATGACGCTCGCCCGCCCGATCCCGCTCGCCGCGCCCGTCACGATCGCCGCCCTGCCCCGCATCCGGTCCACGGCGCTTCCTCCCGGGCTCGAATGCGCGGCGCCGCGCCGGCCCGGTCAATTCGGAGGAGTTGCGGGGGTTATCCTTCCTGGCGTCCGCACCCTCCCCCGGTCGGTGTGACGATCTTGAGCTAATCGGCCGCCCGCTCGGCTCGGCGGCGTTCGTCGCCGGCATCGAAAAACGCCTCGGCCGCTTGCTGGCGCCGGGCAAACGCGGCCGCAAGCCGCGCAAAGAAGGCGCTGTCGCGGAAGACAATTTGGTAAAGACGGGTGCAGTCCAGTATCATGTCCCCATAATCCATTTCCCCGTAATCACAATCATCGGTAATCATCGGTAATCGGGGTCGGGGTCACAACAGGGTTCGTGAGCTTCGGCCGACAGACCATCAGGATCCGCGACGGCAGGAAGGCCTCCTTGCGGAAGCCTTCCCGTGAGCGACGAACGATCGGGTCTAGACGGTGGCCGCCTGCCGCTTCGCGCCGCGACGCCAGGCGATGTAACCCAGCCCGGCGAAGCCGGACAGCAGCATCCCCCAGGTCGACGGCTCGGGAACCGCGGCCAGATAAATGCCGCCCCAGCTCGCCGTCGTGATCGGGTCGAGCATGCCGACGGAGATGGTCAGCTGGTTGCCGCGGAAACCGTCCCGCTCGAGGCCTATAGACGACACGTATGAGCCTGCTGGTGCCATCGGATCGACTGACTGGCCGAGCGAGTCGGTCGTCAGCAGAGTCTCGATCGAAGACGTGCCCTCGCCGCCGAGATAGAGGCCGCTGAGCGTGTCCTTCTGACCGAGGAACACGACATTGCCGCCTGAATCCGCGAGATAGGCGGAGCTGCGCCAGCGCGCCGGCTCGCCGTCCGTCTCGCCTTCCGTGCCGGGCACCCGCCCCGAAAACGTCCATTTGAGGAAGTCGGTGTATCCGTTCTCGCCGGTCTGCGCGATCATCGAGAGCGCGTCTGTGGTCGTGTTCAGGGTGAAGATGCCCTGATGCAGCGGCTCGGTGAGATTGACCCCCTCCGGATACAGCTGGTTGCAATAGGCCGCCGCTGAGCCCTCCGACGCGCAGGCCACGTGGACCGTCATCGTGTCTGTGCCCCAATAGGCCCAGAATCCCACGTTGCGGCCGTCGAAGGACAGCCCCTCGCCGAAGCCGCCGAAGGTCTGCCCGCCGCTGTTGGGCACGACCTCGCCGATTTTGGCGAGGGTCGTCAGCGTCGGATTCGCCGTGAGAGGGGCGAGGTAGATGCCGCCGGCGGTCGGCGCGCTCTCGTTGTCGAGGCCGGTGAAGACGACCTTGTTCGCCGCCGCCGTCGGCGGCGCGGTCGAACCGAACACGGAACCGGCGAAGCCCGGAATCGGGTCGCCGGACTGGGCGATCGCCAAGGTCGGCGCAGTTGGGCCGAGGGACGTGTCGCGGAAGAACACGCCGGTCTGGGCCACGCCATTGACCGTGTAATTGCCCTTGAACACCACGGTCGAGCCGCCGGTGACGGACGGCGCGCCGGGGAACTGGTCGAAGCCCGTCCCGGCGGGCGTGTTCGGCACCGCGAACTGAGCGAACCCTGCGTCCCCGAGCTGGCTCGCGCCGGTGATCAGCGTCCCGCCCGGATTCATGTAGACGCCCGACGTACCGCTCTTCGTGCCGTCCGGCAGCGTGTAGACGGGCTGCGACTGGCCGCGGAAAGCGACCGTCGACGACGTCGCGTCGATGCGCGGGATCGAGGGAAATTCGATGAAGGTCGCGCCAGTCGTATTGGGGGTGGGAACCGTGACTCCCTTGTTGTCAGCCAGCCAATTGATCGGCGACCCCGAAATGCTCATGTCGCGGGTATAGATCCCCTGCGTCGTGCCGCCGCCCTCGCCGCCGCCTCCGCCACCACCGCCTCCGTTGAGGGGCTTCGAACGGGCGCGGAACACCACGAGCCCGAAGTCATTGACCGACGGCTGGTTGTAGCTGAAGAAATAGGGCGTTGATGGCAACGTCGTGGAGGTCGGCGCGACCATCCCGTTGTTGACCACTGTCTCCCAAGCGGGCCACGATTGGGCCTGCGCCCCATTGGCGAGAAGGACCGCCACGATCGCCAGTGGAGCGGCCGTCAACCCGCTCCGGATTTCGGACCGCCCTCGCTCCATCCGGGAATTCATCGAATTCGATGCGTTCGCACCCATGACACTCTCCCCGCCTTCCGGCCCGCGACACGTGATAACCGGGCAAGCCTACGGTAAACTTTATAACAACGAGGGGAATTGCCGCAATTGATTTGGATCAATTTTTTCGCCCGAACGAATCTTTTCGCCTGATAAAGCCGGTCTGACTGATCTTCAAAGTGCACGAAACCAAGTTATTGATCGCGCATGCAATAGCGCGCTGCGGCGTGGCCGCGGCACTACATTATCGAGTTTGACAGTTGATCAGGCGGCAGCGATCTCGCGCAAGGTCGAGTTCAAGTGACAGTGCAGTCAATTGCCAGCAAGGCGGCTGATTTTCAGTGCAGTCAATTGCCAGCAAGGCGGCTTCCGCTACCCGCGGTGTCTTTGTCGAAGACATATAAGGTCATGCTGTTATTGCTGGTGAGAATCGCGCGGAGAGTTGCAGTCTCCTTCATCAGATGACTTCTCCCTAAGTTGTCCGATTGGGGTCCATACTCGAAGCCGAACCAAAACAGAATCACAGCCGGCATTCGTTGGCTAGCCAGATGAGACTTGCTTAGGGCTCCGGTTGCGGCGTGCCGGCGCCGCTCGGCGGAAGGATTGGGTAGATCACCTTCGGTTGCTCGCCCGTCAGACTACCGAGGAAGGCCGTGATCTCGTCGATCTCATCGTCGGTCAGCTGAACGCCAAGCTGGCTTGTGCCCATAACGCCCGCGGCCTGTCGCAAGTCCCAGGCCTGGCCCGTGTGGAAATACGGAGCGGTCAAAGCGATGTTGCGAAGCGTCGGGACCTTGAAGACATATTCGTCACTCGGCGTCTTGGTCACCATGAAGCGCCCTTTGTCGGCCGGCGGCAGAAATTCGGCCCCCGGTTTTTCAGCGACGCCGAACGGCGCGTACATTCCGCCGCCGACGTTGACGCCGTTGTGACAACTGACGCAGCCCTTATCCATGAACAGAGCGAGCCCCTGCTTCTGCCTGGCCGACAGCGCGTTCGCGTCGCCTTTGAGGAAAAGGTCGAATGGGGCGTTGGGCGTAATCAACGTGGCCTCGAACACAGCAATGGCCTTCTGCGCATTCGCCAGCGAGACCGGATCCGACTCTCCAGGAAACGCCTTCGCGAAAGCATCGCGATAGCCGGGAATGCCTTTCAATTGTTCCGCGACATGAGCGGGCGGCGACGCCATCTCAAGCGGATTGACCATCGGTCCGCCGGCCTGTTCCTCGAGATCCTTCGCGCGTCCGTCCCAGAATTGCGCCGTGCTAAAGACCGCGTTGAACACGGTGGGCGCATTACGCCCGCCATGCTGCCATCGGTGTCCGAGGGAGGTCGGCTCGGCGTCCGCACCGCCGAGGCCGATGCTATGACAGGAGTTGCAGCTGATCGTATGGCTCGCCGAAAGCCGGGGGTCGAAGTACAGCATCTTCCCGAGTTCAACTTTGGGCGCTGACGCAGCATTGCCGGCTAACTCGGGAGGGGTTGTCGGGATCGGCTGAAACTGCTGCTTTGCCCGCGCCATGAGATCATCCTGCGCCATCGCTGGAGCCGTGAAGCAGCACCCGAGCGCCAGCGCGATAGCCGTGGTTTTTCCGAACATGGCGACTTCCTCCATCAACTCGTTTGCGGTTGTTAAAGGTCTTCGGGACGCCCCGGAATGATCTTTCGGCCTGTCAGCATAGCCGAGACAAGCGCGCCACCTTCCTGCAGCTCGGTTACGACCACCGCGACGACGTGCAGCGCGACCATTGCGATAAGCAGGTAGAAACTGAATTCGTGGATCTCCGCGAAAGGCGCCCTGAACGATCGCATGGCCGTGTAGGCGTTCTGGTCCATGAGATCCCGCGCCAACGGCGTGAGAGCCGAAGGATCGGTATTCGGAGCGACGACCCAGCTGGCGATCCAGTGCCCGAAGGGCGGATAATAGATGTCGGTGCCCGCCAAGACGAGTCCGGTCGCGGCCTGGACGACGAGAAGCAGGAGGATAAAAGAAACAGCCATTCGACCGATTGGATTGTGGCCGAGATAGTGTTTCGGCTCACCGGCAAGGAATGCCGAGACATATGCCTCCGCCGCCGCTACGTATCCCGGGCCGCCGGGCAGGATGGCCTTCCAGCGTGCATAACGGTTGCCGAAAAACGCCCAGACGAACCGCCACAACAGATTGACGACCATCGCGTAACCAATCCAGACATGGATCGTCTTGGCCATCACCTTTCCGGCGCCCGACACACCCATTGCGTCGTCGAAGAGAATTAGAGTCCCAACCAGGATGAGACCGAGCACGGTTAGAGCGTTGATCCAGTGAAACCACCGCGTAGGAGCGTCCCAAACCGTGTAAGCGACAAGCGGTTGGCTCGTTGTCACTTTGCTTGTACTCCTGTAAATTCTGAGGTCGGGTCGCCCACGTCTGCTTCCTTAGTTGGGCCTGCATTGCTTTTTCTGCGTGCCTCAACCTGCAAAGCTCTGAGCGCGTCAACCGTCGAATTCCGGTCAGCCGTAGCGACATAGTAAGAGCACGACTCCCGCGATGGGAACCATGCGGCCCATGGTCGCACGGCTCATGGCATCATCTGTGGGGACACGCTGTTGTGCCGAGAGAGAGCTACCGGGTGCTACTCGCTCTAAGCTTCCGTAATTCCGGTGACATCGACGCCTTTACCAAATTGAGAAACCGCGTAAAGCGTCGCTGCATGTCCCGCATCGCCCGCGTCGTCGTCCCCGGCTTGCCGCATTGTGTGACCCAGCGGGGCAACCGGGGCGAGCGCGTCCTTTTCGAGGACGGCGACTATGCGCTCTATCGCCATTGGTTCGCCGGGCCCTGCCGTCGCTTCGGCGTCGAGGTCTGGGCCTATTGCCAGATGCCCAACCACGTTCACCTGATCCTGACGCCGCAGTCACCGGAACACTGTCACCGGAACACAGCTCGCGCGCCCGATGGCGCATCAACTCGGCCTGGTTGTCAATTCCGCGCACCGACACGAACCTCTGGGCCGGCCGACATAGGATCGCGGGACGCGATCCGTTCCGGATCGCTATGCCGCCTCGCAAATCGCCGCCGCGTCGGCCGCGTCGTTCTTGTTGCGCCGGACATCGGGCTTCACATGCGCCGGCGGGATCAGCTTCACCTCGTGCCCGAGCGCCAGCAATTGCCGCCCCCAGTGATGGGCCGAGGAGCAGGCCTCCATCGCCACCACGCACGGCGCCAGCTCGGCGAAGAAGGCGACGAGCCGGCCACGCGTCAGCTTGCGCGCCACGACGACCTCGCCCTTCGCATCGACGGCGTGAACCTGAAAAACCTTCTTCCCCAGATCGAGCCCAACGCGCGTGACGGCGGTCAAATTCCGGGTAGACTTGCGCAATCGACGGCTTCCTTCAGATGGGTTGATGACAACGACCATCTTGGCACGATGATGCCGTTCGGGGCGCCGTCCACCCCATCACCGTGTGCGCCCTGAAGGCGCGTTTCTCTAGTGGAGGAAGGTTCCACCCGGATAAGTGTCGATGGGTCCGGTAGCTGGCGAGCGGTCTGGCGGGGCAACCGGCCGGGCTGGAGCCTCGCGACAAAGGCCGCCTTGGGCGGTTGAGCGATCCGGCCGGCCGCAACTTGAGTGATAGCCTGAGCAGGCCTCGAAAGGTTCAATGCGGACGCCGACCCGCCACGGTGACGGGGAAGGCAGCATCCATGGGGGAGGCATCGACATGCGCACTCATGGGGTCCGCCGGGGTATTGGGCGCGGCAGGCCGGAAGAGAGGAACGGGTAATCAGGGGAGACCCGCGTCCGGCGAGGGTTCGGCCTCGACGGCGTCTTTGAGGGCGCCGGCCGGAAGCGGGAGTCGGACAGGGGCGTAAGAGCGTCGAGGCCGGGTAACTCCGGCGGAGCAAAGGCCCCTGACTTCAGAGGCGCTTTCGAAGAGGGGAAGGAGCGGCGATTGGCGACGAGTTTGCAAACGCCGGATAAGATCAGGACCCTTCAGAGGAAGCTTTATGTGAAGGCGAAGGCGGAGCCCAAGTTCCGCTTCTATCTTCTGTACGACAAGATCTGTCGGGCGGACATCCTCGCCCACGCCTATGCGCTGGCCCGTCGCAACGACGGGACGGCGGGCGTTGACGGGGTGACGTTCGACGACATCGAGCGGGCGGGAGTGGAGGCGTGGCTCGAGGCTTTGCGTGAGGACCTCGCCTCGATGACGTATCGGCCCTCGCCGGTGCGGCGCGTGATGATCCCGAAGCCGGGAGGCGGGGAGCGCCCGTTGGGCATTCCCACCATCCGCGATCGGGTTGCGCAGACGGCCGCCAAACTGGTGTTGGAGCCGATCTTCGAGGCGGACTTCGAGGACTGTGCGTACGGATACAGACCCGAACGAAGCGCGGGCGACGCGATCAAGGCGACCCACCGGTTGATCCGGCAGGGTTACGCCGATGTCGTAGACGCCGACTTGTCGAGATATTTCGACACAATTCCGCACGTCGAGCTGCTCAAGAGCGTGGCCCGGCGCGTCGTCGACGCAAAAGTGCTGCGGCTGATCAAGCTGTGGCTGAGCTCGCCGGCGGAAGAACGGGATGGCGCGGGGAGACGGCGCGTGAGCGGAGGCAAGAGCTGCCGGAAGGGCACGCCGCAGGGCGGCGTGATCAGTCCGCTGCTCGCCAACCTCTATATGAACCGTTTCCTGAAGTTCTGGCGTGTGAAGGAGTGCGGCAAGACGTTCCGCGCGCATGTGGTCAATTACGCCGACGACTTCGTCATCCTCAGCCGCGGCAGAGCGGCCGAGGCCCTGGCGTGGACGCGGGCGGTCATGACCCGGCTCGGGCTCACGCTCAACGAGGCCAAGACCTCGGTGAGAGACGCCCGTGCGGAAGACTTCGACTTCTTGGGCTATACGTTCGGGCCGAGATACGCCCGCGACGGAGAGCGCTATCTGGGCGCGCGTCCTTCGATGAAGAGCCTGACGCGGATCAAAGGCAAGATCGGCGATCTGTTGAGGCCGTGCGAGACGGGCGACTGGCCGGGCGTGCGCAAGCGACTGAACCGCCTTCTTGGCGGGTGGTCGGCGTACTTCGGCTACGGAACCCTGAACGCGGCCTACAGGAGCGTCGACCGACATGTCGGCGATCGGGTCCGGCGCTTCCTCAACCGGCGCGCCAAGCGCGGCGGACGCGGCGCGCGTGAGTACTCCTGGAGCGAAATCTTCGGGAGGCTCGGCGTGCAGCGTCTAACCCGCGACAGACCGGCCGCGCCGGCCGTGAGCCTGACATGAACTCTGTCGGAAAGCCGGATGCGGCAAATCCGCACGTCCGGTTTGATGAGCGGGGAAGGGAAACGGAGCCATTGGCCAAGCCTCAACGCCACCGCGCCCTTCCTCGACTCTACAAATCCTCTTGCCTCGTGTCGCTCCTCCTTTTCACGCGCCCACTGCGCCAACCCCCTCATCGTGATCTCTTTTGATTTGAGCGGCGGCCAAGAGGAGGCTGTCATTACGAAGAGGCCGCGTTCGTCATCACGAGCCAGACGCCGGCGCCGCAGGAGGAGTCGGTCCCTGCCGGTCCGCTAAGCAAAGTCGATTTCGCCTTCCCATTGATCAGAGTCAATGCGCGGGGCGCCGAAGGCATTACAATTGCGGCGCTAGAGAGGAAGGGGCGCGCCGGGCGCGCGCGGCTTGTCGGAAACGGAAGCGTCGCGGGGCGCCTCGTGAGATATGCGAGGAGGCCTCGATGAAGCGTCATCTTTTCGTTACCGTCGCCGCGGTCGCGATCGCGGTGGGCGCCATGATCACCTTTCCTTCGGTGTCGGCGGCACAGACCCCATCGAAATGGCGCGGGATCATGACTTCCGTGAGTAGTTCCGCGACAATCTCGACCGAGAGCATGTCCCCGGGCGGGGAGATCTGGGCGGGCTGGTATTCGCTGCCCCCCGGAAAGACTGTTGATATAGCGGTGTCACGCGAGGATCCGAAATTCCTTCGGGTCGATGACGCGGAAATTGTCGGTGATGGTTGACGAGAACTCGTCGAACCGCTGTGGCACGGTTTCACGCAGGAAACCGAGCACGGCCTCGGCGAAGTCGCGGAATTTGGCGTAGCATCTGTTGTGGGTGACGTTTTCGTGCATCACCTTCCAGAGCCGCTCGATCGGGTTGAGATGCGGACAGTATGACGGCACGAAGTGCAGGACGATGCGCCTCCCTGGCTGTTGCAGCCAGCCCTGGACGACTTTGGCGTGGTGGTAGCGGGCGTTGTCGAGGAAAACATGGATGCGGCTCACCGTCGAATTGGAGCGCTCCAGCGCCTCGAACAGGGCGATCGTGCTTGCCGCGTCGACGGTCTGGACATCCATGATGCGGGTCTGTCCGGTCTCCAGGTCGATCGCGCCGTGCAGGTTCAGCCGGTCGCGCCCGGACGCCGCGGGAAGCGCGCAGCGCTGTCCGCGCGGCAGCCAGCGTCCAGCGGGCTTGGCTTGGTGGGTCGGATGGACGGCGTCGACGTAGACGACCGTCTCGTCCGGGCCGAGCGAGTTGCGCAAGTCCTCATGCGCGTCGATGAACTTTTGCTGGGTTTCCACGTCGATCTTGCCGGGCACGGATTCCGGCTTCTTCCAGTCGAATCCGATGCGGTTCATCAGCTTGATCAGTCCGGAGCGGCCATAGTCGAACCCGAACCGATCCAGGATGAATTGCCCGATTTCGGTGGTCGACGTCGGCAGCACCTCCGTCGCCCAGGCGCGCAATTCGTCGATCTGGAGGGGTGCCAGCCGTCCGGCTCCGCCCTTCAGGTCGAACAGGACGAGCGCCTCGACGCCGCCTTCCTGGAATTCCTTGAGCCAGATGCGGATGGTCGAGTCGTCGAGGAACAGCGCTTCGGCGACCTCGGCGTAGGACCAGCTCTTGTCGAGCAGAAGGATGGCATTCGCCCGGCGGACGGTGCGATGCTCCTCCAGCCCGTCCCTGACGATCTTCACCAGGTCGGCCCGATCCGCTGCGCTGAGGAAATAGCGATTCGTCTTCACCAGGCGACTGGAATCGATCCCGCTGATTCGGTCAAACGATTTTCGGATGGACGCGGAATCCCGATATATCCCGGACATGCCCCCCAACCTTGGAAAGTGGGCGATCCTTCACATGGCGCTCAGCGGATCGTCCGTCTTGGCGCCGCACTCAAGTCCGGCAGACGTTCTGGGAATGTGCCATGCTCTCCCCGCAGGAGGGACCCCCTTCGCCGAGGCGGCGGAAAGTCCTGAGATCATCGTCCACCCTGGCGATATGGAGGCCTGCAATTACGCCATCTTGCCCGGCGGAGGCTACAAGAACCGGGAGTCCGCACCATTCGTCTACGCCGAATTGGCTGTTGGAGGGCCTTGAGTTTACGGAATGGTGAGCACGCCCGACGAGTTCGCCGTTGTCGACGGCGCCGCGAAGGTTTTTCCGGTCAATCCGTTCCATTTTGCGCCAATCGAGAAGGAAATCCTGACAGCCGGGGCGATGACCGTCGCTATCCGGACGGTGACGATGCCGCCGGGCAGCCGGATCGTGACAACGGATCGCTATCCCACTTTGCGCATGGTCGAGGAAGGCCAGCTGACGTGGGGCTTTGTCCCTGCCGGCTCCGACGCCGAGGCCAAACCGAAAGCCCTCGTCACGCTCAACAAGTTTGGCTGGATCGGATGGGGGGAACTCCCGGCAGACGGCCAGATTGTCGTGTCGAACAGCAACGATCGTCCCGCTAAATTCGTCGAGTGGAGCGTGTCGCCGGCGCAGGGCGTCAGGCCGTAGTTCTACTGAGTCACGACCCGATTTTGCGGATTCGCCGAGTGTAAGGCTTTGATATTCTGCCGATTCGTTTTGTTGGCGGAGGCGGCGAAGATGGACGGGACGAGGGGGGAGAGCGAGGCGCGGTTTGCGGCTTACGTGGACAGTCTGGCGGACGCGCTCGGGCACGCGGACCGAGCGGGCCCTTTGATGGATTATTGCACCGGTTTGCTGATGCCCTGCGAGCGCAAGAGCGTCGAGCCGATCGCGTCGATGGTGTCTCCGGCGCGCGCTGCGGCGGCGCATCAGTCTTTGTTGCACTTCGTTGGGCAGTCGGGGTGGTCGGACGAGGCGATGCTGGCGAAGGTTCGCGAACTTGCGGCGCCGGCATTTGCGGCGCAAGGAGGCGTCGAAGCCTGGATCGTCGACGATACGGGGTTTCAGAAGAAGGGTTTGCACTCGGTTGGCGTGGCGCGTCAATATTGCGGGCGGCTGGGCAAGACGGACAACTGTCAGATCGCGGTGACGCTCTCGATCGCCAATCATCATGCGAGCCTGCCGATCGCCTATCGGCTCTATCTGCCCGAAATCTGGGCGAACGACGCCGAACGTCGAGAAAAGGCGCACGTCCCCGAGGACGTGGAGTTCAGGACCAAGCCGCAAATCGCGCTCGCCCAGATCGAGGCCGCCCGAAGGGCGGCGTGGCCAGGGGCGTCGTGCTGACCGACGCCGCCTACGGCTGCGACGGAGACTTCCGCGCCGGCGTCACCGCGCTGGGACTGCCCTATGCGGTGGGCGTGCAATCGACGCTGTCGGTCTGGCCTCCCGGAGAAGAGCCATTGCCGCCCAAACCCTGGAGCGGCCGGGGGCGCAAGCCTTCGCGCCTGCGACACGACGCCGATCATCGGCCGGTCTCGGCCAAAGAGCTTGCGATGCGCCTGCCCGCCGAGGCCTGGAAGGACGTCGAGTGGCGCGAAGGCTCCAACCAGCCCTTGTCTTCGCGCTTCGCCGCCGCGCGGGTCAGGCCGGCCTCGCGCGACCACAAACTCGTGGCGCCGCACCCCGTCGAATGGCTCGTCATCGAATGGCCGGAGGGCGAGGCGGAGCCGACCAAATACTGGCTCTCGACCTTGCCCGAGGACATGCCGCTCGCGGCTCTCGTCGACGTCATCAAGCGGCGCTGGCGCATCGAACGCGACTATGAGGAATTGAAGAGCGAACTCGGCCTGGCTCACTTCGAGGGGCGAGGCTGGCGGGGATTCCATCATCACGCCAGCCTCTGCATCGCAGCCTACGGGTTCCTGATCCTCGAGAGATCGGCTTTTCCCCCCTCAGCCCGCTGGCGCCGCGAAAAACCTGCCCTTTCCGGCCGTTGTCGATCCCCACGCGCCCCCGATCCGTCCCGAACGCCACGTGGCCAACTCGATCGCGACAATGCGCAAGCAATTGACGATCGCCCTGGCAAAATCCCTCCATCGGTGCCCATGCTGCCAAACCGTCTCAACGGCGGATGGACTGCCCCCGAGAGTGAGACACTCGAATTGAGTGACAGAGCCTGTTAGGAGGCTCCATGTCACAAGAAGCGATGCGCAAGTTTTCGACTGAGTTCAAAGAAACGGTGGTTCTCCGGCTTGAGGCCGGGGAGCGAATTGCGGCGGTTGCGGAGGAGCTGCGGATTCGGCGGAAGCTGCTTTACGAATGGCGGGCGGCGTATCGCAGGCTGGGCGCGGCGGGGCTGAACCGGAAGCGGGGGCGGAAGCCGGGGTTTCTGGCCGCTCGCGCTAGCCCCGCCGCCGCGGCGGCGGCGGCGCCGACCGCGTCGTCGGGGCTGGCGCGAGCACAGGCGAGAATCGTCGAGCTCGAGCGCAAGATCGGCCAACAGCAGATCGACCTCGATTTTTTTCGCGAAGCCTTGCGGCTCGTCGACGTGCGGGGTCGCAAGACCTGCGCGACGAAATCTACGCCGTCATCGAAGCGATGACCGCGCAGGAGACGCAAGGCGGCCCCTCGATCGAACATTTGTGCGCGCTCGGCGGCGTGTCGCGCGCCGGCTTCTATCGCTTTGGCGAGATCCGCGCGCCCAGGAGGGCGGAGGCGGACCTGCGCGACAAGATCCAGGCGATCGCGCTGGAAAACCGCTTCTATGGCTATCGCCGCGTCAAACAGGAGCTCTGGCGGCTGCACGGCTTGAAAATCAACCGCAAGCACGTGCTCCGGCTGATGCGCGAGGACAATCTTCTCTGCCTGCGCCAGAAGTCCTTCGTTCCACCCACCACCAACTCCCGGCACAAGTTCCCCATCGTTCCCAACCTGACGCGCGATCTCGTCCCCACCGGCCTCGATCAGATCTGGGTCGCCGACATCACCTACGTCAGGCTGGCGGGGCAGTTCGTCTATCTCGCCGTCGTTCTCGACGCCTATTCGCGCAAAGTCGTCGGTTGGGCGCTCGCCGACCATCTCGAGGCGAGCCTCGCCATCGAGGCGCTCGACATGGCCCTGGCCGCAAGAAAGCCTAGGCCCGGGCTCATTCACCATTCCGATCGCGGCGTGCAATATGCTTGCGGCGACTATGTCGAGAAACTGGAGCGCCACAAGATCGCCGTCTCCATGAGCCGGCCGGGCAACCCTTACGACAACGCCAAGGCCGAAAGCTTCATGAAGACGCTCAAAAAAGAGGAGGTGAACGGCAAGGCCTATACTGACCTCGAACACGCCCGAAGCCAGATCGGCGCCTTCATCGAAACCGTCTACAACGCCAAGCGCCTCCATTCGGCGCTCGGCTACAAACCCCCGGCCGAGTTTGAAACCGACCTCGGACCGACAAATCAGCGCCAACCACGAGAGGACAAAGCCCTGTCACCCAATTAGACGTGTCTCAGCGAAGCGGTGCAGTCCACATGAGCGATCTCGGATATGTGTGAGTTCTGGCGGGATGGTGAAGTTGGTCAGGGAAACGAGGATGGCGCGCCAGGAGGGAAAGACGACGTAGGCGGTCGGCATGAGGATGTGGGCGAAGAAGCTGGTTCGCTTTGCAGCGGCTTGGCGGGCGGCTTGCCAGGGCGGGTCCAGCAATTCGAGCACGGTATGCCAGGCGAAGGCGAGCAGATTGAGGGCCGCTAGCGTCATGGCGAGAAAGTCCCGGCCGTGCCCGAAGTTGTGTTCGAGCTCGTAGCCATGGTTTTTCATGACGTTGAAGCTCTCGTTCTCGATTTTCCATCTCGCGCGGCCACAGGCGACGATTTCGGCGACGTTGGCCTTGGAAACGGGAAGGCTGGTCACCCAGGCCATGGAATATTTGATCTTTCCCTTGGCGTCGACGATCTCGAAGCCGATCCAGTTGACGAGGATGGCGTCCTTGGCCTCGCGGATCGGAACCGCCTCGATCCAGCGATAACGGAACGTCTCTTTCGTGGTGCGGCGGCGCGCTTTCTCCTCGTGGCTCGAAAGCTCGGCCCCGGCGATGAAGTCGTAGAGCGCCTTGTGCGAGGTTTCCTTGGCTGTGAAGATGAAATCATCGCCGGCGTCCGTGACCATCTTGGCGACGGGATGGCAGGCGAACAAATCGTCGCCCAGATAAATCGGCCGCAGCGGGGCGAGCCGCGCGCCATGCTTGCCGAACCAGCGCTTGACGGCATTACGCTCGCAGTCCTGTTTCTCGGCGCCGTCTTGGGTCGCGATGAATTCCGGCATCAAGGGCACGACCTTGGAATGGCCGGGCGCCACGACCGTCGCGGACAACAGGCTATGATATACCCCGGTCACGCCAGAACCCGAAAATCCTTTGGGTTGATGACGCGGAAATTGTCGGTGACCGAATTGCAAAATTCTGGCCAGCATTTGGGGACTTTTTTGCGTAGGAAGTCGAGCGCCACCTCGGCGAATTCGCGATATGTGGCGTAAGTCTTGTTGTGCGTCAGATGCTTGTGCATCAGGCCCCACAGCCGCTCAATCGGGTTCAAATGCGGGCAGTAGGCCGGGATGAAATGCAGCGTGACGCGGCGCCCCGGCTGCGCCAGCCACTCCTGCACGATCTTGGCGTGATGATAACGCGCATTGTCCAAGAATACGTGGATCAGCACGAGCAGTGGATACATCGCTTCGATCGCTTCCAGTAGCCGTATCGTCGAAGCCGCGTCGACGGTTTCAACGTCGATCATCGCGGTTTTCCCCGGTCTCCAGATCGATCGCACGGTGAATGTTGAGGCGCTGGCGTCCGCTGGTTTGCTCGATCGCCAGATTGTCCTCGGCCGGCGCCCAGCATCCGACGGGCCGCGCGGCGTGCGTCGGATGCACGGCGTCCACGAACAGCGCCGCCTCGTCCGGGCCAAGCGAATTCAGGAGGTCGTCTTAGGCCGCGATGAACGCCTGTTGCTTCTTGGCGTCGAGCTTGCGCCCGATGACTTCAGGCTTGTGATATTCGAGGCCAAGCCGATGCAGCAAGGCGATCAACCCCGCGCGGCTCTCATAGACGACCCCGAACTCCTGCTCGATATAGGCGCCGACTTGACGCGTCGAACGCGGCAATGTCGCGGCGATCCAGGCTTTCAGCGCTTCTTCCTGCGCTTGCGAAAGATGGCTGGCGCTGCCGCCGCTGTCAAAGCGCATCAGACTATTGAGGCCGCCTTCGCCGTAGAGCTTGGCCCAACCACGCACCGTGTCGTCGTCGAGATAGAGAACCTTGCCGACCTCTTCGCAGCTCAAGCCGTCGTCCAAAAGCAGCATGGCGTTCGCGCGGCGCGTCAGCCGATGCGCAGCCGACCCGTTTCGCATCAGAGCGACAAGGGCGGCCCGGTCTGGTGGAGAAAGGAAGCCAGCGCGAATCATGCCCCGAGACGAATCGATTTCTCAAAGCTAGTACAGCGATTCCTTGAAACTTCACGCTCGCGGCTTGGGCCCTCGCATGCGAATTGTTGGAGTTCCATCGGCAAGATATGATTCGAATTTCGAAATCGATGAACTAGGCAACCGATTTTTTCGCCGTCTCAATGAGTCGGGGTATAGTTCTCGGTCCTGCCGTTGGACCGCTTGCGGGTGAGACAGTTCGGACAGCCGAGCTTTTGCGAGCAGAAATACTCGGTTCCATCCCATGCAACCAAGGTTCTGCCGTCCAGCCGACTGAAGGCCTGTCGGATCGGGGGCTCGGTCAGCAGCGTTTCCATGCGCTCGAAACAAGGCTGCAAAAGCGCGGGGTCGGCCTCGTCCAGCTTGTCGCGGTTATAATTGTCCGAAGGGATTCGACCGATCCCGAACCGCGTCTGGCAATTGGAGCGGCCATGGCCCTTCTCCAGCGCGCGCTGAAAACGGAGAAACGACGCGCCCTGCATGAAAAACATCGCGAAAGCCGAGAGGCCGAAGTCGGCGATCTCAATGTTGCCGCCGCGCCTTTTCGCGTGTCAGGAAAAGTCGCGCATACGGACTTCAACTCGGACAGAAGGGAGGGCAAAAGCTGCATCCCAACCATGAATCAGACTTTTGCTGATTCGCAAATCCTGAAAATTCCATACTTTTAGAATTGCTGGTGGTGTCAGAAAGGTGTTGACGTTGACGGAATCGCCGCATATGTTCCGCGCGCTTTCGGCAGGTCGTAGAGCTTCGCTGTATTGGACGACGCGTTCGATACCCAACGGCTCTAAACGCTGACGATCTCATCGACGAGCCATTTCCGGCCCCAATGGGGCCGGTTCTGTTTCGCAAGATCGCGGGGTTCCCCGTGATCCTCTGCTTCCGCGGCGCCCGAACCCGCATGGGTTTGATGGGCGCTTTCGGTTTCGCGTGTCGCAAGACGCGCGCGGCGGTGAGCGGCGCACTATCGGTCCGGCTTCGCCGGGCGGCAAGGAACGAGAAGTTAAGGGCTAGACATGCCGACGATCAGCCAGTTGATCCGCAAGCCGCGGCAACCAAAGACATATCGCGAAAAGGCTCGCCACCTCGAGGCGAGTCCGCAGAAGCGCGGCGTGTGCACGCGCGTCTATACGACGACGCCGAAGAAGCCGAACTCGGCGCTGCGCAAGGTCGCCAAGGTGCGCCTGACCAACGGCTTCGAGGTCATCGGCTATATTCCTGGCGAAGGCCACAACCTCCAGGAGCACTCGGTCGTCATGATCCGCGGCGGTCGCGTCAAAGACTTGCCCGGTGTCCGCTACCACATTCTGCGCGGAGTGCTCGACACCCAGGGCGTCAAGGACCGCAAGCAGCGCCGATCCAAATACGGCGCCAAGCGTCCGAAGTAATCGAGATTCAAGGAGTAGGAGCAGGTCATGTCCCGCCGCCATTCCGCTGAGAAGCGCGAAATCATTCCCGACGCCAAGTACGGCGATGTCGTGGTTGCGAAGTTCATGAACACCATCATGTACGAGGGCAAGAAGTCGGTCGCCGAGAGGATCGTCTACGGCGCGCTCGATGGAGTGGAGTCCAAGGTCAAGAGCGATCCGCTCGCCGTCTTCAAGCAGGCGCTAGAAAACGTCGCCCCCGCGGTCGAGGTGCGTTCGCGGCGCGTCGGTGGCGCGACCTATCAGGTTCCGGTCGAGGTCCGCACCGACCGTCGCCAGGCGCTGGCGATTCGCTGGATCATCTCCGCCGCGCGCGACCGCAACGACAAGACCATGGTCGACCGTCTGTCGGCCGAACTGCTCGACGCTTCGAACAATCGCGGCGCGGCGGTGAAGAAGCGCGAGGACACGCACCGCATGGCGGAAGCGAACCGCGCGTTCGCCCATTATCGCTGGTAAGCGGCCGCCGTCCACGAAAACGGGATCAGGACTATGGCGCGCAGCCACGCAATCGAAGACTACCGCAATTTCGGCATCATGGCGCACATCGACGCCGGGAAGACGACGACGACCGAGCGCATCCTCTATTACTCTGGCAAATCGCACAAGATCGGCGAAGTCCACGACGGCGCTGCGACCATGGACTGGATGGAGCAGGAGCAGGAGCGCGGCATCACGATCACCTCCGCCGCGACGACGACGATCTGGCTGGACAAGCGCCTCAACATTATCGATACGCCCGGCCACGTCGACTTCACGATCGAGGTCGAACGGTCGCTTCGGGTGCTCGATGGCGCGGTCTGCGTGCTCGACGGCAACCAGGGCGTCGAGCCGCAGACGGAGACCGTCTGGCGCCAGGCCGACAAATACGGCGTTCCGCGGGTGGTGTTCGTCAACAAGATGGACAAGATCGGCGCCGACTTCTTCCGCTGCGTCGAGGAGATCAACACCAAGGTTGGCGGCCGTCCTATCTGCCTCCAGTTGCCGATCGGCTCCGAGTCCAACTTCAAGGGCGTGATCGATCTCCTGCGGATGAAGGCTGTCGTTTGGGAAGACGAGGGCCTTGGGGCGAAGTACCACGACGAAGAGATTCCTGCAGACCTCAGGCCGAAGGCGGAGGAATACCGTCACACGCTTATTGAGGCGGCCGTCGAGCTCGACGACAACGTGATGGGCGCCTATCTCGACGGTCATGAGCCGGACGTCGAGACGATCAAGCGCTGTATCCGCAAGGCGGTCAAACAGATCTCGTTCGTGCCGGTGCTGTGCGGTTCGGCCTTCAAGAACAAGGGGGTGCAGCCGCTGCTCGACGCGGTAGTCGACTATCTGCCCTCTCCCGTCGACCGTGGCGGAATCAAGGGCGTCGACGTTGACACCGGCGAGGAAGTCGTTCGCCTGCCAAAAGATTCCGAACCGTTCTCCATGCTCGGGTTCAAGATCATGGACGACCCGTTTGTCGGCACGATCACCTTCTGCCGCGTCTACTCGGGCAAGATCGAATCGGGGACGACCGTGCTCAACTCGACCAAGGACAGGAAAGAGCGCGTCGGCCGCATGCTGCTGATGCACGCCAACAACCGCGAGGATATTAAGGAGGCCTATGCCGGCGACATCGTCGCGCTCGCGGGCCTCAAGGATACGCGCACCGGCGACACGCTTTGCGATCTTCAGAAGCCGGTGATTCTCGAGAAGATGGAGTTCCCCGATCCGGTCATCGAGATCGCGATCGAGCCGAAATCGAAGGCCGACCAGGAGAAGCTTGGCGTCGCGCTGTCGAAGCTCGCCGCGGAGGATCCGTCCTTTCGCGTCTCGACAGATCCCGAGTCGGGCCAGACTATTCTCAAGGGCATGGGCGAACTGCATCTCGACATCAAGGTCGATATTCTGAGGCGCACGTACAAGGTCGACGCGAATATCGGCGCGCCGCAGGTCGCCTACCGCGAGAAACTGACCAAAAGGACCGAGATCGATTACACCCACAAGAAGCAGTCGGGCGGTTCCGGCCAGTTCGCCAAGGTCAGGATCGTTTTCGAGCCGGCCGAGCCGGGCGCTGGTTCCTCATTCGAAGCGAAGATCGTCGGCGGCGCGGTGCCGAAGGAATACATCCCCGGCGTCGAGAAGGGCTTCCAGAGCGTTCTCGGCTCGGGCGTGCTCGCCGGGTTTCCCGTCGTCGACGTGAAGGCGACGCTCATCGACGGAGCCTACCACGACGTCGACTCGTCGGCGCTCGCCTTCGAAATCGCTTCCCGCGCCGCGTTCCGCGAAGGTCTGCAAAAAGGCGGATCGGTTCTGCTAGAGCCGATCATGAAAGTGGAAGTCGTGTCGCCGGAAGAGCACACCGGCTTCGTGATGGGCGATCTGCTCTCCCGTCGCGGGCACGTGCAGGGTCAAGATATGCGCGCCAACGCCGTTGTGATCAACGCGATGGTGCCGCTGTCAAACATGTTCGGCTACGTCAACCAGTTGCGTTCGGGCACGCAAGGCCGAGCCAACTTCACGATGCAGTTCGATCACTACGAGCAGGTCCCGGCGAACATCGCCGCCGAGATCATTGAGAAGTTCAAGTAAGACGCGTCCCACGCGTTGGGACTGAAGGGTTACGAGAAGGAGTCCGGCTATGGCCAAAGAGAAATTCGCGCGTACCAAGCCGCATTGCAACATTGGCACAATCGGTCACGTCGACCACGGCAAGACGTCACTGACGGCCGCGATCACCAAGGTCCTCGCGGAGACGGGCGGGGCGACGTACACCGCCTATGACCAAATCGACAAGGCCCCGGAAGAAAAGGCCCGCGGCATTACGATCTCGACCGCGCATGTCGAGTACGAGACTAAGAAGCGCCACTATGCGCATGTCGACTGCCCCGGCCACGCCGACTATGTGAAGAACATGATCACTGGCGCCGCGCAGATGGACGGCGCGATCCTCGTCGTCTCCGCCGCCGACGGTCCGATGCCGCAGACCCGGGAGCACATTCTGCTCGCCCGCCAGGTCGGCGTTCCGGCTCTCGTCGTCTACCTGAACAAGGTCGACATGGTCGACGATCCGGAACTGCTCGAACTCGTCGAACTCGAGGTTCGCGAGCTCCTGTCCCGCTACGAATTCCCCGGCGACGACATTCCGATCGTCAAGGGTTCGGCCCTGATGGCGCTCGAAGGCAGGTCGCCCGAGATCGGCCACGAGTTGATTCTGAAGCTAATGCAGGCGGTCGACGACTACATTCCGCAGCCGGAGCGCCCCAAGGACCAGCCATTCTTGATGCCGGTCGAAGATGTGTTCTCGATCTCGGGCCGTGGGACGGTCGTCACCGGTCGCATCGAGCGCGGCATCATCAAGGTCGGCGAAGAAGTCGAGATCGTCGGCCTGCGGCCCACCCTCAAGACTACCGTCACCGGCGTTGAAATGTTCCGCAAGCTGCTCGACCAGGGCGAAGCGGGCGACAACGTCGGCTGCCTCCTGCGCGGCACGAAGCGCGAGGACGTCGAGCGCGGCCAGGTGTTGTGCAAGCCGGGTTCGGTCAAGCCGCACACCAAGTTCAAGGCGGAGGCATACATCCTGACCAAGGAGGAGGGCGGCCGTCACACCCCGTTCTTCACCAATTACCGACCGCAGTTCTACTTCCGCACCACCGACGTGACCGGCATCGTCCAGCTTCCGCAGGGCACCGAGATGGTCATGCCGGGCGACAACGTGACGATCGACGTATCGCTTATCGTGCCGATCGCGATGGAGGAGAAGCTGCGCTTCGCCATCCGGGAAGGCGGTCGCACGGTCGGCTCGGGCGTCGTCGTATCGATCACCGAGTAAGGCTCGCGACCAGCGAGAATGGGCGGGGCGGACGAACGCCCCGCCTGCGCCGGCAGGGAATTGACACATGAACACGCAAAACATCCGAATCCGTCTCAAAGCGTTTGACCATAGGGTTCTGGACGCTTCGACGAAGGAGATCGTGTCCACGGCCAAGCGCACCGGCGCCAGGGTACGGGGGCCTATTCCGTTGCCGACGCGGATCGAGAAGTTCACCGTCAACCGCTCACCGCACGTCGACAAGAAGTCGCGCGAGCAGTTCGAGATTCGCACGCATAAACGAGTGCTCGACATCGTCGATCCGACTCCGCAGACGGTCGATGCACTGATGAAGCTCGATCTCGCAGCCGGGGTCGATGTCGAAATAAAGCTGTAGGACTTGCCGAGCGCCACTTCGGACTTCTGTACGCGCTCTCGAAGGATAAACGCCAATGCGTTCAGGCATTATCGCAAAGAAGCTGGGCATGTCCCGCATCTTCACTGATGCGGGCGACCACGTGCCGGTCACGGTCCTCCATGTAGAGGGCTGTCAGGTGGTCGCGCACCGCACGCAGGAAAAGAATGGCTACACCGCCCTCCAGCTCGGCGTCGGCAAAGCCAAGGTCAAGAATGTCTCGAAGGCTGAGCGGGGTCGCTTCGCAGTCGCCCACGTCGAGCCGAAGATGCGCCTTGCGGAGTTCCGCGTCGCCGAGGACAAAATGATCCCGGTGGGCGCCGAGATCACCGCCGATCACTTCACGGTCGGCCAGTACGTCGACGTGACCGGCGTTACGATCGGGAAGGGCTTCGCTGGCGGCATGAAGCGGTGGAATTTTGGCGGTTTGCGCGCTACTCACGGCGTGTCGATCTCGCACCGGTCGATCGGGTCGACAGGCGGCCGCCAGGACCCCGGCAAAACCTGGAAGAACAAGAAAATGCCCGGCCACATGGGCGTTGACAAAGTGACGGCCCAGAACTTGCGCGTTGTTCAGACCGACGTTGAACGGGGCCTCATTCTTGTACAAGGCTCTGTACCCGGCCATGCCGGCGGCTGGATCGCGGTTCGCGACGCGGTCAAGAGGCCGCTGCCTAAGGATGCACCGGTGCCCGGGAAGTTCCGTGTTCACGCCGAAGCCGCGCCCGCCGAAGCGCCGAGGGGAGAATAAGACCATGAAATTCGCCATGACGTCGATGGATGGATCGGCCGCAGGGTCGCTCGAGCTCGACGACGCGGTCTTCGGTCTCGAGCCGCGCGCCGACATCATCGCGCGGATGGTTCGGTGGCAGCTCGCCAGGCGTCAGGCTGGCGACCATAAGACGCTGGGCCGCGCCGAAATTCACCGAACAGGCAAGAAAATGTACAAACAGAAGGGCACCGGCGGCGCTCGTCATGGCTCGGCCCGGGTGCCGGAGTTCCGAGGCGGCGGCCGCGCCATGGGCCCAGTCCTGCGCAGTCATGCGCATGACCTTCCCAAGAAGGTGCGGGCGCTGGCGTTGCGACACGCGCTCTCGGCCAAGGTCCGCGCGGGCGGGCTCGTGGTCTGGGAGAAGGCCGAGCTCGACGAGGGCAGGACCAAGGCTCTGCGCCAGTCGTTCGCCCGGTCGTCTCTCAAGAACGCCCTCATCATTGGCGGCGCGCAGGTGCACGATAGGTTCGCGATGGCTGCCCGCAACCTGCCCCAGATCGACGTTCTGCCGGTCCAGGGGGTCAATGTGTACGACATCATGCGCCGCGAGAAGCTCGTGCTGACCAAGGCGGCAGTCGAAGCGCTGGAGGCGCGGTTCAAATGAATAGGGACGCTCGCCATTACGACACGATCGTCGCGCCGGTCATCACCGAGAAAGCGACGATCGCGTCGGAAAATAACCAATTCGTGTTCAAGGTCGCGCGCAACGCCACCAAACCGCAGATCAAGGACGCGATCGAGAAGCTGTTCGACGTCAAGGTGACCTCGGTCAATACGATCCTGCGAAAGGGCAAGACCAAGGCATTTCGCGGCATCCGCGGACGGCAACAAGACATCAAGAAAGCGATCGTCACCCTTGCGGACGGCTACCGCATCGACGTGACCACGGGCCTGTGAGGAATTGGGGACCATGGCACTCAAGACTTACAAGCCGATGACGCCGGGCCTGCGCCAGCTGGCCCTCGTCGATCGCAGCGAACTCCACAAGGGCAAGCCTCTCAAGGCGCTGACCGTCGGGCGATCCGAGAAGGGCGGCCGGAACAATGCGGGGCGCGTCACCGTGCGCTTTCGCGGCGGTGGGCATAAGCAGTCCTACCGCATCGTCGACTTCAAGCGCCGCAAGCTCAACGTGCCGGCCAAGGTCGAGCGGCTCGAATACGACCCGAACCGTACGAGCTTCATCGCGCTAATCAAGTACGCTGACGGCGAGCAGGCCTACATCATCGCCCCGCAGCGTCTAGCAGTCGGCGACGAGGTGCTCGCCGGCGCGCAGGTTGACGTGAAGCCCGGCAACGCCATGCCGCTCGGAAGCATCCCAGTCGGCACGATCGTCCACAACGTCGAGATGAAGATCGGCAAGGGGGGCGTCATTGCCCGTTCGGCGGGAACCTACGCGCAGATCGTCGGCCGTGACCAGGGGTACGTTTCGCTCCGGCTGAATTCCGGCGAGCAGCGCCTGATCCATGGCCAGTGCTTCGCCTCGGTCGGCGCCGTGTCGAATCCGGACCACATGAATGCGTCGCTCGGCAAGGCCGGCCGCAATCGCTGGCTCGGCCACCGTCCGCACAACCGTGGCGTCACGATGAACCCGGTCGATCACCCGCATGGCGGCGGTGAGGGCCGCACCTCCGGCGGGCGTCATCCGGTCACGCCCTGGGGCAAGCCGACGAAGGGCAAAAAGACCAGGTCCAACAAGTCAACCGACAAATTCATCGTCGCGTCCCGGCACGCGCGAAAGAAGAAAGGCTGAGCCATGACGCGCTCGATCTGGAAAGGGCCGTTCGTGGACGGCTATCTGTTGAAGAAGGCCGACGTTGCTCGCAGTTCGGGGCGGTCCGAGATCATCAAGATCTGGAGCCGCCGCTCCACCATTCTGCCACAGTTCGTCGGGCTGACCTTCGGCGTCTACAACGGGCACAAGCACATTCCCGTGCTCGTGTCGGAGGAGATGATCGGTCACAAGTTCGGCGAGTTCGCGCCGACCCGCACCTTCCACGGCCATTCCTCGGACAAGAAGGCGAAGAGGGCGTAATCCCATGTCCAAGCAAGCCAATCCACGTCGTCTGGCCGATAACGAAGCCAAAGCGACCGTGCGAATGCTGCGGGTAAGCCCGCAGAAGCTCAACCTGCTCGCCCAGCTCATCCGCGGCAAGAAGGTCGCGACGGCGCTCGCCGACCTCGAATTTTCCAACAAGAGGATTTCGACCGAGGTGAGGAAGGCGCTCGAGTCGGCGATCGCCAACGCCGAAAACAACCATGAGCTCGACGTCGACGACCTCGTCGTCGCGCAGGCCTGGGTCGGCAAGGACATGGTGATGAAGCGCTTCAGTCCGCGCGCCCGCGGCCGGGCGGGGCGGATCGAAAAGCCGTTCTCCAACATAACGATCGTGGTGCGCGAAGTCGCCGCCGGCGAATCCAAGGCGGCTTAGAGAGGCAACGATGGGTCAGAAGATCAATCCGATTGGGCTGCGCCTCGGCGTCAACCGCACCTGGGATTCGCGCTGGTACTCGAACAAGACCGAGTACGGCAAGCTCCTGCACGAGGACATGCAGATTCGGGAAGTGCTGATGAAGGGCCTGAAGCAGGCGGCGATCTCGAAGATCGTCATCGAGCGCCCGCACAAGAAGTGCCGGGTGAACATCCACTCCGCCCGGCCCGGCGTCGTGATCGGCAAGAAGGGCGCGGATATCGACAAGCTGCGCAAGCAGGTGTCGAAGCTGACGAATTCGGAAGTTGCGATCAACATCGTCGAGGTCCGCAAGCCCGAAATCGACGCGACGCTGGTGGCCGACTCGATTGCCCAGCAGCTGGAGCGCCGCGTCGCCTTCCGCCGCGCGATGAAGCGAGCGGTGCAGTCGGCGATGAGGCTCGGCGCGGAGGGCATCCGCATCAACTGCTCCGGCCGGCTGGGCGGCGCGGAAATCGCCCGCCTCGAATGGTATCGCGAGGGGCGCGTGCCGTTGCATACGCTACGCGCCGACGTCGACTACGGCGTCGCAACGGCCCATACCGCCTATGGCACCTGCGGCATCAAGGTCTGGATCTTCAAGGGCGAGATCCTCGAGCACGATCCGATGGCCCAGGACAAGCGTCAGGCTGAGGCCGATCATTCCTCGACGCACCGTCCGCGTCGCGAGCCGCGCGAGCGCGACCGTGACCATGGACGCGAGCGCGAGCATGGCCGCGAAGCGGTCTGAGCCGCGCAGCATTTGAAAGTCTACGACCATGATGCAGCCCAAGAGAACCAAGTTCCGCAAAGCCTTCAAGGGCCGTATCCACGGCTCGGCGAAAGGCGGATTCGCGCTGAACTTCGGCGAGTTCGGACTGAAGGCGATGGAGCCCGAACGCGTCACCGCGCGCCAGATCGAGGCGGCCCGCCGCGCCCTGACGCGTCACATGAAGCGCGCCGGCCGCGTGTGGATCCGGATATTTCCGGACGTGCCGGTTTCGAAGAAGCCGATCGAAGTCCGTATGGGCAAGGGCAAGGGCGCTCCTGAACTGTGGGTCGTGCGCGTGGCCCCCGGGCGGATCATGTTCGAGGTGGATGGCGTGCCGGAGCAGGTGGCGCGCGAGGCGTTCCTGCTCGCCGCGGCCAAGCTTCCGATCAAGACGCGCTTCATCCAGCGCATAGCGGAATAAGGAGAACCCGAGATGAAAAAGACCAGCCGGGTTTCCGATCTGCGCGTCATGACGCCAGACCAGCTTGAGGACGAGGCCCTCAAGCTGAAGAAGGAGCAGTTCAATCTGCGTTTTCAGAAGGCGAGCGGCCAGCTTCAGGACACCGCGCGGGTGCGGGTTGTCCGTCGCGACATTGCGCGTGTCAAGACCATCGCCGCGCAGAAGCGCGTCGCCGCCAAGGCCGAGGACTGAGGATATGCCGAAGAGAATTTTGCAGGGCGTCGTCGTCAGCGACAAGCAGGAAAAGACGCTTGTGGTTAAGGTCGAGCGCCGCTTCACGCACCCACTCTTGAAGAAGACGGTGCGGCGATCGAAGAACTACCACGCGCATGTCGAGAACAAGACGCAGAAGGTCGGCGACACCGTTTCGATTCAGGAGACGCGGCCGATCTCGAAATTGAAACGCTGGATCGTCATCGACGAGGCGGCGCCGCAGACATGAATTCATCCCAGGGACGAATAGTCCCCTTTCAGGCGAAGTCCGGCGCCGATGAGGTGCCGGAAACCGATCTGACCAGAAAGGCGAGCAGGCCATGATACAGATGCAGACCAATCTCGACGTCGCCGACAATTCCGGCGCGCGGCGTGTGATGTGCATCAAGGTTTTGGGCGGATCGAAGCGTCGCTACGCGTCGATCGGCGACATCATCGTCGTCTCCGTCAAGGAGGCGATCCCGCGCGGCCGCGTGAAGAAGGGCGACGTGATGAAGGCGGTCGTCGTTCGCACCGCCAAGGACATCCGCCGCGCCGACGGCTCGGTGATCCGTTTCGATTCGAACGCCGCGGTGCTGATCAACAATCAGTCCGAGCCGGTTGGAACCCGCATCTTCGGCCCGGTGCCGCGCGAGCTGCGCGCCAAGAACCATGTCAAGATCATCTCGCTCGCGCCGGAGGTGCTGTGATGGCCGCCAAGATCAAGAAGGGCGACAAGGTCGTGGTCATGACCGGCCGCGACAAGGGGAAGACCGGCGAGGTCCGCCACGTGATGCCGGACGAAGGCCGCGCCATTGTGGCCGGCGTCAACCTGGTGCGTCGCCACACCAAGCCGAGCGCGCAGAACGAGGGCGGCATCCTGACCAAGGAATTGGCGATTCATCTGTCGAATCTGGCGATCGCCGACCCGAAGTCCGGCAAGCCCTCGCGCGTCGGCTTCAAGACTCTCGACGACGGCCGCAAGGTCCGCGTCGCCAAGCGTTCCGGAGACCTGATAGATGGCTGAGGCAAAGAACGAGAAGGGCGCCAAGCCGGCCAAGGGCGCCCCGCAGAAGGGCGACAAGGCCGCCCCGCAAAAGGGCGGAAAGGGCGCGCCGCCCCCAGCCGCTGATGCAAAAAGCGCGAAGGGCCGCAAGGACGGCTCGACCGAAGTGGCGGCCGCCGGTTCAGTCCAGGCTGTGCCGAAGGACTATGTCGCGCGGCTGAAGAAAATGTACCAGGACGAGATCGTTCCGAAGCTCGTCAAGGAGTTCGGCTACAAGAACGCGCTCGAAGTCCCGCGGCTCGAGAAGATCGTGCTCAACATGGGCGTGGGCGAGGCGGTTAACGATACGAAGAAGGTGACCTCGGCTGCGGCCGATCTCGCTCTGATCGCCGGTCAGAGGCCGGTCGTGACCCGGGCCCGCAAGGCGATTTCGACGTTCAAGGTGCGCGAGAACATGCCGATCGGCGCCAAGGTGACGCTGCGCAAGACACGCATGTACGAATTCCTCGACCGTCTGGTCACGGTTGCGCTGCCGCGGGTCCGCGACTTCCGCGGCCTCGACCCGAAGTCGTTCGACGGGCGCGGAAATTATGCGCTCGGAATCAAGGAGCATATCATTTTTCCCGAGATCGACTACGACAAGGCCGAATCCATGCTTGGGCTGGACGTCGTGGTGTGCACGACGGCCAGGACCGATGCGGAAGCGCGGGCCCTGCTGAGTGCGTTCAACTTCCCGTTCCGGCAGTGAGCTGAGATGGCTCAGACGCGGAAAATTGGAGGCCGTTGATGGCAAAGAAGAGTGCAATTGAAAACAACCTGCGCAAGCAGCGCGTGGCCAAAAAGTTCGCCGCCCGGCGGAAGCGTCTGCTCGACGTGGCCAACGATCAGTCGCGGGCGATGGAGGAGCGCTTCGAGGCCCGCCTCCGCCTGGCGGCCCTGCCGCGCAACGGCGCGGTCGTCCGGGTGCGCAATCGCTGCGAGGTCACCGGCCGTCCGCGCGGCTTCTATCGCAAGATGAAGATGTCACGCATCGCCGTGCGGCAACTGGGAAACAGCGGCCTGATCCCTGGCCTAGTCAAGTCGAGCTGGTGAGGAGGCGAGCATCATGGCTATGAACGATCCGCTCGGCGACATGCTCACCCGCATCCGCAATGCGCAGATGCGCAAGCGCGGCAGGGTGTCGACCCCCGGCTCCTCGCTCCGCAAGAAGGTCCTCGACGTGCTGGAGTCGGAAGGTTACATCCGCGGCTACTCGACGACGGACTACGGCAATGGGCGCAGCGAGTTCGAGATCGAACTCAAGTATTTCGACGATGAGCCGGTGATCCGCAAGATTGAGCGGGTGTCGAAACCCGGCCGTCGCGTCTATGCGACCGTCGGCGCCATGCCGCGGGTCGCCAACGGTCTCGGCGTCGCGATCGTTTCGACGCCGAAGGGCGTCATGGCTGACCATGCCGCGCGCGAGAACAACGTCGGCGGCGAAGTCCTCTGCACCGTGTTCTGAAGGTGCATCGCAAAGAACGGAATTGAGCCATGTCTCGTATCGGCAAGAAGCCCGTCGTCATCCCCCCCGGCGTCACCGCGAAGCTGGACGGGCAGACGATCGCCGTCAAAGGCGCGAAGGGCGAACTCAAATTCACCGCACCCGACGAGGTGTCGGTCACGATCGACGACGGGGCGGTGCATGTCCAGCCGCACGGCGAGGACAAGCGCGCTCGCGCAATGTGGGGGACGGCGCGCGCCCGGATCGCCAATCTGATCGGCGGCGTAACCCATGGCTTCGAGAGGAAGCTCGAGATCAATGGAGTGGGCTACAAGGCAGCGATTGCAGGCAAGAATTTGCAGCTGTCGCTCGGCTACAGCCACGACATCCAGTATCCGATCCCGGCCGGAGTGACGATCGTCGCGACCAAGCCGACCGAGATCACCGTGGCCGGCATCGACAAGAGGCAGGTCGGCCAGGTCGCCGCGGAGATCCGCGGGTTTCGCGGTCCGGAGCCGTATAAGGGCAAGGGCGTGAAATACGCCGGCGAGTTCATCTTCCGTAAGGAAGGCAAGAAGAAGTAAAGGGCGCTGCTATGGCCAAGTCGAATACGTCAACGGAGCGGCGCAAGGCGCGCGTCCGCCGCGCGATCATCGCCTCGGGAGGGGGCCGTCCGCGGCTCAGCGTCTTCCGCTCCTCCAAGCAGATCTATGCCCAGGTCATCGATGACGCGCATGGCCACACTCTGGCGGCCGCGTCCTCGATGGAGAAGGCGATGCGCGAGCAGCTCAAGACCGGCGCGACCGTCGACGCTGCGCGGCTCGTTGGCAAGGAGATCGCCGAACGGGCGAAGAAGGCCGGCGTCGCGAAGGTCGTCTTCGATCGGGGCGGCTACATGTATCATGGCCGCGTCAGGGCGCTGGCCGAGGGCGCGCGCGAGGGCGGCCTCGAATTCTGATGGCAACGGAAGCGAGCGGCGTCGTTCTCGGGCGCGCGCCGCGATTTCAGTGACGGAAAGAACCAATGGCGCGTGAAGAAGGCGGCCGCGGCCGCGATCACAAGCACGAGGAGCGCGACAGCGAGTTCGTCGATCGCCTCGTCCACATCAATCGGGTGGCGAAAGTCGTGAAGGGCGGGCGCCGGTTCGGCTTTGCGGCCCTCGTCGTCGTCGGCGACCAGAAGGGCCGCGTCGGCTTCGGCCACGGCAAGGCGCGCGAGGTCCCAGAAGCGATCCGCAAAGCGACCGAAGCCGCAAAGCGGGCCGTCGTCCGCGTGCCTCTGCGCGAAGGCCGCACGCTGCATCACGACGTCAACGGCCGCCACGGCGCTGGCCGGGTCGTACTGCGCGCAGCACCTGCCGGCACCGGGATTATCGCGGGCGGCCCGATGCGCGCGGTGTTCGAATCGCTCGGTGTTCACGACGTGGTGGCGAAGAGCCAGGGGTCGTCGAACCCCTACAACATGATCCGCGCCACGTTCGACGCGCTTTCACGGGAGGACAGCCCGCGGACGGTAGCCCAGCGCCGCAACCTCAAGGTGTCGACCCTGCAGTCGCGCCGCCAGGGCGTCGAAGCCGACGCGACCGATTCGTAAGGCGGACCGAGAACCATGAGCACTGACAAGATCATCACGCTGGAGCAGACCGCGAGCCCCATCGGGCACCCGGCGTCGCACCGCGAAACCCTGAAAGGCCTCGGCCTCAACCGGATCGGCCGCCGCTCGAGCGTGGCCGATACGCCCGCCAACCGCGGCATGATCGCCAAGGTCGCGCACCTCGTGCGCGTCGTTGACGGGAAGTAGAGATCGCGCCATGAAACTCAACGAAGTCAAGGACAATCCCGGCTCCACGAAGACGCGCATCCGCGTCGGACGCGGCATCGGCTCTGGCAAGGGCAAGCAGGCGGGTCGCGGCGGCAAGGGTCAGACTGCCCGCTCGGGCGTTCGCATTAAGGGTTTCGAGGGCGGTCAGATGCCGCTGCATCGCCGCCTGCCGAAGCGCGGGTTCACCCCGCCGTCCCGGCTCGTCTATAACGAGGTCAACCTCGGAAGGATTCAAAGCGCGATCGACGCTGGCAAGCTCAGCGTCGACGAGCCGGTCACGCTCGAGACTCTGCTGAAGGCCGGCGTCGTCACCCATCAGCGCGACGGGGTCAAGATACTCGGCTCCGGGGAGCTGAAGGCGAAGGTCAGCTTCGAGGTCGCGACGGCTTCGAAGAGCGCGGCCGCAGCGATCGAGAAGGCCGGAGGCAGCCTCAAGACCCTGCGCGTGGCGCCGGCGGCCTCCAGCGCCACCTGATCGGCCTCCGCCCCAGAGGGGTTGGTGATGGCGGGCGCAGACACCATATGCTAGGGCGTTTTTGCTGCGTCGGAGGGTGCGGCGAAAACACGTCTTTTCAATATCCGCGTTTTTCTCGAAAGCGCCGATCGGAGCGAACCATGGCGTCGGCCGCCGAACAGCTCGCAGCCAATATCAACTGGTCCGCCTTCGCCAAGGCCGATGAGTTGAAGAAGCGCATCTGGTTCACCCTAGGCGCTCTGGTCATCTTCCGTCTCGGCACCTACATCCCGTTGCCAGGTATCGACTTCGAACGCGTTCCAGACCGCGTTTCTCGGCCAGAAGCAGGGCGTCCTGGACATGTTCAACATGTTCTCAGGCGGCGCCGTGCAGCGCATGGCGGTGTTTGCCCTGAACATCATGCCCTACATCTCCGCCTCGATCATTATCCAGCTCCTCAGTTCGGTGGTGCCTTCGCTCGAGGCGATCAAGAAGGAGGGCGAGCAGGGCCGCAAGGTCCTGAACCAGTACACGCGTTACCTCACCGTTTTCCTTGCGATGTTCCAGGCTTATGGCATCGCGATCGGCCTCGAGGGACGCGCGGGCGTTGTCAGCGACCCGGGCCTGCTGTTCCGCATTTCAACGATCGTGACGCTGACCGGCGGCACGATGTTTCTAGTCTGGCTCGGCGAGCAGATCACGTCACGCGGCGTCGGAAACGGCTCTTCGCTCATCATCTTCGCCGGCATCGTCGCGCGACTTCCTCAGGCGATCGTTCAACTGTTCGAGCTCGGCCGCCAGGGATCAATCTCGACGGGTCTCGTTCTCGCCGTCATCGTGATGGTGTTCGTTGTCGTTGCTTTCATCGTGTTCATGGAGCGCGCTCAGCGGCGCGTTCCGATCACCTATCCGCGCCGCCAGGTCGGCAACAAGATGTACGAGGGGCAGAGCTCGTTCCTTCCGCTCAAGCTCAATACGTCGGGCGTCATCCCGCCAATCTTCGCCTCCTCGCTGCTGCTCCTGCCGACGACCGTGGCGAACTTCGCTCAAGGGAGCTCGGGCTCCGGAATTCTCTCGACAATCTCGACCCTACTGGGGCGCGGCAGCGCCCTGTATCTCATACTGTACGTCGCCCTAATTGTGTTCTTCGCTTTCTTCTACACGGCGACCGTCTTCAATCCGGCCGACACTGCCGAGAATCTGAAGAAGCACGGCGGCTTCATACCCGGTGTGCGTCCGGGCGAGCGCACGGCGCAGTTTATCGATTACGTGCTGACCCGGATCACCGTGCTTGGCGCGGGGTACCTCGCCCTGATCTGCCTTCTGCCGGAATGGCTTATTTCCTATGCGGCGCTGCCTTTCTATTTCGGCGGCACGTCGCTATTGATCGTCGTCAATGTGACGATGGACACGGTCGCGCAGATTTATGGGCACCTGCAGGCTCAGCAATATGAAAGCCTGATTCGCAGGGCGAGGCTGAAGGGACGGAAACGATGAGGCTGATACTGCTAGGACCCCCGGGTGCAGGGAAGGGCACCCAAGCGACGCGTCTGGTTCGCAATCTGGGCATTCCGCAATTGTCTACAGGCGATATGCTGCGCGCTGCGGTCGCGGCGGAGACGCCGATCGGCCTTAAGGCCAAGGCGGTGATGGAGTTGGGCGGTCTGGTGTCGGACGAGATCGTCGTCGGCATCATCAGCGATCGGATCAGCCAGCCGGACGCCAGGAAGGGCTTCATTCTCGATGGGTTTCCGCGCACCGTGAAGCAGGCCGAGGAACTGGAGGGGATGCTGGCCGCCAAGGGCCAGAAGCTCGACGCGGCGATCGAACTCACGGTTGACGCGGCCAAGCTGGTCAATCGCATCGTCAATCGCGCCGCCGAGGCGAAGGCCGCAGGCCAGTCGGTGCGCAAGGACGATGATCCAGACGTGTTCAAGTCGCGCCTGGCGGCCTACGAGCGCGACACCGCGGCGGTGACCCCCTTCTACCGCGAGCGTGGGCTCTTGCATCTGGTTGACGGAATGGCGTCGATCGACGCGGTCGCCCGGTCGATCGACGCGGTGTTATCGGAGGTTGCCCCGGCGTGACCGGCGCGCATGGCGCGGAGGTGGTGATCGAGCGGCGCGGCGCGGCGGGCGTCGTCGTCTTGAACCGACCCAAAGCGCTCAACGCGCTGACACTGAATATGGTTCGGTCGATGGCGGCCGCGCTCGATGCGTGGGAGGGTGATCCGCGGGTGACAAGGGTCGTCATCGCCGGCGCAGGCGAGAAGGCATTCTGCGCCGGCGGCGACATCCGTCATCTGTATGATCTCGGCCGCGCCGGCGATCACGCGCAGCAACTAGCTTTCTGGCGCGAGGAATATCAGCTTAATCGGCGCATCAAGACCTATCCGAAGCCGGTCGTCGCGCTGATCAACGGCATCGTCATGGGCGGCGGCGTCGGTGTCTCGATCAACGCGTCCCATCGTATCGCGGGAGAACGCTTCGTTTTCGCCATGCCCGAGGTCGGCATCGGCTTGTTTCCGGACGTGGGCGGAACGTATTTCCTGCCGCGGCTTGCTCATCATGCGGGGGTCTATTTTGCGTTGACGGGGCTTCGCGCCGAGGCTGGCGACGCAAGTGCGTTCGGCCTTGTGGACGCATTCGTTCCGAGCGCCTCCTTCGCCGGCTTGGCGGAGGCGCTGGAAGACGAGGCGCCAGTCGAGGCGACGATTGCCCGTTTCGCTAAGCCAACGCCGCCCTCGGCGCTCATCCGGGAGGCGGAAGGTCTCGAGGCATGCTTTTCTCTGCCGAGCCGGGACGCAATCCTCGCCGCGCTTGCCGGGGCAGAGCGAAGCTGCTCCCCGTTCGCCGCCGGGGCGCATGCCGCGATCCTCGGCAAGTCGCCGACCAGTCAGGCCATTGCGCTGAGGCAAATGACGGTGGGCGCCGAAATTGATTTCGACGAGGCCCTGCGGGTCGAGTACAGAATCGTGTGGCGCGTCTGTCGCGGCCGCGATTTCTATGAAGGCGTGCGCGCCGTCATCGTCGACAAGGACAATCGGCCGCAATGGAGCGCGCCGCCGGCGGCGGCGGAAGTCGATGCGTATTTCGCGTCCCTCGGTGACGACGAGCTGAATTTTCCGGGTTAATCCGCGTGAAATATGTGATGCGACAGAGGCGCGATGGCGCGGTGGAACTCGTCGACCGGTCTCCCGGCGCTCTCGACGGCTCGCTCATGTCCGCCATAAGAAGTATTGGCTGGGGGACCGCACTTCTGTGGTATGTGCGAACGCTGGCTTGGGTCTGGGTCGGCAAGGGTCTGTTCAGCTGGGCGATCATTGTGGGGGCCTTTCCCGGCCTCGGGGATTTCGCCGCCATGGCGCTGCCGCTTCAGGCGACCGTCGTGACTTTCGCTTGTTTTGATCTTCTGGCCGCCGTCGGGTTGTGGCTTGCCGCCCCGTGGGGTGGGGCGATCTGGCTTCTGTGCGCGGTGGTCGAAGCGGTTTCGCCGTTTCTGGGGCCGCGCGCGGCGGCGATCGGTTATTTCGGCGCGCTGCTCAATGTCGCACTCGTGGCGGGTTACTTTCTTCTGAGCTGGCGAGCGGTGCGCGAACGCGGCTGAGCACGTCTCCCTTCGCTAGGGAATTCCCCAGGAAATGGTCACGTCCGACGAGTTTTCCACGCGCCGGACGCGCCGCGAGAACCATTGGGGCAGACGGTTCCGCTTCGGCAACGTAAACAAAATCTATGATTTAAGCTATGTTTACCAGACCCAGAAAACCTTCGATTCATCTTGAATCTTAGCCGGCTCTTCACGCGCCGCGGCTAAAGTCCTCTCCATAAGCGGACCGAACAAAGCTCGGCCACCGAGAGACGAAGAGGCGAGGGTGCTATGTTGAACGTGGTCAAGACTTAGAATGTCGCACTTCGCGCGGATCCTGAACTTCGTGTTGCGAATGTCTACCTTGAAACACTGACCATGGTCGAGCGGTTGCATCGCCGGCTGCTCGACGTCGTCAAGGACGAATTCGACCGGCGCGGCCGCTCTGACGTCAACTCCGTTCAGGCGCTACTGCTTTACAATATCGGCGACAAGGAGCTGACCGCCGGAGAACTGCGAACACGCGGCTATTATCTTGGATCGAACGTGTCCTACAATGTGAAGAAGCTGGTCGAGCTCGGCTTTCTCCACCATTCTCGCTCCCGCATCGATCGGCGCTCAGTCCGCATCAGCCTGACGGAGAGGGGGAAGGAAGTTCATCGGATCGTTGCCGGCGTATATGAGAAACACGCCCGCACGGTCGAGCAGATAGGCGGCATTCCCTGCGACGATCTTGCCCGTGTCAACGTCTCGCTGCAGCGGCTCGAGCGTTACTGGACCGATCAAATCAAGTACCGGCTGTGACAACGACACGTTAACCCAATGCACATCCACAGAGTTGGGGCGTCCGTCGGGCGCCCCGATTTCGTTCCGCCCGGTGAACGGCCATAAAAACGCCCGACTGGACCCTATGTTGGCAGGCGACAGGAGCGTATTCGCCATAGGGAAGGCGAGCGATCGGGCGCTTGAAGCGCAGGCAGGGTGGGGCGCCGATTGGCGGGGTGGCAATGGTTGCGATCCGGGGAGTTTTCGAGCTTGATGTCTGAGATGTTTGTCTCGCGGCACTCCCGCCGCGCCCTTCTGAGCGCGGCCGCACTCGCGGCGCTGGCGTTTGCAAACTTCGCGCCGGTCGCGGCGATGGCCGGAAACGACGCCGACGACCAGGCGGAGTGGCCTCAGAGCTACGAGGCCTCGCCGCAGATGGCGGTCGGGCGTGAGGCGACGCCGATTCTCTCTCCAGCCACAGTCGATGCGACACAGGCAGCGATCCAGAAATACCAGGACCTCGTCGCCAAGGGCGGCTGGAATCAGGTCCCGGCGGGCGCTCCACTGAAAATCGGCTCGAAGGGCCCGCGGGTGCAGGCATTGCGCGACCGCCTCGTCGCATCGGGTGACCTCGATCCGATCGCCGGCGCCGGCCCGGTCTACGATTCCTTTGTCGAGGCGGCGGTCAAGCGTTTCCAGGCGCGCCATGGGCTCAGTCAGACCGGAGTTGTCAACGAAGAAGTGTTCGCTGCTCTCAACGTGTCTGCCGCGGCCCGTCTGCAGCAGCTCGAGACCAACATCGTGCGGCTGAAGACGTTTTCCGGCGATCTGGGCGGCCGATTCGTCGTGGTGAACATTCCGGCCGCGTCGGTTGAGACGGTCGAGGGAGGCGTGGTCTATTCCCATCACGCCGCCGGAGTCGGCAAGATCGACCGCCAGTCGCCGATCATGGAAACCCGCGCGACCGAGATCAATTTCAATCCCTATTGGACGGTGCCGCCTTCGCTGATCAAGAAGGACATGATCCCGAAGATGAAGGCCAATCCGGATTATCTCACGGAAGAGAAGATCCGCGTCTTCAACAAGGACGGGCAGGAGGTCTCGCCCTCGTCGATCAACTGGAACACGGATGAGGCGACCCACTACAAATACCGCCAGGATACGGGCGCCGACCTGAACTCGCTCGGCTTCGTGCGCATCAACATCCCCAATCCCTACGGCGTCTACATGCACGACACGCCGGAGAAGGGGATTTTTGGCGACGATTTCCGCTTCGTCTCGTCCGGTTGCGTGCGCGTCCAGGATGTGCGCGACTACGTCGCATGGCTCCTCAAGGACAATCCCGGCTGGGGCCGCGACCAGATCGACGAAGTGATCCGCTCGGGCCAGCGCACCGACGTCAAGCTGACGCAGCCGGTCAACGTCTACTGGGTCTACATCACCGCCTGGGCGACCCCCGACGGCATCGTTCAGTTCCGCCCCGATGTCTACCAGCGCGACGGAGCGGGCCCTGGACCGCTCGCCTCGGCCGTCCCGGCGCAACCGATGGCGTTGCCGCAAGAGTAGCGCGGGACCTCGGCCGCCGATCGACCATCGAGCCAGCGGGCCCGCATTGGGCTAGCGCTGGCCGCGGGAGTGAAAAAGTAAGGCGTCGGGGCGGACTTTGATCCAGATCAATCCGCGCCCACTTGAACCTGCCATCCTATACATTTCAGATTGAGCGAGCCCTCCAAGACGTCACGGACGCGGGGCTGATCGTCTCTCTGAAAGTTCGGGCCGAGGCTGGCGTATCCGCCCCGGCCCGACTCTATTTGGGGCTTTTTCGTGTGGCGCGGAGGGTGCGAGCAGGACGGCGCTGCGCCGGATCGCGATTATTCTTGCCGCGTCGGGCGGCTCTCATGGTCAGCGGGACGCCGGCCGGATCAGCGACGGGCCCTGGTTCGACCCGATCGCATCCCGCACTCAGTGTCCCGTGGCGGCGAATGCCACCCCCAAACGTGACCCCGCCAAGTGGGCGAGATGGTCCCCCCCTGTCGACCCTCGACAATCGGCGTGCAAACCCGTCCGCGAATACCTGTTCAAGGCGAAGCCAAACTCCCTTACACGGGGCTTGCCGCGTCCAGATGGAAAATGGTGATATTGTATTCGTAAAGGCGGAAACGCCCTGCACTCCATGGAGTTCACACCATGTCCCAAGAAATTCTGGACGTCGCCATTGTTGGCGGTGGGGTGTCCGGCTGTTATGCTGCCTATCGATTGCTCAAAGCCGATCCAACCATCCCGGCGCTGGGGCGAATGCTGAAAGCGTCCGGACGCGATCATCTCTCTGTCGCACTTTTCGAAGCCAGTGATCGGATAGGGGGGCGGCTCTGGAGTTACCGCTTCCCGGATTTGCCCGACGAGCCCGCTGAGATGGGCGGGATGTGCTTCAGCGAGCTTCATGGCAACGTCTACGGCTTGTGCGCTAACGAACTCAAGTTGAAGATCGAGGACGCTGACGAGTTCAATGTCTATAATCTTCAGTACCTCCGTGGCCATCGATTTGCTTCTTTAGATTTCACGCCCGTTGGTAAGCCGGACGGCTATTATCCGGGCACAGTTCCGTACTTCCTGGACGACGACGACAAGTGGCAGATGCCGGCGGACTTGATGCTTTCGGCGTTCGAGAGGTCCGTGCCGTCGGTCGCGCCTCTGATAAAAGATCTCAAGGGAAGCGGGGGTGACCCCGCGAAGGCGATAAAGCTCATCCATAAGCTGGATCTGGCGCTTCGAAAGGCCGTAGTGACGGGGACTGACCTGCTGCTCCATGACTACGGTTTCTGGAACCTTCTGTCCCGATTTGCGAGCCATGAAGCCTACGACATGGCGACGATGTCCTCGGGTTTTTACTCGACCACGCAAAACTGGAATGCGTACAACAATCTGCTGGGTTGCTTCGTCGACTTCTCCGTCCAGCAGACCTGGAAAAAACTGACGAAGGGCTACGATGCGCTCCCCCTCGAGATGGCCAGGCGCTTCGCGGCGCTTGGCGGCAGAATTCGCACCGAAACACGATTGTGCGGCCTCGAGATCGAGGGGCAGGACGGCGAGCCGGTGATCGCGATACGACTAGGGGAGCCCGGCGCTTACTGGACGCAGCGAGCGCGCAACGTCATTCTGGCGTTGCCGCAGCGGTCGGTTTCGCTGCTGAACAAGGACACGTTTCTGTTCCGAAGCGACCGGTTCGTGGACGATCTGAGCACGGTGACGTGCGAGCCCGCCGCGAAGCTGTTCCTCACATTCGCGAAGCCGTGGTGGAAGGAGATTCCGACTCCTCCGGGTCAAACAAAGAAAACCATCCACAGCGGCCAGTCCGCCACCGACCTGCCCATGCGCCTCTGTTATTACCTGGGCTCGGGGAAGGACGGACCATCACTGCTGCTGGCCTCGTTTACCGACTCCATCGCCGTCGAGTACTGGAACGGATATCTTCGCCGGAACCGCGTTGGACTGCCCGACCGGCCAACCGGCGAGGGCGGAAGCCGTCGCGGATCGTTGCTTGTCGATCCCCCCCCTGCCATGGTGCGGGACGCGGTGAGGCAACTGAAGGCGGTGCACGGTTGCGAGGTGCCGGACCCGCTCTCAGGGGCCTTCGTGAACTGGAGCGCCGATCCGTATGGCGGCGGCTTTCACTTCTGGAATACTCACGTGCGCAGTTGGGAGGTGATGCCCCGCGTTCGCCGTCCCGTGCCAGGCGTCAACGTCTTTCTGTGCGGCGAGGCCTTCTCGGCCAAGCAGGGTTGGGTCGAGGGTGCGATCAATACCGCCGAGAGGATCCTCGAAACCTACTTCGGGCTTCCTCGACCGACCTGGGCTCCGAAAGACTACGACTTCGGACCATAAGGCGCTGGCAGTTCCATCCTGGGGAGAGCGGCGACGTGGGATATGAGAATGGCAGTCGCTAGACCCGGATCCGTTTTCACCGCGTCGGCCGCGGTCATAGACGGATATCGCATCCTCGATGAGCTTGCCAGCGGCGACTCTTCGACTCTCATCTACCGCGCCGTGCGGCAGGCGGACGGGACGCCGGTCGTCCTGAAGATTTTCCGCAACGCCTACGCCACGCCGTTGGAGCGGGCGGGATTCGAATGGGAATACGGCGTCCTTTGCGATCTCGATATGGCGGGCGTCGTCCGCGCCTACGAACTCGCCTCCTACGAGGGCTGCCCGGTCATCGTGCTTCAGGACGTGGGCGGTCAGTCTCTGTCCGACCTCCTCCGCGCCCGGCCTCTGGCCCTGGTCGAGGTGCTGGAACTCTCCTCCCAGTTGGCCGGGACGCTCGACGGGCTGCACCGCGCCGGCATCCTGCATCGCGCTGTGAGCCCTTCGAGCATCGAGTTGGCGGACGGCGGCCGGGTCGTCCTGACCGATTTCAGCGTCGCGACCGACCAGTCGGGCCTGCGCCCCGCGCCGCACGGGGTCGGCCTCATGGCCGGGCGGCTCGCCTATATGTCGCCGGAACAGACCGGACGGATGAACCGCTCGGTGGACGACCGCAGCGATCTCTATTCGCTCGGCGTGACCCTCTATCACATGCTGACCGGTGCGCCGCCGTTTGCGGGCGACGATCCGCTCGCCCTGATTTATGCGCACATCGCCACGCCCCCGACGTCGCCGAGCGACGTCAATCCGGCGATTCCCGACGCGCTCTCCGCCATCGTTCTCAAGCTCATGGCGAAGAACGCCGAGGACCGCTATCAGTCGTCGCGGGGCCTGAAGGCCGACCTGGAGGAGTGCCTTCGCCAGTGGCGGTCGGCCGGCGTCATCAAGCCCTTCGAGCTGGGCCGGCGGGACCGCCCGCGCGAGCTGCGCATTTCCGAACGACTGTACGGGCGCGAACGCGAAAGCGCGGTGCTGATGGCGGTGTTCGACCGGGCCTGCCAGGGAGCGGGTGAACTGCTCCTGGTCTCCGGGCCGCCCGGGATCGGCAAAACCACACTGGTGAACGAAGTCCATCGCCCGCTCACCCAACGCCACGGCAGTTTCATTTCGGGCAAGGTCGACCCCCTCCAGCGCACCGCGCCATACGCGGCGCTGGCGCAGGCCATTCGGTCCTGGATCGAGCACGTCCTGACGGGATCGGCGTCCGAGGTGACCGTTTGGCGCGACCGCGTGCTTCAGGCCCTGGGACCCAATGCCGGGGTGATCAGCGAGATCGTGCCTGAGCTGAGGCGGATCATCGGTGAGCAAGTGCCTGCGCCGTCCGTCACGCCGAGGGACGCCCAGAACCAGCTGTATCTGGCCTTCCGCCAGTTCTTTCAGATCCTTGCCCGCCCCGAGGATCCGCTGGTGCTATTTCTGGATGACCTGCAGTGGGCGGACACCGCGCTGCTCGGGCTCATGCAGTCCGTGCTCTCGGCCGGAGACGTCGGCCACCTGCTCGTCATCGGCGCCTATCGGGACAACGAAGTTTCGGATGTCCACCCTCTGATTCAAACTGTTGACAAGATCCGGAAGGCGGGCGCCCGGGTGAACGAGGTAAGGCTCGGACAGCTGACTGCGGCGCATGTCGCGCAGCTGATCTCCGACACACTTGCCTGCTCGACCGAGGCGGCCCAGCCTCTGGCCAGGCTGGTCCTGGACAAGACTGACGGGAACCCGTTCTTCGTGCGCGAATTCTTTCGCACGCTTCAGCAGGAAGGCCTCCTGGCGTTTGATCTCGACGCCGGCCGCTGGGCCTGGGACGTCGACCGGCTCCAATCGCTCCGAATTACCAGCAACGTCGTCGAGCTGGTCGCTCGGCGGGTCCGGCAGTTATCTGAGGCCACGCTGAGAACCCTGGAGTTGGCGGCCGTCATCGGCGCGCGGTTTGAACTCGGATTGCTCGCGACGCTTGTCGGCATGACTCCGCAAGCGACTGCGCTGGCGCTGAAGGAAGCCATCCGTGAAGGCGTCGTTGTTCCTCTCAATGACGCCCATCGACTGGCCGAACGCGTGGAAAGCGGCCCGGCAGAGAACTTTCGCTTCGAATATCGCTTTGCCCACGATCGCATCCAACAGGCCGTCTACTCGATCCTCACGGACTCCGAGCGCGAGACGGTCCACTTGCGGCTCGCCCGATTGCTGCCGACGCATCCACCTCAAAGCGGCGTCGATCCCACATTCGATATCGCCAACCATCTCTATTTGGCCCGACAGCTGCTCAAGGGGAGGGTGGAACAGGACGAAATGGCGAAGCTGAGCCTCAGCGCGGGCCGCAAGGCCCGCGCGTCCTCGGCCTTCGCGACCGCCAGCGAGTATTATCGCAGGGGCATCGAAGCGATCGGCGCCGAGGGGTGGGCCACGGAATACAATCTCGCACGCGATCTGCGCCTGGAGGGAGCGGAGGCCGCCTACCTGAACGGAGAGTTCGAGCATACGACAGCGTGGACGGCGGCCGTGATCGAGCGCGGCGCTGAACTGGACCGCGTCAGGGCCTACGAGGTTCGCGTCTTGGCGGCCACCGCGCGCGGCGAGGCCGACGTGGCGGTTGTCGAAGGCCTGAAACTGCTCAGGCTATTGGAGGTTCGCATCCCGGCTGCGCCGACAAAGCGCGACATCGTGCAGGGGCTGATCGCCACCAAGATCCTGCTAGCCTTCAAGCGCGTGGAGAATCTGGCCCAATTGCCGGTCATGACCAATGAGCGCGATCTGACCACGATGCGGCTGCTTCAGTTGGTCATGTCGGCCGCTTACCGCGCGCGCCCGGACATATTTGCCATGACGGTGTTCCAGTCGGTCATGCTGTCCGTCCGGCGCGGCAACTCGCCGCTCGCGACTCAGGGCTACCTAGGCTACGGGATCATCCTGTGCGGGGTGACCGGCGACGTCGCGACCGGCTATAAGTTCGGCGAGCTGGCGTTGACGCTCCTGGACCGCTTCGACGCCCGGTCGCTGCGTCCGCGGACGCTGTTCCTGTTCAACGGATTCATAGCCCACTGGCGCAACCATTATCGCGACACCTTCGGCCCGCTCCGGGAGGCCTATCAATTGGGCCTCGAGGGCGGCGACTTCGATTTCGCCGGCCTTGCCGCGTTCGACTACACTTTCCAGGCCTATTGGTCGGGCGAGAGTCTGACAGGCCTCGAACGCGAGCTTGCCGGCTACGCCGACGTCTTCCGAACGCTCAAGCAAGAGATCACTGTCCAGCTGTTGAACTTGTACCGCCAGGCTGCCCTGAACCTGATCGCAGGCGGCGAGGCGCCGGATAAGCTGACCGGCGAGTGCTGCGACGAGGACGCCCTTCTCGCGGTGCTGGAGGCCTCCCACAATATCAACGCTCTCTGCCAGCTCTACCTGCACAAGATGATCCTGGCGTATCTGTTCGGGCGCCACGAGGAGGCGGCCGTCCACGCCGCCAAAGCGCGCGAATACCTAGAGGGTCTGACCGCCACGCAAGGGGTACCGATCTATCATTTCTACGCGGCGCTCACCCATCTGGCGCTGGCCGGCAAGGGTTTGGCGGCGCGCGGCAGGGCCGCGGCGCCGCACAAGAAAGCGGTGAACGAGACGCTCAAGAAGTTGCGAAAGTGGTCGGCGCTGGCGCCGATGAACTATGCCCACCGGCTCCATCTCGTGCAGGCCGAGGTGGCCCGCGCGCTCGGCCGGGATGCGGCGGCCCGCGCGCATTACGACCAGGCCATCCTCCTCGCTGGGCAGCATCAATATTTGAATGACGCCGCCTTGGCGGCCGAGCTGGCCGGCCGCTACCACCTCGAATGCGGCCTGACCCATGTGGCGCGGGCATATCTGCGCGACGCGCACTACGGCTACCAGCAATGGGGGGCTCATGCGCTGGCGCGCCAGCTCAAGACGAGGTTCCCGCAGTTCATCTCGCAATCCGGCCTGGCGCCGAGCGATCCCGGGGATTCGCCCACCCAGACCGTCGGGCCGGATCTCGACCTCGTCAGCGTGCTGCGCGCCTCGCAGGTCATTTCAAGCGAGATCGAGCTCGAGCCGCTGTTGCGCCGGCTGATGTCCGTGGTGATGGAGAACGCCGGCGCGCGGCGAGCCTGCTTCCTGCTCGAACGGGATCGCGAACTGTTCATCGAGGCCGAAGTCACCGCGGACCACCCGGAAGTCACTGTTCAGTCCGCTCCCGCCGACGCCCTGCTGGACGGCCAGCCGTTGCTGCCCCTCAGCATCCTCAACCTCGTCATCCATACGCATGAGAGCATCTTGCTCGACGACGCCATGGCCGATCCGCGCTTCAAGCGCGATCCTTACCTGATCCGGGTCCGTCCGCACTCGGTTCTCTGCACTCCACTGCTAAGGCAGGGCCGGTTCACCGGGGTGCTGTACCTCGAGAATGACCTCAATCGCGGCGCCTTCACACCTGCCCGCCTTACGTTGTTGAACCATGTGGCGGCTCAGGCGGCCATTTCGGTGGACAATGCGCGGCTCTACGGCGACATTCGCGCGCTCAACACCGCCTACCAGCGCTTCGTGCCCCGCCAGTTCCTGGGAATCCTCGACCGCAAGGCCATCACCGACGTGATCCTGGGCGATCGCGCCCAGCGCGAGATGACGGTGCTGTTCTCCGACATCCGCCAGTTCACGCCGCTCTCGGAGGCCATGGGGCTGGACGAAACCTTTTCGTTCCTGAACCGCTATTTGGGCCGAATGGTGCCCGCGATCGAGGCCCACAACGGCATCGTCGACAAGTACGTCGGCGACGCCATCATGGCCCTCTTCCCGAGGCAGCCGGATGACGCGCTGGAAGCGGCCATCGCCATGCTGCGGGCGCTGACCACGCTGAACGTGGATCTTGCGGCGGAAGGGCGCCCTCCGTTGCAGATCGGCATCGGGCTCCACTACGGGGAGTTGATGATGGGCACGGTCGGGGCCCACGGGCGCATGGACGGAACCGTAATCGGGGATGCGGTCAACGTGGCGTCGCGGATCGAGGGCTCGACGCGCGCCTACGGGCTCCCGCTGCTCCTGACCACCCAGGTGCGTGACCGCCTCGAGTTCCCCGGCCGGTTCGCCCTGCGCGAGATCGATCGGGTGCGTGTATTCGGCCGCAGCGAGCCGGTGACCCTGTTCGAATCGTTCGACGCCGACGCGCCCGAGATGCGCCAGGCGAAGCGGGAAAACCTGCCGCTGCTCGCGGATCTGATTGAGCGCTATCGCCACGGCCGGCTCGAGGACGCGGCCGCTGGCGCGCAGGCAATCCTGGCGCGGTCACCCGACGACCTGGTCGCTCAGCTCTATCTGGCTCGCTGCAAGAGCTTGGGCGTCGAGGGGCTCCCCGAGAATTGGGACGGCGTCGCGGCGCTGGGGCAAAAGTAGCGACGCGCATCCGATCGCGCCGAACGTGAATGCCCCGCCCGGGCGGGGCGCAGTCCGGGTCGCGCTTATCGCGAAGCCGACCGACCGGGCGGCCTCTTGGCGTCACACAAATAAACGCTTGGTCCCGGAAATGCCGTTGCATTCACGGATCGTTGACGCCTATTCTCTGTGCGTTCTGCCGACGGAGCAGATTGAGGAGACGCCAATGGCTCGCGAGATTACGCCTAAGGAATGGGGTCGAATTATCGCCAACGCCTGGATTGATCCGGCCTTCTCGGCCGAACTGTCCACCAATCCCGCCAAGGCGGTCAGGAGCTTCCTTGGGCTCGACGCCGGGACCGAAGTCCACGTGGTCGAGGTCCCGGCCAGGCCGGCTGACTTGACCCAGCCGCAACTGGAAGATATTCGCAGCGGCAAGGCCCCCAGTCCGTACCGCCCGAATTTCTCCTGCTAGGCGAGGCCGCAGCCCTGGATGATCTCGTCCAGCGTCGTGGAGCCGCCGAGGCCGCGCCCAGACCTTCTGTCCGTCACTCGGCGCGAACCCTCGGCGGACGACGATCCCGGACAGATCGTCCGGGCTGGCTCTCGACGGTCCTGGCTCCAGTTACGCAAATCAAGAAGCTCTCGTCATCGGAAACGGAGCTGCCTGTTTTCACGACCGCGTCTAGTCATGGACGCCCTATCCAACCAACGAGACTAAGGAGAGGTGAATGGCCCGCCAGATTACGCCAGGTGAGTGGGGTCGTGTTTTCGCCCACGCGTGGATCGATCCGAAATTTTCGCACGAGCTGAGCACCGATCCCGCCAGGGCGGTCAAGAGCTTCCTCGCGATCGACCCCAAGACCGAGGTCCAACTCCTTCAGATCCCACCGAAGCCGGCGGACCTGACCCAGCCGCAACTGGAAGACATTCGCAGCGGCAAGACCGTGAGCGCATTCCTGGCGCCGTTCTCGTGCTAGGCGATCGCGTGGCGGGCGGCGGCCGATAAGGGCCCGACCACACGCCCGCTTGCTGCATGGTCGATCGGATCCGGTTCCGGGAAAATGTCCAGTGTGAGGTTCTACCCGAGGGCGTTGTCCTTGTGGCGGAGGGCGGTTCGCGCCTTTTGACGGGCCGCGCGGAATGCCTGGTCGCGCGCAGCCTCGACGGCTCCGCGACGCTGGACGAAATCATCGACCGGCTGGATGGCCGCGTGTCGGCGGCGGAAGCATGCTACGTCGTCGAGCGGTTCACCCGCGACGGGTTCGTCATATCCGGGGACCGTCTCGACGAACCGGACCGCGGCTGGGAGGCGCTCGGCGCGCGGGCGGAGACCATCCGCGGTCTTCGCCAGGCGGAGGTCGACGTCGTCGCGATCGGTTCCGTGAGCGCCCGGGCCGTCGAGGCCATGGCGCTCAAGCTGAAAAGCCTCGCCCCGCAAGGCGTCGGCGTCGAGATCCATTTCGGCGCCGGATCGTCGCGGCCCGATGCGCTGAGCGTCGTGCTTGCCGACGACTATCTCCGCAGCGGCCTGGCCGATGTGAACGCCCGGCGTCTGGCCAGTGGTCGTCCCTGGCTCCTCGCCAAGCCCACGGGCGCCCAGTTGTGGGTCGGTCCGTTCTTCCGGCCGGGCGAGACTGGCTGCTGGCAATGCTTGGCCCAGCGGCTGCGCGGCCATCGCAGGGTCGACGAGTACCTGCGCCAGCGAACCGGCGCGGACGAGGCGCCGGCGTCCGGTCCCGCCGTGGTTCCGAGCCTGGCCGCCGTCGCGACCGGCCTTGCGGCGGCCGCCATGGGCAACTTCATCGTGCAGGGCCAATCCGGCCTCGAGGGCGCCGTGTGGACGCTCGACGCGAGGGAACTGGCCTGGGAGCGGCATCGGCTGGTGAAACGTCCGCAGTGTCCGGCGTGCGGCGCGGCCGCTGCGCCGGCGCCCGGCCTTCGCTGCGTCCGCCCGCTGGCGCTCGTGTCTCGCCGCGGCGAGACGGTCGACGGCGGATTGCGTGTGGTCTCCGCCGAGCAAACATTCGAACGGCTCAGGCACCACATCAGCCCGGTCACCGGGATCGTCAGCGCGCTGGCGGACACCTCCGCCGTGCCAGGATCGCATAGCGCCGTCGCGCCGACATTCCTCGCCAGCCACGCCTTCACGACCGGCGCGCGGGACGTCGAGGAGCTGCGCGACAGTTTGCAGCGTGTCGCGGGTGGGAAAGGCGTGACCGTCGCTCAGGCCCGCACGGGCGCCCTGTGCGAGGCGCTCGAACGCTATTCCGGCGTGCTCGACGGGACGGAACCAGTGGTGCGGGCCGGGATATCGGATCTCGGCGGGCTCGCGATTCCTCCCAACGCATGCATGCTCTTCAGCGAGCGGCAGCTGAGCGAGCCGGGCAAAGCTCCGACGGCGGCCAAGCCCGGGCGCAGGACGGTTGTCCTGCCGCCCGGCGCACGGCGCATTCCGGCCCCGTTCGATCCGGAGGCCGAGATCGAGTGGACGCCCGTCTGGTCGCTCACCCAGGAGCGGGTCCGCTACCTGCCGACCGCCTATTGCTATTACGGCGCGTCGCATCGCCCTGGCGCGGCATACGCGACCGCGGACTCCAACGGCTGCGCCGCGGGCGCCGTGATCGAGGAGGCCATTTTGCAGGGATTCCTCGAACTCGTTGAGCGGGACGGCGCCGCTATCTGGTGGTACAATCGGCTGTCTCGCCCGCAGGTGGACGTTCGCCTGTGGAACGATGCGGGGCTGGACGGCGTGATCGAGCGCTTCGCGGACATCGGACGAGATACTTGGGTTCTCGACGTCACGAGCGATCTCGGGATTCCCACGTTTGTCGCTTTGGCGTGCAACGGCGGTTCGCCGCGAACCCAGGTCCTTCTCGGCTTTGGCGCGCATTTCGATCCGCAGGTCGCGCTTCGCCGAGCTGTCACCGAGCTCGCGCAGTCGCTGCCGGCGCTCCGGGGAGGAGCGTCGCCAAGCGTATCGCTCGACGATCCGCTGGCCGCGGCGCTTGACTGGTGGGCCACGGCGACGGTCGAAGATCACCCCTACCTGGCGCCGGCGCCGGACGCGCGGGCCCGGACGCCGGCGGATTACGATCGAAAGGGGAGAAGCGACTTGCTGGACGCCGTTTCCCATTGTGTCGAGACGGCGCGAGGATGCGGACTGGAGACGCTCGTGCTCGACCAGACACGTCCCGATGTCGAGCTGGCGGTGGTGAAGGTGTTCGTGCCTGGACTTCGCCACTTTTGGCCCCGGTTCGCCAGCGGTCGACTCTACGATGTCCCCGTCAAGCTCGGCTGGCGAAATCACGCTCTCGACGAGACCCAGCTGAATCCGGTTCCGATCTACCTGTGATCCCGTGAACCTATGAACGATTTTGTGAATGCGTCCGATTCCTGCACGCTCCGCCGCCGACTGCAGCTGGCGGAGGGCGCTCGAATTGAATTCAACGCGGACGCCGACGATCCAATCGCCATTTGCTGGCAAGCCTGGGCGCTGCCGCTGGGCGCCTTGACGCCCGCGCTGCGCGACGCGGTGCGCGTGTTGGCCGACGGCGCAGACGAGGAAGACACAGCGAGCAACCTGCGGGAACGGGAGGGCGTGCAGACCCTGGCCCGCTGGTCCTTGCTGGCTCAGACGCTTCTGGACGGCGGGGCGCTGCGCAACACGCTGTTGACTGCAGCTGGCCGGCCATTGGCCAGCATCTCCGCGCTCGCGCCGGGGCCGACCATCGGCCTTGCGCCGTTCCGCCCCTCGGACGGGGTCACGCTCTCGCGGTTCGCCTGCCTGCGCGTGATGCACGGGGAGGCCATGCTCGAGTCGCCGCTTGGCCGGGCCCGGATCCAGTTGCACGATCCGCGGCTGCCGGTCGTGATCGCCGGGCTGGCGCTCCCGTCGACCGTCGAGCGTCTGACGGCTTCGACCGGGGTCGCAGCCGAAGAGATAGCCGCCTTTCTCGGCCTCCTGCGCGGCGCATGCGCGCTCGCGGTCCCGGGCGAGACTGACGCCGATGCTGAGGCTTCCGGGCTTCCGTTCTGGGAGGTCCACGACGCCCTGTTTCACGTCCACAGCCGCCTTGGTCGCCGGGATCGCGCTTACGGCGCAACCTACCGATTCCGTGGCCGGCTCGCCCCGCCCCCCGCGGTCGCCCCGGTCGAGGGCCGCCTGATCCCGTTGCCCTCGCCGAACCTGACCAGGTGCGCCGCGGCGGATCGATCCTTTACCGAGGTCCTCGAGGCCAGACGCTCGCAGCGCTCGTTCAGCCCGGAGCCGGTGGACGCCGCCGTATTGTCGGAATTCCTCTATCGCTCGGCGCGCAACACGCGACTGGCGACGCAGCCGATCGCAGACGGAGCAGAAGAGTTGACGCGGACGACGCGACCCTACCCGGGGGCGGGCGGTTGCCATCCGATCGAGGTCTACCTTGTCGCGCACCGGTGCCGGGGCCTGGAACGAGGACTCTACCGCTATGAGCCCGCGGGCCACGGGCTGGTGACGCACGCGGCCGATCCAGCCCGCCTCGATCAGTTGCTTGCCGGCGCCTGCAGCGCGGCCGGCGTGGCGGAGAACCCGCCTGTCCTGATTGTTCTGGCCGCTCGTTTCGCGCGGATGATGTGGAAGTACGAAGGGATCGGCTACGCCAACCTGCTCAAGGACGCCGGCGGGCTCCTGCAGACCATGTACTTGGTGGCGACGGCCATGGGTCTCGCCCCATGCGCTATTGGCGGCGGCGACGCCGAGTGCTTCGCCGCCGCAGCCGGCACAGCGTTCTGGGAGGAGTCGTCCGTGGCGGAGTTCATCCTTGGGTACGCCGCCGGGGAGCGGCCATGAGCGCGCCCGCGGTCCAAAGCCCGACGCTCGAGGAGGCGGCGTTCTTCCGCGCCAGCGGCTTCGTCACCTTGCGCGGCCTCCTTTCGCCGGAAGATCTCGCAGGGCTGGCGGGAGCATTCGACCAAGCCGTGGAGCGGGCGACCGGCTGCAGTCCGGATGCCGCCGGCGTCTCATCCAATGGGTCTGAATCCCTGGTGACTGTCGTCTCTCCCGAAGCGTCGGCGCCGGCGCTGCGCGCCTCGCGTCTGGTCCGGGAGGCGCGTCGGGTGATGTCGGTTCTTTTCGAAGTGCCCGAGCAGCGCCTCCTGTGCGGCTGGCGCTGCTTCCTGAAACCCTCCGGCGGCGGCGTGACCCCATGGCACCAGGATGCAGCCTATCGTCCGCCGCCCCACCACGGCGGCACTGTCTGGCTGCCGCTCGACCCGGCGACGACGGAGAGCGGTTGTCTCGAGTATCTGCCCGGTTCCCATCGCGGCCCGGTTCTGGAGCACGAACTCCACGCGAACCATTTCGTGGCCAACCCCGGCGTGGACCGGGGGACGTCCTGTCCGTTGAGCCTCGGCGACGCATCGGTGCACAACTGCCTGACGGTGCATCGGGCCAGCGCCAACCGGACTCTCAGGCCGCGGCGCGCGTTCGCAGTGGTCTGCCAGGTGGTCCCGCGAGCGTGACGAACCGACACCTCCGGGTCGGCGCCCGGAGAGGATTGGTGCCGGTTGAGGGACTCGAACCCCCGACCCACGGTTTACAAAACCGTTGCTCTACCAACTGAGCTAAACCGGCGCTTGGGCGTCGCGCTCTTGGCTACCAGCGGCCTTCGCTTGGCGCAAGGCCCCGAGGCGCAAGGCAGGCGCAAGGCCTGGGGGCGCAAGGCCTGCGGGCGTCAGCGGCCGGCCGCGACGGTCGGGGTCCACGGGCCCTCGACGGCGACGGCCTCGTCCATTCTGGGCCATGGCGGCATGGTCACCGCGAGGAAGGCGAGCGGCGCCGCATCCCCGGCCCGGAACTCGAAGGCGACGCCGAGCGGGATCGTGACCGCAACGCCCGGGCCGATCGGCTCGATGCGCTCGCTGTCAGGCGAGCGCCGCCACAAGTCTCCGCCGCCCGAGAGCACGTACCAGATCTCCTCGACCGTCCGATGCGTCACGGCGTGCGACACTGCGCCGGCCGGAAGCTCGAAATGCGCCATGCCGCCGCCGGCGAGGCTCGGCAGGAGCCGCACCGCCGTGCTGTCCGGCGCGGTTGCGTCCGGCTCGGCGGCGAGGCGTCTCGTTTCGTAAGGCTTGCTCACCTGGCGCGGTCCTCGCCAACAGCTCGATTGACCGCGACTATGGCCGCGAATTCGCGGCCGATCCATCGCCCCTCGGGCGGAACGGGGCAGGACGTTCGCGCGACCGCCCGTCGGGCGGCCGGCGGCTTGGCGCTCGCAGCGGCCGCCTGCTAAGGATGGGGCATGATTGTCACTCTCACCGCCGATGAGACGCTTGACGAGTTCCGCGCGGCTGGCGCGTTGCTCGAGGGCCATTTCGTGCTCTCCTCTGGGCTGCACTCGCCGGTGTTCCTGCAGAAGATGTTCGTCTTCCAGGACCCGGCGCGGACCGAGCGCCTCTGCCGCGCCCTGGCCGCCAGCGCCCGCAAAGCGTTCGGGTCGATCGACGTCGTCGCTTCGCCCGCCGTCGGGGGCATCGTGCCGGGCTACGAGACGGCGCGCTGGCTCGGCGCGAAGGCGATCTTCGTCGAGCGCGAGGACGGGGCGTTCCGCTTGAGGCGCGGCTTCTCGATCGCGCCCGGCGCGCGCGTGCTCATGGTCGAGGACATCATCACGACCGGGCTTTCGTCGCGCGAGTGTCTCGCGGCCCTGCGCGAACATCCGGGAACGATTGTCGGCGCGGCCTGCCTGATCGACCGCTCGGGCGGCAGGGCGGAGATCGGCGTTCCCCGGATCGCGCTCGCGACGCTCGACATCCCGGCCTACGCGCCTGACGCGCTGCCGCCGGAACTGGCGGCGCTGCCGGCGGTGAAGCCGGGCAGCCGGGCGCTCGCCGGCGCCGCCTGAAGGAGGGTTCGATTCGATGACCGCGCTTCGCCTTGGCGTCAACGTCGATCATGTGGCGACCGTGCGCAACGCGCGCGGCGGAACGCTGCCCGACCCGGTCCGGGCGGCCCTGATCGCCATCGAAGCCGGCGCCGACGGGATCACCGCGCATCTGCGCGAGGACCGGCGCCACATCCACGACGACGACATGCGCCGCCTCAAGGCCTCGATCGCGAAGCCGCTGAATTTCGAGATGGCGGCGACCGAGGCGATGCTCGACGTCGCGCTGCGCATTCGCCCGCACGGCTGTTGCCTCGTGCCGGAAAAGCGCACCGAGCGGACGACCGAGGGCGGCCTCGACGTCGTCGGCGGATTCCGTACGCTCAAGCCTTTCGTCGCCGAACTCGCCCGGGCGGGGATTCGCGTGTCGATGTTCATCGAGCCATCGGGCGAGGCGCTGAAGGCCAGCGCCGATCTCGGCGCGCCCGTCGTCGAACTGCACACCGGCGCCTGGTGCGACGCGCTGGCGCGCGGCGATCCGGACCGCGCCGATTACGAGTTCGGCCGGCTGCGCGTCGCCGCGGCCCAGACCCCGACGCTCGGGCTCGAATGCCACGCCGGACACGGCCTCGATTACGACTCGGCGCGCTCGATCGCGTCGCTGCCGCAGGTCATGGAGCTCAACATCGGCCATTTCCTCGTCGGCGAGGCGATCTTCGTCGGCCTCGCCGAGAGCGTGAAGTGCATGCGCTCGGCGATGGCCGAGGGGCGGGAAATCGCCGAGGGGCGGCGTTGATCGTCGGGATCGGCAGCGACCTCTGCGACATAAGCCGCATCGAGCAGACGCTCGACCGGTTCGGCGAGCGCTTCGTCGAGCGCTGTTTCACCGACGTCGAGCGACGCCGGTCGGACGCCAGGGCCGGGCGCGCCGCTTCCTACGCCAAGCGCTTCGCGGCGAAGGAGGCCTGCGCCAAGGCGCTCGGAACCGGCCTCAGGCGCGGGGTGTTCTGGCGCGACATGGGCGTCGTCAATCTGCCCTCCGGCCAGCCGACCTTGCTTCTCACCGGCGGCGCGGCGGAGCGGCTGAAGGCGATCCTGCCGCCGGGGACCGAAGGCTTCATTCATCTGACGATCACCGACGAGCCGCCGCTCGCCCAGGCCCTCGTCGTCATCGAGGCCCGCCCGGCGCGGCGATTCGATTCGGTCCGGTCAGACGCGCTGCGAAAAACGGACGGACTCGCGGCGGATGGACCGTCAACGCGGCGCTGAGGCCCGAAAAACCGACCATTCATCGTTAACATTATGTTGATAGAAACAATCGGGCGGAGTTGGGGCGAATTTGCGTGACAATTATGCAACGATGCCCCGCAAACTGTGTTCAGAACCGGCGCAAAGGCCAAAACTTCATTGAATGCGGCGGCGTGTTGGCTATCCTCTCGACGGTGAACGGGACTTTCCCGGTCGCGGACGGGTCCAGGCGAGAGCTCTTCGGGGCGAATGGCGGGGACCCAGGCAAAATCGGGAAGAGGGGGCTTACCACCTTCGGTTTCATGGGTCGCGGAAGCGGGCCGCCAGGATCGAGAGTGAGAAGAACCAACGCCCACAAATGTTTAACTGGAGGTCAAAAATGACGCTCATCAAGAGCATGTTGCTCGGTTCGGCGGCCGGAATTGTGGCTGTCGCCGGCGCCCAGGCGGCCGATCTTCCCACCCACAAGGCGGCCCCTGTCGAATACGTTAGAATCTGCAACGTCGGCGGCATCACCGGCTGGACCCTGCCGGGCTCCGACACCTGCGTGAAGTTGTCGGGCTACATCACCGCCCAGTTCGAGGGTGGCAACCTGCAGACCCAGTACAACCAGGGCGGGTACGCCACGCTCGCGAACGCGATCGGGCCGGCCGATCCGCGTTACCTGAGTGTATCGGCCCTCGCCGCAGGGTCGGGCGCCACATTCGCCAATGGAGTGTGGTCCGGCGGCTATTCCTCGCAGCGTATTCTCGTCGCCGGCAGCGACTCGCAGCGGAACTCCACCTTCTATCGAGACGCCACCGGCTGGACGACCCGCGCCAACTTCGGCTTCGACTTCGCCTCGAACACCGCTTATGGGCCCCTGATCGGCCATTTCGACATCAACTCCGAAATGGGCAACGGGTTCGACAACGTGACCTATACATACCTCAACACCGGCTACCTGACCTGGGCCGGCATCACCGCCGGCAAGGCCGCATCGTTCTATTCGTTCACCGGCGGCGGCGACAACTGGGCGAACTTCGCGTCGCCCGACCAGAAGGGCTTCAACCAGCCTGACCTGTTGGCCTATACCGCCTCGTTCGGCGGCGGCTTCTCCGCCACCTTGGCGTTCCAAAGCCCGGGCAACAACCAGTATTCTGGCGGCGGCACGCGGTTCGCACCTCCCGGCGCCGTGTACGGCGGCCAGCGTTGGCCCGACGTCGTTGGCAACTTGCACGTCAAGCAGGGCTGGGGCGAGGCCCAGCTGTCCGGCGTGTTGCACAACGTCAATGTCGACTATACCGGCTTCGACGGCGGCGCCGGGGTCCTCGGGTGCGGCGTCGCGGGCGTCGCCGTGTTCAACTGCAACAATCGGCAAACCAAGACGGGCTGGGGCATCGACGCCGGCGTGAAGGTCAACCTGCCGAGCTTCGGCGCGGGCGACGACTTCCTGGTCACCGGCAGCTACACCCAGAACGCGGTGTGGTACTCGGGTCTGCCGGACATGATGTGGGGCGAGAACGGCCAGGTCAACGGCAACGGCCAGGCGATGGCGATGTACGACACGTGGTGGAACCCGCTGACCAACCAGTGGTCGAGCCCGACCGCGTGGTCGGTCAGCGCTCTGCTCGAGCACCACTGGACTCCGCAGTTCTACACCATGCTCGAAGGCTCGGTCGGCGGCCTGAGGTGGAGCAACCAGGGTGGCGGCTGCTACATCCTCGGTTTCGGCTGCGGCTTGGCGCAGGCGGTCCAGGGCGGACTCTCGCCGAACGCGACGACTTGGCTGGTCGGCGCCGACATCGGCTGGGAACCGGTCGTCAACTTGAACTTCGACCTCGAGTTGATGTATCAGAGCACACAGCAGGACCAGCCGAGCGGCTTCCTCGGCACCTTCTACAACGTCGGCGGCGCCGGCGGCGCGGTCTTCGCCCCGGGCGATTGGAAAGGCAACTCGAGCGGCTTCGCCGGCCGTCTGCGCCTCACCCGTTACTTCTGATCCCAAAGAGATCGGTTGAGACAAGGCCCCGGAGCGAAAGCTCCGGGGTTTTTCATTGGGCGCGTTCCCTTCTTCCGCTCGCGGGAGAAGGTGTCGGCCGCGAGTCCGACGGATGAGGGCCTGCGCCGCAATTCATCCAAAATCATCGTGCTCCACTCGCGCGCACACGGCGCGGCGCGGATCAATCACCCGGCCGTTGCCGAATTGACTCCGCCGGCAGGCGCTATCGCATGCCCGCCGCCCCTGCTAAGTCTCGGGCAGGGCAGCCTCTCGCATGAACGATTCCTCCGCCGAAAACGATCGACCGGGCCTCGTGCGCCGTTCCCCAAAACCGATCCTCGACCCGCGGCGAGGCGACATGGGGGACGACCGGTCCGCCACCAAGCGGCGCTCGCTTCTGGCGATCTTCGGCAGCCTGCTCGCCGAGATCAGCCTGCCGAAGCTGCTTTTCGCCTGGATGTTCTCGATTCTGCTGCCGGCCGTGCTGCTCGGCCTCGCGCCGCTCGCCCTGACCGCCTGGATCGGAACGTCGTGGGTCCGTCTCGCCGAGGCCACCGGAACCGGGGCCGTGCTGGTCGTACTCGCTTCCTTTTCGGTCGCCTGGCTGGGCTGGCGTCCCCTGTTTCGCGTGGCCGAGAAGACCTTCTGGTCATTGAACGCCCTTGCGGTCCAGCCAGGCTACGCGCTCTGGCGCGAGGCGCTGCGGCACGCGATCGAGCGCTGGTTCAAGGGCCGGACCGGCGCCGAGCTCGCGCGACTGCGCGCGGGAAGTTGCGCCGCCGCCGGACTGCTGCTCTGCGCCGTGGCGGGCGCGGTCGCCGTCGTCGCATGGCCCGCGACGCGCTGGGTCGGCTCGGTCGACGATCTCTTGACGCCGCACGCCCTCGTGGTCCCGACGCTCGCCAACGCGATCGCCGTCATGTCGGCCTATCTCGCGGTCGCCGCGCTGTTCTGGGGCTTCGCCGACGCCGTGGGAGACCAGCCCCTCGATCTCGAAGCCTTCGACGAGGCGAGCCCGGCCACCCGCGTCTGGCGCGTCGCGCATCTGTCCGATGTCCATGTCGTCGGCGAGCGCTATGGTTTCCGCATCGAGAGCGGGCGCGCCGGGCCCAGGGGAAACGACCGCCTGGTCGAGGCGATGAATTGGCTGGCGGCCCTGCATGCATCGAAGCCGCTCGACCTCGTCCTCGTCAGCGGCGACATGACCGACGCGGGGGTCTCCGCCGAATGGGCCGAGTTTCTCGACATCGTCGCCCGATATCCCGATCTCGCGGAGCGCATGCTGATTCTGCCCGGAAACCACGACGTCAATATCGTCGATCGCTCCAATCCGGCGCGGCTCGATCTGCCGATCAGCCCGGCCAAGACGCTGCGCAAGATGCGCGCGCTCTCGGCGATCACGACCGTCCAGGGCGATCGGGTTCGCAGGCCGGGCGTCGAGGGCCGGACGCCCGGGCCCGCGCTCGCCGATGCGCTTCAGCCGCGCCGCCGGGCGATCGAGGAATTCGCCGATTCCGGCGGCATGAGCCGCTCGGCGCGCCTCGCCAGGCTCTGGGAAGATTGCTTTCCGCTGGTCCTTCCCCCTGAGGAAGAGGACGGCCTCGGGGTCGCCTTGCTCGATTCCAACGCGGACTCGAATTTTTCGTTCACCAACGCGCTCGGCATGATCTCCGCCGGCCAGGCGCGGCGGCTGACCGCCGGCTTCGACGCCTATCCCAAAGCGCGCTGGATCGTGGCGCTGCACCACCACCTGACCGAGTACCCGGCGCCCGTCGAGGCCTTCGCCGAGCGGATCGGCACGGCGCTGATCAATGGGGCCTGGTTCCTGCGGGTCTTGAGGCCCTATGCGGCGCGCATCGTGGTCATGCACGGCCATCGCCACATCGACTGGATCGGAACCTGCGGCCGCCTCAAGCTGATCTCCGCTCCCTCGCCGGTGATGGGGAGCCCGGGCAAGGCGACGCGCTTCTACGTCCATTCGCTGGCGGCCGGACCGAATGGCTCCGTGCGCCTGCTCGAGCCCGAGGGGATCGAGATCGAAGCGACGCAGGCTGGCTGATGTCAGGTCGACCCGAATCCGGTCGTGTTTCGCAACAACGGCGGAAGGTTCAGCTCGACGCCCCCTGGACCCTTGGTTTTCGAAAATTCGGCCTTCATCCAGTTTGTCAACAGACAGGCGTAACCGGTTTTGAGCCCGGCGCGTCGGCAACCTCTCGGGCCGCCCGCGGCGCGTCCTGCTCTGGCCCGGAACAGGGAGGAATGCCTCCTGTTATTTCTACGCTCAGTTGGAGGTTTTATGGTTCATGAATTTGCCGCAAACCTCTGAAAAACATATCTTTTTGTTGGCGGAAGTTGGCCGAAGAGCGCATGGGTCTGTCCGTTTCTCCGTGTTACCAGGGAGAAACAGGGAGAACGCCCCTGACCGGGGAGCGAGGCAGCCGATTCCAGAACCGCGCCTCGCGCGCCGGAGGACAGGGGGAAACAGGAGGCCCGGCGCTTGCGCGGTTTCGGATTCGCCGTGACGCTTCAGCTGAAGTGACGGCGCCGCCGCGAGGCCGGTCGCCGGAGCCCGGACGGTACAGTGACGGGCCCCGGTTCGACCCGATCGCGACTCGCTTTAGCCACGCTTCAGCGGCGTCGGCGGGGCCGGGCCGCCGAGCAGTTCGGCGATCCATCGGCTCGACGGATAATGGCCGCAGAACGTCAGCGCCGCGATGGCGATCGGCACGCCGATGAAGGCGCCGTACAGGCCCCACAGAAAGGTCCAGAAGAAGACGGAGAACAGCACGACCAGGGGCGAAATCGACAGCACATTGCCCGAGACGCGCGGCTCGACATAGCTGCCGATCACGAACTGGATGAGGTTGAGGCAGACGAAGACGCCGAGAACCGCCTGCCACGAGGCGAACTGCGCCATGGCGAGCAGGGTCGGGAACAGGGTCGCGACGAACGGCCCCATGAACGGGATATAGTTCAGCGCGAAGGCGATGACGCCCCATTCGACCGCGAACGGAAGTCCGGCGGCCCAGGCGAAGGCGCCGACCAGCACGCCGGTCGCGAGACTCATCTGGGTTCGCACGACCATATACTTGCGGAACTTGCGCGCCGTGTCGGCGCTCGCCGACAGGAGCCTGTCGGCCGCCTCGGGCGCGAGTGCGGCCTCCGCCCTGCGGCGCAGGTCGTCGACTTCCATCAGGCCCAGGATCACGTAGACCAGCGTGATCAGCCAGAAGCCGAGCGTCGTGTTGATCCGCCCGGTGATCTGCTGTGCAGAGCGCAGCATCCAGCCGACGTTGAAGTGCTCCACCCACAGGCCCGCGACCGAAATGTCGCGGCTCTCGAGCCAGGCGACCGCTGCGTCGTAGAGCGCCTGATAGCGGCCCGAGTCGGCAATCAGCGATCGGCCGACCCGGCCGAAGCCCCAGACGACGAGCGAAGCGAAGGCCAGCATGAGGGCGACCGTGACCGTCATCGTGACCGCGAGCGCGAGGAGCGCGGGCATCCGCCTTTGCATCCAGTCCTGCATCGGCCAGACGAGCGCGAAGATAAAAAGACCGAGCGTCAGCGGAGCGAAGACGACGTCGGCCTGATAGGCGACAAGAGATATGGCCGCCGCGGCGACAAGGGCGACCCAGACGTTGACAGTCGCCTCTCGCGCCATGAACGGGAATCCTTGGATGGACCGGATGTGCGGCCGGGGCGGCTTGTGCCCGAAGCGCGCGGCCGTGTACAGCGCATCCCGCCGCCACTCGGTGGGTTCAGGGCTCCCGCCGGTCGAACGCCCGCGGCGCGACGCGCTCCCCTCATTCTCCTCGCTCGGGGTTCTATGGTTGTCGCGCCGGGCCTTCGTCGCGATTCCCAGGCGAAAGGCGACCGGGTAGAACGGCGTCGCAAAGTCGACTATGGACTGTTCTCTGCACGGTCGCCGACCGGCTTCCTGTCGACACGGCGCAACGGCTGAGGGACAATGCAATGCTTTTCGATGGCGGCTTCACATTCCGGAATTTCATCGCCGACGCCTTCGCCATTTTCATGTTCGTCTTATGGTTCTGGCTGTTTGTCAGCGTCGCCAGCGACCTCTTTCGCCGCCATGATGTTTCCGGATGGGCCAAGGTGCTCTGGGTGATCGCGCTCCTCCTGTTCTCCTATATCGGGATCTTTGCCTATATCCTCACCCAGGGCCGGGGCATGGCCGAGCGCAATCAGGCGCGAGCCCAGGAGGCGCGCGAGGAGTTGCGCCAGGTCGTCGGCTTCAGCGCCGCCGACGAGATCGAGAAGCTCGATCGGCTGAAGTCCACCGGGTCGATTTCCGAACAGGAATACGCTCGCCTGAGGGCGCGGGTGTTCAGCAGCTGAGGATGGGCGGCGGCGCGCGGCGGTCAGGCCTGGCGGACGCAAAAAAAAACCGCCCCGTCCGGGGAGCGGGGCGGATATCAGCGACGCGGGAGGATGCGTCGCGTTGAACGATCAGCTCTTCGGAGCGGCCGGCGCCGCCATCGGGGCCGTCTTGGCCGAGGCCCGCGCCCTGTGGTGGGCCATCCTGCGCTGGTGACGCATTTGGCTCCTGTGCGATCCCGTCGCCATCGGCTTGGCCGTCGCAGCGCCGGCCGCAGGAGCAGCAGTTGTGTCAGTCTGGGCGAGCGCGGCGAGTGGCGACAGGACGATTGTGGCGCCGAGGGCAATCGCGGCAAGTCTCTTCAGCATCTTGTTCTCCCTGATCAGTTTCTGTGCTTCGGATTGGTCAGGATACGAACCAAACTAACGCTTGGCAGGGTTCAAATGCTCCCGGGAGCATGAACTGAAGCTGAACGTTTGCCATCCGGGGCGATTTAGCCGCCTTTTCTCCAACGATTCGCCTGCCCGGGGAATCGCCTGACCGGGAAACAGGGGTGCCCGCGCAAAACTCCCATTCGAACGACCGGCGCCTCGCTGCGGAGCCGGCGCGAAATGCAGGGCTGTCCAGGCCCCTTTCCCCGGACGGCGCCGCCCATTTTGCGCTTGCGAACACGCCACGGTAAGCCGATGATTGCCGCAGGCCCTCGCTGAAGCGCGCGGCGAGACGCAGTTTTTCCTCGTCTTTTCGCGCTTTTCGCCAATTCCAGCCGGATTGTCATGGGACCGCCGCGCGGGGCCCCCCTGCGGCTTCCGGCGACTTGAAAAGGATTGAGACGCCCCGGCGATGATGCGGCAATACGAACTGGTGGAGCGGGTCCGCCGGTACAATCCCAACGCCAACGAGGATCTTCTCAACCGCGCCTATGTCTTCGCCATGAAGGCGCACGGGACCCAGAAGCGCGCCTCGGGCGACCCCTATTTCTCCCATCCGCTCGAAGTCGCCGCCATCCTGACCGAGCTCAAGGTGGACGACGCGACCATCGCCGCCGCCATGCTCCACGATACGATCGAGGACACCGCCATCACCCGCGACGACGTCGACAAGGCGTTCGGCGAGGAGATCGGCGGCCTGGTCGACGGGTTGACCAAGCTCGGCAAGCTCGACTTCGTCACCATGCATGCGCAGCAGGCCGAGAACTTCCGCAAGCTCCTGCTGGCGATCGCCGACGACGCGCGGGTCCTCCTGGTCAAGCTCGCCGATCGCCTGCACAACATGCGCACCCTCAACTACGTGCCGGAGGTCAAGCGCGCCCGCGTCGCCCAGGACACGCTCGACATCTATGCGCCGCTCGCCGGACGCATGGGCATGCAGAGCATCCGCAGCGAACTCGAAGACCTGTCGTTCCGCTGCCTGATGCCGGACGCCTATCAGCTGATCCTGTCGCGCCTCGAAGCCCTGAAAGCGAAGAACGGCGCGATCATCGCCCGCATCGCGGCGGAGCTGACCGACCAGTTCGTGCGCCGCGGGATCAAGGTCGAGGTCAAGGGGCGGCAGAAAGCACCCTATTCGATTTGGAAGAAGATGGAGCGCCGCTCGATCGCGTTCGAGCAACTCAGCGATATCTACGGCTTCCGGATTCTCGTCGACACGGTCGCCAACTGCTATGCCGCGGTCGGTGTGGCGCACACCACCTGGCCCGCCGTGCCGGGGCGCTTCAAGGACTACATCTCGACCCCGAAGCAGAACGACTACCGTTCAATCCACACCACTGTCATCGGCCCGGGCAGCCAGCGGGTGGAATTGCAGATCCGCACCCACGAGATGCACGAGGTGGCCGAATACGGCATCGCCGCCCATACGATCTACAAGGACGGCCGCGCCGACACGCCGGGCGTCAGCGAAAGCCGCGCCTACCGGGGTCTCAGGCAGACGATCGAGGCGCTCGCCAGCGACAATTCGGAGAAATTCCTCGAGCACACTAAGCTCGAACTGTTCCACGACCAGGTGTTCTGCTTCACGCCGAAAGGGCGCCTGATCGCGCTGCCGCGCGGCGCGACTGCGATCGACTTCGCCTATGCGGTGCACACCGACATCGGCAATTCCGCGGTCGGCTGCAAGATCAACGGACGGATCGCGCCGCTGATCTCGGTGCTGCAGAACGGCGACGAAGTGCAGATCTCCCGCTCCGAGCGGAGCTCGCCGCCGGCCGCCTGGGACGGCGTCGTCGTCACGGGACGCGCCCGGGCGGCGATCCGCAGGGCGACGCGCGAAGCGGCCAAGGCGCAGTTCGGCGGCCTCGGACGGCAGATCGTCGAGCGGGCGTTCGAGCGGGCAGGCAAGAAATTCTCCGAATCGAGGCTGAAGGCCGCGCTGCCCCGGCTCGCCAGAACCTCGACCGACGACGTCTTCATAGGCGTCGGACGCGGCGAAATCTACTCGACCGACGTCGTTCGCGCCGTCCATCCCGACTTCAAGGAGGAGCGCAAAGTCGGCGCGGCGCCGCCGCAGAACGAGGCCGGCTGGTTCAACCTGCCGAAGGCGTCCGATCTCGTTTTCCGCGTCCCGGGCAAGTCCGATCCCGCCGCCATCCTGCCGGTCCGTGGACTCGACATGGAGACCGCCGTCCGCTTCGCTCCCAAGGGCGGCGCGGTGCCGGGCGAGCGGATCGTCGGCATTCGTGGACCCGAGGGGATCACCATCTACCCGATCCATTCGTCAGCCCTCGCCGATTTCAATGACGAGCCCGACCGCTGGCTCGACGTGCGCTGGGATCTCGAGAACACCGAGAAGGCGCTCTATTCGACGCAGATCGTCGTCGCCATGCTCAACGAGCCGGGCGCGCTCGGCCTGATCGCCACGACGATCGGCGAGTACGGGGCCAACATCGACGCGGTCGCCTCCTCGGCGAGCGGCGCGGATTTCCGCGAGCTGAGGATCGATCTGCAGGTGCGCGACATCCAGCATCTGAACGCGATCCTCGCGGAACTGCGCGGCAAGGCCGTGGTCAACAAGGTCGAAAGGCTGAGCGGATAGCATGCCGCTCTATTTCGCCTACGGCTCCAACATGAGCCTGGAGGGCATGGCGCGCCGCTGTCCGCGTTCGAAGGCCGTGGGGCTCGCGCGGCTCGAGCGCCACCGCCTCGCCGTGATGCGGGAGGGCTGGCTGACGGCGACGCGCGACCCCCATTCCGCCGTCCATGGCGTGCTGTGGGATCTGGCGCTGAGCGACATGCCCGCGCTCGACCGTTACGAGGGGCTCGCGCGGGGTCTCTACGCCAAGGTCGCGCAGCCGGTCGTCGCAAAGGGCGGGGCGAAGCGGGCGCTCGTCTATTTCGGCGCCAACGCCGGCCCGGGCGTTCCGCGCTCCGACTATATGGCCGGGATCGTCGCGACAGCCAAAGCATGGCCCTTGCCGGCGCGGGGGATCGCGGCGCTGGAGGCCCTCCTTCGGTCCGCAGCGAACGGCGCCGGCGGCTGACCTCGGTCCGGCCTTTTCGGAAAGCTCGGGGTGGACAGCCGGCGCCACACGAAGGCGCAGCCCCTCGAGGGGAGGATTTGCTGTGCGGGGGCGCCAACGCAGCGGAGGAGGAAGATCTCCCTGCGGCGGCGCCGGCAGCCATGAAGAACTGTTGGGATTTATGGTTTAGATATCAGCCATATTCGAGTACGGGAAAATACGTACGGATCGCCAAACAGGCGGAAGAGCGGCACGAGCTTACCCTTTTCCGCTTGCAAATCCCCACGGGCTATCGCCAGCCGACCCGGACAGGAATCGGGTTGAATTCGAGCCATGGCGTCGCATGTTTCATCGAGACGGCGTGTGCGAGAATGATGGGATGAACCAGGCGCGGCCTTATCACGTCTTCGAAACCGCAGCCGGGTTCTGCGCCGTCGCCTGGAGCGATCGAGGGGTGACGCGCTTTCTTCTGCCGACGAAAAGCGCAGAAGCTGCCGAACGCCTGATGCGCTGACGGGAAAAGGACGCAGAGCCGGGCGCGCCGCCGGCCGATGTTGCGGCTGTTGTCGCGGCGGCGACGCGCTACTTCACCGGCGAGGAAATCGACTTCGGCGGCGTCCGCCTCGACCTCGACGGACAGGACGCGTTCTTCAGGCGGATCTACGAGGCCGCGCGGCGCGTCGGCTGGGGCCGCTCGACCACTTACGGCGCCTTGGCCAAGGAAATCGGCGCCGGCCGCGAAGCGGCCCGCGACGTCGGGCAGGCCATGGCGAACAACCCTGCGCCACTCATCATTCCGTGTCATCGGGTTCTCGCCGCCGGCGGCAAGATCGGCGGGTTCTCCGCGCCCGGCGGCTCGAAGGCGAAGATCCGCATGCTCGAACTGGAGGGCATTCGCGTCGGCCCGCCCGAGGCGGCTCAGCGGTCGTTCGATTTCTGAGGCGGGCAGCTTGGCGAGGCGGGATCGTCCGCATGGTCCAAAGCAGCTCGGGCCGGGACGATCCGTCGCGCCCTCCCGATCATAGCGAGCGTCTCCCGCCGGAATGTGTGCTATCGTGAAGAATGCCTGAGGGCGCTGGTCGAGTTCCGCAGTGTGGTCGACGCGGTGCGCTGCGCCATCGAGGTGCAGAATGGCACGGTCGAGCGCAACGCGCGCGTGCCGCCGGAGCGCCGCATCGAATTCCGCGTCGGCGTGCATCTCGGCGACGTGGTCGAGGAAGCGGACAGCGATCTGATGGGCGATGGCGTGAACATCGCCGCCCGGCTCGAAAGCATTTGCGCGCCCGGCGCGATCTGTTTATCCGAAGACGCCTATCGACAAGTGAAAGGGCGGCTTGAACTCGCGGTCCACGATCTCGGTCCGACGCAGCTCAAAAACATCGCCGATCCGATCCGGTTCTATGCACTTGAGGTCGGCGCGCCCGCAGTCGCGAAGGTCGCCCCAACTCTAGCGCCCGAAAAATCCGCTCCGCCGCGCCTCTCGGTTGTGGTCCTGCCCTTCGCCACCATCGGCGGCGGGCCCGAGCAGGAGCCTTTCGTCTACGGGGTTACGGAGAGCCTGACGACCGATCCTTCGCGCATTCGTGGCTCGTTCGTGATTGGACGCAACACGTCTTTCACGTACAAGGGCAAGGCCGTCGATCTGAAGCAGATCGGGCGCGAGCTGAACGTTCGCTATGTGCTGGAAGGGAGTGTTCAGCGCGGCGGAAACCGGATGCGCGTCAACGTCCAGCTCATCGACGCCGAGACCGGCAGCCATCTCTGGGCCGAGCGGTTCGACAAGCCGCTCGCCGATCTCTTCGACATGCAGGACGAAATCGTCGCGCGCCTGGCAGGCGCCCTCAGCTCCGAACTCGTTGCCGCCGAGGCGCGGCGCGCCGAACGCGCGTCGAATCCCAATTCGATGGACTTCTATTTTCAGGGTTTGGCTTGCTTCAACAAGGGGGTGCCCCCGGACATCCAGGGTAATCGGGTGAAGAAGGTAGGTGACAAATCGCGAAAGTGCTGAATCCATGACGACCCTCAATTCGCATGCGGGGGCGAGCTATGGCGGAAACGGCAGCGGACTGGACGGGGTTCGACGAAACCGTCGTCTTCTTGAGACATTTCAATGATCTGAAAGATCCTCGCCAACAGATCCTATGCGGGTGGACGGCGGCCGGACTTGGTAGGCTGAGCTTCCACACCAGCATGGAGGCAACCGATGGAGTCCGTCCCCTCTGCGACCGTTGTCGCGGCCACCGTCCGAGCGAATGCGATCACGTTGTTCGCCTCGCTCGAATTGAGCAAATCGAAATGGGTTGTGACGATGAACAGTCCGGGCAGCGAGAAGTTTTCCAGGCATACAGTTGAAGGAGGAAACGGCGGCTGTTTGCTCGGCCTTCTTTCGCGGTGGCGGGCGAAGGCCGAGGAGCGCTACGGCGTTGCGATCAAGACGGTGGTTATTCAGGAAGCGGGACTGGACGGGTTCTGGATTCATCGGCTGCTGCTCGCGAACGGGATCGAGAGCCATGTCGTCGATGCGGGTTCGATCGCGGTCGCGCGGCGGCATCGGCGGGCCAAGACCAATTCGATCGACGGCGAGACACTGTTGCGGACGCTGATGGCCTGGGGTCGGGGTGAGCGGCGGGTCTGTTCCATGGTTCAGGCGCCGAGCCCGGAAGACGAGGATCGCCGGCGTCTGACGCGTGAGCGCGGCACGCTGGTCAAGGAACGCATTCAGCATACCAATCGGATCCGGGGGCTGCTCAGCGGCCAGGGCGTCCGGGATTACAATCCGCTTCGGGGCGATTGTCTTGAACGGCTTGAAGCGCTGCGGACCGGCGACGGCCGTCCTCTGCCGCCGCTGCTGAAGGCGGAAATCCTCCGGGAACTCGATCGGATAGCGGTGGTGACGACGCAACTGGCTACGGTCGAACGCGCCCGCGACGCGCTGGTCCATACGGAAGTCGAGAAGCCGGACACTCCCGCCGGCGTGCTCATCAAGCTCAAGGGCATCGGCCCTGAGTTCGCCTCGCTCCTGTGGCTGGAAGCGTTGTTTCGCCGCTTCGCCAACCGACGCCAGGTAGGGGCTTACGGCGGATTGGCGCCCAGTCCCTGGCAGAGCGGGAGCATCGAACGGGATCAAGGCATCTCGAAGTCGGGCAATCACCGCCTGCGCCGAACCATGATCGAGCTTGCCTGGTCGTGGCTGCGTCATCAGCCCAACTCGGCGTTGAGCCGCTGGTTTCGGGCGCGGGTCGGCGCCGCCAAAGGGCGAATCCGCCGGATCGCCATCGTGGCGCTGGCCCGCAAACTCCTCGTCGCCCTGTGGCGCTATGTCACCCAGGGCGTCGTTCCCGAGGGCGCCGAGCTCAACGCGGCATGATCCAATGGCTCGACCCGCTCCAGCGAGGGCTCAATCCACCTCAGCAATGGCTTAACCCACTCCACCCATTCCAGCGAAGCTGAATATTGGCTTCGCCGGATCCGGGCGGGCGGTGACCGGTGTTTTCCCTTGGCTGAAACACGCCGCTCAACAGGATGGTCCCGCCAACCCGAGCCCGATGCCCTCGAGCATGAGGGATTATGGTCCGAGCCCAGGCTCAACCGGATGTGAGGTGATGCGGCCATCAAGGCTGCATGGCGAAAAACGGGCTCACGCTTCGGATCCAAACCCAAAGGAGAACGCAAAATGCCGAAATGAAAATCACCCTTGACCGGAAACGCCCCATGTGAGGGGAAGGTGGACTACCCACTGGCGGAAATCCTGCTGCTCTGCCTGATCGCCGTCCTTGCCGGTGCGGAGACCATCACCGACATCGCCGTGTTCGGCCGCAAGAAGCTGGACCTGCTGCGCCGCTTCCGTCCCTTCGCCAACGGCACGCCGGCGCACGACCATCTTGGCGATATCCTCGCCGTGCTGGACCACGAGCAGTTCCAGCGCTGCTTCGTCGCCTGGGTAGCCGCGCTGACCGGAACCCCTGAGGGAGTCATCGCCATCGATGGCAAGACCGCTCGTCGGTCCGGCCAGAAGCGGAAGGGCCAAGCGCCCATCCACATGGTTTCCGCCTTCGCGGCACGCCAGCGCCTGGTGCTCGGCCAGGTCAAGGTGGCGGAGAAGTCCAACGAGATCGTCGCCATCCCCAAACTGCTGGATCTGCTGGTCATCGAGGGGGCGATCATCACCATCGACGCCATGGGGTGTCAGCGCGACATCGCTCAGAAAGTGGTGGAGAAGAAGGCCGACTATGTGCTGGCGCTGAAGGGCAACCAGGGGTCGCTGCGCGAGGACGTGGAGCTGTTCGTGGCCGAGCAGAAAGCCGCTGGCTTCCCGGACACAACGATCAGTCGCGACCAAACGGTGGATGGCGATCATGGCCGCATCGAGACCAGGACCACGACCGTCATTCACGACATCGGCTGGCTGCAGAAGCGCCACGACTGGCCCGGATTGAAGGCCGTGGTGGTGGTCGAAAGCCAGCGGGAAACCGGCGACAAGATCGAGCGGGAGACGCGCTTCTACCTGACCTCCCTGGCGCTGATGGCGTGCATGATGGGGCCGATCGTACGCAGCCACTGGGCGATCGAGAACAGCCTGCACTGGGTGTTGGATATGGTGTTCCGCGACGATGAGTCTCGCGTGCGAACCGATCACGCGCCCGCCAACTTCTGTACGATCAAGCACATGGCGCAGAACCTGATCCGATTGGCCCCCGGAAAGGCTTCCCTGCGCCTCAAGCGGAAGACGGCAGGGTGGGATGACGACTTCCTCGCCAGCCTGATCACCCGTTAAAGATGTTCACCCGATTCCCCTGGCCGGACATCGCCCTGGCCTGAATTCCGCATCAAGAAAATTCAAGTTCCCCGTTGGCCCTGAAGAATCAGGGAGATAGACTTGGTTTGCAACTCAAGGACCATCACCAACGGGGTGCGCGATGCTGGCACAGGGGCTGCTCGATTTCCAGTATGAGGCCGATTCGTCCAGCCATGGATTGACGTCGCTGGCCGGGCTTCCCTTGTATTTCGACCTGATCAAGGCCTGCGGCCTCGGCGGGGCGATCCAGCGGCATGTTCGGGCGGCCGGCGGCCAAGGCTGGCTCGACATCCAGATGGTTCTGGCGGTGATTTTCCTGAATCTGTCCGGCGGCGACTGCGTGGAAGACATCGAACGGTTGGAGCGCGACAGGGGCTTTTCGGCGATCCTGCGGGCGATCGAGAAGGATTTGCTTTCGCGCGCCGACCGGCGGTCGCTGAAAAGCCGCTGGCGGCGGGCGCGCGAGCGGGCGACGCCCTCGCCGTCGGCGCTGTCGGGCTGGCTGGAACGGTTCGATGATCCAGCCTCGCCCAAGGCGGTCGCGGGGACGGCGTTCATTCCGGCGGCGACGCAGGAACTGCGCGGTCTATGGCGGGTGAATCAAGCGCTGCTGGACTTTCTGCAGAAGCGTCAGCCCGCGGCGACGGCGACGCTGGACATGGACGCGACGCTGATTGAGACGCACAAGCGCGAGGCGCTGGTTTGCTACAAGAAGTTCAAGGCGTATCAGCCGCTGAACTGCTGGTGGGCGGAGCAGGGCGCGATGCTCTATTCGGAGTTCCGCGATGGCAACGTGCCCGCCGGACACGAGCAATTGCGCGTCCTGAAAGACAGCCTGCGCCATCTGCCCGACAGCGTGAAGAGGGTCTCGTTGCGTTCGGACACCGCAGGCTATCAGGAAGAGCTGCTGCTCTATTGCGGCGAGGGCAAAGACCCGCGCTTTGGCGTGATCGAGTTCGCGATCGGCGCCGACGTGACCGAGGCTTTCCGCGCGGCTGTGCGGACGACGCGGGAGAGCGCATGGAAGCCGCTGATCCGCAAAACGGACGGCCAGCCGCAGCACACCGATCAAGAATGGGCCGAGGTCGTCGACGTGCCCAATTGGGCCGGACACAGCCGCAACCGCGCCGATTACCGCTTTCTCGCGATCCGCGAGAGGCTCACGCCAACTGGCGCTGGGCGACGAGGCGAAGCTGCCGTTTCCAACGCAGGCCTTTGGCCAGAAGGGGGTTCACAAACTCTTTGGCCTCGTGACCAACCGCAAGGGTCCGGGCGACGGCGTGATCTGGTGGTTGCGCGAGCGTTGCGGCAAGAGCGAGGAAGTCCATTCGGCGATGAAATCCGACCTGGCCGGCGGACAGATGCCCTCTGGGCTGTTCGGCGCCAACGCCGCCTGGTGGGCGCTGACGATCCTGGCGTTCAATCTAAACGCCGCGATGAAGCGTCTCGCGCTGGGCGAGAGATGGGCGGCCAAACGCATGAAGGCGCTGCGCTTCCATCTGATCGGCCTGCCCGGACGGGTGGTCAGCCACGCCCGCCAGCTGATCATTCGTCTGGGCGGCGGGGCCGAAGCGCTGGCCACCCTCCTCGACGCCCGCCAAAGGATCCGGGCGCTGGCTCAGGAACCGGCCGGATGAGCCCAAACCGCGCGCTGCCGAGCGTAGACCTGATATCGCGTGGCGTTCCCTGGCGCGGCGACGACGCCCCGCGCCCGCGTCAGGCGGGCCCAACTCGCCCCGGTTGCACGCAATCATCGCCGGACTTGCCATGCGTGTCGACGAACGTCAGGAGGTGATCGACCCCTCGGGATTGTGACACTCGGACCCGTCAACCACCGCAAAATCGGTCACGCACCGGCGCGCGCGGTGATTTGTTCGGGAATTGTGGCCTGGGTGGCCTGCAGGGCGGAGTCCCGAAATCGTTAACGGCCGGCTAACCAAGATCAATTCGAAGAGGGCGTGGGAGGGGCCACGCCATGTCGCTTGGGTTTCTGGATCATATGCGGGTTGTTCCGGACCACCGGATTCCGGGGATGGTGACCTATCCCTTGGACGAGGTGCTGCTGGCGACGCTGGTCGGCGTCGTGTGCGGAGCGGACGACTGGGACGGCGTGGAGGAGGTCGCGACCGGCGCGCTTGAGTGGCTTCGCGGGTTCCTCCTCTTCAAGAACGGCATTCCGACGGCGCAGACGTTGCGCAAGGTGTTCCGCTTGCTGGACACGCAGGCGTTGCAGCGCGGCTTCGCCGCCTGGGCGGCCTCGATGCGCGCCGAGGCGCGCGAGGTGATCGCCGTGGACGGCAAGACGCTGCGAGGCTCGAAGACCTCGCCCGACGGCAAGGGCGCGCTGCACGTGGTTTCGGCCTACGCCACCGAGGCGGGGCTCGTGCTGGCCCAGCGGGCCGTTGACGGAAAATCCAACGAGATCACGGCGATCCCGGAACTCCTGGACATGCTCAACCTCAAGGGCGCGATCGTCACGATCGACGCCATGGGGACGCAGAAGGAGATCGCCCGGCGCATCGTCGACAAAGGAGCCGACTACGTGCTTGCCCTCAAGGGCAACCAGACCAGCCTGCACGAGGACGCGAAGCTGTTCTTCGCCGACCCCGTCCTGGCCGCAGGTTGCGCGGCGACCGCAGAGACCGACGCCGGCCACGGCCGGGTCGAGGAGCGCAGCTGCCTCGCCGCCAGGGCCGATTGGCTCGCCGAACGCCATCCGGAGTGGGAGGGCCTGCGTTCGCTCGCCGCCGTCACCGCAAGACGCATCGACAAGAAGACCGGCCGCGAAAGCCTCGAAACCCGCTACTACATCACCTCCCTCGAGCCTTCTCCCCAAGCCATTCTCGCCGCAACCCGCGCTCATTGGGGCGTCGAGAGCTTTCACTGGACGCTCGACGTGACCTTCGACGAGGACCGCTGCCGAACCCGAAAAGACGAGTCGGCGCTGAGCTTCGCCGTCATCCGACACACCGGCTACAACATCCTCAAAGCCGACACCTCCCGAGGCTCCCTGCGTCGGAAACGCCTCAGAGCCTGCGTCGATCCGGCGTTCCGAACAAAGCTGTTCGCCCCGTTAACGATTTAGGATTTCGCCCTGGGGTGGCCTGGGAGAAAGCTTGCATCGCGCGCGCCCTAGGTGTAGAGGGCGCGTTCCCTTCCATTCATTCTGAATTCGAGGAGTTTGCATGGCTCGCGTCACTGTCGAGGATTGCGTCGACAAGATCGACAATCGTTTCGACCTTGTCCTGATGGCGAGCCATCGGGCTCGCGCCATTTCGTCCGGCGCGCCGATCAACGTCGGCCGGGACAATGACAAAAATCCTGTGGTCGCCCTGCGTGAGATCGGCGATGGCAAGCTGTCGCCCGGCGACCTGCACGAGGATCTGATCCACGCTTTGCAGAAGCACGTCGAGGTCGACGAACCGGAGGCGGAGGCGGCGCCACTGATCGTCAACCCCAACGCGCAGGCTCAGATCGAACTCGGCGGGGACGCCCAGTTCGATCGTATGACAGAAGAGGACCTGTTGCGCGGCCTCGAGGGTTTGGCGCCTCCCCCGGAGCCTGAAGAAGAGGCCGAGTGACCCCCCCCCCTGTACCGCGTGCTGCGACGGGCGCCTGGGCTCCCGCCACGTCAATCCCGCCCGCTGGCACGAGCGAGGCGGGATTTTTTTCGACGTGTCCACAGCTTCGCTCAAGTTTCGCATGGTGTCCCTACTCTGCGCGTGACGATTTGCTATCTTCGAGACTGAGAATCACTCTCGTGGCGGATCGCCGCGGTTCGGTGGAACATTTCAGAGTGTTTCCCGGTCGCGAGGCGCAAACGGTTCGAGCGCGGCCGTATGGCGGCGTCGACGCGTCGATTAGGGGGCTGAATTGGCCGAGGAATGCACCAAGCCGCCCGTTGCGATCGAATTCACTCGCGAGGGCGCCGCAAGACTCGGGAGTCTCGTTGAGGTCGCCGGCCGGGTCAAATGGTTCGATGTCGCCAAGGGCTACGGGTTCATCGTGCCGGACACCGGTGAAGTCGACGTTTTGATTCACGTAACGATTTTGCGCCGCGATGGCTTCTCGGCCCTGCGAGAAGGCGCCCGGGTGGTCGCGGAGGCGCAGTGGAGGGAGCGCGGCCTGCAAGTGCTCAAGGTGATATCGGTGGCTGAACCGGAAGAGGATTACGCTTCGGCACCCGCTCAGGTTCGAACGCGCGTCCAGGCGGCTTCGGTCGGAGGGTTTGAGATCGTCATCGTCAAGTGGTTCAACCGGGCGCGTGGCTTCGGGTTTCTCACCCGCGGAGAGGGCACTGAGGACATATTCGTCCACATGGAGACCCTTCGCCGCTATGGCTTTATCGATCCCAAACCTGGCGACAGCATGCTCGCGCGTTTCGGCCCCGGGCCGAAGGGTCTGATGGCGGCCGAGGTGCGGCCGCTCGACGGTTCGCGCATATTCGCCCACCACTAACGATATAGCGCCCGCTCGCTTGACCTTGAGCGCACATTCATTTTGATGCTCCCGGCCGCTGCGCCGTGGGACTCTCGAATGGCCGTTGGAGCGACGGAATGATTGCGGTAGGAATTCGGCTTTGGGGAGTGCTCGCGATCGCGTTGCTGATTGTCGCCGGAGTCTCCCCGCCAGCGGGCGCCAGCGGCCTTGAGCCTTTGCAGATCGTCACGGCCGGCGGATTGCACGAATTCCAGGTCGAAATCGCGGCCGACGACGCCAGCCGCGAACGTGGACTGATGAACCGGCGCTACATGCCCGCCGATCGCGGCATGTTGTTCGAGTTCGAGCGGGAGGCGCCGGTCAGCTTCTGGATGAAGAACACGTATATCCCCCTTGACATGATTTTCATTTCACGGGCCGGCGTGGTTACGAACGTCGTCGCCGACGCCGAGCCGCTGTCGGAGCGCGTCATTCCGTCCGGCCCGCCCTGCGCCGCCGTGCTCGAACTCAATGGCGGGACGGCGGCGGCAATTGGGGTCAAGGCCGGAGATAGGATCCGCCACACGTTCTTCAAGCCCTGATCATTGCTGACATTTCCTTTCGGGGGTCGGCCGCGTTGCATCCGCCGTCAGGGTTGATACAGTCCCAGGCGAATACGGCCAGCCGCTGATTTTTGTCGGGCGGGCGTGATGGGGTTTTGCTGTTGTCTGAAGCATCAACGTTGAGTCCCGCCGATGGGACCAACGCGCCGTTCGGAGGGCCTCCGGCCAGGATCGGCGACGGCGGCGCGCATGCGGCTTACGCGGCGCTGGATCTTGGCACCAACAATTGCCGGCTTTTGATCGCCCGTCCGACAGCGGATGGCTTCCGGGTGATCGACGCCTTTTCGCGCATCGTCCGACTCGGAGAGGGTCTGTCCTTGACGGGGCGTCTCGGCGAGCCGGCGATTGTCCGTACGCTCGAAGCCTTGCGCATCTGCAGGGACAAGATGGCCGGGCGCGGTGTGACGCGGGCCCGCACCATCGCCACCGAGGCCTGCCGTTCGGCGGTCAACGGGCCGGATTTCGTCGAGCGGGTCCGGGAAAAGCTCGGCATCGTGCTCGAGATCGTCGACCGCGAGACCGAAGCCCATCTCGCGGCCGCGGGAGTGGGCGAACTCGCCGATCGTGAGGCAAGCTCGATCGTCATGTTCGATATCGGCGGCGGATCGTCGGAAATCATATGGCTCGGGGTGGAAGAGCGCGGCCGGCGGGTGCCGAGCGTGCGCGCCTGGGAGTCGATGCGGCTCGGCGTCGTGTCGCTTGCGGAAAAGTTCGGCGGCGTGGACGTAACCGACGGAACCTTCGCGGCGATGACCGCCTACGTGTCGGACGCGCTGACGCCGTTTGTCGACAAGGTCGCCGACGAGCGCCGGTGCGGCCGATTTCACTTGCTTGGCACGTCGGGCACGGTGACGACCGTCGCCGGCGTTCACCTCAATTTGCCCCGCTACGACCGCCGTGCGGTCGACGGGCTCTGGCTCGGCCGGACGGAGGTCGACGAGGCGATCGCCCGGCTTCGCTCGATGACCTACGCCGAACGCGTCGCCAACGCCTGCATCGGGCACGAGCGCGCCGATCTGGTCCTGGCCGGCTGCGCCATTCTCGAGGCGATCCGGGCGCGCTTTCCCGCCGATCGGCTGCGCATTGCCGACCGTGGCCTGCGGGAGGGGATTCTCAGCCATTTGATGCGGGAGGACGGCGTCGGCGCCTACCGGCGGGAACGCCGGCGGTGAGCGGGGCGGGCTCGGGTCGCGAGGGCGGCCGGGCGCTCAAGAATCGGGTGAAGACGGCCCGCAAGCGCTCGCTATCCTCGACCCTGTGGCTCGAGCGCCAGCTCAACGACCCTTATGTTGCGCAGGCGAGGCGCGAGGGGTACCGGTCGCGCGCGGCCTACAAGCTTCTCGAGATCGACGAGAAATACAAAATCCTGCGCCCCGGCCAGCGCATTGTCGACCTCGGCGCCGCGCCGGGCGGCTGGAGCCAGGTGGCGGCGGCGCGGACGGGCGCGCGCGAGGGAGGAGGGCGGGTGATCGGCATCGATCTCCTCGAGATGGACCCGGTCGAGGGGGTCGAGTTCAGGACGATGGATTTCCACGACGCCGATGCGCCGGAGCGACTGCGGGAATGGCTCGGCGGCCACGCCGACGGCATCCTGTCCGACATGGCCGCCAACGCCACCGGCCACCGCAAGACCGACCAGCTGCGCATCATCGGCCTCGTCGAGCTCGCCGCCGAGTTCGCGTGCGAGGTCCTGGCGCCCGGCGGATTCTTCCTCGCCAAAGTGCTGCAGGGCGGGACGGAGGCGGAGCTGCTTGCCCGGCTGAAGCGGACCTTCGCTGTCGTCCGGCACGTCAAGCCCAGGGCCAGCCGCGCCGGCAGCGCCGAGCTGTACCTGCTGGCGACCGGGTTCAGGGGGAGCGCCTCGCCGGAAGGGTGAGGGATCGTGCAGTCTTGGTCGCGCGCTAATCTTTTCAAGGGGATGGGCGCCAAAAACTGTCGCGTCGTCGCTTCGCGTTGTCTGCGCCGATGTCGCGTTTTCCGCCCGGCGTCCCCCAGGCGCGCCCGGCGCCATTCCAGAATCGAGCCTTTTCAAATCTTTACGGCAGCATTTCCGCGCAACCTGCCGCCTGCTGGCGGGATTGGCCGGCGGGCCCCCCAATTTCCGCTCAGAACAAATGTAGAACATTGTTCCGCAGCGGTCAAGAAAAAGTTGGGCCGCCGACGTGATGGCCGGGGCGTGGAGCGTCGCCGCCGATGCGCGAGCGTCAGCTGGGAGCGGGATTGGCTGGAGAGGGCCGCCATATGCGAGCCGATATTGGCGCCGACCTCGACGCAGATTCCGTCGCCAGGCAGGAGCGCGCGGAAGAGGTCGATCTCGGGCTCCGCTCACTCTCCGTAAATGTCGAGAAACTGGGAGATCATGTCCCAGCGCAACGGGCCGCCTCGGTCAGCAAACTCGCCCACATCGCCTGACGCCGCGATCGACCGACGGAATTGCGGCGGGAGGCGACACGCGCGCGGCGAGCCTGTCGTTCGCTCACTGCGTCGACAGACGGTTCGCCCTGGCGTCTCACTGAAGAGCGGGCCTGCAACTCGAACGCGCATGCCGGCAGCCCGAACTCTACAAATATGTTGATTGTCAACTTTTCCCTTTGGTCGCTTACTAAGCGCAACCAAAGCGGCTTACGGAGCAGAGCGGTGGCGCCCCCAAGGGAACCTTTCCAAATGGTTCAATGCAGCCGGTTCCCGGCCGGAGCGGCCGAGCCGGAAGTCACCCTGCGGACGCAAGTGACGAATGCGCGCTTTCACCGGCTGCTCGACTATTGCGCCGACGCCCTCGGCGAAAGCGTCCGGGCGACCGATGACCTTTCCCGGCGGGTGCGTTCGCTGCGGAACGGGTTCGAATCACAAACCGGCGGCAAACGCCGCCGCTACAACGGGGAGAAAGGCTGATGAGATTCCGGCGGATGGCCTGCGACTGCTGCAAGGCGAGCGACGCGCCCAGGCTCTGCCAGGCGCCGACCTATGTGATGAGCGATGTCACGGACAATTCCAACGTCATCTTCGTCCTGATGACGAAAGGGGGCAAGAGGTCGTGCGGCGGCCCGCTCGCGATCAGCTGCGATCCCGCCGGCTTCGCCCTGGCGGCCGACGATTTCGGCCAGGACCCCACCGAGCCGTCCGTGGTTTCGGCCGCACGACAGACCGAGGCGATCCTCGCCGGCGACTGGCGTCCGGCCTGGCGCGCTGCGGGCAATGACGACTTCGACGAGGGCGAATCGCCGATTCGGCGCAACCAGCGACTGCTCGAGGAAGGATCGGGATTCTGGCCGCGGGTCGGCAAACGGGGGGCAGACGGCGCCTTGAGGGAGTGGGAGTGAAAAGGACAAGCTTCGCCCGCGAGGCCTCGTAAAGCGAAGGCGAACGGAGCGAAGCGGAAATTCCATGCGGCGCGTTCGCGCGCCGCGTGGCGTGGGTCCGGCCCGCTTCTCTGCCGGGCCCGCGCCCGGAGGAAGATGAGTTCGAACGAGCGGCGGCGGCCGTGACTCCCCACACGGGCTGCTCCCGTATCGTCCACGGCGCTTTTTGCGCCGTGCGGCGCGGGCCTGGCGAACCTCCTCCCGCCAGGCCCGCGCCCTCCGATGTTCCGCCTTTGGTCGTTGACCGCGTCGCCGCGCTCCAGAGTGCGTCCTCAAGGAGGTCCGTCTCCCCAGGAGCTATCGAATGCGACCATCATCCGGGACTTCAAAGCAGGCCCGCGAGGCGGCGGATTCCCTCGCGAATATCTTCGACGCCGGGCAGGGAATACGACATTCGAAGCGTGTTCTCGCCGCCGCCCTGCGGAAAGAACGCGCCCCCCGGCACGAAGGCGACGCCGGCTTCGGTGACCGCCCGCTCGAGCAGCGCGGCGCCGTTCGTTTCTTCCGGCAGGGTCAGCCAGACGAAAAGCCCGCCCTCGGGCCGCGTCCAGCCGACGCCCGGCGGCATGAACTCGGCGAGCGCCGCGACCATCGCGTCTCGCTTGGCGTTGTAATGGGGGCGGGCCCTGGCGACGAGGCGGTCGAACTCCGTATCGGCGAGTGTCGCCATCGCCATCTGGTTGACGAGCGGCGCGTTGAGGTCGCTCGCCTGCTTGACCAGGACGAGGCGGCGGACGATGGCGCGCGACGCGCAGACCCAGCCGACGCGCAGGCCCGGCGCGATCGTCTTTGAAAACGTGCCGAGATGGATGACGCGCGAAGCGTCGAGTGAGCCGACGCGCGCTGCGTCAAGCGCCTGCAGGGTCGGCAGGCCCTCTCCCTCGAAGCGCAACGCCCGATAGGCGCAATCCTCGATCAGCGGAATGTCGAGGTCCCGCGCCAGCGCGAGCAGGTTCTCCCGGGCGATGAGCGACAAGGTTTCCCCGGTCGGGTTGTCGAAATCCGGCACGGCGTAGGCGAGCTTCACCCGCGTTTCCGCGCCGGCCGAAGCGGCAGTCTCGGCGTAGGATTCGGGTTTCCGGTTACCGCGTTCGGGACGGATCGTGTCGAAACGCGGCTCGTAGGCGGAAAAGGCCTGCAGCGCGCCGAGATAGACCGGCTCCGTCATCAAGGCCGTGTCGCCCGGCGAGATCAGGAGCTTGCCGAGGAAATCGAGGGCCTGCTGCGAGCCGCTGGTGACGACGATGTTGTCCGGCTCGGCCGGGACGCCGAGCGCGTGCATGTGGCCGGCGATCCACTCCCGCAGGGGAAGATAGCCCTCGCTGACCGAATATTGCAGCGCGAGCGCGGGCGAATGGGTCAGCGCCCGCCGACAGGCCTCCGCCGCCGCTTCGGCCGGAAACAGCGCCGGGTCGGGAATGCCGCCGGCGAAGGAAATGATCCCCGGCCGATCCAGAAGCTTCAGCAGTTCCCGGATCTCGGAAGCCTTCATCCGCTCGGCCCGGCGGGCGTAGCGCGGCTCGAAGCAGGCGGCGGTCGCGGACATCGGCGTCTCCTGGGCAGCGCGAGATGAGGCAGTGCTGCTGACCTATCTCGCATAGGACAACAATGTTGACCTAAATGCAAGCGAAAGACCGAGCGCCTCTGCTCGCTGAAGAACTTGCCAAGCGGGCGCGGCTTCGCGCAAAAGCCGGGATTGCCGCACCAATGTCGCGGCAGGAGGTCTAACGCCATGGCCAGAACCACCGCGCCGAAGACGAGCGCCGCCGATAGCGTCGTCAGTCTGAAGGTGACGCTCAAAGGAACGAAGCCTCCGGTCTGGCGACGGCTTCTCGCTCCCGGATCGATGACGCTCGGCGAGCTGAGTGAAGCGATACTGGCGGCGATGGGCTGGATCGGCGGCCATCTGCACGCCTTCGACGTCGACGGCCGGCAATACGGCGACCCGGCGATGCTCGACGATGTCGCCAACGAAAACAGCCTGACCCTGAACGGGGTGGTCAAATCCGGCGTCAAACGCTTCGGCTTCACTTATGATTTCGGCGACGACTGGGAGCACAGTGTCACGGTCGAGAAGACTCTCGCCCCGGCGCCTGGGCAAAACTATCCGGCCTGCGTCGACGGCAAGCGCAATTGCCCGCCGGAAGACTGCGGCGGGATCTGGGGCTACGCCGAGCTCCTGGAGATTCTGGGCGATCGCGCTCACCCGGAGCGTGAAGAACGGCTCGAATGGATCGGCGATAACTTCGATCCCGAAAAGTTCGAGGTCTCGATCGCCGACCACAGGCTCGCCGCACGGTTCAAGAGAAAGTGAGGCGCTGGCAGGGGATTGACCTGAAATCCCGTCGGGGGAGGTCCGCATCGCGAGCGGCTCTCATTCCGGGACGCCCGCCATCCGCAGCCCCTCGTAGACCCGCTCGCGTTGGCGGAGGAACCTCGGTTCGTCGCCGAATGAACTCTCCCGGAACCGCTCGATCGAATAGGCAGGATTGACGGCGAGCCCCCTCGCAACGGCCGCTTCCGCCTCTTGGGACCGTCCGAGATGGGCGAGCGCGGCGGCGAGGTAGAAGTACGCGTTCGGCGCGTTGCAAAACATTTCGATCGAGCGCCGGAACCACCCAACCGCTTCCCCGTCGCTGCCGAGGTAGAGCTTCGCCAGGCCGATCGTCGCTGCCCAACTCATGGCGAAAGGATCCCGGGGACTCAGCCGAAGCGCCTCCTGGACGTGAGCTTCCGTTTCCTCGCCGCGACCCATGAAGATCTTGGCGAGACCGATCGTCCCATGCGCTGCGGCCAGGTTGCGGTCGAGCGCCAGCGCCCCCTCGCATTCCGCGATCGCCGCCGCAGCGCGCCCGGAATTAATCTCCAATCGTCCCATGTACAGGCGTGCCAACGCATGGTCCGGCGCAAGGGACAGAGCCCTGCTTAAAGCCGATCTCGCGGTCGCGAGGCGGACCGCCCGGTCGTCGGTGGTGTAACCGCCCGCCAAGGTCAGTTCGACCCAGGCATGGCCGACCAGCGCATCGACATGATCGCGGTCGAGCGCCAGCGCGCGGAGAAAAAAGTCGTTCGCTCGTGTCAGGTTGTCGCTGGCGTACCCCTTGTTGACCCACGCCATCCCCTGAAAATAGAAGTCGAGCGCGTCTTGCTCCGGGGACTGGGAGGCGCGGCGCGCCTCGGCGGCGATCAGCGCGGCGTCGAGCTGACGCGCGAGATGCGCCACGATCTCGTCCTGCATGTCGAAAAGATCGGCGATCGGTTTGTCGAAGCGCTCTGCCCAGAGGTGAGCGCCGCTTTCCGTGTCGATCAGCTGAACGGTGACCCGCATCCGTGCGGCGCTGCGCTGAACGCTTCCCTCGAGCGCGTATCGAACGTTGAGCTCGCGGCCTATCGCCCGGACGTCCATCGGCCTGCCTTTGTAGGCGAAGGCCGTGTTGCGCGCGATGACGAACGAGCCTCGGACGCGCGACAGGTCGGTGGTCAGTGCCTCCGTAACGCCGTCGACGAAATAATCCTGCTCCGGATCGCCGCTGATGTTGGCGAAGGGCAAGACCACGATCGAGAGGCGCGGCGCGGCGCGCCGCTCGGCGGACGCGGGCGGCTCGGTCACCGGCGCGACGCCGAAGCCGGCCCGCAGCGCATGCACCCGCACCGGGCGGATTATGTTTTTCAACGTCATCTCGCCGAGATCGACGAACGTCTCTTTCAGCCGATCGCGCACGTGCTCATACAGCAATTCTAAAAGAGGGTCGGGATGATTTTTTCGCTGGGGGATTCCCAAATCAGCGGAAACATAATTCACGCTGGGGATGGAGATCTTGGCGTCGCTTTTGTCTGGCCTGAAGGCGGTTTGCAAGGCGTTTCCGGACCCTCGCAAGGGGCGGAGCGGCAATATTGCGATGGCGGATTTCGGTCTGTCGGCCTTCGCGATGTTTTTCATGCAGAGCGCGTCTTTTCTGTCCTTTCAGCGTAGGCTGGAGAAAGGTCAGGGACGGTCGAACTGCCAAACCCTTTTTGGCATCGAGAAGATCCCTTCCGACAATTATATCAGGGACATGCTCGACGGCGCGGATCCTGCTCTTCTTTCGCCCTGCTTCGAGGACACGGAGCGTCTGCTGCTCGAACCGGCGATGCGCGAGGCTTTCGGCCGGCTGGGCGGCCGAGCGCTCGTGGCCCTCGACGGGACCGAGTATTTTTGCAGCCAGAGGATCGCCTGCCCGCATTGCCAGACGCGCAAGCGCAGCAACGGCAAGGTCGAAAGCTATCATTCCATGCTGTGCGCGACGGTTGTCGCGCCGGGACATTCCAAGGTGGTCCCGCTCGCGCCGGAGTTCATCGTCAAACAGGACGGCGCCGAGAAGCAGGACTGCGAGCGCAACGCGGTCAAACGCTGGCTCATGCAGCACGGCGCGCGCCTGAAGCCCCTGCGACCGGTGTATCTGGGCGACGATCTGTTCGCCTGCCAGAGCGTGGTCGAGAGGCTCGCGGACGACGGCGACGATTTCATCTTCACCTGCAAGGAGACCTCGCACAAGGCGCTCTACGACTTCATCGATGGAGCCGAACTCACGCGTCATGAGGTCCAAGTCCGCAAAGGCAAGACGCGCCAGACGCATCGCTACCGGTTCGTCGAGAAGGTTCCGCTGCGCGACGGCAAGGACGCCGTGCTGGTCAACTGGATCGGCTTCGACAGCCTCAACGCCAAGGGCGCAGTCACATACAAGATGGCCTTCGTTACCTCGCTGCCGGTCGCCAAGAGCAACGTCGCCGAGATCGCCGCTTGCGGCCGCGCAAGGTGGAAGATCGAGAACGAAGGCTTCAACGTCCTGAAAAACAACGGCTACGAGCTTGAACACAATTTCGGGCACGGCGAGACCAATCTGGCCATGACGCTCGCCGCGCTCAACTTGCTTCATAGGCTGCGCTTGACAGGTAGACCGCGCCCGGCTCGCAAACGCCCTCCAGGCGCGCGGCGATGTTGACGCCGTCGCCCATCAGGTCGCCGTCGCGCTCCGCCACGACGTCGCCGAGATGGACGCCGATGCGGTACTCGATGCGCTGTTCGGGCGGCAATCCTCGATTGCGCTCGACCATGCCGTTTTGCACTTCGACCGCGCAGCGCACCGCGTCGACCACGCTGCGGAATTCGACGATTGCGCCGTCGCCGGTTCGATTCACCACGCGCCCGCGGTGCACGGCCACTGTCGGGTCGATCAGGTCGCTCCGCAGGGCGCGCAAGCGCGCCAACGTCCGGTCTTCATCAGCGCCGACAAGCCGGCTGAAGCCCACCACATCGGCGGCGAGGATCGCCACGAGTCTCCGGCTTTCGCTCGTGGCCTCCCTCACTTTGGCGGCAAATTTGTAGCCGCCGCCCGCGACGGTTACGATCATGCTTGGCTGCTTGGGGTCAGGTTCGATTTTGCGCCTTAGCCGCATGATCTGCATGTCGATGCTGCGCTCGTAGGACTCTGCGTCCCGTCCTGCGATCAACTGCATGAGATGATCCCGGGACAATACCCGCCCGGCTCGTTGAACGAAGGCCCCCAACAGGCAGAATTCCCGATGCGTGAGCGAAATCTCCTGACCCGCCGGGTTCCTGAGGCCGTGGCCGGTAAAGTCAAGCCGGTAGCCAGAGAACTCGAACACCCGCTCTGCCGGTTCAGGTTCAGGTTGAGATGCGCAAGCTTCGGCGATGCCGGCGAGTAGACGGGCCTCGTCGGAGGCGTCGATGACGTCGGACCCCGTACGTAAATTGCCGCCGGATGCAACGATGAGGACGCGCCTGACTGCAGCGCGCAGCTCTTCGACTACAGCAGATAGCGAAGCTCCGAGCCCGTCGGAGGCGACAATCGCGAGCGCAAAATCATCTAGGCCGGCGCGCCGCGCGTGCGCCAAACCTTCCGCCACTTCGACCCGGCAGCCGGCGCGGCTCGCGAGCAGAGCAAGCCGGGCTCGGAGCGCCGCATCCCGACCGATCACCATGATGCGGCTGCGCATCCGCGCCATCCGGGTCCCGCCAAGGTACTTTGAGAATACACCGACAGCACCGCCTGTTACCAGCCCGTTACACGCGTGTGACGCCGATCGGCGAGAATGCCTGGAGGAACAAACGAAGGAGCAGGTTTCATGACCACGATCACTGGCGGATGTTTGTGCCGGCGGGTGCGTTGGGAGGCGACGGGCGAGCCGGCGTTCACCGGATGCTGCCATTGCCGCAGTTGCCAGCGCTACACCGGCTCGGCCTTCAACGCCTTCGCCGTCTTTCCAGCCGCCAACGTCCGAACGACCGGGGATCTCAAGACCTATGAGGATCAGAGCGATTCCGGTCAGCCGGTACATCGCCGATTCTGCCCGAACTGCGGCTCGGGGGTCGCCTCGGAACTCGACTCCCTGCCGGGCATGATGGTGCTACTGGCCGGCGGGTTCGACGACCCCTCGGTGTTCACGCCGGGCATGGAGATCTTCTGGGACAGCGCCCAGCCCTGGATCCAGGCGGGAAGCGAACGCCAGCGGTTCGCCAGAATGCCCGGGTGATGCGACTGAAAGCCGGCGGCTCACTCCGGCGGTTCGATGTCGGCGTTGCTGATGGCGCCCGACAGTTCCAACGGCTTGAGAAACCCCTCCGCCGGCGCCTCGCCGGGATGGGTGGTCACGCGGGCTTGCTCGCCTCCAGCCGGGACTTCAGATAATCGGCCGCGAGCACGGGCGGGTAATGGACGGGTTCGCCAGGCGCGATGCAGGTCGGGATGACGGCGACCTCGGCGTCGGGGTTGGGATCGTAGAAGAAGGCGATCGAGTAGCGCTCGCGCGCACTGCGGTTGACCACCCGGTGCGGCGTCGAAACATAGACGTCGTTTGTCCATCGCATCAGGCAGTCGCCGATGTTGACGACGAAGGCGCCGGGCAGGGCAGGGGCCTCGATCCACTCGCCGTCCCGCGTGCGCACCTCGAGGCCGCCGACGTCGTCGGTCGCGAGCAGCGTGAGGTTGCCGTAGTCGGTATGCGTTCCCGCGCCGATCGTGTCGTCCGCGCGCGACTCGGCGGCCGGATAGCGCAGGAGACGCAGCGTCGCCATCGGGCGATCGAACTTGTCGGCGAAATAGGCAGGCTGGACGCCGAGATCGCGCGCCAGCGCCCGGTGCAGGCGCGCCCCGAGTTCGGCGCAGGCGTCGTAATAGGCGAGCAGCGTCTCGCGGAACCCCTGGAGTTTCGGCCAGGCGTTGGGCGAACGGAACGGCTTGCCGGCGACCAGATCGGGATCGTCGGGCGCAAGATCCAGGCCGACGTTGAAGGCCTCCTTGCGATCGGGACCGCGGCTCGGATCGAGCGCCTCGTGCATGAGGCCGGAATAGCCGCGGTTGCCGCCGACCGTCTCGATCGCGATCGCCTCCTTGTAAGCGAGCGGCAGCGCGAAAAAGCGGTGCGACTGCGCGAAGGCCTCGTTCATCAGCGCGCGCTCCACGCCGTGATTGACGACGTAGAAGAAGCCGACGTCGCGACAGGCGATCCCGATCTCTTCGGCGAGATGCGCATGGGCGGCGCCCTCCTCGCTTCCTTCCCCCAGGTCGATGATAGGCAACTCGCGTTTCATTACGAATTTCTCCTTGGCCCGCTTGGCCCGCCTGCGGGAAGACGGCGGGAGTGCGGCGACGCCAGACGGTCGAGGCCCGCGCCGCCCCTGATCCGGCGCTTCGCGCCACTTCTCCCCACGAGCGGGGAGAAGAGACTCTTCAACAACAGCCCAAGCCGCCGCGGTAGTGGGCGATGACCGCCGGCTCGAGATCGCTCCACGCCGCCAGGAAGGCCGCGCGCGACGACATGTTCGCGCGGTACGCGCTCCTCAGTTCCTTCTCGGCCGTTTCGAGGTCGACGCGAACGAGTTTTCCGTCACGGACGACGTCTTGTCCCGCGACATAAAGCCGCGCGACATGCGCCGCCGTCGCGCGCGCGAAGACGAGGTCGATCGGCTCGACGGGCATGACCGCGTCGCGGTCAAGCGCATCGAGGTCGAGCACGAGAATGTCGGCAGGGGCGCCGACGCGGATCCCGCCGTCGCCCGGCGCGCCATTGGCGAACCGTCCATTCGCGACGGTTTGCACGAGCCATTCGCCACGCGCCACGACGCCATCGAAACCCCAGCCGCCGTGCAGGAAATGGCCGAGCCGCAACTCGCGCAGAATGTCGTCGTCCTCGTCGAAGGCCGATGCGTCGACCCCGATCGCGACGCGGCAGCCGCGCTCGATCGCTTCGCCGATCGGCGCGACCCCGCTCCTGAGGTGCAGGTTCGAACTCGGGTTCGTGGCGATGACCGCGCCGGATTCGGCGATCAGGTCAAGATCGTCGGGGCGCGCGTAAACGCAATGGGCAAGCGTCAGCCGGGGCGACAGGAGCCCGAGCGCCTTCAGGCGCGGCGTCACGCCCTCGGGATAGGCGCTGTCGGCAAAAGCGCGCTGGTAGCGCGTCTCGAGGAGATGCATGTGCACGCGCCGGCCCGTCTCGCGCGATCGTTCGCCGACAGCGGCGAGCAGCGCGTCCGAGCACCATTGCGGGCCGTTGGGGCCGAACTGAACGGAAAAGCTTTCGTTCTCGACCGCCCCGGCGATCGCTTCGACGCGCGCGATCTGGTCCTCGACGTCGGGCGTCGGACCGAGGAATTGCGCCTCGACCGTCGCGCGCGACCGCGTGGGCAATTTCGACGTGACGCTTCCGGCGTCGGCGTAGACGAGCGGGTTTCGGTCGCGCATGAAAACGGCGAAGGTCACGCGCACGCCGACGTCGGCGGCGGCCCGGGCGATCGCGCGCGCTTCCTCGACCGGCGGCATCGGCCCGTGAAAGCGGGTGTAGTGCGCCATCACCGATGCGGCGCCGGCCCGCGCCGCCCGCCCGAAGGCGGCGAGCGCGCCGAGATAGGGGTCGATCGGCGGCATCGCGGCGAGCCGCAGCAGCCAGGTCTCGAGCGGCTTGCCCGCCGCGCCGAACGAGGTCGGCGACAGCGGCCGCGCGTGATCGTGCGCATTGACAGGGGCCGGCATGGCGAGGAGACGGCGGCCCGGCGGCTCGGCCGCAGGCCCGATCGCCACGATGCGGCCGTCGTCGATCGCGATATCGACCGGGGCGCCGGCCGGCGACCCGTCGGTCGGCAAGAGTACGACACCCGCGACCCGCGCCTGCATGGTTCATGTCTCGTCGATGATGCTGACGTGGGCGGCGACGATCCGCCAGCCCTCGGGAAAGCGGATCCACGTCTGCATCTGTCGCCCGATCTTGCCCCTGGCGCCGTCCCGCCGGAACAGCGTTGCGGCGATCGCGCAATCGCGGCCGTAGGTCGCGATTCGGGTCTTCTCGAGTTTCCGCGCGAGTCCCGCGGGCGAGCGCGCGGCGCGGAAGGCCTTGATCGCGTCGTAGCCGTAGAGATTTTCATTGGCGCCGTAGCGGATCGCAGCCTCGCTGTCGACGAAGAACCGGTCGAGCGCCGCGATGTCGTTTGCGACGAGGGCGCGCTCGTAGGCGGCGAATTGGGCCTCGACCTCGGCCTTGGTTTGAGGATCGTCGACGATCATCGCGCGCGCCTCCGGCCCTCGATCGAACTGCGTAGCGCGCTCAGGAAAGGAATATCGGCAAACTGGTCAGGGCGGACCTTATCCCAGGCGACGCCCTCCGGCTGCTTGTGGGGCGTGCGGGTTTCGATCAGCTCAAGCTCGGTTGCGATGAAGTCGAGCGCCGAGTCATGGCTCTCCATCACGACCGCGGCGTCCTCGACCACCTGCGAGGAATGGACCGTCGTCGCAAGCAAGGTTGAAGCGTCGACCAGGCCCAGTTCGCGAAAGACGCCCTGTTCGAGATCGGCGAAGCCCGCCCCCTTGCCGGTGCGGCCGCCCCGCCTGGTGACGGCGACGCAGCCGACGACACAAAAGTCGAGCTTCGGCATGTCCTCGAAGCCGACCGGCTCGCCGTGCTGCAGGAAGCCTTGCGACGTGGCGGCCGTCTCGAAGTCGACGCCCTTCGCCGCGAGCCGGTCGGGATCGATGCGAAGATAGGGAAAGCCCTTCGTCAGATAGGGGACGGGCGAGAACAGGAGCTTGCCGTCGTAAAGCGCCCGCAAGCGCACCGGAATCTGCGGCGGGTCCGGATTGCACTTGACGATACGCGCCCGCTTCCACTGTTCGAGCCCGCTCAGCCGCTTGGCGGCGGCGTCCGCGCCGACGAAGTTTGGAATGCGGTCGAAGACCGGGCCGACATTGGCTTCCGCGTCGACGAGGCCGGACCATACGCGCTCGCGCACAGCCGACTTGGCGCTGTTCCGTCCGGCCCATCGGGAGCGGTCTGATTCCGGCATCGTGTCCTCACACGAATGGCGCGACCGGGGCGCGGACGATCCCGTCCCGCTCGAGCGCGCGCGCGACCCTGAGCGCAACATCCTCGCGCCAGGGCGGCGCGATCACCTGCACTCCGATCGGAAGCTTCTCGCCGCCGGTCCAGACCGGGACCGCCGCCACCGGCAGGCCGATGAACGAGATCGGCTGGGTGAAGATTCCGATATTCGGCCTGACCAGCATTTCCTTGCCGTCGAGCAGAAAGGTCCTCTGCCCGATCTTCGGCGCCCGGCACGGCGTCGCCGGCGCGAGAAGCACGTCGACGTCACGAAAGAGCGCCAGCGCCTTCTCGCGGAAATGGCGGCGGAACTTCTGCGCCTGCTGGATCCACGCGCCCGGCAGCATCGCGCCTGCGATCAGCCGGTCGCGCACGTCCGGGTCGAAGTCGGCCGCCCGGGTCTGAAGGCGGCGAAGATGAAGCGCTGCGCCTTCGACCATGGTGATGAGATAGGCCGCGGCGCGCGCCTTGTCGGTTTCGACGAGCTCGACGACCCGCTCCACCTTCAGCGCCTGCGCGATCGTGTCGACCGCCGCGAAAGCCGCCGCGTCGCCTGACCGGGCGAAATAGCCGCCGAGTCTCGCGATGCGCAAGCCCGCCAAGCCATCGTCCAGGGTTCGCGCGACGGGCGCGGCAGGGACCTCGGCCTGCGCCGGATCGGCCGCGTCGCGGCCAAGCATCGCGTCATAGGCGAGGGCGAGATCGCCGACGGAGCGGGCGAACGGGCCGAGATGGTCGAGGCTCGCGACGAAGGGGAAAGTTCCGGCGCGCGACAGGCGCCCGTAGGTCGGTTTGAGGCCGAAAACGCCGCAGAACGAGCTCGGCACGCGGATCGAGCCGTTGGTGTCCGAGCCCAGCGCGATCGGGACAAGGCCGCCGGCGACGGCCGAGCCCGACCCGCCCGAGGATCCGCCGCTCATGTGAGCGCGGTCGTGCGGGTTGCGGGAGGGGCCGTCGTGCGCATTCTCGCCGGTGAAGTCATAGGCGTATTCGCCCATGTCGAGCGCGCCGAGGAGAATGGCGCCGGCGCTCTCGAGCCGAGCGACGAGCGTCGCGTCCTTCTCCGCCGGAGCGCGGTCGCGGTTGATCTTCGAGCCGGCGCGCGTCGGCAGGCCCGCGACGTCGAACAGATTCTTGACCGCGAAGGGCGCGCCGGCGAGCGGGCCGAGCGTCTCGCCGCGCGCCCGCGCCGCGTCGATCGCGTCAGCGCTCGCGAGCGCGCGCGCCGCCGTGACGTCGGTGAAGGCGCCGAGCGCGGCGTTCCTCGTCCCGATGCGCGCGAGCGCAGCCTGCGTCACCTCGCGGGCGCTCGCCCGGCCGCTCGCCACCGCCGAAGCGATCGCCTGCGCCGGTCCGTCCAGAAGATCGGACGTCACGGAACGAACACCGGCGCGGGCTCTTCCTCGTCGCCGATCGGCGCGGACAGGAGCAACGCCGCCTGCTCGGCCGCGATCCTGAGATGCACGACGGTCTGCGCGCGCGATTCCGGCGTCAGCGTCAGTCGGAGGAGGGGCGCCATCGCCTCGATGAGGGCTTCGGGATCAAAAGCGGCTGCCGTCATGCGATAGCCTTTGTGAACGACGCCAGCGGCGTCGTCCAGCCGACGATCGCGCCTTGCGCCCGGATCATGTCGAGCGTCGCCGCCTTGAAGGCCGGAAAGTAACTTGCCGTCGCGTCCTCGATCAAGAGGCACTCGTAGCCGCGGTCGTTGGCTTCGCGCATCGACGTCTGGACGCAGACCTCCGTCGTCACCCCGGCGAAAACGAGATGAGTGACGCCGCGCTCTTTCAGGATCGAACCGACGTCGGTTGCGTAGAACATCCCCTTGCCCGGCTTGTCGATCACGATCTCGCCGGGCGCCGGCGCGCAGGCCGCGACGATGTCGGCGCCGGGTTCGCCGCGCACCAGAATGCGACCCATTGGCCCGCTGTCGCCGATGCGAAGCGAAGGCAGCCCGCGCGCCCGCTTCGCCGGCGGGCAGTCGGACAAGTCCGGGGCGTGGCTCTCCCTCGTGTGAAGGATCGTCCAGCCCTTCGCGCGAAAGGTCCCGATCAGCTCGGCGACGGTCGGGACGATCTCTGCGACGGGCGTCAGATCGTTGCCGAGGGTCTCGCCGAACCCGCCGGGCTCGAGAAAGTCGCGCTGCATGTCGATGACGATCAGCGCGGCCCGCGCAGGGTCGAAGCGAAAGGCGAAGGGCTTCGCGTCGACTTCGATCATGGCCGCGTTCCGACGTCGTCCCGAGCTTGTCGAAGGACGTCCTTTGACAAGCTCAGGACGAGATCTGAGGAAGCGATGTGCATCAGTGGCCCGCCATGTGACGACCGATCGTCGTGCGGTCGGCGCCCGCCGCCTCGGTCAGGTAGGCGACCCTTCCGCCCGACATCACCGCGATCCGGTCGGAAAGCTCGAGAATCTCGTCCAGATCCTCCGACACGAGCAGCACCGCCGCGCCGCGATTGCGCTGCTCCATGATCTGCGCCCGGATGTCCGCGACCGAGGCGAAGTCGAGCCCGAAGCAGGGGTTGGCGACGATCAGGACGTCGACGTCGCCCGAGAGCTCGCGCGCCAGGATGGCGCGCTGAACATTGCCGCCGGAAAGGTCGCGGATTTGCGTTTCGGTCGAGGGCGTCTTCACGTTGTAGCGTCCGATGAGATCGCGCGCCGTCGCCCGCATCGGCTCACCCGACAGCCAGAAGCCGAGGCGGGACATCGGCGCCTTGTCGAACATGCGGAACGCCATGTTTTCGGCGACGGACATGGTCGGCACGGACGCGTTCTTCAGCGGCTCCTCGGGCAGGCCGTACACCTTGTAGCGGTCGTAGTGGTCGCGGGTCGGCTCGAAGTTCGCGTCGCGGATCAGCACCTGCCCGAGTTTGATCGGGCGCTGTCCCGACAGGGCCTCAACGAGTTCGCTCTGACCGTTTCCCGAGACGCCGGCGATGCCGACGATCTCGCCGGGACGGACCTTGATGTCGAAGCCGTTGACGGCGTCGCGCCCCTCGTCGTTCTCGGCGAACAGGCCGGCGATCTCGAGAGTCGCGCCGTCCTTCCGCTGGACCGCAGTCCGCGCCGCCGAGGGGCGGACGACCGCATCGCCGATCATCATCGCCGCCATCTCGCGCGTCGACACCGCGCCGACCTTGCCGCCGCCGACCCTGGCCCCGCGCCTCAGCACGGTGAAGTCGTCGCAGAACGCCTCGACCTCGCGGAACTTGTGGCTGATCATGGCGACAGTGATCTCGCCGCGATGCGCCATATCGCGCAGGAGGCCGAGGATCTCGTCGGCTTCGCCGGGCGTCAGGACCGAAGTCGGCTCGTCGAGGATGAGAAAGCGCTGATTGAGGTAGAGGAGCTTGAGAATTTCGAGCTTCTGCTTCTCGCCGGCCGCCATGGCGGAGACCGGCTTCTTGAGCGGCACGCGAAACGGCATCGTGTCGAGGAAGGCCTCGAGCGCCTTCGTCTCCTTGCGCCAGTCGATGACGGCTGGCGCGTCCGCCCGGCTGACGACGAGGTTCTCCGCCGCGTTCAGCGCCGGAACCAGGGTGAAGTGCTGATAGACCATGCCCACCCCGAGCGCCTGGGCGTCGCGCGGGTTACGCACAGTGGCTTCCGTTCCATCGATCAGAAGCTGGCCCCGGTCCGGTTTGTAGAAGCCCATGATGCATTTGACGAGCGTCGACTTGCCCGCGCCATTCTCGCCAAGGAGCGCGTGAAACGAGCCGGCCGGCACGTCGATCGAGACGTCCTGCAGCGCCTTCAGCGCACCGAAGGATTTGCTCATGCCGATCGTCTCGAGCGAGGGCGCGCGGGCTGCGGTCATGGCATCGCCTCGATGAACGCCCTCGAGGAGCCGACCGCGCCGAACACGCCACCCTGCATCGTGACCATCTTGACGGCCGCGAGATGGTTGCCGTAGTCGGTCGCGCCGCAGCAGTCCTCGAGCAGAAGGCATTCGAAGCCGCGGTCGTTGGCTTCGCGCATCGTCGTGTGCACGCAGACGTCGGTGGTGATGCCGGTGAGCACGAGATTATCGACGCCACGGGAGCGCAGGATGAGCTCGAGATCGGTGGCGCAGAACGAGCCCTTTCCGGGCTTGTCGATGACCGGTTCGCCGGGCAGCGGCTTGAGCTCCTCGATGATCTCCCAGCCCGGTTCGCCCCGCACGAGGATTCTGCCGCACGGGCCCCTGTCGCCGATGCCGGCGCCAATCCGCTGCGAACGCCAGCGCTTGTTGTCCGGCAGGTCGGCGAGGTCGGGCCGGTGGCCCTCTCGGGTGTGGATCACGGTATAGCCCCTGGCGCGCGCCGCCTCGAGCAGGGCCCGGATCGGCTCGATCGGAGCGCGGGTGAGCGACAGGTCGTAGCCCATCGTATCGACATAGCCGCCCTTGCCGCAGAAGTCGGTCTGCATGTCGATGACGATGACGGCGGTGTTCTCCGGCCGCCAGTCGCCGTTGAAGGGCCACGGATAGGGGGTGGCGGCGAAGGTCGGCAAATCCGGCGCTCCCTATTTGGCCATCGACAGTTCGCCCGGCATGTCGCGCGCGGAGTGCTTGGCGCTCGAGGTCGCGATCATGATGGCGAGGGTAAGGATGTAGGGGGCGGCGTTGAAGAAATAATAGCCCTGCGTGACGCCGATCGCCTGCAGCGACGGGCCGATCGCGCCCGCGCCGCCGAACAGAAGCGCCGCGGCGACGCAGCGCAGCGGGTTCCATCTCGCGAAGATGACGAGCGCCACCGCCATCAGGCCCTGGCCGGAGGACAGGCCCTGGTTCCACGAGCCTGGATAGGAGAGCGACAGGAAGGCGCCGCCGACCCCGGCGAGAAACCCGCCGACCGTCGTGGTCAGGAACCGCACCCAGTTGACCGAAATGCCCATGGCGCGCGCGGCCGCGGCGCTGTCGCCGACGGTCCGCACGATAAGCCCCCAGCGCGTGTTGCGCATCGACCATGCGAGCGCGAGCGCGATCGCGATGCCGACGAAGAACAGCGGATTGACCTGCAGCGCGCTCTTCAGACTCGCGCTGTCGCTCCAGAGGCCGAGTGGAATCGAGCCGAGTCTCGGCGCCTCCGGCTGAATGTAGGGCTTGCCGAAAAAGAAGGCGACCCCGATGCCGAACAGCATCATGGCGATCCCGACCGCCACGTCGTTGACGCGCGGCAGGCCGCAGATGGTTCCGTGCATCGCGCCGAGAAACGAGCCCGCGATCCCCGCCGCAAGCACTCCGGCCCATGGCGATCCGGTGTGATACGACGCGGCGTAAGCGACCATCGCGCCCAGCACCAGCGTCCCCTCGAGGCCGAGGTTCACCCGTCCCGATTTCTCGGTCAGGCACTCCCCGAGGGCGACGAACATGAACGGCGTCGAAACCCGGATCGCTCCGCCGAGCATGGCGATGAGCACAGTCAGGACCGCGTCGTTCATGTGCGATCCTTTCCGCCCTGGGGCTTAAAGATCGAGAACCGTCCGTACAGGGTCTCGGAGGTCAGCAGCACGATGAAGATCAGCCCCTCCAGCACGAGGACGGTCGCATCCGGCAGTCCCATGCGCCGCTGGATGAGGCCGCCCGAGGCGACCAGCCCGCCGAACAGGATCGCGACCGGCGGAATGACGAGCGGATTGTGGCGCGCGAGGAACGACACCAAGATGCCGGTAAAGCCGTAGCCGGCGGCGAGCGAGGCGTTGGCGCGGCCCTGGATCGCGGCCACCTCGAAGAAGCCGGCGAGCCCCGCGCAAGCGCCCGCGATCGCCGAGCAGGCAACGATCAGCCGGCCGACCGGCAGGCCCTGCGCCAGCGCGGCGCGGAAATTGCCGCCCGTCACCCGCGCCGCAAAGCCGAAAGTCGTGCGCGCCATGAGAAAGTAGAGCCCGATACAGAGCGCGAGACCGAACGCCAGTCCCCAATGCACGCTGGTGCCGGGAATCGGGCCGATCATATAGGCCGACCCAAGCGGCTTGGTCGAAGGCTTGTTGGGATCGGTGAGGTCGCGCAGCGCGCCCTCGACGAAGAAGTTCATGATCGCGATGCCAATATAGGTCAGCAGCAGCGAAGAGATCGTCTCGTTGACGCCCCGTGCGTAGCGCAGATAGCCGGCGATGCCGACCCAGAAGCCGCCGACGATCATCGCAAAAAGCGCCATGACGACGAGCGTCGGCATCGGAGGCGCGTGGCCGATCATCGGGATGGCGAGCGCCGCCGAAGCGAAGCCCCCGAGCACGAGCGCGCCCTCGCCGCCGATCATGATTAAGCCGATCCGGGCGGGGATCGCCACCGCGAGCGCGGTCAGGATCAGCGGCGCCGAGCGTTGCAACGTATTCTGCAGCGAGAACGCCGTGCCGAAGCCGCCGCGCCAGACATAGGAGACGAAGTCGACCGGCGATTTGCCGATCGCCATGAGGAAGATCGCGAACAGGCCCGCGGCTATGGCGAGCGCGAGGAGGGGGATGACGACATATTCCGAGTTGGCCCGCAGCCTGAAAGCGAGATCAGATCCGGCCGCACGGGACGCGGCGGGATCGATCACGTCATGCGGGGCCTCGGTCGCCAGGGGCGCGTCCGACACGGCGCTCGCTCCGTTTCCGGTTTCAGGTGGTCGAACCGACGACGCCCTCGAGCAGATAGTCCATCTTGTCGAGGAAGGGATCGAGATTGTCGTAGGTCTTGTCGATCACGATCTTGCCGGACTTATTGTCCTTGAGCGGCCCGACGTAGATCGGCTTCCTCGCCTTCAGGCCTGCGATCGCGGCGATCGCGGCCTTCTGCGCTTCGGGAGTCGCCCCGGCGCCGAAGGGCGTGTTCTGGACGAAGTCGGACTCATAACCGCCGGCGGTGAAATTCGGCAGCGCCTTGCCGGCGGCAAGGTCGGTGGCATAGCCCTTGTAAATCGTGATCCACTTGTACTCGGCGCCGGTGATGAAGCCTTTAGGCGCGAGCGGCGCTTGGCTGGCGTTGTGGCCGCAGCTCATGGCGCCCCGCTTCTCCGCCGTCTCGATCACGACCTTCGGTCCGTCCACGTGGCAAGTGATGACGTCGCAGCCGGCGTCGACCAGTGCGTTTGCAGATTCCGCTTCGCGGACGGGCATCGACCAGTCGCCGGTGAAGATCACCTGAACCGTCGCTTTCGGATTGACCGACCGCGCCCCGAGCATGAACGAGTTGATGTTGCTGAGCACGCTGGCGATCGGCTTGGCCGCGACGAAGCCGAGCTTGCTCGTCTTGGTCGACAGGCCTGCTGCGACGCCGTCGACATAGTGCGCCTGATTGAGGTAGCCGAAATAAGAGCCGGCGTTTTTCGGATCCGTGTCCTTGTTCCAGAGCGGCGCTGCATGGCGGAACTCGACGTCCGGATATTTCTTCGCGAGGTCGAGGACGAAGGGTTTGTAATAGCCGAACGACGTCGCCAGGATCAGACCCGAGCCGTCGAGATTGATCATCGACTCCATTGATTTTGAGACCGCGTCCGTCTCGGGCACGTTCTCTTCTTCCACTACTTTTACGCCCGGCACCTCCTTGAGAGACTTGATGGCGACGGCGTGCGCCTGGTTCCAGCCAAAGTCGTCGCGCGCTCCGACGTAGACGATGCCGACCGTGAGATCTTTTGCGGCGAATGCGCGGCCGGCCGCTCCGACATTGAGCGTCGTCCCCGCGACGCCAAAGGCGGCGGTCTTAAGGAGCGCGCGGCGGGAGATTTCCGTTGCTGTCATCGTTGACGACCTCATGCTTCGACAATGGCGCGGGAAACCCGCCGCCCCCGGGCTGTCATTCCGCAAGCTTCGTGCCGCGGCCGCTGCGGCCCATTGTCGCGGAATTCTGCGGCTCGCTCTGCGGCGCACTAGCCTCAACTTTCAGCGCGGGCGCCCGATTGTTGGGCGCCACGCGCCCAGCTTTTTTGACGGCGGGGACGCCCGGGCGGACCTCGAATGAGCCTGGCTCTTGCATCGGAGGCGGAAATCGGCAGCGATGATAAGCCTTCGCTGCCGCACGGAGTTCATGTCTGATGACCGATACGATTGCGACGTTCAACGCCGCTCACGCCGGGGGCAAGCCCCTCGCCGCGACGATCGAGGAAACCTACGAGAAGATTGCGCGCCACGGCGATCCGGCGCTCTTCATAGCGCTGCGGCCGAAGGCGGAGGCGCTGGCGCAAGCCGAATGCCTGCAGGCCGAAGGTCCTGCTGGCAAGCCCCTGTTCGGCGTGCCGTTTGTCGTCAAGGACAACATCGACGTCGCTGGTCTGCCCACGACGGCGGCCTGCCCGGCCTTCGCGTACAGGCCGGAGACGTCGGCTTTCGTGGTCGAGCGGCTCGAGCGCGCAGGCGCGGTCGTCGTCGGCAAGACTAACCTCGACCAGTTCGCGACCGGCCTCGTCGGCGTCCGTTCGCCCTACGGCGTTCCGCGCAATGCGCTGCGCGCGGAGCTCATCCCTGGCGGATCGAGCTCGGGCTCCGCGGCCGCGGTCGGGGCCGGGCTCGTTCCCTTTTCGCTCGGTACCGACACCGCGGGGTCGGGCCGCGTGCCGGCGGCGATGAACGGGATCGTGGGGCTCAAGCCTTCGCTCGGCGCCCTCTCTGCGTCGGGAGTCGTTCCTGCTTGCCGAACGCTCGACACGATCTCAATTTTCGCTCTCGACGCCTGCGACGCCTTTGCCGTCTTCAAGGCTTCTTGCGCCTTCGACCCGAAGGACGCCTGGTCACGGGTCTTTCCGCCGCCGGCTCTGTCGGCTCCGCCCGGGGGGCTCCGGTTCGGCGTTCCGCGCCGCGATCAGCTCGAATTTTTCGGCGACGCGGAAGCGGAGGCCGCCTTTTCGCGGGACATCGCCGGGGCGCAGGCGCTTGGCGCGCGGCTGGTCGAATTCGATTTCGAGCCGTTCGCCGAAGTCGCGCGCCTTCTCTACCAAGGCCCGTGGGTCGCGGAGCGCTACGCCGCGACGAAGCCGTTGATCGAGGAGGATCCGGGCGCGCTGCAGCCGGTGACCCGGGCGATCATCGAGGAGGCGCGGAAATTCGACGCGGTCGCGGCGTTCGAGGCGGTCTACAAGCTCGCCGACCTCAGGCGGGGAACGCAAGTCGCCTGGGCCGACTTCGACGTGATGGTGGTTCCAACCATTCCGCGGCCCTATACGGTCGCCGAAGTCGAGGCCGATCCCGTGCGCCTTAATTCCCGGCTCGGAATCTACACGAATTTCGTCAATCTGCTCGATCTCAGCGCCTTCGCGACGCCGTCGGGCATGCGGGGCGACGGGCTGCCGTCGAGCATGACGCTGATCGGACCGTCGGGCGCTGACGGATTGCTCGCCGGCCTGGCCGCGGCGATCCAGACCCGTTCCGGCGCGCCGATGGGGGCGACGGGCCTCGCCGTTCGTCCGGTAGCGCCCGCCGCGCCGCTCGCGCCGGCCGGTCGTATCGTTATTGCGGTGGTCGGCGCGCACCTTTCCGGCCTGCCGCTCAATCACGAACTCGTCGAACTCGGTGGGGCCTTCCTGCGCGAGGCAGAGACCACGAGCGACTACCGCCTGTTCGCTTTGCCCGGGTCGCAGCCGCCCAAGCCGGGACTTCTGAGGATGCCGGACGGAGCGGGCGCCGCGATCAGGCTCGAGCTCTGGACGCTTGACGCGGCGGGCTTCGGCGCCTTCGTCGCGACGATTCCCGCCCCGCTCGGTATCGGCGCGATCCGGCTCTCCGGCGGGTCGAGCGCCCAAGGCTTTCTGGTCGAGGCCGAGGCGGTCAGGGATGCGGAGGATATTACAAAATTTGGAGGGTGGAGGGCCTATCTGGGCGCGATCAAGCGCTGACCCGCAAAGTTTTAGTCGCGCTCGGCGCCGCTATAGACGTACAGCTCAAGTAGACTTGGTACACAAATCCGATCTAGTCAATTTGGATCAGCGATGATCGGGCTTGATTGCGCCGTTATCGAGCTCGATGCGCTTCGTCGCGGTCGCAGGCGAAAATATCAAGAACCTATCATGAACACATAGCGCACATAACATAGACATTAAGGTCTAATCGTCGTCCCGTGATGCCTCCCGCTCAGGATGTTTCGTGGCAAATTCGTCAGGATCTTGTCTGACCGACCTGGCTTTGCGATTGGCCTCGATAATTGCGATGTCGATGAAATAGAGCAGCAAGCTATCACCGGCGTGCTCGGCCATTCTGCGTACGCGGGTCAACTCGATTTCGATCAGGTCAAGCATCGTTTGGCCCCGACCCGGTTCTGCGATTTCTATCATTCATAGCAAGTAAATCATTGTTTGTCGCGTACTATAAAGCAATGAGTCGCGATGCGTATACAGGTAAGTTTGATATTTCCAAAGCCGCACGACCGAATCTGAATGTTATTATACAAAATATTTAAGGTATTTGTCCGTTTCCTCCACGTGCGTAGGATTGATCTCGGCTGTTGCGCGGAGGGAACAATTGGATTTTGCGTCGGCTCGCCGCGTTGACAGGTAATATGATTGCTGCAACGATACGAGTTGCGCCTCACTGGGGACGGTGCGGGCGCGCTCTGCCAGGGGAGGCGGACATGGAGTCGTTGCACGAGCAGACATTTGCAGCCGCGGACTCGGCCGAAGCGGGCGTTCATTCGGTTTGTCGGTCCGAAATTCCGGTCAATTACCGAAATTCGGTATTTCCTCTGCCTGATCCTGAGGAAGGATTCCGGCTTATACAGGCCTTTATGAGCATCCGGCAGGCGGCTCTCCGTGAGGCCATCACCAAGTTCGTGGCGCAGATTTCAGCCCTGACCAGCGATCATCCGCGGCCGTCAGCGTAAAGAGCGTCAAGACCAGCGTTTGGCGCTCGTTTGTTAACCCGGATTCGGAGCCTTGGGTGTGTGGGCAATGCGTTTGCGTTGTCCAAGCGAAGCGGCATATCCACAGCCCTCGCCGCCGCCTCGATTTTGTCCACGCGGCGCCCCACACCGGCGTCGGGTTGTTCATCGCCTGGTGCGGGCGTCGAAAGTTGGAAAAAAGGTCATCCCGGAACCGATGTCGTCTGCGGCCGTCGGCGCCGATATAACGGCGGCGCCCCCGACGCGGCGCCACAACCAGGTCGATTCGTCCATGTGGCGGAAGGGAATGGCGGACAATTTTCCACCATTTCCGACAGAATGTTCATTTTTGGCTTGATTGCGGCGAAAATGTGTGTGAACGTCGGTTACCACTTCTTCGCGCATTAGGCATTTTTATCAATCCGAGTTCTTTTGGGAAGAGGCGTCGGATGTCTGAGCTTGGGGCGCTGGAAAAACTTGCTATTGAACTCACGCATAGCAGAGGAGAGGCGATGTCGCTCGGCGATGACCTTCTCGTTTACCTTCTCACGATGGCAGTTTCGCATGTCCGGAAGAAAAGCAACGTTCTTCGCGAAGCGGCGGAACGGGGTTCGGGCGCGCCAAAACCACTGCCGCCAAGGTCTGCCCAGGTCTATGATTTCGCGGGCGGACCTACCGAAACGATCCTAACTCGCGTGTTCACTTCGCTCTGCCAATTCCGAAACGAAGGTGACCGCGATGGCGCGAAGCGCCGGGTCGCGGATTCTCAGGAAGGCGCTTATTAGACGCAGACCATCGTCGGCCGCTTCGTCGGCGCCTGACATCTCCGGGGAAAGCCCATCCGATGGCCCCGCCAGGAACGCCATAAGGAGGTCCTCGCGATCTTGCATGGCCTCTTCATTCCAACACTGTGCTTGCGACGGGTTATATCGGTTTTTCCGCAGCAGTACTACATTATTCTTTATCTGATAATTATGGCCAAACCGGGATTAAGCTGACCGACGGATATCTACCAGCGTTTCTGCGATTGCCGCTTCGGGAGCGTCATTGCCACCTCGGACAGGATCGAGCCGCGCTTGCCTGCAGAGCAAGAACCGGCGAAAGTCGCCTTCGGCTCAACGGCCGTCCGGATTTTCAGCCCAATCGACAGCAGCAGTCTGACGAAGAACTGTTCCTGGCGTTCCTGGCGTTCCTGGCGCGTCAAGCGGCCGACCCGGAGGACACAGCCCCGTGAGACGGATTGGCGCGCTGATCGCCATCATCGTCTTGTTCTTCGCGCTCGCGCGCCTGAGCGGCCTCGTGGTCGACTGGGCGTGGTTCTCCTCGATCGGCTATTCGAGCGTCTTCTGGACGGTGCTGGCCGCGAAAGCCGCCCTGTTCGTGCCTGTCTTCGCCGCCTCGACCGGGCTTCTCTGGGCGAACGCGACCTCGGCGCTGCGGTTGGCTTCGCAGCAGCGACCGCGACTTCCGGCGGTGTTCTCACCGAGCTTCGTGAGTTTTCAGTCCTCGCGGGGACCCTGGGCGCAGCCGTCCGGACTCCAGCCTTCGCCGTTTGTCTGGCGTCTCGTCATCCTGGCTGTCGCGGTCATCCTCGGGCTCATGATCGCGCTCGGCGAGAGCAGCCGGTGGGATCTCGTTCTCCGCTTCATCTACCAGACGCCCTATGGCCGGGCGGATCCGCTGTTCGGCAAGGACATCGGCTTCTACCTCTTCTCGCTGCCGTTCTCCGTCGCGGTCAAGAACTGGCTGCTGTGGTTGCTCGTGCTGGCCGGCCTGACGGCCGGGGCGATCTATTTCGCGCACGGTGACATCCGTTTCGATCCGTCGCCCTGGAGCGTTTCGCCCGCCGCGATCGCCCATGGCTCGGCGCTGCTCGGCCTCTTCTTCGTGGTCAAGACCTGGGTCTACGTCCTCGACCGCTACCTCCTGCTCTACGACGACAACGGCGTCGTCGTCGGCGCCGGCTACACCGATGTTCATGTCGAGTTGCCGGCGCTCTGGCTGCTCGCCGCGCTCGCCGCCGTCGCCGCCGTCGTCGCGTTCGCCAATATCAGGCTGCGCTCGGCGCCGCTCGCCATCGCGGCGGCGCTGCTGATGTTCGGCAGCGCGTTTCTGTTTGGCGACGCGGTCCCGGCGCTCTTTCAGCGCTTCTACGTCAAGCCGAGCGAGCTGCGGCTGGAGACGCCATACATCCGGCGGAACATCGATCTCACACGGGAGGCCTACGATCTCGGAGAAATCACGGTGAAGCCGTTCCCCGCCAAGCAGGATCTGACCTTTCAGTCACTGCAGAAAGACAGCGGGACGGTCGACAACATCCGGCTCTGGGACTGGCGGCCGCTGCTCGCCGCCTATGGGCAACTGCAGGAGATCCGCACCTACTACCGGTTTCTCGACGTCGACGTCGACCGTTACCATCTCGGCGACAGCTATCAGCAGGTGATGGTCTCGGCGCGCGAGCTCATCCCTTCGCTGCTGCCGGCCAACGCCCAGACCTGGGTCAACCAGCATCTCCTGTTCACCCACGGCATCGGCGCCGTCATGTCGCCGGTCACGCGCAAATCTGCCGAGGGCCTGCCGGTCTTCTACCTGAAGGACATCCCGCCAGTCGCTGACGGCGGTCCTCTGATCACCGAGCCCCGCATCTATTTCGGACAGGGCGCCGAGGGCTATGTGATCGTCAGGAGCGCGACGCAGGAGTTCGACTATCCCAAGGGACAGGACAACGCCTACACGACTTATGACGGGACTGACGGCGTTCCGATCGGCGGCGCCGTCTGGCGATCCCTGTTCGCCTGGACTTTCGACGACGTCAACATCCTGCTCAGCGGCTACATCGCCGGCCAGAGCCGGATTCTGCTTCATCGCAACATAGAGGATCGGGTGCGGACGATCGCGCCGTTTCTGCAACTCGACCGCGATCCGTACCTCGTCGTCAGCGGGGGGCGGCTCTTCTGGATTCAGGACGCCTACACCGTCAGCGACTGGTTCCCCTACGCCAAGCCTGAGCAAGGCGGCGCCGATATCGACTACATTCGCAATTCCGTGAAGATCGTCATCGACGCCTACAACGGAACGGTCGCCTTCTATGTCGCGGACTCGGCGGATCCGATTGTCGAAACCTATCGCCGGATCTTCCCCTCGTTGTTTTTCCCGCTCGAGGCGATGCCGACGGATCTCCGGGCGCACATTCGCTACCCCGAGGACCTCTTCACCCTTCAGGCTCTTCAGTATCGCGCGTTCCACATGGACGCGCCCGAGGTGTTCTACAATCGCGAGGACCTTTGGCAGTTTCCGCGCGAGCCCTCCGCGCCGGACGGGCTGGGGGAAGGCGGCGAGACCAGGATGGCGCCCTACTACATCATGATGCGCCTGCCCGGCGAAGCGCGGAGCGAGTTCTTCCTCATGCTGCCCATGACGCCGAGCCAGCGGGAGAACATGATCGCGTGGCTCGCGGCGCGCTGCGATCCGCCCGAGTACGGCAAGCTGATCGTCTACGAATTCCCGAAAGACAAGCTCGTCTACGGGCCATTCCAGATCGAGGCGCTGATCAATCAGAACACCGAGATCTCGCAGCAGATCTCGCTGTGGAACCAGATGGGCTCGCGGGTCATTCGCGGCAATCTCCTGGTCGTGCCGGTTGGGAACTCGATCCTGTACGTCTCGCCGCTCTATCTGCGGGCGCAGTCCGGCCAGCTGCCGGAACTCAAGCGCGTGATCGCGGCCTACGGCGACCGGGTGGTAATGGAGGAGACGCTTCCGGCGGCGCTTGCCGTCCTGTTCAGGGAGTCGGGCCCCGGCGCGGGCCTGCCCGCTGTCGCCGCCGCTTCGCCTTCGGGCTTAACGGATGAACGAGCCCGACAGGCGCTCGCGGACTACGATCAGGCCATCGAGCGGCTGAAGGCGGGGGACTGGGCCGGTTTCGGTAAGCAGCTCGACGCGCTGCGCCCGCTGCTGGAGGAGCTCGTCCGGCAAAAGGCGGCGCAATGAGCAGCGATCAGCCTCAAGCCGCGGCCAGGGTCATCGGGGGGTCGTCCTTAATCGACCTCGCCGCCGGGCTTGCCCAATGAGCGAGTTCGACAGGCTTCGGGCGCTGCTCGACGTCGCGCCGGCCGAACCCCGGCCGATGCCGAATGCCACGCCGCGAGAACGGGACGCGCTTCGGCTAATGTCGAGAGACGGATTCCTGGCTGCGGAATTTCGCATCGTCCCTGCCGGGAGAAGGGGCGTTGCCGAGACGCGAGGACAATTGCGATGAGCAAGGCCGCCCTCCCCGATATCTACCGCGACTACATCGCCTGCCTGAACCGGCAGGACTGGCCGAGGCTCGGACGTTTCGTTCACGACGAAGTGCGCTACAACGGCAAGTCGGTCAGGCTATCGAATTATCGCGCGATGCTCGAGAGAGATTTTCAGGAAATTCCCGACCTTCACTTCGACATCCGGCTGCTGGTTTGCGATCCGCCCCATATCGCGAGCCGGCTGGCCTTCGACTGCACGCCAAAGGGAATTTTTCTTGGCCTGCATGTCAACGGAAGACGAGTGTCCTTCACCGAGAATGTCTTCTACAAGTTTTGGGAAGAAAAGATCGAGCAGGTATGGTCGGTGATCGACAAGGCGGCGATCGAAGTTCAACTCTAGGCAACGCGGCCACAAAGGGCGCTGCATCGCGCCTCGTGAACGTGGTGGTGAATTGATGCATCTCGATTTGTTCGGCTGTCAGCGGTCGCGGATCGGTGTTGGTCTCGTCGAGGAGCGTCGTCAGACGACACAATCCAATGCCGCACAACGCGATTGCGGAGCAACGAACGGGAAGCCCGGGGTTCGGAGCCGAGCTATTCAGGTCATGCCGAAACCAAGAAAAAGGGATTTCGTCATGTCCTTCCGCATCACAGGTCTCGATCCGACGCCATTTCGAAATCTGTTCGGCCTTTCCGAGCAGGCGCTTGCCAAGCTCAATGTCAGGCGCATTGTCGCCGACGCGAAGCCCGGCTACCCCGATCGCGTGGAGCTTCGCGACGCCGAGCCCGGCGAGACGCTGCTCCTTCTCAACTATCTCCATCAGCCGGCGGAGATGCCCTACAAGGCGAGCCACGCCACCTTCGTTCGCGAGGGGGCCCTTGCGGCGTACGACGGCGTGGACGAGACGCCCGAGTGCCTGCGGCTGCGGCCGATCTCGCTTCGCGCCTTCGACGCGACGGGGATGATGGTCGACGCCGATCTGGCGACGGGTCGCGAGATCGACGCCGTCATCGAGCGCCTGCTCGGGAACCCCGCGGCGAGCTACATCCACGCCCACTACGCCAGGCGCGGCTGCCACGCCGCCCGGATCGATCGGGCGTAATGCCCGGACCGGGGCGCGGGAGCGTTGTACGGAAGGCCTGACGTGGGACGGATCAGGCCGTGCGCAATTCCGCGCCGCGGGCGATTTCGCCCCACTTCCGGCACGGCAGGTCGGGAGCCGCGTCCTCCAGCCGCTTCCGAACCTGCACGAGACGCCCTTCGAATCCTGGCCCCACGCTGAATCCGTGGCCGAGCGCCAGCCCGATCATTGCCTTGTTGGTCCGCAACGTATCGCCGAAGAGCAACTCGATGCCTTCTGCCGCAGCTTTGCGTTCGATTTCCTGGAGCAGGGCAGAACCGACCCCGAGATGCCGCCAGTCATCGGCAATCGACATGCCGAATTCACCAAACCGTTCGGCGCACGAAAGCGCGACCCGGGCCTCGCCGACGACGGTTTCGCGATCCTCGAGAGTCGAGGTCAGGAGCAGGGTTAGCGTGTCACGCCCGTTGGCGGCGAATGCGCGCGCGAGCTCCGACGGCGGGAGCTCGTTCGCGGCGCCGAGGAACCGGTTGTAACGCGACTGCGGAGAAAGCGCCCGGACATAGGTTTGCATGGCGTCGCCGTCGCACGGGCGCGCGGCGCGAAGAAAGAGGCGGACCTCCGGCCTGCGCTTCGCTCGCAGCGTGCGGAACTCCAAACGAACCGGGTCGGGGACCCTTTCGTCGCCATGCGCCGGAGGCGCAGGCGCCGGGAAGCGATCGTGCAGAGTCGTGGGGACCATGGGCAAGGCTCGCAATCAATGGCGGCGTCGAACGCTCCACGAGGTCGCTACTGCGGCAGGCTCCAGTCAGACCCCAGGGCCTTCCGCATGATCTCGCGCTCCAGGCTGTCCGTGAAATGTCCGCCCGAGTTCGCTAGGAGGCGGGCGATCTCCCGGTCGACGCCGCTCCGGCGTTGTGCGGCGAGCGCATTGGCCGCCCGGCGAACCAGTATCCGGAGCTTCGCGGCGACGCTGTCGACTGGCGCCGTCCGGACGCTCAACCGGCGGAAATCTCCATGATGTGTCATGCAGGCCATCGGACTCCCCTTATCATTGACCATAGCTTTAGATGAGATATGCTCATCATTCATGCTCGAAGGAACAGAATTTTCGCTTGAGAAATCTGGAATGACAAAGGATGTTGTCTCAGCCTATGAATGAGAAAAACTCATGCATGACGCTCCTCCCCCGCTGAATGCGCTACGCGCTTTCGAGGCCGCCGCGCGGCATCGCAGCCTGACAAAAGCGGCGGTGGAGCTAAACGTCACTCCCGGGGCGCTCAGCCACCAGATCCGCGGCCTCGAGGATCACCTGGGCGTCAAGCTGTTCGACCGCGGCGTGCGATCGATTGCGCTCACCGCGGCAGGAAAGGCGCTCCAGCCCGGCTTGCAAGCGGGCTTCGTTCATATTCGTGACGCACTGGCGAGCCTCAATGCGTTCAGCGACACGCGCGTGCTCGTGATCAGCACGCCGCCCGGCTTCACCTCGAAATGGCTGGCGCCGCGGCTCTACCGCTTTTCGATCGCCAATCCCGAAATCGACGTGCGCGTGTCCTCGTCGATCAACAACGCCAATTTCGCGACGGATGGCGTCGACGCCGCCATCCGCAACCTTCCGGTCGATGCGCCGCCCAATGAAGCGCTCGACGTCGAAAAGCTGTTCGACCAGACCTTCGTGCCGGTCTGCAGCCCGGCCTTCATCGAAAGACACGGGCCGTTCACGTCGCCGGAGATGCTGAAGGGCGCGCCGTTGATCCATGACGAGAGTCTTTCCAGTCGCGCCGTCATGCCGAATTGGGGCGACTGGTTTGCGGCAGCCGGCGTGAGGGATGCCGACGTCCGTCGTGGCCTTCGGTTCAACAGCGCCGATCACGCGCTCGACGCGACGGTCGAAGGGGCCGGCGTGCTGCTCGCTCACGATGTGCTTGCCTACGACGATCTGCGCACGGGCCGGCTGGTCATGCCGTTCGCCCTGACGCTGCCTTCGCGCCGCTGCTATTGTTTCGTTTGCCCGAAGAAGCGGCGGGAGTTGGCGGATGTGGGGGCCTTCCGCGCCTGGCTCAGGAACGAGGCTGGCGCCCTCGACTGGAGCAAGTGCGCGACGCGGCAGCCCAGTCGCGGCCGGCGGGATCGGTTCGCGGCGCGCTGAACTGCAAGCGCGAAAGGTCCGCCGCGCTCGAGTTCACCCTCTCCAGGCTCAGTCTTCGTCCTCTTCAACGCCAAAATCGCGGCGCCAGCCTTCGGCCGTCAGCCGCTCGATCGCGGCGCTGTAGTCGTCTGTCGGGAAAACCCGCGCTTCGGGATCGTTCAGGGCGTCGAACAATTGCGCGCTGAGCACCGAGCCCACGGCGTGTACGGCTTCGTGACGATCCAGGCCTTCCGTCATCAACCTGTCGACGCAGCGCCGAACCGGCAGTTCATCGCCCATCGCGATCTGGTTTTCGACCGTGGTGTGGATGGCGGCGTGAATGTTCTCGTTCGGCAGGGAAATGCCGCACCGCCGGTGGTAGTCCAACACCTGGTTCAGGCGTTCCTGTTCGTCCAGAGCCAGCCATTCCGACGGATTGGGAGCGGCGTCGGGATCATAGGCGCCCTCGATGTCGAAGTCCTCGTCCTCCTCGATGCGGGCGCCGTCTTCCTCGTCACCCAACTCTTCCAGATCATCGAGTGCGTCTTCAGGGATGCCAAACTCAAAGCCGTCGGCGCCCAGGCGTCGGCGCAGGTGGTCGATCCGACGCCTGATCTGGGTCGGCGAGTCAGCTGGTCCGGGGACGTAAAGCGGCTTCCCCTCGAAACCGAATGTGAAGGTTTCGTCGCAGGCGTCGGCGACGACATCGCCGAACAGCGGTTCGATCGCAACATAGTCGGCAGGCGGCGTCAGCCCAAGCGATCCCGCATAGGCGACGGCCTCGCGCAGCAGCTTTCGGGCGTAAGACGGATCGACAGCCTCGAATGGCGCGCTTGTCCCGAGACTATCGATCAGCGATTCGATCTCCGCTTGGTCGGTTTCACGGAAATACGCGTCCTTAACGCCAAGGCAGTAGCGATCGACCAGGAAGCCGGCCAGGGCAAGCGTGCGCTGGCCGACCTTGCGGGTCAGGATCACCATGCCGATGCCGCTCTCGAAAATTGCGTTTTGCAGCAGGCAGGAGTGCACAGGGGCAGCCGACGCGCGCCGCACGGCTTCGGCCAGGGTCCCCCCGGTCCCGGTCATTCCGGCCCGGCGCCTTTCGGCAAGCAGATTCTTCCTGCGCACGGCCTTCGCGTGTCGGCGGTGAGGGTTCCGTCCCATCGCACAATCCTCCGGATGCACGCCGTCAGGTTGGCGCGTCCCCGCATGAGGGTTTGCCGCGTCGGCCGATCGTCTTCAAGCCCCCGCTCGAGGCGCTTTCACCGTTTCCCGCGGATTTCCAATGACCATCGCCGCGCATCTCGCCAGCGCAGCGGCCGCAAAGGGAAGGGAACATCGCCGAATGCGGCGCTGCCGTCGCCCCGCGAGGCTTGACGACGTTCCGGCCTCGCGGCGCACGAGGTTGTCCCATGTCCGCCGACCGTCAGGGCGTCATCTTCTGTCTCTGGATGGAGCGTTCCCCGCCGTTCGGCCCGCACGACTGGGTGTTTGACGCCCGGCCCGGGACCACGCCGGATCGCGAGGCGACGTCCCAACGGGCGACGGCGCCGATTTAGGCGCCGTCGCCCGTCCGACAACACGAGGGGCGAACCCCGCACGCGCCGCCCTGGGTTACCAGACGGAGTCCGGGATCGGCAGCGGGTCAGCCGGAACCAATGTGGCGACTGAAACGTGCGGCCAGCTCAAGCCGGCAAAGTTCAGGATGACGGTCTGGCTGTACTGGATTTGTGTCGAGTTGACTTTGACGATGCGAGGTCCCGTCAGCTGAATGGGCGGATCGAGCAGGAACGTCGGCACAGGAAGCCCGAAGGGCGCTCCCCGGGGCTGGACCGTGGTTGGAACATTTCCGTTGGGAAAGTCGATGTGAAGTTGGTGCTCGACAGTTTCGATCCAGAAGATCGCCTCCATGGTCACTGCGTTTGCGTTCGCGGGCGCGCCGCCCGGGTTGCCGAGCAGGAACGCGATGTTGTCGGTCCCGCCGCCGAAGAGCGGCGAGGCTGGATTTGTGCTCACGACCATCGTGGTCGTGGATAGAATGTTCTGGACTGAGATCGCCTTCCTGAGCATCGCGTTGGGGTCGTCCAGCAATCCCTGCGTAATCGTTCCGGCATTTATCCACGGAGTGAGGTCTTGCGGGATGCGCGCGGTGCCCTGCGTCGCTGCGGTCTGACTCGGAAAAGGAATTTTTGTGCCGCCTCCGATCGGGAACGGCGTGATATCGACAGGCGCTATGGTCGGCGGCCCGTTCTTCGCGGGAAACGCCCTTCCTTGCGCCAGGATGGTGGTCCCATGCGGGATCGAAGCCATCCTTGCGACCGACATGGGCTCCGTGGGGGCCGTTGTCGCCGGGACGCTCAGCCAAATTCCCGGCTCGAAGTGAATGCCGGTCGGCGGGGCAGGATTTGTTACGTCGTTGATCGACTGAACGTAAGGCACGCCATTGAGGAACAGATCGTCCTGAAGCGTGCCGCGGTTGGGTATCGAGCCCAGAGGCGCGGAGAACGACAGCGTCTCCTGCGTCAGGTTGAGTTCGAGCAGGTTATCTCCTGGAGCAGGGGTCGGCAGCGGAAACGTCTGATTTTGGGGTCGGAAGATCGTATTGAAGCCAATACCGGTCCAGGTGCCCACGAAGGCCGCGAGCGGTCCGAGGTCCGGAGGAGCGGCGGCCGCGGCGACTACGGCTGGGTGCGGCGCCCCAGGCGCGGGACGCGGGCGAACTTCGTGGATCTTGAATCCGGCGGGTATGGAGAAGGCTTGTACGCGTTCGGCCATAGAAGATCCTCCGTAAGGGATTGGTATTGGAAACAGGAACGCAAGCGGCGCATCAAGCGCGTGCTCAGGTTTACCGATTTCCGCGCAAAAGAAAGTGACGCCGGTCACAATCCCGGCTCAGTTTGAATTGCGCGCCAATCGTCCGCGAGGCGATCTTGGCGGCCGCCTGGAGACGACGCGCACGGCAGACGCGACCGACGCCGCTTATGGCGACCGGGCGACTGCAATTGTCTACGCCAGGACGTCGGCCGGCGCCTCGATCGCGAGCGGACGCGCCGAAGTGTGACGCGGCGCACGGTTTCCTGACGAGGATTATGCAACGTCCAGCTGGCAGGGTCTGCCTTTTGGGCGCCCGGACTTCGTTCAATTTCATCATGGAGGGGTTCCACGATGGCCACGCTTCTCAAACAGTTGGCGCTCGTATCACAGTCCACGCGTGTCGTGATGGACGATCTGTTGAAGGTTTCGGCTGCGCTTCAGAAGCAAGCAAGTCGTGACCTGGCTCCCATCTGGGAGATTTCCGCCACCGTCGACCCTTTCGCGAAACTCGAGGACGTTCCGCTGGGCTATTGGCCCCTCATCGTCATGGACGATATTGGCGTGGACGCCGCCGGCGTTCACGAAGACAAGGACGGCCAGCCTTTCGCATTGATCTCCGCCTCGACCACTCTCGATGATTGGTCGCTGACGGCATCGCACGAAATGATCGAGATGCTGGTCGACCCGTTCGGAAACCGGCTCGTGGCTTCCGATTCGCCCATGGACGGGCAGGGGCGCATCAGCGTTCTGGTCGAGGTCTGCGACCCGTCCGAGTCGGCCGAGAACGCCTATACGGCCAACGGCATCCTGGTGTCCGACTTCTACACCCCGAATTACCTCGATCCGGTCGTCGCCTCCGGGGTGCGTTATTCCTATACCGGCGCGATCACGGAACCGCGACAGGTCCTCCATGGCGGCTACCTCTCGTGGGTCGAACTCGATGGACAATCACTGGTGGCAGGAAACATGGTTCGACGGGAGCGAGCCGGCATTTCGCGATATTGGCCCGCTCGACCAGAAGGCGGGCAATCTGCGCGCGCAGATCGATCGGATCACGGAAGGCGCCAGGGCGAAGGTGGCCACCGACGGAAGGCGGCAGGCTTCGGCGGCAGGGCTGACCTCTGCGCAACGAGCGACGGGGTCGAAGGCGGGGATGTGGCGCCAACAGATCAGCGCGTTGATCGGCCACTCGTCGACACGACCGCAGAGGGAAAAATCGGCGCAACTGCGTCCCGCCCGGCGCGTCCGCCCCGGGGATTGACCGATTTTCGGTTAATCTTTCGTGTCCCGTAAGCTAGAGAGGCATACGGTTGAACGAACGTTCCGAGGCGCGACGATGACAGGTGACCCTGACCCTCAGGCGGCGAGGGCCGCTCGATTGCGAGAGCAGATTAAGGAGCTCACGAAGACCAGGACCGAGAAGGACGACAAGGGCGCCGCCGAACCCGCGCCCGAGCGGAAAGAGGGGGAAAGCCCTCGTGAGTTTATCCAACGCCGCATGCGCGAACTCGATAAGAAGGCGAGCGACTGATTTTGGTTCAGAAGGTTCCGCCCGAGGGGGGTCCGTCGTCGAGCGGCTGACCCTTGAGATGATTGTCTTGGACGCCTGAGGGCCGGCGTAACGGGATCCAGGACTTTCGGGCATTGCCGCGCGGAATTCGGCGCCTTACTTGTCGGCGCCAGCAGCCAGCGTCCGAGGTTCCATGTCCGCCACTCGACAGCCCGCCATCTTCATCCCGCACGGCGGGGGTCCGTGCTTCTGGATGGAGTTTCCCCCTCCCTTCGGCCCCCACGCCTGGGACCGCTTGCGCGACCATCTCGCGGGTCTCGTCGTCTCGCTGCCCGAACGGCCGAAGGCGTTCCTGGTCGTCACCGCCCATTGGGAGGCGGCTGAGCCGACCGTCAGCCTCAACCCGAAGCCGGGGATGCTCTATGACTATTACGGCTTTCCCGAGCACACCTATAAGCTCGTCTATCCGGCGCCCGGCGCGCCCGAACTCGGGGCCGAGGTCAAGCGGCTGATCGAGGCGGCGGGCCTGCCGGTCGCGGCCGACGATACCCGCGGCTTCGACCACGGCGTGTTCGTGCCCTTCCTGATCGTCGATCCGAAGGCCGAGATCCCGGTCGTCATGCTGTCGTTGCGCAAGGATCTCGATCCGGCCTTCCACATCAAGCTCGGGAAGGCGCTCGCGCCCCTGCGCGACCAGGGGGTGGCGATCGTCGGCAGCGGCATGAGCTACCATGATCTCCGCCACTTCTTCGACGGCTCCGAGGGGGCCTCGGCGACCTTCGACGCCTGGCTCGACGAGACGGTCAAGGCGCCGCGGGACGAGCGCGAGGCGCGGCTCGCCGCCTGGGCCAAGGCCCCCTCCGCCCGCGCCTGCCATCCGCGCGAAGAGCATCTTTTGCCGCTGATGGTCGTCGCCGGCGCCGCCGGCGACAGCGAAGGCCGGCACGACTTCCACGACGTGATCGCCGGCAAGACAATTTCGGGATTTCGGTTCGGGTGAGACTACAAGCTCGCCGGCGGCAGCAGGATGGTCAGTTTCAGATCCGGCCGGCTCGCGAGGTTGAAGGTCACCTGCTCGTAGCTGACAAGGCCGTCCTTCGGGTGGTTGAAGGTGCGCGTTCCGCCTTCGCGCGACAGCACGCCATGCTCCTCCCAAAGTTTTGCGAATTTGGGGGGCTCGACGTGAGCAGCTCTTCGGTCAGCGCGCGAACCGGCGCGTCGTCGAGACACCTCGCGGCCCTGCTCGAGCCAGGTGTACCAGGTGACGCTCAATCCGCTGAGCTGGGCGGCTTCCTCGCGCCGGAGCCCGGGCGTGCGGCGCCGGCCGCTCGCGGGCAGCCCGAGCGCCTCGGGCGTCAGCTTCTCCCTCTGCGCCCGGACGAAATCGCCGAACCGCCTTTTGCGCTCGCGGGAAATGCGATCATGGCGCCAAATATACCCGTAGACAAAAGGATCTTAAACCGGTTTGCGGCGGCTTCTATTCCTCGTCGAGGACATGACCAGCGGGATCGGCGACAACGATGACCGACGATCGGGATCACGAAACTCTGGTGGAGACGCAGTTCGGGGCGCGCGCCAGCGCCTATCTGCACAGCGAGGTGCATGCGCGGGGGGCAGACCTCGCCGCCCTGACCGAACTCGCGCGGAATCGTTCCGGCGCAAAAGTCCTCGACCTCGGCTGCGGCGGCGGGCATGTGACGTTCAATGTCGCGCCGCATGTCGGGGAGGTGGTCGCCTACGATCTTTCGACCCGGATGCTCGGCGTCGTGGAGGCCGCGGCGAAAGAGCGGGGCCTCGCCAATGTCACGACCCGGCAGGGTTCGGTCGAACGTCTGCCGTTCGACGACGCCTCCTTCGATATCGTGCTGAGCCGCTACAGCGCCCATCACTGGCGGGACTTCGCCGGCGCCCTGCGCGAGGCGGCCCGCGTCCTCAAGCCCGGCGGCGCGGCCGGCTTCGTCGATGCGGTCTCGCCGGGGACGCCTTTGCTCGACACGTTCTTCCAGGCGATCGAAATGCTGCGGGACCCGTCCCACGTCCGCGACTATGCGCGCTCTGAATGGGAGGCGGCCCTGGCGCAGGCGGGGCTCGCCTGCGAAGCGACGCGCCGATTCCGCGTGCGGCTCGACTTCGCCGCGTGGATTGGCCGCATGGCGACGCCGGCTGTCCAGGTCGAGGCGATCCGGGCATTGCAGAAGGCCATGCCGGGCGACGTCGCCGGCTATTTCGAGACCGGCGCCGACGGCAGCTTCACCATCGACGTCGCGTTGTTCGAGGCGCGGAAGCAGGCGTAGGCGAGGCCGCAGTCTTATATCGGGATTCCGCGTCCATCCGAAAATCGTTTGACCGAATCAGCGGGATCAATTCCAGTCGCCTGGTGAAGACGAATCGCTATTTCCTCAGCGCAGCGGATCGGGCCGACCTGGTGAAGATCGTCAGGGACGGGCTGGAGGAGCATCGCATCGTCCGCCGGGCGAATGCCATCCTTCTGCTCGACAAGAGCTGGTCCTACGCCGGGGTCGCCGAAGCGCTGTTCCTCGACGACTCGACGATCCGCATCTGGCTCAAGGAATTCCAGGAAGGCGGCGTCGAGGCGATCGTCCTGTTCGACCTGAAGGGCGGAACCGGACGGCTGTCGCCCCTCCAGATCGACGAATTGCGCGCCTGGGCGACGGAGGTGCTGCCGACGTCGACCACCGAAATCGGGCAATTCATCCTGGATCGGTTCGGGTTCGACTATGGCCGCTCTGGACTGATCAAGCTGATGAACCGCATCGGATTCGACTGGAAGAAGCCGGAATCCGTGCCCGGCAAGATCGACGTGGAAACCCAGCAAAAGTTCATCGACGCGCATGAGGACTTGCGCAACTCGCTCGGCCCGGACGAGACGGTCGTCTACGTCGACGCCGTCCATCCGACCCACCAAGCCAAGCCCGCTGGACGCTGGCTGCCGCGCGGACAGCGCTGCGCGCTTCCCGCGGCGTCCGGGCGCGACCGGCTGAACCTGCACGGCGCGATCGACCTGGAGCCCGGACAGACCCGCATCATCCTTCGACAAGCTCAGGATGAGGGATGTCCAGACCGTCGACGCGGCAAGCACGATCGCCCTGTTCGAGGCGCTGGAGCGCTCCAATTCGACGGTGAGCCGCATCCATGTTTTCCTCGACAACGCCCGCTACCACCACGCCAAAGTCGTCCAGGGCTGGCTGCAACAGCCAGGGAGGCGCATCGTCCTGCACTTCGTGCCGTCATACTGTCCGCATCTCAACCCGATCGAGCGGCTCTGGAAGGTGATGCACGAAAACGTCACCCACAACAGATGCTACGCCAAATTCCGCGACTTCGCCGAGGCCGTGCTCGGTTTCCTGCGTGAAACCGTGCCACAGCGGTTCGACGAGTTCTCGTCAACCATCACCGACAATTTCCGCGTCATCGACCCGAAGGAATTTCGGATCCTCGCGTGACACCGCTATACCTCTCGATCGAGCCGGCGCCGCGGATTTTCTTCTGCAGCAGCAGCACGCCATACATCAGCGCTTCCGCCGTGGGCGGACAGCCGGGGACATAGATGTCGACGGGCACGACGCGGTCGCAACCGCGCACCACCGAATAGGAATAGTGATAGTAGCCGCCGCCGTTGGCGCACGATCCCATCGAGATGACATAGCGCGGTTCGGGCATCTGGTCGTAGACCCTGCGCAGGGCCGGCGCCATCTTGTTGGTCAGCGTTCCGGCGACGATCATGAGGTCGGACTGGCGGGGCGAACCGCGCAAAGCCATGCCGAGGCGGTCGAAGTCGTAACGCGGCGTGCAGAACTGCATCATTTCGACGGCGCAGCAGGCGAGCCCGAAACTCATCAGGTGCAGCGAGCCGGTCCGCGCCCAAGCAATCATCGACTCCGTGCTGGTCAGCAGAAACCCCTTGTCGGCCAGTTCGTCGGAAAAGACGAGCGGGGCGCCGGCGCGCTCCAGTTCGAACGTCGCTGCTGATTGGCTCATCGCCTCACCTCCGTGTCAGGAAACTCCGGCTCTTTGACGCGTCAGTGTTGATCCCTCGGACGATCAATCGGGCAGGCCGAGGAGGCGCGCGCCCTCAGCGAAACGGTTGACCATCGTTTGCGGCAGTCCAATCTTTGAAAACATCCGCGCCCGAAATCCAGGCTCGAGTTCCAGTCCTCGCCTTAGCGGTTGCTCGGCCTCTTCCTGCCGCCCCGCCAAGACGAGGGCGATCGCCTGACAAATGTAGGCGCTGCTGTAGCGAGGATTGATCTGTGAGACCCTCGCATAGCAGGAAACGGCTTCGTTGTAGTTCGCCTGTTCCACGGCGACCATCCCCATGGCCTGATGAGCCTCCAGCGCCAAGGGATCGAAGGGGCTCAGACGAAGCGCCCGCTTGGCGAGAGTGGATACTTCGGAGCCCCGAGCCGCAAATGCATTGACCGTCGCCGCCAGATAGAGAGCCGTGGCGCAAGATGGGTTGAGCGCAAGTGCGCGATCGATAGCGCCGAGCGCAGCATCGTATTCGCGGCTCAGGATGACGATGACGAGTTCCGCCATCGCCAGTGCGCTCGAATTGTCGGTGTTGCTTGCAATCACCATCCGCGCGTGGAACAGCGCAGCCAACTTGTCGGCTTCGTCAAATCCGCCCCGGGTGAAGCACATTTCCCGGCACCAGGCGAGGTGGGCCTGAGCGACGGGATAGTCCGGCTCCAGTTTCAGCGCTTCTTCGAGGAGCGGAATGGCCATTCTGGCCCCGGCCGGCATCCTCGTTTCCATGTGCGGCAACGCGCGCAGGAAGAAATCGTATGCGTCAAGGCTGTCCGGCCTTTTCCGGCGCGACCGTTCGATCTCCGAGCGACGCAGGCTGGGTTCGACGATTCCGACAACCTGATCGGTGATCCGATCCTGAAGCTCGAAGACATCCTCCAGAGCGCCGTCATACTTGTCGGCCCAAAGGTGTGCGCCGGTCTCGGCTTCGACAAGCTGGGCGGTAATGCGCACGCGGCCGCCGGCCTTGCGTATGCCTCCCTCGAGCACGTAGCGAACGCCGAGATCACGTCCGACCTGACGCACGTCGACCGCTTTGCCCTTGAAGACGAAGCTCGAGTTGCGGGCGATTACGAAAAGCCACTTGATCCGCGACAGTCCGGCGGTGATGTCCTCGACCATCCCGTCGGCGAAATAGTCCTGCTCGGGATCGCCGCTCATGTTCTGGAACGGCAGGACCGCGATCGAGGGCCTGTCTGGCAACGAAAGCGTTGGTCTATCCGGGGTCGGTTTGGACTCGTCCCATGCGACGCAGTATGCGCGCACCGGCCGGGCGATGTTCTTGAGCGCCTTCTCGCCGAGGTCGATGAAAGTCTCCTTCAACCGGTCGCGCACCTGCTCGTGGGCGGCCCCGGAGAGGCACACGCCGCCCGGCTCGCAAATGCCCTCGAGCCGCGCGGCGATATTGACCCCGTCGCCCATGAGGTCGCCGTCGCTCTCCTCGACCACGTCGCCGACATGAACGCCAACGCGGAACTCGATCCGCCGGTCCGTCGGCACGCCGGCGTTACGCTCGATGAGCCCGGTCTGCATCTCGATCGCGCAGCGCACCGCGTCGACTGCGCTGCGGAACTCGACGATCGAGCCGTCGCCTGTGCGCTTGACGATGCGGCCGCGATGGGCGACGATGGCCGGGTCGATCAGGTCGCTGCGGAGGCCTCGCAGGCGCGCAAGCGTGCGCTCCTCGTCGGCGCCGGCGAGCCGGCTGTAGCCGACGACATCCGCGACCAGAATCGCGGCGAGCTTTCGGGTCTCGCTCATCGCGTCCCTCCGGGAGCGGGCAGAGTAGCACGTTTTCCAGCCCAAGGCCGCCGAAATACGGTAGGGACGGCGACGGTCCGTGGCGACGGCCCAACGACTGAGGCTCGTCTTGCGCGCGTCGGTTACCGTATTGTTCAAGGCTCCCAATTGTTCGAGGCCGACCCCTGCACGAGCCCCTCGTCTGTGCTACTCTTGGCGACGCGACACATTCTCGATTTGCAAATGCCCATGAGCCACAGCTTTTCCGTCGTCCTGGAGCCGCAGCCCAGCGGCGGGTTCACCGTGCTGGTTCCGGCTCTGCCGGAAGTCGTGACCGAGGGCGACACTGAAGAGGAAGCGCTCGTCAATGTGGAGGAAGCGATCCGCGCGGTGCTGGAGTACCGGCGCGCCCATGGGCTAACGATCCCCTCCGATACACCGCCTGAAATCCGCCGCGTGACGGTCGCGGCGTAGCATGTCCGACGGCAAGCTGCCGGCAATGGGCGGCAAGCGCGCCGTTCGAGCCCTCGAGCGCGCCGGCTTCGTGGTCGATCGGGTTGTCGGCAGTCATTACGTGACGACGTCGCCCGGCGATGCTACGCGAACCGTCACAATCCCCGTCCACTCCGCTCGCGATCTCAAACCAGGCACGCTACGGTCCATCATCCGGCAGGCCGGGTTCAGCGTGGAGGAATTCAAGGAGCTGCTTTAGCTCCGGCACGCCGGGGTTGCGCTCGACGAGGTCGGTCGGCGCCTCGATCGCGCAGCGCACCGCGTCGACCGCACTGCGGAACTCGACGATCGAGCCGTCCTCCGTGCGCTTGACGACGCGGCCGCGATGGGCGGCGATGGCCGGGTCGATCAGGTCGCTGCGCAGGCCGCGCAGGCGCGCAAGCGTCCGCTCCTCGTCGGCGCCGGCGAGCCGGCTATAGCCGACCACATCGGCGACCAGAATCGCCGCGAGCTTGCGCGTCCCGCTCATCGCGTCCCCTTCGCTTCTCAATAACACAAAAATATTTGGCGCGCGCTCGCCGGACGGAGAGGGCGGCGATCCGGTGCGGACTCGACCCTCGCGGAGTCAAGTGTTAGCTTGCTGGAGACCATACGGCGAGACGGGACGATGAGGTGCGATTGTCTCAGAGGTGCGGGACTCTCTTACTCGCGGTCCCCTTGTCTGCGCGGTCCAACTGATGCCGTTGCGCGCCGCAATGAGGCCATGCCCTGTGGCCGCGCCGCCTCTGTAACGGGCCGATCAGGAGCCCGGCCATGAAGATGCTATCGTTGCAACGATCGTGTCTCGCAGTGACGACGACGGGATTGATGCTCGGCCTGCTCGCTCTTGGCGCCGGGGCCGGCGAGGTCAAAACAGGCGTCTATGGCGATGTCGCGATCGCGACCGGCTTTTCCGGCGATGTGGCGATCAGGGGCTATGACCCGGTCGCTTACTTTACGGACGGGAAGGCGGTTCTTGGCTTCGAAGCCTATTCTTACAAATGGCTCGGCGCGACCTGGTATTTCGCCAGCGACGGCCATCGTCGCCAGTTCGCCGCGAGCCCGATTTCCTATGCTCCCCAGTATGGCGGCCTCTGCGCGGAAAGTATCGCCGACCATGGCGGAGTTGTGGTCAATATCGACCCGGAAAGCTGGCAAATCATCGACGGCAAGCTCTACTTCAGCGGCGAAGCGCACTTCCAGGACCGCAAGCTCGATATCGCGGCGGCCGACGCAAATTGGCCGGTGGCTCGGGGCAAAATCGAGAAATAGCGAGCCTTCAATCCTTGAGAGAGAAATACATAAGATCGTCCGGACGCACATAGACATAGTCTGCGCCAGCGCCGCCCGTAGCGGCGACGGTCCGGTAGACGGCGCCGCAAAGCCAGAGGTTCCCTACATAGCCGTCGAACTGCATGCAAAGGCGGTCATTCTCCAGTCGAACTACGCCAGCGACTAGTGAACGCGCGGTTCGGATAGCGAAGCGATTCTCATTGTCGACTTGCAGGATGAACTGCGTGCCGACGGCAAGGCGCCCCACCCAGGCGCGGCCAACGGCCAGAGCCGCCAAGGCCTCGCCGGTGACCTGATCCTGCGGGCGACCTTCGAACCCGAACGGCCACTCCGGAATGCCGGCCGCCTTCAGTCCCTCCAAGTGATGGTTCCGATCCTCCGCGCGCTTGTAGAAGAGTCCGTAGAGGAGTCGAGCAAACGCGAGGCTCGGCTTCGGAAACACACTGTCGGGGATCCGCCCAACTTCGCTGCGCGCCAAGTCGAGCTCGCCCAGATGAGCGTAAGCCGCGCCGAGATATTCATGCGGGGCGCCGGCGGCAGGCCAGACGGCGCCGACGGCTTTCATTTCCTCTATCGCTCGATCGTATCGGCGCGCATTGTAGAGGGCGATGCCTGCGGGCAGCCGGACGCCCGGCGGGGGCGAGGGACTGAGGCGCCGCGCCTGCTCGATGGCGGTGATAGCTTCCGCCGACTCGCCCGCAAAGGCTAAAATCATCCCGAGATTTGCCAGAGCCCCTGGGTCACGCGGGGCGAGCGTGACGGCCCGGCGCGCAGATGTGATTGCATCGGCGTGTCGACCATCGCCGAGTTGGAGGGCTGCGAGCGCCACATAGGCGCGCCCATTGTTCGAATCGAGCTCAAGCGCCCGTCCCGCCGCGTCGTACGCGCGCTTGCGAGTCACTGCCGAAGAAGCGAAGAAGTCAAAATTGAAGATCACCACTTGTGCGGCCGCCAGCGCGTAACCAGCTTGGGCGTCCGCAAAATTCGGATCGAGTTCGATCGCCTTGGCGTATGACGCCAAGGCGCGTGCGGGGGCTGCGTCAACCCCATTGTAGAGTCCCTCATTCTCGGCTCTGAGGTAGTAGTCGTAAGCTTGGAGATTCTTGGTCGGCGCACGGAGGGGCTTTGTCTGCTCTGCGTCGGTCACCTGCAACCCCGGCCAGCTGTAGACCAACGTCAGTGAGGCAGCGAGCGCGCCCAGAAACAGAAGCCCGATCAGCACCCGGTTCGGCCGCGAGAATGTGCTCTTCGGGTCGCCAAACGCGCGCCCCATTCCCAATGCGGTGAGCTGCCGAGAAAAAGGCAAGGGCGCAGCTCCAGTATCGGCTGCAGTCGCAGACTCCAAATGAAAGGCGCGCACCGGACGCACAATGTTCTTCAGCTTTTGCTCGCCCGCGTCGGCGAAGCTGGCATCGACCTTTCCTTGCACCTGTCGCCAAGCGTCCTCGGACAGGCAAATCCCGCCCGGCTCGCAGATGCCTTCCAGCCGCGCGGCGATATTCACGCCGTCGCCCATCAAGTCGCCGTCGCTCTCCTCGACGATGTCGCCGACGTGAATGCCGATGCGGAATTCAATGCGCCTGTCCTCCGGCACGCCGGCGTTGCGCTTGACGAGCGCTTGCTGCACCTCGATCGCGCAGCGCACCGCGTCGACCACGCTGCGGAACTCGACGATCGAGCCGTCCCCCGTGCGCTTGACGATGCGGCCGCGATGAAGAGCGATGGACGGGTCGACGAGGTCGTTGCGCAATGCGCGCAGGCGCGCGAGCGTGCCCTCCTCGTCGGCCCCGGCCAGGCGGCTGTAGCCCACGACGTCGGCGACCAGAATCGCGGCGAGCTTGCGGGTCTCGCTCATCGCGTCCCTCCGGGAGCGGGCAGAGTAGCACGTTTTCCAGCTCAAGGCCGCCGAAATACGGTAGGGACGGCGACGGTCCGTGGCGACGGCCCAACGACTGAGGCTCGTCTTGCGCGAGTCGGTTACCGTATTGTTCGAGGCTCCCAATTGTTCGAGGCCGACCCCTGCACGAGCCCCTCGTCTGTGCTACTCTTGGCGACGCGACACATTCTCGATTTGCAAATGCCCATGAGCCACAGCTTTTCCGTCGTCCTGGAGCCGCAGCCCAGCGGCGGGTTCACCGTGCTGGTTCCGGCTCTGCCGGAAGTCGTGACCGAGGGCGACACTGAAGAGGAAGCGCTCGTCAATGTGGAGGAAGCGATCCGCGCGGTGCTGGAGTACCGGCGCGCCCATGGGCTAACGATCCCCTCCGATACACCGCCTGAAATCCGCCGCGTGACGGTCGCGGCGTAGCATGTCCGACGGCAAGCTGCCGGCAATGGGCGGCAAGCGCGCCGTTCGAGCCCTCGAGCGCGCCGGCTTCGTGGTCGATCGGGTTGTCGGCAGTCATTACGTGACGACGTCGCCCGGCGATGCTACGCGAACCGTCACAATCCCCGTCCACTCCGCTCGCGATCTCAAACCAGGCACGCTACGGTCCATCATCCGGCAGGCCGGGTTCAGCGTGGAGGAATTCAAGGAGCTGCTTTAGCTCCGGCACGCCGGGGTTGCGCTCGACGAGGTCGGTCGGCGCCTCGATCGCGCAGCGCACCGCGTCGACCGCACTGCGGAACTCGACGATCGAGCCGTCCTCCGTGCGCTTGACGACGCGGCCGCGATGGGCGGCGATGGCGGGGTCGATCAGGTCGCTGCGCAGGCCGCGCAGGCGCGCAAGCGTCCGCTCCTCGTCGGCGCCGGCGAGCCGGCTATAGCCGACCACATCGGCGACCAGAATCGCCGCGAGCTTTCGGATCTCGCTCATTCCTCCGGCAACCCAGCCTTGCGCAGTTCGTCGAACGCAAATTGCAGCACCGGCTTGTGTTTCACGAGCCATTTGACGGACAGATCGGGCTTGAGACTACGCGCTTGAGCCATGGCGGCTTTCGCCTCGTCAATTTCGCCCTTGAACGCGTGGGCGGCGGCCAGATTGAGGTAGGTGTAGAAGACGCGATGGCCGCCCTCAATCGCCTTCTTGGCGTCTTCGAGCGCTTCGTCGAAACGCCCGAGGCCGAGTTCAGGGTCGGCGCGCAGATTGAACCACTGGCCCATCGCAGGGTCGCGTGGACTGAGCAGCATGGCCTGTTGGATATCGGATTTGGCCGGCTCAAAACGGCCCAAATAGTCGTTCGCCGTGCTTCGCGTCGCCAGCAGCCCAGCGGCGTTCGGATCAATCGCAAGCCCGGCGTCGAGGGCGCGCACCGCGTCTTCGGGTCGGCCGGACATCTGCAGGTATAGGCCTTTGGCCAGATAGGCGTGGATATTGCCGCGGTCGAGCGCGATCGCCCTGTCGACCAGGCCGAGGACCGCAGCGTCATAGTCGGTGTCCGCCCTCGGCGCATAGATATACTCGAAGAGCGTCGTAATGGCTTTCCCCGCCAGAGCCTCGCTGTTGTCGGGGTCGATCTTGAGCGCCCGTTCGAACAATGGCCTCGCTGCGTCAACCTGGTCCTTGCTGGGCAACGACCGCGGCAGCACGGCCCACCCGCGCATCGCCAGATCGATGGCGTCCGGATCTTGCGCGCCGGCCGCCTTCGCCGCTTCGGCCATGCCGAGCTCGTAGCGCAAGGCGTTGGCCAATTGCGCCACCACTCGATCCTGCAGCTTGAACAGATCCGCCCTGTCCGCCTCGAACCGGTCGGCCCAGATGTCCGCGCCCGATTCGGCGTCGATCAGCTGCACGTTGACCCGCACCCGATTCTGGTCGCGCTGCACCGAGCCTTCGATCACGTAACGGACGGTGAGCTCCTTGCCGATCGCCTTGGCGTCGATGGCCTTGCCCTTGTAGGTGAACGCGGTGTTGGGGGCGATGACGAAGCTGTTGCGGATGCGCGAGAGGTCAGTCGTGAGGTTTTCGGTGACGCCGTCGGCGAAATAGTCTTGAGCCGGATCGCCGGAGAGATTGGCGAAGGGCAACACGACGACCGAGAGGTGGGCGGCCTGCGCCGGTTTCACGCTGCGGCCCGCGAGGAGAAACAAGCCGCTGGCGGCGGCCAGAAGGAGGAGGGCGGCGATGGCAGCCGCCAGCAGGCCGAAAGCCAAGCGGCCCTTGGACGCCGGCGACTTCGTCCGATCGGCCGGCATCGCCGAAGGCGCCGGCTTGGCTTGCGCGGACTGGCCGACTTCAAGCGAATAGACCCGGACCGGCTCGGCGATGTTCTTGAGCGATGTCTCGCCGAGATCGCTGACCTTCAGATCGAGCCGCGACTTGACTTGGCGATACGCATCCTCGGAAAGACAGATCGCGCCCGGCTTAGCCACCCCCTCCAGACGCGCGGCGATGTTGACGCCGTCGCCCATGAGATCGCCGTCGCTCTCCTCGACGACGTCGCCGACGTGAATTCCGAAGCGGAATTCGATTCGCCGGTCCTCCGGCACGCCGGCGTTGCGCTCGATGAGGCCGTTCTGAATCTCGATCGCGCAGCGGACCGCGTCCACGACGCTGCGAAACTCGATGATGCTTCCGTCGCCGGTGCGTTTGACGATGCGACCGTGATGAGCGGCGATAGCGGGGTCGATGAGGTCGCTGCGCAGACCCCTCAGGCGCGCAAGGGTCCGATCCTCGTCGGCGCCCGCGAACCGGCTATAACCGACGACATCCGCAACCAGGATCGCCGCGAGCTTTCGGGTCTCGCTCATTGCGCCGCGCTCCGCGAGTGGGAGATTAGCACAGGTCGGCGGTCATTTCAGCCGGCGCTCGCGCCCGAGTTGCCTGGCAATCGCCCGGCGGCGTTCGCTTTGGGGTCCTCGTTACCCTCGCGCCGGGTCGCTCGGACGACCCCGTGCTATGGAATGCCTGTCCTTCAGGAGGCGCATTGCGTCAGGTGGACGCCGCGGCGATCCGAGGCCCGGCGCCAATCAATGCGGCGGTTATGCCGAATTGTCGATTCACGCCCCCACTGCGAACCGGTACTGCCGGCCGTGCTTCTCGCCAAAGCGCCGAATGCGCTCGTCATAGGTGACGAGCGGACAGGCGAGTTCGATCGCGGTTGCAATCAGGAGCCGGTCGGCCGGGTCGCGATGCTCAAGATGATGCAGCCGATAACTGCGGCAAGCGGCGCGATGTTCGAGCGGCGCCGCTTCGACCCCGGGGCGCCCGAGAAAGCGCTCGATCCACGCCTCGACGGGACAATCGAGATCGATCCGCCCGGCGTCGACCAGGAGCGCGACCTCCCAGGCGGTGACCGCGCTGAGCACAATCGCGCCCCCGTTCCGCCAGCAATCATCGATCAGAACGCGCGTCGATTCCCGAAGACGATCGTCCCCGCTGTCGAGCCACAGCACGATATGGGTGTCAAGCAGCAGGCGCTCGGTCACCGCTCGATCTCCCGGCCGGTCTCGGCATCAGGCTCGACGTCGAGAGCCGGCGCGAGAAGGTCGACGCCGTCGCGAATCTTGACCGAGCCGCGATGGGCGCCGAAGAGAGAGCCGGCGCGGGCATTCTCGTCGAGCAGGCGCCGCATGGCCAGCGCGACCGCTTCGGTCTTGTTGCCGTTTGTCAGCTTCCGGGCCGCCTCTTCGATCAACGCTACGACCTCCGTACGATTTATGGTGACCACGTTCGCCATCGCTTTCTCCCAGTACGTACATACAGCTATAATGAACCGGAAGCAAGCGGCGGCGCCTTCGCAACGACAAAATCCGCAAGAGTTGCAGATTTTGGCGCCTATCGCATTGGAATCATTGACTACACGACGGATTCTCCGCGCCCGACCGGCGCGGCCGCCTCACGGTCAGGCAGGCCCCCGCCTCAGCCGCACGTAGAGCGCCCCTGACCCGCCATGGGCGCGGCCCGCCTCCTCGAAGCCGAGCACAATTCCGCGCAGGTCGGGCTCGCGCAGCCAGTGGGGGGCGAGCCGCTTCAGCACCCCGCGCTCCTGGCCGAGGAACGCCGGCTCGCCGAGCGGGCCGCCCTTGCCGGTGACGACGATGACCAGCTTCGCCCCGCGCGCCTGCGAATGGCGCAGGAACCCGCGCAAGGCCTGGTGCGCCTCGGCCTGGTTCATCCCGTGCAGGTCGAGCGCCCCGTCGACCGCGCCCCGCCCGCGGGCGAGCTCGCGCTTGAGGCGCCGCTCGATCGGCGCCAGCGGCAGGGTTTTCGGCCTCTCCGGCTTCATCGCCGTTTCGGGCGCAGCGGCAGGAGAGGGCGGCGTGGCCGGTTTTGGCGCGAAAGGCCGGGACGGAGTCGGCAGGCTCGCGCCGCGGCGGCGCGAGACGCTGCGCGCGATCTCGGTCCAGAGCGCGATCTCCTCGTCGGTGAGGCGGCGCAGGCGATGCGGCGGCTGGGCCTCCTTCAAAGGCTTTCTCCGATGGGCAGAAGCACGGCAAACTCTCCGGGATGGCGAATCGCGCCGGCGCGCGCGCCAGCCTCGTCCCCGCCGCCGAAGAATAGGTCGGCGCGGGCCGGTCCGACAATCGCCGAGCCGGTGTCCTGCGCGATCATGAGCCGGCGGAACGGCTGGGGCGCCGGCTCAATCCACGGCAGCTCCGCCTCGATCCAGAACGGCATTCCGTAGCTCCACAGCGACCGGTCGACCGCGATCGAGCGCAAGGCCGTCAGCGGGACGCCGGCCCCGGCGATCGGGCCGAGCGCGGGGTCGAAGTCCCCGATGAGCCTGAAGAACACGAAGGAGCGGTTGCGCCGCATCAGCGTCAGCCCCGCCTCGCCCTCGCCGAGCCCCGCCGCGCGCAGCCACCCCTTGAGGTTGGCGAGCGACATCGCGCTCTCGGGGATTGCGCCGGTCTCGATCAGGATCCGCCCGATCGACGTGTAGGGCAGGCCGTTGCGGCCGTCATAGGCGAGCCGGACCCGGCGCCCGTCCGGCAGCTCGACCTGGGCCGAGCCCTGCACCTGGATGAGAAAGGCTTCCACCGCGTCGCGGACCCAGACGATCGGATCGCGCCGTTCCCGTTCGATGGCCTCGCGGTCGGGGTAGGGGACGAGCGAGCCGCCGGCGCCTCGCCTCGCGCCAGTGACGCCTTCGGGAAACCCGGGCGGCGCCTCGCCCGGCGCGAAGGCGACGAGATCCGCGGGGCGGGGGAGCATCGGCCAGCCGAACGCCTCGGTCTCAATCAGCGACCCGGCGACCAGCGGCTCGTAGTAGCCGGTCAGGAACCCCGGCGCCGGGGCGACCCGGAATGGCCGGAATCGCCCTTCGAAGAAGCGCCGCGCTTCGTCCGGCGTCCGCGGGTCCGACGCGAGCGCCGCTCGCGCCGCTTCGGTCAGGGCCCGCGAGGGCCTCCTGGCGGCGCGCGGTCCGGTCTCCCCATCGACAAGCGGGAGGGCCGAGCGCCTGAAGCAGCAGAAGGCGTCCAGATGGTTGTCTTCGCGGAAGCCGTTGAGATCGTCGAAGCCGAGCCGGGCGTGGCGCGGAGCGTCCGCCGGCAAGGCTCAGCGTTCCGCCTGGGTCGCCGCCAAGAGCCAGTTCGGATCGCGCGAGCGGATGTCGCGCACGAAGGTCCAGAGGTCGAGGTGGTCGGCGACCTCGGTCGGAGAGCCGTCGACGACGGCGCCCGCGCTGTCGCGGGTGACCGAGGCGAGCTTGCTCGCGAAGCGCACGCTGACCTGCGCCGTCGAGCCGCCGAGCTGAGCGGCGGCGATGTCGGCGCGGTCGATCGACACGACGGTCGTCGTCATCGTCTGGCCCGCCGCCGCGCGGGCGCGAATCGCGGCGTCGAAATTGGCGAACGCCTCCGGCGCCATCAGGCCCCGCAAGGTGTCGCTGTCGCCGACGGCGAAGCCGTGAATGACCATTTCGTAGGCCGTGCGGGCGCCCGACAGGAACGCCTGCGCATCAAAGCTCCTGTCCGCCCCGGCGATCGCGTCGAGGCCGCTCCAGGCCTCGGCGGCGGCGATGGTCTTCCACCGTTCGGTCGCCGGCGGCAAAGCGGGCTGGGGCGCCGGCGCTTCCGTCGCGTCGATTGGCGGGCTGGCGGGCCCGGGGGCCCGCCGAAGGGGGGCGACAAGCCCACCGGGCCGCCGCGCCTCGTCGTTGCGCGTTCCGAGCACCGAGCGCAGCTTGAAGGCGACAAACAGCGCCACCAGGGCCAAAATGACAGTCGGAAGGTCGATTTCGGGCATCAAACTCTGAATTCTGCTGGCCAGGCGCCGGTAGCGGCGCCCCGCGTCTTGCCATACCTATGCCGAAGCAGGCGGTTTGGCTAGGAGCGGGCAGGAGGCTTGCGTCGGATCCGCGGATGGCGTCATGCCAGCTCGCGATGGAGAAACCGATGCGGGACGGGAGAACCATGACGCGCCAGGGTCTCGTCGGGGTAGCCGGGGCCGGAGCCTGGGGAACGGCGCTCGCCAACGCCGCGGCCGCGGCGGGGCGCGAGGTCGTTGTCTGGGGCCGCGGCGAAGAGCGGATGCGCGCCTTCGAGGCGACGCGGCTGAACGACAGGTTGCCCGGGGTGCGGCTGGCCGCCGCCGCGAGAGCCACCGCCGACGTCGGGGAACTCGGGTCCTGCACCGCCATCCTGGTCGCCACCCCGGCGCAGGAGACGCGGGACGCAGCGCGCATGCTCGCCCGATTGCCGGGGCGGGCCCCCCTGGTGAGCTGCGCGAAGGGCATCGAGCGCAGGACGCACGCCTTCATGACGGACGTTCTGCGGCAGGAGGCGCCGGACCGACCGGTCGCGATCCTGTCCGGACCATCCTTCGCCGCCGACGTGGCGGCGGGGCTGCCGACCGCGGTGACGCTGGCCAGTCCGGACGATGAACTGGCGCGATCCTTGTGCCGCCTTCTGCACGGGCCAAGTCTCAGGCTCTATCACTCGAGCGACGTCCGCGGGGTCGAGGTGGGCGGCGCCGCGAAGAACGTGCTCGCGATCGCCTGCGGCGTCGCCGCAGGCCGGGAGCTCGGCGCGAGCGCGTCCGCTGCGCTGATCGCCCGCGGCTTCGCGGAATTGCGCCGGTTCGGCGACGCCGTCGGGGCGCGACCCGTAACGCTCATGGGCCTGTCAGGACTGGGCGATCTCGTGCTGACCTGCTCGTCGGCGCAGTCGCGCAACTTCTCGTTCGGATTGGCGCTCGGCCGGGGCGAGACGATCAGCCAGGCGTCCGAAGGCCGGCTCGCCGAGGGCGCCTCGACCGCGCTCGCCCTGACCGAGATGGCCCGCGCTCAGCGCGTCGACATGCCGATCGCCAATTGCGTCGAGGCTCTGCTCGAGGGCTCGCTCGACGTCGCGGGAGCGGTCGGCGCGCTGCTCGGCCGTCCGCAAAGGGGCGAGGACTGAAACAGGCGCCTTGATTTTCCGCGCTGTTCGCGTATGGCTCGACCGTCCGGGAGGGTCACGAATGGTGTTCGTCGCCACGTGCATCGACAAGCCAAACGGTATGGACAAGCGCATGGAGAACCGTCCCGCGCACCTTGCCTTCCTGAACAGCCTCGGCTCGCGGGTGAAGATCGGCGGCGCGCTGCTGGCCGCGGATTACCGGACCCCGGTGGGCTCGATGATCGTCTTCGAGGCCGATAGCGAGGCCGATGTCCAAGCGCTTCTGGCGAGGGACCCGTACTCCATCGCCGGGTTGTTCGAAAGCGTGGACGTGAAGCCCTGGCGGCAGGGGGTCGGCCAGTCACTGACGTGAGGCGGCGATGGCGTATTGGCTGTTCAAGAGCGAGCCGTCGGCCTGGTCGTTCCAGAAGCTGACGGAGTGCGGCGCGAAAGGAACCGACTGGAGCGGCGTGCGCAACCATTCCGCCAAGCTCAACATGCAGGCGATGAAAGTCGGCGAACTCGGGTTTTTTTATCACTCCAACGAGGGTAAGGCGATCGTCGGCGTCGTCGAGGTCTCGAAGGCCTATCGCCCCGATCCGACCGACGCGAGCGGCAAATTCGGCATGGTCGACATCCGCGCCCTGCGACCACTGCCTCGCCCGGTCGCGCTTGAAGCGGTGAAGGCAGACAAGCGCCTGGCGTCCATGGCGCTGGTCACCAACTCCCGTCTGTCGGTCCAGCCGGTGACGGAGGAAGAATGGAGGGTCGTCTGCGAGATGGGCGGCCTCGAGCCGGCGCAGGTCCGCCCCAGACGCGCCTTACCGAAGGGTTAAGACCAAAGCATCACCCGCCGCCCGCTTGTCGGCCTTCCTCGGCTTGAGGCATAAGCGCAGTCGAACGATTGAGCGCGCCGACCGGCTGGCGTGGAAGGATTTCTCGGGAGGAATTCCGTGTCCGACAAGGTTTATGACGTTCCCGCTGAATGGGTAAAGCGCGCCTGGGTGGATGAGTCCAAGTACGAGGAGATGTACAAGCGCTCGCTCGGCGACCCGCAGGGATTCTGGGGTGAACACGGCAAGCGCATCGACTGGTTCAAACCCTACACCAAGGTCAAGGACATCAGCTTCGACCCGCACAACGTTTTCATCAAATGGTTCGAGGATGGCGTCACCAACGTCGCCCACAATTGCATCGATCGCCATTTGCCCAAGCGGGCGAACCAGACCGCGATCATCTGGGAGGGTGACGACCCGTCCAAGTCCAGGCACATCACTTACGCCGAACTCGCCGATCAGGTCGGCCACTTCGCCAACGTCCTGAAAGGCCACGGCGTCCGGAAGGGCGACCGCGTCACCATCTATCTGCCGATGATTCCCGAGGCCGCATACGCGATGCTCGCCTGCGCCCGCATCGGAGCCGTCCACTCGATCGTGTTCGGCGGCTTCTCTTCGGATGCGCTCGCCGGCCGGATCGTCGACGCGAAGTCCGAAGTGGTCATCACCGCCGACGAGGGCCTGCGGGGCGGCCGCAAGGTGCCGCTGAAGGCCAACGTCGATGTGGCGATCGAAAAGGCGCAGGGCGTCAAGCACGTCATCGTCGTGAAACACACCGGCGGCGACATCGCCTGGCGGGACGGACGGGACGTCTGGCTGCATGAAGCCGCGAAGGACGTCACCGCCCACTGCCCGCCGGAGCCGATGAACGCGGAGGACCCGTTGTTCATCCTCTACACGTCCGGTTCGACCGGGGCGCCAAAAGGCGTGGTGCACACCACCGGCGGCTATCTCGTCTACACCTCGATGACCCACCAGTATGTGTTCGACTATCACGACGGCGACGTCTACTGGTGCACCGCCGACGTCGGCTGGGTGACCGGTCATTCCTACATCGTCTACGGCCCGCTGGCCAACGGCGCGACCACACTGATGTTCGAGGGCATTCCCAACTACCCGTCGATGAGCCGGTTCTGGGAGGTCATCGACAAGCATCAGGTCAACATCTTCTACACTGCGCCGACGGCCATCCGCTCCCTGATGGGAGCGGGCGAGGAACCGGTCAGGAAGACGAGCCGCAAGTCGCTCCGTCTGCTGGGTTCGGTCGGCGAGCCAATCAATCCGGAAGCCTGGGAGTGGTATCATCGCGTGGTCGGCGACGACCGCTGCCCGATTGTCGACACGTGGTGGCAGACGGAGACCGGCGGAATCTTGATCTCCCCGTTGCCCGGAGTCACGAAACTCAAGCCTGGGTCGGCCACGCGCCCGTTCTTCGGCGTCATTCCGGAGATCGTCGATGCGGCCGGCAACGTGCAGGAAGGGGCGTGCGAAGGCAACCTGGTGATCGCCGATTCCTGGCCGGGGCAGTCGCGCACGGTGTTCGGCGACCATGCGCGCTTTGTGAACACCTATTTCGCGGCCTATCCGGGCAAGTACTTCACTGGCGACGGGGCCAGGCGCGACGCCGACGGCTATTACTGGATCACCGGCCGCGTCGACGACGTCATCAACGTCTCGGGCCACCGGATGGGAACGGCGGAAGTCGAGAGCGCGCTGGTCGCCCATCCGAAGGTCTCGGAAGCCGCTGTCGTCGGCTACCCGCACGACATCAAAGGGCAGGGCATCTACGCCTATGTCACCCTGATGGCCGGAGTCGAGCCGACTGAGGAGTTGCGCAAGGAACTGGTCGCCTGGGTGCGCAAGGAGATCGGACCGATCGCCTCGCCTGACCTCATCCAGTTCTCGCCCGGGCTGCCGAAGACCCGCTCAGGCAAGATCATGCGGCGAATCCTGCGCAAGATCGCAGAGAACGAATATGGCGCTCTCGGCGATACCTCGACCCTCGCCGACCCGGCCGTCGTCGGCGAACTGATCGACAACCGCCAGAACCGCGGCAAAGCCTGAAGTCGCTCGCAAGATCCGGCGTGGGTCCCGGCTGATCGCGGGCGGGATCCCTTCGGCTCTGCGCTTCGTCGCCTTCAAAACCTGCGGCGCATTCTCCGCCAGGTACCGGACGCGCCTCAGGACGCGATCGACAACTCCTGCGCTCTTTCGATCTTGGTGGCGAGGATGACCGCCTGGGTGCGGCTTTCGACGCCTAGCTTTTGCAAAATAGCGGAGACATGGGCTTTGACCGTCGCCTCGGAAACGGTCAGTTCATAGGCGATCTGCTTGTTGAGCAGCCCCTGCGACAGCATCATCAGAACGCGGATCTGCTGGGGCGTGAGCGAGGCGAGACGGCGCGCGAGAGCGCTCGACTCGCGGTTGGGCTGCGCTGCGGGATCGAAATCGGGCGGGGTCCACCGTCCGCCTTCCAACACCTGCGCGATCGCGTCGCGCATCGTCTCGAGCGAATTGGATTTCGGGATGAACCCGGCTGCCCCGAACTCGAGGCAGTGCCGGATCACCGCGCGGTCCTCGTTGCCGGACACGACAATGACCGGAGTCGAAGGGCGCTCCGAGCGCAGGAACAGCAGACCAGAAAAGCCGCGAACGCCCGGCATCGTCAGGTCGAGCAGCACGAGATCGGTCTCCGGCGCCGCTTCCAGCGCCGCCGCCATGCTGTCGAAATCATGCGCGGTGGCGATGTCAGCGCCTGGCGTGGCGGCGAGCACCGCCTCCCGCAGCCCTCCGACCACCAGCGGATGATCGTCCGCAATCAGAACCCGCACCCTCTCGCCAGACATCATTTCCTCCGCCGCGCCGCCGGCTGGCCCCGCGACCATCGCCTAATGGAGCGTCATTGTCACGCCCTCGTCACAGACGACGGACCCGAAAAGGAACGCGCGCGGTCGGCCTCCGGCAGGCGTCCCAATTGACGCAGGGCCTCCGTCATCGCAATCGTTGCAGCAACTCCGACATTCAGCGAACGGAGCGGCGGCCGGATGGGAATGCGCAGTCTGGCCTCCGCCGCTTGAGCGACCAAAGCGGGGACGCCGGCGGACTCCCGACCGACGAGAATCACATCGTCCTGTCGAAAGGCAAAGTCCCACATGTTCGTCTCGCCTAACGTCGTGAGGAGCACCAGTCGATGCTCTGCGCCTGCGCGCCAGGCTTCGAATTTCGCCCACGAGTCGTGAATCGTGATCGAGACGGCGTCGAGATAGTCCATTCCAGCGCGCCGAAACCGGCTGTCGCCCGCGCGGAAGCCGGCCGGCTCGATGATAGCGGCGTCGACGCCGAGGCAGGCGCAGGTGCGAATCATCGCTCCGGCATTCTGGGCGATGTCGGGCTCGTACAGGGCGAGAAGGAGCGGCGCGGTCGGCGGAATCATGCTGGAGTTGCATTAACCGCAGTGGCAAAAAAGCGAAAGGCGCTGCCCGACGCACGCAAGCGGCCGTGAACGCGACGAAAAGCCAAGGTCTGCGACCATTGCTGCTATGGACAACCAAAACGATCGATGCGAAAAGCCGCGTCGATTATGGGCCGACGCCGCCCGGCGCCGGCCCATTCGACGCCGGGCTTCCCGGCGCAATCGTCGGTGGCCTGATCATGCATCAACGGCCGCTTAAGCGCGACGGTATCAACGCCGCGTCGAGAACCTAGTCTTTGGGGGTTGGAATGGCCAGCGCAGCGACGATCGAAAATCCCGACCGGAGGGACTTCCTGTTTCTCGCCACGGGCGCGGTCGGAGCGGTCGGCGTCGCGGCGGTTGCGTGGCCGCTGATCGACCAGATGAATCCCGACGCTTCGACGCTCGCCATGTCTTCGATCGACGTTGACCTCGCCGCCATCCCCGAGGGGCAGATCGTTACCGTCAAATGGCGCGGCGGCCCCGTCTTCGTCCGCCATCGGACGAAGACGGAGATCGAAGAGGCGCAAAACGTCAATATCAGCGAACTGCGCGATCCGCAGACTGACGCAGAGCGCGTCAAGAAGCCTGAATGGCTGATTGTGGTCGGCGTGTGCACGCATCTTGGCTGCGTGCCGCTCGGTCACGAAGGAAAGTACGAGGGCTGGTTCTGCCCCTGCCACGGGTCGATGTACGACACTTCGGGCCGGATCCGGCAAGGCCCCGCGCCCCTCAATCTGCCCGTGCCGGAATACGCGTTCATCAGCGACACGAAGGTGAAGATCGGCTGACGCCAACCGGACAGCGGCGTCCCGCCGCGGTTTTTCGGATCAACGCTTTTCAGAGACATCAGAGATACATGCCATGAGCGGTCCCTCGACCTACGTTCCCAAGAGCGCGATTGGGCGCTGGTTCGAATCGCGCCTTCCCCTGATGGGCCTCATGCATTCGTCGTTTGTGGCTTACCCGGTCCCCCGCAACCTGAACTACATGTGGACGCTCGGCGCGATCGCCTCGTTCATGCTGATCGCGCAGATCATCACGGGCGTCGTGCTGGCCATGCACTATGTGCCTTCGGCGACTGAAGCCTTCGCGTCGATCAACCACATCATGCGCGACGTGAACTACGGCTGGCTGATCCGCTACATGCATACTAACGGCGCGTCGCTGTTCTTCCTTGCCGTCTATGTTCATATGATGCGCGGCCTTTACTACGGCTCCTTCAAGCCGCCGCGGGAGGTGCTGTGGATTATCGGCGTGATCATCTATTTTCTGATGATGGCGACCGCCTTCATGGGATACGTGCTACCGTGGGGCTCGATGAGCTTTGCCGGCGCAACCGTCATCACCAACCTCGTTTCCGCCATTCCGCTCGTCGGAACCCCCATCGCCCACTGGCTGTGGGGTGGCTACGCGGTCGGCGACCCGACTCTCACCCGCTTCTTCTCGCTGCACTACCTGCTGCCGTTTGTCATCACCGCCTTTGTCGGTCTGCATGTCTGGGCCTTGCACGTCGTCGGGCAAAACAATCCGGACGGGATCGAAGTGCAGGACGTCGAGCGCGACACGGTCGCGTTCACGCCCTACGCCACGATCAAGGACTTGTTCGCGGTCTCTGTCTTCTTCATCCTGTACGTTTGGCTTATCTTTTATATCCCCAATTATCTGCTGGATGCGGACAACTACAACATCGCCAACCCTCTGATGACTCCCGCGCACGTGGTGCCGGAATGGTACCTCCTGCCGTTCTACGCCATCCTGCGCGCGATTCCGAACAAGCTGCTCGGAGTCATTGCGTTGTTCGCGGCCATCGTGGTGCTCGCCCTCGTGCCCTGGCTCGACCGCTCGCCGGTCAAGTCGGCGAAGTACCGCCCGACCTACCGCTTCTTCTTCTGGGTGTTCGTCGCCGTCTGCATCGTCCTCGGATGGATCGGCTCGCAGGAGCCGACCGAGGGTCTGACGCTGGTCGCGCGCATCTTCACCGTGGGCTATTTCGCCTTCTTCCTCGTGATCATGCCGCTGCTCAGCTTCACCGAGAAGACCAGGCCGGTCCCGGCCTCGATCGCCGACGCCGTGCTGGCGAAGAAGCCCGCTGCGGCCGAAGCCTGAGGGCCGACCGATCCCAAGGAAGACGACAATGACCCGTTTCAAGCTCACCGCCCTTGCATCGGCAGCCTTGGCGCTCGCACTCGCGGGCGGCTTCGCGCTTGCCCAGGAGCAGGCCGAACAGCCCAAGCCCCCGCGCCAGGAATGGAGCTTCGCCGGCATGTTCGGCACGTTCGATCAGGCGCAGCTGCAGCGCGGTTTCCAGGTCTACAGGGAAGTCTGCAGCAACTGCCACGCGCTCTCCATCCCGTTCCGCACCCTCGCGGAGCCGGGCGGTCCCGGCTTTACCGAGGACCAGGTGAAGGCGCTCGCCGCGACCTATCAGGTCACAAACGCAGAGCCCAACGACAAGGGCGAGATTTTCAAGCGTCCGGGCACGCCGGCAGACGACATCCCGCGTCCGGAGGCGTATCCGAACGATCAGGCCGCGGCCGCGACCTTCGGCAAGGCGCCACCGGACATGAACCTGCTTGCCAAGGCGCGCAAATACGAGCGCGGCTTCCCCTGGTTCGTCTTCGACGCCCTTCCCGGGCTCGACTACCAGGAGATCGGCTCCGACTACATCAACGCGATCCTCAACGGTTATACGAAACCCGACGATCCTCAGTGGAACCTCTATTATCCGGGCCACAAGATCGCGATGCCGCAGCCACTCAGCGACGGTGCGGTCAAGTATGCCGACGGCACAGCTCCGACACTGAAGAACTATGCCCACGACATCTCTGCATTCCTGACCTGGGCGGCGGAGCCCAACCTCGAGGAACGCAAGAAGATCGGCCTCAGGGTGCTGCTGTTCATGTTCGTGCTCGCCGGGCTGCTCTATTTCACCAAGAACCGGGTCTGGGAAAAGGTCCATCACTGAGGACCACATCTCCTGAATCCGCTTGTACGCCAGCGGCCTCCGCCGGCTTTCGCGACGACCGGATAGTACGCCGCGCTTCGGGCGATGTTGACGCCGCCGATGGAGGAGGAGCATGACGAAGGCGATTGTCGGAGTTATCGGCGGTTCGGGCGTCTACCATCTTCCCGGGCTGACGGATCTGCGCGAGGAGACGGTGACGACGCCCTGGGGCGAACCGTCCGACGCGCTGCGCTTCGGGCGTATCGGACGCACGGACGCCGTCTTCCTCGCGCGCCACGGCCGCGGCCACCGGTTGTCGCCTTCGACGATCAACTACCGCGCCAACATCGCCGCGCTGAAAAAAGCCGGCGTCACCGACATCATTGCGTTTTCCGCATGCGGATCGTTCCACAGGGAGCTTTATCCGGGCGTGTTCGTGATGATCGATCAGTTCGTCGACCGCACCTATCTGCGTCAGTCGAGCTTCTTCGGCACGGGCTGTGTGGCGCATGTCTCGATGGCGCACCCAGTCGCTCCGCTCCTGCGCCGTCGCCTGCTCGCCGCGGCCGAGGCCGAGGGCATTCCCTGCAAGGACGGCGGCACATACGTCTGCATGGAAGGGCCGCAGTTCTCGTCGTTCGCCGAATCGATTGGCTACCAGGGCGGAGGCGCCGACGTGATCGGCATGACCGGGGCGACGGAGGCGAAGCTCGCTCGGGAAGCGGAGATCTCCTATGCGACCGTCGCGATGGTCACCGATTACGACTGCTGGCACGAGGAGCACGACGCGGTCGATGTCGCCGCGGTCATCAAGGTGATGACCGACAACGCCGACAAGGCGGGTGCGCTCATCGCCCATGCGCTGAGAGATTTTCCCGCGGAGCACGAGCATTGCCCGATCGGGTCGGACCGCGCGCTCGAATTCGCGATCATCACACATGCGGACGCGCGCGATCCGGAACTGGTGACGAAGCTCGACACGATCGCCGGCCGCGTCCTGCGGCGCGGCTGAGGCTATCATGGTGGCCGGGTCGTGATGGTTCGGCCGGCCTCGCCTCGCGGAAGTAGACGGTGGCCGCCCGGCCCGGACAATCCTTTGCAGTGGCGCCGGCGGGAGAATGGTTCTAATTTGGCGAAACTGGGCGCGGTGGGAAGCGGACTTGGACAAGGGACGGCCCGTCATGTCCACTGAAACGGCGAAGTCCGTTCAACCCTGGCCCGCCGCCGCGCCGCCGAGCTTTCACCTGCTCGCCAAGCCGAGCGGATCGACCTGCAACATCGACTGCGCCTACTGCTTCTTCTTGTCGAAGGAAGCGCTTTATCCCAACGACAAGCACCGCATGTCCGGGGCGACGCTCGAGACCTACATCCGCCAGCTGCTCGAATCCCACCGTACGCCCGAGGTGACGGTCGCCTGGCAGGGTGGCGAGCCGACCCTGATGAAGCTCGAGTTCTTCGAGCGCGCCGTCGAACTGGTGGAAAAGTATCGACGGCCCGGGCAGACAATTCAGCAGACCTTTCAGACCAACGGCTTGCTTCTCGACGACGCGTGGTGCGCCTTCTTCAGGAAGCACAACTTTCTCGTTGGCCTCAGCGTCGATGGACCGCGCGAGCTGCACGACGCCTACCGGCGTGACAGAAAGGGCCAGGGCACTTTCGATCTGGTGTTGCGCGGCTGGGGCTTCCTCCGCAAACACGGGGTCGAGTTCAATGTCCTGTGCACCGTCAACGCCGCCAACGAGAAGCACGGCCGAAGAGTCTACCGCTTCTTTCGCGACGAACTCGGCGCGAAATGGATGCAGTTCATCCCCATCGTCGAGCGGGCCACTGCCGAGACGCTCGCCATCGCCAACCAGGGCTGGAGCGATCACGGCGCGGGCAAGCGCCTCCTTTACACGCAGACCGGCGATCTCGTCACCGACCGCTCGGTCGGGGGCGAGCAATACGGGCGATTTCTGATCGATATTTTCGAGGAGTGGGTGCGGCGCGATGTAGGAAAGGTGTTCGTCCAGCTCTTCGACGTCACGCTCGAGGCGTATTTTGGTCGACATCTTCTGTGCATCCATGCGCCGACCTGCGGCTACGGTCCGGCTCTGGAGCACAACGGCGATGTCTACACATGTGACCATTTCGTCGAGCCGGGACAGAAGCTCGGCAACATCGCCACGACTCCGCTGATCGAACTCGTCGCCTCGCCGCAGATGCGCAAGTTCGGCGACGACAAGCGCGACCGGCTCACGAAGCAGTGCCGCGAATGCGACGTGCGGTTTCTGTGCAATGGCGGCTGTCCCAAGGACCGGTTCGCGCTGTCCCGCGACGGCGAGCCGGGCCACAACTACCTCTGCGCCGGTCTCGAACTCTTTTTCACCCACACCCGCCCGCTGATGGGGGTGATGGGCCAGCTTCTGAAGCGCAGCCGCCCGCCCGCCGACGTAATGCATTGGGTCAGGGCCGAGGACGCCAAACGCGATCCTTACGCGCCCTGTCCATGCGGCGGCGGGCGCAAGTTCAAGTTCTGCCATGGCGACAAGGCGCCGTCGAAAGCGATGACCTGAGAAGGCTGGCGCGAATCCGTCATTGCGAGCGAAGCGAAGCAAATCCACAGCCACAGGCGCAGCCGATTGAACTTCTGATCGCCGCGTCGCTTCGCTCCTCGCTCAGATCAGCGATGACGAGCGGCCTGTCACCGCCGCGGCATGACATCCGGTTCTTTTCGAGGAGCGGCCGGCTCCTCGTCCATGGGAAACTTTCCGGCCTCCACGATGTCGCGCTCGAGGAAGAAGTTGAGGAACGTCCGGATGAATGCGATCGCCGCGAGGCGGCCGATATCGTCCCAGCTTGGCGCGCGCGCCGAGATGATGATGTCGTTCGCGAGCTGGAAGGTCAGGCCCGCCATCAGCCAGCGCGCGTAGCGCAAATAGCCGTCGCGAAGGTCACGGCCAGTCCTCGAAGGGGCGAAGACCGAGCGCACGCAGGCGACGAACATCTCGATCGTGCCGACGGCGATGATGAGCACGGCCATCGCGTCAATTGCGATGACCGTCTTGTCGGCGAAGAACGATAGCCAATCCTTCACCGAGACTCTCCACGCGATCGCGTCATCTGCAGGCTCTCGGGAGCCAACATCGTGAAGCAGCGGCCGACCCACGCGACTGCCCGACCGGTCGGGGTCGCGCCCGACGTGTACCGGGCGCGACCCATGTTCGGCTTCGTCAATCGTCGCCCGCTCAGTGGCCGGCGCTGCTATGGGCCTCTTCCAACTGTCGCATGACCGCGTCGAGGTTGAACGAAGCCGGTTTCTGTCGAGGCGGGAACTTCTCGAAGTCGGCGATCTGGTTCGCGACCAGGGCCTGCATCGCATAGACGATGTAGACGTGCGCAAGCACCCAATCCCAGTAGGTGTTCGAGTTCTCGTCGGCCCGCTCGAAAGGATCGCGCCGCAGGTTGAACATCTTGGGCGCCCTCAGCTTCACGAACGGTTCGAACCAGCAGGCGAGGGTCTTCGCCCGCTGCTCCATCAGGACGACCTTCCAGTCCTTCATCCGGATGGCGAGGATGTCGCCGTCGTCGCTCATGTAGAAGAAGAAGTTCCTCGGGCTTTCTTTTGCCTCCCCGGTCAGGTACGGCAGCATGTTCATCCCGTCGATGTGGACTTTGTAGGTCTTCTTCCCGATCTTGTGGCCCGCGTGGAGCTTCTCCGCAATGTCCGTCTCGCCGGCGGCGGCAAGGAGGGTCGGCAGCCAATCCTGGTGGCTGACGATGCCGTTGATCACCGTGCCAGCCTTGAACTTGCCGGGCCAGCGGACGAAGGCCGGGACACGCCAGCCGCCCTCCCAGTTGGTGTTCTTCTCCGACCGGAACGGCGTGATGCCGGCGTCCGGCCAGGAATTGTAGTGCGGGCCGTTGTCGGTCGAGTACATGACGATGGTGTCCTCGGCGATGCCGAGTTCGTCGAGCTTGTTGAGCATCTGGCCGATGTGTTCGTCATGCGCGACCATCACGTCGTTGTAGTCGCCCTGGCCGTTGCTCTTGCCCTTGTGCTTCGCGGCCGGATGCGTGCGGAAATGCATGCCGGTGGTGTTGTACCAGAGGAAGAACGGCTTGTCGGCCTTGTGCTGCTCGTCGATGAACTTGAGCGCGCGCTCGGTGACTTCGTCGTCGATCGTCTCCATCCGCTTTTTCGTCAAGCGGCCCGGTGTCCTCGACGGTTTGACCCCCTTTGCCGTCGGACTTGCAGTGCAGCACGCCGCGCGGCCCGAAATGCTTCAGGAATTCCGGGTCTTTGGGATAGTCCGGGTCCTCGGGCTCCTCCTCCGCGTTGAGATGGTAGAGATTGCCGAAGAATTCGTCGAAGCCGTGCATGGTCGGCAGGAACTTGTCCTTGTCGCCGAGATGGTTCTTGCCGAACTGGCCGGTCGCGTAGCCGAGCGGCTTCAGGAGTTCGGCGATGGTGGGGTCCTCCGCGCTGAGGCCCACGTCGGCGCCCGGCATGCCGACCTTGGTCAGTCCGGTGCGAATTGGGTTCTGGCCGGTGATGAATGCGGCCCGGCCCGCCGTGCAGCTCTGCTGGCCGTAATAGTCGGTGAAGGCGACGCCTTCGTTGGCCACGCGGTCGATATTGGGCGTGCGATAGCCCATCTGGCCGCGGCTGTTGTAGCTGATGTTCCACCAGCCGATGTCGTCTCCCCAAAGGATGAGGATATTCGGTTTCTTTGATTTGGGCATTGTCTTCTCCTGTGCTCGCAACAAAACTCCTCGGGATTCGCTTTGCGGCGAGGCGATCCCGCGAGACCGACGATCCGATCAGTCAGCTTTCAATGACGCGCCCCTTCAGCCGAACGGCCCGACCTGGAACTGCATGCTGACAATCGCGGCGACGCCGACGGCCAGCAGGAGGAACGCCGTAATCAAGGTCAGCGACACCGGAAAGACGGTCTCGCCGTGGATGAGACCTTCGTCGCGCATCGATTGTCGCAAGCCGCGAAGGCCGAGCATGAACTGAACGTGGTAGGCGATGCCGAAGAGAAGCATGAGGATGCCGAGTGCGACGAGCGCGAGGCCGAAGTGACGGGGCGCGGCGGCTTTAGTGATGACGTCCTGTTCCCGCAATCGCTGGAAGAACTGGAAGATCGTGAAGCCGAAGCCGATCAACGAGAGCGAGGTGCGGATGACCGCCATCAGGGTGCGGTCTTCGGCCAGGCGCGTGCGCTGAAACGCCATGCCCGTGCGGCGCGATGCAAGCTCGGTATTGACGTCCAGCTTGATGTCCGGGTCCCCCACCTTCCCCCCCCAAAGAATGCCCGGTCGGTCAGCCGGAGGCCGGCCGGGCGACCCAATGGCGCGCCACGCGGCCTATGGGCCCGCGCAGGAGAGCATAGGGAACGAACGCCAGCAAGACCGCGATGATCGCCGCCTCGGCCGGATAGAACTCCCCCAGGAAGAGCAGCTGGTAGACGACGTCCATCACGACCCCGAGAACCAGGATCCTTGCAGTCGACACGATTCCTTCCCAGAGACGGCTCCCGCGGCCCTCGACCCCTCGAACGATCGCCGAGAGATAGGGCGTGCGCCCGAGCCGCGCATCGACGACGCCATCGCGCGTGGCGGCGATGAGGGCCATCGCCGGTTGAAGCACGAAGCGGAACGTCATGGGCCCCCCGGGCCGGGCGACAATGTTCTGCCAGACCCGCTCCAGCACGTCGGTCGAGAGGCCGTACAAGAAGACGCCGGCGACGGCGAGCCCGACGATCAGCGCAACGGCGATGCGCGCAAGAAGGATCTGGGTCTGCGACGGCGATTCGGTCATCGCGCGGACGCTCCCGGCGGTCCGACAAAATGTCGAACCCGATCACCTTGTTGGCGCCAAAAGATCATCAGTTCGACCGGGTCCGCCATGTCGTTTCGGTCATTTTGGATAGCCCTTGATTGACCGCGCGTCAAAGCCGGCCGCAACGGTCTTCCGTGCGAACTTCGGCGGGCTTAGATTGCCGGTGGTCGGGCCAGGCTCGACGCCTGCGTAAAACTTGAGGTATCGATGATCAAGAATGCGATTGAGCGTGTGCTGTTTGCGAGCCGGTTTCTCCTGACCCCGCTCTATCTCGCGCTTGCCCTGAGCCTCCTCGCCTTGCTCGGCAAGGCCGGCCTGCACATCTATCACCTCCTCACCCAGCTCCCGTCCCTCGACGACGAAGGGGTTCTGTTGACGGAATTGGCGATCGTCGACTTGACCCTGACAGCCTCGCTCGTGGTGATCGTCTTTCTTTCCGGCTACACCAATTTCGTCGCGCCCGTCCTCATGCGCGAGGGCGACGGCCGGCCGCACTGGATCGCCGAGATCGACTTCGGCGAACTCAAGCTCAAGCTGATGGGCTCGATCGTCGCGATCTCGGCGATCAAGCTGCTCGAAGGCTTCATGAATGTCGGGCACGCGAGCGACCGCGAGCTCGGCTGGCTGGTCGGCATCCATATGACCTTCGTCGTCTCGACCTTGTTTCTGGCGATTGCCGACCGGCTTGGCGACCACCCCAAAGCCACACCTGACGAGGGCGTCTGAGGCGCCGACGGAGCCTCGGCCGCTACTTCTCCAGAACCACGGTCCGGCACTCGGGCGGCAGCTGCGCCATGGTGATCGGCGGCTTCGGCTTGCCCGGGGCCGGGTGCAGCGCCTGGTCGGTGAACCACCAGGCGAGCGACCTGTCGCAGCCGTCGCCGGCCGGAATCGGGTCCTGCGGCTCGCAGGTGGTCTCGCCCGCCGGGCACTTGATGCGGATATGGAAGTGATAGTTGTGGCCCCAGTAGGCGCGAACCTTGTTCATCCAGGGCTCGCCCTTGTGGGTCTCGCACAGAGCCTTCTTGATCGCCGCATTGACGAAGATGCGGTCGACATCCGGCTCCACCGCGGCGGCCTTGATGACTCCGGCCTGGGCCTCCGACCAGTGGGCGCGGTCGACCGACCGCCCGTCGCCGGCCACCATATTGACCGCCGACATCTCCTCGCGCTCCTCGCGGCTCATCGTATGGCCGGGCATCGGGGTCAGCCACACGTCGGCGTCGAGGCCGACCTGGTGCGATGCGTGGCCCGTCAGCATCGGCCCGCCGCGCGGCTGGGAAATGTCGCCGACCAGAATGCCGTTCCAGATACCTTCCGCCTTGGCCTTGCGCGAGAAGCGCTCGAGGAAGCCGATCATCGCCGGGTTGCCCCACATGCGGTTGCGCGACAGCCGCACCACCTGCCACGATTCGCCGTCGACCGGCAGCGCCTTGGCGCCGGCGAGGCAGCCGCGCCAGTAGTAGCCGATCGAGCGGGTCTTCGCCTCGATCGGCGTCATCGCGCGGCCGAAGACCTCCTTGGCGGGGAGGTTCGGGTTGGAAGGATTGACGAGCGGGGGCAGGGGCTTCGGGTCGAGCGTTCCCTTGTCCTGCGCAAGCGCCGCCGACCCGCCGGCGGCGGCAAGCGCGAGACAGAACCAGAACAAGCGCATGCTTCGCCTCCAACCTCGCCCCGTTCTCGCGCCCGGGGCGTCAAGAGTTCGTTAACCTGCGCCGCTTTGCCGGGCGCTCGCGTCGATTTCGTGGCCGGCGCCCAGTCCCTTCGCCCCGCTTGCGGGGAGAAGAAGCCGACGAAGTCGGCCGGATGAGGGGCGGCGCCAATGCGAGGCGAGGGGGTCGCATGAAAAAGGTCTTTCGAGCCGGCGCGTGGATTGTTAAGGAACGGGCGATGCGGGGTCCCTTTCTCATGCGAACGCCGACCGCCGGCTTGAGCCTCGGCGCGGCGCTCATCCTTGCGAGCTGCGCGGCGCCGCCGACCGCTCCGCCGTCTGCGCCGGGCGGCAAGCCGCAGGTGAGTTCGGTCGACGGGGCGACCGTCGAATTCGCCGCGTTTCAGAACTCGGCCTTCCCCTATCATGGCCTCATTCCGAACTACCACGAGACGGGCAGGACGCGGCCCTTCCTCGACGTCGACGACAACGGCCGGCTCGGCCATTCGAGCCCGCGCGGCGGCCTCCTGTGGGAGGACCAGACCTACAACAACCGCACCGTCCTGCTCGCCGCGCCGCAGAGCTTCGACCCGGCGCAAGGGGGCGTCATCGTCGTGTTCTTCCACGGCAACAACGCGACGCTGCAGCGCGATGTGGTCGCGCGGCAGCAGATCGTTCGCCAGCTCGCCGATTCCGGCTTGAACGGCGTCCTCGTCGTGCCGCAGCTCGCCCTCGACGCGCCCGATTCGAGCGCCGGGCGATTCTGGGCGCCGGGCGGCTTCGCCGCCTTCCTCGACGAGGCCGAGGCCAAGCTCGGCGACTTCTATCCGAGCGCGCGCGGCGCCTTCCGGCGCATGCCGGTCGTCATCGTCGCCTACAGCGGCGGCTACCTGCCGGCGGTCTATTCGCTGACCGTCGGCGGCGAGGGGGGGAGGGTGCGCGGGGTCGTGCTGCTCGACGCGCTCTACGGGGAAAAGGACAAGTTCGTTCATTGGGTCGAGGGTTCCGGCCGCGGCGCCTTCTTCGTCAGCGCCTATTCGACCTCCTCGCGCGAGGGCAACCTGGCGATCGAGGCGGAGCTCCGGCAGGCGGGCCTCGCCGTCGAGAACGAACTGCCGGCGCGCCTCGGGCCGGGCGCGATCGCCTTCGTCGACGCGGGCTCGGTCGACCACAACGATTTCCTCACCTCCGCCTGGGGCGGCGCGCCGCTCAGGGAGATTTTTTCGCGGATGCGGTAGGGGGCGGGAGCAGATTGCGGAAGCGTGAGCGCGCGGTCTGTCAGGCGCCGTGAAGAGCCCACGAGTATCTCTCTTCGCCCGCTTGGTGCTCCGACTCTGACGCTTGAAACTCCGCCCGATCCGCAGCCAGACGGTCGGAATCGACCCTGAGCACCCCTCCGGGATTGGTCCCATGACCTGGCGGTTTGCACCACATTGCGGTCGAAGGCCGAACGCGACCGATGCGCCAACAGCGGGCGTTCCGGAACGAGGCTTCGAGGGCGTCGATTCGACCCGAAGCCAAACGTCCTTCCCAAGCAATCGAACAGCGCGAGTCGGTTCCCTGCGGTCCTTTCGGATCTCGATCGGCGCGGCAACACCGCCTTGACTAGGAGCTCGCCTCGGGTCCGCGCGCTGCTGCCAATTGCCTCGCCCGCCAGACCGCCGGCGTCGTCTCGCTCCATCGCCTGAAGGCTCGGGTGAAGGCGCTCGCGTCGGCGTAGCCGAGCGAGGCGGCGATCTGGCTCACCTCCATCATCGAGTGCTCCAGCATCTGTTGGGCGATCGCGTAGCGGACCTCGTCGAGGAGTCCCTTGAAGCTGACGCCGGAGTCGCTCAGGCGGCGCCTCAGGGTGCGGCTGTGCATCGAGAAGAAGGCGGAGACATGGTCCTCGTTGGCCTGCCCCGTCGCCAGCGCCGTTCGCACCACGCTGCGCACCCGCTCGGGGAAGTCGTCGCGGCGCCTGGCCTCGAGCGCGTCGATCTGCCTTTGCGCGAGACGCCGCAGCTCGGGATCGTCGCCGCGCACGGGACGACGCAGCCAATCGGATGAAAATACGATCGAGTTCTGCTCGGAGTCGAAAAGCAGCGGACAGTGGAAGAGGCGGCGGAACGGCCGGACGTCTTCCGGCCTCCCGTGAGAGAACCGCATCTCGGTCGGCTGCCAGTCCGGGCCGCAGAGCGTCCGCATGATGTTGAAAAACATCGCCATGGCGCCGTCGCCGGTCTGGTCGTTGGCCTCGACGTGCGGCAGCACGACGTCGAAGCTCAACACCGCCAGATCGCCGTGCACTGCAAGGGTGGTGACGCCGCCGCGAACCTGCAGATGGGTATAGCGCACGAGGTTGCGCAGCGCGGTCTCGACGTCCGGGGAGTGCCGCGCCAGAAATCCAACCAGTCCGAGCCAGGACATGCGCCCTCTTTGTCCGAGGAGAAGCCCGATATGCTTGCACCCGGTCCGCGCTACGCAGAGGCTGAAGAGGCGGCCCCGGGCGGCGTAGGAAATCGTGTTGTCCGGGTTTTCGAAGACGTTCAAATCGAAGCCCGCTTCAGCGGCGACGGCGGCCGGATCGGCGCCAAGGCTCCGAAGGAGCTCAGGCAACGCCACCAGAATTCCGACGCGAGCGATGCCGTCCTCTTGGCGAGGCTCTGCCGGCTCAGGGCCCATGGCAAAGGTGGGGCGTCCGTTCGAACTCATGCGAAAGTCCTATCCCCGGGCGCGGTCCCGCGGACGCGACACTTTGCCACGCTGCCTGTCCAAAAATGTCTATTCGATGTCCGGAAATGTAGAGCGCTCTTTGAATCTTGCCCCTAGAAGCCGTGCGACATCGTCGAGCGTCCCGAAGCTGCGGACTACAGGTTCCGGTCGGTCGCCCGTAGCCGAAGGAGGCAATCCATGATCCCACATTCCGGTTTCGATCCTTTCAACCACGCCAGGTTCCCGAACTGCCGGGATACGCGATACCTCGGCGCCGCAATCGTCGTCGGCAAGGAACTGAACGCTCGCGCCCACATGAACGCGAACGCAGGAAACCAGAAAACCCCGAACGACTTCGTGTGGAATCCCAATCCAGATAAGAAGGCCAAGGAGTTCGGAGTCGACATGGTGGTCGCGAACACGGGACGCATCTGGACGTTCGACCACGGCGAGGTCCAGTACGGCTACAGCTGGGACTTCGACGGCGCCAAGATGGGCCACCTCGGCCAGATGGTCGCGAAGGACCTCATCGCCCACTTCCATGGCCCCGGCTACGTCCCGACCCTGCTCACCCGCCTGACCCGATGGACCTGGGACGCCGGCAAGGCGGCGCACCTCCTGCGCGAGCCCAACGGCACGGTTTGGGTCATGCAGGAGTACACGAAGGACATCGACCCGAGCCTCACCATCGACAACTTGAAGGACCTCGGTCCCAAGCTGAAGACGCTCCCCAAAGGCTGGAAGTACGAGACCAAGGTGCTGGAGCGCGACCTTGTCCTCGACACGACGCTGTCCGATGGATGGGCGTCGATCATCCGCGACGACCTGCACTGCACGTATCAGGCCTGCGGCTACGACACGGACACGAGCGCCAACTACGTTCCCTAGAACCGGGACTGGTCCGGCCCGCGTCCTTCGGGACGCAGGCAGGCAGCAGGCAAGGACGACCGATGACAGCTTCCGAGCTTGTAACCCGGCTTCAGACGAGCAACGCGCCGTTGGTCATAGACGTGCGAACGGCGTCCGAATTCCATCGCGGCCATGTGCCGGGCGCGGTCAATGCGCCGGTGCAGACGATCCTTTTTCACATTGGGCGCCTGCCAAAGGACAAGAACAAGGAACTGGTGATCGCCTGCGAGCACGGGCCGCGGGCGGCGATGGCCAAAGGGATTCTGGCGCTGCACGGCTATCGCCACACTGCACTCCTCGAAGGGCATATGGCCGGCTGGCGAAAGGCCGAGATGCCTATTGAGAAATAGCGACGCGGGAAGGGACTGCGCCGACCGAACCGCTGGCTCCGACAACAGCAGAAACGTGCGGCGCCGACCAAGCATCGAAAAGAGGAGCGGAGACCAATGAAACTCAAACCAGGGCCCAATCGCAAAGGCAGGATCAACGTCAAGAACACCCGCGGCATGGCGTTCTGCGGACTCGGCGCCTTTGTCGGCGTCGGCAAAACCCAACGTGCGCACGTCTATACGGCAACGTCGGTTACGGACGTCACTCCCGAGACGCCGAGCAAGATCGATCCCAAGCGACTGGCGCGTGAACTTGAAGTCGACATGTGCGCGGTCAACGGCGGACGCCTCTGGACCATGGACGAAATGGACTTCCAGGGCGGCGATATCGTCGACTTCCATGGCGTCGGAATGACCTGGGCCGGCGACATGACCGGGGCCGAGATGATGGCGCAAATGGCCGACGCCTACGCGCCGTCGTTGATCTACCGCAATACCGACTGGATCTATTACGCGGGCAAGCCCGTCTACCTGTTGCGCGAACCGGGCGGCGCTGTCTGGGTCATGCAGGAGTTCACGAAGGACGTCGACCCGAGCCTCGCGGTCGAGAGCCTGGATCAGGTGGGAAGCAAGCTTAAGACTCTGCCGAAAGGCTGGACGTTCGAGACCAGGGTTCTCGAAAAGACTCTGTCGCTGGATACGGGCCGCGCTGGCGGCTGGGCCGCCATTCTGCGCGACGAACTCCACTGCACCTACCAGGGCTGCGGCTACGGCGCCGATGCGAGTGCGAACTTCGTGCCTTGACCCTGAGCGGATGGTGAGAACATCACGGGACATCGCAACCGTGGCACGAAGATGGAAATGGAGACGATGGCAACAAAATCCCGACGGCGGACAATTTCTGAGGCGGCGACGAGCGACGACGATCTTCAGGTGGCGGGATCGACCGCAACGCTTGTCGATAGCAGCTCCGGCTTGCCGGGTAAGCGCCCAGGGACCAGCAAGCGTACTCTGACGCCTGACAACGTCTTTGCGACGGTCGCCAATGTCGTCGCCTCGGGCGCCATTCTCGTCGAGGCCGCGGTCAAGCCGAAAATCTCCAGCGCCCTGCGCGAGAAGATCTTTCTTGCGGTGACCTCGGTCAACGACTGCCGCTACTGCAAATGGGGCCACAGCCATTGGGCGATGGCGCAGGGGGTGCCGCTGGAGGAAGTCAACCAGATCCTCGCCCATCAGATGGGCTCCCGGCAAGCGGAGAACCCGGGCGAAGCGGCGGCGATCCTGTTTGCCCAACACTATGCCGAGCACCTCGACCGTTTCGATCCGGACGCGACAGCGAATCTGCGCAAGCACTTCAGCGAGGCGGAAGCAGCCGAGATCCTCGCTTATGTGCGATTCATCACGTTGACCAACCTGACCGGCAACACTCTGGATTCCGCGTTCGACCGCCTTCGCGGCGGCCTCCTAGCGGGTGTCGTGGCCGCAGCCGTCGCTCCGCTGGGGCTTGCACTGACCCTGATGGCGAGATTCGACCGCCAGGTGGGCATGGACCGAATTCGCAGCGGCGAGCATGGCGAATAGCGGACGATCGAAGTCAAACAGGCATCCTTGAGGATCACGCCATGAAAGTCGTCATTGTTGGCGGAGTGGCCGGGGGCGCCTCCTGCGCCGCCCGGTTGCGCCGGTTGGATGAGAGGGCCGAGATCGTCATGGTCGAGCGCGGGCCTTACATCTCCTACGCAAACTGCGGGCTTCCCTACCACGTGGGAGGCGTGATCGAGAAGGAATCGAGCCTTCTGGTTGCGAGCGAGCCCTTCTTTCGCGCGATCTTCGCGGTCGACGTACGGACGAACTGCGAGGCGGTTGCGATTGCGGCCGACAGGAAGAGGATCGAACTGCGTAACGTCGTGACGGGCGAAGTCACCACCGAGCCCTATGACAAGCTCGTGCTGTCGCCGGGAGCGCCCTCGGTGCGTCCGCCTCTGCCCGGCATCGACCTTCCCGGTATCTTTGCCGTCAGGACCGTACCCGACGCGAGGGCGATCCGCGAGTGGATCGAGAAAGGCACGCCGTTCCTTTCCGGGATGCACCGCTACTCAGGATTCCAGACGCTTCGGCCCAGGACCCGCGCCGTCGTCGTCGGCGGCGGATTCATTGGACTCGAGACCGCGGAAAACCTCGTCCATCGCGGCTTCGAGGTCACGCTGGTGGAGATGCTCGATCAGGTGCTGGCCCCGCTCGACCGCGAAATGGCGCGCATTGTCGAAGGCTTTGTCCAGCAGCATGGAATCCGCCTCGCGCTCAATGACGGCGTCGCCGCCTTCAGGCAGGCCGCCAATGGCGTCATCGACGTCGAGACCAAATCGGGCAAGAGCTATCCGGCCGACCTCGTGATCCTTGCCCTCGGCGTCCGTCCCGACACGACTCTCGCCCGGACGGCGGGTCTGACGATCGGCGAGCGCGGCGGCATCCGGGTCGACGACCGGATGCGCACGAGCGACCCGGACATCTTTGCTGTCGGCGACGCTGTCGAAGTGAAGGACTTCGTCACCGGCGAATGGGCGCTGATCGCGCTCGCCGGACCTGCGAACCGTCAGGGCCGCATCGCCGCCGACGTGATCGCCGGGCGCAACTCCCGATTCCGCGGCAGCCAGGGCACCTCGATCATCGGCCTGTTCGGCGCCGCAGCCGCCTGGACCGGCGCCAGCGAAAAGACGCTCACCCGAATCGGCGACAAGGATTTCGAGAAGATCTACCTCTATCCGAATTCGCACGCGGGCTACTATCCCGGCGCGCGGCCGATCGCGATGAAGGTCCTCTTCCGCAAGTCGGATGGACGCCTGCTCGGCGCCCAAGCGCTCGGAGTCGATGGAGTCGACAAGCGCATCAGCGCGCTGGCGATGGCGCTGCAGATTGGCGCCACGGTCTACGACCTCGAGGAAGCCGAGCTCTGCTACGCGCCGCAGTTCGGCAGCGCCAAGGATCCGGTCAATTTCGCCGGGATGGTGGCGGCCGACGTTCTGCGCGGCGACATGCCGATCAGCCATTGGGATTCGGTGGCCGGCGAATTCGTGCTCGACGTGCGTGAACCATTCGAACTCGCGGTCGAAAGCGTTCCGGACGCGGTCAACATTCCGCTCGGACAATTGCGGGCGCGCCTCGGTGAGCTGCCGCGCGAGCGCGAGATCCATGTCGTCTGTCGCTCGGGCGGGCGCGCCTATTTCGCAGTGCGCATCCTGCGGCAGAACGGGTTCAAGGCGAGGGACGTCTCGGGAGGGATGCTTTCGCTCGCCCACAACGAACTTTTGGATGCGAGGGTGGACTCGATATAACCCCAGCGTCCCCACGGGGGACTAATATGAAAACCAGAGCTCTTTTCATCGCATTGACGACCGCCCTGGCCGCATGCGCCAGCACGCCGAGTGGTCTGCTGTCGCCGGTGGCGACGCCCGCTGAGGGCGCCTCGACCGTCGACATGATTGTCGCAACGACGCGGCGCCCTGCGGCCAATCCGGGAGAAGTGTACACAGGTGAACGGGGCAGCGGATTGACCTACACCAACATCGTGGTCTCCATTCCGCCGGACCGGGTGCGCAGGCCGGGCGAAGTGAACTTGCCGGCGCGCGCCCCGGGCGATCCAGCCACGACCTTCGTCGCCCGAAAAGTCGCACAGGTCGAAGAAGCGGATTTCGATCGATGGGTTCGCGCCCGGGCGGCGTCCTTACCTAAGCGCCGCGCGCTCGTTTTCGTCCATGGCTTCAACAACCGCTTCGACGACGCGGTCTTCCGCTTCGCGCAACTCGTGCATGACAGCAACGCTGCGGTTGTGCCGGTGCTGTTTACGTGGCCGTCGCGCGCCAACGCGCTGGCCTATGGGTACGATCGCGAGAGCGCGGGTCTGTCGCGCGACGCGCTCGAAAACGTCCTCGTCAGGCTTTCGCGCGACCCTGCTGTGGGGGAGATCGATATCCTGGCCCATTCCATGGGCAACTGGCTCGTCATGGAGACGCTGAGGCAGATGGCGATACGTGATCGGCGGCTGCCCGCCAAGATCAGCGATGTGATGCTCGCCGCGCCCGACATCGATGTCGACCAGTTTGACAACGACATCGACGATATGGGCGAGCCGCATCCGCGTTTTACCCTTTTTGCGTCGAAAGATGACCGCGCGCTGGCGCTGTCCGGCTGGATCTGGGGAAGCGACGCGCGGCTCGGCGCCATCGACCCCTCAGCCGAGCCCTATAGGTCGCGCCTCGCGAAGGATGACGTCACCGTCTACGATCTGTCGCAGGCGCAATCCGACGACCGGATCAATCACAACAAGTTCGCCAGGAGCTCGGAAATGGTTCAGCATCGTCGGGGATCGTCTCGCGGCCGGAGAGACCCTGGCCGATACTCACGAGGGCATTGGGGACAAAATGCTGGAAGTCGCAGCAAAGGGGGTCGGTGCCGCGGCGGTCTCGGTCGAAAGGGCAGAGACGGGTGACGCGCAAGGCTCGCTGGCAAAGTGAGGGGGGCGCTCTGGTCGCGAGACTTGTGAGGACAGACAAGGCTATGAATGAGGGGAAGCTGGGCCTGAACGACATCCTCGCTCTCGATCGCACTCGCCTTGCGGCCGAGCGTACGCTGATGGGCTGGATCCGGACCTCGTTTTCGATGATGACGTTCGGCTTCACGATCTACAAGATCATGCAAGAGGTGGGTCAGTTCGGCGGGGCGCCCAACGCGCCGGTGGCGCAGTCGCGGCATCTGGGGCTTGCGCTTTCCGCGCTCGGCACCGTCGCCCTGACGATCGCCTGCGTACAGCACTGGAAGTACACGAAGCGCCTGAGACATGCTGAGGCGGATGGGTCCTGGGATCTGACGCTCGTTGTGGCATGCTCCGTCGTCTGCCTCGGACTGCTGATCCTCGGAGGCCTGATTTTGAGGTTTGGCCCGTTCGCGTGAACCTGTGCGGTCGAGCGCAAGTGCCGCGCGCCTAGCTCATTATCTTGCCGGTCGCGATTTCTGTGCTGCCTGGAGCAGGAGGATGCTGGCGCTAGGCCAACTCTGACGGATTCGGACCGAAGCCTCCGACCCGCCCATTTGAGGAAGATCAACCATGCAAGCGATCGCGAAATTCGTTCGGACGACGATTGTCGGCGGCCTCTTCTTCCTGGCGCCGATCGTCGTGCTGATCGTCATCCTCGCCAAGGCGCTCGACTATGCGAACAAGGGCCTGGACGCCGTCCTCGCTCACATTCCGGCTGCTTCGGACTTGAGCGCCGGTGGGGCGACCGCGCTGTCGGTCGCCTTGGTGGCGCTGCTCTGTTTCATTGCTGGGCTCGTCGCGCACAGCGTGACAGCGCAGCGGGTCGTCGGCGCGCTGGAGTCGTCGGTGCTGTCGAAAATTCCTGCCTACGAATATCTGAAACGAGAGGGCGCCAGCGCTCTGGGCGTCGCGCAGACCACGGAACTCCCCGTGGTCTTCGTGCCCATGGAAGGGGGATGGCAGCTCGGCGTTCAGACCGATACGTTGAGTAACGGCCTCGTCTCGATCTTCATCCCCAGTGCGCCGAACCCACATTCCGGGGCGGTCTTCTTCTTTCCCGCAGACATTCTTCGCCCTGCCGGCGTCAAGCTGGTAGGCGGGTTGAACTGCCTTAAGCGATGCGGCGGGGGCGCGTCTGCGCTCAGCGCCAATTGGCCGCTGGCCGGGATGCAGAGCATCTGAACTGAGGCGTAGCCCTGGTCAGACTCGGATGTATCGATCGATCCGAGAACAACGTGGGCCTTCCCTCGCAGCGTGCGCGCCAAGCTCAGGGTCCGCTCGGGGCGGACTCTGCGCCTACAAGATCAAGCTTGTACGCCCGCTATCCCACCCGTTCCCGCCGTTCGGCCAACGGTCGCTTTCCGCCCAATTGAGGCGTCCACGAACGGGATCTCGAACGGCAGCAATACGTCAACTCCGCCCGTTGAAACGCTCGCAACGAACTCCTCCTCCGGGAGGACCTTTGCCGTTCCCGATCCGCTGCCGAAGGTCCGCTCATCCGCTCTTTTGCTTCGTTCCCAGGCCACCCGCGACCGGCGTCACCAATGGCGACGGCCAAGAATGTTATGCGCGATCTCGCGCCCGATCCCCCAGCCGAATCCATGCACCACCGACCGCATGAGTCCGGAGCCCTGCTGGGGCGCAAAGACCGCGATCGCGCCAACGGCTAGGCCGGCGAGGATGAAGAGTCTCATGAAGGTGCTCCTTGAGATGGAGGTGGGACGAACAGGTCCATGCGGGCGAAGAGATCGCGAAACTCGGCGACGGAATATGTTCGCTGCGCCTTCACACGCAGAAGCGGCAGCCCGATCTCCGCGAAGACCGCGTTGACGAAGGCGTCGCGGTCCCGGCGTTCGGGCAGAAGATGGCTGCGGTCATCGACTTCGATCACGGCGACCGGATCGAGGGTCAGGACGTCGCAGATCACGAAGTCGACGCTCTTCGCCATAACGGCGTTGAGGGCCCGGCGGCGAAGGTGGACGTTGGCGCTGTCGGCAGGGTTCGCGAGTTCGGCCAACCGCACTTGCGCGAACGCGCGATAGGTGCGGCCGAGCGCCGCATCGAGTGTCCGCAGAAAAATCTTCTCGTTGGCGCTCAGGAACCGGCCGCTTCGATAGCCGACCCGGCTCCCGACCGTGTGGCCGCTGAGCGCGAGGGCGAGGACCGCGACGATCCCCACGACATAGAACAGCGCGGCGGGGCGATCGAGGAGTGCGGCAAGCCCCGTCCGCCAATTCTCTCCAAACGCCTGCGCGACGTAGGCCAGCGTCCCGGTCATTTGGTCCCAGGCGTCCGACAGCGCGTCGAGAAACACATTCATGGCGCCGCTCCGCGGGATCGGGGCGCCGCCTCGCCTCGGCCTCGACCGAGCGTCAACGGAAGACGCGTCTCCCGCCGACAGACGCGCGCCATCAGCCCGAATATCCTGGGAGAGCGCCTCGATCTCCCGCACGGTCTCTCTCTCGCGGCGTCCCGCCCAATCCGGAGGCCGCCTCGATCGCCTGCCCCGCCGCGAGCAGCGACGCCGCCGCCGCCCGGGCGCCGGCCCGCGACGCTCCCGTGCTCGCCTCGATGCTTTCCAGAGTCTCGCGCGCCGTGTCCGCTGGCCTTTCGACCGGGGCGTATGTCGGCGCCGGGGCCGAGGGGGGCTTGCGGAGGACGGCGTGCGGCGGCCGTCAGCATGGCTTCGAGCGGCGAGCGCGGCGCCAACGCCTCGATCTCGTCGCGCGCCATCGGATGATCTTTCGCCGCCTCGAGCGCCGCTTCGACGCAGGCTTCGCCCCCCTGCCCCGCGGCCGCCGCGTGCTGGAAGGCTCCCAGCATCGCGGCGAGCGTCGCCGAACGCTTGGGTCTCCCCGTCCCGAGTCCCCCTTCCAGAGCCTTCAGAACCGCGCCGACATGCTCGCTCGCCGCCTTCAGGGATTCCACGTCCGGCGGCGCCATCGCCACGGGCCGGTTCAGCCGCATCGGCCCGCGCGTATCGATCTCGGCGTGAAAGAGCTTCGCGTAGATGCGCCGGCCGCCGAACAGGATGATCGCCTCGCCCTCGATCAGGCTCTGCAGATCCCGCCAGTCGACGCCCGCGACCTCGCGGACCTCGGCCGAGCGGGTTTCGGAATATTCGCCCGTCCCGCCGCCCTGATAGCTGGTCGCCTGGGTCACATAGGTCTTGCCGGCTGTCTCCTCGATCCATTGCCGGGTGCGATTGGCGTCCTGCTGTCGCATCGCGATCGTCAGGTTGGCGTTGCCGAAGAGCGACTGCGTCTTTTCCCCGAGTCGCGCCCAAATCCCTGAGACTTCCTGAAAGCCGAGCCAGAACATGAAGTTGAGGCCACGGCCCATCGCGAGCATGCGGTCCATGCCGCTCGTCGCATAGTAGGCGACCTCGTCGAGGACGACATGGAAGGGCGCCGAGCCCATGCCAGGCTTGTTGGCGACGATTCGCTCATAGTCCCCCTCGAGGCGGGCGCCGAGCATCTGCGCCATCATGCCGCGCAACGAGGCGACAACGATCTTGCCCAGCGCCGCGAGCCGCTCGTCGGAGCTTTCGAGCGCCGGCAGGTTCACAACGAGGATGCGCCGGTTCAGAACGACGTCGCGCATGTCGACGTCCGATTGCTCGACCTTGAAGATGTGGCCGAGCGACACGCCGAGCAGTTCGAACGTGCGGGTAAAATAGAACTGGGCGAAGCCGTGCTGCTTCGAGGGCTCCTCGGTCTTCTGCTTGTTCCAGTCGAGGGTCAGATCATAGGAGGGCAATTCTCCGAGATAGGCTTTCAGCGGGTAGATGATGTCCTCGGGCATATCCGGGACCGGAATGTCCGTCTTCTCGCCGGTCGCGGGATTCCGGACCTCGAATGCGCGCTTCATCGCCACTTTCCAGATGCAGCGCAGTTCGAAGGCGAGACGGATCGTCTCGATGTTGAGCGGCACGCCCTTATGGTCGCGCATCCAGACGAGGACAGGCGCGAGCGTGCCAACGAGGGCGACGGCGCGATCACGAAACACCTGGTTGCTGTCCCCTGGCGCTGATTCCCCGAGCTGGCTCGACAGCATTTCGCCGATCGCGTCGGCGTTGCCGACGGCGAAGGGGTTGAAGGTGTTCGAGTCCTTGACGCCGGACGCGACCATG
>CAVUHX010000009.1:0-17814 GCA_963741405.1 uncultured Alphaproteobacteria bacterium
GCAATAGCGGGTCTGAAACACCGGATAGGCGGAGGCGCCCGGCTTGAAGAAGAACTTCTCCCAGAAGCCGCCGACATGCGGGATGTGGGTCTTGCGGTACTTGCCGAGATAGCTTCCGTCGGCGTCGATCACGGCGGCGGCGTTGTAATAGACCCCGGTCATCCCCTCCTCGTAGATCGGGACGACGATCACCATATTGTGCTTTTTCGCGAGGTCCTGCATCAGCCGGACGGTCGGCCCGTCGGGAATCGGCTCGGCCGCCGCGTACCATTTCGAATCCTGGCTCGGGCAGAAATAGGGCTGGGTGAACACCTCCTGGAAGCACAAAACCTGCACGCCCGCCTGCCCCGCCTTGTCGATCAGCGGCACATGCGCCTCGAGCATCGCCTTGGCGATCTCGTGGGGCGACTTCTCCGTGGATTCCTTGAGGCCCATCTGAATGAGGCCCCCGCGAACGATCGTCATGGACTCCCTCCCGTCTTCGGCGCTGTCAGAACCGGCGAACGCTTTTCATAAGCCTGATCGGGACGATTGAGAACGCCACTCGCGCCGGACCCGGCGCGGATGGTTCAGGACCCGTTGTCTTCAAGAAACAGATTGACGATCATGCGCTCGCCGAACCGCCGCCCGTGCTGGAAGTCCTCGCGACCGGACGCACGTCGTCGACGAGCGCGAGGAACTCGGCCAGCGACGCCGCCACAATCGCCCAGTCCAGACGAAGCTTCTTGCGGGACACGCGGACGAATTCGTTGAGAACCTGCGCGCTGATGACTCCGCCGGCGCTCAGGCGGTCGCGGGCCACGATCCCTCGTGCATCGCCCGACATCGCATAGACGAAGAGGTTGGTGTCGAGGAAAACCGTCAAAGCTCGTTGGTCTCGACCCGATCGAACTTGTAGTCTTCGGGAAGGACGATCCTCATCGCCGCGAGTTCGATCGAGCGCCTGCTTGCGTCGCTCGTCCTTCGCTAGCCCGAGCCGCTCACGGGTCGCCTCGACGATCGCGACCTCATCGCCGACCTTCAAGGAAAGGTCGTCGACCAATTGCTTCGGGAGACGCACCGCGAGGCTGTTGCCCCATTTAGCGATCCGCATGGTGTAAGATCCACCATAATCGCAAGCTGCAGTATGGGGTAGCTCGGATATCATCGACGGGCAAGTCGGCGGCCCAAGCCTTGTCGGTAGCACACGATATTTCCGGACAGTTCCTAAAGGCGTTCGCGCCGCCGAGCGCAGGCCTGCACGGCGAACGTGCACTGCCGTCCGGAGGGCAGCGCGCGGCCGTCCGGCAGGGCGTAGCTCACCTGGCTGACGCGCGCGTTGGTCATCACCAACTTCACGTCACAGGAAACCGGCTGCGCGGAAAGGTTGAAATCGAGCCCGGCCGCCCAAGGCGGGGCGTCGGTCGTCGTGTAGCCGACCGGATAGGTCCAGATCTCGGTCGCCTGCGCGACCGCGCGGCGGCGGACCGGCTCGCCGAGACAGGCGAGGATATCCTGCGTCGAGAGCCCGATCATCGTCGTCTGGGCGATCTGGTCGACCACGGGTCTGTCGGCGCAGGCCGCGAGCGAAAGCGCCACGAGCGGCGCGAGCCTGATGGCTTTCTTCAATGGATTACCCCCGCAGACGCGCGCGTGTTCGGCCCTTGGCGGCAAAATCGCCGAAAGCCGGCGCTTTGACAATGCGGCGGCCGGTGGGGCCCGTCTTGACAGCGCCGCGCCGGCGTCGGGATGATCGCTGGCCGTTCGACGGAGACGCTCCCCATGTCCGCGAAGCCTGTGACCGCCCTTCTGCTTGTGACAACGCTTGCTGCGCCTGCCGGGGCGGCCGACGTGTTCACCCTCTCCTCGGCCGACTTCAAGGACGGGGCGATGCTGGCGAAAAAGGTCGGCGATATCCCGGCGCGCGGGCCGAACTGCAAGGGCGACAATGTTTCGCCCGAACTCTCCTGGTCGAACCCGCCGGAAGGAACCCGGAGCTTCGCGTTCACCGTGTTCGACCCCGACGCCGGCTACGGCGCCGGTTTTGTCCACTGGGTCGCCTACGGGATCACGCCGGACGTGACCTCCTTCGCCGGGGGCGAGATCAGCCAGCCGTCGGAAAAATATGTCGGGGGAACGAGCGGCAAGAAACTGGCTGCTTTCGGCGGCCCCTGCCCGCCGCCGGGGACGGCGCACCACTACCTCTTCACCATCGTCGCGACCGATCTCGATCCGAAGGATCTTCCGGCGGGACTGACTTACGCCGAACTGCAGGAGAAGCTGAAAGGTCACCGCAAGGCCGCCTCCAGCATCGTCGGGACCTACGTCAATCCCTATCCGTGAGTGCCGGCTCCTCGCGCCGCAGGATCGCGATCCGCGTATCGCCGTAAGTCCGCTCGTCGATGAGGGCGAGCCCGTCGGCCGGCGCGATCTCGGCCTTGGCCGCCTCTTCCACGACGCAGAGCGCATCCGGCTCGAGCCACCCGCCTTCGACGAGCGAAGCGAGCGCCGCGCCTGCGAGGTTCTGCCCGTAGGGCGGATCGAGAAAGGCGAGCCCGAACGGGCCGCCGGACGGCGCCCTTTCCAGGCGCGTCGCATCCGCCCGCCAGATCCGGCTGACCCCTCCGAGCCCGAGGGTCTCGACATTGGCCCGCAGCAGCGCGCGGGCTTCCGCTCCATTGTCGACGAACAGGGCGAACCGCGCCCCGCGCGACAGCGCCTCGATCCCGAGCGCGCCGGACCCGGCGAACAGATCGACCACCCGCCGACCCTCGACGCTTCCGGGATAGCGATGCTCGAGAATGTCGAACACCGATTCGCGCAGCCGCTCCGAAGTCGGACGGATGGCGCGCGAATCCGGCGCCGCGAGCACGCGGCCCCCGAGCCGGCCACCGACGATCCGCACCGGTCAGGGCTTTCGCGGCGGACGGCGGGGGCCGGCGCCCGGCCCCTTCGGCGGCCTCTCGCCCGGCGGGCGTCGGGCGCGTCCGGGCGGCGCTTTTCCGCCGAACGGCCGACCGCTGGCGGACTGGCCTCCGCGCTCGCCTTGCGTCCGGTCGGTCCTGAACGCGCCCGGCGCCCCGCGGGAAGGGCGCCGGCCGGCGGGGGCCGACGCGTCGCGACCGCCCTTCGGCGGGCCGTCGCCCGGGCGTTTCGCGCGCGTGCCGTCGGGCCGGGCCGAACGGTTTTCGCCAGGCCGACCATCCCGCGTCTGGCGGCGCGGCCCGCGCGCCTTGAACTCCGGGCGGGCGCCGCGGCCCTCGCGTTCCGCGCGAACCGGCCGCTCGCGTCCTTCGCCGTCGCGCGAGCGCTTCGTGCCGGACGAATCCGGCCGCCGCGGCCGCTCGGCCGCTTCGCGCTCCGGATCGAACCGCCGCGGGCGCCGTTCGCCCCGGGCCGGCCCGCCGGGTTCGCGCGGCTTGCGGGTGACCTCGGCCGCGCGCTTGCGCGCTTCCTCGCCCGCTAGCGAAATCCGTTCGACGGCGATTGTCCTACCCTTGCGGTCCTGGGTTGCGCTCCGCGCGACGCGCTTGCGCGAGCCCGCCGCGTCGGCGGCGATTTCCGCCCTGAGCGCCGAAACGTGCTTGCGGCGGCGCTCAGGCGTGGAAGGCGCAGGCGCGCGGGGGCGCGCCGCCGGGTCCTTTTCGTACCGCCGCCCGCGTTCCTCGTCGCGGCCGGGCCGCTCGCGAGCCGCGCCCTCCCGCCGGCCTTTCCGCTGTTCGCGAGGCTCAACGACGGGCGCTGCGGGCGGCGCACGCTCGATGATCGGCGCGTCGAAATCGGCGCCGGCTTCTCTGGCGAGCTTCGCGCCGAGCTGGTCGCGCAAAACCCGGGTGCGCACTTCCGCCACCTCGCCTTCGGCGAGGTCGCCGAGCTCGAAAGGGCCGAAGGAAATCCGGATCAGACGGTTGACCGCAAGCCCCAGATGCTCGAGCACCTTCTTGATCTCGCGGTTCTTGCCCTCGCGCAGGCCCATGGTGATCCAGGCGTTCGACCCCTGCTCGCGATCGAGCTGCGCGTCGATGCCGGCATAGTCGATCCCGTCGAGGGTCACGCCGCCGCTCAGCGTATCGAGCTGCGCCTGATCGACGCGCCCGTGCGCCCGGACCCGATAGCGGCGCAGCCAGCCGGTCGCAGGCAACTCCAGGACCCGGGCGACGCCGCCGTCGTTGGTCAAGAGGATGAGGCCCTCGGTGTTGATGTCGAGCCGGCCGATCGCGACGAGGCGCGGCAGGTCGGGCGGCAGGGCGTCGAAAATGGTCTGGCGCCCTTCCGGGTCGCGCGCGGTGGTCACGAGCCCGCGGGGCTTGTGGAACAGAAAGAGGCGTGTGCGCTCGCGGGTCGTGAGACGCTGCCCGTCGACCCGCACGTCATCGGATTCGCTCACGTTGTAGGCGGGGCTGTCGAGGACTTTGCCGTTGACCGTGACCCGGCCAGCGACGATCCAGGCTTCCGCGTCCCGGCGCGAGCAGAGTCCCGCTCGCGCCATCACCTTGGCGATGCGCTGGCCTTCCCGGACTTCCCGGGTCGACGTCGTCTCGTCGCTCATGCTTTAAGCTCAGCTCCAGATCGCGGGCGTTCCGCATTGCCCGAGGCGGGCGACTGTCCTAAGCCCGAAGGCAGGATGCGCCAAACGAAAAACGCGGCTGTTCCGCGTCTTCGAATCGAGGATACCGACCCCGTGTCGAGCGCGAAGGACGAGGCGGACGATCCGATGAGCGTCGCTTTCGCCGAGGCGCGCTTGGCCGAGGCGCGCGGCGAAGCGCCGATCGGCGCCGCGATCGCCCGCGACGGGGCCGTCATCGCGCGCGCCGGCAACCGGACCCGCGAACACGCCGATCCGACCGCGCACGCCGAAATGATCGCGATCCGCGCCGCGGCCGCTTCGCTCGGCTCAGAGCGGCTTGTCGGCTGCGACCTGTATGTCACCCTCGAGCCCTGCGCGATGTGCGCCGGCGCGATCTCGCACGCGCGCATCCGGCGGCTCTATTACGCCGCGCCCGACCCCAAGGGCGGCGCGATCGAGCACGGACCGCGTTTCTTCCGCCAGCCGACCTGCCATCACGCGCCCGAGGCCTATGGCGGGCTTCGGGAAGGGGAGGCCGCCGCAATGCTGAAGGCCTTCTTCGCCGCGCGCCGCTGACCCGCGCCCCAGTTGCCAAAGGCTCGCGCGCCGTGACACGATCGAGGACGTCGATCCCGACTGCTCCAGGGAGGAGCCCCATGCCCCGTCCGCCGTTCCGCGCCGACCATGTCGGCAGCTTCCTGCGTCCTGAGCGCCTGCGGGAGGCGCGCGAAAAATTCTCCGCCGGCGGCCTCGCGGCGGAAGACCTTCACGCGATCGAGGACGAATGCATCCGCGAGGTCGTGAGCGCGCAGGAGAACGTCGGCCTCAAGGGGATCACCGACGGCGAGTTCCGCCGCACCTACTTCCATGTGGATTTTCTCGAGCGGCTCGAGGGTGTCGAGACCCACTACGGCGAATATGTCGCAAGCTTCCGCAAGAGCGACGGTACGGAGGTCGGATTCAGGCCGCCGACAATGCATGTCGGCAGCAAGATCCGCTGGGTCGCGCCGATCCAGGGACCGGACTTCGATTCTCTGAAGTCGGTCGTCACGCGGACGCCGAAGGTCTGCATCCCGGCGCCGTCGATGCTCCATTTCCGGGGCGGGCGGGAGGCGATCAGCGAGGCGGTCTATCCCGACCTCGAGGACTTCTACGCGGATCTCACCGACGCCTATCGCGCCGAAGTCGCCGACCTCGCGGCGCGCGGCTGCCGCTATCTGCAGTTCGACGACACCAACCTCGCCTATCTCTGCGACCCCGAGATCCGCGCCCGCACCAGGGCGCGCGGCGACGATCCGGACGCGTTGACCCGCCTCTACTGCCGGCTCGTCAACGATTCGATCCGCGACCGGCCGGCCGGCATGACGATCTGCGTCCATCTTTGCCGCGGCAATTTCAAGAGCGCCTGGGTGGCGCAGGGCGGCTACGAGCCGGTCGCCGAGATCCTGCTCAACGAGATGAAGATCGACGGATTCTTCCTCGAATACGACGACGAGCGCTCAGGCGACTTCTCCCCGTTACGCTTCGCGCCGAAGAGCGCGACCATCGTGCTCGGCCTGATGAGCTCGAAGAAAGCCGCCGCCGAGCCGAAGGACGAGGTCAGGCGCCGCATCGACGAGGCGGCGAAATACGTGCCGCTGGAGCAGTGCGCGCTTTCCCACCAGTGCGGCTTCTCCTCCACCGCGCACGGCAACGACCTTTCCGAGGCCGACCAATGGATCAAGCTTGCCCGCCTGGTCGAGATCGCCGAGGAGGTCTGGGGCGAGGTGTAAGGCGCCGTCGAGAGGATGAAGTCGAGAGTATGACCTCGGACCTGACCTGGTTCCCCATCGACAAGTGTTTCATCGGCGGCCGCTGGGTCGCTCCGATGTCGGGTGAAAGCCTTCCCCTGGAAGATCCGTCGCGCGGGATCGAGATCGGGGCGATCGCGCGCGGCGGGGGCGCCGACGTCGGCGCGGCGGTCGAGGCGGCCGAGCGGGCGCTCGCCGGGAACTGGGGCCGACTGACCGCAACGGAGCGCGGCCGGTTGCTGACCCGGCTCGGCGAACTCATCGAGACGCGCGTCGAGGACCTTGCCCGGATCGAGGCTCTCGACGTCGGCAAGCCGATCAAGCAGGGGCGCGCCGACGCCCTTGCGATGGCGCGTTACATGGAATTCTACGGCGGCGCCGCCGACAAGGTGATGGGCGAGACGATCCCCTATCTGAACGGCTACACGGTCTACACGCTGCGCGAGCCTCACGGCGTCACTGGCCATATCGTGCCCTGGAACTATCCGATGCAGATCGCCGGCCGCACCATCGGCGGGGCGCTGGCGATGGGCAACGCCTGCGTGCTGAAACCGGCGGAGGAAGCCTGCCTCACCTCGCTCGCGCTCGCCGACCTCGCGCGCGAGGCGGGCTTTCCTCCCGGCGCGCTCAACGTCGTGCCGGGCCTCGGCGAGGAAGCGGGCGCGGCGCTCGCGGACCATCCAGGCGTCCGGCATCTCTCCTTCACCGGCTCGGTTACGGTCGGCGCGCTGGTCCAGGCGGCGGCGGCGCGCCATGTCGCGCCGGTGACGCTCGAACTCGGCGGCAAGTCGCCGCAGATCGTGTTCGCCGACGCCGACCTCGACCGCGCCCTCCCCTTCCTGATCAGCGCCGGGATCCAGAACGCGGGGCAGACCTGCTCGGCCGCATCGCGGATCCTCATCGAGCGCTCGCGCTACCGAGAAGTCGTCGAACGCATGGCCGAACGCTACCGGGCGCTGCGCGTCGGCCCGGCCGACGCCGACCTCGACGTCGGCCCGCTCATCTCCGAACGGCAGAAAGCGATTGTCAGCGGCTTCATCCGGGAGGGTGTGGATCTCGCCGTCGCCGCCGAAGGGAGCATCGTCGCCGACGCCCCGACGGGCGGGCATTTCGTCCGGCCGACCCTGTTCGCCGATGTGAAGCCGGACCATCGCCTGGCGCGGGAGGAGATTTTCGGCCCGGTTCAGGTCGCGATCCCCTTCGACGACGAGGCCGAGGCGGCGGCAATCGCCAACGGGACCGGCTACGGCCTGGTCGCGGGCGTGTGGACCGCCGACGGGGGGCGGCAGATGCGCCTCGCCAAGGCGTTGCGCTCGGGCCAGGTGTTCATCAACAACTACGGGGCCGGCGGCGGGGTCGAACTGCCGTTCGGCGGCGTCGGCAGATCTGGCCATGGCCGGGAAAAAGGCTTCGAGGCGCTTTACGGCTTCTCGACGCTGAAAACCGTCGCGGCCTGGCACGGCTGAACGGCCGTCGGCTCACGCGAGGGGGCGCATGCGGACACAAGTCTTTCTCGCCCTGCTGGCCGCAGCTGCGCTCGCGGGTTGCGCGGCGCCGGAGTTCAAGATCTTCACTCTCTCCGCCCGCGACTGGCGCGGGGCTGAGCTCTCGGGACACGGTCAATTGAGGGTCGCCGACGCCGTCGCCGGGTCCGCGCCGGGGGGCGTGACCATGATCGAGATCGGCGGCCTTCTCGAGACTCCGCGCGATCCGGAATGGCGGCTCAGGCTGCAGGAAGCCCGGGCGGTCGCCTTGACGGCGGCGCTCGAGCGGCATGGAGTGCCTCCGGAAACCATCGGCCTCGAAACCAGGCCGGCGACCGGCGCCATGAGCGAGCCGCCGCCGCTGCTGGCGAAGCCGATGGTCGTCGTCGTGCATTATTGACAGGACAATCGCGTGAGCCGCATCGTCGCCGTCCTCAACGGACCCAATCTCAACCTGCTCGGGCTACGCCAGCCGGACATCTACGGTCGCGAGACGCTCGCCGACGTCGAGGCGGACTGCCGCCGGATCGGGGCCGAACTCGGGCTCGAAATCGAGTTCCGCCAGAGCAACCGTGAATACGAGATCATCGACTGGATCCATGGATGCCGCGGACGCGCCGCCGGCATCGTGATCAACCCCGCCGCCTTCACCCACACCTCCGTCGCCATCCTCGACGCGCTGCACGCCTTCGAGGGGCCGATTATCGAAGTGCACATTTCCAACGTCCACAAGCGCGAGGACTTCCGCCGCCATTCCTACGTCTCCGGCGTCGCCTCGGGAATCATCGTCGGCTGCGGGACGCAGGGCTACGCGCTGGCGCTGGCGCGAATCGCGACGCTGATCGGGACTGAGAAGACGTGAGGCGGGGCCGTCCTTCGAGACGCCTGCCTTGCTGGCTCCTCAGTGTAGATATCCGCATGCAGAGGTTGAGGCGAGCGGTCTCGGCGCATGCGATGACGAGGGCCGCGCCCGATCTTGCCGGGCGCCGAGCCTCAAGCATGGGAGACCGCTCATGAGCGACTTCGCCGTCAAGCCCCCCGCTGCCGCGCGCCTGGCGGCAAAAGGCTTGACCACTCGCCGCGGCCGAGCTCGCCGGCCGCCGCGCCATCAAAGAACAGGAGAGATCGCTTCGCGATCCTTTGTCCAGCTCGAACGCGAGGAGGAAACCACACAAGTCTTTCCCAACGCCGGCGCACCAGCCTGGGAGCGGGTGGCGAGGCCGGGGGAATCCTCGCTCTTCGTCCAGGAACGGCTCTTGGCCCATACCCGCGCTCAGTGGGAGGAAGCCCCCTCGACGCGTAAGATCAGGTGAGAACCCACGCATCAGAGATCGATCAGCCGTCGCAATCACGCCCGCGGCCGTAGCCCGCAGGCGCCTGCGACCTTTTATTCCGTCGTCGCCTGCGCTCCCCGCAATGATGACCGGAGCGTTCAGAACGTCGCCGCAATGATCTCCCCGACCTCCTTGTGGACGGCGTTGCGCGCGTCCATCGGGGCGTCGGTTTCGGTGTAGTAGACTGCCGCGAGGAGCGGGGCGCGACCGGGCGGCCGGATGATGCCGATCGCGTTGGCCGTGCCGTGATCGCCGCTGCCGGTCTTGTCGCCGATCCCCCACGCCGGCGGCAGGCCGGCGCGCAGCCGCTTGTCGCCGACCTTGTCGGCGACAAGCCAGGCTTCGAGCTGCTGTCGCGACGCCGCGGAAAGCACGTTTCCCAAGAGCACGGCCTCGATGTCGCTCGCCATGGCGAAGGGCGTCGTGGTGTCACGGTCGTCGCCGGGAATGGCCGTGTTGAGGGTCGGCTCGTTGCGGTCGAGCCGGGTTTTATCGTCGCCAAGCGAGCGGGCGAAGCCTGTAAATCCTTTCGGACCGCCGATGACGGCGAGGATCAGATTGGCTGCGGTGTTGTCGCTCCAGTCGATCGCCGCTGCGCAGAGATCGCCGAGCGGCATGCCGCCCTCGCCGGCATGTGTTTTCGTGACCGGCGCATATTCGAGGAGATCGGTGAGCCCATAGGATATGGTCCGGTTGAGACGCTCCTTCCCTTCATCGACAAGTTCCAGGACGGCTGCCGAGGCCAGAAGCTTGAAGGTGCTGCACATCGGAAAGCGCTCGTCGGCCCGGTGGGCGAGCCTGAGCCCGGAGCCCGACTCGATCACCGCGACGCCGAGCCGCCCGCCGGCGCGGGTCTCGAGCGCCGCGAGGCGCTCATCGGCTGGCGCATGCCGATCCGGCTCCTCCGTCGCCCGAGCGCCGGAGGTCGCCGCCGCCGTCGCGATAAGGCCGGCCAGGAAAAACCGGCGGTCTGCAGTCAATTGCGTTCGCATGGGCTCGCGGGCAATCGGCGCCTTCCCGGCAAGCTTCCCGCTTTCGCGCCTAGTTTTGCGGGCGACTGCCGAGATCGGGAACATTTTCGCCGAGCGCGGTCGCCAGATCAATCTGATGATCCTGCTCCTCCACCAGGATCTGCCGGATCTGCTCCGCCAAGGCGTATTCTCCGAGCGCTTCGCATTGCCGAACGCGCTGCCGGTAATTGCGGATCGTCTCGTTTTCGTTGTCGAGATCGAACCGCAGCATCTCGCGCGGATCTTCCGAAGTCCGCACCGGCTTGGGCGAGACGGTCGGCATCTCGCCCAGGTAGTCGATTTGCCGCGAGAGAATGAGGGCGTGCTTGAGTTCCTGCTGCGCATGCAACTCGAGCTGATCCGCTATGGTCATGAACTCGGCGCCTTTCAGCACCTGAGAATAGACGACATACGCGATGATCGCCTGATATTCGCGCGCCAGATCCTCGTTCAGGAGCGCGGCAAGGCGGTTGCGGGAAATCGACTCGCCGCTTGTCATTTGGTCGTTCATCGTAGGTTCTCCGGTCGAACAGGCAAGGCGGTCGAGCGGAACTTCCCGCATGAAAGCCAACTGGCCCCATCGGAATCCCGCTCGCCTGCGAAACGCTGTCAACTCGACGCTTGTTCCATATGAGCAGGGTCCGGCGCCGGCAGACGCCGTCGCTCAAGCGCACGCGAGGATGGCGGGCCTCGGCTGGGGCCTGTCGCTCGCGCTCGGCGCCAAGGCGGCGCCCCCCATAGGGCGCCGACCTGAAGGCAACATGCTCTCGCAGCGGTCGGCCGCCGGTGAGGCGCGCAGCAGCAATCGCGCGACCGTTCTTCACCGCGACAGGCACCGGAGGTTTTCCTGCTCCGCCGCCGCGCGCGCCAAAACGCCCTCGGCGAGCCGGCGCTGAAATGGCCGCGGCGCCGCGGGGTTGCGTTTGATCGGGTTGGGCAGCGCGGTCGCGAGCAGTGCGGCTTCGCGCGCGTCGAGCCGGTTCGCCGATTTATGGAAATACCGCTGCGCCGCCGCTTCGATTCCATAGAGTCCATCGCCCCATTCGGCGACGTTGAGGTAGATCTCCATCACCCGCCGTTTCGGCCAGGCCTTGCCGAGGACGAGCGCCATGCCGATCTCGACGCCCTTGCGCAGGCGCGAGCGGCCCGGCCACAGGAACAGGTTTTTCGCCGTCTGCATGGTGATGGTCGAGGCGCCGCGTTTCGGTTCGCCGCCGCGGCCGCCGCGCAGCACCTCGCGCAGCGCGGCCCAGTCGACCCCGTCGTTGGCGCAGAAGGTCGCGTCTTCCGACGCGATCACCGCGGCGACCGCGGCCGGCGCGACCGCCTCGAGGCGGACGGGGATGCGCTCGTAACGCTCGCCCAGAGCCAGGCGCGCCAGCATCAGGGTCGAAACTGGATCGACGAAGGCGTAGAGCGCCACGAGGCCCGCGAACAGGCCGGTCAGCGCGACGCTGGCCCAGAGGACGCCGCGCGCCAGGGCGCCGAAGAGGGTGGGCCGTCGTGCCACGGGTCGAAACTCTGGCGCAAGGCGGGGTCCGGGGCAAGACGGCCTCGGATCCCAAAGCGCCGATGCGCTCGCCGCTATAAAACATGATGATATTGTTAAAATAGGCGAAAATGCCGGCTTTCGGGCGACGCTAAGGCGGGTCGCAACCCTTTGATCGAAAAGGACCCCGCCGCTAAACCTGCGCTAAACCGGAGGAGCCGCGGATACGGTCGGAGGGGGCCGCCGCGCCTCCGCCACTTTCGCGCCGCACGGATTCAGGCCTAAAGTCTTTCGCGGAGGTCCGCCATGCCCGAGCCCGCGTCCCCGCATCCCGTCGCTGTTATCGCCGCCGACGCGCCGGCCCGCGCCAAGCCCTCGAACTATCCGGAGCCCTTCGCCTCGCGGGTCGCCGGACGGCTCAAGCGGCCGCTCGGCGACCTGTTCGGGCTCGCCAATTTCGGCGTCAACCTGACCCGCCTCGCCCCCGGCGCCCTGTCGGCGCTGCGCCACGCCCATGCGAAGCAGGACGAGTTCGTCTACATCCTCGAGGGCCGTCCGACCCTGGTGACCGATGCGGGACGCATGGCCCTCGGCCCTGGCATGTGCGCCGGTTTCAAAGCCGGTACCGGCGATGCGCATCATCTTGTCAACGAGACCAACGAGGACGTCGTCTATCTCGAGATCGGCGACCGCGCGCCGGGGGACAGCGCGACCTACCCCGACGATGATCTTGCCGTCGTCATGGTCGACGGCAAGTGGCGGTTCAGCCGCAAGGACGGGACGCCCTACGATTGAGCGGCGCCCCTATCGCGCCTGGCTCGCGATATAGGCGGCGAGATCCCGGGCCTCGGTTTGCGACAGCTGCATGTCGGGCATCTTGGGGTGCGGGTCCATCAGGAAACGAGCAAGTTTCTCGGCGTCGAAGCCGGGCCGCTTGGCGATCGCGGCGAAAGCGGGAACGCTGTCGGCGCCGTGCGTCTGGTCGGGGGCGACGACATGGCACGAAACGCACCATCGCCGCGCCAGCTGCTCACCGTGGGGCGCGTCGGCGGCGGGAGCGGCGCTCGATTGAGCGGTCGACAGCGCGAGAGCCAGAGCGGCTAGGCCCGCGCCAGCCGCAGCGCAGTTGGAGAATAGGCTCGTCATGGCGTGCGGCTCCTCTTGCGGCGCGCGGCTTCGGCGCGGGCTGGTAAAGCCGCAAGATAAGCCGCCGATGGGCCGGCGGCCAAGCGGCGAAGAGTCGCGCTTTCCGAAAGCAAAAGGGCGACCCGAAGGCCGCCCTTTCTTGGTCCGAGGCGGGGGCCTCAGTAGGAATAGTACATGTCGAACTCGACCGGGTGCGGCGTCATTTCGAAGCGATAGACGTCGGCCATCTTGAGCTCGATATAGCTGTCGATGAAGTCGTCGTTGAACACGTCCCCGGCTTTGAGGAACGCGCGGTCCTTGTCGAGGCTGGAGAGCGCCTCGCGCAGCGAACCGCAGACCGTCGGGATTTTCTTGAGCTCCTTCGGCGGCAGATCGTAGAGATCCTTGTCCATAGCCGGACCCGGGTCGATCTTGTTCTTGATGCCGTCAAGCCCAGCCATGAGCATCGCGGCGAACGCGAGGTAAGGATTGGCCCCCGGGTCAGGAAAACGAACCTCGACGCGCTTGGCCTTCGGGTTGGACGTCCACGGGATACGGCACGACGCCGAGCGGTTGCGCGCCGAATAGGCAAGCAGCACCGGCGCTTCGAAACCGGGCACAAGGCGCTTGTAGCTGTTGGTCGTTGGGTTGGTGAAGCCGTTCAGCGACTTGGCGTGCTTGATGATTCCGCCGATGTACCACAGGCACTCCTGGCTGAGATCGGCGTAGAGGTTGCCCGCCATTACCGGTTTGCCACCCTTCCATATTGACTGGTGGACGTGCATGCCTGAACCGTTGTCGCCGTAGATCGGCTTGGGCATGAAGGTCGCGGTCTTGCCGTAGCTCTGTGCGACCATGTGGATGCAGTACTTGTAGATCTGCATGTGGTCGCCCATCGTTGTCAGGCTGCCGAACTTGAGGCCGAGCTCGTGTTGGGCGGAGGCGACTTCGTGGTGGTGCTTTTCGACCACCGCGCCCATCTGCGCCATTGCCGCGAGCATCTCGCCACGCATGTCCTGCGCCGAATCCTGGGGCGGAACCGGGAAGTAGCCTCCCTTGGTGCGCACCCGGTGGCCTAGGTTGCCGCCTTCATAAGATGTGTCGGAGTTTGTCGGGAGTTCCGCGGAGTCGAGCTGGAAGCCGGTGTTGTAGGGGTCGGAGGCGAAGCGCACGTCGTCGAACACGAAGAACTCGGCTTCTGGCCCGAAGAACGCCGTATCGCCGATGCCGGTCGATTTCAGATAGGCCTCGGCCTTCTTGGCGATGCCTCGCGGGTCGCGGTTGTATGGCTGGCCGCTCGCGGGGTCGAGAATGTCGCAGTTCATGACCATTGTCGAAGCGGCGAAGAATGGGTCCATGCACGCCGATGTTGGGTCGGGCATGAGCGTCATGTCGGATTCGTTGATCGCCCTCCAGCCGGCGATCGACGAGCCGTCGAACATCAGGCCATCAGCGAACGCATCTTCATCGACGAGCGTTTGGTCGAACGTTACGTGCTGCCACTTGCCCCGTGGGTCGGTGAAACGGAGATCGACATATTTGACGTCGTTGTCCTTGATCGCCTTCAGGACATCCTTGGCGGTCTTCATGGTTTGCCTTTCCTCAAGATTAAACTCATATGTTCTCGCCCGCCGCTGCGGCGACGGGTAGCCCTGTGATTAGGACGCAATCGCCATCAGATAGCGTCGGCGCCTGTCTCGCCCGTCCGAATCCGGATGGCTTCCTCGATATGCGATACAAATATCTTGCCATCTCCAATACGCCCGGTCTGGGCGGAGCCGCGGATCGCCTCGATTGCGGAAAGTAGGTCTTCGTCGGCGACGACGAGTTCGATCTTCACTTTTGGCAGGAAGTCGACCACGTATTCCGCGCCTCGATAGAGTTCAGTATGACCTTTTTGGCGGCCGAAGCCCTTGACCTCGATGACGGTGATCCCCTGGATGCCGGCTTCCTGCAGGGCTTCCTTCACTTCATCGAGTTTGAACGGCTTGATGATCGCTTCGATCTTCTTCATTGCTGGGAAACTCCGGTCCCCGCGTCCATTTGGCGGTGTCGCGCCGCCTGCAAGCGCGAGGGGTATTAGCATTCGATCACGGATCACGCCATGGGGTGCTCTCGACCACCCAACGGTGAGCAGAAATTGTGCACAATGACGCAAAATGCGCCTCAGCTATATGGTCACGCTCCATTCGCCGGAGGCGAAGATCCGCCAGGACATGAGGCCTGACTTGGCAACCACCACGCGTCCGGACTTTGCGGTCGCGACCAAGTGGGCGAAAACTTGCGGCTGCCGCCAAGTCATGGGCCTTTCAGGCGGACAAACGGCGCGGTATTCGTCGCTGTCCGCGTCGTCCATCAGGATCACGCCAGCCAGATCCGGTCTGAACCTCCGCGTGAGGTCGCGCCGCGTCAGCCATTCGCATTCGAAGTCGCGGCATACCTGCGGACGATTGGAGTAGATCGCGCACCCTCCTTTCAGACGGCAATTGGCGCACAGAGGGCCGGCAGGCTTCATGAGTTCCGTGATCTCCAGGGCCGAGCAACACATCGTGCACGGTCCGCAGGCCTTTCCCGGTGCAGCCGTCATTCACGTGTACTCCAGTCTGATCCGGTATACCGAATCGTCGAAGCTGCTCGGTTTCCCCTACCATTGTTTTGTGGGCAAGAAGAGAGATTGAGGGAGACAGGGCGATCGCATTTCAAAATTGGGCCAGGAGTTTGGAGAGGAAAGCGTCATTCCACCCGGCGTGCTTGAACTTTCCGCGCAGGGATCCCTTGGATCCTTCCGTCTGCATTGCGTTCAGCGCCATGTGGCGCAGGATTGCCAGATTTTCGGGGCCGTGGCCGAGGCGGGTGCGATCCTGATCCTCGTTCATGATGACGTCGAGACGCCAATGCAGCCGGTTCTCCACGCCCCAATGCTCGCGCGCGACTTCGTTCAATCGCTCTGGGGAAAACTCCGTACTGAGTAAGTAATAAGCTGTTTCCATTGTCGTTTTCGTGGACGTTTCGCGGGTTCGCACCACTTTGCCCACGGCCTTCAGCCCAGGCCATTGGTGATCGTCTTGCAACCAGCCGATATCGGTCGAAACCGTCGCGGTCCGCGTCTCGATGCGGCCGTGATCGGCGTCGACGTCCGGCTTGGACGTCGCGGCCTTGATTCGGGGTCATCCAGATGCAGGCGCACGTCGTCATGCAGACTGCCCTGGTTGCCCTTCAGCGCCAGCGCATAGTCGCGCCCTGTCGAACGATCTGGTCGGCAATCGAACGCTGGCAATTGAGCGCGTCGACGGTCACGATCGTCCCCTTCAGCGACAGCATCTCCAGCAGCTTGGGGACGGCGGTGATCTCGTTCGACTTCGCGTCGGCGGCGATCTGCGCCAACACCATGCGTTGCTGGCAGACCCATGCGCTGACCATGTGCAGGGGCGATTTGCCGCTGGCCTTGTCGAACGAGCGGCGCAACACCTTGCCGTCGATCGCGATAACGCCCTGACATGGAATCGAAAATCTCGACATGAACCGCTGGAAGACGGCTCGGAATTGCTCCGGATCCAGTTGACGGAAAAGCCGGCTGAACGTGTCGCGGCTGGGCAGGCCGTTGGCCAATTTGAGGAAGCCACGCAGAAAGGGCTCTTTCGCCTTGGCGAACAACGCCATCTCGACCGCGCTCTGTCCGCCGCTCAGAACCGAGCAAAGCGCCATGATCAAGAGTTCGTGGAAATCATGAAGAGCCGCGTTCCCGCTTCGCGGATCGTCCAACTCCTCCCAACAGGCCGCAAACTGATCCAATATCGTCTCCAAAGGCTTGATTCGCGCCCTCGAAGGTAGAATCGATCAGCCCACCGCCCCGCAAGCCCCATGCAGATTGAACGAAGCCGCTATCGCGGCGGAAGCGGAGGCGAGGGGTTGAGCGGCGGGATGGAGTGAAAGTCCTCCTGCCTGAGAGGATGGGGTGTTGCAACCCACTCTCAGACAGGAGTTTCAGATGGCCCAGATCAGCCCTCTGCGCCGCCGGATGATCGAGGACATGACGATCCGCAATCTGTCCCCGGCGACCAGCAATCCTACGTCCACGCGGTCTCGAGGTTCAGCCGGTATTTTGGCCGCTCACCCGATCGGCTCGGCCTGGAGGATGTTCGAGCCTATCAGGTGCATCTGGCTTCGAAGGGCGTCGCGTGGGCGTCGGTGAACCAAGCCGTCTGCGCCTTGCGCTTTTTCTACGGCGTGACGCTCGGCGAACAGACGATCCCGGAGCGGATCGCTTACGCCCGCGAACCGCGCAAGCTTCCCGTTGTGCTCAGCGCCGACAAGGTCGTGCGGTTCCTGGAGTCGGTTTCGAGCCTGAAGGCGCGCGTCGCGCTGACGACGGCCTATGCAGCGGGATTGCGGGTTTCCGAAGTCGCGGCGCTGAATGTCCGCGATATCGACAACCAGCGCATGGTGATGCGGATCGAACACGGGAAGGGCGGCAAGCAACGCTACGCCATGCTCTCCGAGACGCTGCTCGGCATCCTGCGCAGCTATTGGCGGCTGGCGCACCCGCCGCTGTTCCTGTTTCCGGGCCGCACCTCCAATATGCCGATTGACCCGACTGTATTGCATGCCGCCTGCCGGTCGGCGACGGCCGCGGCGGGGCTCGACAAGCGGGTGAGCGTGCATGTGCTGCGGCACAGTTTTGCGACCCATCTGCTGGAAAGCGGCGTCGACATCCGCATCATCCAAGTTTTGCTTGGGCACGAGAATTTGTCGACGACGGCGCGCGACACGCGCGTCTCCACGCAGGTCATCGCCAGGACCGAGAGCCCTCTCGACCGGCTGTCGCTGCAGGTGACGCCGCCGGACTAGGCGGTGAAGGTCCGGCCGGCGTTCGAACTGGCCGACGTCTTCCGCCGCCACGGCGAGACTTACGAACGAGCGAACGCCGGAAATCTCGGGCGCGTCGAACGGCGCGTGATCGGAGCGATCACGGCCTGTCGCACCGCCGCGCTCGGCGGCCACGTCGAGCGCTGCGAGGACTGCGCGCACGAACGCGT